>JAVJOD010000003.1:0-606533 GCA_040216915.1 Cyclobacteriaceae bacterium
TTTCACCCGATGGACGTTGGATTGCCTACCAGTCTGATGAATCAGGGCAAAATGAAATCTACATCCGCCCGTTCCCGGGGCCCGGGGCAAAATGGCAGGTTTCTACCACAGGAGGCACACGGCCACACTGGCGAGGCGATGGCAAAGAATTATTTTATTATGGTGCGAACTCCTCCGTCATGTCAGTCGAAATCCAACTTAACCAAAGCACAGTAGAGGTCGAATCTTTAAAAAAGTTGTTTGACTTACCTTATTCTGTCCGAGGCTACGCACCCAATGCAGATGTTTACCAAGTCACATCAGATGGACAACGCTTCTTGTATGAATCATTTCCGGACTCTGAGAATGGTTCACCAATTACGCTTATGGTAAACTGGCTGGGGAAAATCAAAAAAGAATAAAAAGTTGTTTCTTATCTTTAGCCATGCCGTCCACCCTCCCCGGTTACGAATACGACATTTTCATCTCTTATCGCCACAACGATAACAGGACAGGTGGAATAACAGAATTTGTAGAGCACCTGAAGGCTGAGTTGGCAGCTACGATCAAAGAACCGCTATCCATTTACTTTGATACCAACCCTCATGATGGACTTTTAGAAAATCATGATGTAGATAAAAGCCTGGAGGGGAAACTAAAGTGCCTCATCTTCATCCCCATCATCTCCCAAACCTATTGCGATCCCAAATCTTTTGCCTGGCAACATGAGTTTGTGGCTTTTAATAAACTGGCAAAGGCGGATCAATTAGGCAGGGATATTAAACTAGGCAACGGCAATGTAGCTAGCAGGATTCTTCCCATTAAAATTCATGAACTGGATGCACAAGATACAGCCACCATTGCAACAGAAATTGGTGGGGTACTCAGAGCCATAGAGTTTATCTACAAAGAACCCGGTGTTAATCGTCCTCTGAAAATCACGGATGAAAGAAGTCATAACCAAAATCAAACGGACTATGGTAATCAAATCAACAAAGTAGCCAATGCCATTAAAGAGCTACTCCATGGACTTGTCCAGCCTTCTACAAATGAAGTTAACCCGCAAAGAAAACAAATTGAGGAACTGAGAAGCAAAGGAGTTAATCACAGTCGAACCAGAAAACTAAAATGGGCAGTCGCTCTTGCAGCTATGCTTATGGCAGCGCTTGGTTACTACTACGTGAGCTCATCAGATGCTACAAAGATTTCGACCAGTGATATAGAGAAGTCTGTGGCAGTATTGCCCTTTGTCAATATGAGCAGCGACAAAGAACAGGAGTATTTCAGTGACGGACTCACTGAGGATATCATAACGCAGCTGGCAAAGATCAAATCCTTGAAAGTAACTTCTCGCACCTCCACCATGCAGTACAAGGAGAACCCAAAGTCTTTGAAAGAGGTGGGTATTGAACTAGGTGTAGCCACCATTCTTGAAGGAAGTGTGCAGCGAGCGGGTGATCAGGTGCGCATAACTGCCCAGTTAATCAGAGCAGACACGGATGAGCATCTCTGGGCTGAGTCTTACGACCGACCTATAAAAGATATTTTTTCCGTACAGAGAGAAGTAGCGACCGCAATTGCCAATGTGCTTAAGTCAACCCTATCCGTAAATGAGATTCAGCTACTAAAAAGACTACCCACCAATAGTACCATCGCATACGACCATTTCCTGAAGGGCAAATTCCTTATGGAGAAAAGAGAAAAAGAGGAGATGGCAAACGCGATCATATTCTTTGAAAAGGCACTGAAAGAAGATTCAATATTTGTTGATGCTATTTCAGCGTTGGCCAACGCTTATCTTTTATTCTCCAGTCGTGGATGGGAAGATCCAAAAATAGCCATGCCACTAGCGGAGAAGTATATTAATAAAGCATTACGACTGACGCCTGAATCAGGGCCTGCACATGCCTCACTGGGATTTTTCCTTCGGCTCTCCTATAATTTAAAAGGAGCAGAGGAAGAATTTCGAAAATCAATTGCACTTGAGCCCAATCAAAACAATGTCTATGGCTGGTTGGGGATTACTCGGATAAATTATGGTGACCACGAGGACGCTATTAATATCTACAAACAAGGCCTTTCATACAATCCTGATCTTAGCTTTGTTTCGGGTACATTAAAAACCCTCCTATTAAATAGCCTCGTCATGACGGGGAAGGATACTGATGCGCTTGCCTTGATAAATAAAAGTAATCCGCGCGATTGGCCAGCTGCCTTTGTCATGCTGGCAAATCAATATGGAGATATAGGCAACCGACCAATGGCTATATCCTTTGCTGAAAAATCAGGCGATCAAATTCTGATTTCCCTCTATCGCGATAATGACAGTACGCTGTTTAGAAATAGTGCATCAAAGCGGATTGAGCAATTGGAAGAACAATTAAAAAATGGTGAATACATTTCTATGTTCGACCTGGGAAACGCATATTTTGATATGGGTAAGAAGGCCAAAGCCTTTGTCTACCTCCAGAAAGCAATTGACGCACGAGATCCTCATTTTCCTCCCACCCTTGGAAGTACAGACTCAGGTCGGGAAGAGATTAGAAAAAAGATAAGAGCAGTAATCCAATATTAACCCATGACTGGTTTAAGATGCAAAACTTTTTAATTCCTATCTTTAACCCATGCCCTCTCTCCTTCCCGATTATGAATACGACATCTTCATCAGTTATCGCCACAAAGACAATCGGTCAGATAAGTGGGTAAGTCAGTTTGTTCAGGCACTCAGAGAGGAACTTGACACTACCTTCAAGGAAAACATATCAGTCTATTTTGACGAGAACCCATTTGATGGTCTACTGGAAAACCACAGCGTGAACCAAAGCCTCAATAACAAACTCAAGTCTGTCATCTTTATCCCCATTATCTCTCAAACATACTGCGACCCGAATAGCTATGCCTGGCAGTATGAGTTTTGTCTTTTTAACAAAGTAGCCAGAGAAGAACCTATAGGCAGAGACATTCGATTGAGCAATGGCAATGTAGCCAGCAGGATACTGCCTGTGACCATTCATGATCTCGAAGCATCAGACATCCAGCAGATTGAGTCTGAACTCGATGCAAAGTTTAGGTACGTGGAGTTTACCTACCGATCCCCCGGAGTAAACCGTGCATTGCGCAAAGACGACAGACGCGAAGACAATCTAAAGCAACTGGCTTATCGTGATCAAATGAACAAGGTGGCCAACGCCTTAAAGGAAATTATCCAGGGCATCCAAAAGCCCGAAAAGGTTGGTTATGGCACCATATCCGCTTCTGACCAGGACAGCGCTTATTTGAGTGGGGCAGCAGCAGCAGCAGGCACAATACTAACTGACCTTCGCAGCGACAGCAAATCGATTGCGGTGCTTCCATTTAGAAACCTATCTAAAGATGAGTCGCAAGAATACTTTGCAGAAGGCATCACAGAGAACATCATCATGCAACTGGCGAGCATTAAAACATTAAAGGTGATATCGCGAACTACAACTGCTCGCTACAAGAACACCACGATGTCTGCTCCAGAGATTGCAAAGGAATTATCCGTCAAATATATTTTGGAGGGCAGCGCACAATCCAGCAAGGACAAAGTAAGGATCAATGTGCAGCTATTAGATGCCGAGCAAGACGATCCCATCTGGTCAAAGGTCTTCTCCGAAAGCATGGAAGATGTTTTTAGCGTGCAGGACCTGGTGGCAGATGCAGTAGCGGAACAACTCAAGGCGTCTATTGCAAGTAATGAAAATTTAACTCACGAAAAGCCTACACAAAACCTGGAGGCCTATGACCTTTTTCTAAAGGGGCGCCATGCCTTCAACCAGTGGAATGTGGAAGGGTACCAGGTAGCCACTGATTATTTCAAGAAGGCAATAGCACTAGATCCGGAATTTAAGCAAGCCTATTCTTACCTGGCAAGTTGTTACTCTGCCCGCATGTCATGGAATGGCGATCTCTCTGGCACAGAAGCTTTACCCCTTATCAATCAATATCTCGACATCGCAATTACAAAAGGTGCTAGCGACAACGATCATCTGACAAAAGCTTTTGTAGAACTATTTATTCACAAAGACTTTGACGCCTCTGAAAAGTCACTACTTGCTGCGCAGCAAATCAACCATAACAACGCCAACGTACTGTATACCTATAGCTACCTGCTATGTCTGTCCGGCAGACTTACTGAAGCGCAACAGGTCATAGATCGGGCAAAAGAAATTGAGCCACTTAGCGTTGCCTACTTCAACTATCAGGGGATCTGTCTCTTTCTCAGGAAAGATTATGAAGGAGCCGCAAAAACATTTGAAGAAGGTCTCCGGCTCTTTCCGAAGGTGATTCGCTTTTACGATCACCTCGGTCGCCTCTACCTCACTGCCGGCAAATATGAAGACGCCAAAAGCCAATTGGAAATGGGGCTAGCAGCATCTAACGTACGGCAAGCCTCCATGGTGGCATTCCTTGGCGCTTGTCATTGGCACCTCGGGCAAGAAGCGGAAGCAGAGAAAATTCTCAATGAACTGATGCAAAGAGGTGAGCAAAAAGAGAAAGGCATCCACTTCAACCTTGCCTATATCCATCTTGCCATGGGAGAAAAGGAAAAAGCCATCGCATCAATTTTTGAGGCAGTGAAAACCAACGATGCCGAGCTCATTTGGCTTGACATCGATCCATTGCTTTCTCCCATACAAGATCGCGTGTCGCTGGCCAAGATTCGGGAAGCAGACTTCGAAGGGGCTGAAAAATTCATTAGCCAAAAACTTAAGAAAGAACTCCCCACTACCCTCACGTACCATAATGTAGCTCACGTAGATGATGTGCTGCAATCCGCTGTCAATATTGCAAAGGCAGAAGGCACCAGTGAGGAGGAAATCAAACTTGTTCGAATAGCAGCCTTGTACCACGACTCGGGATTTATCACCACCTACAAAGGCCACGAGGCCAACGGATGCGAGTTAGCCAAGGAAACACTTCCCTCTTTTCGATTCTCAGAAAGTCAAATCGATCAGATTTGTTCCATGATCATGGCGACAAAAATTCCACAGTCACCGCAAAACAAGCTTGATCAAATCCTCTGCGATGCTGACCTGGACTATCTGGGTCGCGATGATTTTTTTGAAATTGGAGATCGACTGTATGCGGAGATGAAGGATCGTGGCTTCCTGGAGAACGAACGCGAATGGAACCTGACCCAGAAAGTATTTTTAGAAAATCACCGATACCATACTCCTACCAGCAAAAGTAAAAGGGAAGCAAAAAAGCAGGAGCATCTGGCCGAAGTAATGGCCAAATTGAAGAAGTAGGAATTACTTCTCAGTCAGTTTATAAACGTCAACCATCTCCCCATCTTCCATAGAAGCCCGACTTACAAGTTCAATATCAATCTTGTAGAGGGCCAGCTCGTAAGCAATCGGACTAAGCGCAATGCAGGAGCCAGGCACACCATATTGATGACCAAATATTGCTTTGTCAAAATGAGGGCCTTCCATCACCTTGTATTGTACCGTATCTTTTTCATGAAAGTCGCTCACGCGAATAGGGCCACCGTTGATGGTAAGCTGTAATTGGGCTTGATTGATCTTTGGCGCCTTGCGAATTTGCTGCACGAAATCGTATAATGGGCGAAGGCCTGTGAATCCCGTCACCATCTTATCCCCTGCAATACAACTGACAAGGGGCGCCACTATCACTTCTCCACATACAGCGGTTGTAATATCAAAGAGCTTGGTGATAGCCTCTTGATTGTCCGTGCTGAGACTAATGACTAAAGTATACAAAGCAGGACGGTCCGTTTCCATAACGACTTCCTGTGCTGCTCCTTGCACAGTGGAATTTCGGCCCGTGTTTCCCGCTAGCCTGTCCGGACTCACATTGATTACCTTATCAGGATAGGGCCACAGCGAAATATTGTCTCGCGTGCCCCCTTCAAGTCTGGAAAGATCAAAGTCAGACATCACGGTGATAAGATATGAATCGCTGCGCATCATTGTGCTTCTATACAGCGTAGATCCCAGCACTACTTTGCTCTGCATGGTAAATAGGTCCGTGTGATCTTCATAAGTTTCGTGGGTGATGTATCGCACATTGCGATTTGTGATCAATCGTTCAAATCGATTGACCCACTCCTGTCCTGCAAAACTCACGCTCTCTCGAATGAAATCATCCTTGGCAAATGGTATGAAAATATTTAGTTCACCACCTTCCTCCTCCATTGCTTCGGCAAACAAGATGTCGCCTCCGCAAGCGAGTGAACAATATCCAATAGCTCCCTTTTGTGATTTAATGGCCGAGCGTATTCCTTCCTTCATGGCATCCTGGATGGATGCAGGAAACCTCGGCTCCGCGCGATCGGGATGATCCACCATGTGACCTACAAATGCCATTACGGTAGGCGGATGAAAGACTTTTAGAATTTCCGCAGGTACGTTCATGTAATGTTTGAGCAACCAAAGCTGTTCATACACTGAGCTAACCTTGCCCCAGTCGGTTCCCGCCAGGGTTCTTGCCTTCAAATAGAAATCCACTGCTTTGTCATGCGATTTGGTAAGCAAGTGAGCCTCCCCCAGCGTGGCTACTTCCCAAAAGTCTGCGGTGTCACCTAATTTGTCAATCACTAATTGGGCAACCTCCCTGCCTTTTCGAGCTTGTCCTGCAATCACCGACATAGTCGCAGCATTTATTCCGGTATAGTAGCTTCCGGTGGACGTAAAGTTGGCCAGGTAAGTATCGCGTGACTTAATCGCGAAGTCAGAATTTTCGGTTTGCTTGAAAAGCAATTTGTATATGCCGGCAAGGATACCTGCAGTCTCCGCATCGTTGGGATGCTGAGTAAATGTCTTCTCAAGAAACTCCTGAGCCAATCCCGGCATACCGGACTTGGATGTGGCGAGCGCATAGAGCTGCTGTAATCTAAGGTTGGAATCAAGGCCGGTGACATCCTGCACCATAGCACGAGCCTGAAGGTACTTTCCCTGTTCGATTAAGTGCTCGATATTTTTGATTTCTTCTTCCACTTATTTGTTAAGTACGATGTATTCAAATATTGTATTAAATAGCACCAGTTCCAAACTAGGACTTTGCATGAGCCTCATACGGTGTATAGTTGACATTCTCTACCTGCAGTTAAATTTATTCTAAAACAGATTCGAGATACTTGTGATACATTTCAAAATCTGAGAGGTTATTATGTTGCCCTCCTTCGATGGAAAAAAAAGTGGTCTTGCTTTTATCAGCATTTTCGAAAAGCTTCCGACCTTGTTCAAAAGACACTACTTCATCATCAGTACCATGAAAGATGTAGACTGGACACTGTACCTTAGTCAGGTTCTTTCCATTGTCGAGCTTGTACTTCAGCGCAAGCTTGACGGGAAAAAAAGGCATCAGCGACTGCGCCAAGGAATTCAGGGAGTAGTAAGGTGTTTCCAGAATCAGCATACGGGGTTTGTTCCTGGCTGCCACATGACTCGCCATCCCAGTCCCAATCGACCTGCCATACACAATGATACTATCCTCACTAACTTTATCTGCAAAGTATTGGTATACCTCTTCAGCATCTGCTAATACGTTAGAGGCTGTTCGCAATCCAGTACTCTTACCGTATTGCCGATAGTCAATGATCGCCACATCGTAGCCAAGCTTCACAAAATCCTCGGCTACAAAACCCCATCTTGCGAGGTTGCCTGCATTACCATGATAGTAAACGATCAAACCCTTGGAACTGTCCACCCTGAACCGCAGCGTATTGATCAACGCACCATCGCTCATTTCAATATTGAGTTCCTCAACCGGAATGTTAAATTCGTAGTTATAGTTTTCTGGCAATGGCTCTCCGAGAAAAATGATTTTATCCTGTATCAAGTAAAGGGCAATGCCCGCCACCAAGTATAAAGTAATAATAGTGATGACAATCATTCTGATCTTACGAAGGAAGGGAGAAGCAAAGAAACTCACCTCTTTCTCTTAAAGTTTAAACTGGTTTCTTCCGGGTCTACGGCCTTGGGCAATTTTGAATGCAAGATCTCCTCCATCATCCGATGATATTCCTCAAAGGTGTGCATGTTATTATGACCTGCGCCAATCACTGGATATAGTCTTGTGCTGTCCGGCTTGATTTTCGAGAGTTTCACAGACGTACTAAAAGGAATGAGTTTGTCATTGGTGCCATGTAATATCTTGATGGGGCAGTTTACATATTTTAGATAGAGATAAGTGCGTATCGGGAATCGCATAATCAAACTCATGGGCATGAAGGGCACAAATCTTTTTGTTACGGAAGTGAGGCTATAAAAGGGCGACTCCAGCACCAGCATCCGCGGGATGTTTAGCGAAGCCAATTTAGCTGCAAATCCAGAGCCGAGAGATCTTCCATACAATATGATAAACTTCTCATCCACTTGTGATTTGATCTTATCGTATACCAGTTGCAGATCATTCTTTATGCCCTCCTCTGTTCTTCGGCCTGTACTCTTCCCAAATCCCCGGTAGTCTGCCATCACTACATCGAAGCCCTGCCGGGTAAAATCGATGGCAAATTTCCCCCATCCCTTGATGGATTTTGAGTTTCCTTTCAGGTAGAACACAACGCCCTTTGGTTTTTCAATTCGAAAATGAATTGCGCTAATATTGACTCCCGCCTCCAGCTCTATGCTATGCTCTTCAAATGAAAGATTCGGGTATTTAAACTGAAAGTCTGCAGGAAGTTTCTCCGGCTTAAAAAGGAATTGATCCTGCCAAAAATACAGTATCACATTTGCCAACACATACAATGTGACCAACCCAATAACTACAATGATCCAAGTAGACATTTCAAATAAAAGGTAGGAAATAATTTATGCTTACGAAAGGTGAGGTCGCACTTAGCTGGAGGACATAAAAAGAATGGTCGCCCCAAAAGAGCGACCAATTCCAATGCTTCGATTCTGAAAGCGCCTACTTCTTCTTTTTGGCAGCTTTCTTCTTAGCGGCCTTCTTGGCAGGTTTAGCTTTTACCTTCGGAGGTCCCGCCTTCCAGGGCTTTCCTTTTCCAAGTACAAACCACTCAGTGGAGACCTCCTTAAAAAAGGCCAGCATCTTTACTATTGATGAAAGCTTAGGTTCAGTCTCACCTCTAACGAAGCTACTGGTCTGGCCATGATACATTTTGGCAAGTTCATCCAGCTTCATCACACGCAGGTCGTACTGCTTCAATAAGAATATCAAACGGTTCTTGAATTTGTTCATTACTTCAGGGATTTAGGTTTACGTTTTAAAAATATTTAAATGTGGCTCGGTTAAATTTAAGGTAAATACTATTAATCCACTAACGGTTGAGGAAAAATTCGTTTGGTAAATATTCGTGTATTTTATGAATGGTCTGTCATTAACTCAGCAGAGAGAACCCTTCTGTCCTCAAAAAAATGGCATTCCTTCCGTTTTAAGGCTATATTTAGATGGTAATCACCTCCAAAAAATCAAGAATACGTATGAAATAGGAAAACTCCGCGTCACCCCAATTAAGGGTAGGTATTACCTTCTTATGATAAACATAACCCTCTTAAAGAAGAGCAGCGAGGCAATTCCTAAATGCTTGTTTAACCTTATTTTATAAATGGACTTTAGAAGTGAAAGCATAATAATTCGAATACAAAATGTTTAGAAAAACCTGCAAATTCCTGTTTCTGCTACAAATTGTATGCACTGCCAACGCACAGCAGCAAGAATCTCCACTAGTAACCTCCTTTGAAGAACATAAGAAGAAGCAAGCCACAACCTCCTACAACCTTCCCTGGATTCAACTGGGCCCTACCATCAACAGCGCCCGAGTAGAGGCAGTACAGGTGGATACAAGTAAACCCGGCACGCTGTATGCAGCCTTTGGCTCAGGAAACCTTTGGAAAACCAACAACAATGGCCTGACCTGGAAGCCGATATTTGAGCAACAACCCTCGCTGGGAATCGGAGACATTGCGCTTGCTCCCTCCAACCCAGATATCATATATCTGGGCACGGGGGAAAGTTTGAAGAAACCCAGAAACTTTACCATGCCAGGCACAGGAGTCTACCGATCCGATGACGCTGGTGAAACCTGGAAAAACTTAGGCCTTAGCGACTCCTGGCACATCGGTGAAATTGTGGTGCATCCCACCAATCCCGATGTTGTTTATGTGGCCGTACTCGGGCACTTCTGGTCTACAAATACGAACCGGGGAGTATACCGATCGATGGATGGCGGGAAAACATGGGAGCATGTACTCTATGTCGATGACCAGACTGGTGCCAATGACATTGTCATTTCTCCAAGTAATCCCTCAGTGCTCTACGCCTCGATGTGGGAAAACAATCCCAGTATCAACGGAAAGAAAAGCAATATCTACTATAGTAAAGATGCCGGCAAAACCTGGTCAAAGAGTGAAAAGGGTCTTCCTACGGATGAAGGAAAAGGCAGAATCGGATTGACGGTCTCTTACACTAATCCCAACAAAGTTTATGCCTTCATGGATCACCGCGAGAAAGAAGAAGGTAAAGGTGCTGCAGAAATCTACAGAAGCATGGATGGCGGGGTGACATGGGCGAAGACACATGATCACGAGCTGATGTTCCTCTCTGTAGTGGGATGGTATTTCGTGGACATTTATGTAAACCCTAAAAACGATGAGGAGATTTACGCATTGGGGGTTCGACTTGCACACAGCACCGATGGCGGAAAGACTTTTGAATACATTGGCGGAGAGGTAAACCATTTGTTTCCCAGCGTGGCTGATCCGCTGCACCTCGATCACTGCGAAATGTGGATCAATCCCGAAAACTCCAATCACCTGGTGCTTGGCAATGACGGTGGTCTTTATCAATCTTTCGACAGAGGAAAAACCTGGACGCACTTCAACAACATACCTGCCGGTGAATTTTATGATATCACCCTCGACAACAAAACTCCCTACAACATATACGGTGGAACACAAGATAACTCAACAGTATATGGCAGGGCAAGAGAATGGAATCCCGAGTTTTACGATGGCTGGAAATACCTGTGGATCGATCCATGGAGTGGTGGCGATGGCTGTATCACACTTGTGGATCCGGATGATGAAAATACGATCTACTTCAGCTCCCAGGAGGGTGGCATTAGGCGAATGGATTTGACGACCGGTCTTTCTGTTCCGGCACGACCAAAACTACCTGAAGGACATCCTCCCGTCAAGTACAATTTCATTTCACCCTACATGCTCTCCCCACATGATCATAAAACTTTGTATCTGGCCGGTAACTACGTGATGAAAAGTACGGATCGTGGTGATCAATGGGAGATCATCAGCGAAGACCTAAGTGTGTCCAGAGACAAAAGCAAAAAGGCCCTGGCTGCAGGAGCCATGGCAGAATCCACACTGGAACGTGACTTGCTTTACGTGGGCATGGACAGAGGAGCACTTTGGGTAACAATGGATGGAGGCAAGAATTGGGAAGAACGTTCCAAAGGGCTTTCCAATAATTACATTCGAAGCATCACTCCTTCTAAGTACGTCAAGTCTCGAGTTTACATTACCCTTTCGGGAATGAACTATGATGACCTTGGCACATACATCTACAAGTCGGAAGACTACGGAAAAACATGGGAGTCAATTAAGGGCGACCTTCCCAATGAAGTGGCTTATGTAATCAAGGAAGATCCGGTATTCGAGAGCATACTGTATGCAGGTCTCTACCGAGGTGCCTACCTTTCAACAGACCGGGGAAAATCCTGGCAGAAGCTTGGGAATAATATGCCCGCAACGAGTGTCGCTGATATTGAAATTGATATCAAATCAAAAGATCTTATCGCAGCTACTCACGGCCGGGGGATGTATAAGTTGAATCTCTCGCCAATTCACGAAGCAATTTCAAGAGAAGTAAAGGAAAACTATCTTTTTGAAATTCCACAAATTCAATCCCCTTTCTACAACGGATCGATGAATGGAGTGGATTATAGAAAAGCTGAAAAGCTCCCGATCACCTTCTATTCGCGCGAAGCAGGGCCGGCAACTATTAACATCCGAGACAGCACCAATCAGGTAGTCTGGTCTACCGAACTAAAAAGCACAAAGGGGTATAACCAATTCAGATGGGACCTCATTCTCAAGAGAGTAGAAAGTGACCTGCCCTATTTTATTCACTATAACGAGTTTATATCAGCAGGAAAGTACCAAGTGGAGCTAAATACTAACGGCAGCACCCTTAAGAAGGATTTGACGGTGTTAGAAGCTCAACCCTACATTGAGGATTAAGGTTGTGGCGCCAATAATTATTACCTAGCTTCATTCATCCACTTAATAAGATCGTCATGCGTAAAATTCAAATCCTGGCAGCATCATTCGCATTTCTTATTGCCTCTGGTTGCTCCCAGAAAAACCAAGAATCGGAAGAAGTATCTTCTCCTAACATTATTGTCGTGTTGGTTGATGACATGAGGTGGGATGAATATGGGGAAGGCGGCCACAACTACCTGAAGACCCCAAACATTGATCGGGTGGCCAAGGAAGGAGTTAGTTTCAAAAATGCATTTACAACTACGCCATTGTGCTCCCCCAGTCGTGCGAGTTTTCTCACCGGCCAGTATGCTCATGCAAATGGCATAACAGATAATCTTGCCAGAAACGAACAAAGTCATAAACTTGAAACGTTCCCAAAATTTCTCAATGGAAAAGGATACGAAACCGCATTCATCGGCAAGTGGCACATGGGAAATGACGATACGGCCAGACCTGGATTTGACCATTGGGTAGCATTAAAAGGTCAAGGAGAGGCCATTGATCCCAACTTGAATGTAGATGGTGAGCGCATCACAGTGGATGGTTATGTGACGGACATCCTCACAGACTATGCACTGAAGTTTGTAAACAAAGAACGATCAAGCCCCTTCCTGTTGTACCTCTCTCAAAAAGCCCTGCATCCTAACGTGATACAAAAGGATGATGGCAGTGTGGTAGAAGTAGAATTACCAGGTTTTATTCCCGCGGAAAGGCACAAAGGCATGTATGCCAATGCAGTATTTGAAAGGAGACCCAATGCTAACATTCCTCCTGTGGACAAACCTGCACTAGCCCGCAAGATCGAAGGCTTACCATTACTAAGTCCTGAAACGTCCACGAAAGAGCAAACCATCCGTGAGCGAGCAGAAATGCTGATGGCCATCGATGATGGACTTGGTCAATTGATGCAGTCGCTGGAAGACCGTGGTGCCCTCGACAACACCATTATTGTTTTCACCAGCGACCATGGCTATTGGTATGGCGAACACTGTCTGGATGAAGAACGCAGGTTAGCTTATGAAGAGGCGATCCGAATTCCAATGCTTATACGCTACCCACCTGCCATCAAGCAAGGAAGCAAGATAGATCAAATGGTATTGAGCATTGACCTGGCTCCCACTTTAGTTGAAATGGCAGGTCAAAAGCCCGCTGCCCACATTCAAGGCAAATCCTTATTGCCTGTCATTAATAACACTGCCCAGAACTGGCGAACTTCTTTCCTTGTAGAATACTACAGTGATACGGTTTTTCCAAGGATTGTGAATATGGGATACAAAGCCGTGCGCAATGAAAGGTACAAGTACATTCATTATGTAGACCTTGAAGGAATGGACGAGCTCTATGATTTGGAAACCGATCCCTACGAATTACAAAATCGCATTTCAGACCCGGAGATGGCTACCGTACTGCAGGAGATGAAAGAAGAACTAAACAAGCAATTAACAGAAACAGGAGCGACCGCATTGGAATTATAAGGGAATACAAATAGCAATAGGCAACGGATACTTAAGCCAACTGTTTGCCACGTATTGCTTTGGTGAATTCCCTGATTGTGTCATCCAAATCTTTTCCTTCCCCCAGCGCGGAAACAAAAGCACTTCCTATGATTGCCCCACGACTGTACTGGCAAGCCTGATTGAATGTGTACGCGTTTGATATGCCAAAGCCCACCATAAATGGATTCTTCAACTTCAATTCCTTGAGGTACTTGAAATAACTCAACTGTTCCTTGCCAAATTCTTTTCGGGCTCCCGTGGTACTGGAGGAAGACACGGCATAAAGAAAGCCACTCGAAGCAGCATCTATCCTGTGAATTCTCTCTTCGCTGGTTGTAGGAGATACCAGCAACGCATGCATTAATCCAAGCTGCTCAAATTTTGACTTGTACTCGCTCAGGTACTCATCCAGTGGCAAGTCCGGGACAATCAGGCCATCTACACCTACCTCTCTCGCCCGCGTTAAGAATTTAGAAATTCCAAACTGCATAATGGGATTTAAATACCCCATCAGTATGATCGGAATCTTTAAATGCTTTCTCATTTCCTGCACCTGATCTAAAAGCAAAGACACATTCATGCCGTTAGCCAAGGCCTTCTTATTACTTTCCTGAATCACAGGCCCATCTGCCACCGGATCTGAAAAAGGCATGCCTATCTCAATCATATCAGCGCCATGCCGCTCTAGGGCCCTTGCAATTTCAATCGTGTCATTGAGTTGAGGAAATCCGGCAGTAAAGTACACTGAAAGGAGTTTTTCCCTCTTTGAATCAAACAACTTGGTTATTCTGTTTTTCACTATTCCGGTGTCTAGTGATCTGAAAAATTCTTCTCACCTGCCCGAATAGATAGGCCTAATACATTTTGCTTGGGAGGCACCGGACAGGTAGCAAACGAAGAAAAAGCGCAGGGAGGATTATAGGATTTATTAAAATCCACAATCACCATTCCATTGTTATCAGGCTTACTGATGTACATGTAACGACCCGAGGGGTAAGTTTCCAGTTCGTTGGTCTTATCACCAAAGATGACAAAGTACTCCTCGCCACCTTCGTCCAGGACATCCAAACGATAGGTTTTACCATCAATTGCGAAAACCAGGGTACCAGGTGAGGCTTGCGCATAGGTCTGACCCAGAATGTTGGTGACATCGATCGTCCGGTTTCCTTCTGCCCACTCAAAATCAGCTTCAACTCTCCAATGTGGGTCAATTGGATACCGATCTACACCTTCGAAATTGGCAACGGCCTCGCTCTCCAGATCTCTCAGCCTTACGCCTACCGCACCGTTTCTTTCAATGACAAACCACTGTAATGATCCATGTATCATCATAGGGTAAAACGAAGAGTCGGGATAGTGTACCACCATGGAGGTGACTATACTATCTTCATGCATTATCTCGCTATCCTTCTGTGCAGTCAAGGTGACTAGTCCTTGCTGAAGTGAAAACGTGCCTGCATTTGCAGCAATTTTGCCCTCAGGAAATACCAAATCATTTTCCTCCCCACTTCCGAAAGTGTTAAACCCCTCGTTGAGCCAGAACAAGCCCGCGAGATTTAACCAACCGGTTGGACCCTTTAGGTCATTCTCGACCCTGTTCCGATGCCAGGCGTCTACTTCCTGCTGATATGCTTTTACGTCCAGGCTACTTTCTTTCTGAGCCTGGCATCCCAGCAACAGCATCAGACCTATCGGAAGCAGTATATTCACTTTCATTCTTATTAAAATTTAACTTTAATATTTACCCCACTTAATATAGGTATCTAAATCCTTATCTCCCCTTCCTGAAAGGTTAATCACTACCACATCCTCTGCGCACAAATCCAGGCGATCTAAAACCGCAATGGCATGTGCCGACTCTATCGCAGGAATTATTCCCTCCAGGCGACTTAGTTCAATTCCTGCTGCCATCGCTTCGTCATCAGTGGCACTTAGAAACTGAACGCGCTCCGTCTCAAAAAGATGCGCATGTAGTGGCCCAATACCAGGATAGTCCAATCCGGCAGAGATGGAATAGGGTTCAACCACCTGCCCATCGTCCGTTTGCATTAGTAATGTCTTACTTCCATGAAGCACCCCCGGCTTGCCAAGAGCGGTGGTAGCAGCTGACTCTCCAGAATCGACACCCAATCCTGCGGCCTCAACTGCAATCAGCTTCACATGCTCATCATTGAGATAATGATAAAAGGCTCCTGCCGCGTTACTGCCTCCCCCGACACAGGCAATCACATAATCAGCAAAGGGGTTTCCTGTTTCGCGCGTGAGTTGAGCCCTTATCTCCTTACTGATCACAGATTGAAATTGCGTGACCATATTGGGATATGGATGAGGCCCCACCACTGAACCAATAATATAATGGGTATCCATGGGATGGTTTATCCAATGCCGCATGGCCTCGTTGGTAGCATCTTTGAGCGTCATATTGCCGCTAAGTGCGGGTACGACCTCCGCACCCAAAATCTTCATCCGCTCTACATTAGGCCGTTGTCGGTCCATGTCAAGTTTGCCCATGTACACCACGCACTCCAATCCCATCAAAGCGCAAACGGTGGCGGTAGCAACACCATGCTGACCTGCGCCAGTCTCTGCAATAATTTTTGTCTTGTCCAGGTGTTTGGCTAAAATGATTTGCCCTATCGTGTTGTTGATCTTGTGGGCACCTGTGTGACACAGATCTTCACGCTTCAAATAGATATCGGCACCATACTTTTCAGACAGTCGCGCAGCTTGATATAAAGGCGTGGGCCTACCCACGTAAGTGGAAAGCAAATGATCAAACTCACGCTTGAAACTGGCACTCGCGATAATCGACTGATAATTTAACCTCAACTCCTCTACATTGGGATATAACATCTCAGGCACATAGGCTCCACCAAAGGACCCATAATAGCCTCGCTCGTCCACATCAAATTTCATATGCTCGCTTTTTTGCATTTACAAACTCCTCTACTTTTTCAACATCCTTTATACCTGGACGAACTTCCAGTTTACTATTGACATCAATTGCATAGATTTTCGAGTCGTTTAACTTCTTAATCAAATCAATGGAGTGATGATCAATTCCACCGCTTAGAAAGTAAGGTATAGTCCCGCTGTACATTCCCAAAACGTTCCAATCAAAACTAGCTCCAGTTCCTCCACGCTTTTCACCAGCCGTATCAAACAAGAAATAATCTACACTTCGGGAATACGCATCGGTTCTTTTAAAATCAAAATCTCTCTTCACGCCAAAAGCTTTAATCACTCCAATCCCTGAGTGTTTTAGCATCTCACACACCTCTACGCTTTCATCTCCATGCAACTGCACATAATCCAGCTGGTGTCGATCAACGAGCTTAAGCATCACCTCAGTATCCTCATTGACGAACACACCAACCTTCTTAATTTCAGAGGGCAATGCCTCGGGAACAACAAAAGAATCACCTACAAATCGGGGGGATTCCTTGTAGAAGATGAATCCCATATAGTCTATGTCAAATTGAGATAATTCTAGAATATTCTCAGCTTCCCTCATCCCGCAAACCTTAATCTTTGGGCGAACCTTAATCATCTGCATTATTCTTTTGAGCCAGTTTCAATTCCCTTATAAATTCCTCTGCCTGAACTTCTGGCCTACTGTCCCTCATAAACTTCTCACCCATCAAAAAACCCTGGTAACCGAAGCTTTGAAGTTCTATCACTTGTGCCGGTGAATCAATGCCACTCTCAGAAATCTTGACTACAGATGGATTGATTTTTTCCGCCAGTTCTTTACTTACATTCAAATCCACCTCAAATGTCTTGAGATTCCTGTTATTCACACCTATCAAATCTGCGTCAGCGTCAGGATTGACCTCTAACTCCTCTCTATTATGTACTTCAAGTAAGACCTCCAACTCCAGACTGTGCGCAAGTGCCGCCAATGAGTTTATCTCCCTCGGTGAAAGTATGGCTGCAATGAGTAGCACTGCATCGGCCCCGATTGATTTGGCTTCTATGATTTGATACTCATCCAATACGAAGTCCTTTCTTAGTATGGGGCAGGAATTAAGTTTTCTAGCGGCTGTCAAGTCATCGTTTGAGCCACCAAAAAAAGTGGAGTCAGTAAGTATGGACAGGGCCGAAGCTCCAGCCCGTAGATATCCAACTGAAGTTTGTTCAATCGAGACATTCGAATTAAGCACACCCTTGGAAGGCGACTGCCTTTTAATTTCTGCTATGATCCCTGATTTATCCGCACGGGTTACATACTTTCTTAACGATACCGGCTTTGCCGAAAAGTAAAGGCTCTTCTCCAACAGTTTCACTGTATACAGACCCTTCCTCGCTTCCACTTCTGTCCGCTTCTGCGCCACTATTTTTTCAAGCAAATCCATTAGTTCTCCATTAGCGTTTTGAAACTCTTTAGTGCTCTTCCAGACTCAAGTGCCTCTCTTGCTTTTACCACTGAATCTTTCATTTCAGAAGTCTGATCAGTACAATAAAGTGCCAGTCCGGCATTAGCAGCCACTACATCGTTTTGCTGCCTGGTTCCCTTGCCTTCCAGTATCTTCAAAAAAATGTCAGCTGCTTCTTCTACAGTATCTCCTCCCCTAAGATCTCTGGTCTCCACTAGATTCAGACCCAAGTCAGCAGGCTCAATGACTTGCTCACCAGTATTGGAATAAATCTTGATCGGTCCGGTAAGCGAAATCTCATCATAGCCTTGCAGGTCATGCACGATTACAAAATCTTTTTTCGTGTTCTGATAAAGGTACCCATACTGCCGTGCCAATTCGAGATTGAAAACTCCCACTAGTTGCTTTGTTGGATTGGCAGGATTCACCATCGGTCCCAACATGTTAAAAAATGTCTTCACACCAAGTTCCTTGCGGATTGGCGCTACATTCTTCATAGCGGGATGAAAAAGTGGTGCATGCAAAAAACAAATATTAGCGCGCGACAATGAACCCTGAAGTTTATCGATCTCGCTGGTGAACCGATAGCCAAAAAATTCCAATACATTGGAAGAACCACTTACAGAAGATACCCCATAGTTTCCATGCTTGGCAACTGGCTGCCCCGAAGCCGCTACCACAAAGGCCGAGAGTGTACTGATATTAAAAGTATTCTTCCCATCACCCCCAGTGCCGCAAACATCCATCACAGGATAAGGAACGTCTACCGGCACGCATAATTCCAGCATCGCATCTCGAAAGCCCTGCAATTCATCGATGGTTACGGTCCTCATCATATACACAGTGATAAAAGCACTGATCTGGCTAGGGTTGATTTGACCGGATGCGATATCAATCAAGACCTGCTTCGCGGTAGACTTGTCTAGCGACCGGTGTTGCGAAAGTTCGTTTAGTATCTCTCTCATCATTTTTCTTGCAGCCAATTAGAAATCATTTTTTTACCTTCTGGGGTCAAGATAGATTCAGGATGAAACTGCACGCCACGCACATCAAAAGTCCGATGCCTAATTGCCATGATCATTCCCGTCTCATCAGTTGCAGTTACCTGCAATTCTCCATTAACGCTTTCTGGCAAGACGGCCCACGAGTGATAGTGGCCAATTTGAGAGCCGTCTGCCACACCTTCAAAGAGTAATTCCTCTTTCTCCTTTATCACCAAGGCACTCGTTATACCATGAAGCACCGTACCCATGTTGTACAACTGCGCATTGTATACTTCAGCAATTCCCTGAAAACCGAGACAAACACCAAGGATACTCTTCACGTTTCCCAGCTCCCGAATCATTGTCTTCATGATACCGGCTTCATCAGGAATCCCTGGGCCTGGCGACAAAAGAATCTTGTCGTAGGTGCTGGCTTCCTCGATGGTTATTTTGTCATTTCGAAATACGTCACAGGAATATTTCAGTTCCCTGATCATGTGCACCAGGTTGTAGGAGAATGAATCGTAGTTATCTAGCAATAGTATTTTCATAGTTCTTCCGCCTGTGCCAGTGCCCTTCGTAAAGCGCCCATCTTGTTATTTACCTCCTGCAACTCATTCTCAGGAACTGATTTAGCTACTACTCCTGCTCCTGCCTGGTAGGTCAATTGGTTTTTCTTGCTCAGGAACGTTCTAATCATAATTGCATGATTAAAGTCCCCGTTAAATCCCAGGAAGCCGATCGCCCCACCATAAAACCCACGGCTTGTTTTTTCAAACTGGTTTATCAAAGTCATCGCCTTGTGCTTTGGGGCGCCAGACAGCGTGCCCGCTGGAAATGTGTCTGCGGCAAGTCGCAAGGGTGAAGTATCCTCGTCTAGCTGACCAGTAACTTTAGAGACGAGGTGAATCACGTGAGAGTAGTATTGTATTTCCTTATACACCTCCACCTTCACCTCAGATGCACTCCTGCTTAAGTCATTGCGAGCGAGGTCAACCAGCATCACATGTTCCGCGTTTTCCTTCTCATCTTTCAACAGTTGGGAGGCGAGCTCCGCATCTTCCTTGTCATTGCCGGTTCTTTTAAAGGTGCCAGCAATCGGATAGATAGATGCATTATGGCCCTTAATTTGTATTTGTGCCTCCGGAGAAGACCCAAAGATTTTAAAGCTTCCAAAATCGAAATAAAATAAATACGGAGAAGGATTAATCGATCGAAGGGCACGATACACATTAAATTCATCTCCTTTAAAAGTCCTCCTAAACTGCCTTGACAATACGATTTGAAATACATCTCCTCTATTGCAGTGATGAATTCCTTTCTTCACTAGTTCCACATATTCCTGGTCAGTTAAATTAGACGACTCATCACTTTCCATTTTAAAATTGTAAGTTGAAAAGCGATTGCTGAAAATGATCCTCTGCAACCTATCCAGCTGTGAAGCTTCATCCTTGTCGGTTACATTTTCATAAAGCATCAGTTCATTGGAAAAGTGATCGACCACGATCACATATCGGTAAACATTATAAAGAATTTCTGGTATCGCATCAGATTGATCCCTGCCAAAATCAATTTCTTCAAAATGTTGGACCGCATCATAAGCCATGTACCCAAACAGACCACCTGAGATGTACTTGGCTTTTTCACCTTGCACTTCGAATGCATTGCGAAAAGCATCAAGCTTTCTCAGCGCCTGCCCTCTATCCCCGAGGTTCTCTTTCATTGTTATGCGGTCTGGCATCGTGACTACCAGCTGCTCTCCCCTTACAATGTAGCTCGCGATCGACTCGCAGCAGATAAGCGAAAGGCTATTCTCATGACCATGGTAGTCTGAGCTCTCCAGGAGAATGCTGCCTGCAAATACATCCCGTAATTTTAAGTAGATATTTACGGGCGTGAGCGTATCTGCCAATAACCTGACCGATCGTGTGTAAACTTTAAACGACTTCATCATACCTATGGTGTAAAAACAAGAAGCCCGCCCCGACTAATCGGGGCGGGCTTCTTGACAATAATTTATTATTCTAAACTATAGCACAACTAGCTTCTCCCCGAATGTCGGAAGATGCCACCACCATGCTATGTTCTTGGTAAAATTCATTTTTCGGTCTTCTTAGCCGCTTTCTTCTTAGCAACTTTTTTGGCTTTTGGCTTCTTTACTACCGGCTCTGTGTCTTGCTTTACCTCCGCCTTAATCTTTGGAGTAAAAGTAGGTTTCTTTTTTCTCTTGCGCGAATTCCCAAACGAGCCCATCGCAATCTTTCCTTTCTTTGTCTTTTTATCACCTCTTCCCATAAAAGCAAATTGTTACGAAGAGCAATAATACTAAAGGCTTCGATCTTTCCAAACCCGTCAATCAAATTTTAAATCACATGTTCCTCGAGGCTACTACCAGATTACAATGCGATCCTCCTCTTCCCTAAACATCTTATCGCCAGGCCCTACCCCAAATGCGTCATAAAACTGCTGCATGTTGGTAAGTGGTCCATTGCCTCTAAACATGTCAGGAGCATGGGGATCAGTGTTGACTGTTGTGCGCAATGTTTCATCCTTATACTTTGCCCTCCAGATGGTAGCCCATGATAGAAAGAACCGTTGCTCCTGAGTAAAGTTGTCTATGGGACCGGGTCTTCCCTCTTCTCTAAGGTGACGTTGCAATCCTTCGTAAGCTATATTTAGGCCTCCAAGGTCCCCAATATTTTCTCCCAATGTAAACTTCCCCTGAACAAACACGCCTTCAATAGGTTCATATTGATCGAATTGATCGGCAAGGGCCTCACCTCTGGCAACAAACTGTTCCAAGTCAGCCTCTTTCCACCAATTATTCAAATTGCCGCTGGCATCGTATTTACTCCCCTTGTCGTCAAAGCCGTGAGAGATCTCATGCCCAATCACAGCGCCTATGCCACCATAGTTGATTGCCGCATCTGCTTCAAAGTTGAAATAAGGAGGTTGCAAGATCCCCGCAGGAAACACAATTTCGTTTAGCAAAGGATGGTAATAAGCATTGACAGTTTGTGGCGTCAGTTCCCACTCGGATTTGTTCACGGGTTTCCCCAACTTGCTCAATTGCTGCCTCACCCAATATCGTGAAGCATTCACCGCATTCTGATAGTAAGACGCATGCTCTGGTGAGTTATCCACGACTAACCCTGCATAGCTTTTCCATTCGTCAGGATAGCCTATCTTCACATTGAGTGCCTGTAATTTTCCAAGAGCAACCGACTTAGTGGAGTCCGACATCCAGGTCAGATTCTTGATTCGATCGGCCATTGCCAGTTTAAGGTTGGTGACCATTTTAAAGGCCTCTGTCTTTGCCTCGGATGGAAAGGTCTTCTCTACATAAAGTTGCCCGATGGCTTCCCCCAAGTAGTTATCCGTGATGGAAAGCACTCGCTTCCAGCGTGGCCTCAATTGCCCAATGTCGCGTAGGTATCGATTGTTGAATTCAAAGGACTCTTGCACGATCGCATGATTCAAGAAAGGTGCCGCACCGTTCAGCGCCATCCATCTGAGGTAGGCCCGTACTGCATCCCAATCACCTTCCGCAATGATGTCTTGGCACTCGGCCATGAATAGTGGTGCTCTCACGATTACACTGTCTGGTGCTACCGCTAGCTTTTCAAAATATCTTACCCAGTCAATTGATGGAACCAATCGCTTGAGATCCGCTATTGACTTCTTGTGATATTGTTTTACAGGATCTCTTCTGTCCTCTTTCGAAAGTGTGGCCTCTGCCAATCTTGTCTCGATTGCCATCGATTGCAGGGCATTCTTTTGTGCCTCTCCAGGACTCTCCCCAATAAGTTGAAGCATATTGGCAATATGGGTCACGTACTTTCCCCTGGTTTCTTTCGACTTCTCATCCACTTTTAGATAGTAGTCACGCTCCGGTAACCCCAGCCCGTCAGATCCAAGGTAAGGTGCCATCACCTCGGAGTTCTTCTGATCAGGCATCACAAAAAAGCTAAAAAAAGCGCCTCCCCCTTCCAGCTCCTGCTCCACCAGATAGTCAAGCAAACTACTTCGATTAGATATTTTGGCGATTCTTTCAAAAGTGGGATTCAATACAGAGGCACCCACCCGCTCTGCCAGCAGGGAATCCATTCCAACGGCAAAGAAATCTGCCGCCTTGCGTTGATCTGTTCCCTCAATATAGTCTGCATCAGAGGAGGCATCTCTAAGTACCTCTAGCATCACCCGATTATTACGTTCGTGCAAGTCAATAAAATTGCCCCAGCTTCCTCGATCCTCCGGGATGCTTGTCCTCCTCAGCCAGCCGCCATTGGCATACCTGTAAAAATCATCCTGAGGCCGAACGGTCGAATCCATATCGGTCAAGTCGAGGCCAACGGATTTTGGCAACTCTGGCTCCCTGGATTCACAAGCGAATAACCATGCAACCGAGATGGAAAGTATGAGTAGATAGCGAACCATAAGTATGTTTTCCTGTTATTAATTAAAACAAAATTAGAAGCATAATATCACGTTTGATCCAAAATCATTCACTTTTTACAACTAGTTTTAAACTAAAGACTTTATGGCCAAGCACAAACCAGAGGTAATCCAAGCGCTTAGAAATACTGCTAACACCATTGAGAAAAGTAATGAATACCAATGGGGGCACATGGGGGCATGTAATTGTGGCTTTCTTGCGCAGGAAATTACCTCCCTCACTAAAAGTGAAATTCATTCCAGGGCAATGGAGGGCCATGGCGATTGGAGTGAGCAACTCAATGACTATTGTCCTTCCAGCGGCTTTCGTATGGACAATCTCATTTCACAGCTAATTGATTTTGGGTTTGACACGGTCGATCTGACGCATCTTGAAAAATTATCCGATCCAAACGTATTGCGATGTCTTCCCCTGAAGGCCAGGGATTTGAAGTACAACTCAAAACCGGACGTGCTCCTCTATCTTCGCACAATGGCTGATCGATTGGAGGGCAAATTAATTGAGGAGATAGAACTACCGGAACTTGTGCAAAGGCAAGACCCACTCCTCACCCATTAACAGACTTCAATGTCACCTTCGAGAGCCCTTGAGTCGTTGAGATGTCTTAAGGAATGCTTAGAAATCTATCATTTTTCGATAGTTTTAAGTACAAATTACCTCAGTGATCGAGACAGCGCTAATTGAAAAGTCCAAAGCCTACGCGGAATCCATTCTTTCGCAAATGTCGGATAGTTACACCTATCACAACCTGGCTCATACCAGCAAAGTTGTGGATGCCGTGTACGAGATTGGAAAGGTAAGTGGCTTATCTGAAGATCAAATGGAGTCTGCAATTATTGCGGCCTGGATTCATGATACCGGATATATACAAGGCGCAGAAAATCACGAATATAACTCAGTAGAAGGGGCAAAAAAGATCTTAAAGAGCTGGGGAGCAAGTGACGCAAAAATTACAACGGTGAGCGAAGCCATCAAGGCCACGGAGATGCCTCAAAGTCCAAAGGATCTCGTAGGGCAAGTGCTTTGCGATGCTGATCTCTCTCATCTGGCTGGTGACAACCTCCTGGAAACCGCGCAGAGTCTTCGATCTGAACTTGCCACAACAAAAAATAAGGAGTTCACAGACAAAGAATGGGTAAAATATAACATTCAGTTTCTTGATCAACACACTTACTTTACAGAGTATGGAAAGACCGTGCTGGAGAAGGGAAAAAGGAAAAATTTAAAGAACCTCAAAAAGTTGTTAAACCCAAAGTACGACAAGAAGTACGTCAAGGAGATTGAAAAAGAGCTGGAAAAGCTACAACGCAAAATTAGTAAAGACGACAGGCCAGATCGGGGCATAGAAACTATGTTTAGGATTACCTCCCAAAATCATATCACGCTGAGCGAGATGGCTGACTCAAAGGCTAATATTATGGTTTCTATTAATGCCATTGTCTTGTCCGTTATTATTTCTGTCCTTTTCAGGAAACTTGAAGAATTTCCTGACCTGGTGGTGCCCACTCTGATGCTGGTAAGTTCATGCCTGCTCACTATTGTCTATGCGGTCCTGGCTACCCGACCCAATATCTCTTCAGGAAAATTTACACCCGAAGACATTAAGAAGAAGAAAACCAACTTGCTTTTTTTTGGAAACTTCCACGGCATGGAATTGACCAACTACGAGTGGGGAATGAAGGAGATGATGAAAGACCGCGACTACCTGTACGGCAGTATCATCAAGGATATCTACTTCAATGGAAAAGTGCTTGCCAGAAAATATAAGCTACTTAGAATCTCTTATAGCATATTCATGTTTGGATTTGTCGTATCCATTCTGGCGTTCATCATTGCCATGCTTATTTTCTATTATCCGTCTTAGTAATTCACCTTATACAACAGCACTTTATTTTCTAGCCCCTTCAACGAAACGAGGCCTAGTTCTTCCAGTACAACTTGACCTTGCACAATTTGATCCTTTACTTCTTTGGTAATAAGAAATTCGCTTTCATAATCCTTATTGAGTTGCTCCACCCTAAAGGCGATGATTACGGCTGTTCCACTTATGGAGTACTGCTTCCTGTGTTCACTACCAATATTGCCCGTCATCACCTCACCCGAGTGAATTCCGATGCCAAGTCGCGTCTCGGGAATAACACCATCCCGCGAAAGCTCCTTAATCTTCTTCAAAATCTCCAAAGAGGCCTGAAACGCCATGTCGGCATGAAGGGGATTTGCACTTAGGGCACCAAAAGTGGCCATTACACCGTCTCCTAATATTTGATTAACCACACCTCTGTGTTGATTAATGATATCGAGCACCGGCCCAAAAAAGCTGTTTTGAAAATCCTGAATTTCCTCAAGACTTTTCCCCTCAGCAAATTTGGTAAAACCTCGGATATCCAATGCCATTACTGTAGCCTCTGTCTTCTTTGACTTACCCCCTTCCTGTGTCAGCGTGGCCAGAATTTCCTTTGACACCTGTTGACCAAAGTGTGCTTCGATTTCACTTTTTTGAAGCTTTGAGTCTAGTGAAAGTCGCACTCTTCGCATCACCTCCCGTGACACAAAAGCCGCTACTCCCGAAGAAAGCATAAAAATTATACAGCGAATATAGTATGCATTTTCAGGGAGGGAGGGCATGTATCTCACGGGAATTCCTGCAAGGTGAAACGCATAGTATATTACAAATGCAAATTGTGTCGCTGCCAACGCACCGGTAAATAAGCTCACACGGTAATCCAGGTGTAAAATGGAGAGAATGATGAAAAAAAAGTAAACGAATTGAATAGGGGAGTCAATGAATAAGTAGACATTCTTAATGTCCACAATGTAGAGAATCAATAAGCTCATGAAAGTGATCTCAATGGTGGTCTGGAATACCTTAAACCACGTACTGATCTTCTTTCCAACTTCGCGATAGCGCTTTATGAACCAAAGTACCCCGAGCTCATAAAGAATAAAGACAAACACCCATCCCAGTGTGAAAAAATAAATTGCATCACCTCCGTAGAACTTTAATACACTATCTTCTAACAATAGATAGTTAAAGAGCATGACCATTGCAGCAATCGCAAATATTGCGGCCAGCATGAGAGACCTTTGGTATTCGCTCTTGACCAGCTCTACCTCAAACTCAGCAAATAGCTTTTCAGTTAAGTTCATTCTCTACCCAGGGGGAAGTCATAGAAAATACAGTCTTTCGGTTCATTGGCCTGATTTGCAAAGCGCTTCCATCTGCTGATTCGGGCCTCCTCTTTCAGTCCAATCTTATTGAGCACCCGACAAGAAGCGCGATTCTCTGCATCAACAAATGTCCATATTTTGAACACCTCATCTTGTTTACGTAGGATATTGATCAAACAACTTGCTGCCTCAGTCGCATAGCCATTATTCCAGTGAGTTGGACTTATTACGTACCCAAAGTGGATATTCCCTAAATCATTCACCACTCCAAAGGAACCAATCAATCTATTTTCAAACTTCAGTCTAATGGAATATACGTAATTATGTCCGCCATCCCATGCGCGTGCACAGTACCTCAAGTACTCATTCGTGTCGTCTATTGTTTGATGGGTAGGCCACAATACAAATTGTGTTGCCTCCTCCTTACTCGCATAAGCGTAGAAGATTTCCTCCGCATCTTCGTACCTTAGCCGCTGAAGTTGTAATCTGTTTGTCTCAAGTCTCTCTGGAAGGAGTTTCATCGAATCATGAGTAAGAAATCAAATATCGTGCACTTGTACTTCAAAAAAGAGATTGGAGGATCAAAAATCTACATAAAATTAGACCCTGTGCACCTTAGCGGAATAGAATTGACGATCAATGAGCACGGAGTTCGCCAAACACGTGAAATGCAATTTGACGAAGCGATATATGAGGACCTAAAGATGGATAGTTTTGCAGCTGTCAACGGCATGGAATTTAACCTCATTCTTTCTGGTCTGGCAAACTAACTCTCGGCATTCTTTTGATGCTTTGCCCATGATCACTTACCTTTGCGACCGGCAAATCGGCACGACCAGCTCCTGCTGAACTCCCCCAGGACCGGAAGGTAGCAAGGGTAGGCGGTCGTAGCGGTGCGATGTTCGATTTGCCCTTTTTTATCCCCCCTGTCCTTACCCTTAATTCTTCAATTCTGTTAGTTTTGTAGCCTAAACCACTACAAATGAAATTCTTTATCGATACCGCCAATCTTAACGAAATCAAAGAAGCCTACGACTTGGGCGTACTGGACGGAGTAACTACCAACCCTTCGCTAATGGCCAAGGAAGGTATTTCAGGGGAGGCAAATATTAGAGCACACTACAAAGCCATTTGCGGTATTGTGGACAATAATGTAAGTGCCGAAGTAATCGCCACCGACTTTAACGGCATCATCAAGGAGGGAATGGAGCTCGCCAAAATTGACGACAAGATTGTAGTGAAGGTGCCAATGATCAAGGAAGGTGTAAAAGCGATCAAGAAATTCAGCAGCGAAGGCATTCGCACGAATTGCACGTTGGTCTTCTCTCCCGGCCAGGCCATTTTAGCTGCAAAGGCTGGCGCCAGTTACTTATCCCCGTTCCTGGGAAGGCTTGATGACATCTCGCAAGACGGCTTGGATTTCATCGCCCAAACCAGACTCATCTATGACAACTACGGTTTTGAAACAGAGATATTGGCTGCCAGCATCAGACACACCATGCACCTGATTAAATGTGCTGAGATTGGAGCTGATGTGGCTACTTGCCCCTTGAAGGTAATTATGGATCTCTTGAAGCACCCTCTAACAGATGCCGGGCTGGAGAAATTTCTTGCTGATCACAAAAAAGCAAACGGTTAAGTGCAAAGTTTGACTGACAAACTATTCTCATCAGCACCAGTGGTAACCGTGCAGGATGCCACTATTTTCCAGGATCACAATTCAGTATTGAGCAATCTGTCGTTCAACATAGAGAAGGGGGAGTTTGTCTTTTTGGTGGGGCGCACGGGATCGGGAAAATCATCGCTATTAAAAACCCTTTACGCAGACTTACCCCTTCGGCTGGGAGATATAGAGGTTGCGGGATTCAATATTCGTGAAATCAAGAGCAGCGAAGTTCCTATGCTCAGAAGAAAAGTGGGCATCATCTTTCAGGATTTTCAGTTATTCCCGGACCGAACGGTAGGAGAAAATTTAACTTTCGTCATGAAGGCGACCGGCTGGTCTGATGGTCCAAAAATGAAATCACGATTGGCAGAGGTCTTAATGAAAGTGGGACTGGGATCAGTAGAGAAAAAAATGCCTCACCAACTTTCTGGAGGAGAGCAGCAGCGCGTGGTAGTTGCCAGGGCATTGATCAATGAACCATTAATCCTTATCGCAGACGAGCCCACGGGAAACCTTGATCCATCTGTGTCTGCAGGAATTCTGAAATTATTTCAGGAAATTAATAAGAGCGGCACGGCAGTATTGATGGCCACTCATAGTTACGGTCTAATCAAAAAATTTCCTGCTCGGGTACTTAAGTGTGAAGGGACAAAGATTCTAGACTCCAACAAAGAGCAATTTGCACTAACCAACGAGGACGAGTTCTAACTTTTGAGCTGCTAAACTGCAGCAGGGCTGACTTCTTTCTGGCTCTCCTTTGATTCCTCCAATTTTTTGATTTGTTGATCAAGAAGATCCATCCGAACCAGGATATTGAGTATCAAAGCGTCTTTGACTTTCTCTGAAGGGTTGACTTTCATTTCATCAAGCAATACCTGATACATGGCATCAAGTTTTTGGAGATCTTGCGTGAATTGATCTTCTGCAAATTCGCCATCAAAATGGTCTATCAGCGCTACCTTCTCTGCAATTTCTTCAATGTAGTACGATTCAATGGCGGAGAACTCTCCTCTCAATTGGCTTGCTTGTGCATTACGCTCTTGAGTAGGCTTATAAAAATATAACGTTACCGATAGCGTCAGCAAGATGAGCGCAGCGGCACGCCACACCATCAAATTATCCCAAAGGGTTACCTTCCTTGTGGGAAGCGAATTCGCAATTCTATCCCAGACCTCATTGTCGGGCACTTTAGAATCAAAGGCGTCCCTATTGTTGTTTACAAAATCCTTAAGCGAGTCTTTCATAATATTCCTCCTTCCAGAATTTCTTTAAGTTTCTTTTTCGATCGGTTAAATTGCGATTTTGACGTGGATTCTGAAATACCTAAAACTTGGGCAATTTCAGCATGATCATATCCCTCCAGCAAATAAAGCGATAACACCGTTCTGTAGCCGTCAGGTAGTCTTGAAATAGCCTTCATGACTTGCTCCAGCTGAAAATCGTAGTCTTCAAATACATCTTCTTGCTCTTCAATTTCAATTCTCTCCTCATCCTCTAATCTCTCCGCTTTTCTCCTTTTAATGGTGTTAATCGCCTTGTTGACCACAATTCGTTTCAACCAGGAGCCAAAAGAGGCATCTCCTCGATATCTGCTCAGGTTCCTAAATGCGCTAATGAAGGACTCTTGCAAGACATCCTTTGCTTCATCTTCATCATTTACGATGCGGTAACCCACATTGTACATGCTGCGTGAATACAGTTGATAGAGCTCAAAATGGGCATCCCGGTCACCCTTCAGACACCTGGCAATGATCTCTTCATGAATATGTCTGGCTTGAGGCTCCAAAAAACTTTAGCTCAATACTAATGACAAGCCAACAGCTCAAAGGTTGCATGGCTACTTCAATTTCGCCAAGTTAGCCTTAGCGGGTTGAAAATCCGGGGAAAGCTGAAGGATTTCGTTGTAAACTTGCTTGGCACCCTCCTTATCACCATTTCCTTCCAGCAATAGTCCTTTCAGGTTCATCACCGCCACCTGCATCGGGTAGTCTTTAGGATTGCCTTGCGCATCATTAAATCCGATAGGGTAATCCGCAAGATCCGGTTTAGTAAGCAGAATGTTGACGTTAGTCAAACTTTCGCTAAACCGCTTCAAATCATACTGAAGGAAAGCGATTTTGTACAAGGATGGTGTGCTGTTGGTAAGTAAATACAACGTTTCATAATTCTGCAACGCCCTATCAAGAATACCAATTGCCTCAAAAGAGGCACCAGATAGTTCAAGGTACCCAGGATTCTTAGGCTGCCTTGCAATTAATTCCTGAGTAACCAACATCGCTGGAGCGAACTCCTGGTTGTCATAATAGTAGTAGGCCAGATTAAAAATCAAGGAATCATTTTGAGGATTATTAACAATTAAATCATACAAAGCATCCTTGGCCATTGCTCCATCATTCCATCTGACAGCCATCGTATATTTTTTGAAGTAATGCTCGTCCATCAGGTTCTGATTGTCGGCTTTCATAGGAATCTGCTCCTCCGTTTTCTGCACGGGTTCCGGAGGCTGTTCTGTGGTTTTCTTTTTCTGAGCCAGGCCTTCGGTGAAAAACCCCACCACAGAAATCACTATAATTGTAAGCGTAAGTCTAATCATATCTATTGTTTTAAAATCGTCTTGGTAAGTCCTTTTTGTTCTCCTATTTTTTTCATCAGTTCATAGGCTTGATCATGGCTGTTTTCAATTTCACCATCTAATATCGCATCTTTTATCCTTTCCTTTATCTCTCCAATAATCGGGCCGGGCATCACGTCAAAGTAAGCGATGATCTCTTCCCCTGAGATGGGGGGTTGAAAATTTCGCAACTTATCTTTCTCCTCGACCTCGATCATCTTTTGTTCCACCTGATCAAAGTTCTTCAAATATCTGGAAACTTTATCGTTGTTTTTGGAGGTAATGTCCGCACGACAAAGTTTCATCAACGCCTCAATAGCATCACCCGCCTCAAACAATAATCTCCGAATGGCAGAGTCAGAGACATCTTTCACTAAAGCTATAGGCCTCAAATGCAGTCTGACCAATTTCTGCACAAAATCCATTCTTTCATCGAGCGGAAGCTTGAGTCTTCTAAAAATTTTAGGAACCATCCGTGCCCCTCTATCCTCATGCCCGTGAAACGTCCATCCTACCTTTTTGTCAAAACGTTTGGTGACCGGTTTAGCAATATCGTGGAGAATGGCCGCCCACCGCAACCACAAGTCATCGGTCATGCCGGAGACGTTGTCCAACACTTGCAAGGTGTGATAGAAATTATCCTTGTGCGCTTTATTATCGATGCTGTCCACCCCATGTAGGGCAACCATCTCGGGAAAAAACTCTTTCAGCAACCCCGCATGAAAGAGAAGCTTAAAGCCATAGGATGGCGCAGGCGTCATGATAATCTTGTTGAGCTCATCGATTATCCGTTCCATCGACACGATCTGCAGGCGGGTGGCATTCTCACCAATTGCCGCAAACGTATCGGCCTCAATGTCAAAATTGAGTTGGGCTGCAAATCGGACCGCGCGCATCATTCGAAGTGGATCGTCTGAAAAGGTTGCCTGAGGATGAAGTGGAGTTCTAATCACCTTTCGCTCAATATCGCCAAGTCCATCAAATGAATCCAACACCTCTCCCCAACTGGTTTTATTAAGGCTTATTGCAAGTGCATTAATTGTAAAGTCTCTCCTATTTTGATCTTCCTCCAGTGTCCCATCTTCAACAATGGGCTTCCTTGAATCTTCGCGGTATGATTCCTTTCTCGCACCAACAAATTCCAGCTCAAATTCATGCCAGTCAATTCTTGCTGTGCCAAAATTTTTGAAAATGGTGACTTTCTTGTTGCCCAGTCTCTTTGCCACGCCCGTGGCAAGTGCTATTCCACTTCCTACGCACACAAAGTCAATGTCCTTGCAAGGTCTTTTTAAGATCAGATCCCTCACAAAACCTCCCACCACGTAGGTCTCCATCCCAAGATCCTGTGAAACCTCTGCAACCACTCCAAAAATGGTGTTTTTGTCTAATGCTGTCCCAAAGTTCATGATTCCGCCACCCTGTCAATTAGGGCTACAAAGGTACGGTTTTAGAAAAAGATTTAGCCTTTTATCGGTGTCAAACTATTTCTTGTTGAAGGTGGGGCAAGGGATATACTTCTGTTTTTTCTTCGAACGTGAATTTGTCTGTATCGACACCTTGTACTGTAGGGCCACCTCATGTGTACCCCCGGAAATTGGGCCTAGCTCAGAGATGGTGAAATCATAACTGTAAGTCAATTCAAACTGATCAAATTGAAACCCAAGGATTACCACTGCCGCATCCTGACTGAGGTTTCCTACCGTATTCTCTTTTACAGGTATCCCTCTGTACCAGAGACCGATCACCACTGGATCATAAAGAAAATATGCTCCCACATCCAGCTGACTAAAATTGCCTTGTTGCTTATAGACAAAGGAAGGGCTCAAAACCGAAATCCGGTCCTTCACAAAGGGCCCCCAATACAAGGGAATTCTTATTCCACCATGGATGGTAGTTTTGATTGGTACAGAAGCCTCCTCGTTTAATAAAGAGCGATTGGGCTCATTGAGATGATGAGAGGCAATACCCAACCAAAAGGTCTTGTTATATGCCAGCAGACCTGCTTTGAAATCGAAATAATGTGTGTTCCCTAAACTGAATGCCGCTGGATCATCGCTGGGCACCGAGCCATCTGAGTCAAACTGAAGTTGATCACCAAAGAGGAGCTTGTTAAACTCAATACTTCGAAAGGCATACCCAAAGTTCAAACCGGAAGAGATCACCCACTTGTCTGAAATATTCCATTTGTAGGAGTACAAGAAATTAAACTGGGTGGACTTCATTCCAGCCGTACCAGCTTTATCCACTGTACCGAGAAAGCCAACCCCACTGTTGTACTCACTTAAGTTATAATCATAGGAAAAAGCATAGGTCTCATAGCCACGAGCAATGTTAGGCCATTGGTTTCGATAATTGACGATAAACCGATGGTCCATTGTCGTGCCCGTGAAAGCCGGATTGAGATAAAGCGGTGCCGCATAGTACTGTGAAAATTCGGGATCCTGTGCGCTTAGCGCTAATACTAAGAAAGAAAACAAATAGGCAAGCAAACTTCGTCTCATCGGATTAGATTTACATCCCCTACTCTCACCATGCGCTGACCATTGTCATACACCGCATTAATCTTGTAGACATACACATCTTGCTGGCAAAGCTTTCCGTTATAATAGCCATCCCATCCTACCGTAGGGTTTCTACTTTCAAACATCAACTCTCCCCATCTATTGAAAATGAGCATCTCAAATTCTACCACACCGCGCGTAATGGGAAGAAACACGTCATTCTTGCCTTCACTCATGTCGCCACCACCTGAAACTCGGGACAGCCTTGGCGAGAATGCGTTCGGTATCAATACCTGCCCTCCCTTCTCTACTCTTACAGCACTCTCTAATCTTGTTGTGTCTCGGCATCCAAATTGATTTGATGCAATTAATTCAATCGTGTACTGACCTTCCTTGGTATACACATGCTGAGGCTCTGGCGCAAGCGATTTACTTCCATCTCCAAAATCCCATTCATAACTGGTTGCCGCAATACTTCGATTGTCAGTGTATAAAATGCCTCCTGGAATATTCACCAACTTGGGCTTCACATCAAATTGCGCATTTGGCCTCGGGAATACCTCAATGATCATCTCCTTCGTTTCCGTGACACGTTGCCCTGTGATGTTCGATGCAGATAACGAAACCGTATACTTGCCAGGCTCGAAATAAGTGTAACTCGGATTCACGGCATTAGATGAAGCCTGGCCTTGTCCGAATTCCCATTGGTAACTATTGACTTCCGCGAATTGCGAAGTGTTGGTAAAATTCACCGTAAGAGGCGCACAACCTGAGGCCGGGTCATAAGTAAAATCAACAATTGGAGGTATCGCCAGAATTTCTACTGTCTGCATCGCAGTTTCAACGCAGACATTGTTCGTAACCGTCAACCTGATCATATACGTGCCGTACGTAGGATACGTGTGTGAGCTCACCAGAGGATCGGTCGACATGCTTCCATCACCAAAATCCCAACTGTATGTCCATGGTCCGGGCGTAGTAGTATTCACAATCGTCACCGTGGAACTGGGAAGCATCTGGCTCGCAGGCGAAGCCGTAAATGAGGTATTAATGTCATCTCGGCTTGGCACCACAAAGTTATCGGTAGATACGGGACTGATGCAGTTGGCAAAATTGGTAGTCTCCAAACTTACTTGCACCGTTACATCAGCTGATCCGCTGGCTGGTCTATTGAGTTCATAAAGCAACTCGTCATTAATGCTGCTGATATCTGAGACCACTATTCCATTTTCTCTAATGTTCCAATGATAATTAGCCAATCCCTTTTGATTTGCCTCAAACTGCACACGCATTAATTGGCAGTCGAACAATAGCGTATCGATGTCAAAGTTAGAGGTGGGTATTGGGCTTATTCGAATAGTTCGTGTGGAGTCACCAAAGCATCCGCTTGGTAGCGTGGTGATTAGCGTAACAAAAAAGTCCTTAATTGACTGTGTGCCGTTGACGAAGTTGTAGCTAAATGCGGGTGTCGTCCCGGTACTTGTCTCAGAGATAATTCCTGCAAGATCACTTATCCTCCACCTGTAATCGGTTGGACCAAGCCCCTGTGTAGCGGCATCAACAGCAAAATTGATGGACTGCGGTGAACAGTTGTCATTAAACGGTGAATAGTTAGTGGAGATGAAGCCAGACGCGGTGCCGGGAAATACCGTGACCGTGCTGACTGCTGAAGTGCGCTCACAATTATTTACAGTAACCACTCTTAATCTTATATCAAACTGTCTATCCACCGTAGTAGTGTTAATAAAATCATGGACATAGAAAGGAACAAACAAAGGGTCTGCCGGGTCTTGAGTGGCCGCAATTTGAAATCCAGCGCCCAACTTTTCATCAATCTCCCATTCGTATCTATCGATCACATCGGGCTGTCCAGCGACTGCGGTATTTGTAAAAGTTACAGTAAGCACACTGCACCCAGAAAGTACGTCAGGAATGAAAGAGGAATTGGGTAATGGATCTACCGTCACTGGTAAAATCAAGAGGTCACTGCAGCTGTTTTGATCGGTAGTCACGCGAAGTGCAACCTGATAAAGGCCGGCAGCGCCCAGTGATCTCATAAATGAAGTCTGATTATCAAAAGCCGGGTCCTTAGTGAATGTGACACCATCATAGTCAAAATCCCATTCTCGTAACACAATAGACTCACCGTTGATTGGAATCAAAGTCGAGGCTTCGTTGAAAGTAGTTTGATCCCCCTCACAGACACGGTCTGCTACAAATTGTGCCACCGGATTTTCATATACCCGCACCTGTACTTCGTCTATCGTTTCGCAGGAGGTGACATTATCTCTGATGATCAATCTTACGCGATGTATTCCCCGGTTTGTAAAAACTTCATCAAATGGACCGAGTTGAACCGCTGAAAATCCACCTCCGAAGGGCTCTTGTCTTATCAGTGTACTGGTCTCGTCATAAAATTCCCATCGCCATTGTGTGGTGGGCGTCACAACACCAGTGGATATATCGCTAAACCTCACATCGAAGTCTGTAAAAGGAGCCCCCGAACTTTGGCAGAAGTCTGGGGTAATAGGATTATTCGATAGATCACTGACTCCAATTTGGGCGATCAGAGAAGGCGAGATTGTGATAACACGCTCAAATATTGCCACGCAGTTTCCTGCTGCATTCGTATCTCGCACAGACAATCGGATTAACTTAAGTCCAGAACTGGCATACGCAAAGGTCGGGTTCTGATTAGCCGATGTGGCTATCGGGGCACCCGCTCCCGTACCGTTATCATAAAACTCCCAGCCATATTGAAATGCCGCTCCTCCGATGAATGGAGTCTCATCATCAAAGTAAATATTGTCTCCTACACAAAAGACTGTTTGAATCGGACCTGCTGGTCCACCCAATCTGGTTAGAAAATCCGGTTGAGGGGCATCGACAATTACGATGCGAGCAGCAATTACCTGAGGTGCATTATCACCATTGACCAGATCACCACTTACAGGATTGAAAGGGTCACCATCTAAGATATTGTCATCGTAGGCGTTGCACTGATTCCAGTTCTTTAGCGTAATCTCAAATTCTCGACCAATGTCGGCCGGCCCGGTCACTGGGACATTGATTGGCAAACTCACCTGACCTGGAGCAAGCACCGGATAGATCGGATTTCGTATTGGTGCAGGATCCAGGTAGGGAAATCCTCCCGGTGCTACGCCATTGACATTTATCCCTGGGATTTGCATGCCGAATGGTCCGGTGCCGTACAACCATTGAATCCAGCGCGGCTCATTGTTCTCTCTGGTAGCGCGCGGAAAGCAGTTCCAATCGCTGTCGTCTGTAAACATAACGTCCGTGGCAAATCCCTGGCACACGCGAAACACGGCAGGATTGACGGAAATCACATCGTTAGTCCAAACCACTACTTGCGTTTGAATCGGCACGACACTGCCTCTCGGGTTGCAGGCATTGGAGGCGTCTATGGTAACATCGTAACCACAATCAATAGGTGAATTCGGATATGGGTGCGAGATATTGACTCCGGTTGGTCCTACCTGGGTGTATGTTTCTTCCGGTGTGCCATCACCCCAATCCACATAATAGACGGTACCCGGAACCGAGGACAGATACAATGTTTGAATGTTGACAGTAAAAGGCGCACAACCCCTGCTGCTTGTCAAGAAAGCGAAGCCAGGCTCCATGATTCCTCCACATTGGGCAAACCCGGTTTCAAAAAAAGAAAGCAGGCAGAATGCGGTGAGAAAGACTTGTCTGTATCGCCTCAAAATCATTGGATTAATCGATTATTTCAATCGACTAAAGCCACCCAGACATCATATATAGGCGCAAAAAATAAAAAGGAACCCTCAAAAGACAGGGTAATATTGAATTATTCGTTCAATGGAAGTTATGAAAGACGAAGTGATTAAATCGGGGAACGGCTAGTTCCAGAAATTTGGCTTCCGATTGAAAGTAGGGCACGGGATAAGCCTATTCCGCTTCTTCACCCCTCGGCTTATTGGTTTGGCCACAAATTCATACACAATCGATATCTCGTGCGCCCCACCCGAGGTGGTTGACAATTCTGAAACAGAAAAATCATAGCTGTAGCCCACATTGAAGCTTCCTAAGTAAATACCCATCGTAAATATGACGGCATCCTGATTAACTGTACCAATCACATTGTTTTCGAAAGGTTTTCCCCTATACCACACACCGATCGATACTGGATCAATATGGTAGTTCAAACCAAAATCCAGTTGGCTAATCGGTCCTTGATTTCTGTAGATAAAAGAGGGCGTCAAATAGGAGACTTTGGAGTTGGTCCTGAGTCCATGATAGAGTGAGATACGAGCCCCACCATGTATGGTGGTTTTCATGGGCAACCTACTGGTGCTATTCAATATGGACAAGTTAGGAGTGTTCATATGCTGGAATGCTGCACCCAACCAGAAATCTTTGGTGTAGAACAGGAAACCAGATCCGAAGTCGAAGTATTGTTGATTGCCGAGTCTTTGTAAATCCGGGTCGAGTGATTGTCCATTGAATTCCAACCCATCTCCCAGGCTTAGCTTAGTCCGATCAAGGCCGTTGATACCATATCCAAAGTACAGGCCGGGGGAAAAGACAATCTTGTCGTTAAGTCTTACCTTGTAGCTATACAGCAATCCAAAAGTTGATGTCCGCCATCCCGCAGACCCCATCTTGTCTGTGGTCGCCATGATGCCAAATCCGCTGCGAAGCTCGTCTACAAAAATATCATAGCTGGCTGCATAGGTCGAGAAAGCTTGAGGCAAGTTAGGCCATTGAATTCTGTGGTTTACGACCAGCCTTTGCTGCGGTGTGATTCCGGTAAACCCAGGGTTGAGATATAGCGGTGCCTGGTAGAATTGAGAAAACTGCGGATCCTGCGCGAAGACAGCCGTCCCCGCCAGTAAACTCAGAATCATTATGGTTAGTAGTTTTCTCATTATCTAAAAATACAACTTTTACCTGATCATTGTAATATCCCCTATCTGAGTGGATCGCTGTCCATCCGATAATCTCAGGGTCAATTTATAAACATAAACTCCTGCCGGCATCAACGTACCGCTTTCATTGTATCCGTCCCACCCGATGGTGGCGCTGTTGCTTTCGAACACAAGGTTACCCCAGCGGTCATAGATCTGCATGTTGAATTCCTCCACACCTTTTACGATCGGCAAGAACACATCGTTAAACGACCCACTTCCTGACACTCCTCCGGATGGTCCTGCAGGGTTAGGCGTAAATGCATTAGGCACTTTCGTTTGGCCTCCTTGCTTAGCTACTATTTGCTGAGTTAACGTGTCGGTACACACAATACCATTGTCATGGTCAAAGCCTGCTACCAACACTACGTCATATACTCCTTCGATTTTATAGATATGCTTTGGTTCGCGATCGTTCGAAGTCTCACCGTCACCAAAATCCCACGAGTAAGTATTTGCACCCGTACTAAAGTTGAAGGTAGTCATCTCCGTATCAGGGATGAATACAGTAGTTGGTCTTGCCTGGAACGAAGCAACAGGGTTGTTATAGATTTCAAACTCGTCATTGGCAAACTCCACCTGATCGGTGAACGAATCTCTCGTTGTCAATTGCACACTGAAAATACCTGGGACAGGAATAAAGAACTCTGGTAGGGGCTGCCCTGAAACCGCAACCACCGCACCATTAGAATCCACAACACGCCATTCCATAACGTCACCTGTTGAGATGTTTTCTATCACCTTAATTGTAGTAGGGAAACAAGCGGCTGGTGGATCCAAGGTGAACCCTGCAACAAGCGGCAGCACTGGCACAATGATGGTTTTCGAGAACTGGCTTTCGCATGAAAGTGTGGCTGCTTCAGCCGCAATGTTAATTGCTTTCATTGTTACCTGGTATGGTCCTTGCTGGCTATATGTCACCGGTGGTGGATTCGCACCCACAAAGGTGGCGGGAGTGGCAAAAGAGCTTGACCCGAAATCCCACTCATACCTAAACTGCGCTCCATCCACAGGGTTGGACGTGTTAGTAAAGTTTACCACAGATGCACCACCCACGATAGGAGGCACAGTACCTTCATCGAAGCCAGCTGTCACGTTTCTATACACAGTTATCGGAGTCACCACATCCGGCACAGTACACAGCCCATTGGCCGCCTGGTAAACGATCTCGTAAACCAATGGATTAGTTGAAGTGGTGTTATCCAGTTGATAGTTTACGAAAGGTGTGGTGCGCACATCTATTTCAGCCGTTGTTCCCTGCACTCTATAGAACCAGCGATGCGAGGTCGCTCCTAATGTGGAATTAGTCATTTGAATTCGCTGTCCACTACAAATCTCTGTTCTGTCAGGCGTAACTGTAGCCACAATTGATCCTACATTCACATTCATGATTCTTGGGAGGCCAACGCACCCGGCTGGAACTGTCCGTGGTGTTATTTGATAGATGAGGACCGCTTGGAAGCCGTTTGGATTATTGATAACCTGATTTATGGTTGTGCCACTGCCATCGAAGAATCCAGGAGCCTCCAAGTTAAATACATCTGTTACTACCCAATCAAACGTAGTGCCCGCAGCGTCACTTGCTAGAGGAACATTTAAGGTTCCACCATCGCAAACAGTCTGAGTGGGTGGCAATCCAACGATATTTGGAGTAGGATTTATAGTCACAACAATATTCGTAGGGATTCCATCACAGTTATTAAACTTTGGAGTAACAGTGTAGGTAACTGTTTCTACATTAAATCCTGTATTGAACAACGTGATGTCCAGGCTTCCTCCACCACCATTTAATTCACCCGTGATATTCGCGTTAGGTGTCACCGTCCAGGTTGCAAAGGTTCCTGGAATATCAGTGACTAGCGGAATACTTCTAAACTCACCGCTACATACTGTTACAGGAGCCACAGCATTAATTATTGGCCTTGGCTTCACTGTAATGGTCACCACCACATTGTCACCTGGGCATCCTAGTCCACCATTTACGACAGGTTGCAAAGTGTAGGTTACAGTTTGATCTGTTAATGTAGGGTTATTCCACTGATCTACAATGAGCTCACCATTCAAGTAGGTGGTCTTCAAAGGCGAAGTAGCAGGTTGCAAAGTCATTCCACCCGTTGGAGTAGCGGAGATTACATTAAACTCCATTGTACCCACAGATGGCATTGTCGTTGTGGTGAGCACAATGTTAGTTGGAGAAACATTTACCCCATCTGACTCACAGACGGTTTGCACCAACGGACTTGCCGATAACTTTGGTTTTGGCTCCACATTCACCATCACATCCACAGGCATACCAATACATCCAGCACTTGTGGCTGCCCCATTGGCCACTGGTGTAATAGAGTAAGTGACTGTTACCACGTTATCATTGTTATTGACCAAGTTGTCCTGAATTCTATGACCTGCAGGCAGGTTGCTAAGTGCGGGGACAAAACCTGTAACGCCTAGTGGTGCAGTGACCGTGTAATTAAAGGTAATCACTCCCGCAGTTGGCATCGATGGCGAGGTGAGTTCAATATCTGTAGGGGTGGCACTACATATATCTGTGTTGAAATTATTTGGAACAGCCACAATAGTCGGCTCAACCGTAAGTACCACGTCTCTGAATGGCCCTTCGCAGAATGGAGCAACTGATCCAATTGCGGTGATTCGATAAGTAACGGTAAGCGGACTATTAGTTGGGTTAACAAAGCGGTCGCCACTTATTTCGTTGGTATTAGCTGTCGTCCTGGGTGTGGTCAGGTTCACCCCTGCGTTTGGCACCAAACCACCAGCGACTGTGATATTATCAATTCTGTATGTGCCTGCTCCCACACCACTTGGATCAGTGGCAAATACAATATTTGAGGTGGCATCAGAGCACACTGTCCTATTCAAGTTGGCGTTAACTGCAGGTGCCGGAGTGATGGTAAGCACAATATCCCTCTCCTCTCCCACGCAGCCCAATGCTGTTACAGGCGCGACTTTGTAGGTAACTGTTAACGGACTTGCGGTAGTGTTAGTAAAGATATCGTTAAAGATGGCGTTGTTCATTTGAAGTAAACCGATTGAAGCATTGCTTCCTCCAGCTACAAGACCCGCTTGTCTGATAATGTTATTAATGTTAAAGCGGTCCGCAGTGGCTGTACCGGGTATCTCACTGAGCGTTATTCCGGTGATCACATCACTGCATACCAGACCTGGCGCGGGTACCAAAAGGTCCGGCTCAGGATTTACCACCACATCGTAATCGAGAAGCTCACTGGCACAAAGTTGACTACTAAAACCCTGCACGGTGTAGCGAACGGTTACTGGGTTAGGAGAGATATTCCTGAATCGATCGTTCTTTACAAGATTGATATTAGATATTGTACCTATAGCCGTATTAGCCACGTTGGCCGTAAATCCTGCTGGCAGCGCCACCATGAACCCTCCCCCGTCATCATATTGCACATTTTGTAATTGATAGGTAGCCGCATTAGCTGAAGTACCATTTGTTCCCAGCACGATGTTGACCGGATTATTAATACCTCCATTAGAACTACATACATCCGGGAATCCCGGATTATCCAGGACAGGTTCTGGATTCACAGAAATAGTGATGTCAAATGCATCTCCCTGACAGCCATCCACAGAGACGGGAATGACGGTGTACACCACCTGCAATTGAGCAGAGGTGGTGTTGCGATAGGTATCCAAGCTAATGGCATCTGAGAGGCCTGCCGAAGGCGAGTTCGCTGGGAAAGTACCGGTAGTAGGTCCAATCACAGGTGTTAGCATCGGGTCTATACTATTTAAGGACACGATATAAGAATCAGCAGCAGCCGAAATCGGTGTGGTGTCTAAGGTGACGCCAATTGGATTGCTACTCACCCCATTCGTACTGCACACTGCTGCAGGTGCCGACAGTGCTGGTAGCATCACTGGTTCCGGATCAATTGGAAGATCAATGGTGAATGCGGCACCTACGCAAGTTCCAGCAGTAGGAATCACAGTGTAATGTGCAAAAAGTTGTCCCCCCGTCTCGTTGTGGATGCTTCCGGCTATCAGGCCTGTACCGTTGGCAGGGCCTGTCATTGGCGCATCATAAGTAGCAGTCCACGTAAATGTACTGGCAACAGCAGGCACAATGTTAACCTGCGGGTCAACGGAGAATGGCACATCGGAGCAGACAGCAGGTTCCACACTATTCATTCCCGTTGGATTCGGACTAATATTAACCGTATAGGTAAAGATTGAACCCTCGCATGTCGGATTAGCCGCATTAAACGGTGTGATGGTGTAGGTAATGTTTGCCGGTGTCCCGGTACCATTAACATACACATCAGTAATTAGTGCACTGCTGGCTACCACCCTTTCCGGGCCGGCCGGCACACCACCATTATCAGATGAAACGGTATAAGTGAACACACTAGCAAGACCATTGGTAATTTGTGTTTGAATGTTATGATTTAATGTGGTGCTACAAACTGGATCCACAAGGTTCGAACCCACTGGTTCGGGATGCACTACCACATCCAGTTCAAAGTTTGTGCCCTGACAATTTCCAGCGATGCTAAATGGAGTCACCACGTACGTGATCGTTTCGTCAACGCCTGAGAAGTTGGCATAGATCTGAGAGATTGGAGCGGCACTTGCCACATTTCGATTTGACTCGGGGAATACACTCAATGGATTAGTCGAACTGACGGTGTAGGTGAAGTTGGACGGAACGGAATTTCCACCCAGACCCGTGTCGATTATCGATTGAAGATCAAATACAAATGGATTGGCTGCATCGCTGCAATGCTCCACCGTTGTCAATGCCGGAGCGGTTGCTTCAGGACGTATTCTCACTACTACATCAAATGGTGCGCCAGGGCAATTACCTGCGATATTAAATGGTGTGATGGTGTAAGTGATATCCACATCTGCACCTGCAAGGTTGGCATTGTTAAAATTGCCATTGATGGCTGCACTCGATGGCACTGTCCTGTCCAAGCCTGGAGGAGTAGGCACATTCGCTTCGTCTGAAGATGATACGGTGAAAGTAAAATTGCTTGCTACACCATTACCTAGCGCATCAATGTTGGCAGTTTGAATATTGTAAGTGAAGGCCTCATCACTGCACACAATTCTACTATTGTCAAAGGCGCCTACAGGCAATGGCCTCACCGTCACATTGACAATTTGTGGGGTACCATCTGCACAGCCGGCAAGTTTAGGAGTAATCGTGTAGGTTACCACCAATGGTACATTGCTAAGATTGTCATGCGTGAGTGTACCTGTGTTGATAGAGAATGGCGCTGTTGCTCCAATCAAGCCAGCCCCTGCAACCCCCGTTCCGGTCACCCCCACTGGTAGCGTTGCCAACACATCAAACGTTAGATCTCCAGGAATACTTGGAGAGGTAGGTGAAGTTACATCGATGCTCGGAGAGCCTCCGGAGCAAATTGCAGCAGCATTGTTTACAGCCACTGCCACGGGACTGGGTTCCACCACTACATTGACCACTTGCGGTGTACCATTGGCACAACCACTCAATCGCGGAGTGATGGTGTATGTAACTGTCCTAAAAGTATTGTTAGTGTTTGTGATTGTTCCAGTATTAATAGAAAAAGGCGCGCTTGCTCCTGTCGTGCCATTTCCTGCTACGCCCGTTCCCGTCACACCGGCTGGCAAAGCCACAGCCACATCAAAAGTAAGGTTTGCAGGAACGCTTGGAATGGTAGGACTTGTGATCGCAATATCAGGAGTACCTCCATTGCAAATGGTAGGTAAAATATTATTGGTAACAGCCACTGGCGTTGGCTCTACTATCACATTTACTACTTGTGGTGGTCCATCAGGGCAACCGTTCAATTTTGGTGTGACGGTATAGGTAATTGTCTCGGAGGTTGGATTGGCATTGGAAATTGTTCCAGCATTGATAGCGAATGGTGCAGTTGCTCCCAGCACGCCATTTCCGGCTATTCCAGTGCCAGTAACTCCGGCAGGAAGACCAACCACCACATCAAAAGTCAGGTCAGCAGGAACGCTTGTCGAGGTGGGACTAGTGACCGTTATATTAGGAGTGCCACCATTACATATCTTGGCCAGATTGTTTGTAAGGGAAACCTGCGGGGTAGGTTCTACCACCACGTTGACGACTTGAGCAGTACCATTAGCGCAACCACTGAGTTTGGGAATCACTGTGTACACCACGGTCTGGGCAAGGTTTGTGGTATTGGTCAAGGTACCGGTATTGAATGCGATAGGAGCAGTTGCCGAAGTAAGGCCTGTTCCCGCAGTTCCCGTTCCGGTCACTCCCGCTGGTAAGGAAGCCACTACATCGAAAGTGAGATTAGCCGGGATACTCGGAGCGGTCACCGTAGTGATGTCAATGTTAGGTGAATCTCCGTTGCACAAACGTGCTGCATTGTTAGTGACAATCGCTGCGGGCGTAGGTTCAACAACAATGTTCACCACCTGAGGGGTTCCATTGGGACAACCAGCCAACTTAGGTGTGATGGTATAAGTAACCGTTACAAAGCTGCTGCTTGAATTTGTTAAAGTTCCACCCACCAAAATAGGGAATGCCTGATTACCAAGTGGCACAAAAGCAGAACCACCGGTGGCACCCACGTTGGTGCTTGTTACAGCCAGATCAAATCGCAGGTCTGCCGGAGTCGTAGGTGCAGTGGGACTCGTGATTTGAATATTCACATTACCACCGTTACACACAGTCGGTATCGTACTGTTAACCACAGCAACAGGAGACGGCTCCACTTGCACAGTGGTTTGGACCGGAGCGCCATCTGCGCATCCCGCAAGTTTTGGCGTAACCGTGAAAGTCACCGTAATTACAGAATTGCTGCTGTTGGTAAGGTCTGAATTGATGATCAGAGGGAAAGCCTGACCCACCAGTGGCGCAAATGCGGCTCCACCTGTGGCGCCTGCATTAGTGCTGCTCACTGCCAAGTCAAAAGTTTGAGCACCGCTTGTCGTGGTAGGTGATGTGATTGTTAAGCTTACATTGTCTCCATTACACAACAAATTGTCTCCATTGGCAATGGCTGCTACAGGCGTAGGCTCCACTTGAACAGTGGTCATCACTGGTGCGCCATCGGCACAACCAGCCAATTTGGGAGTAGCTGTAAACGTGACCGTAATCACTGCGCTGCTGCTATTGGTTAAGGTGCCCGCAATATTTAGAGGGTAAGCCTGGCCTGCTAATGCGGCAAATGCTGTGCCTCCGGTCGCGGGCAGGTTTGTGCTAGAAACAGCCAAATCAAAGGTCTGCGCACCAGCAGTTGTCGTAGGGGTGGTCACATCAATATTCACATTTCCACCGTTGCAAACCAGTGGTGTAGTATTGGCAATCGCAGCCTGTGTAGTGGGCTCAACCTGCACCGTGGTCTGAATGGGAGCTCCGTTCGCGCATGATGTCAGTCGTGGTGTTACTGTGTAGGTGACGGTCAACACAGCGTTGCTGCTATTCGTAAGCGTGCCGTTAATTAACAAAGGATAGGGTTGATTGACCACAGGAGCAAGGAATGCGGTTCCACCAGTGGCCCCAGCATTGGTGCTGGTCACCGTAAGGTCATACGTGGACGCACTGGCTGTTGTTGCTAAATTGGTAATGTTGATATTCACGTTGCCTCCAGTACAAACCAGCGGTGTGGTATTCGCGATATCAGCCAAAGGCGTAGGCTCAACGTCTACAGTCGTTTGCACGGGCGCCCCATCTGCGCAAAGCGCAAGTTTAGGCGTCACGGTAAACGTTACGGTGATGGTCGAATTACTGCTATTTGTAAGTGTGCCACCAATGTTCAACGGATAGGTTTGTGCAGCAAGTGCGGCAAATGCTGTTCCACCAGTGGCACCGGCATTGGTGCTACTCACTGCGAGGTCAAAGGTTTGTGCTCCGGAGGTCGTACTTAAGGTGGTAATGTCAAGATTGACGTTGCCTCCATTGCAAATTAGCGCTGCGCCATTGGCGATATCTGCCACAGGAGTAGGCTCGACATCCACTGTAGTTTGTACGGGAGCCCCGTCCGGACAACCTGCTAGTTTTGGAGTAACCGTGAAAGTCACGGTGATCAAGGCGTTACTGGTATTTGTCAGCGTTCCTCCAATGTTCAAAGGGTAAGTCTGAGCCGCCAGGGCAGTAAAAGCCGTTCCTCCTGTGGCGCCCGCATTTGTGCTAGAGACCGCAAGATCAAAGGTCTGGGCGCCCGCGGTAGTAGTTGGCGTGGTGATATCGATATCCACCACATTACCATTGCAAATCAAAGGAGTCACATTGGCTATTGCTGCCTGGGTAGCTGGCTCCACCTGCACGGTGGTAATTACCGGAGTACCATTAGCACAACCCGCCAGCCGAGGTGTCACCGTGTAGGTTACAGTGATCGCACTCGTACTACTGTTGGTCAACGTGCCATTAATCGGTAAAGGATACGGCTGGTTGGCAAGAGGTCCAAGGAATGCCGTGCCACCAGTTGCTCCAGCATTTGTACTGCTCACCGCCAAATCAAAGGTTGAAGCACCCACCGTGGTAGCAAGATTGGTGATGTTAATGTTTACATTGTCAGAACTACAAACGACCAGCGTAGTATTCGAAATGTCTGCATCAGGAGTTGGCTCCACTTGCACTGTGGTGACCACATCAGGGCCATTTGGGCAGCCCGCTAATAGTGGAGTGACCGTGTAAGTCACAGTGATTGCCGCATTGCTGCTATTGGTAAGATCACCCGTGATGTTAAGTGGATAGGTTTGAGCAGTCAAAGCAGCAAAAGCCGCTCCCGCTGTAGCTCCTGCGTTGGTGCTACTTACAGCCATGTCAAATGTCTGCGCACCTGTTGCCGTGTTTGGTGTTGAAATGGTAAGGTTTACATTATCCCCATTACAGATCAACATCGTGGTGTTATTGACCGCAGCTGCTGGCTCTGGTTCTACGGTAATTATAATCGGCACCGCAGCATAGTTGCAAGTTCCGTTAGACGGAATCACATTGTAGGTAGCGGTGATAGGAGCACCTGTGGTATTCGTCAACACATCGGAGATGTGTACGGTGCCAGCAGGACCCACAGCTACCCCCGCCTGTGCAGAGCCTTGCGCAGGTCCAGCAGACATTGTAGGAGCCGCCCATGCAAAAGTGGTGGTACCTGGAAGATTAGCAGGAGCCAGCGTAATGGAATAACTGGTATTCGTATTATGGCAAATCAATTTGGTTTGACCAGGAACGATAACCGGTTGTGGTTGCACTGTGACAAATACAGTTTGAGGAGGGCCTGCGCAGAATGGAGGTGCTGTTGCTGTCGGTGTGACCTCGTAAGTCACAACTCCGTCCACACCAGACACATTGGTCAGTACCTGATTGATGTCACCCATTCCAGTATTTCCAACTACTGCACCCGTTACACTTGCCGGCACATTGATCACCCTCCACGAGAAGTTATTTCCGCCCGGTGCCGCTGTAAAAGTCAAAGGTACTGCGGCAGTCCCAGGCGCTTCTCCACTACACATTGTAAAGGTGGAAGTTGAGGTCATCACCGGCACATCGATCGCGTTTACGATTAGGGTCTGAGCTGCAGCGAGTGAACATCCCGTTGGGCTTGATTCGGTGACAGATATCGTAGAGCTTGCACTGGTTCCAAAATCAACTACTATTGAGGTTCTTCCTACCCCGGCAGCAGGACCCACGATGGCTGCATCGCCAGCGGTTATACTCCAAGAGTACGTGTTTGCTGCATTAGGAAATTGCACCACGTAGGCAACACCAGTTTGTCCCTTACATACCGGGTCAGGACCAGTAATAGGGTTTACTGCTGGGCTAGCATCTACAGAAATATTAAAGTTGTTTGGATCGCTGGCACAGCCAAAAGGCGAAATCTCCACCACACTAAGCATGTATAGATCCGATGCTGGCGGTGCGGTAAGTCCCGGGAAACGGTAGCCCACAAAAAAGTCGTTCACTCCCCCACCGAAAACGCGTTCAATAAATCCGAGGTTATCAGGTGGTAAGGTCCAGTTATATGTAGAACCAGGAGTCACAGTCGAGAGCTGATACACAACCAGCGCATTGCTAGCGCAGACGTTAGGTTGACCTATGATAGGATTCGCAATCGGTCTTGGCTGAATGTCGAAATCGACAGCTGACACATTTTGACAGCTGGTCAGATCATTTGTCACTAGCGCATAGAAGACCGTTCCGTTTGCAACTGCATCCACATCCGCGGCACCTCCCGGAATTAGGTTACCGATTGGCAAGTCGGCAGGTCCATTTACTACCCCACCAGGATCAAAGTACCATGCAACCGTACGGTTTGTTGAGCCAACTATTCCAGTGACAATATCATTGAATAAGACTGGAAAATTGTTATTGTCCTTATTGTTACTACCTACGGTTTCCTCACAAACCTGAAAGGTGTGATCGTTAGCAACAGGAAGTGGATTCACTGTAAAAGTGACGATACCATCCTGAGTACACTGAGGTGCAACATCGGTGCGTGTTACCCTGGTGTAGATTACATCCGTGTTGCTTACTAAAATATTTGCCAGAATCTCATCGCCAGGCGCGCGTGTCGGTGCGATAAAGTACGCTACGGTATGTAGGGGATTTCCTCCATTGACGGTGTTGTCCAGCGTGGTCAAAAAGGCAGGAGTTACCGTGGCATCTCCTGCACCAAAAGAATCTTCGCAAAGCACCGGAAGCGGATCAACCGCAACCGGAAGCGCGTGGCGAGTAATGATCACTTGAGAATTCGAGGACGAGCAAGATCCTAGAGCGCTGTTGACCGTCCAAGTAAAGGTATTGTTTCCAATTTGGAGATTGGAAACTCCTGAATTTGGGTCATTGACATCCGCAATAAGCGGTAATGTCGCACCCGCTCCCACGACAAAGACATTATCAAATTTATGTTGCTCGCCACCTGCATCATTGTCTATCCTTACAACAACTTGAAGTGTATTCCCAGTCAGGCCTCCAACACTAACAGTGCGTGGGTTGTTGTCGCCCTCGATCGTATTGTCATCATCAATCCCTCCGATAAAGATCTCGCCCCCCCCGTCAATGCGATAGAAGGCCCGAATATGATCATCTGGTTCCATTCCTCCGAACTCAATGAGGTCAAGTGAAATAGAAATATTAGGAATGGCTGTAATTGGAATCACGCTTGAGCGCCATACCACTTCGTCATTGACATCCTGAGCTTCGAACCTTCCTCCAACAACCCTGGCATAGTCTGCGGCATCAGACAATGTGCTTGGTCCTACTATCTCAATACTCCAGTTACCACCAGGATGATTAAATGTACCTATCCCTGCTGGGCCTGTGAGCCCAATTCCCACATCCGAAGTAGGGAATGTCTCATAGTACAATGCACTACCTATCGTCCAAGTCCCATTTCCTCCATTGGAGGCAGCAGTTGCAGGAAGTATTGCTGTGGGATCACATGTAGAGAAGTCCGCCCCAGCAAAAGCTGGAGCTGGCAATCTATCAATTGTTATAGTAACCGGGTCATTCACTGGTGTACAACCTCCAATTGGGTCGTCCGTCACTAATCTCAATTGAACAGTTCCCGCGGCAAAATCCCCGGCCGAAGGCTGATATACATCGTCAACTGGGTTAGTGCCATCAAAACTTCCAATTGCGCCACCACTGGACGTAAAGGTACCCGATCCGGAGACCCTCTCCCATCTCGCCTGGCTGGCTCCACCTCCGAAGGTTCCAGAAAGGTTCACATTAAAAGCTGCAGTAGGTGGGTTATCCAAGCAATGTGTAAAATCAGCAGGAGCGGAAACCGTAGGAGGGTCTCTGAAGGTGTGCGTTACGAATGCATCTTCAGGTACGCAAGTTCCACTTGTTAAGCGCCATCTATAGGTATAGACTCCCGGAACTGTGACTGTGACAACGGCATTCCTGTCATTTGCATTAGGCACAAAAGACGAAGTTCCTGGTCCCGCAGTTTGAAGCCATGTTCCCGTTGCAAATGTGGGATCGTTTCCATCTAGCGTTGCAGAAAGACCACATACGTCTTGAGGTGGGCCGGCAACAGCTGCGGGCGGTGCTGTTCCATAGTCAACAGTAATATCGGAAAAACTCGTGCATGGACCATTGGTAACTGTCCAACGAAAAACATAGATACCATTTGCAGGTGCCGTTGCTGTTGCGTTTGCAGTATTGGCATTGGGATTAAATGTGACGACACCAGCCGGTCCACTTAGTTTTGTCCATGTGCCAATGCCTGGAGCAGGATTGCTGCCACCTAATGGATTTGAAATAAGTGGTGGAACAACGAAACAAAGATTTTGATCCAAACCAACTGTAGCCGGTGGTGGATTTGCAAATACATTAACTGTAGAGTTGTCAACCGTAGAGGCACAAAAAACGCCTCCACCATAATCAGCTACAACTTGATACGTAAGGGCATAACCACCTGGAGCAGTTCCTACCATTACCGTTGGTTGCTGAATAGTAGGGTCGTCCAATATTCCAGTACTTCCACCCCAGGTATGGGCTGAAACGGCACCAAAAGAAAGACTTGGATTGCCATTCAGCTGGATAGCTGAATTATTGCAAACATCTGCTGGATCCGGGGTAATATTGACAGTTGGCCTGGCCCTAACATTTACACCTAAAGTGGTCGCAGGATTTGAGGTACATGTTGAACCACTTGTAGTGGGCGGAGGAAAATCATAACGATTAACAACGCTTACCGTGCCGGCCCCAGTTCCCGCTCCGGTTGTGATGTTAATAGAGTTAGTGCCCTGTCCAGAGTTAATCGTCCATCCTCCCGGAACCGTCCAAATATGCTCCGTGTTTAAATTAAAATTTCCCGAAGTAACATCTATAATTGTTATCGTTGGTGGCCCCGCTGGCACGCTAAATGTATAGCTTGAACTAGGACATAAGTTATTCGGGCCACTTATTGGAGTGGGAGATGCTAAGGCCGTCCTTTTTGTCAACCGAACCTCAGTAGCAGCACTTCGACAGTTACCAGCTGCTGTGGATTCTACAGTCACCCAAAAATGAGTTCTTCGCCCAAAAGGAGCTTGGCCGTTTGTTGGATTAAATGTGGGTCCTGTGCCAACTTGTGTCGTCAGGGTTGAATTTGACCACCATCTATATGTAAATCCTGCCCCTAGCGGAGCACTAACCGACAGTAAATCGCTTTGAGTCGAGCAGACATCCCGATCTGGAACAACTGGAGCGTTCGGAGAATCGATTATTCTAATTAACGCAGTGCGCTCAACAGGAGGGTTATCCCCATTAATCAGGTCACCGCCAACGGGAGGGAATCCTGCGCCCGCATTAGAATAGGGGTTGCAAAAATTCCAGTATCTCAAAGTAATCTCAAACTCATCCCCGACAACCGGAAACCCGGGTGTGAAACCACCTGGCGCAGTAATGGTGAGAGTTGGGCGTCTCCGCGGGTCATTTATAACTACGGGAGGAATCATCACAAATACTCCTCTTGGATCCTGATAGTTGGGAATGATGTTTGCACCCCCAGCTCCGGTTACAGGGACCCCATTCACAGAGATGTTCGGTATTTTTGAACCTCCAATTGGCGTATTATAAACTATTTGTTGCCATCTAACTTGTTCATTCGGCAAAAGCACTGGTCCTGTTGGCGGTGTTGGTAAAGGATCGTAAACTGCGTTGCAATTAAAGTTTGTTATGTCGTTAAAGACTACATTAACATCTACTCCCTCGCAAACTTCGTGAACAGTAGTACTCGTTACCGGTGATACTAGAGAGACATTTCCGCCATTAAATGCATCTGTTCTCCATGAAGCTATTTTTTGTATTTGCTGGGTCGAAGTGCAAAAAACACCTCCTACGGACATTATTATCTCAACTTCATACTCGCAGTCACTGTTTAATGGGAAGGAGTGGGTACGAGTGGCCGAATAATTTGTTGATCCTGACGCCAAGACTATTAAGTCATCTGGACTTCCATCTCCCCACCTAAAGAAAAGTCTATAGATAGGTCCAGCCGGAAGAGGAGTGAAGAATGTAATATTATACGATACGTCAGATGTAACTGGTGCACAAAGCCCAACCGGGTTCTTGTTTGACCCAATGCCAGTAATTGCCGGCAAAGTGCCACATTGCCCCATCACCTCCCCCACCACAAACCCCAAAGCAAATACGGTGAGTAGCAGAGTCCTAGACAAAGTGCGGAAGAGGCGTTGGTTCATAAAGGGCGAAAGAAGTTCTTTAATCAACTCTTGTATACGGTAAGTGAAACCAGTGTAACCAACATTAAGAAATTACGTAATCTTTCAAACTTAGCACCAAATCCGCAAAAATGAAATGGATAGGAAGGATTTGCACATATTTCAAAGTGTGCACATCCAGCCTCAATTCCTGCCTTGCCACCCTTACCATAATTCAGTGACCTCGCGTTGACCTCACTTATAACCTCACCAAATAATATCAGGCCCGGCTTTATAAAAGGAGCAAATCAGCTACCTTTGCACGCGGATTTTTGCCGCCTCCGCTGTTGCTTTGGGCGGACAAGTGCCCAAAAAAGTTAATACTCGTGCAATGGCTTCTGCAAAATATATCTTTGTAACCGGTGGTGTAACATCTTCTTTAGGGAAGGGCATCATTTCCGCCTCCCTGGGTAAACTCCTGCAAGCCAGAGGGTTCTCCGTCACCATACAAAAATTCGATCCCTATATTAATATAGACCCAGGCACGCTCAACCCCTACGAGCATGGGGAATGTTATGTCACCGATGACGGTGCGGAAACAGACCTGGACTTAGGTCACTATGAGCGATTCCTCAATATCCCAACCACACAGGCCAATAACATTACCACGGGACGCATATATAATAATGTGATCACCAAGGAACGCAAAGGAGAATACCTGGGTAAGACCGTACAGGTGGTCCCGCACATCACCGATGAAATCAAACGAAATATCTATCTGCTGGGAGAAAGCGGAAAATATGACTTTGTCATCACGGAAATTGGCGGTTCGATTGGTGACATCGAGTCCTTGCCATTTGTGGAGGCCGTACGCCAGGTGAAGTGGGACCTTGGGGCAAACAATGCCATTGTCATTCACCTTACGCTTATCCCCTACCTTAAAGCGGCCAAGGAACTCAAGACTAAACCCACGCAGCATTCCGTAAAGCAGTTGCTCGAAGCAGGAATTCAGCCGGACATTCTGGTATGCCGCTGCGAGATGTCTTTGCCTATGGAAATCAGAAAGAAGGTGGCCCTCTTCTGCAACGTACATCTAAACTCTGTCATTGAAGCAATTGACGCTGAAACCATCTATGATGTTCCCATTTTAATGAAAAAGGAAAAGCTGGATGAGCGCGTCTTGACCAAGTTGAAGGTACCACACAAGAATGAACCCAACCTCGACCAGTGGAAAACATTTTTAGGCAAACTGAAAAACCCGATCGATGAAGTAAACATTGGATTGGTGGGGAAATATGTGTCACTGCCTGACGCGTACAAGTCAATAGCAGAAGCATTCATTCATGCCGGTTCACAAAATGATTGCAAAGTCAACCTGAAATGGATCTCCTCTGAAGATATTTCCGAGGAAACCGTGGCCTCCACACTTGCTGGCCTGGACGGCATATTGGTAGCACCGGGCTTTGGCGAGCGCGGACTTGAAGGAAAAATCGCAGCCATCAAATACGTGCGCGAAAACAAGATCCCGTTTCTTGGAATTTGTCTGGGCATGCAGTGTGCTGTAGTGGAGTTCGCGAGAAACGTGCTTAAACTCAACGCCAGCACCACAGAGCTAGATCCAAAGACAAAACACCCTGTCATCGATTTGATGGAGGAGCAAAAGAAGATAACAGACAAAGGCGGAACGATGCGACTCGGTTCGTATTCTTGCAAGCTCAAAAAAGGAACCAAGGCATATGCAACGTATGGCGCATCTTTAATACACGAGCGTCATCGCCATCGTTATGAATTCAATAACAAATACCTCGAGCAAATTGAAAAAGCCGGCTTGAAGGCGGTGGGAATGAATCCCGATCTTGGCTTGGTGGAGGTTGTTGAACTCAAGGACCATCCCTGGTTCATTGGAGTGCAGTACCATCCCGAGCTCAGAAGCACGGTACTAAGTCCGCATCCCCTTTTCGTAAAATTCGTTGAAGCATCTGTCAACCACAAGAACTCTTAAGTACTTAGAAATCAATCATGGATAAAAATTCGGCCATTGGCTTAACCTTAATAGCAGTATTATTACTTCTCTATTTCAACTATTTCTCGCCTGAACCGGTACCTGTCGAGCAGACTACCGAATCGGTCATTGAACAAGCGCAGACTGACGAGGACTCCACAGAAGTCATTGAGAGAATTGCCTCACCAAAAATGGATAGCGCGCAGATGCAGCAATACGGCAGCTTCGGCTCGCTGCTGCAAGGCCAGGAGGATTTTACTACCGTTGAAAATAACGAGCTGGAGCTTACATTCAGCAGCAAGGGCGGAGTCTTTTCAAAAGTCCAATTGAAACAGTTTAAGACGTACTATCAAGAACCGCTGTTCCTGGTGACGCCAGAGACCAACAGGTTTAAACTGCTCACTCAATATGAAGGGAAGGAAATTGACCTCTATGCCTTGCATTATAGGGGAGCCACTCGTAGAGTTGGCGATTCCACACTGGTAATCTATACTGCGTTGATTGGTGAGAATTCCAAAATTGTTCAAACCTATCTAATCCCTCCTTCCGGCTACAAAATCAAGTACAAGATTGAAGCCAATGGAATCGACCTGACAGGAGATTTAATGACTTTCAACTGGGAAGACAACATCCCCGTGCGTGAGAAGGATCTGCAAGCTAGTCGCAACAAAACCACCATAAACTACTTTACTATTGCCAAAGATTTTGACGGGCTATCAGAAACCTCTACAGATCCCGAAGTCGAGACATTGGTTGAACCATTGAAGTGGGCAGCGATCAAGCAGAAATTCTTCATCAATTCAATAATCGCTGATCGCTCTTTCTCAGGCGGAGAGATCAGAACCTCTGTTCCCACCGACACCGCAACGGTGAAGAAAACTAACCTTAGGCTTTTTATCCCTCGTCAGGAGGTGACCAGTGGCACGGCCTCGTTTCAATATTTCTTTGGACCCAACCAATACTCGGTAATCAAAGAGGTATCGGATGGTTTTTCTGAAAACCTGAATTTAGGATGGCCACCTGTGGTGTGGGTAAACAAATATTTAATTCTGCCCATCTTTAAATTCCTTGAGAATTACATTTCAAACTACGGAATCATCATCATGATCCTGGTGCTTATCGTTAAGCTGATCCTCTCCCCCCTATCCTACAAATCCTACCTGGGTATGGCAAAAATGAAATTGCTTAAGCCTGAACTGGACCTACTCAAGGAGAAGTATGGTGATGATATGACTAAAATTCAGCAGGAGCAGATGAAGTTGTATCAGCAGGCTGGCGTAAATCCATTTAGTGGATGTATTCCCCTGGTACTTCAAATGCCCATTCTGTTTGCCATGTTCTATTTCTTTCCCGAGAGTATTGAGCTGCGCCAGGCGAGCTTCCTTTGGGCTGAAGATCTTTCAACATACGATTCAATAGTCAACCTGCCATTTACTATTCCCTTCTATGGCAGTCACGTGAGTTTGTTTGTGTTGCTCATGACCGCTTCAACTATTATCTATACCAGGCAAAACAATCAGATGAGTGCGGTGACCGGACCGATGAAGTCCATGTCGTACTTTATGCCGATCATCTTTATGTTTGTACTCAACTCTTTCTCCGCTGGATTGAGTTTCTACTACTTCGTCACCAACCTTGTGACCTTCGCACAGCAGGCCATCATCAAGCGATTTGTAGACGAGGACAAAATCATTGCCGTGATGGAAGACCACAAACGCAAAATAGCAGCTGGCGATGGAAAAAAATCCAAGTTCATGACCAAGCTGCAGCAAGCGATGAAAGCCAGCGAAGAGGCGCGCAGGAAGGGAAAAAAGGGCTAGAAGTTTTATTTTGAGCGATAAGTTATCCGTTAGCGGATAACCTTATATTTGTAGCCCTGATCGGTTTTTGAGCCCGTTCAGATACTTTTTAATCTACATATCGGCCACTACATATTAATGGGAAAAATAATTGCCATAGCAAATCAAAAAGGAGGCGTAGGAAAGACCACTTCTGCGATAAATCTGGCTGCTAGCTTAGCAGTCCTCGAACACAAGACATTATTAGTGGATGCTGATCCACAGGCAAATTCCACCTCAGGCCTTGGATTGAATCCAAAAGAAATTAAGACCGGAGTATACGAATGCATGGTTGATGGTGCAGACCCCCATTTGGCCATCGAGCAAAATGACTTAAAATACCTTCACATCCTTCCTTCTCACATAGATTTGGTTGGAGCAGAAGTGGAAATGGTCAACATCGAGCGCAGGGAAGAAAAGATGCGTGATGCTCTGATGAAAATAAAAGATGAATACGAATTCATCATCATTGATTGCTCACCCTCTTTGGGTCTCATTACCATCAATTCACTTACTGCAGCTGACTCTGTAATTATCCCGGTACAATGCGAGTACTTCGCCCTGGAAGGATTGGGTAAACTCTTGAACACTATAAAAATTATTCAGACCAGGCTGAACCCCAGATTAGAAATTGAAGGTATTCTTTTGACGCTATATGATTCCAGAACCTCACTTGGAAATCAGGTCGTCCACGAAGTGAAAACGCATTTTAAGAATATCGCCTTTAACACCATCATACCTCGCAACGTGAAGTTAAGCGAGGCTCCCAGTTTTGGATTACCAGCAATTGTTCATGACGCAGAGAGTAAAGGGGCCGTAAGCTACCTCAATCTCGCCCATGAAATTTTGAACAAAAATGGAATTTCTAAATGAGTAAGAAAAAGAATGCATTAGGCAGAGGGCTTAGCGCCTTACTCAGTGACACCCCTGAGTCAGACTCCTTTGAAGAGGTAACGCCACCCTCCACGCCCAGTAGTAGTGTGAATGAGATTCCAATTGAACAAATTGAGACCAATCCCTTTCAGCCACGCACTCATTTTGAACAGGAAGCACTCAACGAACTTGCCGCATCCATTAAAGTACACGGCATCATACAGCCGATTACGGTGCGCAAACTATCGCAGAAGCAATATCAGCTAATCGCGGGTGAAAGGAGATTTCAGGCCGCCAAGATTGCGGGACTAACAGCACTCCCTGCCTTTGTACGCTCTGCCAACGACCAGCAGATGTTGGAGATGGCTTTGATTGAAAATATTCAAAGGGAAAATCTGAATCCCATTGAAGTCGCCCTTAGCTACCAACGATTGATCTCAGAAATTAACTTGAAGCAGGAGGAGCTCGGAGACAGAGTGGGCAAGAACAGAAGCACGGTAACCAACTACCTGCGCTTACTCAAGTTGCCCCCTGACATTCAAATTGCTGTGCGGGATAACAAGCTTTCGATGGGACACGCGCGTGCCATCATCAACGTAGACAACAGCGATACGCAGCTCTACATTTTCAAGAAGATTATAACCGAAGACCTGTCGGTGAGAAAGGTAGAGCAGTTGGTGCGCCAGCTAATGGGGACAGGCAAAGGGGGTACAAAACCAGCAGAAAAAGTCGTTTCCGGGCCGGAAAGAGAAATAAAACAGCTGCAATCCACCCTATCCACACACTTTGGCACGAAAGTGAATGTAAAGAGCGATGGAAAGAAGGGCGAAATAAGAATTCCCTTCTTATCAGTGGAGGACCTAAACAGAATTCTGGAGATCCTCAAAGTTTAACAAGAGGACCAATGACAATCCGAGTATTACTTTTTTGTTGCATCATCTGCGCACACTGGTGTGTGGCACAACAAGAAGGGCTGCGCAGCGATACACTTAGAACTATACCTGCGGACGCTCTGCGGCTCGATCAGGGAAAAGAGGTGATCGACATTGATACCTACGCTGCTCGCTTCGATCCTCGTAAAGCGATCTTGTACGCGGCAATTTTGCCAGGCGCGGGTCAAGTCTACAATAAGAAGTACTGGAAAGTGCCCCTCGTCTATGGGGGTTTTGCAACGGGCATTTTTTTCATTGATTTCTATCAGAAACGATACCTGGAGTTCAAATCAGAGTTGTACACGCTGCTTGACACCGGAGAAACTCCTGAGTCTGGTTTTGATGAAGCGCAGTTGAGAAATATCGTTGACAAGTCTAAGCGGGAAAGAGATTTCTTTACCATCCTGACCGGCTTCTGGTATATTCTTCAACTCGTAGACGCCCATGTAGACGCACATCTGAAAGAATTTGATGTGAACCCCCAGTTAAGGGTGAGTATTGAGCCTATGGTTCAGGAGAATATGTTCATTGGCAGAAGCAGCGGACTCTCCCTGACCTTTAAGTTTTAACCTTCTGATACCCTGCCCATCGCCCAGTTACAGGTATGATTAGCGACATTGCGCGATTTCTTGAACATAGAAAGCTAAAAATTACTTTCTTTGCAACGTTTTAAAATTGAGAGACTGTGAGCATTATTATTACCCTGCTTATTTTTAGGATAGGCGTTACCATTGGCTACTGGAAACTTTTTGAAAAAGCAGGTATTGAGGGATGGAAATCCCTGATTCCGATTTACAGTGAATTCTGGCTTATAAAAATTGTAGGCAAGCCATCTTGGTGGGTACTCTATCTGTTCATTCCCATACTGAACATCTTTTCCTTTTACGTGCTTCTTTTTGACTTGCTCAGATGCTACGGTAAAAACTCTTTGATGAATCAGTTCTTAATCATTTTTGTAGGCCCATTCTACCTCCCCTACCTGGGTTTTAGCAAACAAGTGACCTACCTGGGCAAGCTGGACGAGCTGGAAGAAGAAAAGAAATCAGCCATGTCGGAATGGACCGAGGCGATTGCCTTTGCCGTAGTGGCAGCCACACTTATTCGATGGTTGATCATGGAAGCTTATACCATACCGACCCCCTCTATGGAAAACTCTCTGCTGGTCGGAGACTTCCTCTTCGTAAGCAAATTCCACTATGGCACCAGAACACCAAAGACTCCGCTACAAGTGCCGCTTACACATCAAAAGATCTGGTTCACAGATGTGCCCTCTTACGTGGAGTGGGTGCAACTGCCACAGTATCGCCTTCCATCCATAAGCAGCGTCAAGCGCGAGGATGTGGTTGTGTTCAATGTGCCACCTGTAGAGCTCAATGATAACAAGCAATACCCCGTGGATCTGAAGACCAACTATATCAAAAGATGTGTGGGTACGCCAGGAGATGTGCTTAGAATTGTTGATCGGCAAGTAATCGTTAACGACAAGCCTTTAGTGAATCCTCCAGACATGCAACTGAGTTATCTGGTAACGGCTAAGGATGAAATCAATGAGCGCAATTTAGCAAAACTGGGAGTCGACCCCGATGACTACAACTTTCTGGGCAGACCTGAGGAAAACAAGGCGGTGTATCAAATGCACCTCAGCGAAGCCAAGTCCAAAGAGATAGAACAGCTGCCTTATGTGATTTCAGTAGGTTTGGATTATCGAATGAACAATGGGCCAGACTCTAGGATTTTTCCAAGATCAGAATACAGCCGTTGGAATGGGGACAACTACGGTCCTCTCACGATCCCCAAGGAGGGCATGACCATTCCCGTCAACGACTCAACCATGGCATTTTATGGCAACACAATCAAACTATATGACCACAACGATGAGGTGGTGATCAAGGATGGAACTTTGACCATCGATGGACGTGAAGTGACTGAGTATACCTTCAAACAGAACTACTACTTCATGATGGGAGACAACCGCCACAATTCGCTTGATTCAAGATATTGGGGATTTGTTCCTGAAGATCACATCGTAGGAAAGGCATTCTTCATATGGTTGTCAATTGACAAGTACGCTTCCTTCTTTAACAAGATCCGATGGAGGCGATTCCTCAACATGATTGAGTAACGCTACCAATCGATTTCGGTAATCCCTTTACTTTTGAGGAATTCGTTGGTCTTACTAAAGTGTTTGTTTCCAAAGAAACCTCTGTCCGCAGAGAAGGGTGAAGGGTGCGGTGAGGTAAGCACGCAGTGTTTACTTCGGTCGATGATTTCGCCTTTGCGTTGCGCGTAGGCACCCCAAAGCAGGAAGACGATGTCTCGCTTTTCCTCTGAAATGCACTTGATGGCCGCGTCAGTAAAACTCTCCCAACCCTTGTTCTGATGAGAGCCTGGCGATGACGCTCTCACCGTGAGTGTGGCGTTCAAAAGGAGCACACCTTGCTCAGCCCACCTTTCAAGGTTTCCAGATTCAGGAATCGGCTTACCCAGGTCGCTTTGAATTTCTTTAAAAATGTTAACCAAAGAGGGCGGTTTTCTCACGTTTTCTCGAACAGAAAAACACAAACCATTGGCTTGTCCGGGGCCATGATAGGGATCTTGCCCTATGATCACCACTTTCACCGACTCAAAGTCACATTTGTCGAAGGCCCTGAAAATTTCTTTGCCGGGCGGAAAAACCGTGTGAGCCTCGTATTCGCCCTTGACAAAGTCTGTAAGTTCTTGAAAATAAGGCATTTCGAATTCGTGGGCTAACCTTCTTTTCCATGATGGGGCAATCTTGACATCAGCGATCATGAAACTATTTTTAGGAAAATGACCTTTTCTTCAAAGCGGTAAAATAGAAAAAATTGATATTTTTGGCAGGAATGGTGACTGAAATTACACAAGGTATAAAAGTAAGCGTGGAGACGGAGTATCAACCCTCCTATTCCAGCCCAAGTCAATACCACTATGTCTTCACCTATCGAATCACCATTGAAAATCAAAGTGACTTTACCATTCAACTGTTAAGGAGGCATTGGCAAATATTTGATGCGGGGTTTAGCGCACGTGAGGTGGACGGTGAGGGTGTGGTAGGCCAGCAACCTGTATTAGAGCCAAATCAAATGCATGAGTATGTTTCTGGATGTAATCTCAAGTCTGGAATTGGCAAGATGATGGGCTCCTACCTTATGGAACGTGTAGTAGACGGTACACGCTTTGAAGTGAATGTGCCCGAATTTAATATGATCACTCCGCTCCGCCTTAATTAAGGTCTTAACGGACTTAAGTACCAATTCTTACTTTTGAAAACGCATTTACTTAAGTCCTATTTATCGCATTGGCTCAACAAAGTAGATGAGCACTCTATCCATTCGCCCTTTTTTTACGACTTCTACGTAAATGTGATTCGCAAAAGCCGGGAAGCATCAGGCATAAAAGAAATCGAACAGATAAGGACTGCACTTCTCGAAAACGACACCATACTTGACCTGCAAGACCTGGGTGCCGGATCGGCAAACGGGTCCGGAGGTAGCCAAAGGACCTTAGCTGATATTACGAAGGGCAGCGCCAGCTCCGCCCGCTTATCCAGCCTCTACACACACATCATCGATTATTGTGCCGCCAAGTACATTGTCGAGCTTGGCACCTCAATCGGCCTCAACGCGCTTTACCTGGCTTCCAAAAAAGATGGGCAAGTATTTACATTTGAGGGAAGTAAGGCACTGACGAATGTAGCCCTTACCCACTTTGAATACTTCGAATCAAAAAACATACACCTGATCGAAGGTAACATTGACAAGACCTTGCCTGAGTTTTTGCAAAAGACAGAGAAGCTCAATTTTGTCTTGATGGACGCAAACCATCGCTACGAACCTACAATGAGATACTTTGAATTGCTCACGCGCAGACTCAACGAAAAGAGCATTGTGGTGGTAGATGACATCCATTGGTCAACTGACATGGAGCGCGCCTGGAATGAGCTCTATAGGCACAAACTCGTGTATGGCAGTATTGACCTCTACCGATGTGGTGTTCTGCTTTTCGATCCGGCATTAAATCGCCAACATTTCATTCTGTCGCTCTGATAGCTCAATTATTCCTTCTATTTTTACACCCCGAAATTCAAGCACCATGAGCGCAGAAAAGACCAGTCCTGAACAACCCAAGAAAGCAACTAACAAGACGGCCATCATTATTGCATTGCTGTCTATTGTGGTGATTATCCAGAGTATTAAGATCTATCTGGACTACCAGGATAAGGTGCAGGTGAACGAACAGTTGGCCACCACTGAAGAGGATCTTGCTACCACCATGCAGCGCTTAAATGAGATTCAAACCGAGTTGGATCAAAAGATTACGGAGATAGAAAAATTGGGTGGAGATATTACAGAATTGGAAAAAGCAAAGGCAGAAGTTGATGCGGAATTGAAGCGTACCAGAAGCAGAACAAGTCGAAATATCAAAGAGCTTAAAGACCGGGTGGAAGGATATGAAACACTGCTTAAACTGAAGGACGAGGAAATCGAAAAATTAAAGTCCGTCAATAAAGAATTGTATTCTGAAAACCGTACACTCAAGACCACGCAAAACATGTTGAGCGATTCGATCAATCAACTTTCAAAGAACAAAGATGAACTGGCTACCAAGGTTGCGATCGCCTCACAACTAAAAGCAGAGAATATCGCAGTAGCCGCTCTGAACAGCAGAGGAAAAGAACGCACTTCTCCTTTTAGGAGCAAGCAACTTGAAAAACTAAAGGTGGAGTTCACCATTGCAGATAATAAGGTGGCCCCCATTGAAGGCAAAAAGATTGTGATTCAGGTGATAGACGAAAATGGCCAAATCGTGTTTGATGTGGCCAAAGGTTCAGGCACTTTCATGCTGAACAACAAGGAAGAATTCTACACGGCCGCGCAAGAAATCCTGTTCGACAACACGGGCCAGAAGTTGACTTTTGAGTACGAAAAAGGCTCAGAGTATGCAGCCGGCAGCTACCGGGTGATGATTTACACTGATGGATACCTGATGGGAAGCGTGCCTTTCGCTGTAAAGTAAGCTATTCGTTTAGCGACCAATCGTAAGTAATAAACTTCACTCTTGCACGATCATCTATTTCGATGGTTGCATATTGTTTGATGAAATCTACCAGTGTGCCTTCCTTTGTGAAGTCTTTGACAAACCATTGAAATATCATAGAAACTCTTAGCATGTCTTTGCTAAGGATATTCCTCTTGGGATCATTGATAAACAAGCTCGCTTGTTCCTGCAATTGTTTCTCAATTAACCTTCCTGTATAAGCTTCCCTTCTAAGTTCAGGACATGAATAGGAGGCACAATTGATCGCAAAGTGAATTCGAGGCTCATCAAATTCTTTTCTCAGTATGCCGTGCTCAATATCATTGAGGCTCAGTTCCCGCTCGCCTGCCCTAAAGATTTTCTTATCCCAGATTGTACTTACTCCCGGGATACTGATTGTGGAGTTTAGATCCTTGATGCTTTTTAAAGGATAATTATCAGCAATGACTTTTACTGTCAAGGCATTATAGGCGTTGATCCAGTAAGCCAGTTTGTGCTCCCGGCTCAAGCTAGCTTCAGGTGGGTTCTGGGAAAGTAGCTGCAAATAGCCCTTAAGCTCTCCCTCCTTTTCTTGAAATCCCAGATAATCTACGTTGCCCTGGCTGTCAACATGCTTTTTTAGTAGTCCATCCCAACTTTCATGGCTCACCTGCCCAAATCCAGTCATTCCGATGACAGCCATAAAGAAGGGTAGCAGGATCAATCTCATTTTTAGGTATTAGCTGGAACTCCAATCAGCAAGGTCCGCAAACTGCCCAATGATACAAGGAAGGGACCTGAATTTGTTCCATTTTCAACGTGGAAAAGTGTAAAAATAGGGCAAAAACCGACTTTTGGCGTATTGGAAATGTTTTCTTGCCAGTTTCATTTTAGACCATCATTTTCCTATCTTTGCACCTCATTTTTAAAAAAATTGTAAAACATGAAAAACTACGAAACAGTATTCATTTTGAATCCCGTTTTGTCTGTAGACCAGGCAAAGGATGCTGTTGACAAGTTCGTGAAGGTTTTGACAGACGGAAAAGCGGATGTCATCAATGTGGAGCAATGGGGACTTAAGAAGTTAGCTTACCCCATTCAGAACAAGTCCACAGGATTCTACAACCTCGTTGAATTTGCAGCAGACACACAATTAATCAACACGCTAGAGACTGAGTTCAGGAGGGACGAGTCTGTGATGCGTTTTTTAACTGTGGCATTAGACAAGCATGCGATTACCTACAACGCACGTAGACGCAAAGGAGAATTTAAGAAAAAAGAAAAACGCGCTAAGGAGGAGCTTATAGCATGACATTAATGAACGAACCCATAAAGCGGGCAGAAATTAAACCTAAATACTGCCGCTTTAAGAAGAATGGTATCAAATATATCGACTACAAAGACCCTGACTTTTTGATGAAGTTTGTGAATGAGCAAGGCAAGCTGTTGCCACGCAGATTGACAGGCACAAGCTGGAAGTTCCAGAAGAAAGTATCTCAGGCCGTGAAGAGAGCAAGGCATATGGCCTTCCTACCTTATGTTGGCGATTCATTGAAGTAAACCGATAACTTGAAATTAGTATGGAAATAATATTAAAACAGGATATTCAAGGCCTCGGTTACAAGAACGATATCGTGAAAGTAAAGCCGGGCTATGCAAGGAATTATCTAATTCCGAATGGGTCTGCGATAATCGCAAACCAGTCCAACAAGAAAATGATTGCGGAAAATATCCGCCAGGCAGCACACAAAGCCGAGAAACTCATTCAGGATGCTAAGGCGCTTGCTGAGAAAATTGGCGAATTGACTATTGAAATCGGAACCAAGGCAGGTGAAAGCGGCAAAATTTTTGGCGCAGTAACCGTCAACCAAATTTCAGAAATGTTGAAGTCAAAAGGATTTGACATCGATCGCAAGAAAGTGATCATGAAGGAGAATCCTAAGGAGGTTGGAGACTACAGTGTAACGTTAGACCTTCACAAGGAAGTGAAACACGAAATCACTGTGAAGGTGGTTGCAGAATAGTCAGAAGTACTATTGCTAAAAGAGAAAGGTGATCTACATGGGTCACCTTTTTTTTATCTCTTCATGCGCTCACAGATACCACAGATTTGCGCAGATAGTCAATTAATGATTCGAATAAGACTTTCCTTATCTACCAATTTTGATGAATTAAAGTTTACAAGGATACCGAGTTTTTTATTTGACAAGCGAAGGTAGGTTAGCAATTGCTTCTTGTGGACATCATGGAGCATTTCAACTGACTTTACTTCAATAACAACCTGGTTTTCCACAAGTATATCGATTCGAAATCCGATCTCAAGCTTTATGTCCTTGTAAATGACTGGCAGTGGTACCTGTGTGGCTACAATCAAACCCGAATCCACTAACTCGCGTGCCAACGCACTCTCATAAACGCTTTCCAACAATCCAGGCCCCAATTCATTAAAGACAGTAAAGATTGCTCCCCTAATTTTATATGACAGGTCGTTTAACGCTTTCATATCGCTCATTTTCTGTGAGCATCTGTGCTTTCTGTGAGAAACAAACAGTTACCTCCCCTTTCGTCTTGTAATTTTAGTTTTCCCCTCAATCTGGCGCACCAGCTCTTTGTACCAGGCCTTGCCATACTTGCGTATCAAAGGTTCCTTCAGAAACTTGTAAACAGGAACTCCCAGAGATTGACCCAAAGCGCAAGCCGCAGAGCAAATGCTCCACTTGTGGTAATTGATGGCTTCAAAGTTTTTCTTCTTCGTAATCCGAATGGGATACAAATGGCAGGAGATAGGTTTTCTGAATTTGACTTTACCATCGAGATAAGCCTCTTCGATGCCGCACTTAAGTACACCGTCCTTGTCGTAATTGGCATAGGCACACTCTTTCCCGTTGATGGTTGGCGTGGAGTAATCCCCATCCTCATCCAGCAAATATGGCCCGTGTCTTTTGATTGACTTGAGTCCTTCTTTAGTGATGTAAGGTCTGATGTCATCCTGAATCTCCTCCATGATCGACAATTCATCATCTTCCAGCGGAGCGCCCAACTCACCTTCCACGCAGCAAGCGCCTTTGCATTTCTCAAGGTTGCAAACGAACTCTACGTCTTTAATGTCATCCGACACCAGGATGTCCCCTACCTGCAGCATATTTCAATTTTGGTTAAATAAAGCAAATTGGATATTACTTCCCGCCAGCGCGTCTACCTGAATGGCCTTGGCGGAATATTTTTTTGAAAAAAGGCAGATGCTGTAAGTAGGAACTTCCATAAGGCCCGAATCAATTTTTTGAGTGGACACCGCTGTATTCATTCCCAATTGCTGTGCATGGCTTTCATATATCTGAATCACACGCTTGTAGAAAGTTTCGTTATTCGAAATCTCCCTTTTTAGGGTCTCAATATCTTTATCAACCCAAATAAACTTCTTTAACTTCTCTCGCTCATTGCGCAGGTAGAAGGAATAGTTAATCTTATTTCCCAGATGAAACGTGACCGGAATCAAGAAGGTAAAGTTATTGTCCTTAAGATCTTGAATGACATCAAAATCAGGCTCCAGACCAAATGAATCTGCTACACAAAAAACTGCCACTTTATGATCCCTGCGCGACTTAGGGATGTACATTTTGATTTTCTCCAACAGATCCTCTGGCCTCCCATTGAGCAGAATCGCGTTCTTTTCTTTAAAGTATTTGTTGATCCTTATTTTCAGTACGCGAAATTGCTCTGCATCACTTTCACAAAACACATACTTGGTGATCGGCAAATCTTGTTGCAGCGCCATTAGTGGCACTCCTGGAAAAATTTCCTTCCTATTGCCCAGGCAACACAATCCATTTTGGGAAAAAAGGTCGATAAAAACCAATTCATCCACCTGTGGAGCAACTGCAGTTACGAATGCAGTCAGGTACTGCTGCACGATCTCAACTTTGCGCCTCACCCAGGGCTCTGCCGCGGTCACCGCAAACCCGTCATCGGATATCGAACTGCTAAAGGGGGAAGGCGTGGTATCCACAGGTAGAAGAGGTTTCACAAATTTATAATCCACATCACCAAATCATACTAAATCATAAAATTTTTCCTTCTGCACCTCAAGTATCACTTCACTTAGAAGTGATGTAATTTCTCCCAGATTTCATCCGCATATATTGTCAGTATTTGCTCTTCTTTTTGCTATGGTACCACCACTAAGTTCTATCTTGCGTGTTGATCGGAAATGGATTATTTACAGAGTTTAAACGAGCCGCAACTAGAGGGGACAGTGAATACAGAGGGGCCCTGCATGATCATCGCAGGGGCAGGATCAGGAAAAACAAGAGTTCTCACCAATCGTATTGCACATCTCATTGATAGCAAAGGAGTTGATCCTTTCAATATCATGGCCCTCACCTTTACCAACAAGGCAGCCAAAGAAATGAGGCATCGCATTGAGGGCGTGATTGGCACCGATGCACGCAACGTTTGGATGGGCACCTTCCACTCCGTATTTGCCCGAATGCTGAGGGCAGAGGCGCACCATATTGGCTACCCCAACAACTTTACGATATACGATACAGACGACTCCAAATCGCTGATAAAGGCAATTGTGAAGGAGATGGGCCTGGAAGAAGCACAGTACAAAGCAAATGTAGTTTACAACCGAATTTCTGCCGCTAAAAACCGACTGATCTCGTGGCAAGACTATTTGAGTAACCCCATCCTGACCGGGGATGATGCATCAAATATGCGCCCCCAACTCGGTAACATCTACAAGAACTATGCATTGCGGTGCTTCAAGTCGGGCGCGATGGATTTTGATGACCTGCTCTTCAACACCGACAAGCTGTTTAAAGAGCACCTTGAAGTACTCAACAAGTACCAGCATAGGCTGCATTACTTCCTGGTAGATGAGTTTCAAGACACCAACCTTTGTCAATATTATATCATCAGAAAACTTGCCGCAGTAAAACAAAATATCTGCGTGGTGGGTGACGATGCACAAAGCATCTACGCCTTTCGAGGGGCGGATATTTCCAATATCCTCAATTTTGAAAAGGACTACCCCGACCTTAAGATTATTAAGCTTGAGCAAAACTATAGGTCCACTAAAAATATTGTAGAGGCAGCAAACTCGGTAATCGCCAAGAACAAAGCCCAGCTGCCAAAAAATGTATGGACTGCGAACGAAGAAGGCAACCTGATCGAATTGATCAAGGCTGTCTCTGACAATGAAGAAGGGAAGCTGGTAGCCTCTTCTATATTTGAGGAGAAGATGCAGCATCAGCTGAAGTTCAACGACTTTGTCATACTGTACCGTACCAACAGCCAATCGCGGGCGCTGGAAGAAGCCCTTCGCAGGATGAACATCCGCTACAAGATTATTGGTGGTCTATCCTTCTATCAAAGAAGAGAGATCAAAGATCTGTTGGCATACTTAAGATTTTCACTTAACCAACAGGACGAAGCATCCTTTAGAAGAATAATTAACCTGCCCAAGCGCGGGATCGGTCTCTCCACAATCGACAAGATCGTGGTGGCAGCCAATGATCATGCCATTACGATCTGGGAAGTGCTGCAAAATGCCTCCTCTTTTTTGGGTGGGCGCGCTGCAGGACCCATTGAAAACTTCGTCAACCTGATCAAACGATTTTCTATTGAGATTGAAAAGCAGGATGCCTATGAAGCTGCGGCCGAAATAGCCAGGTCCTCAGGCCTATTGAAAGAGTTATACGAAGACAAAACGGTCGAGGGTCTGAATCGATACGAGAACGTGCAGGAATTGCTCAACGCGGTAAAGGAATTTGTAGAAGATCCTGAAAGAGAAGACAAGACTTTGGGGGCATTTCTGCAGGAGGTTTCATTGGTCACCAGTCAGGATGACGATAAGGACAACGATCCGGAGAAAGTAACCTTGATGACCATTCACATGGCCAAGGGCCTGGAGTTCAAGTATGTCTACATTGTAGGCATGGAGGAAGACCTGTTCCCTTCCCAACTCATGCTGAGCAGTCGATCGGAATTGGAAGAAGAGCGCAGGCTTTTTTATGTAGCCATCACCAGGGCGCAGCGCAAGCTGTTTCTGTCCTACGCACTGACACGCTATCGATTTGGCAGGCTTAAGAATTGCGAACCCAGCAGATTTCTGGATGATATAGATGCAAGATTTATTAAAGTAAGCAAGCGGTTGGGAGGTGTGGAATCGTTGCCTAATCCCAATTACGCAAAGAGCTTTATTAGTGGAATGAAACGGACGGTGAGATCACAACCCACCAAGCCCTCTTCCTACAAACCTTCTGCGGATTTTGCGCCCAGCGACACCTCCAACTTAAAAGAAGGAATGAAAGTAGAGCACCCTAAATTTGGGTATGGAGTGGTGACCGCTATGGACGAAAGTGGTGCAAACCGCAAAGCCAAGATCAATTTCAGCGATTTTGGAGAAAAGACATTATTACTTAGCTTTGCCAAGCTCAAGATTCACGAGAATTAGTTTCTACTGCTAATTACCATAATTGAGCCTCCCCTAAATGCGCAAATGCATTCCTACAATGCAGCTCATTTAGTGATAATCAAGAAGTCAAAAATCAATAAAATAGTATAGTTTTAAGTTAACGATTAGATAAGTTATAATGATTGCAGAATACAATACACAAAGGGATGCCATTATCCTGAAAGAATACGGCCGTAATGTGCAAAAACTGGTGGCCTACATTCGCACCATCCCCGATAAGGATAAGCGCACGGAACTAGCTACTACACTCATTGAGTTGATCAAACAATTGGCTCCTTCTGTAAAAGAAGCTTTTGAAAACCCTCAAAGAATATGGGACGACCTCTACATCATTGCAGATTTCAACCTTGACGTAAACAACCCCTACCCGATTCCCGACAGAGAAGTCGTATTTAAGAAGCCGGAGGCGATGACCTACCCTCAGAGCAAGGTTCGATACAAGCACTACGGTAAGAACATTGAGAAGCTTATCAAAGAGGCACTGAAAAAGGAAGATCCCAAGGAGCGTGAAGATGCCGTAATCTATCTGGGCAAATTGATGAAGACTTTCTACGGCAATTGGAATAAGGAGACTATCGATGACTCTGTGATTATTAAAGACATCGAAAGAATGTCGGAAGGAGAATTGACCTTGAATCTGGATAAGGTGAGAGAGGAAAATCTTTTCGAAAAACTTTATCGCGAAAAGAAGAAGCCGCGCAATCAAAATCAAGAGAGATCACGTAACGACCGAAGAGGTCATGGCAAACGCCATGGTGGCTCGCATCGCAGAAGAGACTAATGGGTTCATTCAAAATTCAGGGTGGTCAAAAACTTAAAGGAGAGATCACTCCGCAGGGAGCCAAAAATGAAGCGTTACAAGTAATCTGTGCCACCCTGCTCACCACTGAGCCTGTAACGATATCAAACATCCCAGATATACTCGATGTGAATAAACTCATCGAGTTAATGAAGGACTTGGGTTGCGTTGTAACCAGACTTTCTCCGAGCGTATATCGGTTTACTTCCAAGTCAGTTAATACCGACTATCTAAAAACGGATCAGTATAGGGCAAAGGCTTCGAGCCTGCGTGGGTCCATCATGCTGCTAGGTCCGATTCTGGCCAGATTTGGTGAGGCTAATATTCCAAAACCCGGAGGTGACAAGATCGGAAGAAGAAGACTCGATACACACTTCGTAGGCTTTCAAAACCTGGGGGCAAAGTTTGACTACAATGCCAAGGAAAATCTCTATCACATTGACGCATCCCAATTAAAGGGCTGTTACATGCTGTTGGACGAAGCCTCCGTCACCGGTACTGCCAATATTATTATGGCAGCGGTGCTGGCAAAAGGAACGACCACCATCTACAATGCCGCTTGTGAGCCTTATATACAGCAACTGTGCCTGATGCTGAACCGCATGGGTGCGAAAATCTTGGGAGTAGGATCTAACCTGCTCACTATCGAGGGGGTAACCAAGCTAGTGGGTACGGAACATACGCTGCTTCCTGACATGATTGAGATTGGAAGTTTTATTGGTTTAGCAGCCATGACGCAATCGGACGTCATAGTGAAAAATTGCAGAGTGGATATGTTGGGCATGATTCCGGAGACCTTCAAACGCCTGGGTGTGAAGCTACAGATAAAGGGAGACGACATTCACATCCAATCACAACCTCAATTAGAAATAGAAACTTTTATTGACGGATCTATTCTCACCATAGCTGATGCCCCCTGGCCTGGTCTGACACCCGATTTACTCAGTATCATATTGGTTGTCGCCACGCAAGCAAAAGGCACCGTACTTATTCATCAAAAAATGTTTGAGAGCAGGCTGTTCTTTGTGGACAAACTCATCGACATGGGCGCACAAATTATTTTGTGTGATCCACACAGGGCCACTGTGATTGGCCTTGAGCGCAAGCAAGCCCTGCGTGGCATCAAGATGTCCTCACCAGACATCCGTGCCGGAGTCGCATTGCTGATCGCGGCACTTTCAGCCGAAGGAGAAAGCGAAATCTCCAACATCGACCAAATAGATCGAGGCTATCAGGATATTGAGGGAAGATTAAAAAAGCTCGGGGCCTCTATCGAGCGCCTTCCTTAGTCAGATCCTGCTACTGCAACTCTATATCTATGGCCACAGGGCAATGATCTGAGCCATGATACTCGTTGTGAATTGAAGCGCCCTTTACAGCCGGCATCAACCGGTTGGCCACCATGAAGTAGTCGATGCGCCAGCCAATATCTTTTGCCCTGCCATTGGTTACATAATTCCAATAAGTATATACTTCGTCCTTGGGATGGAAGTGTCTGAACGTATCCGTAAACCCCTCATCAACAAAACGCTGAAAGCCATCAATCTCTCTTTGCGTATATCCCGCTGACTTATTGTAATTCTCTTTTGCTCGTGCAATGTCAATCTCCTGATGTGCCACATTCAAGTCTCCACACACTATCACAGGTTTGCGTTTGTTCAACCACAAAATGTAATCTAAGAAAGCTTTGTCCCATGTCTCGCGATAATCCAATCTTTTCAGGTCTTGTCCTGAGTTTGGTGTATATACTGTCGTAAGAAAAAACTGGCTGTACTCGGCTGTGATCACCCTACCCTCCTGGTCATGCTCCTCGATTCCAATGTCATAAGTTACTTGTACCGGATCTTCCTTAGACAAAATCGCTGTACCAGAGTAGCCCTTTCTCGCCTTGGATGAATTGGTGAATATCTTATACCCTTTCATTACCGACAGCGTTTCCTTTGCCTCTTCGGCAGATGCTTTGGTCTCCTGAAGACACAGAATGTCTGGTCCCAGTTCTTGCATATTTTTTTGAAAGTCCTTCTTAATAGTGGCTCTGATACCGTTTACGTTCCACGAAGCTAATCTCAATACTGCCATCTTAGTCTTTATCTCTCTATATATTATTCGCTATAAATTTACTGCTTCTGCCTGTTCGAAAAAGGAATGATAAAGATAACTTTACCGAATGGACGACTTTCGTACGATACTCAAGGTGACCCCTTCACCATTCAAACTAGAGTTAAGGGACAAGGTCTTTACCATTGGTTCGTGCTTTTCGGATAACCTGGGCAACCTGTTGCAAGATCATAAGTTTGAAACATTGGTTAATCCATTCTCTACCGTCTACAATCCGCTATCGATTCACAAAGCTTTACAATATGCCATTCACGCCTCCATGCCAGTGGCGGATACATTTGGCCAGCTCAATGGTACATTTTTTAATTATGACTTCCATTCAAGCTTTTCATCATTAACTGCTAGCGCAGTCGAAAAAAGCGTTCAGAACACCATTCAAAGGAGTCATCTTTTCTTGCGGCAGTCCTCGGTAGTGTTCATTACCTATGGCACGTCCTGGATCTATGAAAGAACTGACAATGGCGATGTAGTTTCCAATTGTCATAAGGTGGCTGCTAAGAATTTCAGGAAGTCCTTGCTTACTCAAAAGAAAATCATTGAATCCTTTGAGGAGCTCATGAAAGACTTGCTGGAGTTTAACCCGAACATCAAGGTCATCCTCACAGTAAGCCCAGTCAGACACCTGAAGGATACACTTGAACTCAACGCAGTGAGCAAATCAATCCTCAGGCTTGCTTGCCACACACTGAGCGAGCTGTATCCGCAGGTGGAGTATTTTCCCGCCTACGAGATTGTACTTGACGACCTGCGAGACTATCGTTTCTACGATCGAGACTTGTTGCACCCCTCGCCTGCGGCCATCGATTATATCTGGGAGAAATTTCAGGAGAGATACTTTACTTCAGAAACTCGTGGATTTGTTCACGAATGGTCTGAAATTCGAAAAGGACTTGCCCACAAGGCCTTCCAGCCAAGCTCAAAAGCTCACCAGGCTTTCTTACAACAATTATTGTCCCGATTAAAAGAACTAAAAGGCATGGTCAATGTTGATAAAGAGATCGCTCAGGTAGAGAAACAGCTCATTTAGAATCGAATTAATGAAGCTAGCCCGATACTTCTTAGTAGTCATTACCTTAACCGCAGGATGTAGCATGCAATCAAAAGACCAAAAGACCAATCGTTTAATCAACGCCACAAGCCCCTACCTTTTGCAGCATGCCAACAATCCTGTGGATTGGTATGAGTGGGGACCGGAAGCCTTGGAGAAAGCAAAAAAAGAAGACAAGCCCGTATTGGTTAGCATCGGTTACTCTTCCTGCCACTGGTGTCACGTGATGGAACACGAGTCTTTTGAAAATGAAGATATCGCAGCCATCATGAACGAGCACTTCGTCAGCATCAAAGTCGATCGGGAAGAGCGACCAGACATTGACCAAATATATATGGAGGCTGTGCAGGCCATGGGAATCAACGGGGGCTGGCCGCTCAACGTGTTTATCACCCCGGATCAAAAGCCGTTTTATGGAGGTACTTACTTCCCGCCCCAAAACTGGTCACAACTGCTGCTTCAAATCTCAAAGGTATATAGGGAAAAAAGAAGTGAGGTAAATAACTCCGCTGATGATTTGGCCCGAAGACTGGCATCCAGTGACCTGGACAGATACAGGCAGAAAAGCAATACCGAGTTTACCGACAAAGGAATTGCCAAGATGGTTGATGCCTTGCAGTCCAAGTTTGATAAGAAGTGGGGTGGTATGGACAAGGCCCCAAAATTTGTAATGCCCACACAATGGCAATTCTTGCTGCGAAACTATAAGAAGGTAAATGATAAGAATTCGCTAGACATGGTAGAACTCACCCTGAAAAAGATGGCAATGGGTGGACTGTACGATCAAGTAGGTGGTGGATTTGCACGATACTCCGTAGACGGTGAGTGGTTTGCACCCCATTTCGAAAAGATGCTTTACGACAACGCGCAGCTGCTCTCACTATATGCTGAAGCCTACTCTATCACTGGCGATCCCTTTTATAAGCGCATTGTTTTCGAAACCATTGAATGGCTGGGTCGCGAGATGACAAACAAGGACGGGGGGTTTTACTCGGCACTGGATGCTGATAGCGAGGGTGAGGAAGGGAAGTTTTATGTGTGGACAAAGCAAGAGTGGGACAGTGTACTCAGTGAATCACCCGCCTGGTTGGCGCAATACTACAATATCACCGATGAGGGAAATTGGGAGCACGGCAACAACATCATGTCGATGGTTGATTACGATCACGACTTTGCTAGACGGATTGGAATCGATGAAAAGGAACTTCGGCAGGAGCTTGAATCAGCTAAAAAATTGCTACTCAAAGCAAGAGATAAGCGAATTCGTCCAGGCCTGGATGACAAGGTGCTAACGGGCTGGAATGCCATGACCATTCAAGGCCTCGTAGATGCTTATCTAGCGCTTGGCGAACCTGTGTTTTTAGAGATGGCTGTCGCCAACATGGACTTTATAGAAGCACACCTCATTGATGATAAGGTCTATCGCTCACACAAGGTCAAGAGATCAAACACAGAGGGGTTTCTTGAGGACTATGGCTATCTCATTGGAGCTTACATTTCTTTATATCAAGCAACCTTTGATGAGAAACATTTAAGCAAAGCCAACCATTGGCTGGAGTATACTAATCGCAATTTCTTCGATGATTCAGAAGGGTACTATCACTTTTCCAGTAACAATTCAGAACAGCTAATTGCGCGGAAAAAGGAGATATTTGACAATGTAATCCCTTCTTCAAACGGTGTGATGGCCCGAAATCTATTCCACCTTGGAATAATCTTAGATCGGGAAGAGTGGCGAAGCAGGGCAGCAAGCATGTTACTACAAATTAGTCACCTGGTTGAAGATGAGCCAGCTTACATGTCACATTGGGCAATATTGTATTCAGAAATGAATACACAGATGGCTGAAATTGTCCTGGTGGGCAAGAATATAGACGAGGCAAACCTCGCGCTCCAAAGGCATTACCTGCCTTTTGCGCTATTTATGGGAACACGGACCCAAAGCGAACTTCCTCTCTTAATCGACAAAGTGAATCCGCCCGACAAGGATTACACCATTTACGTTTGTTATAACAAGACCTGCAAACTGCCCGTGCATTCTGTGGATGAGGCCTTGGCACAGCTTAAATAAGCTGCGAATTTCAAGGCTCATAGCGCTTGGATCAATCTTCTTGTCTAACTACCGGTTTGATATGAAGCCGGGAAGTCTTACATTTATTCACCACTAAACTATCTTGTTACTATGGAAAAGGAGCAATTAGCAAGCTGGGACGGATTCATGGTGTTGGGCAGTGAGATATTTCTGGGAATCGGTGTCCTAATATTTGTCTATCATGAATTTAGAGTACTATCAATTAAAGATTATAAAGAAAAGTATGACTATGTGAGTACTCATGAAGTACGCTTCCTGTGGTACACGTTTCTTGCCTTAATTGTGGCAGGATGTCTCTTCCTAAATTCCGTAGCCACGGCTACCGTTACGGCCCGCTACGAATGGTTGCTGTATGTACGAGTGATTATGACCATCATTATCGGCATCATTGGCTTTCTACTTTCTAATAGCATAATTAATATTTACTATCCTCGTCTTGTAATGAAGCGGCTGGATAAGATCCGAAACAAACCGCGGATTTCGCCAGAAGGCAACACAATGCGCAAACTGAGTGAAGAAGAGGAGGATGCTCATCTGGAGGAGCATATGATTGCTGAAGAGGCTAGCGAAATTCACAGTGTCGATTATGATGTGTGGCTAGATGAAAAGACGGGGCATAAGAAAATTGAAAAGTATTTTGACTACCTGCATATTGAGGAGTGTCCAAGTTGTGGGTACTACACCCTCAAGATTGATAACGAAGAAATCATTAAGAAGCCGACAGCCACCGAGCAAGGGGAGCTGCATAAGCACTACAAGTGTTCTTTCTGTAAAAACAAAGTCAGGAAAGACGTGACGATTGCAGCACTGTCAGCTAACGTAGACTAGCGTTTCAAAAAGATCATCGTTCAAAGGGAAGTAAGGTGTAGTGGCCGTGGATGCATTGCCATTTGTCATTCTCTTTCACGAAGATTCTTGTAGATTTTCCATGCGTTGAAAAAGGAGTTCCATTGGAGCGTCCATGGTCCTCCCAATAGTAGACTACCCAGGCTACATTTCCTTTCACAGTGATCCTTGGTGCTACCATCTCCGTATGCACATCTGTCGACTTTGCCATAGATCTTCTCATCCCTTCAACTTCAGCCGCCTTTCCCACCAGAAGGACAGAATCATACTCTCCAAATTGTGTAAAATCAGGATGAACGTATTGCTCATATCTTGATAGATCTCCTTTTTCGACCGCATCCCACATTTCGGTAATTGTTGCCTTTATCTTCTCCTTCTCTAATTCCAACTCTTCACCACTTAAGTCACTCGCCCCATTTTCCTCTTGTTGAGCGCAACTGATCATAGCAATGATTACAATGGAAGTTAAGAATAGGTATTTCATATTGACTTGAATTATATGCGGAAGATAGTGATCAGGAGTCAAAAACAATATGTGAGAGCAACACTAATCTGCTTTCGTAAATAGTACTGCCTATCTAAGAATTAATATAGAAGGTGATTTCGGCCCGTCATGGATTTTACAAACTGGCGTGGTACCTTGCCTCCTTGTAAGATGAATCAAAAAGGACTCGACTTCGAACCAAACACCCGTTTCGCAGAGCTCATTCTGCCTGTCCCTATTCCTAAACTTTTTACTTACCGTGTCCCAGCCGCTATGAATGAGATGGTGAAGGTGGGGCAACGCGCAATTGTACAATTTGGCAGCCGAAAAATTCTCACAGGTATCATTTTTGATATTCATCAACAACCACCCAAAACATACGAAGCGAAGTCCATCCTTGAACTCGTTGACCAGGATGAAGTAATAGGCACGCATCAATTCAGCCTTTACCAATGGATGGCATCGTACTACATGTGCACCCTGGGCGAGGTAATAAATGCGGCACTGCCCTCAGGCCTGAAATTATCCAGCGAAAGCATGGTGCAACTGCACCCTTCCTTTGACTGGGAAACCACACCTTTTGATTTTTCGGAAAAAGAGCGCATGGTGATCAATCACCTCAAGCAAGACACACTCAGCTACTCAGATGTCTCCAAACTTTTGGGGGCCCGGAGTATCTATTCCATTCTCAAATCGCTAACCTCAAAAGAAGCGGTCATCGTTTTTGAATTTGTAAAAGAGAAATTCAAACCTAAGACAGAGAAGCGCATTCGACTTACTAAAGAATTCCTCACCAAAAAGGCATTAGAAGAGGTATTTGCTACACTATCGAACAAACAGAAACAAGAGGAAGTGCTATTGAGGTACCTACAAATCGTTCCGGTTTTCAGTGATAAAGATCTCAACACGAAAGGGGTAACCAAGGCCGTTCTTCTCGAAGGAGAGATATCACCTTCCTCACTAAATACATTGGTTAAAAATAAGATTCTGGAAGAGTTTGAATTGATCGTACCTCGATTTGGATTTGACGATCCCGAAAAAGTACCTCCCTTACTTCTCAGTGAAAAACAGGAAGAGGCCCGAAACAGCATCATCAGAGAGTTTGAAGTCAAAGATACCGTGCTGCTTCACGGGGTAACAGGTAGTGGCAAAACCGAAATCTACATTGACTTAATTCGGAGAGCACTGGAAGGCGGTTCCCAAGTATTGCTATTGATACCGGAAATTGCACTCACCACACAAATCGTATATCGCCTGAAGAAGATCTTCGGATCCGAAATGGGCGTATATCACTCCAAGTTCTCTGACAATGAAAGAGTGGAAGTCTGGAACGGCATTCAATCAGGTAAATTTAAATTCATCATTGGCGTCCGCTCTTCTATCTTTCTGCCTTTTGACAACCTTGCCTTAATCATTGTAGATGAAGAGCATGACCCTTCCTACAAACAGCACGACCCAGCACCTCGATACAATGCCAGGGATGTGGCGCTGGTAATGGCCACACATCATCACGCCAAGGTACTTCTGGCCTCTGCCACACCCTCAGCAGAAAGTTACTTTCAAGCCACATTGGGTAAATACGGACTTGTACATCTTCCCGACCGGTTTGGTGAAGCGCATCTCCCGGAAATTATCTACGCCAACATGTCAGCGGAGCGAAAACGAAAATCAAATCGCGGGGAATTTAGCTCACTGCTTATCAAGGAAATTGGGGAAGCCCTGAAAAGGAAGGAACAAGTCATACTATTTCAAAATCGAAGAGGCTATGCACCCATGGTACAGTGTGAAGATTGTAACTGGATCCCCAAGTGCATCAATTGTTCAGTGAGTCTTACGTATCATCAATACAGGCACGAGATGATCTGTCATTATTGCGGCTACCGAGAGGACCTCCCAAGTCAGTGTCCTACCTGCTCGTCCAAAAGGATACTGACTAAGGGATATGGTACCGAAAAAATTGAAGAGGAGTTGAAGCTTCTTTTTCCCGAGGTCAATGTTCAGCGGATGGATTGGGACACTACCAGAACCAGAAGCGGCTATGAATCAATCATTGAAAGTTTTGAAAAAGGTGAGACTGACATTTTGGTGGGCACACAAATGGTAACCAAAGGTTTGGACTTTGACAGGGTGAGTCTGGTGGGTGTGTTTGATGCCGATCGCATGATGCACTTTCCTGACTTCAGGTCTTATGAGCGCGCTTTCCAACTTATTGTGCAGGTGAGTGGAAGGTCTGGGCGAAGAGAAAAGAAAGGGAAGGTGATTATTCAGACCTCGGACCCCAATCACAGACTTTTTGATTTTGTGGCAGCCAACGATGTGAAAGGGTTCATCGACACTCAGTTGGCTGACCGACATGATCATCTGTATCCTCCCTACGTGCGCCTCATAGAAATTACTGTAAAACACACCGACAAGCTAAAGTGCAAACAGGTCGCTGAAGGATTAACGCAGCAAATCCGGGAAGTCATCAAAGGCATAAAGACGCTCGGACCGGGAGAACCGATCGTTTCCAAAATCAGAAATGAGTTTCTAATGAATATCCTGGTTAAAATCGCCAGAGACCAGGGCAAATTGTCGGATATAAAGGATCGATTAGGCCACCTTGCTGATTCTATCCTAAGCAAGAAAGAATTCAGAACTGCAAAAATTATCTTTGACGTTGACCCCGCCTGACCCTAATCAGAGATTCAGCCAGTACGTTAGTTTGATTACCAGAGAGCGGTTTTTTGCAGTGAAATTATTCTCTGTATTTCTGTAGTCGTACAGATAGTTGTCTGTGTATACGATAAACAAATCGGATACAGGCTTAAACCTCCATTGAAACCTGGAGTAGATATTCATGTTGTCAAACTGACTATTGTATTGAACTACGGAAGTGAAGAAGACGCTTTTTGAAAGTGTAAGGTCTATCTTCGGTCCTATCACAAGTATATCGGCATCGTTGTAGGGATCGGGAAGGCGCACTGAGTTGACATCAAAGTCGATCGAGAAGACGCCATATGGTTGCCAACGATATCCCAGGCTACCATTTACCCCTGATAAGGCACCATTGTAGTAGTTACCTGACGTTGCACCGACCCTATAGTTGAATTTTTTCCGCTGATCACTTCTGAAACTGAATCGAAACTGAGTATATGTGTAGTCTGTGCCTTGCTCTAATTCGAGGCCATCCGATTCAGAAGGGTCATAGGAATCAAAAAGAAATGTGTAATTGTTACTAAAATTAAAGTTTAACTCCGCAGTGTTAAGAAACCCTACTTCAAACCACCCACCATTCTCTCGATCGGAACGACCGAACACCGCGTCCCAGGTGCTATTACCAAACGTTCCAAAGCTCATACGATTAATGGTTGGTGACTTAGGAAAGATTTGATAGCCCGCAAAACCTCCAATACGATCGAATCCCTCACGAGGCACATAACCTACCACGGGCGAATAGTTAGTACCGATGCTGTTAAGAAAAAGACCCCCAAACCAAGTGGTCGAATTGTAGTTAAAACTGGCGCCACTACTATAGGCATCAGACTTCAAATCCTCACCATTAAACTTTGGATCAAACATCTGATGGAAAAAGATGTTGCCTCTATACTTGTTATTGTCAAAATTGTAGTTGTAGTCCACGCCAGCAGTACGGTTATAGTCTGAACTGTTACCTAAGTCCTGTCTGTTTACAAACATTCCCCTGATGTTGGAGTTCGTTCCCACCCTGCGCTGGACTGAAGCCACGCCAAAGTTGTAGCTTGGTAAGTTAATATCTGCGTCTTCGCTGGCCTGCATATTTAGCAATCCAATCCGCCACTTCTTATTGAGGTTTCCGCTGAGTCTGGCTCCAAATCTGATGTCGTTCTGAACATATTGCCCGGTCGAGGTATCTAATGCCAAACCGATGCGCCTGGAGAAGAATGGTCTTGATCGCTCTCCGCCATAATCAGAAAACAGGTCTTGGTTCTCCAGAAAGAACTGCCTTCGCTCCGGAAAGAATAGCTCAAATCTGTTAAGGTTCGTCTGCTGCTGATCCACATCCGTATTGGAAAAATCTGGATTCACCGTAATATCAAGATTAAGCGATGAGGTAACCGCTATTTTGGCATCACCTCCAAAGGAGCCACTCGGGCCTTCCTTTGTACCCTCTTCAAAGTCGCGGGCAGCAGAGGTTGCTAGGTAAGGAATCAAAGAAATGTTGGGTCCCGATTTTTTCAACGGCTCATCGAATTGCAAAACACCATGAAAGTTGAGTGCAAAAGCCTGGAAGTTTCGAGGAACTCTTGCCCAAAGTGAGCGCTCGTTTTCTTTACTGTCTTGTCTGTAGAAATTGACATTCCATTGCGATGAGCCCGCTTTGAATCGCAAAGACTTAAAAGGTATGGCGATTTCGTAAACCCATGCATTCTTTGTGATGCTCACTTCGTTGTACCACTTGTTGTCCCAGGTGAAGTCCACGGGAGGACCGTCATTGCCTCCAACCCCCCCATTGGCGATAAGTCCCTCTCGTTGCACTCCGGCAGGATTGGTACCGAAAGTGAAGCCGTTCGTCTTATCCTGAAAGGAGTCAAGAATTATGGCAAAAAGGTCGATGCCCGGTCCGAAGAAGTCTCTTCGCAGAGAGGGCACGACATAGGTGGATGGGTCCTTCGTATAGATGATAGCTCCGAAATAGATAAAATTATCATCATAGGTAGCCTTCACCACCGTGTTCGTTCGGGCCAGTGAAGAGTCATAAGGGAATTGCTGACTAAACCGACCCGTACTGTCTGCCTCGAGCCAATCTGCTTCATCCAGTATCCCATCAAGCTTAATTAGGGTCTTTGATCTTTTGATCTGCAGCACAGGAGGAATGCTTCCATTTTGGGCTGTCGCATCAAGGGGTAGCGAAATTGCGAAAATCAAAACAGCACAACCAACAGAAAACCACTTCATGTGCCTACCAACGAGATTCCTCGCCAGTAGTTTAAGATATCGCTATACTTTATGCGAAGCTTTGAATAAGTGGTTCAAATTCAGTTTTGGAGGTAATTTCCACCGAAACTTTAACAACTCTTTAACACATTCCAATTATTGCGGCTCAATTGGAATGAGTGGCGAACAACCAGATTTCTTTTCAATTGATGAGATGCTGTTCAAAAGAAAAATGTGAGCATTTCTCCGCTAGTATCGGATTCTTCACCGAAAGTCGGATTCACCACCGAAGACCGGATTCACCATCACAAATATCGGATTCACACCGAAAAGTCGGTTTCACACCCCAGTAATCGTTTTCTCCACCGAAAGTTGCATTCTCCCCCCAATATCGCATTCTCCCCCCAATATCGCTTTCTCCCCCCAATATCGCTTTCTCCCCCGAAAGTCCCAAGTTGTACAAATCAAGAAAGGGGAGGTAATCTTATCCCCCTAGCTGCCGGTAGACGGCTCTGAATCGAAACATAATCGAATACTTCCGTATCATACCGTACACAAATCTATTGCTGGAATCGTACTGTTGATTAGCCTTTTACAATCGATCTTCTGGATGTTTACATCAGCACCTTTAAAGTAAAAAGGCTGATTTAATTCAGAATATCCCAATCGTCATTGAGCAGTGGCACCGCGTGATGTGCCGTTAGGTCAAATTCGCAGGGAACAACGGAAACGTAGTTGTTGGCAATGGCCCACTCATCGTTGTCTTCGCCCTTATCGAAATTCACGAAGTTTCCCGTCATCCAGAAGTAACGCCTGCCGTTTGGATCAAAACGCTCTACGAATTCCTCCACCCATTTGGCATTAGATTGTCTGCAAATGCGAATGCCTTTAATGTTCTCGTTTCTTTTTGGTGGAAAATTCACATTGAGGGCTACTCCTTTTGGTAAGCCTTTATCCAAGACTTGCTTCGTGATCTTTTTGATGTATTCCCTCGTATGAGAAAAATCGATGTGTGTGCCATAGTCACAGAGTGAAAATCCAATCGCGGGTGTTCCCTCTATGGCCCCCTCAATGGCTGCCGACATAGTGCCTGAGTAAAGCACACTGATCGATGTGTTACTGCCGTGATTTATTCCACTTACCACCACATCAGGCTGGCGCTCATCTCTGAGCACATAGTGCCGTGCCATCTTAACACAGTCTGCAGGTGTACCCGAACATTCAAAAGCTTTGATACCCTCAAAGATGTGATTTTCCTCTAATCGCAAAGTATCTCCCACCGTGATCGCATGGCCCATACCAGACTGAGGACTGTCTGGCGCCACCACAATCACTTCTCCCAATTCCTGCATGACCTCCACAAGCGTTCGAATACCATGCGAGGTAATCCCATCGTCATTAGATACAAGAATTAAAGGCTTTTTCATTTAGTAACAATAAATTATTCAAACATTGAATTGTAGAAGGTAATAATCTGAACCAGGTCGTACTTCTCATCGAAGTCCAACTTTCGGTCTTTGGCATAGTTTTGAACCTCTTCCCTCCTGTCATTCATCTTGTCCAGCCAATCATTTTTTCTTCCCACAAATGGCACAATATCGCCATTCTCTTCCAGGGTGAAATAATTGTAAACAACTACCAACCGTGTGAAGTTGCTATAGTAATAGAAAGAAGAGGAGGTGGTCCTGTACTCCAACGCCTCCCTGCATAGTAAGGTAATCTTACCTTCCTCCAACAGCTCAAAAAATACAGGTGCCTTATAGGTTCCTGATATCGCATAAGGCAATGAATAGACATTGCGATAGCGCTTCACAGTCTTGTCATAAATCTCAAAAGACAGAACTTTCCGAGCAGTGAAGGATTCGTATCGGTCATCTATTTTCAACTGCACAAGATCCGTTTGCATGTCATACTTGACACTGCCCTTCAGCGTGGTACCATCCTCAAGCATCACCTTTCCTTCATGCCAAAACTCAAAAGCAAATTCTTGTGCTGATGCACCAACACCAATCAAAAGGGACGCTATAAGAAATGAGATGCGCATTAAGCCTTCAGGATCGTATGTCCGAGTTTATCTCGCTTGGTCTTTAAGTACTTTTCGTTGTGCTGATTTGGCGTAATCTCAATTGCTACATTGTCGACTATCTCCAGACCATACCCCATCAGCCCCACGCGCTTCTTTGGGTTGTTGGTAATCAACCGTATTTTGGAAATACCCAAGTCGTGCAAGATTTGTGCACCGATTCCGTAATCTCTGTTATCCATATCAAATCCCAATTTGATATTTGCCTCCACGGTATCAAGTCCATCTTCCTGCAGTTTGTAGGCCATTAACTTATTGATCAATCCTATGCCGCGGCCTTCCTGTTTCATGTACAGCACAACCCCTTTACCCTCTTTCTCCACCATCGTCATGGCGCTGTGCAATTGCGAACCGCAGTCGCAACGACATGAACCGAAGATGTCTCCGGTGACACAGGACGAATGGACACGCACCAGCACCGGCTCATTTAACTCCCACTTGCCTTTTACCAACGCCATGTGCACTTCATTAGTATCCAGTTGTTCGTATGCTACCAACTTGAAATCTCCAAACTCGGTGGGCATATTGACATCTACCTTGCGTTTGATTTGAGACTCAACCCTCATGCGGTAAGCAATCAGGTCCTTGATAGAGACCAATTTCAAATCAAAGCGCTTCGCCACATTGATCAAATCCGGGAGCCTCGCCATTGTTCCATCTTCATTCATAATTTCCACCAAGACCCCTCCAGGTCTAAATCCGGCCAACCGTGCAAAGTCTATGGCTGCTTCTGTGTGGCCAGCCCTTCGCAACACGCCTTCTTTCTTTGCTTTGAGTGGAAAAATGTGTCCAGGTTTACCCAGCTCCTCAGGTTTTGTTTCAGGATCAACGAGTGCCTTGATGGTTTTGAATCTGTCACTAGCCGATATACCTGTAGTACAACCATGCCCGATCAGGTCTACCGACACGGTGAAAGGGGTTTCATATGCTGCCGTATTCTTGCCCACCATTAAATCTAAGCCCAGTTCTTCACATCGGTCTTCACTGAGGGGTGCACAGATGAGCCCCCTGCCGTGCGTGGCCATAAAATTCACAATCTGAGGAGTGATCGTCTCGGCAGCGCAAATAAAATCACCCTCATTCTCTCTATCTTCATCATCCACCACAATGATCACCTTTCCATTCTTAATGTCTTCAATGGCGGATTCTATACTATCCAATTTCACTTTTTCCATCTTACAATTTTCAATTCTATGCAAATAACACCAAAACCACGGGTGCTGTTCCTATTTAGCGATAACAATTCCTAACAGCGCTGAAAGCTCTTTCTTCGCCTGATCCAATCCAATTTGTGTATTAATAAATTCATCTACTTCCGCATCGTTACCTCTTCCCTCCGCCTCGCGAATTTTGGCTTTATTGTCCTCCATCATTTTTTGTACCAACCTTAGCTTTAATAGCAGCACATTGGAGTAGGCCATATCATTGAGCTTTTCTTTCTCATGGGGCGTATGAATATGATACTTAGCCCAATTGTCACTCAACTCATACCGATGAGCGATCAAATCTGTGACCACTTTCTTCACCTTCTCGCTACCTTTCTGTAAGAAGTAATGACTATCAATGGGATTGCCTTTCTCCCAGTTGGATTTGAAAGCCTCGTAAATTTCCGCAAAGATGGGATTGGCAAAAGTGACATCTTCCAATTCATGCAAGATGAAATCAGAGAGTTTCTGATCTTCCACATCTTGATCTGAATAATTCAGCAGCAATCGTATAGACTCGCGCTCCTGATAATGAACCATACTTTCTGCGTCCACCTTTACTGGAGAGGTATCAGCTACAGGCTCGTCAGGTTCAGGAATGCGGTCTTGCTCTTTAAACCTTTCTTTCTCTACCGCTCGCCTCGTTTGTATTAGGATCTTATTTAGCTCTGTCAACAAAACAGACTCATTGATCTTAAGCAGGGCACTTGTTTCCTGAATGTACACCGATCTTTTGATGGGATCAGGGATCAAAGCAATGCTGGTTACAATCTCTTTAATTGACTCCGCTTTGCGAATAGGATCTCCAGCTGCTTCTGCAGCGAATAAATCTGCCTTAAATGAAATAAAGTCTTTCCGGTTCTCTTTCAGAAATTTCTGAAAGTCAGAGGTACCCATCTTGCGAGAGTAGCTGTCTGGGTCTTCCCCATCCGGAAATTGCACCACTCTCACATTCAATCCGCCCTTCAAAATCAAATCGATACCTCGAAGCGCTGCTTTAATTCCAGCGGCATCTCCATCAAAGAGCACTGTCACATTCTCGGTGAAACGTCTGATCAATCTGATCTGATCTTCAGACAATGCAGTACCAGAAGAAGACACAACATTTTCTACCTCTGCCTGATGCAAAGAAATTACATCGGTGTATCCCTCTACCAGGAAGCAATTGTCCTGATTGCGGATGGCGTTCTTGCCCTGAAACAAACCGTAGAGTACCTGGCTCTTGTGGTAGATATCTGTCTCCGGTGAATTAATATACTTGGGCTGATTTTTTTCCTTCCCCAACATACGAGCACCGAAGGCGACCACTTTGCCGGAGATATTGTGCACAGGAAAGATTACCCTCCCACGAAACCTATCGTAGCTGCTACCGTCCTGTTTTTTTATTACAAGCCCAGCCTTGTCAAGAAGATCCTTGTTGTAACCCTTCTTCACAGCCTCTTCGCTGAAGCCTTCCCACTCGTTGAGTGCGTAGCCCAGCTCAAATTTTGATATGGTTTTCTCTGTAAACCCCCGTTCTTTGAAATAGCTGAGACCTATACTTCGACCCTCTTCGTGCTCCTTCAGGGTCTTGACATAGTAGTCCCGGGCAAAGTGCATCAGGATGTAGAGGCTATCTCTTTCACTTTGCTGAACCTGCTCCTCTTTGGAAGCCTCTGTTTCCTTGATCTCTACTCCATACTTCTTGGCCAGATACCTTATCGCCTCCACGTAATTCATGCCCTCGTGCTCCATCAGGAAAGTGAAGGCATCGCCACCTTTGCCGCTGCTGAAGTCTTTAAAGATGCCTTTGGAGGGGACTACAAAAAAGGAAGGCGTTTTTTCGTTAGAAAAGGGACTCAACGCCTTATAATTTTGGCCAGACTTTTTGAGGGTGATAAAATCACTAACCACATCGATAATATCGACCCGGTCCTTCACCTCATCTATCGTCTCTTTTTGAATCAAAAGCTTTCCAAAATTTTGGGACTTCAAAGATACCTTTTTATGCTTTTTGTGTTAGGATAATGGACAAAGTAAGTATAGGTCAATTGAGGTAAGGTCAGAATTCAAAAAACCTCCCTAATAACGATCAGACTAGCGACTTTAGCCCTAAATTGCAGTGAAAACCAATATTGAATGAAGTTTACCAAGGACGATATAATCAAAGCGCTCTCCACAGTGGATGACCCTGACCTGCACAAGGACCTGGTGAGCCTAAATATGATCAAAGACCTTGTGGTTGAGGGTGATAAAGTAAGTTTTACGGTAATGCTTACTACGCCAGCCTGCCCACTTAAAGAAAAGATCAGGAAAGACTGCGAACAGGCTGTGCTGAAAGTGACCGGGGAAGGGGCAACACTGGACATCACCATGAGCTCATCAGTCACCTCAACCCGCGACAACACTCCCTTGCTCACCGGAGTCAAAAATATTATCGCTGTTGCCTCTGGTAAAGGTGGTGTGGGCAAATCCACCGTTACTACCAACCTGGCGGTGGCACTCGCACAAATGGGTGCCAAGGTGGGGCTCATTGATGCAGACATTTATGGTCCTTCTGTTCCGGTGATGTTCAATTGCGAAAAAGAACAGCCGGAGGTCAAAGTTGTCAACGGCAAGAACCTGATTGTCCCATTAGAGCAGTACGGTGTAAAACTGGTCTCGATTGGTTTTCTCACCCCGCAAGACAGCGCGGTGGTATGGAGAGGCCCAATGGCCAGTAGTGCCTTGAAGCAGTTTATCAGCGATGCCGAATGGGGCGAATTGGACTACCTATTTATTGACATGCCTCCCGGCACCAGTGATATTCATTTGACTTTAGTGCAAACCGTACCGGTGACGGGTGCAATCATTGTAACAACTCCTCAAAAAGTTGCATTAGCTGACGCTACAAAAGGACTATCAATGTTTCGTCAACCTCAAATCAACGTGCCGGTACTAGGTGTGGTTGAAAACATGGCCTACTTTACTCCAGAAGAGCTCCCAGACAATAAGTACTATATCTTTGGCAAGGATGGCGGTAAGAACTTATCAGAAAAGTATGACGTTCCTTTGTTGGGCCAGATTCCTTTGGTGCAGAGTATACGTGAAAGTGGTGACAGCGGATTGCCAGCTGTTTTAAAGGAAGGCCCTAGTGCAACAGCATTCAAAGAACTGGCAGAATCCGTGGCAAGACAAGTTGCCATAAGAAATGCTAAATTTGAGCAAACGAAGAAAGTCGAAATGAACGCGTGATGGTACAGAAGGGTAAAAAAGATGATTTGGCAGCACGTGTCGAAGCTGCGCTTGACAACATCAGGCCCTACCTGGTGATGGATGGAGGCAATGTGCGCATCCTTGACATCAGTAAGAATCAACACCTGAGACTTGAGTTCCTCGGCAACTGCGGCAACTGCCCCATGTCCACCATGACATTCAAAGCTGGCGTTGAGGAAGCCATCATGAAGGCAGTACCGGAAATCAGCACCATAGAGGTCATAAATATGACAACTGTTTAGGTTACTGCATTTAAATATCACCCATTAAAGCATAGTTTTAGAGATTGTTCGTTAAACGAATAGAAGCAAAAGGAATCTAAATTTCTGTTGAAGCTTCCTGCTTTCAAGTCATAAGGGTGGATAAACGATACCTCATATTTTTTTTACTGACCGGGCTGTGGAGCAACTTGCTGGCGCAGGAGCGCTGTGCCACAGTGGAATATGAAAAAAAGAGAAGTCAGCAATTTCAACAGCTGGAGAATTCCACCCAATTTGAAAATTGGATGCAGGAGAAGCTTTCTGAACCCAGGCTACAATCGTTTGGCACCCAGGGCACGCAAGCCGCTACCTACACCATTCCAGTAGTTTTTCATATTATTCACAATGGCGAGGCCATTGGTACAGGCACCAATATTTCTGACGCCCAGGTTCTTTCCCAAGTGAGTGTACTCAATAAGGATTTCCAAAGACTCAACGCTGATGCTTCACAAACTCCATCCGAGTTCTTGTCTGTAGCGGGTAGTCTTGATATAGAATTTGTACTGGCCAAACAGGACCCTGAGGGACTCGCCACTACGGGAATCAATAGAGTGCAAGGAACGCAAACGCAATGGGCACTAGCCGACAACGCGGAGTTCAAAGCACTGAGCTACTGGCCTTCGGAAGATTACATGAATATTTGGATTATTAACTTTGTGGATCCAAGCAACTTCATCGGATATGCGCAGCTACCACAATCCTCTATACTTCCTGGATTAGAGAACTCCTCCTCAAATGCACTGACAGATGGCGTGGTGATCCATTACAAGGACATAGGCTCCATTGACGATGGGCCTTTCGATCTCGACCCGCAGTTCAATAAAGGCCGGACTGCCACGCACGAGATAGGACATTTCTTCGGCCTGCGCCACATCTGGGGAGACGCCAGCAGTTGTAGTGCCTCAGACTTCGTAGATGACACACCCCCACAGTCAAATGAAACAAATGGGTGTCCAAGTCATCCACAGCTTAGCTGCACGGTCAATAAGATGTTTCAAAACTACCTGGACTACACCAACGATGCTTGCATGAATCTTTTCACGCAAGGTCAAATCGCGCGAATGGAAGTGGTGCTTCAAAACAGTCCAAGAAGGGCAAGCCTTACCACCTCGCCAGGTTCAATGGATCCGGCCCCAGTGGCAAATGATCTAGGTATAAGGCAGATCATCAACCCGGCCGTGACCTCCTGCGGTGGCGACATCATCCCAACGATCGAAGTGCGCAACTATGGTACCAACCCTATCACCTCCGCACGCATAGAGTTGAAACGTGAAGGTGTATCACAGGAAGTGAAAGATGTAGCGCTTGCCCTGAATCCACTCGAGCAAACAAGCATTACATTCAACACACTTAATCTTGCGGCATCCAGCACGACTAATCTCTCCTTTGAAATTCTCCTGACCAACGGTATAACCGATGGCAAGGCTTCCGACAACCTCGAGACAATAACCACCAGTGTTCCATTTTTGGCTAGCCTCCCGTTTTTTGAAGTTTTTAATAACATCCCGGCCACCTGGACAGTATCGAACCCTGACTTGCTGCGCACCTGGCAATCTACCAGTGCACCGAGCGGCAGCCCATCCAACACTGCGGCTTTTATCAACTTCTATGACTATGAAGAACAGGGGGCCCTGGACCATCTTATATCACCGGTCATTAGTTTGGCGGGCGAGTCGGCTGCGCTTCTAAAATTTGACTACTCCTATGCGCAGTTTCCAGGCAATAACTTTGATGGATTGAAGGTGGTGGTCACCACAGATTGCAGTTCTGACTTTTCCAGTGGCGCTGAAGTTTTTGAAGCGTTTGGGTCAGACCTCTCTACGGCTAGTTCAACGGCAAGCTCCTTTAAGCCATCCGGGCAATCAGACTGGAGAACAGAAACTATTTCCCTGTCGCCTTTTCTTGGTGAAGAGAACCTGCAGTTCGCATTTATCTCCCAAAATGGATACGGCAACAATCTCTATATCGACAATGTCTTCGTACTCACAGGTGACTTTACGGACATGGCCATTAATCGCGTAATCACTCCCTCTCCCGTAATTAGCAAAACGGACCCCACTCCTATTCTCGAAGTTCAAAATGTGGGAAGTATCCCTGTCACCGATTTTACCTTGCAGACTAAAGTGAACGGCACGGTGGTATCCAGCAAGTTGTTCAACGAAATCCTACTTCTAACCAGTGATGTTCTGACCATCACCCTCGACCCAAGTACACTGCTCCTTGGCTCAAATGAAATCGAGTTTGATCTGATAGATCCCAATGGCATTCCGGACGACTCCCCTTCCAACAACAATTTCAAACTTACCGTGGTGGTAAATGAATTTTCTGAATCCATCCCCGCGCGGCAAGCTTTCGATCTGGGGTTTCAAACCAGTTGGACGATTGTGAACCAAGGGTCTCCTTTTAATTGGGAGACAACCACCACCAATAAGGGCACGTCTCTCGTTTACCGCGCCTTCAACAATACTTCCAGGGGTGAGGAAGCCTGGCTGGTGAGTCCTGTCTTAGATTTTTCCAAGGCTATTAAAGCCAGTCTCTTTTTTGATCTGGGTTACAAGGTCAGCAGCAACGGTACCGAAAGACTGCGTGTACTCTCCTCCACGGATGGTGGTTTGACCTTCACGGAATCTCAATTCGATAGAGAGGGAAATACTTTTTCCAGCGGTATGAGCAATGCGGCATGGACACCTGAAGTAGACCAAGATTGGACCAGAGAATACGTGAACCTCAATGACCTTGTAGGAGAACAAATGGCAAGGCTTGCATTCGTAGTGACCAATGACAATGGCAATAACTTATATCTGGACGACATTGAATTCTTTAATGATGACAATCCCACTCCGCCCACTACAGAATCTCTGTTCTCGGTTTACAATTCTGGTTCAAACGAGATCAAGATCACCTTCAATCTTTCAGAGAAAGAGCTGGTGCGATTGCAGGTATTTAATATGATCGGGCAAGTAGTTTTAGACAATCAATTGCCTGATACCCTAAACCAGACCTACACGCTGGATATGACCATCCAGCAAGCGGGAATTTACATCGTTCGCATACACACCAACGACCAAGTGCAGGCAACCAAAGTATTTCTAGGTCAGTAGTCGAATTTTTTACTTTACAGACCAAAATTGATGGAAATCCGTCAAATACTGGGCATATTTGAGGTTGAATAAGATTTCATGAGCAAACTAAAAGTGGGGATTCTTTACGGAGGACGTTCGGTTGAGCATGGCGTCTCTATCAACTCCGCAAAGAACATTTCAGAGTATATCGATAAAGAAAGATTTGAGATCTACCTGATTGGGATAACCACCACTGGAATCTGGTATCGCACCACCTCTGTTACCAAAGATATTGTTTCGGGTCAGCCCCTTAAGATGGAGCTGAACGGACAGCAACCCACTTTTGAAACTGCCAGTGGCGGTCAATTCCAGCTGGATATTGCTTTCCCTGTACTTCACGGCACCGATGGTGAAGACGGAAGCATCCAAGGTCTATTAAAAGCAATGGGTATAGCAATGGTGGGTACCGGTGTGCTGGGATCCGCTATGGCCATGAGCAAGCTCGTAGCCAAACAAGTGATGGCACAGGCAGGATTGCCGGTTACGAAATTCTTACAATTTACTTTTGATCAAAAAGACGCCATTGATTTTGAATCAGTGAAAAATCAGATCGGCTTGCCGCTTATGGTCAAGGCAGCCAACCTTGGCTCATCCGTGGGTGTTTCTAAAGTGAGTGACAAAGCCAGTTTTGCCAAAGCAGTTGAAGACTCGTTTCGTTATGATGATTCAATTCTATTGGAGGAGTATGTCACTGGAAGAGAGATAGAGTGTGCGATCCTCGGCAATCATCCCGCAGAAGCATCACTCCCTGGTGAAATAATTATTAGTGACGCCTACGAGTTCTACTCCTTCGATGCGAAGTACGTAGATGGAAATGCCGTGAAAATTGCAGTACCCGCCACGTTGGACAAAGCGATTTCAGATGAGATAAGAGCCCTGTCCATCAAAGCCTATCAGGTGCTTCACTGCGAGGATTTTTCAAGAGTCGATCTTTTTGTAACCAAAGACGGAAAGATATTTATAAATGAGATAAATACAATCCCCGGCTTTACAAACTCCAGTATGTTTCCAATGATGTGGAAGGAACGAGGCGTTTCCTTTACCCAACTTATCACGAGATTGATTGACCTGGGATTGGAGCGACACGCCCGAGCCAAGCGCACAGAGAAAGATTTTCAATCTGCGCTAAAATTTTAACTATGCAATTTAAATCGCCAATTACTTCGAATACATTGGGTGGTATGCTCCTCCATATGGCAGTTGCCTTCAGCGTGCTTGTTGTACTGTCATTGTTCTACTTCTATATCTATCTTCCAAACACCACCAATCACGGAGAAACTATTACGATCCCCAGTCTGGAGGGAATGGAACTCACCAAACTTGACGATTTTCTATCTGGCCACGACTTGCGTTATGAGGTGAGTGACTCTTCCTACTCTGAGGATTTTCCACCGCTCACAGTGCTTCAGCAGTTTCCAAAGCCAGGCTCTAAGGTAAAGGAGAATCGTAAGATATACGTGACCGTAAATCGCATCACTCCTCCCACGGTACCCTTGCCGGAGCTGGTAGATCGATCTAGAATAAATGCAGAAGTAGTTTTGCGCAGTAACGAACTGCGCAGAGGGCACATCATTCTTCAGCCAAGTCCATTCCTAAATCTTGTAAAAGAGATGAGATATATGGGTAAGCCAGTGGAAGCCGGCACGCGCGTACCCAAAGGTGCGGTGATAGATCTGGTAGTGGGTGATGGGAATGGAAGAACCGATTTCAGAATTGGCAATCTTGTTGGCGACTCCTATGAGCGTGTTTTGTTCAAATTGCAGGGATGGAACCTGCACCTTGGAAATGTAGAAATACCGGCAGGAATTGATACTACAGGGGCCTCTCCAGTCGTTTTTAAGCAATACCCTGAGGCCAATGAAATGGTGAGGGTTGGAGACCCTGTTGACATCTGGATCGCTCCTTCAGGATATGAGATTCCGGACGAAATCGAACTGGACGAGGAGGAAGTAGAAGCCAATAACCTTTGAGTAAAAAATCAATAAATCGATTTCTACTGACGCTGTGCTTTTTTGCGCTATGCACAGAATTTGCCTCAGCGCAATTCACCCTCGTCCCTATCCCCATTGAAGGGCAAACACAGAAGAAAATTAAATCGGGCAGAACAAAGGAACTGGCTCCCATGGCACTTCCCTTCTGGGATGACTTCTCCTTCTCTAATTCTAAAATCTACCCGCACGATACACTTTGGCAATACGGACAGTCCGTTTGGGTAAACAAAGGCGTGGGACTTAATCCTCCGTCCCAGGGAGTAGCCACCTTTGATGGAGTCGATTCATTGAGAAGGCCATACGATGTCAATGATGTGCTCGCGAAAGGAATAGCCGATCGACTGATATCCCGGCCCTTAATTCTCGATGTGATTCCGCCCGCTCAACGAACTGGTGTGTACCTAAGTTTCTACTATCAGTTCAGAGGAAACGGAGAGCCCCCCGATCCTGGTGACGAGCTCCGTGTCTTATTTAAGAATGCGACTGGTAATTGGATACAAGTTTGGTCTCTCGATTCAGATGGAACTTTTGATCCTACAGTTTTCACGCAAGTATTAATCCCCATACTTGACGAATCTTACTATCATGGGGAATTTCAGTTTAGAATTGAAAACTTTGCCCGGCTCTCAGGACCCTACGATACGTGGAACATTGACTATGTGTACTTGAACAAAGGAAGGTCGCCTACCGATACAAGCTACCCTGATCGTACCATTAACCTTGCGCTCACCTCCATGTTTGACAGGTATTACGCGATTCCGATTAAACATTTTTTGCAAGACCCCAATTCCAATCTCAAAGCTCCCATTCTGGCCACCCACAACATGGAGTTCATTCCTGGCAACCCGGACCAGAGTGATGTGCAGCCAATCAACTATGATTCTCAGGATTCGGTGCTCATCAACAGAGGGGGGATTGAAAACATCTTCACACATACCCTTGACCAGGCCACTTCTATCGGAAATTCCCTTCAGCCCCTGGAGTTTCGAAATACACCCATACAAACCCTGCCAGTGGTTTCAGGTATTATACCGGGGGATTCTTCCGCAATCATCAAACTAAAACTTTGGATAAACTCCGGTGACAATGTGACTCCAAGCATGAGCGATCCACTGGGCGATTATGATCCCATCAAATATGCACCCATAGATTTTAGAAACAACGATACCACCAGTATCGAGTATACTTTATCGAACTACTATGCATATGATGATGGCTCTGCAGAATTCGGTGCAGCCCTCAATCAACCGGGCGCCAGACTTGCATACCTCTTTGAAATGAGAACTGAACAACCCGATACCTTGGTGGCGTTGGATCTGTTCTTCCCGGCTTTTGGTGAAAACCTGTCACAAACTATAGAAGTTCAGATCCTCAGTGATCTCAGTGGTGACCCCGGATCATTTCTGCACAAACAGGTGACGGCTGTGACGCGAAGCGGTCCTGGGGAATTTTGGCGACTCGTGCTCAATAGATTTGTCGGGGTGCAAAATGAATTTTATGTGGGCTGGAAGCAATCTTCCACTTCGGTTCTCGCGGTAGGTCTGGATAAGAGTTCAGACTCTTCCGACAAAATATTCTTCAACATTAACGGTCAATGGGAACAACCTACCACATTGACCGGCAATCTGCTCATACGGCCTATCTTCGGCAAAGGGGATGGAATCATCACCGGACTGGTGGAGCAACAATACTCAGACGTGAACATTTATCCCAATCCGAGCAGGGGCAACTTCCGTATTACAGGAAACCCGGAGCAGGTACAATTATTTGATTTAATGGGAAGAGAAATACATACTCTCGTAAGCAAGGAGACAGACCAGACCCTGGTAACTATCCAGAACCCCACTCCAGGAATCTATATTTTGAGATTACGCGCCAGCGGCCGGATTTTCTCTCAGCGCATCATGGTTGAGTAACACCAGTAATGGTCATCTCAATGGGATTGGGCGAAAAACAAATTACGAAGATCAACAGCGCCAACCATCCCAGCAATACACGTTCACTGGTCAATGGCGCCTCTATCTGAGATTTTGGGTGAGGTACCCTGATAAAACGTCCAATGATTAACACGAACAACAACCAACCGGAATAGCCCACCACGCCAGGGAAGAATAATCCCATAAAATAAACGATTGCAAATACCATTAGCGAAAGCATCAATGTGGTCTTTTTGGGTAGCATCAGTCCATCCAAACACAAATAGACGAAACCAATGGCGGCTGGAATCTTCCATAACAAGACATCAGAAGGCTCCGCAGGACTTACATACCCCATGCCAGCATAGAGGATAAATAGAATAAAAGCTACGGAAGCTACAATACGATGTCCCTTAAATCCAAGAAGGCCGTATAGTACATGCCCCCCATCCAACTGACCAATCGGTAACAAATTAATACTGGTAAAAACCAGCGACAAAAACCCGGCAAATAGAAATGGATAATGAATCAGCTCGTGCGCATTCGGCAGTCTTGCCGGATCATCAACAAGGCCTTCAAAAAATAGGAACAATAGGTTTTTACCAATTATAACATCTGCCCCTGCGTTCTTACTTAGGTAGTCAGCGCCATACACCGTATCCGCATACGACAGACCGTATTGCGCATACTCCGGATGAAATTGAAAGATGTATTCTGGCGGTGGCAAATGGGTAAATCCATACCAAAGCACACCTACCGCCACCACAAATCCTGCAAGTGGTCCAGCAATACCAATATCAAAATGCTTTTGTTTTGAATTGACTCTGCCCTTCAGTCTTATCAAAGCACCCATGGTCCCCAACGTGAATGGGAGAAATGGAATGGGTATGTAGTACGGAAGGGTGGTATCAACTTTATTGTGAATGGCGGTGAAGTAATGACCGAACTCGTGCGCTGTCAGTATCAGTAGAAAGGGAATGGAATAGGGCATCCCGCTGAGGAAATCGTTCCACGAAAAGCCCGGCATGAACAAGGATTTTCCATGCGTCCACTCCGCTCCAGCCAGTGTGGTGGTAATAAAGGTCACCACAAAAAGCGAACCGTGCACAAGCCATTCCCTCGGAGTTATTTTCATCCAAAAAGATCAAAAATAATTGATGAATTATTCACATGAACGGTTTGAATTCCAAGTGATTCCGCCCCTTTCAAATTAACTGCATTGTCATCCAGAAATAGGGTCTCGGAGGTGTCTAGTGCATTTTCAGACACAACCAGTTCGTAAATTTCCACATCCGGCTTTCTCATATGGACAAGATGAGAATAGTAAGCTTTCTCAAAAAATATATTGATAGATTTCTCACCAGTAGTTTCCTTCACGATTCGATTAAAGGCCTCAAAATGAATCTCGTTTGTGTTACTTAACAGAAAAAGTCGAAATCTGTTGCCAAGGTTTTTCAGCAGGTCTATGCGTGCGGTGGGGATATCCAGCAGCATCGCATTCATTGCCTCGTCAATGCTTCCATCTGGTGAATCAACATTCAGTAAACCTCGCACACCATCACGAAAATCAGATGGAGAAATCATTCCCTTCTCCAATTTCTTATACAAATCTCCGTTAAGGATTTGCTCTCGCAAATCTTCCACTGTCCATCCACTCAAATTCGAGAAACTTTGCAGCGTGCGCTCTTCGGAGAGATTGATGATCACCCCGCCTAAATCAAAAATTATGTTCTTTATAGAATTTGTACGCACTAAAAAATACTCTCCCGCGAATAAAGGCTAAAAATCATAAACGACATAATACGCTTAATCATTCCTTATATTTACAATATATATCTAAGTTTAGATTGAAGGTCAACGTAGATTATTCACTCAAAATACGCAGTATGTTTAGATTTTTAATGGCATTTGTTGGTGCGCTTCTGATTGGATGCGGTGGCAGCACACAAACCGATCCTGTCCTCCGATCGCTTGAATATGCTCCGCTTGAAAGCACCCCCACTCCAGTCGGATCCAATGCTTATCTGGGGCTTGCTGGATATGCTAAGGTGTTTTGTTCCGCCATCTTTGTTTCCGGTCGCGATCCAGAGGAAGCATTTAAGAACAGTGGATACTTCTTTCTACCAGAAGAACTGCAAGACAAAGTCACTTATAGTATCGACACGCTCAATAAGACCGTCACGCTTTCCCTGGGAGATTCCCTTTCCCGCTCTGCAAGATTTATTGGTGATCAGGGCAGTGTGATCGAAACAACAGAGGGGCTTTTCTTTGAGCCAGTACCAGTAAATACCACACTCCCCGATCCCATGACGCTACCATGGCCGATGGGTGATCTGACTGACGAGGACTTATCAGAAGAAATAAATGCGCAATTGCTGAGTGAAGCGGTGGACGCTGCGTTCAGCCCAGAAGAGTCTTTGACGGCAGCATTTGTCGTTTTGCACAAGGGAAAAATTGTGGCCGAGCGATACGCTGAGGGAATTACCAAAGACACACAACTCGAGAGTTGGTCGATGGGAAAAAGCCTCACCGGCACCCTGGTGGGCAGAATGATTCAGATGGGTTATTTCAAACTGGACGACAAAGCTCCCGTCCCAGAATGGCAAAAGGAAGGTGATCCTCGGGGAGAAATGAAAATTCGCGACTTGATGCAGATGAGCAGTGGCCTGCGTTTCCAATCTCATCACGATGCAAATGCCAATCCCAAACTTAACGAGATGGATCATTTTTTCATCTACTCCGGAGCTACAGATGCATTTGCTTATTCCGTAAATCGTCCGCTGGAATTTCCAATCGGAAGCAAGGGGCAATACCACAATTGTGATCCCCTCACGCTGGGTTACATCATGAAGACAAGCTTAGGTTCTCAAGAAGATTACCTCGCCTTTCCTCAACGTGAGCTGTTTGACAAAATCGGAATAAGAAAGCAGGTGATGGAAGTTGATCCTTATGGCAATTTTTTATTGACAGGGTTTGACTATGGCACCGCAAGAAACTGGGCACGACTCGGACAACTTTATTTGCAAAATGGTAAGTGGGATGGGGAGCAAATTCTTCCTGAGAATTGGTCTGAGTTTGTATCTACCCTTGCTCCGGGTTGGGAGGAGCCCGTCTACGGTGGCTTGTTTTGGATCAATGGTAAAGGCGAGATGCCTATTCCTAAAGAAGCCTACTACATGGCAGGAGCCGGAGGCCAGAAGACAATTATCATTCCCTCCCACGACCTGGTAGTGGTTCGTTTAGGTCATCATCGCGGTGATCCCAGAGGCGCGGAATCTCTGAATAATGCATTATCAAAGTTGATGGAGGCGTTTGCGGATAAAGGGTCGCAGTAATTGTGAAATAACTTTTCAAATACGTAAAATTGCACCTCAATTTAGGGCCCTTAGCTCTCCCGATCCCGATAGTTATCGGGATTGGAGGTTAGGAGCCGAAACTTTTATCGGGCCCTTAGCTCAGTTGGTTAGAGCACCTGACTCATAATCAGGTGGTCGCTGGTTCGAGCCCAGCAGGGCCCACAAATAATCAAATGAAAAAAAGTGATTCTTTGCGGGATCGCTTTTTTTCATTTCAACACATAATTGCTACTACCAGGCGTATGCGTGGAGGGCTAAGCAGATACCCCTATTGTCATCAATTTGTATCCCTTGTCACAAGTATGTTCAAACTTTTTAACCATACCATTTCCCCTTAATGAAAAATGTGTTAAAATTGGGTTCTAAACCAAAAAAACTGATGAAATTCACTCGATTTAGCGCATTAATTATCCTAGCCATTCTGACCTTCGGATTATGGTCTTGCGGTTCGTCAACGAAGGAAGAAGGTAACAATTCTGATGAATTCAAGGATGCAGAAGAATCGCTGCAAAAGCAAATTGAAGATGTCGTTTACAATATCCCATCTCCCTCTGAAATACCATATCTGCTTGAGGCCACTGGTGCCGAATACAATCAGGGTTTAGTAAATGATAAGCGCAAAGCGGACTCCTATGCTTCAAAGAGTGATAACGCTGCGCTAAATCTAGGAGTATATGCCGCAGACATTGGATACCTGAGCTCCTACGGTAAAACGCAGGAAGCCATCGACTACCTGAATGCAGCCAAGACGCTGGCAGATAACCTTGGCGTGATTGGTTCTTTTGATATGACGGTGCTACAGCAATTTGAATCCAACATTGGCAACAAGGACTCCCTTGCCAGAATCCTGAACAAATCGATTCAAAAGACGGACGAGTACCTGAAGGATGACAGCCGCAATAAGTTAGCTGCGCTTGTACTGACTGGTAGTTTCGTGGAAGGTTTGTATATCTCCACCGGACTTATCAAGTCTTATCCGAAGGACATCCTTCCTGACGACACCAGAAATCTTATTTTGACGCCACTAATTCGTGTGATCCTTGAGCAGGAGAAATCAGTGAATGAACTGCTTAAGATGATGAGTACAATTGATCAAACTGATCCCGTAGATGGAATTGTGAGTGACCTTACTTCTTTACAAGCGAGCTACAGAGCACTTAATATCGAAGAGCAAATAAAACAGAACCGAGCGGACCTGGTGCTTACGGACAAAAATCTTCAAGAAATTACTACCATCGTGGAGAAGTTGCGTAAGTCGATTACCGGCTAAGCATCACATAACCACGCAAAAGAGGGATTGGCTTGCTAATCCCTTTTTTTGTGCCTAATCTATCATCTTTACTATCTTTAGTGACTCCAAAAAAAGTAGCAAATGAGTGAACCGATACTGAAGGCCATTATTAAGTTATTCGCTTTAGTTGCAAAGGAGGATGCAGTCACTCATGATGAGCGCAACCACATTGAAGCTTTTCTGGCTGATCACCTAAGCGACCATGAAGTCGTACGCAAGCTCACCCTATTTGATGAATTGATCGATCAAACGGTAGAGCATATGACCCCGGAGCAGGAGACCAAGGCGATCAATGAAATCTGCGCTACCATCAATGACGAAGTAGCTCAAAAGCAGAAGATGGTCATCATGGTCGAGTTGATGAGCATCGTACTTGCCGATGGAGAAATATCCGCAGAGGAAGATCGCCTTGCAAAAGCCATCGGAACTTCGCTTAACATCGCTGCGAAGGATGTAGAATTAATTGAGCGGTTTCTGTTAGGAACCTCCCCTGCTGAAATAGATGATGAGAATATTCTTATTGTCGATAGCGAAACTACCTCGTACGGCAAGTGCAAGCATATCACAAAAAAGGGGCTTAATGGATTTGTCAGCATCCTTCACATCGCAAGAACAGACACCTTCTTTTTCACTTATCATGGTAAGTCGGATGTGTTTCTCAATGGCGTACCACAAAAAAGTGGCAACGTCAATGTGCTGGCTACGGGCAGCACCATTCGTTGGAAAAATATTACACCTGTTTATTACGGTGACATCCTTTCTCAATTCAAAGAGCTGGGCAGCGACAAAAGGTTAAGTTTCGAAGCCCGGGACATCTATTTCAAATTCAAAAATGACAAGCTTGGCCTCCGGGGAGTAAATATCTACGAAGAATCCGGGAAACTGGTGGCGCTAATGGGAGCAAGTGGAGCTGGAAAGTCCACCTTGCTGCATGTACTCAACGGATCTGAAAAGCCGTCAGACGGAAAGGTGCTTATCAATGGTATTGACATTCACAATGAACAGGAAAAGATAGAAGGCGTCATAGGTTTTGTGCCACAAGACGACCTGCTCATAGAAGACCTGACCGTCTATCAAAACCTCTACTTCGCTGCCAAGCTTTGCTTCAGCCAACTTAGTGAAGAAGAGATCGACAAGCTCGTCATGCAAACCCTTGACGATTTGGGGTTGTCGGAGACCAAAGATCTCAAAGTGGGCTCCCCTCTTCGAAAAACCATCAGTGGAGGACAGCGGAAGCGACTCAACATCGGATTGGAATTGCTTCGCGAACCCACGGTTCTATTCTGTGACGAACCCACTTCCGGACTGTCTTCAAGAGACTCTGAAAATATCATTGACCTATTAAAAGAGTTGTCTTTAAAAGGCAAGCTAGTCTTTGCCGTGATCCATCAACCTTCTTCTGACATTTTCAAGATGTTTGATAAGCTGGTGATCCTCGATACGGGAGGATATCAGATATACTATGGCAACCCGGTGGACGCGGTGACCTACTTTAAAGGAAGCATCAATTTGATCAACAGCGATCAGGGCGAGTGCATCTCATGTGGCAACGTGAATCCCGAACAAATTTTCAATATCATTGAAACTAAGGTGATCAATGAATATGGAAATTTCACCAACGAAAGAAGATTCTCTCCTACACACTGGGAGAAAAACTTCAAAGAGAAGATTAAGATAAAGAAGATTGAGCCTTCCACGGAAGAGCCTCACACCACACTGAACATTCCCGGATGGTTCAAGCAGACCAGGCTATTCGGAATGCGGGATATTCTATCCAAGTTGAGTAACAAGCAATACCTGCTGATCAATCTTTTGGAAGCACCACTCCTGGCATTTATACTGGCCTTCATTGTGCGCTTCCACAACCCAGACGATTTGTTTCGGGTAGAGTATGTCTTTAGCAAAAACCTAAACATGCCCGCCTATTTCTTTATGAGCGTCATTGTCGCGCTGTTCATGGGACTTACGGTCAGCGCGGAGGAGATTATTCGCGATCGAAAAATTCTTAAAAGGGAAGAGTTTCTGCACCTGAGTCGCAGCAGTTACATTGTTTCAAAAATTTCGATTTTATTTTTGATCTCTGCCATTCAAACCTTCCTGTTTGTACTGGTCGGTAATTATATACTTCAGATCGAAGGGATGCTACACATCCATTGGGCCATCTTATTCTCCACCTCTTGCTTCGCCAATTTGCTGGGCCTTAATATTTCCTCAGCATTTAACTCAGCCGTCACCATCTACATTCTCATTCCTATCCTGCTCATTCCCCAGCTCATCTTGAGTGGCGTGGTGGTGAAGTTTGACAAACTCAATCCCATCATTGGTAATACAGAGACTGTGCCTCTCGTAGGAGATCTGATGGCATCGCGTTGGGCTTTTGAGGCCTCAATGGTCGCACAGTTTAAGGATAACAAATTCGAAAAGCGTTTCTACGAGTTTGATAAGACCATGGCCGAATCTGACTACAAGAAAATATACTACATACCGGAATTGGAAACTGTACTCGACTTAATCAATCTCAACTACCGGAATGAAGAACCCGGCATTAGAGATGAAGTGCAGGCCAATCTGGATCTACTGAGGAATGAAATTGATAGTGAGCTCGATGCGGTAGGGCACGAGAACTTCAAAGCCCTCGATCAACTCTATTTGAACAAGTTCGACTCCTCGGCCTTTAGACAAACGAAGGATTTCCTGGCCACGTTGTCAAAGTACTATGTGATCAGGTACAATTCCGCGGACAAAAAGAAAGATGCAATTATCTCGGAAATGACCGCTACCGCTGCCAAAGAAGCGGAATACGAAGATTTTAAAGAATCAAATCAGAATGAAGCAATCGCTGAACTGGTAAAAAATACGACAGAACAGCATCGAATCGTGCGAAGCCACGGTGAGCTTATTCAAAAAATATTTCCGATCTATAAAGACCCGGACCCCGACCATACCGTAGATTTTGACGCACAGTTTTACATGCCCGCCAAGCACTTTCTAAACAGAAACATAGATACGTTATATTTCAACCTTGGTGTGATATGGACGATGACTCTCATTTTATGCCTCACACTATACTACGAGGTGCTTCGCAAGATTATAGATGGGCTTAGCAATATCTCCAATCCAATACCGAAAAGAATGTAGACTATGTTCTTCTTCCTTTCGAAAACCTTGAACTACCTGATGATGCCGTTGGTCATCATCATCATTCCTTTTATTGCAACCGCCTTTGTAAAAAATAGCAAATGGAAAAAGCGATGTTTTATCACAGGGTTATCTCTTCTGTTGCTATTCACCAATGAGTTTCTCGCCAATGAACTGATGCGGCAGTGGGAATTGCCCGCCACGCCCTACTCCGAAATGACAAAGCACTACGAATGGGGAATCGTTTTAAGCGGTGTGGCAAAAGCACAGATGGAGCCCGATGACAGGGTATATTTCACGCGGGGTGCAGACAGGGTAGTGCACGCGGTCGAGCTTTACAAGAAAGGTATCATTAAAAAAATTCTCGTTTCGGGCGGCAGTGGACGACTGCTCGACATTGGTGAGCGCGAAGCCAACGACCTGGCCTCTGCATTTGAACTCATGGGAGTCAATCCCGCTGATATTCTTGTAGAGTCAAGTTCAAGGAATACATATGAATCCGCAGTAGCGGTACAAGCGTTGCTCGTTAGCAAAAGCCAGCCGGATAGTTGCCTGCTGATCACCTCAGGTTTTCACATGCGCAGGTCACGAGCCAGCTTCGAAAAAGCAGGATGGAGCGTGGATACCTTCAGTGCCGACTTTCTCTCGCATCCCAGAACATTCACCTTCGATGTCTTGTTTATTCCAAGAATTGATGCTCTGACCATCTGGCATCACCTGATCAAAGAAACTGTCGGATACCTATCTTATAAGGTGGCCGGGTATATTTAGTTACAGGCCATGAGTGAATCGAAGAAGAAGAATCTCTGGGATCGGTTAATTGTCCTCCTCAAATCAGGCACCTCCCCAAAAAAACTCGCTTTTACCTGCGCCATCGGTGTAGTGGTGGGCACTTTTCCTGTGGTGGGCGTGACCACCCTCATTTGCTTTGGCATTGCGATTCTATTCAGACTCAATATCGCCATCCTGCAACTGATTAATTACATTGTTTATCCACTGCAGCTGTTGCTGATCCTTCCCTTCATTAAGTTGGGTACATACCTGTTCAATATCAATCCCCTGCCCTACACAATAGATGAGTTAATTGTGCTTTTCCAAACGAGCTTCTTCAAGACGATGCACGAAATTGGATTGGCGGTGGGGCTGGGAATTGGCGTTTGGCTGCTGACTTCCATTCCTGTCTTCATCGGGATTTACGCAGGCACGCTTCCCCTATTTAAAAAGTGGAAACTGAATCAACGGGAATTAAAGTCCCAATAAAGTTTCTGCATATAGGTCTTTCCCAGCTCCCGCTCCTTGTCGCTCGGGTTTCCCTCTTCGCGAATGAAGGTCTCCCCGATGGTGTCAAACACGGCCAGGGTGCTGTCTGTCTTAAATCCAAATCCGTTGTTGTACACAAAGACAGCAAATGGCTTCTTATACGACCTGTCAAAGATATCGTGGCTAAATGCGAAATCCCGGCTGCGCATATCTACCTGCCCTAGTATCGTATTGGCCAGGTCAGCGTGATCCGCCAATGTGCTCACCACAGTGTCTTGCACTGCCAACGCACCGCCAAGCCATATCATGGGAATCCTAAACCTTCTGGGGTTTGGCAAACCTTCATTGTCGGGATGCGGATGACCATGATCGGCTGTGATGATAATCCAGGTATCATTCCACCACGTAGTTTGTTTCGCCTTGTCAATAAAATCTCCCAGCGACTTATCGGTATAATAAGCTGAGTTGAGAAACCTGCTTATTACATCCTCCCCTTCAATGACCGTTTCCATCGGTACATCAAAAGGCTCATGGCTGCTCTGTGTCATCATCACCTTAAAGAAAGGTTGCTTCGCTGCCTGTGCCTCCTCAAAGTACTTGTCAAACACATAGTGGTCATGCACACCCCACTTGCTGGTATTAAGTTCCTGAGGAAAATCCGCACTATGCGTGACGTGATCAAAATTGGCGTTGACCAGATAGGATCTAAAATTGGAGTAATCAATGTTATATCCATACGTAAATTCCGTTCGGTAGCCCTGCTGCTTGAAGAACTGATTAAGATAAGGCAGACTTTTTGTCTTCTTGGGGTCTTTAATAATGGAGGTCAATGGCTGCGAAGGGTAACCATTAAGAATAGAGACAATGCCTTTGTCCGTTCTGTCGCCACTGGAGTAGAAATTATCAAAGAGAATACCCTCGCGCACAAACTCATTGATTCTTGGGGTGACTCCGGGGATGCCACCCAACGGCTCAATGAAACGAAACGTGTAGCTCTCCAAAGCGATCAGCAGAATATTTGGTCGCTTTGTTTTTAATAAATAAGTGGTAGAATCAAAAGCAGGAAACAACTCCTGCCAATACGGCTCGGTCCGCTCGTTGTTGAAAAAATTATCATTGTAACGCAGGCGGTCCATCTTCTGTACAGCGTAGCCAAAGTTCCAAACCACATTGACGGCCGCGTGGTTGGCAAATAGGTTGGTGTCATGAAAGTATACGAAGCCGGTATTCATTGGCGCTACACCCAGACTTCCTCTTATAGGAAGGATCAACAATGAAGTGGCTGCCACTATCGCAGGCAAGCCAAGCCATGTCATCTTCTTAAGCGGAAGCACACGGTCTCTAAAAAATTTGCGGAAGCTCCACGATAGACTAACAGTGGCAACAATCCAAAGCAATCCCAGAAGAATTGACTTCCAAAAATCCCCGGAACTTGCCGCCTCCTTGCCAAAGTATAATATGGGAGTTGCATCCAGCCGAAAACCCCAGTGCACATAAAGTTCTGCATCCAGGATGATGATGAATGAAGACAGGGCAATCATGATGACGTGATAGGGAAACCAAAGTCTCCACAACCATTTGCCGTCAACAAAAAACAACAACGCAAAAAGAAGCCCCGGTAGTAACGTGAAGTATCCAGCCATGGCCATATCCATTCTCACGCCATGTACGAACGTCAGCGCAATGTCCGCGACAGACAATTCCCTGGTGGACGAAATGTGATAAAGCTCAAAAAAAAGTCGGCCGGCCAGGAACACCAATACCCAGGCCAAAAAATTAAATACCAGTATCTTAAATCTTTCCCTCACAGTTTGCTTCTCTCTTTAATCTTGGGATACACACTATTCATTGCCCGCTCCAAATGCGCATGGTCATCGATTTCGCACCAGGCCAAGTCGTCCACCACCTTTACAAAAAAATCGCTGCTAGCGGATGCGCCCACCATGGCGTCCTCATAATGTATACCATAGTGTTGCGCATCGTAGCGCTGCTGCGCAAACTGACACATGGACTGCAGGCCTGCTACCGATAACTTACTGATTCCTACCAACTCCCCCGCAATAGCATTTAGTGCATCCCGGTTCTTACTCATGTTTAATAACATCCCTTCATGGCTCGCCTCAATAAACACTTCATCACCCGAATGAGTTGCGGTGCTGGCCAAAATTATTTCATCATGTCCGTCATCCAGGAGATAATCCAATGCAGCCGGTTCATAAAGAAGATCTCCTTCCAACAGCAAAAATGGTTGCGTGACCATATCCTTTAAAAGGAAAAGTGTATACATGCTCCCCGTAGAATCAAATCTTTCGTTTCTGCGGGTGATCACTTGTTCATACTTGTCTGCGAGGTTGTCAAAATGATGATTTTCGTAACCTGTACCGATAATGATTCTTTGAATTCCTCTACTTCGCAATGCCTCAATGGATCGCTCAATCAGTGATATCCCCTCAATTTCCAGAAATGCTTTTGGTTTGCCATCCTTCAAATCGCCTAACCTGCTACCCAGGCCAGCGGCAAGTATGACAGCAGTGTCAATTCGGTTGATCATTTGTTCATCCACTTCATCAGTCTTTCCTTGACCTCGTGAGGTTTGATTGATGGCCTTCCCAAATCTTTAGTTGAGCCCTTGGCAATCTTCATATAGACGAAAGTCAACCCTCCGTTCATTTGCCATTTCAATAGACCCTTGGTCAATTCTTCTGTAGTGCTGACCTGCACGGCATGAGGGTAGCAAAATGCCACTGCCTGCTCCACAAAATCAATGTTGTGAGAGATCGTAGCCTGTCCGCCAGTAGAGTCGTGCGTATTGTTGTCCAATAAGATATGAAGCATGTTCGAAGGCTGGTAGTAAGCATTGGTCGGCAGCGACCCCAATCTCATCAATGCCGCACCATCACCATCAATGACGATCACTTTTTTATCTGGTCTGGCTAGAGACAACCCCAGGCCGAGCGCACTGATACAACCCATTGAACCTACCATGTACAGTTGGTTGGCTTTGTCCTCCACCTCGTACAGTTCCCTGCCCGTTTTACCGGTAGTAGCCAGCACCACACAGTTTTCGTCCGTCATTTCCGTGATGGCCTTTAAGACTTCCCGTCTACTGGGCAACTCTGCGCGGGTAGCAGATCGGGATTTGGATCGATTCTGAATGGTCTTTAATGTCTGGTCTTTCAGTAAAACCTCATCAAAAGTGCCCTTCTTCACCACAAAGAAAAAAGTTTGTCCCTTCTCAATAAATTCATCTGCGCGCTTCAGCTGCGATGCTATCTCGCCTTCCTCTGTGGCAAGGTATTCCCACTCCACCTGCATGAGCGAAAGCATCTTTTCCGTGATCTGGCCCATCAATTCATGTTGCGGCTCGTCACTAAGTCCCGGCTCGCCCCTCAGGCTCACAAAACCAAGTACAGGTAGTTTGAAAGTGTAGTTAAGTGATGTGAGCGGACTGGTGGCATTGGTCAATCCTGAGTTCTGCATCAGCACGACAGATTTCTTGCCGCCAAGATAGGCACCGGAAGCAATCGCCACGGCATCACCTTCGTTGGCGGCCATTACATAGTCGCACTCATTGATTGCGTAGTTGATAAGGTATTTCAGAAAAGAGCATGGCACACCGGCAAAGAACTCATAGCCCAGCTTCTTCAGTTCATTCCCAAATTTTTGAGTGGCTATCATCTACAGACGAAGTTTACCGGCATTTTGAAAATCAACCAGAGTGTCTACATCCAACCAGGCGCCACGAATATATCGTACTGCGATTGGTGTATGCTTCGCGACCTCATTAAACAGATCGGTGCAGGTCATTTTTTTGAAATCCGGGGATTTAGAAAGTTGCTCTATCGTTTGTTTCACAATCTCTCCTCCCTTCTTGTTCATCTTCCACAACCCAATAAATTCTCCGAAGATCTCATTGGCATTCATCTCCGAAGACATGAGCACAAAGGAAGCTGCACCCTGATAGTTGTTGCGGTCGTATTTTTCAGAGGCCTTGATAAAATCTTTCTGCTCTCCATTTTTGTCGCAGTCGGCATCAACCACAATGGTAATGTCGCTCTGATCATTAAGGAGCTCATTGAGCACATAGCGTTTGAAGATGATATCTCCATAACTCACTACGGTGTTATCCTTAATCTGGTCTTTGGCCAGGTACAAGGAATACAACTCCTTGGTCTCCGCATACAAATCGTTGTCGCAGGTTTGAATGTTATTGAGTCGGACCTTTTCTTTGGCAAATCCTCTCACCACCGTGATATCCTTAATGCCCACCTGATTGAATTCATCAATCTGCGTAGCCAGCAGCGACTTGCCATTCACTTCAACAAGTGTTTTTGGCATTTCTTTCGTGAGTTCTCCCAGCGATCCCTGGCTTGCAGCGAGAATAATATTGTTTACTTTCTTTCCGGTGGTGGGAAGATATTTTTTCTCTGCCTCCTTTAGTTCGTCCGCACCTTGCAATCTAAATACCTCACTTACCGATACCACTTTACTTTCCACATTGATCAGGCTTCTGTCCTCATAGATTCTTTTTGAGGTATCCTGCATTACCTTGATAGCCGAACGAATATTGTGGTTTGCCCAAATTATGGTGTTTACACCCAGATCTTCAAAGTGCTCTGTCGGTACAGAATAGTATTTGGTGGGCACGATAATCACCGGACTTCGGTTGGCCCACTCCTTCATAAATGCATCAATGTCTGAGGAATCCGCCTTCTTGCTGTGGCATAGGATGGCATCTGCTCCCGCCTCGTGGTAGGCCGCAGCCCTTCGCAGTGCTTCATCTAATCCCCATCCGGCAATGAATGCTTCCAATCGGGCAACGACAACAAAATCATCGTCAGCTTGCGTGTCTTTGGCGGCTTTAATTTTACCACTAAACTCATGAATGTCTGCCAGCGGTTGGCTTTCACCCCCAATGAAAGAGTTGGTCTTCGGAAAAAGCTTATCTTCAATGCATACCCCGGCAATATCTCGCTGCTCCAATTTCTTCACCAGCCTGCGCATATTGTTGAAGTTGCCATAGCCGGTGTCTCCATCCAACAAAATCGGAATGGTAGTGGCGTCACTCATGAACTCCAACACATCCAGAATCTGAGTCCAGGAAGCTTCGTTGTTATCTCTTACACCAAGGCCAGCTGAGATGGAGAGTCCACTTCCCCAGATGCCCTGAAAGCCAGTTTCTTCTACAATCTTTGCCGACAGGCCATTGTGGGCCTCCATCAAGTAGGTGAGCGAAGGAGAGGTAATCAGTGACTTAAGTTGGGAAGTCTTTTTCATTTCGAAAATGGGCCGGTAAGTGACAAAACGGGGGCAAAAATAATCATTAATTAATCGGCAATTAATTATAAGTTCATTAAGTCCTTAACTTTCGAACTGTATTCGCTTTTTTTGTAGCCAGATTGAAAATTATGAGGGAGTATGCCTACAGATGTCACGATTTTTCCCTGCTTACACCCACTTTTAAGAGGCTGTTCGTGGCGCCCCTGCTCACTTACGTGCCGTGGGTGATTCCCGCCAATATCATAACCATCTTTTCAAATCTCTTCGTGTATCTCGGGCTGTACATAGCTATGTACTATGACAGCACATCGAGCAGGTTGGTCATCGCATTATGTTTGTTTTTGTACCTGATCGGAGACCATCTGGACGGTATGCAGGCTAAAAGAACCTCCACCGGATCTGCCCTTGGTGAGTTTTGCGATCATTACCTCGATGCTTTCAATAATGGTATCATCGCCATCACCGCCTGCCTTGTTTTTGATGTTTCCAATCCGCTGCTGGTGACAACCCTACTGACAGCCTCCTACCTGGCCCACATGGTTGTTTTTTACGAACAGTTCAAAACTGGATGGTTGACTTTTGAAAAGTTAGGTTCACTTGAAGCCGTGTTGATCATCTCGATATTAGTTGGTGTTTCGGCTATCCCTCAGGTTTTTGACTTTGTTACCGCCACCTCGATCTACGGTTTTCGAATGATTGAAATCATTTTTGTCGGCTCCGCGATTGGCGCCATCGTTACATTTATCACTACCCTTGAGCGCACCCCCAATCGCGGAATCGAAGTGTGGCTATTTACTGCAGGTCTTGTCGCCTTTGCTGTAATGATGAGCCAATGGTACACCGCTTTTGAAGTCTTTGTGCTAATCACGTTGTACGCAAGTTTATATGTAGGCTTGGTCATGCGGGGGCATTTGGTAGATGGCATTGAAAGAATGCCTGACCTGGCAGCGCCAGCTTCTTTGCTAATTGTTTACTTTTTCAATTCCGAGGCTGTTGATACTATCTTTTGGCTACTCACCATCTATCTGAGTGTAAGAATTGGAATACTGGTAGTCCAGACCTTCAGTGCGCTGAAGATTTTTTGGGTTTGGTCTAACCCAAGAATTTGAATATGAAGAAAGTGACAAGAAAAATATTACTGAATCCTGGTCCTGCGACCACTACCGACTCCGTGAAGCAGGCACTGGTCGTTGAAGACATCTGCCCTCGCGAGCAAGAGTTCGGGCAAATGCTGGATTCAATTAAGAATGACCTTGTCAGGATAGTACATGGTGAAAGTAAATACATCGCTGCTCTGTTTGCAGCCAGTGGCACAGGTGGGCTGGAAGCTGCCATCACCTCTGCCGTACCTAGAGGAAAAAAACTTCTGGTCGTTGAAAACGGAGCGTATGGTACCAGGATGGTGAAGCTTGCAGAGACCTTCGGCATAGCTACCGTAAACTATCGGTTGGCCTATGGGGCGTATCCTGAGCTATCTCAAATTGAAGAACTGTTGCGGCAGCACAACGACATCAGTCACCTGGCAGTGGTACATCATGAGACTACTACGGGAATGCTCAATCCCGTACAGGAGATCTGTGACTTGGCTCATCGCTATGATGTAGAGGTTATTGTGGATGCAATGAGTTCCTACGCGGGTATTCCCATCGACATGAATCAGTGGAATTCTGAATACCTCATCTCTTCTTCCAACAAATGTATTCAGGGAATGGCAGGGATGGTGTTTGTTGTTTTCAAGAAAGCACTTTTAGAAAAGATAAAAGACACAAAACGATCCTTCTATTTTGACTTGTATAGCCAGTACACAGGATTTGAGAAAACAGGCCAGATGCAATTCACCCCACCTGTACAGGTAGCTTATGCATTGCGACAAGCCATCAATGAATACTTCATCGAAACGGAGTCAGGAAGATGGAACCGGTACCAGGAAAATTATGATACGCTCTACCAGGGACTCGCCTCGTTAGGTTTTAAATTTTTGCTTCCTGATGATCAGCAATCTAAAATACTTCTGGCCGTATTGGAGCCTGCGCATCCCAACTATGACTTCACGGCCATGCATGATTTTCTTTTTGAAAGGGGCTTCACCATTTATCCGGGCAAGGGCGCCAAAGAAGCCACCTTCCGGCTGTCCGTGCTAGGTGACCTTTATAAGAAGGATATTCAAAATTTTCTTGACTGTCTAAAGCAATATCTCGACAGCGCAAAAATTACTTTGAACTAATCAGCAGGTTTTGCTGCGACTGGGAGCCCTTGTGCAGTCCACGCGGTAAAGCCTCCATCCATATCGTAGACTTCCCTGAACTTTAGTTCCTTCATCACCAAGGCGGCCTTCCCACTGCGACCTCCCTTTGCACAATAGACGAAGTACGGGGTGTCTTTGTCCAGAGCCTCCAACTTTGAACGGAAAGACTCATCATTAAAATCAACATTGATTGCGCCTTCCACAATACCGCCTTCGAGTTCTGGCGGAGTTCTTAAGTCGATCAGCACTGCACCATTCGTCTCCTTATACTTTGTTATAAATGCTTCCGGACCAACTACCTCAGAGATCAGCGTCTCTTCCGCTGCTGTTGCCGTTTCAGTAGCACCTGACTCTTTTTTTTCGCTGCAAGCAAATAGTGCTACTGCAGCAATCGCAACCAGTATTTTTTTCATAGTTTATTAGTTGATGACCTGCACCCAACCTTTGCAGTTGGTATCATTTTCGATCCTAATATCGTAATAATAAACTCCAGGTTCCAATCCTTTGGCATCCCAATTGTCCTGATAGTCTAAGTCATTGAATACGAGGTTGCCCCATCGATTATAGACGGTAAGAGACACGGGCACACCGGCCTCACCAGTGGTTGGTGCATCCTCACTTTCCCCATAGAGAATCTTGAAGGTATCGTTTTTGCCAGCAGAGCCGGGGCTTTCCAGTGGGGTCAGCACATTGGGAATACGTATCGTAAAAAAAGGAAGTTCTACTACTTGTTCATAGGTGCAAAACTCCTTCCTGCCAACAATTCTAATCCGGTAGTTACCATCATTTGCATAACTATAACGCAGCCGTCTCTCCTGAGAAGTATTGCCATCCCCAAAATCAATAAACACGTCTTCGTTCTCATCGGTTAGGTTGGTAATCTGCAGTGCAGGGCGAGCGACACAATCCGTTTCCCTGACGTACTCAAACTGGATGTCAATGCTGGGCACCACATCTACTCTTACTGAATCTTTTACCTTACAACCATTTGCGTCAATTACAGTAGCGATGTAAGTCGTAGAATCTTCGGGGGTAAATACCGGTGTGGGTTCTGCAGCCACCAAGGCCCCATCCAAAGTTTCCCATTGGTAGAATACCCCGCCACCCGCTTGAAGCGCTACCTCTGAGCCACCGCAAATCAACTTATCATTACCCACAAATCCTGTGGCTTCATTGACCGTGATCGTGGCAAAATCAAAGTCTTCCCCAACGCAGGTACCCACGTCTACCGCCCTTAATTTTACTTGATACTGCCCCACCTGCTTATACTCGTGTAAAATTGCCAGCGTATCGAGCTGACTCGCGGTAGTACCATCTCCAAAATCCCACTCAAAAAACTGACCTCCAATGCTTCTGTTTTGGAATACAATGGTATCCGACAGGCACACCTGCGTCAAGCCAGGCATATCCAGTGCCAACGAGTTGGTTACCAACCGTGCCTGCAGGGATGATAAGTCAAACTTGAAGGCGGCATTATTGCAATTAGGACTGTTGTTGGTGTTACTCCATGCCCCTGGTGTGGTAGGAAAATCCGATGAAGATTGGCCGGAACCATTCTGAGCAGCACAACCTGAACAAACGGCATGATACACAATACCACCCTTGTCAAATCTACTGGTACCCCCATCCACATGTGTCCGGGAAAGCCCACCACCCATGTAGGTACCATACAAGAATTGAGTGGCATCTTCTGTCAAGACGATGAAATAGAAATCTGACCCACTGGAAGTGAGCTGGAAAGCATCGGGAGTGGTGGGCATACCCAGCGTGCTACTGAACCAAAAACCTCCCAATTGATTAAGTACTCCTCCCCAACCCGTCATGTAAATATTATTGCAGTCGTTAACCAAAAAAGCCGTTGGTGATATATTTGGAATTCCTGCTCCAGAACCAAACACTGTCGATACGAGCACAGCGCTTAGGTCGTTGTCAAGCTTTTGGAGGAATTGTCCACTGTTTGGATTATTGTACACTCCCGGTGTGATTGGAAACGAACCAGCAGTTTGGCCATAAATATATACCTCATCACTTTGATTGAGATCCAGAAAATATACCTGGTCAAATTGAGTAGTTCCTGTGTAAGTAGCCGCCAAAAGGTTCGAGCCGTCACTTTCCAGCTTCGCTACCCAACCATCCACTCCCCCCGCCCTGGCTTGCTGGTAACTCCCAACCGTAGTTGGGAAATCCACGCTGGCAGAACCTCCACCAACAAATAATTTCCCCTGCGAATCAAACTTAATCGTATGCGATGCATCGCTTGAACCTCCTCCTATAAAGGCAGACCAGATCAATTGCGTCAGGTCATTGGACAGTTTTGCAACCACCGCGTCACTCACTCCACCTTGGTAGGTTGTATTGAAGCTGTTGATCGCTGGGAAGTCACTAGACTGCGTGACGGTGCTTATGTAAATGTCATTATTCGAATCGGTGATGATATCCCCGCGAAGCTGATCGCCATAGTTAACGACCAACGCGGTTCCTGTTTGATTAAGTCCATCGTTGGCCGTACCTCCAAGATAGGTGCTCCCCAGTAGCACACTCCCATCCTTGCTAATTTTGGCGACAAAAATATCCGATCCATTGTCATAGGTAATTACATTTTGCTCTGCCACGCCACCGCCAAAGTTTGTGTCGTATGCACCCACCGTGGTCGGAAAATTGGAAGAACTTGTTGTTCCCAGCACCACCAGCTCTTCGTTGGCATTTACAACCAGGCTGTGCGGGCTCTCTGATGATGATCCCCCCAGGTAAGTAGCATACAAAAGGTTCTGGCCTGCGGAGTCATATTTAAGAATAGCTACGTCATACAATCCGCCATAGCTGGTTTGAAAAGCACCTGGTGTGGCTGGAAATGCGCCACCGAATGTAATCTGATTGGTCACACCTGCGGAGTACAGCGTGCCGTTCTCCCCTGGTGTGGCCGTACTTCCCCAATTGTCGGCAGTCGACCCAGAATAGGTAGAAAAAATCAATAACGGATCTAAAACGATTTCATAGCAAGGGTCATATCCGGAAGGAAAATTAAAAGACAAGTTATTACCAACCAGTTGGTATTCACATGCCACCATTCGCTTCTTACCATCAATCCATTGGAAGGCAATCGGCTTTTTCTCACGGATTTGCGCGATCAGCCCATCCACTACCAAATCTCCACCGTCCAAACGCAGTGAACCCATACCCTCGTATTGAAGCATAATCTGACCTGGATCTGCGACCGCATCAATCACCAAATCATACTTGACATTATTTCCAACCGAGGTGAGGACTAAATCAATTCCCTCGTAAAAATCTTCGTAAATTATCTTGTCATAAGAGTGCACCTTCGAAGCCCACCTTGACTTATCGTTACCAAGAAAATAATTATAAAACCTTTTGGACTTCAGTTGAGGACTGGGCTTGCTACTTTTATTGCTTCCCAAAAAGGACACGCCTATTTTTCTTCCATTGATCACCTCCGCGCTAAAAGATAAGTCCGACTCGCTTCGAGAACCATGGGTTGCTTCATGCAACTCCTCCATCCGTTTGTGGTCGAGAAAATAGTAAGTGAACTGTCCTGCAGAAATTGCCATATGACCACCTGGCACTGGCGCCATGAAATCCACGTTGGATGGCCACTGACTTTTATTTTCAATGAAGCCATCACCAGGTCCTCCATATAGGATCGAAACAACGGCAACCAGCGCGATTATCAATAAAAATACCTTCTTATCCATCGTCAGAATCCTGCAAGTTACCGTGCTATTGGATACTTTGAAAGGAGAGAAAGTGAGTAATAATGGGGGATTTTTTCTAAAAAGTAGGGTAGCTCAAGCTCTAATTTTCCTTTCTCAATACCTGAAGTGGCGGTGTAGAGATCACCTCGCGAGAATTAAACCAACCTATAAAAACCGTCAGCGCCATCACCACCAATCCTATCGCTGCCATGTCCAGTGCATTGAAAGAAAAGTTAACCTCAAAAAAGAACTTGGTAAGAAACCAGCCTGAGATCATAGATAGGATAATGCCTGTAAGTGCAGAGAACAGACCGAGGTAGGAATACTCAATCAACACAATCTTGCTGATCTGGTGAGTGCGAGCACCAAGTGTGCGAAGCAACACATTTTCTTTGATGCGAACGAACTTGCTATTTAGGACTGCCCCGGCAAGCACTACTAGTCCGGTGACGATACTGAACAAAGCCAAAAACCTTACCACCAGCGCGATCTTGCCGAATAGGTCGTTGACCGTACTTAAAATCAATCTTAAATCTATGAGTGAGACATTGGGAAACTGGAGCACCAACTCTTGCTGGAATCTATTCGCCACTTGCTCTTCTCCCACTCGGGTGGCTGCGACCCAAACTTGTGGCGCATACTCAAGCACTCCGGAAGGAAAGACGAAAATAAAATTTGGTGGATCCTTGGGCCAATCTACTTTTCTTACGCCACCAATGCGCGCGGGAATGGAGACACCCTGCACATCAAAAACCAATGAGTCTCCCACTTTGACATCCAGGTTGTCAAGCATTCCTTCAGATATGGTTACCCAAACGGAGTCCCTCTGACCTTTCTTGAGCTGTTGTATTTCGCCTTCAAGCAATTCTTCAGAAATGTGAAGGCTGTCCCGGTAGGTTACACGGTATTCGCGCGTCAAAGCCCAGTTGGATGCCTTCGCAGAGGTATCACCCTGAAAGGTTGAGATTGTCCTTCCATTCAATTCACTTATACGACAAGTGATTATTGGCACCACTTGATTCACAGGCAAATCATGCGCGTTTATCAAATCGACCACGCCATCCTTCTGTGAAGGTTGAATGTCAAACAGTATGGTGTTGGATTGATTTTCATTGCCTGTAAACTCCACCTGATCAAGCAGGCTATATTGTATTACATTCAAGGTGGCTATAATAAATGCACCAAGGCCAATACTTACCATCAATACACGTGTCTGATTGTTTGGCCTGAACAAATTGGATAGCGCGTGTCTAAATATGAAGCTTGCTTTCTTGGGAAAGTATTTTCTCACCAGGCTTAGTAAGCCCAAGGCCACCATAGAGAGGCACCAAAGTGCAACTGCCAGCCCCGCTGCAAAGCCAAGTCCATAAAGGATACTTTCTGTCTGATACCAGGCAGCAAGGATTGGAAAGAGAATAATCAAACCAATCGTCACTGCTTTGGTCTTTGAAAAAATTGTCGGTGGTGTTGAGTCTGCTCGCAATACAGTCAATGGCGGTACAAAGCGCACCGAAACGAGTGGCAGTATGGTAAAGAGGACCGAAACGATTGCGCCAAGAACTAAGCCTTCAGCAAGCGCTCTCCATGAAACATCAAATTGCAATTCGATAGGGATGTATTCCTGAAACAGCAACGGAACAAGTTGTTGAATGCCCAGGCCCAAACCTGCGCCCACAATGCTTCCCAGGATTCCTAAAATAAAAACCTGAATAAAGAAAATATTAAAAGCTTGCCACCCCGATGAGCCAATGCACCTTAACACAGCGACCTCTGCCCTTTTCTCGTTGGCATATATATGCACTGAGCTTGCCACCCCGATGCAGCCCAACACCAGTGCCATAAAAGCCAATAGGGTGAAGAAGCGATACACCGATTTAAATCCATTTCCCAACTCGCCTTTGCGTTCTTCCACGGTGTCATACCAATGACCGTACTTCTTTAGCGTTGGTTTTAGTTTCTGTCCAACGATCTCGGCATCTTCATCGGTGGTAGTCTTAAAAAATCTTTTGTACGAAACTCTACTACCAAATTGCACCAACCCAGTAGAGTCCAGTTCGTGCATGGCAATATAGACTGAAGGTGTAAATGTAGAGAGTACACCTCCACCGCCAGGTATTTTCTGGACCACACCTGCCACTTTGAAAAAGCTGTTACCAATTTTCAGCGTGTCATCCGAGCTCACTTCGTATTGGCTTGCCAAAGTCTCATCCAACAATGCATATCGGCCCTCCTTTATTTTTGGATAAGCGTTGGGAGGCAAGGTCTCTACCTCACCATAAAAGGGATACGGGCCCTCAAGTCCCATCACCCGGACCAGCCTGGATTGATTTGAAGAATTGACAAACATGACCATCGAGGCCATCTCTGCATCGTCAGCGTATTCCAACTTGGTAGAGTCCATCGCTGCTAAAACCTCCTCTTCAAAGGGTCTGTTGGCGCCCACCACAAGGTCTGCACCAAGTAGTTCCTTGGCATTCCTATCTAAATCATACTGCAAGGAGTAATTCAATGATGCAATAGCCACCACTGCCGCTATGCCTGTGACCAGGGATGCTACGAATAGAAAAAGTCTTGAAAAATTATGGCGTGCATCGCGCCATGCCATCTTCCAAACCCATGGGTCAGAATAGATTGGCTTTGTCTTCCTTTTTAACTTGATGATGTAGTCGATCATACCACCACCTTCAAGTACTTCTCCTCAATAATTTTTCCACCTTTCATCTGAAGTACTCGCTCGGTCTTCTTTGCCAATTCCAGATTGTGAGTAACCAAAACCAGTGTGGTCTTCTCTTCTCTGTTCATTTCAAATAGTACATCCGTCACATGGTCTGCATTCTCTTCATCCAGGTTTCCTGTGGGCTCATCCGCAAACAAAATTTTAGGTGAATTGATAAAGGCTCTTGCCATGGCCACGCGCTGCTGCTCCCCTCCTGACAGCTGCGTGGGGTAGTGATCCATTCTATCTTTCAATCCGACCCTGTCCAGTAACTCAGCCGCTTTCGTCTCCACATTCTTTTCTCCCCGAAGCTCCATCGGTATCATTACATTTTCAAGTGCCGTCAGTGTGCTGAGGAGTTGAAAGTTTTGAAATACAAAACCTACATGTTGATTGCGGGCGTATGCGCGATCGTCCTCGTCCATCGCGTTAAGTTTTAAACCCATCAAAGAAATGTTTCCACGTGTAGGCACATCCAAGCCGGCACACAAGCCCAGTAAGGTAGTCTTGCCGCTTCCGGAGGGTCCTATTATTGACAATGAAGTGCCTTGAACGGCACTGAATGATACATTATCTAAAACAGTGAGCGATCGATTACCTGATTTATATATTTTGGTGAGATTTTCCGCTTCGAGTACAGTTTCTGGCATTGTTTTTATATTAGCATTAACCAATAAATCGATTATTGGTCATAAATGTTTCACCTTTGTTCAATCTAATCCGCTAGGAAGATAGCAACTTACTGATATGATGGTCGTTAACAAAGTCTTAATTATTGCATTGGTTCTAATTTTTCAGGTGGAGCAGAAGACTATTCTGTTCTTCGGAGACAGCATCACGGCCGGATACGGGCTCTCGATAGAAGAAGCTTTCCCGTCTCATGTAGAAAAGATCTTGTCGAACCAGGGGAAAAAGGTCAAGGTGGTTAATGCCGGACTTTCCGGAGAGACATCTGCCGGAGGGTTGAGTCGCATAGACTGGATCCTGAGGCAAAACATAGATGTGTTTGTATTGGAACTTGGCGCCAATGACGGGCTTCGCGGCTTGCCACTCAGTCAAACCAAGACCAACCTTCAGGCAATCATAGATAAGGTGAAGGCCAAAAACCCGAAGGTATCGATTGTACTGGCCGGGATGATGGTGCCCCCAAATCTTGGGAAGGAATACACTACAGAGTTTCGCGATATCTATCCGATGCTGGCCAAGAAGAATGACGCAACGCTTATTCCCTTTTTACTGGAAGGGGTAGCTGGTGACGACAAGCTCAACATTGCCGATGGCATTCATCCAAATGTCGAGGGGCACAAGATAGTAGGAAAGAATGTGGTTAAGATTATTGAGCCGCTGCTGTAATAGAAATCAGAGAAGCCTAAACTTTCAATCATAGTGAAATCTGCATTAACAGCTCGTTGATTCGTTTTAATATTTTCTTGTCGTTCTGCTGCCATTAGAGGTAGTCCTCCCATGACTCATCGACAAAGACAAATTTCATTCGTCCAACCAGATTCTTTTGAAAGGTCTTTTTGCCCGCGAGTTTAGCGATAGCCGAGTCCAGCCGTTGTTCGTTTACTTTCGAGGACAACTCATGATGAGTGGCTGAAAGAGAATTGTATTCATCCAAAGACATAATGACTACACCGGAATCTTTGCCCAGATTAATGATCAAAGTTTCAAAGTTCTTGGTTACACGATCCAGGTATCTTTTGATGTCCTTTCTAAAGTCTGATAATGTTGTGGTAATCACTGTTTTTGCTTTTTGATGTACAAATATATGTACATAATAGGTCGAAATCGACAATCCATCTCTGCCACTTAATTTCCTTCTAAAAAGTAGAACAAATACTCCCCTTGCTCCGTATATGCTATACAATCAAGTAACATATAAGATGAAAGAAACACGTTTGGGCGACTTCGAGGAAGTCGTCTTATTGCTGGTCGGCATATTGGGGACCGAAGCTTATCCGTTGAAGATTGCGGACGAATTCGAATCCCAAACCAACCGTGCCGCATCCATTGGTTCAGTCCACTCCACACTTACCCGCCTGGAGGCAAAAGGCTTTTTAGAATCTGAAATGGGCAAAGCCACAGCCGAGCGTGGTGGGCGAAGAAAACGAATATTCAAGATCACCGCATATGGCCGCAAAGTATTGCGAGAGTCTCGCGATTTCAAAGTCTCATTATGGTCCCAATACCCATCATTGGCAACGGGCAAGTAAGGATTAGCGTCCAAGGCAATTATGAAACAAACCCAGACACCAAAATTTGCGAAGAAATTTCTGCTGAGCTTTCTCAAGGAAGAATTAGCTGAAGAGGTTCTGGGAGATCTTGAGGAGAAGTTTTCACAAACCGTGAAGTCATATTCCCTCTTCCGGGCCCGCCTACAATACTGGATGCAGGTGGTGCGCTATGTTCGACCCTTTGCAATAAAAAAATTTCCAATACTAAATCCTTTCATCATGTATAGGCACAACCTGCTGATCTCCCTAAGAAATATCTTAAAGTATAAAACCACCTTTTTTATCAATTTGATTGGCTTGACAAGTGGGTTGGCTTGCGTCCTGCTAATCTACCTGTGGGTCAGCAGCGAGTTGCAAGTTGATAATTTTTATGAGGATGACGAGCGTCTTTTCCAAGTCTTGCAGCGACAGGAAACCGCAGGCGTCATAAATGTTTTCCAATCCACACCATGGCCATTATTTGAAACGCTTGCTGATGAATATCCTGAAGTAGAAGCTGTAACTGTGGCTACTCCCCCCGATTGGTTTGATAATCTCACCGTCTCTCTTGAGGACAAAGACATCACAGCTACCGGCATATACGCTGGAACGGAATACTTTAATATTTTCTCTTACCCTCTTATCTATGGTGATAGGAATAAGGTGCTGCAAGACAAAAACTCGGTGGTGATCTCCCGAGAACTGGCCAAGCAGCTGTTTAATACTGCAGACAATGCAATTGGTAAAGATATTCAACTCCAGAACGAAACAGTTTATAAGATAGCAGGGATATTTGAAGACCTTCCTAGGCAAGCTTCCACACAATTCGACCTGGTCTTATCCATTGAAATTCTGCGAGAAATGAGACCCAATGCGTTTGATTGGAAAAACTCAGGGCCAGACACCTATGTCAAGCTCAAAAAAGGGGCAAACTGGCACAACTTTGAAGAAGCGATTGCAAACCTCATCGAAAGCAAGACGCAACAGACACATCGTTCGCTTTTACTTAAGCAATATTCGAGAAACTATCTTTATGGCAAATATGAAAACGGAACTGAAGCGGGGGGAAGAATAGAGTATGTCATTTTGTTTTCAACCATTGCTCTATTCATACTGTTGATTGCTTGCATCAATTTTATGAATCTTGCCACCGCGCGCGCCACCAGAAGGCTCAAGGAAGTCGGTGTGAAAAAAGCGATTGGTGCACGAAGGAGCTCCCTGGTGATGCAGTATCTCATCGAGTCCACTCTGATTGCATTCACCGCCCTGCTCCTTTCAATCATAACAGTTTACCTACTACTTCCCGAATTTAATGTCATCACAGAAAAGCAACTTTCGCTGCAACTTGATTGGCCGTTGTTCTTATCACTTTGCTCCATCACTTTGATAACAGGTCTATTGGCCGGAAGCTATCCCGCGATTTACCTTTCTTCTTTTAAGCCTGCCGCAATTCTCAAAGGAAAAATCAATACCAATATTGGGGAGCTCTGGACACGCAAGGGCCTGGTTGTATTTCAATTTGCCATCTCCATCGTATTCATCATCTCCGTTTCGGTCGTCTACAAGCAAATTGAATTCGTGCAAAAGAAAAACATAGGATACAATAAAGACAACGTAATCTACTTTACGCGCAGTGGAACGCTGAAGCAATCGCTGGAACCATTTCTTGTAGAAGCTTCCCGAATACCGGGCGTAATCAGTGCCTCAAGTGTAGGACAAAGCATGGTGGGAGGTGGTAATACCAGTCCTTTAGAGTGGGAAGGAAAAGATCCTGAAGTAGTCATCAGTTTTGCCTATCGCCCTGTCAATTATGGAGCACTTGAAATGCTGGAAGTAGAACTCAAGGAGGGAAGATTATTTTCTCGAGAATTTTCTGACAGCCTAAAGGTCATCTTTAATGAAGCTGGAATTGCAGCCATGGGACTTCAGGACCCTTTAGGAAAGCGGGTTGGTTTCGGGCCTTTCCAATGTGAGATTGTAGGAGTGGTCAAAGACTTTCATTTTAAGTCGCTGCACTCAGCTATTGACCCTCTATTTTTCATCTTAGTGCCACCATTCACTGAGAAAATCATAACAAAAATTCAGTCAGGCAAAGAGGCAGAGTCGCTGAAAATGCTTGAGGACCTGCACAACCAATTTAATCCAGGCTTTCCCTTCGACTACCGGTTCCTTGATCAGGATTATCAGGCACAATACGCCTCAGAGCAGAGAGTTTCAACCCTGTCAAAATACTTTGCCGGTCTCGCTATCTTAATCTCTTGCCTTGGGTTGCTTGGCCTTGCCGCTTTTACTGTGGAGAGAAGGCAAAAAGAAATTGGAATAAGAAAAGTAATGGGGTCCACCGAATTTGATATCATCTACTTGCTCACCAATGACTTCACAAAAATTGTATTGCTGGCCATCGTCATTGCCATTCCGATAAGTTATCTGATGGCCCAACAATGGCTCAGTGCGTTTGCCTATCGAATTGAGCTGCAACCTTGGATATTCGCAGGTTCTGGCTTTCTGGTACTATTGGTAGCATGGTTTATAGTGGGCACTCAAGCGATCAAGGCTGCCAGGCAAAGTCCCTCACAATACCTCAAAGCGGAATAAGGGTAGTTGCCAGATACTCAATTATTTAGAACTTTTGTGCAATAAAACGGCTCTTATTTCGAATCCTACCTTATGTTTATGCGGTATTTCCGCTGCACTCAAAACAAATGATACGCAATTCACTAAAAATGATTGGGATAACAATTATCGCCCTCGCATTACTATTGTTTGCTGTCGGCTTTGTGTTTGTTAAAACGAGTCCGCAATTCGGAGGCAAGCACGATGCATCGCGAATTGAAATCTATCAGAAATCTGGACATTATGAAAGCGGGGCTTTCGTAAACGAGATTCCTACCAGCATGGACATGGGCTTCTATCAGTTTGTCAAAGTGTTTAGAAAATGGATTGTCGGTGTACCAAATCAAGCACCAAAAAATCTGATTCCGGTACAAAAAATAGATTCTCTGGCTATTGCAAACCGCCCCGACAGCATCACCCAACTCACCTGGTTTGGACACTCCGCCTTTTTACTGGAAATAGAAGGCAAGAATATTCTAATCGATCCCATGTTTGGCCCCACTCCCTCTCCTCACCCCTGGCTGGGAAGAAAAAGGTTTACAGAAGGCCTTCCTATTGAAATCGAGAAACTGCCCACCATTGATGCAGTAATATTTTCACACGACCACTATGACCACCTGGACTACGGCTCAATCATGAAGCTAAAGGACAAGGTCAAAAAATTCTACACACCGCTGGGCGTAGGCGCACATCTGATTGAATGGGGTGTCAAAGAAGAATATGTAATTGAACTTAATTGGTGGGAGGAGACCCGCTATGATGACCTGGTTTTCAAATGCACTCCGGCCAGGCACTTTTCCGGAAGAGGATTTGGTGACCGCTTCAGCACTTTGTGGTCATCATGGATCATTCAAAGCGATTCAAAGAACATCTATTTTAGTGGCGACAGTGGTTATGGACCCCACTTTAAAACGATTGGTGAAAAATATGGCCCTTTTGATTTTGCAATGATGGAATGTGGGCAGTACAATGAAAATTGGGCAGCCATTCACATGATGCCCGAGGAAACCGCTCAGGCGGCCAAGGATCTAAACGCAAAAATAATGATGCCTATTCATTGGGCCTCTTTTGTGCTCTCACTCCATTCCTGGACTGACCCGGTAGAACGTGTTACCGCTAAAGCGAAAGAACTTGGTGTTCCTGTTTCCACTCCGAAAATTGGGGAACCGATTATTTTGGAGAGCACGGAAAAACCGACAAGCGAATGGTGGAAGGAAATTAGATAACGGCCAGTTTTTTTACTCGAACTTCCAGTCCTCCATAATACGCTCCACCCACATTGTGTACTGCTTACCAGACGGATGCAGCTTATCGTCAGCCACTAGCGCTGGATCTTTCAGCCCTTCTCGTGAAATGTCAGTGATGTTAAAGTAGGATACTCCATAAGATTCAGTAATCTCCTTATTCACTTTATTGAAGGCATCAATCTCCACAGAAATGGTGTCCTTCTTAGGTTCTCCAAAAGGTGTATATCCGTAGTCAGGAATTGAAACCACGAACACACGACTTCTATCATCGCCCGCAAACTTAATTGCCATATTAAGCAGCTCTTCATACTCCGTGGCGTATTCCTCAATAGACTTGCCCTGGTATTGGTTGTTGACACCAATTAGCAAGGAGACCATGTCGTAGGTACTTTTCAACTGCGCTATCTCAATGCCATTCTTCAAGTTGTCCGTCCTCCATCCTGTCACTGCAATAATTTGTGGTTTTGCTACGGCAGTTCCTCTCTCCGTGAGTGCATTCGCCAATTGCACAGGCCAGCGCTCAGTCTCCGCCACACTTTCTCCTATGGTATAGGAATCGCCCAATGCTAAATAGGTTAAGGGTTCTTTTGCGTTTTGTGCACACATAGTATTAAGTGATAGGATGATTGCAAGTAATATGGGATGGATAAGTATTCTCTTTGTAAACATCATTTCTATTTTTTGTTGTTAATCACTCCTTCCATGCCCGGATTGTTCAGGTACTTGCCGAACCAATCTTTGTATCGCGTATACCTGTCTACCTGGTAACTTGGTGTTCTTATGCCATGGTATTGATTGGGATACACCACAAACTCTGTAGGCACACCCAAAGATTTAAGCGCCTGATACATTTGCTCTCCACCGATGGCGGGCACATTAAAGTCCTTCTCTCCAACCATATACAGCGTAGGCGTTTTCATTTTGTCAATATTGAAGAATGGTGAAGATAGCTCCATCCACTTTTCCGTAGCTTTCCAGGGCACTCCCAACTCTTCCTCATATTGCTTTGTGTATTGATCTGAACCGTACAGAGAAAACCACAATGCACTTCCTGCTCCACTTGCCGCAGCTTTGAATCTCGTATCTTTTGCAGTGATGTAGTCGGTGAGAATGCCTCCGTAACTCCACCCACCAACAGCCATTCGCTTTTCATCTACCCTACCTTCTTTGATCAGATGATCTACCGCACCAATCAGGTCAACTACTTCCTTATTGCCCCAGTCAGCATAGATGGATTTGCTATAGTCCATTCCTCGCCCGTTACTTCCTCTATAATTGACATTGGCTACCGCATATCCATTGGCAGCATGTAGTTGCGAAATGAGATCAAAAGAAAAGTCATCCTGACTCGTAGGACCTCCGTGAATCCAAAGTATTAGCGGAAGCTTTTGGTTTTTTGGTTTTCCCGCAGGCCACAAAAGTAAACTGCCCACATCCGTACCATCCTTGCTCTTTGAATTGAACCCTTCAACAGATGCAAGTGCCAATGGCTTTAAGAATTCATCGTGAACACGCGTCAATCGGGAAGCTTTCTCTCCGTCAATGCCAAAAACCTCATAGGGTGTTTGCGGGTCGCTGCAAATGGTCACCCACTTGTTACCCACTCTTCCATTCAAAGACCTAAAAACCCTGTCTCCTCCCACAGTCTTTTTCATCACTTTTGTGTCCACGCTGAAAGAGGCCACATAGGTCCTGCGGTCATCATCAACGGTAGTATATATTTCCTTGCCATCTGCAGACCAAAGTGGAGCGCTTACATCCCTATCAAGCGCAGCCGATATTACATTCGGCTCCCCACCACCTGAGGGAAGTACTGCAATCTGTGGTTGATCATAAATGTCATATCCGGGAGTGCGTGATTTTAGATATGCAATCGACTTGCCATCGGGACTCCAGGCCGGAGAACTATCTGCATCAGGCCAATTGGTGAGCTGCCGCTCCTTTGCCCCTTGCTTTGCCTCCAAAATCCAAATGTCCGTGTTCCCGTTGCGGTCGGGGTCCTCGGTGCGATTGCTTACAAACGCAAGTTGCTTGGAGTCCGGAGACCAATTCGGGTCAGTATCATCAAAGTCACCACGCGTGATAGTATCAAGTTTTTCTGTGGAAAGATCGAAAACATAGATATGATTCCTTTTGCGCTCAAGATATCCTTCGCCATCCTGCTTGAAGTGATACCGATCCATCACAATCGGTTTTTTGGTTTTCTTTTTCTCTCCCTCTTCGGCTGCGTCCTGATCCTTGATAACAAGTGCAATTTTTTTTGAGTCCGGGCTCCATACATAATCACTAATGCCAACTTTCAACTTTGTAAGTTTCATAGCTTCACCCCCTCTCGTGTCCATTTTCCAAAGTTGTGCTGACTTGCTCTCATATCTGGAAGAAAGAAACGTAAGATATTTCCCATCAGGTGACCAGCGCGGACTCGATTCGTTTTCAGTACTCGAGGTAATTTGCAAAGTTTCCTTTCCATCAAAACTCACCATCCAGATGTCGCTGTCGTACTTGTCCTTTGCGGAATCGGGCGAGCTAACAACATAGGCTACCCATTTTCCGTCAGGAGAAAGTTGAGGATCCGCCACTGACTTAAGTCTATAGACATCAGAAGCTTGAATAGGGCGCTGTGCCTGGCAGACAAAAGCACCGGAGAGCACAAGTAATAACAGAAGTCTCATGTAGAAGAAGTTTCCCCCAAATTAGAAAAACTTTCTATTCGATTGTCAGGTATTTATAGCGTTGAATTTCTACCTACTCAAATCGAAGCGACTCGATCGGATCAAGCTTAGAGGCTTTATAGGCGGGATAATAGCCAGAAAGAAGGCCCACAAATACGCAAATAATCATACCCATTGTCATCCAAAGCCAGGGGACTACAAAAGTGTCAACACCAATGGCGCGTGAAATGACATTGCCAATTGCTATTCCCAGAATTACACCGACAATTCCTCCAAGCAGGCACACTACGATTGCTTCAATAACAAACTGCTGTCTGATTCGAAGTGGCGTTGCGCCCAACGCCTTTCGCACACCTACTTCTCGAGTTCGCTCTGTTACCGATACAAGCATGATATTCATAAGTGCAATAGCTGCTCCAAGCAACGTAATAAACCCAACGCCAAATCCTCCAAATCTTAGTGCACTGGTGACCGTCTCCAGGTTCTCAGCAAGGGTTTCACTTTTTTCCAAATCGAAAGAGTTGGGTTGCCCCACCTGATCTCTCCTTATGCTTCGCATCACCCCAGTCGCCTCTCCCATTCCATATTCGATCTGAGAAACATCACTGACCCCTACAGTGATCCAGTAGTCTAAGCCTGCACCCTCAGCCAATTGATTCGCGACCAAAATCGGAATGAATACCATGTTGTCATAGTTATCCTCCGCCAGTTGGCCTTTCTCTTCCAATACCCCGATGACACGAAACTTGGTACCCTTAAAATAAACATCAGAGTTGACTACCGCTTCGGAGTCACTGTAAATAGCATCTACTACTTTCCTGCCCAATACAACCACCTTGGTACCGTACTGCACCTCAATGGATGAAAAATTCCTTCCCTTTTCAACACTTAGTCCCTTTATAGCCAGGTATTCTTCATTTACTCCCACGACCCCCACATTGGGATTGGTCTTATTTGATTTGTGTTTGATCTCTGCCACGCTTGTTAAATCTGCCGACAGGCTGAGGGAAGACGGATAGTTGAATCGCTCGATGAATTGCTGTGCCTCCTGAAGGCGCAGTGGCGCCTCAAGATCTTCCTTCACTCCTCCACGACTTCTACCTCGATTCTTCTTTGACGATATTTCAAAAGTATTAACTCCCAACGAAGATAGACTCTCCGAGACAGAGTACTCGATCCCGTCAATTGCGGTAAGTATTCCCACAAGCGAAGTAATGCCAATGGCGACAATTAAGGCCGTTAAGACAGAGCGCAAGAGGTTAGCCTGCACCGATCTTAAACCTTCCTTAATATTTTCCGCGAAATTCATTCAAAAAAACAATAGATTACAGATCAAAATTAGGTATTGCCCGTTGTACTAACAGACTTCTAAGCAAGTTATTTGTTACAAACTGGATCACCAGACCCAACTATTTGATGCGATTTTTACTGGTACTCTCATTTATTCTACTTTCTAGACTTGCCTCGGCCAATTATATTTTTATTCCCATGGATGAAAAGCAGGCCGATCACCTTAAGGCATATGGGATCTCCTATTGGATCCTCAAAAATGAACTCGAGGTAGATTGGCTGTTAAATTATCGCGGTGGAAGTTTTATGTGCAAATACCTGCCGGGTATTCAAAACGAACTTGTAGTGCGCGGAGTCAGCTATGAAATCATAAGTGACGCGCAAGCTAACGCCATTATTACTGAAATTGCCAGCCCCGCGGTAAACTACGATCTGATGAAGCTTGAAAAGTATCCGCGCATCGCGGTGTATACACCGAAGTCCAAACAACCATGGGATGATGCCGTAACGCTCGTATTAAGCTACGCAGAAATACCTTACGATGTGATTTTTGACAACGAGGTGATGCGTGGAGAACTTCCAAAGTACGATTGGCTTCATTTGCATCACGAAGATTTTACGGGCCAATTCGGAAAATTCTACGGCAGTTATGCCAACATGCCCTGGTATATCGAGCAGCAGAAGGAAGCCGAGGAAATGGCAAGAGAGAATGGCTTTCACAAAGTGTCTCAGTTAAAGTTGGCTGTTTCAAAAAAGATCAAAGAATTTGTAGCAGGCGGAGGATTTTTATTTGCAATGTGCAGCGCAACCGACTCCTTCGACATTGCGCTGGCTGCAGAAGGAGTGGATATATGCGAGCGGATGTATGATGGCGATCCTGCCGACCCGCAAGCACAAGATAAGCTCAATTACGAAAACACATTTGCTTTTACAGATTTCCGACTATCGCGGGACCCTTATCAGTATGAGTTTTCTGACATTGACAATAATGCTCCGGAGCGAGGCCTTCGGCAAGACAACGACTACTTTAACATTTTTGAATTTTCAGCAAAATGGGATCCTATTCCCACTATGCTCACGCAAAATCATACCCGCGTAATTCAGGGCTTCTATGGACAGACAACGGGATTCAAAAAACATCTCGTCAAGCCTGATGTGGTGATCATGGGAGAGAATCGTGAAATTAAGGAAACCAAATACATCCATGGAGTATTAGGAAAAGGCTTCTATACTTTTTACGGTGGACATGATCCGGAAGACTACCAACATACCGTGGGCGAAGAACCGACAGACCTAAACCTTCACCCCAACTCACCGGGCTATCGACTAATTTTGAATAACATCCTGTTTCCAGCCGCCAAGAAGAAAAAGCAAAAGACTTAGAATCTTATTATCTTTGAGATATGGATCAAAATTTTCCTATATCGTTTAAGGTTGAAAAAGATGGCGATCAATTTCATGCCTGGTGTCCTGAGCTTGTCGGTTGCCACACCCATGGAAAAACAGTTGGAGAGGCACTAGAGCACCTAAAGGATGCGGTTCAGTTGTTTCTTGACACCGTTATAGAAGAGGAAATAACCCGACAGTCAGCGGAAATGCTGGATGAAGCCTAAGGATCTCATCAAGCTCTTAATGGCGGAAGGCTTTGTTTTTGTGAGGCAGTCTGGAAGTCACGCGATCTATAGAAAGTCTGGCAAAAAAATCATCGTGGTTCCTATGCATTCAAAAGATATCCCCATTGGTACCCTAAAGTCGATTCTAAAGGATGCAGGGCTAAGCAAGTGATTTGCCGTTAATGCATGCGATCCCCTCTGACCCTGAGGGATTTTACTATCACAGCTTCCTGCTCCAACAACGCTCTCCAACGAGCCTCCACCCACTCTGGATCCTTGTAATCTTTCGCAAGCGATAAGAAGGTCTTATAATGCCCCGCCTCCGATACCATCAACTCGTAGTAGAATTTGCTGAGTTCCGCATCTTTAATATCTTTTGAGAGCAATCGGAAACGCTCACAACTTCTCGCTTCTATCAAGGCGTTCATAAGTAACCTCTCCACCAATTGATCTTCTCTGCTACCCCCCTTCCTGATCACGCCATTAAGCTTCTCCACGTACTCATCTTTACGCGGAAACCCGAATTTGAAACCCCTCTTTTCTAATTGCTCGAGCACCCTTTCAAAATGTCCCCACTCCTCCGCCACAATGGGCGTGAGGGTAGCAACCAACTTCTCCCTTTCAGGATATTGAATGATCAACGAAATACAGGAAGAGGCGGCCTTTTGTTCGCAATACGCGTGATCAATCAATATATCCTCAATACTTTTTTCCGCAATGTCAACCCAGCGCGGATCGGTAGGTAAAGCCAATCCCAAAACATATTTCTCCATAGCCTAATCGAAGAGTAAGAGCTCAAAGCCAAAATCTAAAATATTGCGCTGCCCTGGATAGATAGGGGTCGGCAGATACCCGGACTGCGTGATAGCCTGGACCAGGTTGTGGTACTTGAAAAAAAATCGACCCCGCTTCATTTTTGCATTAAAGAAAATGTCCGTCAAGGGAAATGATGGAGGTGCAACTTCATCTTGAACGTAATAAGACTGGATGACCGGATCATAGCTCAAATCGAAATAAGAAGACTTCCAGTGTAAGTCCACTCCAATTTGTACCTGCAAATTTCTTTTGAATAAATGACTTTCGTAGGCCAATTGCGTATTCACAAACAATTCAGGAACCCGAAGTGCATTGTCATCGTTGACCAAGAAAGTGCTGTAGATCACCTGAGGCCGCAGGTAAAAATTCTTCCAAAAATTAAATTCGAAACGCAATTCAGGAGAGAGCAACTGCTGCGTACCTGAAGATTGCACTGGCAACACCGTCTGGTCAGTGTTCTCAAAAATTCCCTTCCTAAAATAGATGAAGTTACTTAACCCTGTGTAGGTAAACCCGGGAGCAATCTTAAAGCTGCCCAGTGAAATTTTGGCGAAAGCCTGAGCCTGAGTCGAAAAAGTATTGTTGAAATTGTTGCTCCATTCATCAAAGGTGCCTCGATACGCAGTGTGAAGGAAAGAAGGCTTTGAGAGTGTTTGCCGCACCGTGGCATCAATCCATCTGGAGTTCAGCTTCGCTTCAGCCAAATAGTTTCCATCCGTTAAAAATTCCAGCCAACCCGAAAGGAAAGTGACAGAATCATACTCATAGGAAATTCTTCCGCCCACATATAACTCCAAATCCTTTTGCGGCAACGACAAAGTATCTGCAGTGAGGTACTTGTAGCTAAAATTGTACTGCCTTGTTTTTACATAGCCATTGTAGAAAATACGACCCACTTTTCCTTTCACTCCTCCCTCATTAGTCCAATAGAAAAATCGTGTGCTGTCATTGATTTGATCAGGGCTTAATGAATCGGAAAGAATTCGAGGGTCAAAATTTGATACCGCATCAATACTGGGATCCACTTTGAACAAATTTATCTTCCGACCGAGGTCCATTTTGTGATACACCTGCAATGCTTCCCCTAACCGATACTGATGAAAAATGTGTGCGTTCGTTTGCAATTGCTCTGTGGTGGTAGCGCTAAGCGGGGTACGGTTATTCTCATTAAACAAACTCTTGTAAGTGGAATCGGCTGTGGTGAGCACTACAGTTACGCCCCCGGTCTCTTCCACTCGATGTCGAATCCTTCGCAGCGACAGGGCCAGTTGATATTTTTTATTTTCACTTTGATAGGCAGAATAGAGGTCGTAGTAGTAACTTTTTGTCTGCTTCTCATTCTTCACGCGTTCAATTTGTCTGTCAATCAATATTGACCTGAAATTAAATCCAAAATTCCACCTAGGGTTAATATTCCTACTGAACTCCACCCCTGTGGTAGCCCGACCTTCTCCACCCCAGATAATCTTCATTCGTGTGTAGGGGGATTTAGTATCAAAATATTTAGGTTCCTCAGTGAGGTAGTATTGATCGTAAACGCTGAATCCTGTTGAAACTCCAATAGTGGTGGACAGCTGTGGAAACAGGGGATAGAGCGCAGTGCCAATATTTCCCAAATCCTTGTATAAATTATTGAACCTTTGCACATAGGTCCACCGATGATAGTTGGTGATTGCGGTATCCACTGCGCGAAAATTTTTTCTGTTGTAAAAAATATCTTCTTCAGTGGTCCACCGAGTCGTATTTGGACCGTAGACATTTCGCGTGCTGTCATCAACAATCTGGGAACCTGTTCTACCCTGCGAAAAGGAATCATAAGCTGATAGCAACAAAAAGAAACCTGCTATTACTATTCTGAAAAACACGCGCAAAGATAAGTTACTCATCCACAACATCTTGTGACCGTAGAGCTTTTTCTACACTAGTCACTACCAGCTTATCAAATTCCGCACCACTTTCCTTAAAACTTACCTGAATAGGCAAATAAAAGCACTGCAAATCGGATAAGATCGAAGCATGGCGCGCGTCAATTAACCTAACCATATCTTTCTCGGTGGTCAACAATGACAAGGGTTTTTTGCTTCGCAGCAAATGCCTTCGGATCTGCTGCAGCTCTGATTCTGTGTAATGATGATGATCGGCATATGAGTAGTGTTTTACCACTTCAAATTGTGACTTTGCGTACTTTTCGAAAGCCTTGGGCTTAGCTATTCCCGAGAGCAAGACGACTTTCCTGGTAATCGCTAGTTCATTATCCCAGATCGGAGCTGCGGATCCATAATCGACATAGGAGAAAAATATCGGTTTGTCACCCGAGTGCTTTTTGATCGATTTGATAAAGTACGCTCTTCTACTATCAGAAATATCTTCGGGACACTTGGTCACCACCACAGCATCAGCTCTGCTTGCCCCCAATCTCGACTCCCTAAGTCTGCCCGTGGGCAGGATAAAATCTTTGAAGAATGGCGTGCTGTAATCAGTAAGTAAAATCTGAAAATGTGGCTTCACACTTCGGTGCTGAAGTGCATCGTCCATCAGCACCACGGATACCTCTGGATATTCATTCATCAAGTTGGGAATTGCAAAAGCCCGATCCTCGCTCACCACCACCTTAACCTCCTCTTTGAATTTTCTAAAAATCTGAAAGGGCTCATCTCCCAGAGACTTCGCATTATCACCTTCCGTTGCATAACGAAGACCCTTCGTATTTCGCCCATATCCCCGGCTCAAAGTAGCTATCTTGAATTTGGGCCTTAACAACCGGATAAGATACTCAATGGTGGGCGTCTTCCCCGAGCCACCCACACTCAGATTTCCTACTCCGATCACCGGAATTTCGAATTGGAAGGATTTCTTATGACCGATGTCAAACAAGTGATTTCTTAGTGCTGTAGCCGCATGGTAAAGAAGGGAGAATGGAAGTAAGATGGCGCGAAGTGGGCTCATTAAAGCTTATAGTATATCTTCAGTATTTTTGTCAAAACTAGTAATTCGATGGAAACAGTAAAGATAATTGAGGTAACATCTCATCTGGAACGCATGGCCCCCACCAACCTTCAGGAAAGCTATGACAATTCAGGATTGATCACCGGCAACCCCGAATGGGAAATTACCGGAGTACTTGTTACCCTTGACTGCATAGAGGCGGTGGTTGATGAAGCTATCAAGAAGAAGTGCAACCTAATTGTCGCTCACCATCCTATCGTTTTTAAAGGCCTCAAAAAGCTGACTGGCGCAAACTATGTAGAACGGACAATCATCAAGGCCATCAAGAATGACATTGCCATCTACGCCATTCATACCAATCTTGACAACGTGCTGCACGGAGTAAACGGGGTGATCGCAAACAGACTTGGACTGGCTGACCAGGAAATTCTATCACCAAAACCAGAGACCCTACTTAAGCTGGTCACCTTTGTCCCGCAGACCTCCGTAGAGGCAGTGGCATCAGCGCTTCACCAGGCAGGAGCAGGTCACATAGGAAACTATACAAACTGCAGTTTTCAATCCCTTGGCACCGGAACCTTTAAACCTTCCAAGAACGCACAGCCATATACCGGCTCACCTGAGGAACTAGAGCGCACCGAGGAGATCCGCCTGGAGGTAATACTTCAGAGCCACCAAAAAAGAGCAGTTGTCAGTGCGCTTATGGCAAGTCATCCCTATGAAGAGGTAGCTTACTTCCTCAACAAGCTGGAAAATACAGATGCCCAGGTCGGAGCAGGTATCATTGGGTCGTTGCCCGAGCCACTTGAACCAATGGCTTTTCTCCAGCGTTTGAAAAGCAATATGAACACAGAATGCATCCGCTACACAGCTCTCCAATCCAGGAAAATAAGCAGAGTGGCGGTTTGCGGAGGTGCAGGCAGTTTCCTTTTAGGAGCAGCCCTGGCGGCCAAAGCTGACGCATTTGTCTCCTCAGACTTCAAATATCATGAGTTCTTCGATGCGGAGGGCAAAATCCTGATTGCTGATGTGGGCCACTACGAAAGCGAGCAATTCACTAAAGAACTGCTAAAAGAGGATTTGGAATTAAAATTTCCTAATTTTGCAACCTCTTTGTCAAATTTGAATACAAATCCAATTAGCTACCTATAAATAATGGAAAATCAGACAGTTGCACAGAAATTAGAAGCGCTTGTAAAATTACAATTTATAGATTCAAAGATCGATCAACTCAAGAAACTGAGGGGAGATTTGCCAGACGAGGTTCAAGATCTGGAGGACGAAATGGAAGGGTACAAAACGAGGCTTACTCGTTTTGAGGATGAATTGAAGGAACTTGAGGAGAGCATCAAGAAAAACAAGGAGGGCATTAAGGAAGCGGAGAAACTGGTAAAAAAGTACAGTGAGCAACAAAAGGAGGTCAAGAACAACCGCGAATTTGACGCCATTACAAAAGAGATGGAGCTCCAGGAACTGGAAGTTCAAATTTGCGAAAAGAAGATAAAGGAGGCGAAAGAAAGGATAGATCTCAAGAAAGAAGACATTAAGTCCGTAGAAGGCCTTATTTCGGAGCGATCTGAAGACCTGGACAACAAAAAGAAGGAACTTGACGAGATACTGAACGAAAGCCAGGAAGAGGAAGAAGGCTTGATGGCCGACAGAGAAAAAGCGGTCAAAAAAATCGAAGAAAAACTATATAAGTACTACCAGCGTTTAAGAGGTAGTTTATCAAATGGACTCGCAGTGGTGAGAGTAGTAAGAGGTGCTGCAGAAGGATGTAACATCATTATTCCTCCTCAAAAAATCGCTGAGATTCGCGAAAAGAAAAAAATTGTAATTGACGAGCATTCTGGAAGAATTCTTGCTGATGTTGACATGGGTTCAATGGAAGAAGAAAAGAAGCCAAAGAAGAAAGCTCCTGCAAAGCGTAAAAAAGTTGCGAAAGCAAAATAGCATATCGATTTATTCTAAAATAAAGGCAGGCCTCATCGCCTGCTTTTTTTTTCTTGCGGCACCATTGCTCGCAGCAGAGCCCTCCTGGAAGTTCGACCCGCAACTACAAGAAGCCTACAATGCGGTACTCAACCTTGAGACCGACCAGGCCTACCGGGCGTTGGCACGAATTGAAAACACGAATCCTCTTCATAAGCTTTATGTACAAAGCTTTTGCGAAACACTTGATGTGCTAATCTCCGAAGACGAACAGAAATTTGAAAAAATTGAAATCAGCTTCAAAGAACGACTTAAGTACCTCGAGGAACTTCCTCAATCAGCCGAAACGCTATTCCTTCGAGCTGAACTAAATCTGCAGCGTGGCTTCAACTTCCTTAATCTTGGGCATGAGCTAAGTTCCGTTTGGGCGATTAAGTCGGCATACAATCTGGCAGAGGAGTGCCTCAAGAAGTATCCTAACTTCATTCCAGTAAGAAAGACAAGCGGAGTGATTCAGGTGATGATAGGAACCGTCCCCGATAAGTACGAATGGTTTTTGAGCATGCTCGGCATGAAGGGATCCGTGGCCGTAGGTCAGAAACAGCTTAAGGAGTTGCAGGCCTCCAATTCCTCCTTGAGCACCGAAGCCACCATTCTCTTCTACACTATAAAAGGACTTATCAATCAGGAACACCAGGAAGCGGTCGAAGGAATAATGGCAAGTCTTCAAGAGCAACCGCACAATAGGTTAGTCCTCTTTCTTGGCGTTAATATGCTCATGAAGAATTCACAAAGCGAGGAAGCGCTGCAGCTCATCCAAACCCTGGATCAACAAAAGCAGGGCCTCCCTATGTACTACATTGAGTACCTGCGCGGAGAAATACTTTTGCAAAAAGGTGCCTACGATATGGCCATCAAATCCTATCGAAAATTCATTACCTACTACAAGAGCAGCAACTTCAAGAAAGACTCCTACTACAAAATATCACTTTGCTATTGGCTCAAAGGTGATAGCCAGCGGGCACAAGAGAGCTTTGAATTAGCTAAGAAAACTGGAAAGGCTGTAGCTGAGCCGGACAGGTATGCGAATGCACAATTGCGTGAAAACAGTTTTCCTAACAGGAAAATATATAAAGTTAGATTGTACACAGATGGCGGGTACTACAAGCTTGCGCAGCAAGCATTGCTATCTATTTCCAATAGTGATCTCACTACAGCAAAAGATAAGGCGGAGTACTTCTATCGAAAAGCCAGACTAGCAGATAAAACATGGGATTACGCAACGGCAGAAACTTACTATAATAGAACGTTAGAGGCTACTGGTTCCAATCCCTGGTATTTCGCTCCAAATGCAGCTCTGCAACTTGGCTATCTGGCGCAGCAAAAAAAGGAGTACGAAAATGCCAGGAAGTATTTCGAACTTGCATTGAGTTACAAAAAGCATGAATACAAGAACTCTATCGATAGCAAGGCCAAATCTGCCTTAGGCCAGCTAAATAAGTAAATTACATACGGGCCAAATGGGTGGCGTCATTGTAGCGCTCCACTTGCCACATCCGTCCGGAATAATGCAGCTGGTATAGTCCTAAATTCCTGTGTTCAAATACATCCATGGCATGCAAAGGGTAATTGAGAAGTTGACATAAGATTATTCTAATCGCCCTGCCATGCATACAGACGAGAACCGTTTTTTCATCCGCTTGCTGCATCATGACCTCAATTGCCTCTCTTTGTCTGGCAGCCACATCAACAGGACTCTCTCCTCCCTCGATCGGCAACTCGGTATGTCCTTTTTGCCACTCCTTGAGTAGCCAATGGTAGTAGGCGTCCTCCTGTGGAGTAATGTTTTGACCCTCCTTGCTTCCCCAATTAATCTCGTTCAGACCAGATAGCGCACTGTGTCTTGAACCATTATCAAGAAAAGACTGAACTGATTCAATGCTTCTTTTCAGGACGGAGGTGTAAACGTGATCAAAGGGCAGTTTGGAATAAAAATTATAAAAAGCAGATGCTTGCCGCCTGCCCATTTCATTGAGTGAAGAATCAATTCCACTTCCCTGTACGATACCTTTCAGGTTGAAATCTGTCTGCCCATGGCGGATAAGGTAAATTTTTTTGCTGCTCAAATTCTTATAATTTGGCTCTAAAATAAACATTACCCCATTGTCCTCAGAATCAAACTCCAATTCTACCGGTTTTCTGCGCAAAGACGTAACGCTGGATGAACTCAATGCTTTGTCAGCCAATACCTTGGTAGAACACCTCGGTATAAGATTCTCTCATATTGGTCCCAACTACGTTTCTGCGCTGATGCCGGTAGACAACAGAACACATCAGCCACTTGGCTTGTTACATGGGGGAGCCTCTGTTGCCTTGGCGGAGACGTTGGGTAGCATAGCAGCCACACTTTGTGTTGATCCCAAATCACAGTATTGTGTCGGATTAGAAATCAACGCCAATCATGTGAGGGCCATCAGCTCGGGGTTTGTAAAGGGAACCGCCTCGCCTTTGCACATTGGCAAAAGAACACATGTGTGGGAGATCAAAATTGTAAACGAGAAAGAGGAATTGATATCCATTAGTAGAATCACCATGGCTGTGATTGATAGAAGATAGCATCATCATGATTGAAACAAAGCGTCCTTCCGAAAAGCTTGCTGAAGAATTTGAATCAATTCGAGCGTTGATCTACAACCATTTGGAGGAGGGCAATTCCTTCAGTCTTTGGAGGTTGCCTAATAGTAATCAGAAGCACCTGATTGTAAGCAGCGAGAAACTTAAGCCTATAAAAGATTTGACAATCGAAGAAATCGAATCAGGTTTTATTATTGCGCCTTTCAATCCTGACACTGGTGCATTCTTTATGAAGGCCAGCGAACGGTATCTATTTGAGGACGGAAAGTTGCACGGTGAGCAGAGATCAACTACTGAAAACAAAAAAATAGACTTTGTGAGCAAGTCGCTTGACCCAAAGTCTTTTGCGTTTCATCAATTGCCCATCGACAAACAAAGTGACAGTAAAAAGGACGATTACATGCAATTGGTTCGTTCCGCCATGGCACGAATTGCCGTAGGTGATCTTGAAAAAGTGGTGCCAGCCAGATGCAAAACGATTGAGATGCCAGAGTCACTAGATCTCATTGAGACTTTTGAGCAGCTCTGCAAGGTTTATCCAGACGCATTCGTATCCCTCCTCTCAAGTAAGACCACAGGCACCTGGCTAGGCGCCTCTCCGGAACTACTGGTGCAAGCTGACGGAAAGACTTTCTCTACCGCAGCCGTGGCCGGAACACAACTTGTCGCTAAAAATACAGACCTAAAGTCAATCGCCTGGACACAGAAAGAGATTGAAGAGCAGGCATTGGTAGGTAGGTATATCATTAATTGTTTCAAGAAGATTCGGCTACGAGAGTTCGAAGAGCATGGACCAAAATCATGGCAGGCGGGGAACCTCGTCCATCTGAAAACCGACTTCACGGTAGACATGAACGAAACCAACTTTCCGCAACTTGGTTCAGTGATGCTAAAACTGCTGCACCCCACCTCCGCGGTATGTGGCATGCCTCGGGAGAGATCATTGGAATTTGTCAGAGAAAACGAAAAATTTGAACGTGGCTACTTCAGTGGGTTCTTGGGTCCGGTAAACTACCTCGGTGAAAGCAATCTGTATGTCAACCTAAGATGTCTTCAATGGAACAGAAACAAAATCAAATTATACGCTGGCGCGGGTGTGACCTCGGACTCCAATCCGGAGAAAGAATGGGAAGAGACTGAAATGAAGATGAATACACTACTTCGTATCATTGATAAATAAATTCTAATTGCGCCTTCAACCCATCTTCGATATAGCTGAAATCTGTGCCCAAAAAGGGGTACAAAATGCAGTGCTCTGCCCCGGCTCGCGTTCTGCCCCATTGACGCTGGCTTTTGTTAACCATCCCGACATTCAAACAAGGACATTCAGCGATGAAAGAAGCGCAGCTTTTGTAGCCAATGGCATGAGTTTAGAAACTCAAACCCCCACTGCGCTGGTCTGTACATCGGGGTCTGCTGCATACAACTTTGCCCCTGCGGTGGCAGAAGCATACTTCCAACAAATTCCCCTTCTCGTTTTTACTGCTGATCGACCCAGGGAATGGATCGATCAATACGATGGCCAAACTATTCGCCAGTTCGAAATTTTTGGGAAGCACGTGAAACAATCTTTTGAACTACCTCAAGAGTATGATCACGATGACTTGCTGTGGCAGATCAATCGAATTGTAAACGATGCCATTAACATCGCTACCAGCTACCCTCAAGGACCCGTTCATATAAACGTACCCCTGCGGGAGCCGCTCTATCCAAAAGCCAATGAAAAGGTAGCGTTCAGCAAGGAGATCAGAGTGGTAAACAAACCCCGCATAAACGCTTTACTGGATGTCCCCACCGCAACGTCTTTCCAGCAAAGATTCTTGTCACACACAAAAGTGCTGATCGTGGTCGGCCAAACCGAATTCGATAGCTCCCTAACCGAAATACTTCAGGCGTTTAGCAAGTCCCGTCATGTACCTGTGGTGGCTGAGATTATTTCAAATCAGCACGTGATAGAGGAAGCAATTACGCATGCTGATATATTGTTGACTCACAGTGCCGCAGACGTTAAGAAATCCCTGCAACCGGAATTACTGATTACAATAGGAAAGTCAGTTTTGTCAAAAAGCCTAAAGCAATTTCTAAGGACACATACACCGAAGGAACATTGGGTGATCAGTCAGGATGAAAAGCTTGCCGATACATTTAAATCTGCTACCGAGGTTATCAGCATTCTTCCCGCCCAGTTTTTTAAACAACTTAATTTTTCAGTGCAGAAATCGGGATTCGAGGCACAGAAGCGAGAAAATTACTTCCGTACCTGGGAAGCGAAAGAGCATCAAACTGCACGAGCTGTTTCCAGTTTCTTCAAGGACTTTGGCCTCAGCGAGTTCAATGTAGTTGATCTACTGCTTAAAAATTTGACTATTCCGTGCAACCTTCATCTGGCCAACAGCATGCCCGTGCGCTACGCCAACGCAATCGGACTTACACCTTTAAATAAGGAGGTAAGGGTGTTTTGTAATCGAGGCACCAGCGGAATAGATGGTGCTACTAGTACCGCGCTAGGTCAATCACTCATCAGCGATCATCCAACCGTCCTGATCACTGGTGACATGGCCTTCTTCTACGACAGAAACGCATTCTGGCATAATTATCCAACCGATAAACTTCGCATCTTGGTGCTCAACAATCATGGTGGCGCTATATTCTCAATGATTGATGGACCTGCCGGGCTTGGGGAGCTTAAGGAATATTTTGTGACAAATCAAAAACTATCGGCCAGGCACATCTGTTCTGAATTTGACTTTGATTACCTGAAACTTGACAACACGAGAAAAGTTAAAAACCTAATGAAAGACTTTCTTCAAATGGATGGTCGAACTAAAATAATGGAGGTCGAAACCGATGCGGTCTCGGCAAAACAAACGATGGATCAATTTAAACAGCATATAAAAAAGAGTTATGAATCTTAAGTACGATTGGAAACAGATAAAGGAATATAAGGAAATTCTATTTCACCAATACGAAGGAATTGCGCGAATCAGCATAAACAGACCGAAAGTACACAATGCTTTCACTCCGCTTACAGTCCAGGAGATGATCGATGCGGTGATGATCTGTAGGGAAGACCCAGCAATCGGAGTTATTATCCTGACAGGTGAGGGCGGCAAAGCGTTTTGCAGCGGAGGAGACCAGAGTGTACGTGGTCATGGTGGCTACGTAGGTGGTGATCAGGTACCCAGACTAAATGTCCTCGATCTACAAAAGTTAATTCGTTCGATCTCTAAGCCCGTCATCGCAGCAGTGGCAGGCTGGGCGATTGGTGGAGGGCACGTGCTACACGTAGTTTGCGACTTATCCATCGCAGCGGAAAATGCCAAGTTTGGACAAACGGGGCCAAAAGTAGGAAGCTTTGACGGAGGATTTGGAGCCTCCTACCTGGCAAGGATCGTGGGGCAAAAGAAAGCCAGAGAAATCTGGTACCTGTGCGACCAGTACGATGCGCAGGAAGCACTAGACATGGGTCTGGTCAACAAAGTGGTTCCGCTTGACAAGTTGGAAGAAACCTATGTGGCTTGGGCAAAGAAGATTCTCAAGAAAAGTCCGCTGGCCATTCGAATGCTGAAGTGCTCCTTCAATGCAGAATTGGATGGGCAGGCAGGTATACAAGAGTTGGCAGGGAATGCCACCTTGCTCTATTACTTAAGTGATGAAGCAAAAGAAGGTAAGAATGCATTTATCGAAAAGCGTGATCCGGACTTCTCCAAGTTCCCGAAGTTTCCATAGTAGTGTTTTTATCCTACAGCAGTGACTCAGCGAATCATAATCAATGGAAAGGAATTCACTGCGGGAGAAATCACTTCTGATCAAGTAGTACCAAAAACTATTTTTGAAAAAAACCTTTTGACGTTTTGCAGTGCGTGGCTAAGTGGTGCTGACCATTTCAAACTAACTACCTCCGGCTCCACCAGTGAACCTAAGGAGATTGTGCTTAGTCGCCAGCAAATGATCGAAAGTGCTAAAAAAACCCAAGCAGCTATAGGGTTACAAGAAGGATGGAGTTCACTGGTCTGCCTCGACCCCCGATTTATAGCCGGTCAAATGATGCTTGTGCGAAGTTTTGTTTCAAACATGCACATCTATGCAGTGGAGCCCACTCGCAATCCGTTTCAAAGCATACCCAACGAGCTCAAATTGGACTTTGCCGCTTTTGTTCCCTACCAACTTCAGGCAATTCTCGAAGCCGAACCGAAACGATTAAACGAAATGCGTGCGATAGTCATCGGAGGAGCAGGTGTGGACACCTATTTAAAAGAGAAACTTATCCATCTACGCCCCGACATCTACTCTACTTATGGCATGACTGAAACCGTGTCTCACATAGCACTGCAGAAACTAAATGGATCGGATGCTCAAAATCACTTTCACACGCTGCCGGGTATTACAGTCAAAGAAGATGATAGGGGCTGCCTAATTGCAAAAGTTGACTTTCTCAAAGAAGAGGTCATCACGAATGACCTGGTGGAATGCCACAGCGATTCTGAATTTACATGGCATGGAAGATGGGACAATGTAATCAATACAGGAGGCTACAAGGTTATCCCTGAAAAACTGGAACGACTCATCAAATCCAAACTATCAGAAACAAAACATAACAAACGTTTCTTTATCACTGGCCTCCCCCACCCTGATTTGGGACAGCAAGTTACGATGATAATTGAGGGAAGTGATTCGGTCGAAACCAGACACGCACTGGAACAAATCTTCGAGACGCTTAGTAAGTATGAAATTCCAAAAAGCATTCACTTTGTAAGGGAGTTTTGCGAAACGGAATCAGGAAAGGTGGATCGAAATGAAACCTTAAAACTAATCCCCGTCTAAATCCAATTAGAAATTGGACAAGACGAGGTTAGAACGCTAGGCTATTTCTTCTTTGACTTTAATTCAATAATCTCTTTCTGCAAGTCTAGTACTACACCTGCAAGGTTGTCAATCGACATCTCTTTTTCAGTTTCAATGTCGGGGAATTGCACACTGATGTATGCCTTTGCCGACCAGGCCTCGAGGACCTCCTCACCATTGATCTGAAAGGGTGCATATTGCCTGTTATCTGACACCAGAAACAGTTTGCCATTCTCATCAAGGTAGTTGAACACCCTCTTATACACGATCCCTTCTCGATCAGTCACCAGTATATAGGTCTTCCCGCTCTTCAGGTTTTTAAGATCCTCTTCATACTCTCCGATGATTATGGTTCCTGGCATAATAGGTAACATGGAATCGCCACTGATCTCGAAAGCGCGATAGGTACCGTGCTTGAGAATGGGCAAACTAAATTTTGGCAATTCTTTAACAAACTCCGTATCTGCGTATCCATTGAGATACCCAGCCGCAGCTTTATGAGGTACCAATTCAATATTTTCTTTGTCACTGCTGTCCACTGAAACGACCAGCACTTCTTTGCCGCGCTTGTAGTCGATATTTTTATGCGGAGTGGAACCGGTCGCCAGATCTGAACCAATCATAGCGTCCACGGATAGGCCTACCAGACTTGCCATCTGTTGAATGAGCTCAAGTCTTGGCTCCGCCCTGCCTTCCTCATAGGCTCCGACCAAAGACCTTTTGATTCCCAATTGCTGGCCAAACTGGTCTTGCGTCAAACCCAATTGCTTTCTTATGAATCGAATGTTCTCGTTAATCCGGGCCATAAACTATCTTTTAAATACTAATATTCTTCCAGAGTTAATTTCCTTCTTGCTGATGGAAAACAGGTTGCGCTGATAGTATCGCTCTGACCTTTGCATCGCCCCGACATGTCTGTTGATTTTGTCAATCACCTCACTCATCGTGGTTTTAGCTTCCGCCAATAAATACCCATAGCATTCCTGGTCAAATCCCAGGGTAGAAAAGTTTACCTGATAATTTCCAGATTCTAATTTCTTGCTTTTAAGCCTTAATTTGGATGTTTCCTTCATCTTTAACTAAATTATTTAGCCAAATAAGCTAATAAGTTTAGTAAATGCAAATATGGCCCTAATATTTTTAGCTAAAGTTGAATTCCCCCCACGGCACGTCCTTCTGAAAGCTTAAAAGCCCGTCTTTTACCAGCAAGGGAGATTCAAAATTATCCTCATAGATCTTTCCGGTGCCAAGTCCCTGGGGTGTTTCCACCGGAAAACCAGCAGTAAATTGAGCTACGGCATTAAGCCCCACATTGGACTCCAATGCTGAAGTCATCCACCATCCTATTTTCAATGCCTCTGCTGCTTGGATCCATTCCGCACAACCCCACATGCCTCCATGTAATGTCGGCTTCAGAATGATGTACTTAGGCCTGATGTCATGGAGCAGGTCCTTCTTTTTCTCTAAGCCCGCAACGCCAATCAGCTCTTCATCCAGGGCAATGGGAATCGGTGACTTTTGGCATAAGTCGGCAAGTCCACTTGACCCAACCTTCAGAGGTTGCTCCAGGGAATGGATCTTAAACTTCGAAAGTTCAAAAATCTTATAGAGCGCCTCATCGGGCTTAAAGGCACCGTTGGCGTCAAGCCGCAAAGTGATATCCATCCTAAAATACTTCCTCCTCACGTACTGCAGGATATCACACTCCTTTTCAAAATCAATCCCACCTACCTTCAACTTCAAGCAGGTGAAGCCTTCCTGAATTTTGATCTCTATTTGCTGCAACATCATATCCATACCACTCATCCATATCAGGCCGTTAATGGGAATAGGTTTCCCTTCAAGAAAGCTGTTTTGGTGAATGGTCCTTGTACCTCCATTTAGATAATCCAGCAGGGCCGTCTCAAAGGCAAAATATATGGATGGCATTGCAGCCGGGTCGACAATGTGTTGCAGTACCGCATACACGGAATCCAAAGTGGGCTTAATTGATTGGGAAGTAACTTTCGCTGAATTAAAAGCCTCCACAATGGAGGACAGCCCTTTCTCAAACTCCTCACCTTCTTCAACACTCAAACCGGGCAATGGTCCTGCTTCACCCAGACCGAAAATCTCGCTGCCATTCTCCTGCACCTTCACAAACCATGACTTCTTTTCTGTGAGAGAACCGCGCGAGGTTCTGGCTTTAAAGTTAAAGTGAAAGGTTTTTTGGGAGAATGTAGCACTGAGGGCCATACCACTAATATGGTCTCGTTATCCTTCAAATACAATTTCAGTGATAACTTTGCCTCCCGATTTATGCATTTACAAATAAATACGTCAGAGTTCCACTACGACCTTCCGGAAGAGAGAATCGCCAAGTACCCGCTCGCCAAACGAGACCAGTCTAAACTTCTATTTTATAACCGAGGAGAAATCAACCATCACCAATTCTCCGACTTACCCGAGCTCTTGCCCAAAAACTCGGTCCTATACTTTAACAATACGAAGGTGATCGCGGCAAGGCTATTGTTTCGAAAAGCCACCGGAGCAAAGATTGAGGTGTTTCTGCTTAACCCAGCCAGTCCTGAGGTTCCTGTGCACCTGGGATTACAAGCTCAGTCCTCCACCATGTGGAAATGTGCCATTGGCAACCTCAAAAAATGGGAGAAAGGATCGGTGATCGAACTGCACGATGACAAAATGGTATTGAAGGCGCAGTTGGTTGATCCTAAAGAGGGAATGGTGAAATTCACCTGGACAGGGGCACTCCAGACCTTTGGAGAGGTTATCGACAAAGCCGGAAAAACGCCTCTGCCGCCTTACCTAAAGCGAGAAGCTGAGTCCAGCGATAGAGAACGCTATCAAACGGTATATTCAGCCCACGAGGGTGCGGTTGCTGCCCCCACTGCCGGTCTGCACTTTGCAGCAAATACGATGGAAGAACTTCAAAAGAGGGGCTTTTCACACCAATTTCTCACTTTACACGTCAGCGCGGGTACATTTCAACCCATAAAAACAGAAAATGCCTTTGAGCACCCTATGCATGCGGAACAAATTGTGATTTCCCGGCAGAATGTTGAAAAACTGCTGGAGGAGGATCAATCAGTAATTGCCGTGGGAACTACGTCCATGAGAACTTTGGAGAGCCTCTATTGGTATGGACACAAGCTTCTGTCCGGTGCGGGCGATAAGTTTTGCATTGGCCAAAAAGATCCCTATTTGGTTCAAAAAAGCCATCTTCCCTCAAAAAAAGAGGCTTTGGAGGCCGTTATTAGCAGATTTGGCCCCACTGACCTCCTAATTGGCGAAACCTCAATATATATAGTACCAGGCTACGAATTCAAGGTCTGCAATGGGCTGATCTCCAACTTTCATCAGCCAGGATCTACGCTTATGTTGCTAGTAGCAGCCTTCCTTGGACCAAAATGGAGGGATGTCTACGATTCAGCCCTGGATCGGAAATATCGATTCCTAAGTTTTGGGGATAGTTCTTTTCTGATTCCTTAGGTTACTAGTCCCACCGAATTACGATATCTCATCGTACTAAATCTTATCTAACAGAAAATGAACACGTTGTCTTAAAAATCGCTTTAAGCTTTACTTTAAGTTTTGCAAATCACTAGGAATGAGCAGTTAAGCGAAGGGTAAATGAAGAGCTTGTTGAATAGGAAAATTGGAGATTTCTTTTCAATTTAACACTTTAGACCACTTCTTCCATGAAATCAAGAATTCTAAAAATGCTCGATGTGGAGCCGGAAGAATCCGGTCAGGTATTGCTGCTCTTGGCTATCAGCTTCTGCATGGGATTGTTCCTGGCGACTGTTTCAGTTGCATCTACTACCCTATTCCTTAACTTTTACGATGAGACTACTGATTTACCTGTTGCCCTGGTTGTTTCTGGGGTTTTTGTCTTAATCGCTACTGGCACATACAACTTTTTTCAGGGAAGAGTTCGATTCGGCTCCCTGGCCATTGGATCGCTGGTGGTGATCATTGGACTTACTGCCTTTATTGAATTTGGTGACCGCTGGGTGGAGGATGAAAACCTACTCTACTACTTCGGATTTACAATGATCCTGCCGTTTACCTATTTGTCCTTGCTGGTCTTCTGGGGATCCTTTAACCGGCTTTTCAACCTGCGTCAGGTAAAGAGAGTAATTGGTAGTGTGGATGTGGGAATGGATATAGCCTCCATCATCGCATTCTTTACCATACCTGTCTTACTTCAGTTCGGCGTTGAAACTGCTTCACTCTTCACCATTGGCTTGTTTAGTATTGTTGGATACCTACTCCTCTATATTGTGCTAACAAGTAAATATCTGGCCTCTGGAGATAGCGCTGCCATCAGAGAATCAGAGAATAAAAAATTGTCAGCAGGAGCATTCCTCAAGAATCGATATATCGTGGCCATGTCGCTGTTCATCATTATCTCGATGGTGGGCTCCAGGTTCGTTGACTACTCCTTCTTCAATGCCGTTACAAATCAGTACCGCAATAACCCGGAGTTCCTTCCAACCTTCCTTTCCCTGTTCGAGGGTACAATTGTGATCTTTAGTTTCCTGTTCACAACGTTTGTTACCGATAAAATTAATAAGGATTATGGCCTCAGGATATCGCTCCTTATCAATCCGATGCTGCTCATCATATTTACAGTCGCAGCTTTGGCACTGGGTGCGACTTTGGGTTATGATCCATCGCAGGGAAACACGGTCTTCTTCTTTTTTATTATGATCGCAATGAGCAAACTGTTTATCAACTCGATGAAAGATGCGATCGATGACCCTACTTTTAAGTTCTACTATGTGCCTATCGACAAATCTATCAAGATCGATGCGCAGACAAAGATTGAAGGTATAGTCATAGGAATAGGAAGTACACTGGCAGGAGGATTGATCGTTCTAATCAACTCGTTCGAGATTTTCAATTTGCTTTCCGTAACGCTATTTACAATACCGGTCTTGGTTATTTGGTATTTCGTTACCAATCGAATGTATAAGGGCTACCGTGAGACGTTGCAAAACTCCCTAATAAAAGGTAAGTCGGATGCTACCGCCCATGTCATTAAGGAATATACTTTAGATAGTGTACTAGATAAGGAAGTGCGGAGCACTGCTGAAGAGAAGGTTATCTATGGCTTAAAATTAATGGAGAAATTAGAGCCCGCTTTGTTTGAGAGTTCAATCATTCGGCTGGCCGAAAGCGATCTAAATAAGGTGAAGCAATTCGCGAAAGAGAAAATTTCAGAGCTAGGTATTGGACAAGATTTTAATTCAGAGATAAAAGGTCTGGCAAAACAAGCAGTAGGCGCCTCTGAGGATAGTGACTTACTTTCCATTTCGGCTGACAAATTGATGAAGCTAAGCAAGTCGGTTAAGCAAGCTGACCGAATTCTTGCCGCAAAATTATTGAGGAAGATGGTAAGTCAAAAGACCATCTTTATTTTGTTAGAGCTACTAAGGGATGGAGATGCCAGGGTGCGCGAGGAGGCACTTCTAACAGCTCGGAAAGTCAAACGTCCGGAGACATGGAATTTACTGATTGAACTGCTCTCCTCCCCGGCCTACTCTCATGCCGCTGCCTCAGCTTTAAAGGAAGCCGGTGAAGCCGCACTCGAAACGCTGGAAACAGGATTCCACAAATCTGGTCAGACAGACTTGGTCATGCTAAAAATAGTGCAGATCATTGGACACATTGGAGGCGCCAAAGGAATTGCCTTGCTTTGGGAAAAGGCTGACTATCCAGATAAACGTATTGTAAAACAAATACTATACTCCTTGCGCTTTATGAACCATCAAGCGAAAGGCAGAGAAGTAATTGTAGTGAAAGACCTGCTGGATATCGAAATGGGAAAGACGTTGTGGAATCTAGCGGCTTTAGATGAACTTCCAGATGACAAGAATTACAAATTTTTGAGAGGCGCCCTACGAGAGGAAATAAGAGAAAATTACGATCAGATTTCTCTACTCCTTTCCCTCCTTTATGATCCTCAGTCCGTGCAGCTAGTAAGAGAAAATATTGAATCTGAATCAGCTGATGGTACGGCCTACGCCCTCGAACTACTGGATCTTTTCGTTGACATGGATCTTAAGCCCAAGCTGATTCCGTTGCTGGATGACGATGATACCAGCGTTAAGTTAGAGAAACTACAAACCTATTTTCCCAGAGAGAGTTACAATCCTGTTCAAGTTATTAACTACGTGCTCAATAGGGATTTTAATTACAACAACAGATGGACCAAGCTTTGTGCCGTGCACTTATCGGTGTTCTTAAAGGACTTCAGGGTAAGCCGAGGTCTTATCGCACAGATGTTTAATCAAGACAAACTGCTTCAAGAGACCGCTGCGTGGGTAATCTACAATAAGGATAGGCAAGCCTATGATGTGATTTCCGAAAGATTGCCATTTAAGGATAAAAAGTTCTTAGATACTTCTATCGAAAACAATCAATTGCTTGATGGACTGGATGACGGCTTCTTCCTGGGAATTGAGATGGTGATGTTTATTAAAGAGTTGCCAATGTTTAAGAACATCCATGGCAATTTACTTAGTGATCTCGCAGATAAGATTTTTCCTATTACTCTGAAAACTGGTGAAGAATTCCAATTGGATCCGCAGGAAGACACCCCGATACTAATTCTTGCAGAAGGAGACCTCAAACTGCAGGATGAAGGTAAGGAAGTAGCAACTTTAAAAACAGGCGATGTGTTTGGCGATCTGTTCCTAGAAGGGCCAAGCCCGAAAGTAACTGGAGGAGTCGCCAGAGAACGCACGGTGATTTTTAAGATTAGCCTAATCGATTTCTATTTCGTCCTGGCAAATCACCACGAACTTGTGCAAGGTTTAATTAAAAACAGTGCGAAGAAGCAACTACAATATTAATATAGAAATCAACCAGAAATAATTGTCGACCAAATGGCTTTAGATATAGACGTTTTAATCACATTCGCGGAAAAGGATAACGAAAGTCCCTCCAAGCAAGAACTCGGTTGGGTCTCTCATTTCAAGAGATTCCTCGAACTAATGCTATTGCAAGTACTTGGGCGCGAACCCAAGGTGGTGCTAAAGGAAGAGTTTGACTCTGTCACCGCTTCAACGCTTGACAACGCAGCCGTGCTTGTTGCCATTCTTTCCAAAGAATTCATTGAGTCAGGCCGATGCCTGGATACGGTCGAGCAATTTTATAAGGCAACTGAAGGGTCGAAAGCTAACCGGGTATTCAAAGTGATCAAATCACCGCTGACACTCAATGAGCAGCCTCCGCGACTTCGCGACTTGCTCGGTTACGACATGTATCAGCTCGATGTAGAGACTGGGTTGATGAAAGAGTATTCTGATTTTTTCAGCCATGAGGCAGAAAAGCAATACTGGATGAAGATGGTTGACCTTGCCTATGACATCCACGAAACATTGATTGTGCTAAAAGAAGGTGAGAGCAGCGGAGAGGTGAAGAATCTATTCAAGCGCAAATCAATCTATCTCGCAGAGACAGGTCACGATCTGTCCGTGCAGCGCAACATTATCAAGAGGGAACTACAGCGCCACGGTTATGTGGTACTGCCCAACCATACATTGCCTACCCAAGCCGCAGAAATGGAAAAGATGGTGAAAAAAGATTTGGAAGAATGTAGCTTATCTGTCCATTTGGTGGGAAGCGCTTATGGAGAAATTCCTGAGGGCGCCAATGAATCCATTGTAGATATTCAAAATCGTCTTGCTGCAGAACAAAGTGCGGTGAAGAAGAAAAATAAGGAGGAATTTTCTCGACTTATCTGGATATCACCCAACCTGAAAAATGCCAGCGATCGACAAAAGGCATTTATCGAAACCTTGAAGAGAGATGTTGAAGCACAAGAAGGCGCTGAAATTCTTCAAAATCCATTAGAAGACTTTAAGAATATCATGCGAGAAGAGCTCCTTGATTCCCATGAAAAAGTTGGGGCTGAAGAAAGCAACGGAAGGTCAATTTATCTGGTTCATGATCGCGTGGACCATCAGGCAGTGAAGCCATTTAAAGAAGAAATCGAAAGGAGCGGCTTTAAAGTGGTTGAGCCAGCGTTTGAGGGAGATTTGCTGGCAGTAAGGAAAAAGCACATCGATAATCTGCGCAGCCTTGATGGCGCCATCATATTCAAAGATCAGGTGAATGACCAATGGGTACGAATGAAAGTATTAGACCTGTTGAAAGCTCCTGGATTTGGTAGGAAAAAACCAATACTAGGGAAAGCGATCATCTCAGCAAAGGATGGAGTATCTAACCTGGATGCATTTAAGAATCAGAATTTAACCTTAATAGCTGGAGACCAGCAAAAGTCAATAGAGTCCTTAAAATCATTTTTGTCAGAAATTAAATCATAAGTATCATGAGCCAGTCAGTAGAAGAAATGCCAGATGCACCTTCCAAGGTCGGGATAGACAATCCATTTCCCGGACTGCGTCCATTCAAAATCGAAGAGAGTCATCTATTCTTTGGTAGAGAGGGACAAAGTGATGAGGTGCTACTCAAACTTTCTAAGAGCAGGTTTGTAGGTGTAATTGGTCCCTCAGGAAGTGGTAAGTCTTCCTTCGTGTACTGTGGGGTTTTACCCATCCTTTATGGAGGCTTCCTTACTGACGCAAGCCCCAATTGGGAGGTGGTAGTGACTCGACCGGGCGCAGGCCCTATTGATAATCTCGCTGAAGCACTTTTGCAAGCATCCACCGACTATGGTAGTGCTGACGCTGAAGACAAAAAGATTAAGAGAACCATTGTCTCCACCCTATTGCGCAGTAGCTCTTTGGGTCTTGTGGAGGCGGTACAACAATCTCGCAGATCAAAAGACATTAACTACCTTATCCTTGTCGACCAGTTTGAAGAACTCTTCCGATTTAAGGACAGCACCGATCCTGGTTCGGTGGATGAGACGCTTGCGTTCGTGAATCTTTTGATGGAGGCGGTGAACTATGAGGACTCTCCCATTTACGTAGGTATCACCATGCGCTCCGACTTCATTGGAGACTGTGCGCAATTTCCTGAACTCACTCGAAAACTTAATGACAGTCACTATCTAATTCCGCAAATGACGCGCGATCAGAAGCGCAGGGCTATCGAGGGACCTGTAGCGGTAGGTGGCGCCAATATATCACCGCGGTTGACGCAGCAGTTGCTTAACGACTTAGGGGATAATCCAGATCAACTACCCATCCTTCAACACGCATTGATGCGTACCTGGTCATATTGGGCCAAGTTCAAAGATTACGACACCGAAGCAGTAGACCTCAAACATTATGAGGCGATTGGAACGATGTCCGAAGCCTTGTCGCAGCACGCCAATGAGGCCTTTGAGGAATTGGATGAAGAGCAGAAGCGCATATGTGAAATCATGTTCAAGGCGATCACCGAAAAGCGTGGTGAAAACTTTGGTATCAGGCGGCCTACAAGACTAAATGAGATTGCCGCTATTGCTGATGTTTCTGAAAAGGATGTTGCAGAAGTAATCGAAAAATTCCGTGAGCCGGGCAGATCATTGTTGACCCCGGCACATGGCACTGAGCTAGACTCAAAGGCGATGATCGACATCTCGCATGAGAGTTTGATGCGTATATGGATACGCCTTAAGAACTGGGTGGATGATGAAGCGGAGGCCGTGCAAATGTACCTGCGCCTTGCTGAGGCCGCAGCAATGTATCAAGTGGGCAAAGCCGGTCTGTGGAGACCACCAGATTTACAACTTGCGCTCAACTGGCTGGCGAAACACAAACCTACACTGGTTTGGGGACAACGCTACCATCCCGCCTTCGAGCGCACGATGGTGTTTTTGGAATACTCCCGTAAGGAGTTTGAGACAGAGCAGCGCATCAAGGAGCTTGAGCAACAGCGAAAACTTCAGCGCGCAAGGGTTACAGCCATTGTATTTGGCTCATTAATGGTCGTGGCACTTCTATTCCTTGTATACGCGATTTACCAGCAGACGGAGGCAAAAAGACAAGAAGCATTAGCTGTTGCAAGTGCCGCAGAGGCAACAAAGCAAAGAGATGCAGCAACAGAAGCCCAAATTGAAGCTGAAAAGCAGAGAGACGCTGCTGATAAAGCCCGGCAAGAGGCTGAAGTTCAAAGGCTATTAGCTGTTGAAAATGCAGCTGAAGCTGAGCGGCAACGAATTGCTGCTGACGAGCAAAGACAGTTGGCTGTAAGGAACGAAAGGCTGGCTGTTCAAAATGAGACGCTTGCTAAGAAAAACGAAAGGCTGGCCAACGAGCAAAAGCAAATTGCCCTTGAAAACGAGGCCAAAGCAACTAAAGCAAGGTATATCGCCCAGGCAAAAGCCATGGCGTTGAAATCTCAAGAGCTTTCCAGCAATCCGGTGGAGCAGTCGCTGCTTGCACAGCAGGCGTTTAACTTCAACCAAACCTGGGAGGGATATCCTTATGACAACGACATCTACAATGGCTTGTACTATGCACTGAAAACGCAGGGGCACCCGCTGACTAACAGTTTGGAGTCGCATAAGAACGGCTCAGCGAGAGCACTGGATACGCGCATTACCAGCAGTCATATCTACTCTGGTGGTAGTGACGGAAAGATCATCCAGTGGTCGTACACCAACAACGAGTGGATTCCCAACGAGATTGTGGCAGGCAGATCAGATTACCTGGTGTTTACGCTGGACATCAGCCCCAACGAAGTACATCTGGCTGCTGGAGGTCTCTATCCTCTGGATAGAACGCAAAACTTCGTAGAGCTCTACGATCTAACCAAACCGGGCACTGCCCCAAAGAAGATCACCGGGTATGTATCTGATATCAATGATATTCGGTTTACGGCGGATGGTGCGGGCTTCTACGCCAGAGACAATTCAGGTCGCAGCATAAAGTATTCCGACATGAACACCGCCAAGGAAGTAATTGCCAGCGAGGTTAAAATAAACTCCTTGTCGTTGAATGACGATGGTACGAGGCTGGCCGGTGCAGGCGAAGATGGAAACCTTTATGTATGGGATATCAAGAATGGCTACGAGGAGACCAAAGTAAAAGTATCTAACAACGCCCTTTCAGCTGTCACCTTCGATCCATCTGGTCAAAGACTAGTGGTGGGTGACATTGCGGGGCTAATGAAAATTGTGGACAATGGAATTATCACACGTGAACTTTCGGGACATACAGGTACCATTGAGCGCATACGCTTCAATCATGCGGGTAACTTCATGGCCTCCGCGAGTAAGGATTTTAAAATCCGCCTCTGGAACTACCGCAACCTGAAAGAGCAACCTATGGTATTGAGTGACCATGACTGGGTTTGGGATGTGGCCTTCTCCCCTGACGATGAACAGCTAATTGTGGGTATCAACAGCGTAAAAGAGAATATCGGAAGTATAGATTATCCTATTCACGTATGGCCAACAAAAGTGGAGACGATGTCCGGTATTTTGTGCACCCTCTCTCCTAGAAACATGACGAAGGATGAATGGGATATCTTCGTGGGTGAAGACTTAGAATATGAAAGGACCTGTGCCGATTTGCCCCCAAATAACAAATAGCGAATGAGAAAGAGTTTTATAGTTGCTTTAATCTTCTGCCTTTTTTCAGGGTACACGTACGCACAAACCTCTACGTGCGCGCAGACTTTGAGGTTGGCACGATCAACCTATGAGCAGGGAAGGTTTCATGAGATACCTGCCCTTTTGAATAACTGTCTAACGTCAAGTGGTGGCTTTAGTAAGCAGGAAAAGGTGGAGGCCCTTCGAATTCTAACCTTATCCTACATCTATCAGGAGGAGCCGCTGCAAGCGGATGACGCCATGCTGCAACTACTCAACACCGATCATTATTTTGAAATAAATGAAAATGTAGATCCTGCCGAGTTTACTGCACTGTATAAGACTTTTCGTACCACCCCAATTTTTGCTTTTGGCGTAAAGTTTGGCGGAAATTTTACGATGCCAGCACCCTTCACAAATTACTACGTGGGTTCCGCAGCAGCACGCATAGGCGAATATTCTCCCGCCTTCAATATACAGTTTGGGTTAGCTTTCGAAAAGATATTGTTTGAGCGCAACCCAGAACCAAGATGGACTGCTGCACCGGAAATTTTCTACACTTCAAATACTTTCGGATACGCCAATGAATCACTTACGATTAGCGATCAGACTGGAGAGGCATTCTCCTTTCTGGATGGCACATTTGATCAAAAAAGATTGGATCTCAATCTTTTGGTTCAGTATAAACTCAGCAACTCGATAATTAACCCTTATGTTACGGGCGGAGCAAATATTAGCTATCTTCTGAAGAACGAGCTGCAGGTAGAGACACAATTTCCGTCTGAAGGAAGTGTGGTAACCGGTCCACCGGTAGATATAAAAGATACTTTCAAGCCGCTGGATTATGGGGTGATCGTGGGAGGTGGAATAAAATACAAGTTTGGTGAGATTTTTCTTACTGCCGATGTAAGGTACAGGTATGGTATCTCCAACTTGATTAAGGAATCGAGCAGAAGTAATCCTGAAGCAACCTTTGACTACGGCTTTGTGAGTAATGACCTAAGGCAGAGCAATGTGATTTTTAATATTGGATTTATCTATCCTTACTTCAATCCAAAAAAACTACTGAAATAGGTATGAAGAAGTTTATAATAGTTGGGCTTTTTGCCTGCTTAGGTTGTTTTAAGGAAGAGAAAATCGACCCAAGCACAGCAAGCACTTTTGTGAAGTACTTTAATGGAGGCTTTAACGACTTCGCTGAGGATATTAAACAAACCTCTGACGGTGGTTACATTATGCTTGCCACTTCTGAAGTGAGACCCAACGAAGTTACTCCGGCAAGATTTAAAATTAAGCTAACCAAAGTTGATGAATTTGGCGCCCTTCAATGGCAAAAACTCTATCCTGAATTCGACAATGTAAATAATACTGATTCTGTTTCGTACAAGGGAAGGGCCATTTCGCTGGTTGTAGATGGAGCTGGTATTGAGACCGGTTACGTTGTTGTTGGGGATAGCATACAGAAAGGATTAACGAACAAGTCTCACTTGCGAATAATGCTAACTGATACGGAAGGAAATATGACGCGAGCTAAGAGTATTGATCCAAGCGGTGGTGTTAGAGTACTCGTTTCTAATCAGTTGGTAGGAATTCCAGTCGAGGGCAAGGCCGTTGCGATAAGTAGCACCGGAAGCTTCATCGTGTTATCACAAGCCAATCCATTGATTAGCGACAGAATGTATCTTTCCGAATTTAGTGCAAATCTTGATTCAATGTGGTCGAGAAGCTACGAAGCTGGAGCAACTTCGCTCTCGAATCGACTCTTCATCGATGCAGCAGCATCACTCTTTTGGTCAGGCACAGTGACAAAAAGTAGCAACCGTTCTGACATCCGTCTAACTAAGGCTCCACCAAATTCTCAGAACACGGAATTTGATTTGGACATAGGCACCCCAGGAAATAAGGAAACTGGCATGGACATGTGTGAGTACGGATTTGGATTTGCAGTAATAGGCACCACCGATGAAACTGCCGCAAAAGATGAGGACCTTCTATTTAAAAGGATTGGCCAAGATGGTGCGGTTCTGGCCTCACAACAATTTGGATTTCCCGGTCAGGCAGAAAATGGATTGGCCATCAGTCAGGCCCGAGACGGGGGTTTGGTATTGTTAGGTAGCGTGGATTCAAATACTGAAGTAGGGCGAGGTGGAAAAGATTATTACCTGATTAAGATCAATGCTTTCGGTGATACGGAATGGACAAGAATATTCGGTAGTAAGAGCGATGATATTGGTAAAAAAGTGATTAGTCTTTCAGATGGATCTTACACCATATTTGGCACAACAATATGGGGCGGGCTAAGAACAATGACATTGATAAAAACTGACTCGCAAGGTCAGATTGAATAGGAATTTTATTACTAATTAAAAATAACAACGCTGCGTTAGTGGCATTGCGTGAGGCTGACTCACGTACACCGTATAAAAGGCTTTACACATGAGGAGATTTTTCTTACTTTTTGGCACACTACTGTTGGTTTCCTGGATTAGTCAGGCTCAGCCTTCTACTCAAGCTTCCAATATTGTCCTCTCACCGGTTTCGGGAAGCACCACTTCCTTGCGCTTGGCCTGGACAGTGGGCACAGGAGCTAACAAGGTAGTTGTTGTAGTAAGTGACATAACCAGCACCTTCACCCCATCGAACAGCACAACCTATGCCGCAAACACCGATTTTGGTGCTGGCGCAGATATCGGGTCAGGAGCCGGAAAATCAGTGTCTATATTTAACGCTGTTAGTAGCGTGGGTTTTGAGACCGTCACCAACCTTGTCCCCGATAGTGAATATCTCATTCAGATCTTCGAATATACAGGAACTGCTGGCGCAGAGTTGTATAACATCAGTAGTGCATTAAACAATCCAATTAGAATTAGGTACTACACCGCTTCCTCTACTTTTACAGTCCCCGCTGGAGTTGGTGCGGTTACAGTGCAGGCTTGGGGTGCGGGTGGAGGTGGAGGTGGTGCCGATTCCAATAGCACAAATAACAGAGCCGGAGGTGGAGGTGCAGGAGGAACTTATACGCTCGCTACCGGGGTGGCAGTCACTGGCACTATTACAGTTACCGTGGGGAACGGTGGCACTGCTGGGAATAATCCTATCCCTGGCGGAACTGGTGGGACAACGACATTTGCATCTGCCGCTCCTGTTAGTGCGGTAGGTGGTGCAGGAGGCACGAGCGGCCTAAGCACGGGGGACGCTATGACAGGTGCTGGCGGAGCAGGTGCAGCTGGAACCACATTTGGTGGAGGCGATGGCGCTGAAGCGCCTGGATCTCCTGGTGCTGCTACAGGCAGTGGTGCAGGTGGCAGCAGTGCTGGCACCGGTGCAGATGGTGCAGATGCAACAGGTACCACAGCTGGCACTGGAATCATTGGGGCTGGCAATGGTGCTGCCGGAAGATTAACATCCGGAAATGGTACCGCTGGTTTTTTCCCTGGCGGTGGTGGAAGTGGAGGATGGGATAATTTGGGAAACATTGACAGAGCTGGTGGTGTTGGAGGAGGCGGTCTGGTCATAGTGTCCTTTGGTCTTCCAAGTGTTGTTTCAGCCACACTAAATTATGGCACAGGTGTGCTGGTAGTGACTTGCACAGAAAATATCTCTGCGGCAGATCCGACAAAGTTTCACATCAACGATGCAACCGGAATTGATAACGTGACCTTATCTGCAAGTGGGGTTATCTCGACCAACACAGTGACCTTCACTCTTACCGAAGCTCAGCGAATTGCAGCATTGGCAATTAGTGGTGTCACCGGAGGCAATGGAGGTGCAGTGGTTTTAGACGTGGATGCAGGAGGTATTACTAGTTCCCAAGGCAATTTGAGCTTGGCTGATGACAACAACCCTGTATCAGAAACAGCTGATTCTGTGCTTCCGACAGTGGTATCTGTAACCTCAAGCACGGCAAATGACACTTACAGAACAGGAGAGGTAATTGCAGTAGACGTGGTCTTCTCCGAGATAGTAAACGCAACCGGTGTTCCTCAAATCACTATTGAAACGAATCCAGCGAACCAGGTAGTCAATTGGTCAGTGATCGGCAGCGGAACTAACACGTTGACCTTCAACTACACCGTCCAACCTGGTGATGGAGATAACGGAATTCTGGATATCGACTACGCCAGCACTACTGCTCTGGTTCCTAACGGAGGTACCATCAGGGACTTGGCTGGAAATGATGCCACCCTGACCTTAGCGACTCCCGGAGCTGCCGGGTCATTGGCTGCGAACAAGGATATTAAGGTTGACACGCAAGCTCCTGTGGTGAGCTCCGTAACCTCGGTTGCCAATCCGGTTCCTGGAGCAATTCTTAAGATCGGTGATCAACTTACGTTCACGGCCGACATTGCCACCACGGAGGCAGGTCTAACAATTGCTCCAGGTACCTACAATGGTAGAGCAATTACATGGTCAACAGGAAATGGTGGTGACACGTACACAGCCACCTATACAGTTACGAGCACTGATCCAGATCATCTGGTAACACCTCTTCAATTGACAAATGTCACTGCAACGGACGTGCCTGGAAATACCAGTGGTGCCGTAAGTGGGGTTGACGTTACCAAACTGATTGATGCCAACGCACCAACGCAACTCACTGTGGGTGCTGTAACTGTGGCTGCTGGAGGGACTGTTGTCCCTGGTTACTACAATATCTCAAACACAAACGGAATATCTATAACAGTCCCTTTGACTGCGGGAGATGGATCACTTGACAACGGTAGCATTCAACTCCAGATGAGAAATGTAGGCTTGGGTTTTCTGAATCTGGGCAGCGCTCAAACTATTACGAATGGTGATCGCGTGGCAGGTTTCAAAACCATTGCAATCAATGATGCCACTTTCACTTCACATGCTCGGTATGGAAACGGAGAGGTCTTGACATTCACCGCAATAGTCAATGACCTGGCAGGTAATTCAACTACCTGGATGAATAGCGCAACTACCATTACTGTAGACAAAAGTGCGCCAACTCAACTGACTGTGACCACATTGGCAGCAACCGGGGGCAGGTCCGTTAATAATTATTACAATGGATCCAACACAGGCCTAAATGTGACCGTTCCATTGACGGGGGGCGATGCTTCCTTAGCGGGCGGCTCGATACAAATACAGCTACGGAACACTTCTACCACGTTCACCAATGTTGCCAACACGGGTTTAGTTGCAATCCCTGCCGGGCCACCTAGCTCCCAGGTTGTAAGCATTAGTGCAACGGATCTGGAGGGAACGGCTGGATTTGCTGAAGGTCTTGCAAGCGGCTCAGGTTCAAGCGAAACACAGTTTTTAAAAATCACGGCAGTTGTAACCGACATTGCTGGCAACAGCACTTCATGGAATGAAAGCACAACCAACATTGATGTGGACCAAACTCCTCCAGGAATTGTGTCCAATCTCTATCAAGTATATGCAGATGCTGGAGCTGGAGGAAGGAATGTAATTCAATTTAGAATGACGGAACCTCTCACTGATCATGCCGCATCCCCTGCTGAGAGAGCGCATAACTTTGCGTTTGTTAGTGCGGATAATAGTTATGGAAGCACAGGTATTTCTGTTGGAGGCGGAACAACATCGGGTGTTACCAATGACGTAAAATATCTAGACAATGGTGCCACCAATAGCGTGGATAATTCAATCCTCAATAACTCTGTAATATATGTAGAAAGTAAAGCAGACGGAGACGTTTGGTCTCAAGCTGTAGGTACTCGGGTGCAGTACGTTCAACTGGGGGACGGTAACACCACCGCAAAAGTGATGCGCGATTTTGCTGGTAATGAGCTGGGTGCTTTTGATGTGGCTGTAACCACAGGCACTACAACAACCATCATGGCTGCCACCAACGGAGTAGATCCGGGTCCTAACTTAACTGGTGGAACTAATGACGTAGTCGTTTTCGCGTTCAGACTTGATGCTGGAATTTCCGTGAACGTGACGAATATCACGGTGAATAGCACAAGTGTTCCAGCCGGCAAGTTTTCAAACTTTGAACTTTGGACTAATTCGGGAGCAGATAACTTTTTGGCAGCTACGCAGATTTTTCCGACTATCTCGACAACAGCAAGCACGTTGGATTTTGTGGGAGTGAATCAAAGTCATAGCACCACACCCAGGTACTACTATGTGGTAGCTGATGTAAACGATTTTTTTGATACACCAAGCCCCATGCTGCAGTTTTCGCTGGTAACCTCAGGTGTTACAGTAAGCACGGGCGGGAAGACAGGGTCGCACACAGGTGTGAACTACTCATTCATTGATGGCACTAACCCAGTACTTTCTAGCATTATCTTGCCAGACGCAAATCCAAACACCTCTGGAACAGTAAACTTCACACTCAATTTTGATGAAAATGTAACCATTGCAAACGATTTGGACTTTAGTCTCACTGGCACAGCCGTTGGTGCAGGCGAAATGATTTCCTCTTCGGGCTCAGGTCAGACGCATACCGTTACGGTAAGTAACATTAACCAGGAAGGAACTATTTTTCTAAATGTGGGAATCGTAAATGGAAGTATCCAAGACTTGGCAGGAAATCCTTTGCTTGCGGGGTTGGTTAGTGCTTCTTACCAGGTTTATATTCCTGAGCCCGTTTTGAATCCAACTCCGTTCACGATTTTTGCACCATCCACTACGCCAACACAACTAGAGGTGCAATGGACAGATGTGCCAACCTATCCTGTCCCCGCAGGATATTTAATCACTGTGGAGCGCCCAGGGGGCACTGCACTTGTCCCAACCGATGGGGTGCCCATCGCTGATCAGCTGGATCTTGTTAATAATACAACAGGATACTTAAATGTAGCTCAGGGCATAGGGACATCGGGGATCAATTTTAATAATCTGCTCTCGGGTCCTACCTATACTTTCAGAATTTATCCTTATACCAACAGCCTTGCCAACATAGATTATAAGACTGGCAGTCCCGCCACGGTAGCAGGGGCAACACCTACTGGGGCATTCGGAACAATTACTTCAAGCCCAACTAGTAGCATTATTCCAAACATTTCTTCACTGACAACTGGTTCTTTCTTGCCGGTTTCTACCGCAGGTACCACAAATCTATTTTTCTTCATTCAGGATGATGGTGCCACTCCTTCCATTGACAATGCTAAGACACTATTCAATCAAATTGTGATTTCTAAAGGCCCCTCTAATTCCGCTTTCAATTGGGATGAAGTAATTGAAGAAGCTAAGTTTATTAGTATGACCTTTCCTGGGTTTGTCGAGGAAGAGGCTGCGTTGTCAACTAACATCACAGCTAGCACCATTACCTTTTCTGGTCTGGCTACAGGGGATGAACGAATCGGAGAGGTCGATGATAATGAGCAGAAATACTACCAGCTTTATATCCGTCTCAAAAACCCATTGGATAACACAAACAATATTCGATCACTCATTGATGGACTTCGATTTGAATTTAGAGTCGATGCTAACACTGCCTTTACCTATGCTGCAGGATCATCCACAATTGCAGCTGGTCAAATTGGCACTTCAGAATCAACTCCCTCCGCCAACAACACCGTTCAAGTTTTGGCCACCGAACTTCGCTTTGTGCAGCAACCGACAACGAACACCTATATAGGAAACCAAATGTCGCCTCTTGTGTCAATCGAGTCTACTGACGCCAATGGAAATAGGGATCTGAATAGTGTTCCTAGAACAGTAAATTTCACTTCCACCGGCTCCATGATTCCCACTTCCCCTATCCTGACAAGTGGCATTACCACTGCCTCAATTGTACACAATTCTACGGGGACAGGTTTGCAGTTGACTGCCTTATCTCCGCTTCCCGGACCAGCGTTAACACTTGCCGTTAGTAACTCGTTTGACATTATCACAGACAATAAGTCTGACATTATTTATGAAGGTGGTTCATCCCCTACCGATATCAACTATATAAGCTACATTGACAATCCCATCGCTGCAATTGGAGCGGGAAACGTACAGATCGCACAATTCAGGATGCGGGATGGCGGAGCAACTCACACTGATGCTGATGGGTCACCAACCATCCTGACAGGGATAAATTTCAATGTTACAGGTTCGGCTAATCTTGAAAGGGTCGCGCTATTCAATGGAGCTGCGCTTCTCGCAGAGCAAGCAGCTGCTCCTACCCTAAGTTTTTCCGGTTTTAGTTTAAGCACAGCTGGGGATGGTTCCTTGGGACCGGTATCCGATGCAATCTTGACCGTTAGGGCAAGTTTCAAACAAACACCAATGGCAGTTACAGACAATGCTCAAATTGGATTTACCATTACTTCTGCTACTACATCTGCCGCCAATAACAGTTCTCTTTTTGCTGCTGGAAATGCTGGGGGAGCAACTACACCTGCTAATCCAAATAACTTGGTTGAAGTGGTGGCTTCGAAGTATTTTTTCATTAATCCGGTGCAAGGCTCTCTTTCAAATTCAGTACTGGCCAATGTAACGCTCACCACAGCTCCTGGAAGTGGAGGTTTGGGTGGTGCTGTTCAATTAGAGGCCAGAGATGATAATGAAAACTTAGACGTTGATTATGGGGAGGCTGTGAACATTACTAACACAGGTAATCTTCCGATGACAGACCAGACGAATAGTTCCGTCACAAGCATTAGCGACCTATCCTTTGGTTCAGGAGTTTTAACTTTTAGAACTGGATTTAAATATGATATCACTGGTAATGGCACTTTAAATGTGGCTGCTCAAACTCCGGGCATTAGTATCGCCCCGCCAACATCTCCGCCAATTACTGTTTCATCTTCTACAGCAGCAGACATCGTGGTGGATTTGTCTGGCACTTTCACGAGCTACAACCAGAACATTGAATATATTAACTACCAAGCAGCGAACATCAGTCCAGGTAATCCATCCAATCCAAACCCAGCCACGGATGATGAGATTAAAGTAGCTCAGTTTAGAATAAGGGATAGCGGCCCTGGGCCTAATGACCTTGACCTAGTAGGAACTGAATTGACGAGTATTACTTTTGACGTAACAAACGCGCAGTACGTTAGTCGACTAGCGCTGTACCATGGTAACACAGAACTAGGTGAGGTAGCCTTGGCGGGAGCAACTTCAGTTTCATTCGGGCCGTTTAGCGTAGCTACAACAGACAATGGCTCAGAACTAATAAGTCTGTTTGCTACGTTCGAAAATACCGTAACGGATAATGCGAAGATTGCATTTACAATCACGAGCGCTACCGCAAACCCACTTACGTCAACTTTTGCTGACCCCGTGGCTGCAGGTGGTGCCTTTACACCCAACCTTGCCAATGATGACAATAAACTTGAGGTTGTTGCAACCCAGTTGATATTCACTACTCCTGCTGGAGCAAGTATTAGTGTTCCTATTACCCCGATAGTTCAAGTGGCCGCCAGAGACATTAATCTAAATCTTGACAGCGACTACAATGGCAATGTCACCGCAACAAGCAATACAGACAATGGCAATTTCAGCACGCTGAATGATGCTACAGGCGCCTTCGCTGGTGGACTTAAGACTTACCCTGCCAGTTTCCAATTTGATACAGGAAATGGAAATGTCCAACTAACGATGAACTCCGGTGCCGGATCTGGTGGTGGAGTAAATGCGGGTGCGATCTCAGGTACCTCGAATATAATAAGTGTTCTTTCTTCTTTTGAATCTACACTTAGCTCGATCGCGGTACCTCAAAATATTGACTACGAAAACTTCCAGGCGACCAATATAACCGGAACAGGAAATGGTTTCGTTTTGGATGCGTTCAGGCTTCGAGACGGTGGGTTCGACCTTGTCGATGTGGATGGTGCACCAACGGTACTCGATGATTTAACTATCGGTATCAGTAACCCTCAAGTAATCAGGAAAATTGCCATTTATCAACGTGACCCTGTATCACTTGTGACCAGCGAAGTGGCTGAAAAACAATTCAGCGATATCGTGGTGGCCAATGGATATGGCGAACTTACCTTCAACAACCTCAACATAACAGCAGCTGACAGGGACGTTGTACCAACCAGCATAGGTATGGACGTCCTCGTGCTGGCTACTTTTGATAATTTGCCATCCACAATTACAGATAGGGATTTTGTACAAATCGCTGTGATCGGTGGTGGGTCAAGACCCACGCTTGGCACCGGAAGTAAGTTTGCTCCCGATGCAGTGGAAACCGGAACGGTCGGAGGAATTGCAGTGACTCCTGCCTTCTCCTTCCCTGAGGCAACGGCCCCAGTTGCCGTAGGCTCTATTGGCGCGGCAAACAGGATTCAGGTTACTGCTACCAACCTGGATTTTGTGACTCAACCAAGCGCTTTTGCAGGTATCATGCAACCTATCGATGGCTCCACGGGCGGTTCCACAGGTATCGTACATGCACGAGATGACAACGAAGTTCTTGATACAGACTTTAACTTCGCTCCCACCGTGTCGGCAGCGGCTACCCCGGTTGCATTTCCACCACTCTTCGCTGCAGGAGTTTTGGATCTCACCGGCATGCGCTATCAAAGTCCTGGCGATGGAACCTTAACTGTAGCTGCTGACATTATAAGTAGTGCAACCTCAGCAGTTCCTTGTAATCCTGTCGATGTATTCCACGTGTCAGCAGTGGAGAGTCAGGCTAACGGTGTAGTTCTAATTGAATCTTTAAAGGGAGGTAGCGCCAACCAGCGCATTTTTGGTGTCACTTTCCAAGTGCCGCACGTGGCGGGTTCAGAACCGGAACTGGATGGATTCTCCATCACATTCAAAAACGACCTTGGCCAACCGTATCACTATACCGATGGTGTAACTACGGTATTCAAAAATTTCCAAATCTTCCAGTCTATCAACCTGGCTTCTCCAACAACTACTGCTGGTATACTCACTGTAGATGAAGTGCAATCGGAGAGGTCCATAGCATTGAATGGAGCCAATGCAAATTTGAAAGATATGGTACAGGTGACCTTCACTGCACCGGCACCGCTTCACGATGGTAACTCTTATACCTACTACCTTTCGGTAGATGTGGATGTGTCCGTGAATGTAAGTACCGCCCCAATTACGCCCTATCTAGAAGATCTAGGTTTTTCTGATCCGCAAACTAACGACCATATTTTGGTATCGGAAGGAAGTTCAAGTGCTTCGGTTCAGGGTATCACTCGAAAATTCGCTTCCACGAAACCTCCGGTTTTAGTAAGTACAAATCCATTTAACGGTAAGTTAAATGTTGATCCCGCACTAAATGTTATCGAACTGTTCTTTGATGTGGATGTAGTGACTTTTGATGGCGTGGCCTTCTTACACGAAAGAAGTACCGGTAATGTCGTTGACCAACTGACAGCTATCAATGGATTGTACGTAGATCCTGTGAACCCTGGAGATCCCACCATCAAAGATCAGACTGTTAGCCCGCTGCGATTCCAATTGTCAGGGTCGTATGCCCTAATTCCAGACGAAGTGTACTACATCACAATTCCTAAGGGGAAATTTAGTACCATCGACCCGCTCGATCGAGCAGGAATTTCTGATGAAGGCTTTAATGTATTTGGAGGGATCTCTTTCAATGGTACCTTCTACTTCAAGATTTCCAGTCCTAATCCTCCGGTGTTGCTTAGCTCCGATCCTGTCAAATATTTCTACACACCGAGTGCTGCAGCATTCAACGCGGAATTTGACCAGGCGGGCACCGTGCACTATATGGTGGTTGACCCTGCTGGGGCCCCTCCTACTGTCACCAATAATCAAATTCTAGGAATTGACCCCTACATGAACGGTCCGGTCATTGAGAGGGGTTCAGTAGACATTGATCAGTTTACCCCCAACTTCCAGTATGCAACCGTAAATGCCAACCTCACCGCTGGTGTCGACTACCCTGTTTATGTATTTGCTCAGAATGATGCAGAACCTACCAACATACCTACTAGTGAACCTTATGGCAGCAATGCAAATGGCTTTGCTGAGGGCGCCAATGGCCCAACGCTCGTGCTTCGAAAACCGCTAAGTGGAGTAAATCGAATTAACTTTCCGCGCTACGATATTTGTTCCAATAGCGCAGTCAGACTGGAGGAGCCCTTGATCATTTCCGAATTAAGTAATGCTGAATTTGCAGCTGGAGGGACACAATCATTTAATCTGGTTCTCCCTACTGGGTTTCAGTATGATGTAGATAAGGATCCTACGATTACCCTCAATGGAGCGGACTTTGGATCGTTACCTCCAGGTGTAATGCCATTCAGGTATATCAATACAACATTACTTGAAATCAGTTTTGTCAATACCGGAATCGCGAGTCTAGACAATATAATCATCACCGACTTATTTGTGACCGCAACCGGAAGTGTGAGCGGACAGATCAGGCGCTTTGCAGGGAACGGTCTGGCCATCATTCCTGATCTTACCGCGCTTGCTCAAATCACCGCTGGGCCAGCGATACCTATTACCTTCTCCAACACTTACTCTGAGGATGGTAATTTTGATTTGCCACCATTGAACATCGCAGCCACTGTTACGTACATACCAGACAATCACGTAGAAAATGGCCTCTCGACAGTGCGTTTACTTCCTCAGCCCCCGCCCGGTGACTACGGAGCAAGTGTGTTTACGGGATCAGGTTTGACAGATGACATTCTTAACCTGAGTGCAGTCCCTCTAAACGCACCATTCAACCTTACCCTGACGCATACGGATCAGAATGGATGTATCTCCAATACCGTGCAGCAGTACAATGTGTATGATCACACTAATGCCATTCCAGAGTTGTTGACCACTCCTGGGGATATCAGGATCTCCATAGAGAATCCTAATTTCCCTCTTAATCCTGATCCTATGCTCGTAGTGGCTGACTCAGTGAGCTTTGGAGGCCTTGCAGGATTCCAGTTGATTGACCTTTATGCAAATGTGCCACCCACTCCAGCTGGAGCCCCAACACCGATAATCGAATTTGGCACTAACTGGCAAGAACTAGTCAAGAACATACCTGTTGTCAATGCGGAGTATCCTAATGCCTTGCTTGGTCAAACCTACAAGACATACAACTGGGAATATGTATCTTTATTGCATGACGATTCATTGAATTACATGGGTTATGGGTTAATGAATCCATACACCTTCTCCGATGAAACAACTCCTCAGAATCGAACATTCTACAGAGGAGGCTCGCTTGGAAAAATAGAGTTCACAGGTAAGTATCAAAGTACAGCAGATTTTAGTGTCTTCATTCCCTTTACGCAAGAGGTGGAGATCTTTATTCCTGCGATACCTGTAGTGGAGGTAGCAGGTCAAACTACAACGGTAGGTACCACACCATACTTCTGCCAAAAGGGAAACAACATTTTGATTAATGGTTATCCAAATGCAATACCAGGTGCCTCCACCGGGTACTTTGTCTTGCTGGATTCAGTGACACAAGCTGTAATTTATAACGCCTTGGATCCAAACCTTCCAGTAGTAGCCAATGCAGGTTTCAGCGACAACGGAAATGGTTCCGCTTCGCTTGATCCTGACCAGATCTTTAACAACTACGAAACCATACAGGTCAATTACATTTGGCAAGAAAACATCTCACCAAGCATTGGCACGGGGACGCTATATATTAAGATAACTCCTAACCCAGTGGCACAATTTACTACCAGCACACTATGTGAAGACCTGGTAGTTGATTTTGATCCAAGCTCTTCCACAATAGCCGCAGGGTTTGTTGTTGACCAGTGGCTATGGGGCTTTTCCGATCCGAATTCGTTAGCTAATAGTTCTACTGATGAGATAGCACAACACATATACGATCAGCCAGGCACCTATGCAAACGTGTCACTCAGCCTTACCAGTGACTTGGGTTGTGAATCTGTGAACCCAAATACTCTTTTGGTGGAGCCAACAACGGCAGATCTTTTGATTGGAAGTACACCTGAAGTTTCCTTCACTTTTGAAGGTGTATCCACTGCAGAGGCCATGACCTTTAACAGTACTTCTACCATTGCCGTTGATGAGCCCTCACCGCTTCCTGGAGAGAACGTAGAGTATAACTGGCGATTCGGTGACGGACAGTTTGGTACCGGTGAGAACGTCAACGATCAGCAATATGCATTACCTGATATATACACTGTTAAGCTGGAAGTAAAAAGTATCATCGGATGCATTGACTCATTAAAGCGGCAAATTGTCATGGTAGATAAGTTCACTCCTACCGAGGATATCGCTTTCGAGGAGGACTTTGAATCTGGAAATGGTAACTGGCAGGTGTACAATGACCCTGCCTTTGCTGGAATTGCCTCTTGGGCACACGGCACGCCAACCACTACAGTGATTAATACAGACACGACTCTAGTGGGAAGCGGCATTTGGACCACCAATCTGGATGGTAGCTATACTCCACTAGAACAGTCCTACTTGTATACCACTTGTCTCGACATGACGCAACTGGAACGACCCATGATTTCATTCAACAGTATGGTACAGATGGAAGATGCAGATGGTGTAGTGCTCGAATACTCAATAGACAATAAGAACATAGCAGACCCAACCAAGTTATGGGTAAGACTAGGAAGCTTTGAAAACTCGGAGACGACAGGAGTCGATTGGTACAATGCACTGGGACTTGCTTCAAAGCCTGGAAATCAAACAGCTGGTGATTACGGCTGGTCGGGTCGTGCCAACGAATTGTGGATGGAGTCTAAACATACGCTCGACATCATCAACACACCAACACTGCAAGACAGGGTTGTTTTCAGATTCGGAATAGCCAGTGTAAACACATCTCCTGGACTGGATGGATTTGCACTTGATAATGTGCGAGTAGGAAACAGGACCAGGACCATCGTAGTAGAACATTTTACCAACAAGGGCAACCCTAAGGTTGACCCAAGTAATGGTCAAATTTCTGAAAAATTCGAAAGTGATGAGCTCAAGACTTTGGTTCAAGGTGTTGGCACTGAGCTTGTAAAGATTAACTACCACGTTGGGTTCCCTGAGCAGGATCCATTTAATCTTGACAACCCGGCTGCTCCAAGTGCCAGAGCACTGTACTACAACATCACCGAAACGCCATTAACTCGTTTGGACGGCTTCAAAAATCCTGGTCTTGCGGAATCTCCGTTTTCTACCTGGGGGCAAGAGCAGTACGGTATAAGAACCCTGCAATTAGCACAAGCTGCAATCGACCTTACCGCGTCAGATAGCCCGGATGGAAGTTTGGAGGTCAATGTATCCGTTACACCAAAAATTGATCTAGGTGCCAATACAGTACTTCACGTAGCTATCCTTGAAAAGAATGTATCTTCCACATCTCTCGGTCAACGAGAAAGCCTAATTCAAACTGGGGAGACTGAATTTGAATATGTACTCAAGAGAATGTTACCCAACGCGCTTGGCACGAGGTTTAATGAGGTGGCTCCCGCAGGGCAAGTGCGAGACTTCGCTACCTTCAATTGGTACCCTGAAAAGCTGAAACTCTATTCTCCGGAAAATGACATCGTGGTAATTGCATTCCTCCAAAACGAAGACACTAAAGAGATTCTTCAGTCGGAAATTATCGAAGATGTGAATGACCCTCCTTTGGTAACAGGCCTTGACTTCGAGAGCATTGCTGATCGAATTGCGATCTTCCCCAACCCAGCCGATGGAGAGGTTACGGTGCAACTTCCCACCCCTGCGGTCAATAGAATTGAGCTGCAAATGGTAGACCAAATGGGCCGCGTGGTGAATCGCTCAGCGATAGAAGTTGGAGAACAGGAAAAGGAAATTTACACTCGCGATATGGCGGCTGGCATTTACCTACTTCAATTTGGAAGTGGTAACTCCAACACCTTCAAAAAGGTAATGGTGGTGCATAAGTAAACTTAAAGCCGGCACCTAAGAGTCAAATGGGAGCCTTTCATAATGAAAGGCTCCTTTTGTTATGAGAAGTATTTTCTGATCACAAGTGTGTTTGGCAAAAATCCCCGTTTCGCCCCTACCCTTCAAAACCTCCTTTTCTACCCAAAATTAGCTTTTCTTTTACTCCAATTCCTTTTAGAATATTAGGGGCATTCCGTAATTTCAAACGCAAATAGCTCTTTCAAAAAACGACTGATCTCCAATGGAATTGTTCCTCAGAGCCGATACCTGGCTCGCCCTTGTAACCCTCTGCTTTCTGGAAATCATCCTTGGGATCGACAATATTATCTTCATTTCTATCGTCTCCAACAAGCTGCCAGACGAAGAACAGCGGAGAAAGGCACGTAATATTGGACTGATGCTTGCCATGGGTGTCCGGATTCTGTTTCTACTGGGAATCACCTGGATTATCACATTTACCGAACCCCTGTTCACCATTCCCGCCAACTTCGCCATAGACCACGACCTTTCCTTTAGTGGCCGCGACCTTATCCTTGGTTTTGGAGGATTATTCCTAATCGCAAAGAGCACCATGGAGATAAACCACGAAATGGAAGGGGACGATGAAGAGGAAGAAGGCTTCAAAAAAGGAGTTGTAACTATCTCCGGTACCATTGTGCAGATCATTCTCCTGGATATCATATTTTCCTTCGACTCCATCCTTACTGCCATAGGTATTGTAGACCAGGTGATCATCATGATTATCGCTGTAATGGTTTCCATCGGGGTGATGATGCTGTTTTCTGGAAGGATTAGCCGCTTCATCAAAGAGCATCCATCCATGGAAGTGCTGGCATTAGGCTTCCTGATTCTCATTGGATTCATGCTCTTCCTGGAATCGCTTCACTACGTCATACCAAAAGGTTACATCTACTTTGCAGTTGCATTCTCGATGCTCATTGAAATTACCAACATCCGTGTACGTAAAAAAAGAAAGAAGAAATCTGATCCCGTTAAACTTCACAAACTCTACACCGATGAGGAGATGCAGGCCGCATTAAAAAAGAAATGACAGACGAGCGTTATCCAATCGGAAAGTTTACCGAGCAAGTTTCATACGCAAAGGAAGAACTTGACAAACACATATCGGACATCGAAGCCCTTCCCGATCAACTTGAGAATGCGGTCAAGGGGCTTTCAGACAAACAATTGGATACTCCCTATCGCGAAGGTGGCTGGACAGTGAGGCAGGTGATTCATCACCTAGCCGATAGTCATATGAATGCATACACGAGAATGAAGTGGGCACTTACCGAGGATAGTCCACTAATAAAGGCATATGATGAGAAGGCATGGGCCCATACGCCAGAAACTACATTGGAACCTCCGCCATCATTGGATTTTCTGAAGGCATTGCATAAAAAGTGGTGCTACCTCATGAGAAATCTAGACGCTGGAGATCTCCAGAAGGCATTTATACACCCGGACAGTAAGAAGACCGTGATGCTCCAGACCATGATCGCCACCTATGCATGGCACGGAGCACATCACCTGGCGCATATCACCGCGCTCAAAAAGAAACTGGACTGGAACTAATTGTTTGTGGATGTCGCTATATCAACCACCGGCACTTCTCTTTAACAGTCATGTAGAAACGATATTTCCGGCCCTCATCAGAAGTGTGAAAATTCCTACTTATCAACGAGAGAGAATTTCAACCCCTGACAATGATTTCTTAGATCTTGATTGGCTCAAACAAGAAAGCAAAAAATTGGTAGTCATCTCGCACGGCCTGGAGGGCAATACATCTCGAGCTTATATCAAGGGTATGGCAAAGGCATTCTACCAATCAGGTTTTGATGTCCTAACCTGGAATTTTAGAGGCTGCAGCGATGAAATCAATCGGCAGCTAAGATTTTACCACAGCGGTGCTACGGATGACCTTGATCTTATACTTTCTCACGCGCTTCGAACAAATGCTTATAATGAAATTTCATTAATTGGTTTCAGCCTGGGAGGAAATCTTACGCTTAAGTACCTGGGTGAAAAAGGCAGCGCGCTTCACACAGCGATTAGAAACGCAGTTACATTTTCTGTTCCCCTTGACCTGCATCAAAGTTGTCTGGTGATTTCGCAACCATCCAACTGGATCTATTCGCAGCGATTCGTCCGAAATCTCAAGAAAAAGGTAATTGCGAAGTCAAAATTAAGACCTGAGCTCGATACCCGCAGAATTGATGAAATCGATAACTTGATTGACTTTGATGATCGATACACCGCTCCGATTCATGGTTTCAAAAATGCCATAGACTATTATACCCAGTGCAGTTCAATCCATTTTGTGGAAAACATAAAGATCCCCACGCTGGTTGTTAATGCCTTGAATGATCCGTTTCTGGATACCGATTGCTACGACAGCAATGCGCTTACAAAAAACGATTTTGTAATATTTGAAACCCCGCGCAGAGGTGGACATGTTGGCTTTGCACTATTTAATCAAAATGGCCTATATTGGTCCGAATTACGAGCCTTGGATTTCATCAATAACTAATGTTTGAAAGGTATAGCTTAGCGGCATCATCGGTCGAGGTCAGTGAGCGATTTTCTGTAGAGGTCCCCAAACACTACAAACAAGCCTACAATGCCGGACCTTCACAGTTATTGCCTGTGATCACGCATCAAACACCCGAAGGGTTATCTTTCTTCTATTGGGGTCTTGCGCCTAACTGGGCAAAAAACAAAACCATAAGCGAGAAATTAATTAACACAAAAGGAGAGTCCATTGCAGAAAAGTCGGCATTGAAAAAAAAGCTGAGTCAATACAGGTGCCTCATTCCCGCGGACGGATTTTTTGCCTGGAAGAAAGTCGGTAAAAAGACTTCTATCCCCTATCGCTTTTTTCTCAAGTCAAAATCCCTTTTCTCTTTGGGAGGACTATGGGAAGAGTACGAAGACGAAAATGAAGATACCCACCACACATTCAGTATCATCACTGTAAAGTCCAATTCCCTTGTTGCACCCGTTAGCGAAAGAATGCCGCTGATGCTTGATAAGGCAACCGAAGCAATTTGGCTCAACAAAAATTCCGTGGATACCGATCTAGTACCACTGCTCAAGTCTTCCGATGAATCTAAAATGGATTGCTACACGGTGTCACCAAGGATTGGTTCGCTTTCTAATAACAGTGCCACCTTACTTTTACCCACAGCACCTTCCGATCAATTTGGTAATCTTACGTTATTCGATTAAGGGCTAGGCAAAGCCATCATCCTCTTCTTCCTTCTTCTTGGGAGTTTCCTCTTTAGGGGTCTCCTCCTTCTTCACTTTTTTCTTCTTTTCCTTTTTCACCTTTGGAGGCTTGCTTTTCTTTCGAGACTTCGAGGAAGTAGAATCCTCTACGGCAGGTACGGTTGGGCCATTCACTGCGGTAGAGTCCGTTGTCCTGCGATTAAACAATCCTTTTCGCTTAGGCTTCTTCTCACCACCGCTTTCATTCTGCTTTCCTTTGCTACCTTCCTTCTGCATAAGGGCCGCACGCACGTCAGGCATCACCAACGCATCACGGAAATACCACATGTAATTGTCCTGATCCACGTTGAATTTTTCCTTGGTCTTGGTAATCGCGTAAGCACTGTCTGTCCGATCGAGACCTTTGCTTACCTCGGCAGCAGCACTATCCACAAACTCCCGCTCCGCCATCATTAATTCAGCACCTTCATCCACTTTCAAGGAATCAGGAATCTCTGGATAAATCGGTGTCATCTCCACCGTCTTCAGGCTCCTTACTTTTTTGCGATAAGACTCCGGCACCGCGATCAAGTATTTGTTCTTACTGGCGGTAAGGATCTTGGGGGTTGAATCTTCGTTGAAATAGCTAAATTTTTTGCGGAGCGCTTCCTTATCATAAATGTAGGCACTTTGGAAGGCAGGGCATGTAAGTCTCTGGGTGCAAGCACTCAAAAGTAGAATAAAGCCGACTATGATAAGCGTAATTCGGTGCATCAAAACTAGACCTTCGCAATCAACAAAATTAAATAATTAACCTCAACAAATAGCTTATTAATGGTAATTAGGGCTATAATGTAACCATTTGACTGTTAAGATATTAGAGCCTATGAGTTAATTATTGACTTTCAATGTATATTTTAGCGGTGGCACAGAGAGAATTTGCAGCAAACTTTCCCATAAGCTTCTGTACTGCCGCGCTCACGATGGATCGACAGTGATCGACATTTGCCTTAAATCAACCCTTTGCAGTCCTACTTGCATACCAGACAAATCCGGGGTTAGAGTTCACCCCACGGCTAATCCGCGGCAGCGGCACGCTGTTCTTAACACTAGTACGATTCCAGGTAAGCCTTTTTTTGATAAAGCCCCTTTGATGAGACGATGCTACCGCTTCTAAAAAAACCGCCTTGCTACGAGATAAATGACGCCTATGAGGAAGACAACAATCGAAATTTTATTCACGCCATGCATCATTTTGATATTAATATTGGAAGGGCGATTTGGATCCTTCCCTCTGAAAAAATATCCACCCACCTCTCCTAATTGAAAGAACTCTCTAATCGAAAGCTTCTTTTTTGCTTGTGCTGGTTTCGACTCATTTTCCATAATCATGCATTGTTTTCTACTAGCTCCATTTCAACCCAATTACCATCTTCTCTAATCAATTCAATTAACTCATCTACGGCCTGACTGGAAGGCACACTGCGCTTCACCACTTCTTTGCCTCTGTAAAGTGTAATCTTACCAGGGCCCGATCCCACATAACCGTAGTCTGCATCAGCCATCTCACCCGGTCCATTCACAATACAACCCATGATACCAATCTTCACCCCTTTCAGATGATAGGTTCTGGCCCTAATCATGGCCGTGGTTTCCTGCAGGTCGAATAAAGTACGACCGCACGAAGGACAGGAAATGTACTCCGTTTTGGATATTCTTGTGCGTGTAGCTTGCAAGATTGTAAATGCTGTTTCATTTATTCTTTTGTCCGACCCGGCATTCCTTGCTTTTATAAAAATACCATCACCCAAGCCATCTACCAACAGGCCTCCGATATCGGTGGCAGAGTAAAGCTGCAATTCATCCAACTCAATATCACTGTAGCTACGGCAAATCACCACAGGTACGTCACACCCTCTGTTCATTAGCTCCACAAACAATCTTCTCTGCTCAGCTAGCCCATGACCATTGCTGGTCTCAATCACCAGAACGATGGATTGGTCACCTTTTATAGCTTCAACGAAAGCATCACTTAAATCTTTTAGATGGGCAGAAATAAAATTGAGCTTCTTCGACAGCTTCACCCCTTTTTGGTACGCTGCCGCTGAAAGCACAGGATAAGTTCTTTCTTTATGCGCTTGGTGCAGCCAGCTTTCGTGATCAACAATAAGGCCTAATGTTCCCGGAACCTCAAAATCGACTTGGTTCTTTCCAACATAAATATAATCGCATGCCATATCAGAGATATGCCACTTATCCAGCGGCACCGAGTACTGGTACCCCAGGGCAAAGAGAGAAGCCGGTGTAATCTTTTCCTTGTTTGAGAAGTCTGCCAGTACTCTTGGCACATTATTGCCACCAAAATCCATCACTTCACGACTGCTCCGCTTGTTATAGGCAAACGGGTCGATCGGATAAACCTTAATAAGATCAATGGGATCTGCTTTTCTTTTGATGTATCTATTGGCAAGCTTGATGGCCACGGGTACTTCAGCCTCAGGCTCCTCTGTCAAAGAGACCCGAATGGTATCGCCCAGTCCATCTTCTAACAAAGTCCCAATCCCAACAGCCGACTTCACCCTTCCATCTTCACCATCGCCCGCTTCTGTTACACCAAGGTGCAATGGGTACGGCTGCAGTCCTTCCTCATCAAGCTTCTGCACCAACAACCGATACGCCTGAATCATCACTTGGGGATTACTTGCTTTCATAGACAACACTATGTTGTAGTATTGCATGTCCTCGCATATTCTCAAAAACTCAAGCGCAGACTCGACCATACCAAGGGGCGTATCACCATACCTGCTCATGATCCGATCAGATAAGGAACCATGGTTTGTTCCAATGCGCATGGCGGTTCCGTATTCCTTACAAATTGCCACAAGTGGCGAAAACTTGGTTCGGATTCTGTCTAACTCGGCCTGGTAAGCACTGTCTGTATAGTCAATCTGCTGAAACTTCTTCTTGTCGGCATAGTTACCGGGATTAACCCGCACTTTCTCCACAATTCGAGCCGCTAGTTCCGCAGCATTGGGCGTGAAGTGTATGTCCGCTATGAGTGGCGCTTGGTAGCCTCGTGCACGAAGTTCCCTTTTAATTACCTCCAGGTTTTGGGCCTCCTTAATACTTGGAGCTGTGATTCTGACATATTCGCAACCCGCCTCGATCATCCGGATCGATTGCGCAACGCTACCTTCCGTGTCCATCGTGTCAACTGTGGTCATCGACTGGATTCGTATAGGATGATCGCCACCCATGGGCACACCGCCAATGTCCACTACCCTGGTTTTCCTCCTGCTGTAGGAAACCAGGCTGTCACAATAGTCAGGAAATGAAGTAGAATCAGATTTCACGCTGAAAGATTTACACAAAAATAACCCGATTCAGCGATTAAAGTTCAGGATATAGGTAGCTAAATATCGCCCAATTGAGGCCTTATGATGAGTTCTTCCACCACGCTTTGTTTAGACATGCTGTTGGCGCTGAAAACTGCCTCAGCCACGTCCTCAGGCTTCATAAAGCGCTCTTCCGGGATGTCCACTCCCTCCCAGCTGGCTGTCAGAGTTGCCCCCGCCATAATGGCTGTGACCCTCACTCCAAATGACTTCAGTTCTTCCCTAAGCACCTTGGAGAATCCAAGCATAGCAAACTTAGAAATTGAGTAGGAACCCCCGTTTGGATACGCGATGAGGCTTGCTACGGAGCAAATTGAAAATATGTGACCATCTTTTGCCTTTTTAATTTTCTCTATTAGTGCTCGGGTGAGGTGATAGGCACTATACAAATTGGTATCTATCATTTTTTCCAACGTGCCCTCGGGTTCTTCTGTCATCAACCCTGGTCGAAAATAGCCCGCATTGTTCACTAGTACATCAATTGGCCTTTCCAATCCAATTACAAACTTCGCAAATCCCAGTACCTCTGACTTTTTAGACATATCGGCTGCATGGACAAATACACTCACCCCATGCTTACCTTCCACCTCTTTTTTAAGTGCTTGCAAATCATCGGTGCTGCGAGCGCATGTGGCTATGTCAAAATTTGCTGCTGCAAAACGTTCGATAATTGCTTTGCCTATACCTTTGGTTCCACCGGAAATAACTATTAGTTTATTCATAAAATCTCGCAATAATTAGAGGGAAAAAGAACCCCTGATCAGCCCTCCAAGCACTTGAAAATTCATAGATAAATTATTTTATCTTTGAGCAAGATAGCCATTTAATGACGTTTTAATGAAGGAATTTGGCAGGTACTTGATTTTCATGTACTCTTTAGTGGTACGGAGAGAAACATTCATTACCTATTACAGATTGGTGCTTGAGGAATGCATATTAGTAGGGGTAAATTCAATATTCCTATTTGCACTTGTATCCACATTCATCGGAGCGGTGACCACCGTTCAAACTGCTTTCAACCTGGTAGCTCCATACATCCCCAGTTACATTATTTCAAACGTAGTAAGAGAGATGACCATACTGGAACTGGCACCTACGATCATGGCCATCATTTATGCAGGAAAGGTAGGCAGTAGTATGTCTGGTAACTTGGGAACCATGCGCATCACCGAACAAATAGATGCCCTTGAAGTAATGGGTATCAATTCCACCTCTTATTTAGTCTTGCCTAAGATAATAGCCTCACTCCTTATGTATCCGCTCCTGGTTGTATTGGCGGGAGCCTGTGCCCTCGCGGGAGGCTACTTTGTTGGCACATTGACTGGTATCATTACGCCAACTGACTATATCTATGGGATCAGGTATGCGTTCAACGAATATACAGTCACCTTCGCGCTGATTAAGTCCTTTGTCTTTGCCTTTCTGATCTCCAGTATTTCCTGCTTCAAAGGCTACTACACGAAAGGTGGCGCGCTGGAAGTGGGTATTTCGAGTACTGCAGCAGTAACTACTAGTGTCATCGCGGTCCTCATTGCTGACTATTTACTAGCACAACTCTTATTAAAATGATAGAGATTCAAAATATTTCTAAATCATTTGGCGACAAGCAAGTACTTCGCAACATCAGCGGTGTATTTGAGAAGGGAAAAACCAATTTGATTATTGGCGCCAGCGGCACGGGAAAAAGTGTACTCCTAAAGTGTATCGTTGGTTTAATTCAGCCAGACACTGGTACAGTGTTCTATGATGGCAGGAACTTCACTGATGCAGGCAAAGACATGAAAGCTGAGATCAGAAGAGAAATTGGAATGCTTTTCCAGGGAGGTGCGTTGTTTGATTCTAAGAATGTGGAACAGAATGTAATGTTTCCCCTCAATGTACTGACAAAGATGTCACCCACAGACAAAATTGAGCGCGTAAATTTCTGCCTGAAGCGAGTTGGCCTGGAAAATGTGAATGACAAGATGCCTTCGGAGATTTCCGGTGGAATGAAAAAGCGCGTGGGTATTGCCAGAGCCATAGTCAATAATCCGAACTATCTCTTTTGTGATGAACCGAACTCAGGCCTTGATCCACAAACCGCCATCGTTATCGATGATCTCATTAAAGAGATCACCGAAGAGTATGAAATAACTACAGTGGTGGTGAGTCATGATATGAATTCGGTGATGGGTATTGGGGAGCGAATCCTCTTTTTGTTTCAGGGTGAAAAAATATGGGAAGGCACTAACAAAGAGATCATGACTTCGGGAGTTAAAGAATTTGACAACTTCGTCTTCTCCAATAAGGTGATGCAAAACCTGAAAGCACGCGAATAGCTTACTCATATCGCAGCGACTCTGTCGGACTCGTCATCGATACACGCAACGCGTGATAGCCAACCGTCACCATCGATACCAACAAACACAATCCTGTAGAGAAAAGAAGTGATGCAAAGCCCACATCCACTCTGAACGCGTAGGTACCTAACCATTGGTCCATAAAATACCAACCCAGAGGGCAACCAATTGCCGCAGCTACAAGTATCAAACCCACAAAGTCCTTTGCCACCAATTGCACTAAACCTCTCACTGACGCTCCCATTACCTTCCGCACGCCCAGTTCTTTTGTTCTTTGCTCTGCCGAAAATGCGGAGAGCCCAAATAATCCCAGGCATGAGATAAATATTGACAAACCTGCAAAACCGTTGAAGATTGTGCCCATTCTGGATTCAGACTGATACATTTCCTCCCAATCCTTGGATAAAAACTCGAACTGAAATGGGTACCCAGGATTATACTGGCTCGCTATTTTTTCAGTGGCTTGAATGGCCTGTGCCACTCGTCCTTCTGCTGCCCGGATTAACGCTCGGTCTGTATAGCGCTTCGAACCAATGTGTATAATCAGTGGCTCAATCTTACGATGGAGAGATCCAAAATTAAAGTTCTTAACCACACCAATGATTTGTCCCTTCTTATCTCCCCACATGGTCAATTCCTGGCCCACAGTCTGGTCTCCAAATCCTATCTTGGCAGCGGCCACTTCATTGACCACAAAATTATTTGAGTCTGACAAAATTTGCCTGTCAAAGGTCCTGCCGTCCAGAATTTCCATTTTCATAGCCTCCACGAAACTATAATCAACTGAGATTTCAGAGAATAGTATTTCCTCAGCAGGGTCTTTGCCTGCCCACACTATGCCACCGGTTGAGTTTCCAATATCAATTGGCAGTTGAGAACAAGCTGTTACACTTTCGATAGATGGATCAGCCAATAGTTGATTTCTTATCACTTCAAATTTTTGAGGCATGTCGTCCCTCATGTCCAAATAGAAAACGTCATTTCTATCAAAACCTATGTCGCGGTTTTGCGTGAAACTCATTTGACGATAAACCACACTGGTACATATAATAAGCAAAATTGATAGTGAAAATTGTACCACCACTAATGCTTTTCTAAACTTCGATGCAGACACTCCTGCCCTCAGTTGTCCTTTTAGCACCTTGCTAGGCTGAAATTTCGAAATGTAAAAGGCGGGGTAACTGCCGGCAGCCAGTCCCGTTCCGATAACGACAAACAAGAATACCAAAAGTGTATTGGCATCGAGGAGAAAGAAGCCCAGTGTCTTGCCGGTAATGTCATTGTAAAAAGGCATCAGCAATTTGACTGCTCCCACAGCTATGAGGGAGGCAATGAATGTAATAAGCAGTGACTCACCAATAAACTGCACTAGCAATTGCCATGGAACAGCGCCAACAACTTTTCTCAATCCCACCTCTTTGGCCCTACGTCCCGCTTGCGCGGTTGATAAATTCATAAAATTTATGCTGGCTATTACCAGGATAAAAATTGCCACCAAAAAAAAGATTCGAACATACTCAATACGCCCGCCAGCCAACTTTCCATTTTCCCATTTTCCGTATAGATAATCATCCGTAAACGGTTGAATCAGTAGCTCCGTATTTGAATCAGGGACATGTTCCTTTATCTCAAATTTTAGCTTCTCGGCAAACGCCCCTGCATCCGCGCCATCAACCAAGAGAATATTCGTTCTGATATTGTTGTTCCCCCACTGATCAATCCATGCCTTGTTAGCTTCAAAAAACTTTTGAAAGGGCAGCAGATAGTCAAACTCCAAAGACGAATTTGAGGGAGGATCCTGAATGACACCACTAACCTGAAGGGCTTCATCCTTGTTAAAGATCATCATCTTTCCAACAGGATTCACATCTCCAAAATACTTAAGGGCCAGTTTTTCAGTCAAGACAATTGAATTGGGATTCATCAATACACTTTCAGCATCCCCATTCAACATCGTGAAGGTGAACATCTGTATAAAGTCCTGATCCACATACAAACCCTCTTCCATGAATGACTTGTCTTCAAAAGCAAGAAGATTATCAACTTTCCAGGACACACGTGTTGCTAATTCGATTTCAGGAAATTTTTCCTTGATAAAGGGAGCCATTGGCCCTGGAGTGGATGAGAAGGTGAATATATTCCCATCAGAATAAAACTGGTTTTCTCTTATCTTATAAAGCCTGTCTTTCTTCGCATGGAATTGATCAAAACTCAACTCATCATTGACCCATAAAAGGATTAGCAGACTACAGGCGATACCACAAGCAAGCCCTAGTATATTGAGGGTGGAAAAAAGTCTATTCTTGTGCAGATTGCGAAGGGCAATCCTTAAGTAATTGAGAATCATGGGCGGAACGTTTTACGATAGACTGCACCCTACTCATATAGTTGCATCTATCTTCTGCCATTAGTACCCTCAAAAAAAAGATTGGTTACATTAGGCAACAGGTATTACCACAAAAAAGGTGGTTCCTACTCCCCTTTCCGTTTCGAAACGAATGGTACCCCCATTATGCTCAATCCCTTGTTTTGCGATTGCCAAACCTATCCCTGATCCTGTCTTTTTTGTACTGAAATGGGGCAAAAAGATCTTATCTCGTAACTCCTCCTCTATTCCCTGTCCATTGTCAGAAAACGTGATAGTGCATTGATCTTCGTGAATACTGACTGCCACTTCCATATGTACCGGAGTGTCATCATCTGAAGACTGCAACCCGTTTAATATCAAGTTTGAAAATACCCTACTTAGCAACTGCTGATCTGCCATGATAAAAATCTTTTTGTCGGGTATTCTTAAGGCGATAGTCCCATTAGAATTACCCAGGTGCAAATCCACCACTTTTTTTAGAAGGGCTATAAGTTCAATCTTTTCCAAGATCGGAGCAGGCATGCGGGCAAAGGCACTAAAAGAGGCAGCAATATCATTTAGGATCTCAACCTGGCTCAGCAGCGTCTTAACTGACTTTTTAGTTTTTTCTGTTTCGAGCCCACCACTCTGCAATGATTGCTCCATTTGCTGCAAGGTCAACTTCATTGGAGTCAATGGGTTCTTTACCTCGTGAGCCACTTGCTTTGCAATCTCCCTCCAGGCAGCCTCTTTTTGCACTCTGGATAACTCGACCTTACTCGATTCAAGATTTTCTAACATCTTGTTGTACTCCGCTACCATCATTCCTATCTCATCATTCGAATTCCATGTAAGTGCCCTATTGGACCCTGTAAGTGTAGTGGCACGCAGGGTTTTGGTAATAAACTCCAAGGGAAATGTAAGCCATCGAACGGCAAAAAAGGAAACCAGCGAAAAAAGGATGAAAATAATACAGAAGATGATTAGAATGTTCGACAGCACATTGATTTGAGTCTTCTCAAGAGAAAAAGCCGATTCAAAAAATGGTAAGCTTAAAATACCCAGAAGCTGACCACTTGTTGGTGACTTAAGGGCGAAGTAGGCATTATTATAATCAAGTGACCCCACACGTTCACTACCTACAAATGAAACTTCCTTATCTTCAACTATAGTCTGCAGCGCCTCCCATCTAACGAGGCCCGACAAAATCTTGTCCTCGAATACCAATGGCTGGCTTGTGCTCACCAACGTGCCGTCCGTAGCATATATAGAGGCATCAACGTTTGCCATCTTCGACAATTCTACAAGACGGTTGTCCACCTCGCCTAAGCTTAGTGAGTCAACCTTGTAGCTTTCCAAAATCGGAGCAAGTTGGTCACCTAAGATTTTCGACTTATTCCGATAGTCCTCTTTGAGTTGCTCCTCCTCAGCACGCCCAATCAAGCTCATCGTGCTGAGGCTAACCAATACCAAAGGTAAAATGAAGGCCAGATAGATGTAAAGTTGAATCTTTGCCGAATAGTTTAATTCTTTTCCCTGAATAAGTGTCCCTATTCCATAGGAAAGCAAAAGAAGAAAAATTACAAACAACCCTAGCGTGAAGTGAAAGGAGAAATTCGAAACCACGTTAAAATACTTGTAGGCTGGTGAAGAGACAACTATAGTTCTACCTAGCTCATCCTCAGAAAAAATATGAACAAAGCCACTTTCTTCCAGTTCCTCCTCAAGATTAGCTCTGAACATTTCTACCTGCAAATTCTTCTCGTAATTGAAATCACCAAAACTGTTGACAATCTCACTATCCGAATATATCGCGTAGCTGAAATTTCGGTTTAAGAAGTATTGTGCAAATCGATTATCCAGGAGTAGCTCCGGAAATACGTTGCCAGGAATCACCCTTTTGAGAGAAAGATCTAGCACTACATATCCTATGTTTGCACCGAATCGACTGATTGGAACGATTACCAGATATTGCTTGGTGGACTCAAGGGTGGGATTCCTAATAAAAAAGATACCATCATAGTTTGTTGCATTTGCCTCCTTGGCAAATTGCTGCACCAATTCAGCGAAGTTTAATTTGATTGAATTGTCAAAGGAATTACCGCTTGGTCCAAAGAGGTGAACACGCACATCATATCTGTCAAAGTAGGAATTGAGATGGATCAATTTCACTTTTTGACGCACCACTGATTTACTTAAGAAGGGGCTCCCCATTCGGGTTTGAATAAAAGGGTCATCCGAAATCCTCCTGGCACTTTCATCCAGTAGGTACTCACCGAGGATATCACGATCTATCAGAAAAGTATTAGCGAATCGATACTGCGAATCAATCCGGTCCTCCTCAGTAAATTGTTTGATGGCAAATGCGCCCTGAATGGCAAGGATCGTAATCGCAAGGAAGAAGTATAGGAAGGTGACGTAGGAGATTCTAAACAGTGATTTGGTAACATTAGAAAAATGAAGGGCCAGCAAATACGCTAATGAGACAAGCAGGGTAACTGAGTAATTTCGCCCATCAATTAGTGTATAAAGCCAAAAGAGCAATCCTGCTATAGCCATCTGCAAAATAAATCTCTTGGTGTTGTGACCTGTGCAGGCTGCTGATATTCTGTAGGCCACGTGACATAGCATAAATGCCGCTATGGACCCAATAATGATTGAAAAGAAGGAGATAGATCGAACGAGATCAAATTTCAGAGACTGGGTGATATCCAATGCGATGGAAGAGTTGTGGATGATCGTCTCAAAAAATAAGAAGGGAAATAAGAGGGAGAAGAAAGAAACGAGAAGAAGCACTACACCCGCACCAAACTTAAATGCCTCGCTTCTACTACTTAGTCGTGCAACAAATCGGAGTTTATGGTAATTGAAAAATAAGAAAATGATCGGCACAAAAACACACAGTGTGTTGATGAACAAGTCTCCAACAGAGCGATTGACGCTTGAGCTGGCAAAATACGTAGGATCAAACAGGCTACCTGTAGGGGCGGCATCAAAGTAAAGGAGTATCAACCTCCCACCTAAAAACACAGTCACCAATAAAAAGAGAATCAATGCAATCTTTTGATTTGCATAAAGATTCCGCTGCCACAAGAAAAAAGAGATAAGGAAAATAACCAGGCCCATCCAAAATAGCAGAGTACCTAGGTTTCCTCCGTAGGAAATAGTTTCATTGCCAGATAAGTCAACCTTGAAGACTGTCCGGCCATTCCAAAGGAAAGGATTTCCCTCAGGTGCCAGCGGATCTAGCACCTGGATATTAGATGTCGGGAATATTTTTCTATTCCAACCGGAAACAAGGTAGCGATTATTGATTTTGAACTGATCATAAAGCGAAACGACACCCAGTAAGAAACGACCATCGCCCAGCGGCCACTTTTTCACCAGTCTAATACCCCTTGCTGATCTCCAGAGTTTGAGGGAAAACTCCTCTTGCATCGCCAATTGGTCCGGCCGTACGACATTATCATTCCACCGGACAATCTTAGATTTTTCAACTAAGAAAAATGGATGACTAAGGTTGTCCCAGAAATCCTCCGAATCTTTCGCAAACCCATTAGATTCAAGTTCAAGCAGATGAAGCTCGCGTTGTAAGTTGCGATCCACAATCTGAAGCACATCCTCTCTCGACTCGAAGAGGGAAAAAGTATCTAACCATATCGAAGAAACAACCATTGACAACCCCAGCCACATCAGCAGATGAATTGCAAGGGAATGCCTTGTGCTGGATGTAGGTTTTCTAGTACTTTTCAAGTGCATCGATGTTGAATCCGGTTCTCAACAATCTAAAATAGCGAAACAATAAGATATTGCTACCCTACAGAGGGGTCATAATCGATCCCTCCAAAGAAGTAAAGAAACAGGATACGTGAATACCTGAATGAAAAAGGGGTAAACAAAAGTGCACTACCTGTAATACAAAGCAAGTAGACCCAATCGCTGGGCTGAAAGAAAACGTAGAGAATGACACTTATAACTGCAAACAAAGCCACGCTGAATGCGTAGCTCACAAACATTGCTCCAAAGTAGAATCCGGGCTCCGGCTCGAACGTCACACCACAATGGCCGCATTTTTGATTCATCTTGGTGAACTTCGTGACTTTGCCTAGGGGAAATTTGAACATGTCCCCTTGTCTACACCTTGGGCACTTACCTGCTCGCAATGCGGCTCCCCAACTCTTTTCTTGCATTTGATTTGCTCGTTTTGTACCAGAAAAAAGCCAAAGCGCCAACGGCCAAATAAGGGGCGAAGAATAGATATAGAATCCCAAAGTTTATGCCTGCTGCAATTCCTGGATTTCCGTTGCTAAGGTTATTTTCAAGCGTAGCTCTACACATGGCGCACTGCGCAGATGCTGTCGCCACACTTATCAAGAGGAATACCACGGAGAAAACAATTGCCTTCATAATTACTGGTAATATGGACTAATCATAAGGTACACTACCACACCGGTCACGGCTACATAAAGCCAAATTGGAAAAGTAAATCTAGCCAATGTCCTATGCTTTTCAAAATTGCCGCTAAGCGCCCTGCTGAATGTAAAGAGTACCATAGGTACAACAGCTACCGACAATAAAATGTGCGTAATCAGGATAAAAAAGTAGATATATTTCACCGCGCCCTCCCCACCATAAGAAGTCGAATCACTAGTCATGTGATAGGCCACGTACATCAGAAGAAATGAGGCAGACAGAGCAATACAAGTCTTCATTATGCGCTCATGCCACGCCCTATGCCCACTCCTTATCGCCCACAATCCCACGAGCAATAAGATGGCCGTCAAACCATTTATTGACGCATAAATTGGTGGCAAAAAACTAAAATCATAACCCTCTATTTTAACCCTAAACAACAGCGCCACTGCCAATGGAATGACTACTGAGAGTACAATGATCAACTTCCTATATGGTTCGTGGGACGACTCCATCAATACTTTTTTAGAAGAATTTGTAGTTCTAGAATAAGCCTATCTACTTCTTTTAATGAGGCATCCTTATAATATCCTCTAATTCTTCCATCAGAATCAATTAGCACCAAACGGTTGTCTGCCATCAGAAAAACGCAATTCTTCTCCTTCTGATTTGCCAAAGAATCCTGGACCACAATCAACTCAAATTCAGTTGGGTTAAATTCATTCTCAAGGCGCTTCAATTGATTCTCATAGGAAGAGGTTTCCACTTCGGAAAGCCCGTCATAAAAAGCCAATACAGTGTGCTTGCCTTGAGAGATGAGAGGGGAATTAGAAATTCTGTAAGGCACTGGATATGCCTCTGCGCATTCGGATGATGTAATTGGTATAGTCTCAGTGTAATAGACCGGTAGCTCAAATTCATTCTTTCCGAAGAACTTCAGAAATACAAAAATGAGCACGGGCAAAAGCAATGCAGTAAAAAGAACAATTCGCTTAATCATCTGAAGTCTTTAACAAAAAAAGAAGGCTAAAGTTAAGCACCCTAGCCTTCTTAAATATCCTAAATCGCAGCGTCTAAAAGTTGATCTCTGAAAACTTCATGCCTTCATAAACAAATGCCACTAGCATCCAAACTACGAAGACCATTGGTATGAGAATGGCCCACATCAGTACCTTTACTTCGTAGCGCAGGTGCATAAACTCACCCACAATATAGGCGGCTTTCACGATGGTCATCACCACAAATATTGCGGTCTTTAAAGTGCCATGCCCCATGGTAAAAGCGATCACAAATTCAACAAGTGTAAGTGCGCCTAAGATTCCCGCTACAGTCCATAATTTTTTAATCTTCTCCTTGTCTGGAGGCAGCACTGTAACTTGAGGCTCTTCTGAATGCGTCATTTCGTTCAAAAATTAAGTCTATACAAGATAAAAGAAGGTAAATACAAATACCCAAACCAGGTCTACAAAGTGCCAATAGAGTCCCACCTTCTCCACCATCTCGTAGTGGCCCCTTCTTTCATAAACACCTGTTACCGTATTGTAATAAATAAGAAAATTCAATAAGACACCACTAAACACGTGGAAGCCATGGAAGCCGGTAATAAAGAAAAAGAAATCGGCAAAATCTGTCGGCCCATATTGATTAATTGTGAGGCTAGCTCCAACCACTTCTTTAGTGATCCACTCGCCATTGACAAAGTCCTTGACGAGCGTGGGTGTATCGGTACCCACAATAAAATGGGTCCACTCCCATGCTTGGCAAGAAAGAAACGTAATACCACCAAGCAATGTCCAAAGCATCCACTTTTCAACAGCCTTTCTATCCATCCTGTGCCCTGCCTCTACTGCCAATACCATGGTTACACTACTCATAATGAGGATGAAGGTCATGATACCCACAAAAACCAGCGGCAGTTCCACCCCGTGTAAAAACGGCACAGCTTCAAAAACCTTTTCTGGGATCGGCCAGTACTCCGTAGAAAACGTGAAATCACTGACAGCCCCTGCATATGCATCATGGGAGGAACGGATCAACCCGTAGGTGATAAGCAATCCAGAGAAAGTGAAGGCATCGGAAAGCAAGAAAAACCACATCATTAGTTTTCCGTAGCTTGCTCCTAGTGGTGAAACACCGCCATCCCACACGCTTCTTCCTGGTGCTGTTACTGTAGCTGAGGTATCTGACATAGGTACTTAGTAATTATCTAAACAATAATAGAAAGATGAACAAATATAGCCAAAGTCCTCCCAAAAAATGCCAATATGTGGCACACATTTCTATCTGCACAAGGCTCTTAGAATGAATTTTAAATCGGTATGCAGCCACTAATAAAATAAATAGATAAACGATGGCACTCACCAAATGAAGCCCGTGCAGACCAGTTAAAATGTACAAGAAAGAGCCTGACGGATTACCGACTAAATAAACGCTATTTTCTACCAATTGGCCCCAAGCCAGAAGCTGGCAAATCAAAAATGCGAGGCCCAGAAAAGCCGTTGCTGAAACCAATATCTTGACCCTTTCCAATAGGTCCTTTTTAGCTGCCCAATAGGCCATTTGCATTGATATACTGCTAAGGACGATTATTGCGCAGCTCCAATACAAGAGTACTGGAAGCTCAAAGTAGAGCCAATTTCCCTCGGCCTGCCGTACGATATAAGCTGATGTAAGTGAGGCAAACAGCATAGTGACGCTGGCAATAAAAAGCCACATCGCAAATTTCTTGGGATGCATTCCCAAAGGCTTCTTGGCCTCTTCTACTATCTTAAATTCTGCAGTCATCATTCTAATTTACTTTATCTAATAGGTAGGCAATCTGCACAATCGGCAAGTACAAAAAAGACCCAAACATTATCCTTAGTGCTGACTTGCGACTACCTGTCTTCAGCAGCGAGAAAGTTTGCGCGAAGAACGCCACCCCACAGACACTTGCCACGATGGCCGAATCTATTCCCGTTATTCCAAACTTGGCAGGAAGCAATCCCAGGGGAATAAGGAACATGGTGTAGATCATTATTTGCACTGCAGTATTGATGTTCTTGCCTTCCTTTGAAGGCAGTAATTTAAACCCTGCCTTTTTATAATCATCATCTGCCACCCAAGCTATGGCCCAAAAGTGGGGGAACTGCCAAATGAATTGTATGCCAAAAATAATCAGGGCTTCGTGGGTGATTTGTCCTGTGGCAGCGATCCAACCCAACAAAGGTGGAAGTGCTCCAGGAATTGCTCCAACAAAAACAGCAAATGGACCCACCCGCTTTAAAGGGGTGTAGGCGAAGCTATAAAGGAGCATGGATACAAAAGAAAGTATCACCGTGAGCGGGTTAGTGTAAATCCACAAGATGACTAGACTCAAAGCCATGCAAAGCACTGCAAATACGATCGCCTCATTGACAGATATTCTTCCCGTAGGCAGTGGCCTGTTCATTGTGCGTTTCATCAGTTTATCCAAATCCTTTTCGATAATCTGATTGATACAAACCGATGCGCCCGAAAGTAAAAAACCACCGAAGGTCACCATCAGTAAAGTAGGCCAGTGCACATCTCCTCTTGTAGCCAGTCCATATCCGAAAGCACAGGAGAATGCCACTAAAAGTGAAAGCCTGACCTTCAATAATTCGATGTAGGCTTTAGCCTTACTATACACCTGAAAAAAACTTAATGCTGGTGCCTGTATCGTATTCATATTCTAGTTCTCTAACACAATTTTATGTGCGGTGTTCAGATTCAAAAGCAAATAGAATTGCAAGCCAAAGCACATGGTTGCAAGCACCAGATGAACGGGCTGAAGGAAGGCCGGAATACCAAAGTATGCCATTCCTGTTCCTGTCAATAAGGTGCCCAAAATTAGGATTATTAGCGCAAGCGTTAAAGTTTTATGGCCGCTACTTTGTCGCAATTTTAACAGCAAAAGCAGGTGGAGAATAACCACAATCCATGAAAATGAACGATGGATAAAAAAGGGTGTTCCAACACTCTCCACCCATTCCGACCGGTTCAAGACACTGGCTGCCATTCGGTCGATCCCCTCCCTGACCTCAGTCCCAAATACGATCTGAATCAGCAGGGTAATCATGCAAGCAATGAGTATCCATCTTGCTGAGGTAGAAAAACTTTCAGAAGCAATGCCAGATACGGCAGTCGAGTTTCCTTTGGCTAAATACAACAGGTAGAACAGTTGCGCAACAATGACAAGCGCTAAAAGCATATGAACCGTTATCGTCCAGGAAGTGAGGTTTGTGCTCACCACGATGGAGCCAAACCAACCCTGAATGATCACCGTGACCAGCGTAGCCAGTGACCAATAAAAGATCCGAGGGTGTGACAGGCGTGTACTAAACGACTTCAAACACAGCGCGATGATAAAAAGGCCAACCAGGACCCCCAGCACTCTATTGGCGTATTCTACCCAGGTTTTGGCGGAGTTGAAGTCTGCCTCTTCTTTGATAGACTCATCTGACAAGATCTTGCTTGCCGTTTCCTGCATACCGAGTAGGTCAAGGTAGCGAGCAAACTTGATATTCTTCTGATGTCGATACTGAGAATAAACTTCTTTGTAGTCTGGCGGTAATTGGCTCAACTCTGTCGGGGGCACCCACTGTCCGAAGCACTTAGGCCAATCAGGGCATCCCATTCCGGAGCCTGTACTTCTCACGATCCCTCCGGCTAGGATCAAAAGATAAACGGCAACCAGGGTGGATAAGCATAGCTTATAAAAACCTTTGGTTGCCGTTTGACTCAACGCAGTAACAAACTTAGTGTTTGTTATCTACTACGATAGTGTTGTTGTCTTCCATCTCTAACTTGATGAGGTCATTCTCATGTGGAAGGTTGGATTCTGGCGTCTCAGAATACGGCACGGTTTGAGGGATGTAATCCTCTTTTGCACCGGGCTTACTGTAGTCATATGGCCAGCGGTACACGGTAGGAATTTCTCCTGGCCAATTTCCGTGCTGAGGATTACGTGGCGTAGTCCACTCCAATGCATTGGATTTCCATGGATTAGCAGGAGCCAGCTTGCCTCTAAACATGCTGTAAAAGAAATTAAATATGAACACAAACTGCGCAGCGAGTGTCAATATCGCAGCTACACTCACCAGCATGTTCAAGTCATGAAATGAATCAAATAATTCAAAGTTTGTCCAGCTATAATACCTTCTTGGGAATCCTGCGATACCAATATAGTGCATTGGGAAAAATACAAGGTAAACGCCAACGAATGTAAACCAGAAGTGAATCTTACCTAACGTATCATCCATCATTCTACCAAACATCTTAGGGAACCAGTGGTACACACCGGCTAGCATACCGAAGAAAGATGCAGCGCCCATCACAAGATGAAAGTGAGCTACTACAAAATACGTATCATGTAATTGAATATCCACCGCTGAATTTCCAAGGAAGATTCCAGTGATACCTCCAGAAAGGAAGAATGACACCAAACCAATTGAAAACAACATAGCTGGTGTAAAGATGATATTACCTTTCCACAGGGTAGTCACGTAGTTAAAGATCTTCACCGCACTAGGTACAGCGATAATCAGTGTAAGCAAAGTAAAGATAGAACCTAAGAATGGGTTCATTCCGGTCACAAACATGTGATGCGCCCATACTACGAATGAAAGTATCGTGATGAACAAGATCGAACCCACCATCGCCTTGTAACCAAAGATCGGCTTTCTGGAATTGGTCGCAATGATTTCAGAAGTGATACCCAAAGATGGTAGAATCACAATATACACCTCAGGGTGACCAAGGAACCAGAACAAGTGTTGAAATAACACAGGGCTACCTCCTTGATTGGCAAGTGCTTCTCCATTGATGTATATGTCGGACAAGAAGAAGCTTGTTCCCATACTTCTATCAAAAATCAATAGTAATGCAGCAGCAAATAATACCGGGAATGAAAGCACTCCAATAATTGCCGTGAAAAAGAACGCCCAAATTGTAAGCGGAAGTCTTGAAAAGGACATTCCCTTTGTTCTCATGTTGATCACGGTCGTGATGTAATTGATACCACCCAACAATGAACTCACAATGAAGAAGGCCATCGCCACCAACCATAGCGTCATTCCCAATCCCGATCCCGACATGGCTTGAGGCAAGGCACTAAGCGGAGGGTAAATGGTCCATCCACCCGAAGCGGGACCTGTTGAAATAAAGATAGAGATGAACATAATCACACTGGAAAGGAAGAAGAACCAGTAAGACAGCATATTCATAAAACCTGATGCCATATCTCGTGCACCAATCTGTAACGGAATCAAGAAATTACTAAACGTACCGCTCAGTCCAGCGGTAAGTACGAAAAACACCATGATGGTGCCGTGCATCGTCACAAGGGCCAAGTAGAATTCAGTATCTAATTTTCCTTCAGGAGTGATCCATCCACCTAAGAATGGTCTAAGCCAGCTTATATCCGCCTCTGGAAACCCAAGCTGAAGTCTGAATATCACGGACATAGTTCCGCCTATCAATGCCCAGGCCATTCCTGTGATAAGGAATTGCTTAGCAATTACTTTATGATCTTGGCTAAAAATGTAGTTGGTCCAAAAGTTACCATGGCCATGCTCTTCGTGATCATCATGGTGATGAACGTCTGTCTGCTTATGAATATCAACTGTTGCCATTATATAATGTTTCTTTAATTAGTAATAGATACTGTTTGTGTTGTTGCCTGCGTGGCTGCGCTGTTCTCGATGGGCAACCCGGATTTTATCATGGCTGCTTCGCGCAAATTAGAGGGCACTTGTGTCAGGTACGCAGGATTTTGTTTTAACCAAGGCTCCTGAGCAGTTTTCCACTTCTCGTATTCCTCGGGCTCTTCAACCACGACCAAAAATCTCATGGAAAAATGGCCCTTACCACAGATCTCCGTACATGCCAACTCATAATTAAAATTCGGATTACCTGTTTCAGCTCTCATCTCCGCTGTCGACTTGGTTGGCACAAACTTGAAGTGCGTCATCATACCAGGAACAGCATCCATCTTCACACGGAAGTGGGGCAAAAAGACACTGTGCAAAACGTCTTTAGCTCGGATCTTCAAAAGAACTTCCTTGCCTTTGGGCAAATGCAATTCTAGTGATTTGAAGTCATCGTAGGTATTTTTGTCAGTGAGGTCGAGGCCAAATTCATTTATGGCATCGATGAGCTTGTAGTTCACTCCACCTAATTCATTGTCTTTCACACCGGGATACCTGGCGGTCCACGCAAACTGCTGACCGATAATCTCTACCACTTCTGCCTCCTCACTTGCCGGGGCAGTGATCTCATTCCACGATCTCAATCCCCTGAATATCAACAACGCAAGCACGATAGCGGGAATCACAGTCCAAACAATCTCGAGGGTGTGACTGTCGGGGAAAAATGAAGCCTTTCTTTTTGCATCGTATCGATACTTGAATGTGAACCAGAACATTACTAAAGAAATTCCGGCAAATGCAATCACGGTAATGACCATGGTTATCCAGAAAAGGCTATCCGTTACCACTCCATGCTCAGAGGCCACCGGCAAAACGTAGCTATCCCAATGCGCATAGGAGTACCAAAAGAACAAGGCCAGCCCTCCGATTGAGAAAATCATGAATAGGTAGGCATCAATGTCATTTCCAGAAGTAGTACCTTCTTTTGACGTCTTCACCAACCCCACAAGATTTCCAATCCGGAAAATCATGTACAGTATGAAAAGGACCAGAATAACTCCCAAACCAATTATCAAACTCATCATGCTATTTCGTTAAGACTTTTTACTCAATAATTTCATCATCACCTCAACACTAAATGTGATGGTTTAAACTTTCTTCCAGCATCGGGTGATTTTTTGCAACTAAAGGCACCCTAGCAAGCGCGGACAATGTCACGTAAACAAAGGCCGCCATAAAAATCATTGCCAAGCCTACCTCTAACAATCCAAATCCTCCATCATGCTGCATCACACCTGGGGTCACCATGTTATAAAAATCGAACCAGTGACCTACAATAACTATGGGACATACCACTTTCAAAATTGACATATGACGTTTTGCATCTCTTGTCATTAGTAACAAGAATGGAAGCACAAAGTTTAAGATCAGGTTGGTATAAAATATCCAGTTGTAAGGACTATTCTGAATGCGTGTAACGAAGTATACAGTTTCTTCAGGAATATGCGCGTAATAGATCAACAAAAACTGGCTGAACCATATGTAGGTCCAAAAAATACTAAACGCAAACACAAATTTTCCGAGATCATGAAGGTGATTCGCATTTACCTGTTTTAGATATCCTGCATCTTTTAAGTTCGCAACTACAAGGGTAATGAAGGCAAGGCCAGTCACCCACCAGCTGGCAAAAACATACCAGCCCATCATCGTGCTGAACCAGTGCGTATCAATGCTCATCACCCAATCCCATGCAGCGATTGAAGATGAGACGGCAAATATCACGAGGAATATCGCAGAAAGAGAACGGGCTTTAGTCCAATGCCCTACGCCTCCTTCCACATCTTCAGCCAACATTTCTTTCTTGATCCAAACGAAGAAGAAATACCAGAGTGCAAAGAAGATGACCATCCTCAGAAAGAAGAATATGGGGAAACTGCCTGCTTCCATAGGCCAGAAAAAGAATCCACTTTTTCCGACAAGTATCTCATCATAGTTTGGTCCCTCCACATACAAATCGTGGTGTGTCCAGTGAAAGACATCTGCCTTTACCACAAACCACAGGATCACCATCAAGATTCCAGAGATGGGAATCCAGCTACCCATTGCTAAAGGAATTCTTTTGATAGGCGCAGACCATCCTGCCTGTGCGGCATATTGAATGGCAACAAAGAAGAGTCCTATAATTCCTAGCCCGGTAAAGAATACATTATTTTGCCAAAGCGATGTGTATACTCTCTTCAGCCATATGGGGCTACCATGATGGGCCTCCTCGGCAGCTTCGTGACCCTCGGCAGCAACCTGTGCGGTGCTGGCTACCAGGTTCTTGGAGATTTCAGTTGCAGCATGTTCTTCTCCATGCCCAGAACCTGAGCTCATGGCCATGAACACCCCAAGAATAAAAAGCGCCACACCGACAATTGCCAGGATGACTAACTTCTTCTTTGCTTCAGGTTTGAATTCGTATTTCTCTTCGGCTACCATTTATATATTTTCAAAAATTTGAAATCCTAATATTAGTTCTTCTGTAATGCCTTCACATACTTAGCAATCTTCCAACGATCCTCGGGGCTTACCTGCGAACCATGTGGTTGCATCAAACCCTTACCCCAAGTGATTACATGAAAAATATGACCTTCCGTAATATTGGCGTATGCTTCACCATGTAGATTAGCTACACCTCCTAATAATCCTTTTTCAACACCATCTACAGTCACACCAGTAGCCACCTTGCCATCTCCGTTGCCCTTAGGGCCATGGCAGTGATTGCAGTACAATGTATAAAGCGCCTTTCCCTCAGCAAGAATCGCGGCAGTAGAGTCTAGCGGATTCTTCATCGTAGCACCTACCTCCAAATTTTCGTTGCGGTACGGCAACCAACCCTGCTTATTTCTCTTCACCGTATTGGGTGCGGGCTCCCTCATGGTCATGCGATTTGGATTGTATTTATTGGAATTAAAATACTCTCCACGTCCGTTATCAAGCGAGTTGACCCAAGTTCCAGCGCTCTCGTCCGTAATTTGAGAGAGCGGCTCGTAAGGGACTGAATGATACATGTTGGCAGCATACTCACGCCCAGGGTTATCCCCTCCGGCTTTACATCCAGCAAGCAATACGGCTGCCGATGCGGTGATTACTAGTGTCTTTATTAATTGCATATTCTGCATCAACTTAAAAGTTCTTGTCGTTTACTTCTTCCGCTCCGCTTTCCTTCAGCACTGCTCCAATCTCATCTTTGCTCAGCTTATTGCTGCTTAGATCTATGGCCATGATGTGCTTGTCGTCTGTGCTTCTGTTGTCAAATTGTTGTGGCCACTTGTAAGGTTTCATGTCACTCACAATGAGAAAAGTTGCCACCATTCCCAAAGCGGACAGAAGCACCGTAAGTTCAAATGTCACTGGAATAAAAGGAGGCAAGGAAGCAAAGTTCTTTCCGCCAATAATCATCGGCCAGTCAAAACCCAACATCCAAATTTGCATCACCAATGCCAGTATCGTTCCTGTCATACCAAACATGAATGCTGCAATTGGTAGTCTGGTTTTTTTGTATCCCAGCACTTCATCCAAACCGTGCACCGGGTAGGGTGTAAACACCTCATGGATTTTTATGCCTTTCCCCCTTACTTTCTCAACTGCGTGAAGAAGGACATCCTCATCATCGTACACTCCTAAAACAAAATTCTTATTGCTTTCCATGATCGATTAATGCTTTTTTTCAGATGATGACTTAATTATACTTTTTACCTCAGCCATGTTAATCACAGGGAAGAACTTGGCGAAAAGTAAGAATGCTGCAAAGAAGAATCCGAACGTAAGGATGTATTCACCCAAATCGTAAAGCGTAGGGTAAAACATCGACCAGCTTGAAGGCAGGTAATCACGATGCAACGAAGTCACAATGATCACAAAACGCTCAAACCACATTCCGATATTTACAATAATTGACAACACAAAGGTGGCCACAAGACTGGTTCTTATCTTCTTGAACCAGAATAGTTGCGGTGAGATCACATTGCAAGTCATCATACACCAATATGCCCACCAGTACGGGCCAAATGCACGATTGATGAATGCATACTGCTCGGCCGGCACTTGTCCATACCATGCGATAAAGAATTCAGTGATGTAAGCTATACCTACAATCGATCCCGTCACGATGATGATGATGTTCATCAACTCTACGTGGTAGATAGTAATATAATCCTCCAACTTAAACACCTTGCGCGTTACAAGAAGCAAGGTCAACACCATGGCAAAGCCCGAGAATATCGCACCAGCCACAAAGTATGGCGGAAAAATCGTAGTGTGCCATCCCGGTATGACCGAAGTTGCAAAGTCCATTGATACTATGGTGTGAACAGAAAGTACAAGTGGTGTAGAAAGGCCCGCAAGAATCAGCGCAACTGACTCGTAGCGCATCCATGTCTTCGCACCACCGGTCCAGCCGAAACTAAGCGCATTATAAACTTGCGCTCTTGTCTTTGCTCCCATTCTCACTGCGCGGTCTCTGATCACGGCAAAATCAGGAATCAATCCCATATACCAGAATACCAGAGAGACGGTGAAATAAGTGGAGATCGCAAAAACGTCCCAAAGCAAGGGCGAGTTAAAGTTTACCCAAAGCGAACCAAATGCATTTGGCAACGGAAGTGCCCAGTAAAATCCTAACCACAAGCGACCCATGTGAATGAGTGGAAAGCTGGCTGCACAGATTACCGCAAAAATTGTCATCGCCTCAGCTGCCCTGTTGATTGACATTCTCCACTTCTGACGGAACAGCAATAGAATGGCCGAAATCAAAGTGCCCGCGTGACCGATACCCACCCACCACACGAAGTTGGTGATGTCCCAGGCCCAACCTACGGTCTTGTTAAGACCCCACATACCAATTCCATTCCAGAGAGTGATACTCATGCAGTACACTCCAAATCCCAGAAGGACCAGAGAAACTGCAAAGGCCATCCACCAAAGTCGGGTGGGCGCACCTTCAACCTGGCGGCTTATATCTTCAGAAACATCGCCAACCGTTTTACCCCCGGTTATTAATGATTCTCTTAATGCTGAGCTTACTTGCATACAGTCTTTATCCGTTTATATCTAAGCGTTCGATTTTTCCTTATTCTTAATCTTGGTCAGGTAGAAAATATTAGGCTTCACCCCTATTTCTTCCAAGACCGTGTAGGCTCTTGGATTTCCAATCTTCTTATCTACACTATTTGGCCTTGACGGGTTGCGTTCAATTTGAAGCAACTTGCTGATCTTGCTATCCGCATCGTTGATGTCACCAAAAACAATCGCGCCTGTAGTACATGAAGCCTGGCATGCAGTCACCACTTCCCCATCTTTCACTTTTCTTCTTTCTCTCTTGGCTGTCAACTTACCTGATTGAATGCGTTGCACACAGAAAGAACATTTCTCCATCACACCTCTTGAACGTACCGTTACATCCGGATTCAATACCATTCTGCCAAGATCCGTGTTCATTGCAGGATTTGCCTGATAGAATTGTTGATTGTCATGGTACTTAAACCAGTTAAACCTTCTCACTTTGTAAGGACAGTTGTTGGCGCAATAGCGTGTACCAATACAGCGATTGTAAGTCATTTGATTCAATCCCTCCGTGCTGTGTGTAGTCGCTGCCACCGGACAAACCGTTTCGCAAGGAGCATTATTACAATGCTGGCAGAGCATAGGCTGGAATACTACCTCGGGATTCTCTGAAGCGTGCTCCAACTGCTCATAATCAGAAATGTCTTCTGCATCGCTGCTATAGTAGCGATCGATACGCAACCAATGCATCTCTCTGCGGTTGATCACTTCTTGTTTACCTACCAGCGCCACGTTGTTCTCCACGTTACAAGCGACAATACAAGCTCCGCACCCTGTACAAGAGTTAAGGTCGATTGACATTGCCCAGTGGTGATTGTTGTACTCGTGACCTTTCCAAAGGCTTACCTCCCCAGGAGCAACCTTCTCTTCCCACTTTGTAATTTTTGGGTATTCGCGACCTGCGCCCGCATCCTTTTTGAATTCGCTTAATACAGACTCTTGGATCACATTGCCACGACCCATGTAAGTCTGATGGATCTGCGTCTGTGCCAACTGGAATGCTTCATCTGTTACCGTAGGGGTTACACCTGCAGTCACATTATAATTAAGTGAGCCATTCACCATGCTTACAAAACCATAGGCATTTACACCCAGATTCTCGGCCACTATACCAACCTTGGTTCTACCGTATCCCAATGCCATACCAATAGTTCCAGGCATCTGTCCGGGTTGCACTAAAGCTGGAAGCTTAATGGTCTTACCTCCCACAGCGATACTCAAAAGCTGTGTCCTTCCTTCCGCATCGTTATCTACTCCTAGTGCGGCAGCATCTTTTTGTGAAATCGTTACATAGTGATCCCAAACCGCCTTAGTAATAGGGTCTGGAAGTTCATGTAGCAGCGGGTTGTTGGCCTGAGAGCCGTTGCCCACCCCGTAACTTTCAAATATTACCAACTCGTAACCCGTGTTGTTGGCTTTGTATGTAGATGAGATAGCGGCTGCTGCTGCATTCACGTCACCTGCAAAGGTATAGGCAGGGGTATCGGCACTTCCTATTTCAAGTACACCATCATAGAGGCACTTATCCCAAAAACTTTGAGGATCCATAGCACCACCCTGGCTCTCATAAAACCACTTATTCCAATTGTCTTTTACGAAAGAGAAATAATCACCTTCCAGGCCACTCCACTTCATCAAACTTTCCTGAGCCTGACGTGTCTTGAATATAGGAGTGATGGCGGGCTGAGAAAGGCTATAAGAGCTCGCCTTCGGCTCCACATCATTCCACGACTCAAGGTAATGGTGTTCTGGAGCTTTATAAGTAGACATTGAAGCCGTTTCATCCTCCGCGTAAGCAGTGGAGATGGTCAATGATACATTTTTCAATGCCGCACCCAGTTTGTCACCCATCGGATGATCGTAGACTGGATTACAGCTATAGAAAATGGTGGCTCCGATTCTCTTGCCTTCAATATCGCTAATCAATGAGGCCATTGCTTCGTCATTGCCCTGGCGGAAATGAACAGGTTTGCTTGGCATGATAGTGCTTCCATAGTTTCCAAGCATTTCATTGATGCCATTGACCAGTACTTGCACCGCGCGATCATTTGAACCGCAAACTACGAGGGAGTTTCCTCTATTAGCCCACAACTCATCAGCTGCTTTGCTAAGATGAGCTACTTTGTCAATACCACCTGAGATCGTGGCACTGCCTGCCTTCTCAGCGATTGAATTATAAAGTTGAGCAACTACAAGACCTACCTGAGAAGGTCTGATCATGGATCGGTAGTCAGCATTGGCACCGGTCAGAGAAAGGTTAGACTCAAACTGATAGTGTCTTGACATTTCACGCTTTTCTTCGCTAACCTCTCTGGTAGACCCATATTGTTTCGCAAATTCAATTGGCGAAAGCCACGTGCCCAAGAAGTCAGCTCCTACGCTTACAATTGTTTTTGCTTTTGAAAAATCATATGAAGGGATGAAGGCTGTGCCATACGAAGCTTCATTGGCCTTTAGCATTCCGTAGTAAGATACTTGATCGTACTGGACATGCTCAGTAGTCGGATATTTTGCCTTGAATTGCTCGATCACTGCTTTAGTGCTGGGGCTAAGAATTGTATTGCTCACAATTCTAATTTGACCTCCCGCGGCTGAAATCTCGCTGAGTTTTGCAATTACTTCCTTATCCAGATCTTCCCAGGCAACACTGTCTGCGTCCTTCTTCGGTCCTCTTAATCTGTAGTTGTCATAGAGCGAAAGCACTGAGGCCTCCACCTGTGCACTTGTGCCACCATTAGTTACTTTCGAAAGCGAATTTCCTTCAATCTTGATCGGTCTGCCCTCGCGGGTTTTCACCACGATACTGCAATAATCTCCGCCATTTACGTAGCTGGAAGCATAGTAATTTGGAATACTTGGATCAACGTCTACCGGTTTGTGGGCATAAGGTATTGCCTTGCGTATAGGCGCCTCACAAGCAGCCAATGATGCTGCCGCCACACTGAATCCCATCATCTTAAGGAAATCCCTCCTTGAATGACGTGGATCATCTTCTACACCTAAATCAACGAACTCCTTATCCGCATGTTTGACGAAGGCTGGATCGTTCTTTAGTTGAGGTAAACCTTTCCAGTATGTCTTCTTTGTATTACTCATACTTATTATATCTCGCGATCTCTTTAACTTATTATTAATAATGACACTTCGCACACTCAAGTCCACCAATATCCTCCACTTTCATGGCTTTGTTATTGTGTAGCTCCAGCAAATTGTCATAGTACTCATTTCCTTTGGTATTGACGTCAGTTTTTCTGTGGCAATCGATGCACCACCCCATAGTGAGAAGTGAATATTGTCTTACTACATCCATTTCCTCAATCGGTCCGTGACAGGTCTGACACTCCACACCTGCTACATTGACGTGCTGCGAGTGGTTAAAGTAAGCTAAATCAGGAAGGTTGTGTACCCGTACCCACTCGATAGGTGTATTGTTTTCGTATGCCGCTACAATCTTTGCAATTTCAGATTCTCCCGTAATGGTTCCGTTGCGAATTTGAGTGTGACAGTTCATACATATGTTGGGAGAAGGAATGTTGGCGCTTTTTGCCTTCATGGCTCCTGTATGGCAATAGATACATTCGATCTCATATTGCCCTGCGTGAACCTCATGTGAAAATGCGATCGGCTGCTTAGGCGCATAGCCTTGCTGTACACCAATGGCAAACAATCCATCGATGGCTGTTTTGAAAGCAATGCTTGCTACCAGGAAAACTACGAGGAACACAAAGCCAGGGCTCTGCATAATCGAGCCAATGGTAAATGGTGAGTGTACAATTTCTTTATCGTCCTCACTAAGGTCTTTTTGATCGAGGTATCGCTTCAGCGCATTAATAATCAGACCCAGTATCACTAAGAGCAATACCAAAATGATCACCATACCTACAAGTATAGCGTTCAGATATCCAGTAGGCACACCAGCACCGCCACCACCAGCACCGCCATCTGCAGCTGCAACTACCTCGTCCGGCTTTTCGGCCTCAGCTTTAACGTAGGCCATGATCGCCATGATCTGATCATCACTAAATGAAGTAAAAGAGGTCATTAGCGTTTTACCGTTCTCCTCATAAATCTTGTTGGCATAGTCATCACCGCTGGCAATCACGGCCGAGGAATTGCGAATGAAAGCCTTAATCCAGTCCATGGAAGGCGCGCGATCATAGACACCAGCAAGTGCAGGGCCTATCAACTTCGACTTTACCCTATGGCAAGATTTACAATTTGCGTCAAAAAGGGTTTGCCCTTCTGCAACTACGGCCTCATCAGAGGATATTTCCTGTGAGAGCGTGTTGAAACTTATAGAAAGAAGAAGGACTAGAGGGAGATATTTAATGAAACCAGAAATACGGTGCGCCATTATAATTCGTTTAGGTATCCGATCGTAACGGAGTGCACAAATCTACACTCGTAATGCATTATTTCAAATTATTTTTAAAGTAGGGGAAGATTATTTTGGAAGGTCTGGGACCAGGTCTGGAGGTATGAAAAAAGTCAGTTGAGTTGCCCTGCCAACCATCAAAGATCTCACAATTTAGAATGAATATAAATAGGCAAAATGCACATTGTGGCAATGGATCTCCTTGGGTATATAACTATACTCATTTCCATCGCTTTATGTCTTGTTGCCGGGCAACTTGCTACTGAGGCAAAGAGCATTTTTTATTGTCGGAGATGTTCAAGCTGCTGCGGACTTGCTCCCACTGGAATCCAATTCTATTTTTTGCCCGTATTTCGGATGGTGGACTATGTGTATGCTCAATAGTAACTAGCGGGTATGCTCCACATCTTTTGTTCAATTTTTTGCTACGTTAATTTCAACTATTCTCACTCAAATAGTTCTCGACCTTAGACATGAACGAAAAGTCAGGTGAGGACAATGTAAGTAGACGCCTGGCAAGTGCAAGAGATTACTATCCTCATGTGTCACTGCAATTGGCTTGCCCTACTTACAATATGATTAGCACAAAAGCTTGTGGGTGCAAATAGTCTTACTCCGATTTAGTTGCAAAGCGATCCAGTGGTATAATTTTGGTCGATCTCAGCGCTGAACAAGTCTATAAAAGTGGGATTTCTGGCTAAAAATCCTTAATTTACGATTAGCCTGTGTTTTAACATAGATTTCCTTTCACTACCACGGCTGCAGAACTCCAGACACAAGAAATTGGCTGCTTCACGCTACCATGTGAGCGCTGGGAAATCTTTATCTAAGAAAACCGTAAGTGCATTGTGATTCACTTAATTAAATACCTTTGATGCCGCATTCTGCCAAGGTTGGTAGCGTGCCTAAAAATTGAATAACCACTATAGTAAAAATGCAAACTGAGAGTCAAGTAAAAGAGAAGCCGATGACTTTTGAAAAGACTGACGCTTTGATCAAAAGAAGGAAGGCCACCGTAGCCAATGGCGTAAGTGTATTTGTTCCTTCTTCAGCCGTAAGCGCCAAAGGTGCCACTATCATTGACGCCAACGGCAATGAGTTAATCGATTTTGGTGGAGGTATTGGTGTGGTCAATGCAGGCCACTGTCCTGAGCCAGTTGTTAAAGCCATCCAGGAGCAAGCTGCAAAGCTGATTCATGCTGGATTTAACATTTCAACCTACGAAGCCTACATGGACTTGAGTGAAAAGCTTGTTGAGCTACTGCCCCACGGAGAAAAAACAAAGGTGATGTTGACCAACACGGGTGCGGAGTCCGTGGAGAATGCCATAAAGATTGCCCGTCAGGCTACAAAACGCTCTGCTGTGCTTTGTTTTAGTGAAGCGTTCCATGGTCGCACGATGATGGCCATGACCCTCACCTCTAAAATTAATTATAAAATTGACTGCGGACCCTTCGCCCCGGAGGTGTATCGTTTACCCTTCCCCAACTTCTACCACGAAGGCAAAGGTCTGAGCGAGAATGATTTCGCAGAACAAGAACTGATGAAACTCTATGATGCTACGCATTCTATTGTAGATCCCAACAACATCGCTGCGGTGATCATCGAAATTGTACAGGGAGAAGGTGGATTTAACGTAGCGCCCAAGCGCTACCTTGAGGGATTAAGAGAGTTCTGCGATGAGTTTGGCATCATGCTAATCTTTGACGAGGTGCAAAGTGGCTTCTGCAGAACCGGCAAGTGGGGATCTTACGAACACTTTGGAGTGCTGCCGGATATTTCCACATGGGCTAAGTCTATGGGTTCCGGAATGCCTATTGGCGCTGTGATAGGAAAAGCTGAAGTAATGGATGCAGCCGCAGTTGGAACGATAGGTGGAACATACCCTGGCAATCCGGTATGCTGTGCAGCATCTCTAGCGACTATAAAATATATGGAAGAGATCGACTTGAACAGCAAGGCGATCGAAGTAAGCAAAATCGTGCAAGCACGCTTTCTAAAAATGAAGGAAAAGTGTCCCGCCATTGGAGATGTAAGGGGCTTGGGTGCCATGCAGGCCATCGAATTTGTAGAGAACGGTGATCCCGGGCTACCCGATGCTGAGACTTTAACTCAATTGACCAAAGCATGCCTTAAACGTGGCCTCGTTTTAATAAGCGCAGGTACAAACAAAAACGTGCTTCGCATGCTCAGTCCACTTGTGATCTCTCATGAGTTATTAAACAAGGGACTAGATATTATCGAAGAAGAACTTTTAAAAATTACAAACTAGATGACACCATTCTCGATAGGAGGAATTCAAATGCATGTTTCAGCAAGTCACAGTAATGTGCCTATCATGAAACACAAGATCGATGTAATGATGTCGGTTTATCCATGGGTTCAGATGATCATGTTCAGCGAACTATGTCCCATGGGGCCACTCACCTACCATGCGATAGAATTTCCCAATGAAACTGAAAAGGAGTTTTGTGAGGTTGCAAAACGCTACGGCATCTGGTTGGTGCCCGGCACGATGTTTCAGAAAAAAAATGAACAAGTGTATAACACCGCCAGCGTGATCAACCCTCAAGGTGAGGTAGTCGGTAGATACGATAAGATGTTTCCATTCTACCCTTACGAAGTAGGCGTTACAGGGGGAGACGAGTTCTTGATTTGGGATGTTCCAAAAGTAGGGAAATTCGGACTCACGATTTGTTATGACATGTGGTTCCCTGAAACTTCAAGAACACTTGCAGTGAAGGGTGTAGATGTAATCTTGCATCCTACCCTCACGGCCACAATCGACCGTGATATCGAACTTTCGCTGGTGCAAGCAACAGCCGCCATTAACCAGTGCTTTATCTTTGATATTAACGGACTAGGTGATGGTGGCACTGGACGCTCAATTATCTGTGGTCCTGACGGACGGGTTTTGCATCAGGCCAGCACAGGTGAGGAACTGATCCCAATTGAAATTGATATAGAAAGGGTAAAACGAAGCAGAGAGATGGGCGTGCTCAGATTGGGCCAACCTCTGAAGAGCTTTCGGGATAGAAAAGTTCGATTTGATATTTATCAGGATGGCGTTCAACTCCCATATCTCAGCACTCTGGGCAAATTACATAAGCCCACAAGATTTGAGCAAATCAAAGAAGTGCTGCAATCCGATACGCCTGTGACTGATAGCAGTGTGCTTCAATCATGGATGAGCAAATTAAAACTGTAAATAAGTTTCTAACAAAATATAAAAGGTATGAAAGCCTCTATTAAACACGCGAAGAAAGAAAAGCCAATGAATCTTAAACATTATATCAATTGGTTTGAGATTCCTGCGTATAATTTTGAAAGAGCCATCGCTTTTTACAATCAGATCTACAACATCAACATGGAAGCCACAGAAATAAATGGTTATTCAATGGCTTTCTTTCCAGCGAAGAACGGCATAGGTGGTGCTGTGGTGGCTGGTGAGGGCTGCACACCTAACACCACGGGGCCTTTGGTTTACCTTAATGGTGGCAAGGATCTTGACGTGGTGCTTTCCCGAGTAGAGCCGGCTGGAGGTAGAGTAATCATGAACAAAACCTTGATCAATGATGCGGTCGGACATTTCGCCTTGTTCATGGATACCGAGGGAAATCGCCTGGCGCTGCATTCAAAAAACTAAATCATAAGTAATTACAAAACGCAGTAAGAATGAAGGTTGTACCAAACGGTAAGGAAAGGAAGGATTTGATTTCGGGAAACTACTACAACATCGGACAACTCAGGACGGAGCTCTGGACGGAGTTGAAATTGCAAGCCTATACACTTGCCAGGAAGAAAAACAAAGCTGAGCAAGATGAAGCCAAGCTTCATATTACTAAACTTCTCAAAACGCTGCGAGAAGTAGAACAATACTTTGCTTTTCCTGGCAATGCAACATTGAATGTAATTCAGGATTTTGTAAAACATGATGAATTTCAGATTCTAAAAAACTCAATCAAGGAAATATTGCGCCTTCTGGTAAGCGAGGAGTATCGGCAAGATCCAAACCTGTTTTCTTTTGCCACCCTGCTAAAAGGAAAAGAGAACAAGCACACTCCAGACGTCAAAGCAAAGCATCGCTATTTTGAAGTGCTATTTGTTGATAATCTAACAGCAAAGGAAGAGCACGTGATTGCCAAAAAAATAAGCGACATACGAGACCCCAAGGAGGCCTTCGTTTATCACTTTGTTTTTGCCAAGTCCTTTCAAGATACATTGATTGCACTAATGGCCAATCCAAATATTCAGGCTTGTGTCATCAGGTACGAAATACCTTTTAAGTCCAAGAACGTAAGAGGCATTCTCAAGCCATTCCTTACACACTTACTGAAAGATGACTTCGAAGACCATGCCGAATATGATCTCGGAATTTTACTAGGGCAAGCCATTCGTAAACTAAGGCCTGAGTTAGATATTTACTATGTCACTGACAATGCGGTGAACAGCCTTCCTGATTCGGCTCTTAAGATATTTCAGCGCGTATTCTACCGCAAGGAAGATGCTCAGGAATTGCACCTCAGCATAGTGCGAGGAATAAAGGACAGGTATGAGACACCATTCTATACAGCACTCAAAGAATATAGCCAAAAGCCAACCGGAGTATTTCATGCCATGCCAATTTCCCGTGGTAACTCCATCTTCAAGTCAAATTGGATTGATGATTTTGGTGAATTCTACGGAAGAAACCTTTTCCTGGCTGAGACCTCCTCTACCACAGGTGGCTTAGATTCTCTATTGCAACCAACCGGGCCGCTTAAGAAAGCACAAGAGCTTGCTTCAAAAGCTTTTGGCTCGAAACGAACATATTTTGCCACCAACGGTACCTCCACCTCGAACAAGATTGTGCTGCAAGCCCTGGTGGAGCCAGATGATGTGGTCTTGATTGATAGAGATTGCCACAAATCACACCACTACGGAATGGTATTGTCTGGTGCCTACGTCACGTACCTAGATTCTTACCCTCTTCAAAAATACTCCATGTATGGTGCGGTACCCCTTTCAGAAATTACAGAGCGTCTGCATGTACTCAAAAAGGCTGGTCGATTGGACAAAGTGAAGATGCTCTTGCTTACAAACTGTACCTTCGATGGCTTGGTATACAACGTTGAGCGCGTGATGGAAGAGGTACTCGCCATCAAACCTGACATGATCTTTTTGTGGGATGAAGCCTGGTTTGGGTTTGCGGCATTCACCCATACGTTCAGGCAGCGCACCGCCATGTATGTGGCCAAAAAATTGAGTAAGAAGTACAGAAGTGCCGAATACAAAGAAGCCTACGCAGCGCACCTGGCTGACTTAAAGAAAAAAGGAGGTGACCAAACTCCAAAAATGCCGAATCCCGAGTTGGTGAAAATCAGGGTGTACTCCACGCAATCTACACACAAAACGCTATCCTCTTTCCGCCAAGGTTCCATGATTCACATATATGATGAGGAGTTTGAGCGCAAAGTAGAGACCTCCTTCCACGAAGCCTACATGACACATACTTCTACATCTGCGAACTACCAGATATTGGCATCGCTTGACGTGGGTAGAAGACAAGTTTCTTTTGAAGGATATGAACTTGTGGAGAAGAGCATTGAAATGGCCATGCTCATTAGGGCAAAAATCAACGATCACCCTAAGCTTAGGAAATATTTTAAGATCATGACGGTTAAAGATATCATCCCTGACAACTATCGTCAATCTGGTTTGCAAGAATACTACAATCCTGACAAAGGTTGGCAGCGCCTCGAAGAGGCATGGGCCAATGACGAGTTTGTATTGGATCCCACCAAGATCAATGTTCATATTGGCAACACTGGTGTAGATGGCGACACCTTCAAGAATAAATACTTGATGGATCAATTTCACATACAGATCAATAAGACCTCAAGAAACAGTGTGCTCTTCATGACCAACATTGGAACCACAAGAAGTTCGGTGAGTTATTTGATCAGCGCTCTGCTAAAAATTGCAGAGCAGATCGAAGTTCAATTTGACGCGCTTAACCCCGAGGAGAATAGAATTCTTCAGGACAAGATTTATTCGCTTACCGAACAAGCACCTCCCCTTCCGGACTTTAGTTACTTTCACGATTCCTTTAGGGCAGTAGCCGGTATCCCTGGCGGAAGAATGCGCGAAGCTTACTTCTTGGCTTACCAGGAAAACAAATGCGAGTACGTTAAGCTCTCTGCCTGCAAGGGGCTTTTATCCCAGGGTAGACAGCTGGTTTCTGCCGCATTTATAATACCATATCCGCCAGGGTTTCCTGTCCTCGTGCCTGGTCAGGTGATGACGGAAGAAATTCTGGATTTTCTCAAGGCGCTTGATGTGAAAGAAATTCACGGCTACAGACCGGAGCTCGGCTTTAGAGTGTTTTCCGAAGCAGCCTTGAATCGCCAGCAATCTGGCACTGCCCTGATGGGTGCTGCCGCTGCCATGAGCGGGATGGGTGGCATGGGCAATGGTAGCAGAGGAAAGCGGAGTAAGGCGACCAGCACAAAAACATCCAAGTAATTTAAGATTTAAGTAGCCGGAGTATGCGTTACTCCGGCTATCCTTTTTTGGGTCATTAGACTGATGTCTTTTCGTACCTTAACCATGCTATTGTAACTCGATAACTCTTATGGCAGACACCAATACTCAGGAGCGCGCATCACTGAAAAGAGAAATCGGCAGGATTGGATTCTTCTGTCTTGCATTTGGCGCCATGATAGGCGTGGGCTGGGTAACTGCAATGGGACCTTGGCTGAAAACGGCAGGACCAATTGGTGCCAGTTTAGGATTTGCGATTGGTGGTACGCTGATGCTCTTCATTGGATTTTGCTACGCGGAGGTCACTGCTATGCTTCCGGTATCCGGTGGTGAGGTAGCATACGCCTACAAGGCCTACGACAAGTCAAAATCGTTTATGGTGGGGTGGTTCCTCTCCTTTGGTTACATATCTGTTTCAGCTTTCGAAGCGATCTCCATCGGAAAGATCATGAGCTACCTTTTTCCCTCCATTGACCAATGGCCACTCTATTCCATCAATGGTGATGTGATCTACGGCAGTCATTTGCTTCTCGCCTTATTTTTCGTGTCACTTATTACTTATGTAAACTACGTGGGCGTGCAAGGCTCGATGCGATTTCAAGTTTATCTCACCATTGCATTTCTTCTTATCGTCTTTTGTGTAGTGATTGCCGGCTTCTCCCAAAGTCATATCACTCACTTACAACCTTACTTTATGGAGAACGGTGAGGTGGGCATCATCGGTGGTATCATTGGAGTATTTGCTACGGTACCTTTTTGGTTGGTTGGTTTCGATACCATACCGCAAGGAGCGGAAGAAGCAAAAGATTCGGTATCCCCTCGCACGATTGGTCTCCTCATACTCATTTCAATTATTGCGGCCGTGCTATTCTACATATTGCTGATCATTGGTACGGCCATGATTGGGAACTGGCAGAATTTACTTGATGAAGAGCTGCTTACCGCCAAGTCATTCGAACTGGCTTTTGGGTCACAGTGGATTGTCAACGGTATATTGGTGGCCATCATTATTGGCCTACTTACGAGTTGGAACGGATTTTTCCTGGCCGGCTCAAGAGTGCTTTTCGCCATGGGCAGAGGTCGAATCATAGCGCCATCCTTAGGAAAATCTCATCCCACCTACAAGACGCCCTACAATGCGGTGATCTTCAGTGGAATTATTACGATGACAGCTGCTTTTTTAGGCCGCGGTGCCATGATTGCCTTTGTTGATGTGGGGTCATTTTGTATCGCAGCAGCATTTCTTGGTGTCTCTTTTTCATTCTTGAAATTGAGAAAGAAATTTCCCGATCAACCTCGCCCCTACAAGACACCAGGTGGAATTGCGATGGGATATATTTCGGTAGTGGGATCAACCCTCGTGTTACTTGCAATCACATTGCCTGGCAGTCCAGCTGCATTGAAATGGCCACTGGAATGGCTAATTCTTATTTCTCTCTCTGCATTAGGCATCATCTTTTGGATGATATCAAAAAAAAGCCGTGATGCGACTACTAAAGAGGATAGAGATTATCTTATATTAGAAAAGTTTAAGTAGTGCTCAAGAAATCAAGCAGACTCATGAAAAAGAAAAGTGCAGCAAAGAAAAAATCACCCGTAAAAAGTGCAGCAAAAAAAGTGGTGAAGGCCAGTAAGCGTGCCAGGGCTACAAAAAAAGTTGCTACCAAGAAGGCAGCACCCAAGAAGAAGTCTGCTAAAAAGAAAACTTTCAAGAGTACGGTTCCTGTGCTCAATGGCATCTCAGATATCAGGCGTTTCTTCTATCGCAACGAGGTTCCTATATATTTTATCAGCGCTACCAACTTCAACTTGCTAGGTGCTGATGAGTGGATCAAAGGTTTCAAATTTATTTGCTACATCGAATGCTTTGACGGATTACACCCCAATGTATTCTCACCCAAAGAGGAGCTTCCACACGAAGAGTTTCAAAGCATTGAGGATATTAATAACTATCTCCTGGAGCACAAGGAGGTTGTAGATTACATCAGGGCTAGAGGCCCCAAGGGCAAGGCACTTTTTCTAATGTTTGACGGTCGAACTGAAAAGCTGGCAAAGCAGCTAGGCTTAGAGGTCTGCTTTCCCTCAGCCAAGATGCGAACCTTCATGGACAACAAGGTGAATACCAATCGCATTGCAGAAAAAGCGGGTGTTCCCTGCGTACCGTATATCCTGTCAAAGGTGAAAAGCTATGATCACCTGAACAGCCTCAGCAAAAAGAAACTTGGAACTGATCTTGTGATTCAAACACCATTCGGAGACTCGGGTCATACTACCTTTTTTATCTCCAACGAAAAGGAGTGGGAGAAGTACGCGGATGAAATTGTGAAGGAAAAGGAGGTGAAAGTGATGAAGCGCATTAATTGTCGTGGCTCGGCAATCGAAGCTTGCGTTACACAACACGGCACAGTGGTTGCTCCCTTGATGACAGAACTGGTGGGCTTCAAAGAATTAACACCTTACAAAGGGGGATGGTGTGGCAATGAAATTTATGCTGATGCCTTTACCCCCGCCATAAGGGCGAAAGCACGAAAGTATACGCAGCTATTCGGCAATCAATTGCGCAAGGAAGGTTACAAGGGATACTTTGAATTAGATTTTTTGATCGATCAGGACAATGGTCAGATATACTTAGGTGAATTGAATCCGCGGATTACAGGCGCAAGCTCTATCACTAATCACGCTGTTTTTGCGCTCTCTGACATGCCTTTGTTCCTGTTCCACACACTGGAGTGGATGAACCAACCTTATAAACTAAGCGTGAATGCGATCAACGCCCGATGGTTCAAGCCTGAAAACATTGACTCCTGGGGACAATTGGTCATTAAATATACCGAGAAAGATGTGCGCATCATTACGCAATCACCTCGATCAGGTATTTATATCATGAACCCGGACGGCACCATCAAGTTTTCAAGAATGGACACGCACAGAAGAGCAGTGGAAAAGGAAAACGAGGCATTCTTCCTGCGGATAAGCAGAAGTAACGATTATTTCTATGAAGGTGCTGACATGGGAATCCTGGTGATGAGAGGCAGATTAATGACAGATGATTTCAAACTTAAGCCTCGTGCAGTAGCTTGGATCAATGCCATTAAGAGGTCATATGCCTCACAGCCTTTTACACCTGTAAGCACAGCTAAAGCCGAGGCAGCGGAGATTGGTGGATTTAAGATGATGTAAGTGAATGCTGGTATCTTTTGGCAGTCTTCATGAACCAAAACCTGGCGAAAAGTGGAAAGCACTTTTTGACCACACGTGGCCACACTACAGGACCTGGTTCCTTTCGGAGGGATACATGGCTCGAAAGGGTTATCTGACTTCTTACTCTGAGTTTAGCAGGCACATGCCTGAGCTTGTGCCCTATTATGAACAACTTTTAGAATTGGCTGGTGGAGGTGATCTGGAGGCGAGATTCCTAAGCATGTATTGTCCACCAGCATATATGTCGGGGTGCTCCCAAGTAGCCTGGAACAATGGAAGCAACGCACTCATCCGCAACTACGACTATAGTTTTAAACTGTTCGAGGGCACGATGTTGTATACCAATTGGCTTCAACCCGTGATCGGTGTCAATGACTGCACCTGGGGTTTGCTTGACGGTATGAACGCCAGTGGCCTGGCCGCCTCCCTTACCTTTGGCGGAAGGAAGGTGGTCGGTGAGGGCTTTGGTATTCCTGCGATCATCAGGTACATACTGGAAGTGGCCACCACCATCGAAGAAGGGATCACCATCTTGAATCGCATTCCAGTACATATGGCCTACAATGTGACGCTGATGGACGCGACTGGAAAATATACCACCGTTTACCTCTCACCCGACCGCGCACCCATTGTGGTGAACACTCAGGTGGCTACCAATCATCAGGTGGAAGTAGAATGGGGAGACTATGCTACGCTAACAGGTACCATGGAGCGCAAGAAATTCCTGGAAGACATGGTTTCCTCTCCCTACGAGACGGAGGCCAGTATGGTCAAACGATTCTTGCATCCGCCTCTCTACAGTACCAATTTTGAAAAGGCTTTCGGCACATTGTACACCATAATTTATCGTGTGAATGCGTTGACCATCGATGTACTCTGGCCCGACCAGCAACTCTCACAGTCGTTCGATCATTTTAGGGAAGAGCGTATTGTTCCGCTGATGACCAGTGCCAGAAGAGGATTGGTGTTTTAGACTTTCTCATATTTCTTGCGCACCTCTTGCAAACGCCCTCTATCCACAGCAAAAAAACCAACAAGGCCAAGTATAGTGCTTGATCATCTTGCAAGTTACCCAGCGAAGTGAAACTCCTTCAACTATATTTGTTCCCTCCACCAAAACTGATTGAGTCTGAAAAATATCTACATTTGCTTCAGTCGAGAATGATTCTGGGCTTTGATACCCGGCCAGCAAGCGAGCAAAACTTACATTCGTTTTCTGTATCGTTTTGATCTTATGAGCTTTACTGTGTTTACGTTGGATTATTGGAGGCAATTCTTGATTTGCGCACTGTTGGCAACGACCTGCTCCATAACCACACTGGCACAATATTCTGACTCACTTACCCGCAAGGAAAAGGGATGGATCGAGGATATGGACGAATACTTAGCCATAAAGTTTCATGCTTCAAATGAATTAGAAGCTTTCATGGTTGATGCTGGCGATTTTGAACCAGAGCTATTCCCTAATACGTCTACCACACTTAATGTAGGTTTCAACTATCGGTTCCTGTCTTTTACCATAAGCCACGCCCCCAAATTTCTACCCGGTAATAATGATGACGACATAAAGGGCAGGACAAAAAACTTTGGGTTGTCGATCGGCATTATCCATCCACACTGGTTTACCGCTGTCAGCTATTCGAGAAATAAGGGATACTACCTGCGAAACACTGACGAATTTTCCAGCGATTGGCAAACAGGCGATCCCTTCTTACTTCTTCCAGACATGAAGGTTAGCAGCTTCGAGGGAATTACAGGCTATAGTTTCAACAGACGATATTCAGTGAGGGCACTTACCATTCAGACGGAGCGGCAGTTGAGGAGTGCAGGAACTTTTGTTCCGCTGGTGGGGTACCGGCTCTACTTTGTTGATAACCTCAATGCCGGTAGCGGACAGAAATCACAAAATCTGGAATTCGTAGCGGGCGCGGGATATCATTACACCTACGTCCTCAAAAGTACTTTCTATGCTTCATTGGGCCTTACACCGGGAGCAGGCTATATTTTTACCAAACTTACTACGCGCGGTCAGTCCGGTGCACCAGACGATATCGTCACCAACAACAAAGCTCCGATTTTACGTTTGGAAGGGCGCTTTGCGTTGGGTTACAATGGTGAACGCTTCTTTGCCGGAATATATACCGACTTTAGAGATTCAGTATTTAAGCAAGAAGGAACCACTGCAATAAATACAGATACGCATATTTTCTATCAGGCTTTCCTGGGTTACAGATTTCAGGCTCCCTCTGACCTAAGGAGAGCGCTTCAAAAGATTCCAATAAGGTAATACTTTTAGAAACAGGCACAACGTAAAAAAATCCCCGCACTGGTCGTAGCGTCTCGCTACGACACTAAACAAATATCAATTCAACCTCTCCCTTTCTAATTCCATGATAATCACCGGCACTACTGTGCAACCATTCCTCCTCTTTTTTCGACCAAACCTTGAGCTACAGGGTTGTTATGAATATAATCCAACCGTTGTTGCAAAATCTCGTTTGTGTTCAACTCAATGGGGTGGTTGTGCTGTTGCCAAAATTTGAAAATCATTATTCCTCCTATTCTGGTTTCCAGCCTCATAAAGCAATTTCAGCAGCCACTCACGCCTACTCTCCTGCAAATTATTTTCTATTTCCTTCCGAATCTGACGTGAAGTGAAACTCTTGAAATCACGAATAATATCAGACAGTACACCTGTCTCCGTTCCAATCATCATATGAATATGGCTGGTCATTATGCAGTACCCGTACACTTCATGTCCCTTGTTTGTCTGACAATATTTTATGCTATCGTAAATGATTTTTCGATACTCCTCTCGTATGAAAATATCAATCCAATGAACTACGGTAAATGTGACAAAATACAATTGCCGATTATCCCCAATCGCATATTTTCTACCCATTGAGACAAATATAGAAAACCATGATTGTGGAGTTAATAACAAAAGGCCTGCCAGCTATGAGGTTGATTCCAAAAAGGTCTTAGCGAGACGCTAAGACCAGTGGGGGGGGCTTTCGGCACATTGTACACCATAATTTATCGTGTGAATGCGTTGACCATCGATGTACTCTGGCCCGACCAGCAAATCTCACAGTCATTCGATCATTTTAGGGAAGAGCGTATTGTTCCGCTGATGACCAGTGCCAGAAGAGGAATGGTGTTTTAGACTCAGTTTGTTTGTTTGTTATCAATAATCTAATATCCTGGAAATAATTTCTTGTCCTTATTTCCATCTCAACTGTGCCACCTTTGACATGTTATTGAACAGAAATAGCTCTCACTAGTTTCAATATGTTGACTGTGCATTGAAATTATATTTACTTACTCACTTCTTAATTTTTTGCTTACCTCATTCCTAGTTTACTCAGAGTCTTCCGCCTTCCCGCTCCCTCCCTAGAGTGAGTCTGAGGGGACTACAGACCCTACAAACAAAAAAAAGGAGCATTAAGCTCCTTCTTTAACCATTACAATACTAAAACACTTTAGCCGATCGACACGCGCTTAAAATCTGCTACCGCCAAACCCTTGGTGATGCCATCGAGGTACTGCGCTACAGTTTTGCTATTATCCTTCACGAAAGGCTGGTGCACCAAAGTATTGTCTTTGTAAAAACGCTTTAGTTTACCTTCAGCAATCTTTTCCACCATATTCTCCGGCTTGCCTTCGGCAATGATTTGCGCCTTCGCAATTTCCAACTCTTTTTCGATCAAGCTCTTGTCCACTTTTGTTTCATCCACGGCTACGGGATTCATGGCAGCAATTTGCATCCCCACATCTTTACCTGCCTCCACCACATCTGTTCCATTCACACCCTTCAACGATACGAGCACACCCAACTTGCTTCCGGCATGAATATAAGGCACTACAGCCTCTCCGCTCATTTGGATATACTCACTTACCTCCACCTTCTCACCGATTTTCCCGACCAACTCGGTCACTTTCTCCTGCAACGTCAGGTCACCTACTTTTTCGTTCAGTAAAGCGGCTACATCTGCTGGCTTTTTTGCAAAGGCTGTTTCAGCTAGCAGATTTCCTAGGTTTTGAAACTCTTCGTTCTTGGCCACAAAGTCTGTCTCGCAGTTAAGAGCGATCAACACTGCTTCTTTGTTATCGTCTGAGGTCTTGACAAACACTGATCCTTCTTTCGCGTCTTTGTCTGAACGGGAAGCAGATACCTTCTGTCCCTTTTTTCTCAAGATCTCTATTGCCTTTTCAAAATCACCGTTTGCCTCGGTCAATGCCTTTTTGCAGTCCATCATACCCGCACCGGTCATAGTGCGAAGCTTGTTTACATCTTGTGCTGTAATTGCCATTTCTCTATTTTTTAGTTATTTCTGATTCTATTGTTTATAGCGAGTCTACACTTGCCTTAAAAAATAAACACCGGCTTGATGGCCGATGTTTAGTGACTTAATCCGGAGTACGCGGACTGACCCGCGTCCCGATTATTTTGTTTCTTCTACGACCTCGTCTACTTTCTTTTTCTCCTCTATCTCCTTCTTCATACTCGCATCATCCTTTTCTTTCTTTCGTTCCATCAGCGCTTCCTCAATAGACTTGGCTACGTGATCAACGATGATAGAAATAGACTTAAATGCATCGTCATTGGCAGGAATTGGGAAATCAATATCCGTGGGATCAGAGTTAGTATCTACCATCGCAAACACAGGGATATTCAACTTCTTCGCTTCAGCCACTGCAATATGCTCACGCTTCACATCTACCACAAACAAGGCGGAAGGAAGGCGGTTTAGGTCTGCAATACCACCGAGCAACTTTTCCAATTTGGCTTTCTCGCGTGTCACCATCAGGCGCTCACGCTTGGCCATGTTTTCAAATGCCTCGTCCTTCATCAACTTCTCAATCTGAGCAAGTTTCTTAAGTGATTTGCGGATAGTCGCAAAGTTGGTCAACATACCACCTAGCCAGCGCTCGGTAACGAACGGCATGTTCAAGTTGGTTGCATGGGTCTTGATAATGTCCTTAGCTTGCTTCTTAGTAGCTACAAGCATGATCTTACGGCCCGAGCGAACGATGTTCTTCATTGCGAAGGTTGCCTCGTCAAGACATTTGATCGTCTTATTTAAGTCAATTAAATGAATCCCGTTGTTCTCCATGAAGATGTATTCCGCCATCTTAGGATTCCACTTACGGGTAAGGTGTCCGAAGTGAACACCTGCATCCATTAATTCTTTTGTTGTCAATTGATCTGCCATTCTCTTAAATGCTTTATTAGATTAACGCTTGCTGAACTGGAACCTCTTTCTTGCCTTTCTCTTTCCGTACTTCTTTCTTTCCACCATACGAGAATCGCGTGTGGTGAGTCCCTCCTTCTTAAGCGCAGGTTTATCTTCAGGATTCACAGCTACGAGCGCACGTGAGATTGCAAGGCGCACTGCCTCAGCTTGTCCTTTTATTCCGCCACCTTCTACATTTGCTTTTACATCAAAATTATTCTCTGCATTGAGAATAGTAAGTGCTTGCTTCACTGTAGATTGGTGAATTTCTGATTTGAAGTAGTCGCCCAGTTCACGGCTATTCACAATAATTTCTCCTTTTCCTGGTTGAAGATATACCCTGGCGATTGCCGTCTTCCTTCTTCCTATCTTATTAGTAATTTCCATTTATCAGAACTTTATTTCTTTTGGTTGTTGCGCTTCATGCGGATGTGCGTCACCTGCATATACATGCAAGCTTCTAAATAATTCACGCCCAATACGATTTTTAGGGAGCATACCACGTACGGCATGTTCAATGAGTCTCTCTGGATATTTAGCACGCATTACTGAAGGAGTTTGCTCACGCTGACCTCCTGGAAACCCCGTGTGAGAAAGCAAAATGCGATCGTTCCACTTCTTACCAGTCATGCGAACTTTCTCCGCATTGATCACTACCACATTATCCCCCATGTCGACATAAGGAGTATAGGTAGGCTTGTTTTTGCCTCTGATAATTTTTGCGATTTGGCTGGCCACACGACCCAACACCTGATCTTTTGCATCAACCAAAACCCATGCCTTTTCTGCGCTGGTCTTGTTTGCGTTAGTTGTTTTATAACTGTTATGATCCACTTTTGATCCTTTTTAAATCCGTTTTACTAGTATATACCCCTCCAAAAAGGGACACAAAAGTAGACCCAAAAAGATAAATTTGCAAGGCACCATTCCTTTTTACCTCACATTCGATGACAATTGCTTCATCAAGGCCGAAAAATCCTTTGGATAAGGTGCTATAGCCTCGATTTTATCCCCTTTTAGGCCCGAAAAAGCCAATTTGTGGGCGTGGAGCGCCATCCGCTTTATGAGGGGTTCTTCATCACTGTTTTTCTTGAGATTAAATCCTCTCTTCACACTTGATAAATAGAAGGGCTTACCCCCATAGGTGATGTCCCCGGTGATGGGAGCGCCCAGAGAAGTGAGGTGAAGGCGTATCTGATGCATTCTGCCTGTGAGCGGCTCGCATTGCACCAAAGTGTGAAATTTGTACGGCCACAGCGTATTGAAGGTAGTGAGTGCGCTCTTTCCTTTTCTATCCATTTTCACGGTACCATCGCTCTGTTTGAGGATAGGAGCCTTGACCTCTTCGTTTTCAAATACGTGGATGCCGTCCACTATTGCATGATAAACCTTAGAAACCTTCCGATTTTCAAACTGGATGCTTAGATCGCGATAGGCCTCGGGGTGCCTGGCGATCGCCATGATTCCGGAGGTATCTTTATCAAGACGATGACAGACTTGTGCATTCGGTTCGTAGGCTCGCGCCAGCAGCAGCAGGTTCTGAGGCTCGTTTCGATCCTCTAGCGTAGACAAGAACGGAGGCTTGTTGACAAGGATATAATCCTCGTTTTCAAAGATGATGGCTTTTCTAAAATTAAGATGAGATGATTTCAAGATGCAAAGGTAGGAATACTCCTTTATTTCGCCTTTGCTGCAGTTACCCGTTCAGCTGCTGGCAACCTAAAACTAAAAGTAGAACCTTTGCCTGGCTCACTTTTGACGATGGCCCTCGACTTGTGTCCTTCCAAAATATGCTTGACGATGGCTAACCCAAGACCTGTACCACCCTTCTCCCTACTCCTGCTCTTTTCCACCCTGTAGAAACGCTCAAATATTCTTTTTAGGTGTTCTTGAGGTATACCCTCACCGTGATCTTTGACGTGGGTGTGAATGTATCTTTCGCCAATCTCAAAATAAATCACTACTTCACCACCCTCATTCGAATATTTGATGGCGTTTGAAACCAAGTTGGTCATCACCTGCGTGATCCTGAGCCAATCGGCTACCACGATCACCATCTGCTCTGGTTTTTTCACCTTCACACTGATGTTTCGCTTTGCTGCCCGATGTTCATACTGCTCAACTACTTCCGTACAAAGGGAATACAGGTCTATATTGTCAAACTTCATCTTGATATCCCCCGTCTCTATCTGCGATAGGGTGAGCAGATCTTGTACCAGGGCATCGAGGCCATCCAGGCTCTTGGCAGCCTTCTTCAAAAATTTGTCTCTAACGCTTTTGTCTTCCACCGCTCCATCCAGCAGGGTATGCACAAATCCCTGAGCAGCAAAAATCGGAGTCTTTAACTCATGTGAGACATCTGCGATAAACTCTTTGCGGAAGGTCTCTGATTTCTTCAGGTCTTCAATCTCTCCCAACTTAATTGACGAGAATGACTCTATCTCCTCCTTGATATGCTTTAATGGGTTTCTGGGCTCCTCATTGTGCAAGCCGGAAAATGATTTCCCTTGCACATTGTTCAAGACATCATATATATCCTCCACCCCTTTAAAAACCAGAAAGTGCAGCAGACTGTAACTCACTGCAAAAGTGATCGCAAAAGAAATCACGCTAATCGTAGAGAGCAGATTTGAATTGATGTCTGCAATCAAGAAAAGAATAACCGCTGTCGAAATGCCGGTTGCTAAAGCCAGCAAGAAAGCCAAGGACCTGGCATTATACACTTCTGAGATTAGTTTAGATGAAACTTATATCCAACACCCTTTACGGTTGTAATATAATCATCTCCAATCTTTTCTCTTACTTTTCGGATGTGCACATCTACCGTTCTGGCCAATACGTATACATCGGAACCCCAAATGTTTTGCAATAAGTCATCACGGCTGAACACTTTGTTCGGGTTTTGAGCGAGAAAGAACAATAGTTCAAACTCCTTCTTGGGAAGACTTATTTCCTTATCATTTACCTTAATGGTATAGCTAGTTCGGTCTATGGTGAGATCCCCTAACTTTATTTGAGTGGGCGAAGTATTCTTTTTTGACTCCCTTCTGAATAGTGCTGTAATCCTGCTCATCAATGCCCTTGGTTTAATGGGCTTGGTGATATAGTCATCTGCCCCCACATCAAAAGCTGCAATTTCAGAGTACTCTTCCGATCGAGCCGTGAGAAATACAATATAAGTGTTTTGCAATTCAGGAATGGCGCGTAACAGGCGACAGGCCTCCACCCCATCCATCTTGGGCATCATAATATCAAGCAGGACCAAATCCGGGAGAAACTTCTTGGCGATGTCTACGGCAAGTTGCCCTTCGGTGGCGGTGCGCACATCATAACCTTCTTTTTCAAGGTTATATTTTAACAGTTCTAATATGGGCTCTTCGTCATCAACGACTAGCACCTTGTGCGATGGCTTTTGAGCCATAGTTTACCTTTTGGTTGAACTCAAAAGTAGAGAGAAATTAAGCGAATTGAAAGCTAATGTTATGATCTTAACAATTACTTAATCATTTAGGAATCTGTCACAAAAACGGGAATCTCTTCTCATAAGACTTGACCATCAAACGCAAGTTACCATTGAACTTCTCGTGGAGTTCTGCTTTAAAATTATCCTGTTTTGACCCATATCTTAAGTAGGCGAGGAAGTAGTCATTGTTCGGAAGGTTCTTGTTGAAGCGCGATGTCGGAATCTTAAATTCTTTTAACGTGAGTGTATCCATGCTGGCCACAATCTTTTTGATCATTTCCTCTTTTCTTGCCTGCTTAAATTCCTCACTTTCTCCATGGAGCAATCCATAAAGGCTATCCAGAGATTGGCTGCCTCGCATGATGTGATTGCTATACTTCGCATGATCCTGCGTTTCATCTAAGTATACCTGGTACTCCTTTGATTGCGGACCATACTTCCACTTGATGAAATCAAAAGCGGCCGTATCTGCAATGAACGAGGCGAGGTTCTCATTAAAATCAATGCTGTCTTTGACAAAGACAGTGGCGTGCACCATTTCGTGAATAATCAAACTTGCCAGATCCCCTTCATTTCTTTTGAGCATTCCGCTAAGGATGGGATCGGTAAACCATCCCAGTGTAGACCAGCCACCGGGATTGCGTACACCCACATCATATCCTTGACTTTTCAACGTCTCTAATTCCCTCTGAGCCTTCTCTATTTCAAAAAATCCTTTGTATGGCACTTTCCCCACCACCGGAAATTGCCACGTAAAGGATTTCAATTGGTAGGGCTCGCTGGCGGTCACCACCCACATCAACTCTTGCCCTTTTTGATCGAAGACCGTTTTATAATTTTCAGTGTCTTTGAGCCCAAGCGAATCAATTGCAAATCGCCTGATTTCTTCTACAATTGCCAACTTCTGCTTGAGCGAATCCGGAAATTCAGGATCATTCAATACCTCCTCAATTGGGCGCGCATTAACTATGATCTTGAACTGCCCCATACCCTGAGCAACCCCGTAGGAGATGAGCGACCAGTTCCATGCCACAACAATAACCAGCATCGCACCTGCTGTAAGAAATATTTTCTTCATTCGACTCCCATAATTCATTAAAGTGCAAATTAAAGGACTAATCCGTTAAACCTTACTGGTTAATTAATTCCAGATTTTTGGGTTGCTCAACTAGCAGCGTGCCCAGTTTGCTATTCTCCACGGAACCTTGGTGAATCGCACTGTATGTGGTAATTTCATCCCCGCTTTAATAATTTATAACATACACAAGGAGAAAGTTTTATGGGTGACAACAAGGAAAAAATGAAGGCGCTTCAGCTGACCATTGACAAACTAGAGAAGTCATATGGTAAGGGCGCGGTGATGAAGTTGAGTGACGAGAAAATCATAGATATACCAGCCATCTCAACGGGTTCGCTCGGATTAGATATCGCGCTCGGGATAGGCGGAATTCCTCGTGGCCGGGTGACAGAGATTTACGGACCAGAATCCTCTGGAAAAACTACGCTCACCATGCACATGATTGCCGAAGCTCAAAAGCGCGGTGGACTGGCTGCTTTTATTGACGCAGAGCATGCGTTTGACAAGACCTACGCAGAGAAGCTAGGTATTGATACAGAAAATCTTCTGATCTCCCAGCCAGACAATGGTGAGCAGGCATTGGAAATCACAGAGCACCTTATTCGATCTGGCGCAATAGATATTATCGTGATCGACTCAGTGGCCGCCCTTGTACCCAAGGCTGAGCTTGAAGGCGAGATGGGCGATAGCAAGATGGGTCTGCATGCGCGTTTGATGTCGCAAGCACTGCGTAAGTTGACAGGTACTATAAGCAAAACTGGATGCGCTTGTATATTCATCAACCAGTTGCGGGAGAAGATCGGAGTCATGTTTGGGAACCCTGAAACTACTACCGGTGGTAATGCCCTAAAATTCTACGCTTCGGTACGACTTGATATCAGACGGATCGGACAAATCAAAGAAAGTGCAGACGATATTACAGGTAACAGGGTACGTGTGAAGGTGGTGAAAAACAAAGTTGCACCACCTTTCAAAGTGGTGGAGTTCGACATCATGTATGGCCGCGGCATTTCAAAGTCAGGTGAGATTGTAGATCTGGGTGTTGAACTTGACGTGATACAGAAAGCCGGCTCTTGGTTCTCGTATGATGGTAACAAACTCGGCCAGGGCCGCGATACGGTGAAACAGTTAATAGAAGACAATCCAGAATTACTGGAAGAACTAGAAAAGAAGATCAAAGCAAAAATTGCAGGTACAAGTCCTGTAGAGAAAGTAGAAGAAAAGGAAAAAGCCGAGAAGGCATAGCACTTCTCCAGACTAAAGCGGTATCGATATTAGTTCTCTTATATCGATACCGCTTTTTGTTTGTCAAGATCTAATAGCTTCTACGGGATCCAAACGTGCGGCCAGGGCTGCAGGCACTATTCCTGATATGACCCCTATCGCGCAGGAAACACCCAAACCCAGCACCACATTCCTAAAACTAAGAATCACCTCAAGGCTCCCAAATGGTGCGAACGTCAGCAAGAAAACAAGAAGTATTCCCGTTAACCCTCCTATCAAGCTTAAGAATATTGCTTCGAACAAAAATTGAAAGAGAATGAAGTAGTTCTTGGCACCCAGGCTTTTTTGTAACCCAATGATACTTGTCCGCTCCTTCACGGACACAAACATGATGTTGGCAATTCCAAAGCCACCCACCAAAATCGAGAAGCCTCCTATGATCCAACCAGCTACACTGATGACATCAAACACGCTACTCACCACGTTTGCGATCGCTTCTGGCCTATTGAGCGCAAAGTTATCTTTGTCCAGCGGGCGCAGGCCTCGCCTACTTCTCAACATGCCTCGCATTTCATTTTCTAGTTCTACAAATCCCACGTCAGACTCCTTTCCTTTGACGCCAATTTCAGAACCAATTTCATTCCAGGCTCCAGTGCCGGTCTGATAAAGTCTTCTAAAAGCGTTATAAGGAATAAGGCAAGTGTAATCGTTGCTGGGTCCACCCAAAAAGCTTTGGCCCTCCTTCTTCAACGTTCCCACTACCAAATACTTTCTACCTTTAATCTTTATGGATTTTCCAATCGGGTCTCTGCCATTGGCAAACAATGAATTTGCCACTTCATAGCCCAGAATTGCTACGCTTCTGCCTCCCTCTACCTCAGCAGAAGTAAAGTACCTGCCCTTCTCCACATTCACATCAAATACCTCCTCATAGTTCTGTACACCCAGAAGATTGATTTGACTGATACTATTGCTGCCTTCCTTCAAAGTCACTCTACTTTTATTGACACTAATAGACACCGCGTCCTGATGCTGCAGATTTGCTTGAAGAAACTTAAACTCGCTATAAGAGACGTTGGGACGCTGCCAAAATTCCCACCATTTGTAGTCACCGTCTTGACTGGGGAATGGCCATTTTTCGGCATATATTACTCCCGATCCCAGGAATGAGAAACTATCCTTGATATTTTTTTCCAGGGAGTCAACGATGGTGAAAACGGCTATGATTGCGAAAATTCCAATGGTGACGCCCAGTAGTGAAAGCACAGTTCGTAATAAATTGACTTTCAGTGCTTTGAAGGCAAACCGGAAACTTTCTAGAATTAACCGCAGTGTGAGCATGTATAGCCTAAAGACGCAGGGATTGATTTTGAGTTACAAACCTAATAATTAAAACAAATTCTTATTTTTGCAACCTCGAATTAAACCGCCCAATCCGGGTTTGCCCAAAATAGTATGAAGTTATCTAAGTTTAAGTTAGACCTCCCAAATAATCTTATCGCATCCCACCCGGCCGAAAACAGAGATGAGTCGCGCCTGATGGTACTTCACAGAAAGACTGGAGAGATTGAGCACAAGGAATTTAAAGATATCGTCAGCTACTTTGAGGAAGGTGATCTTCTGGTGGGAAATGACACCATGGTTTTTCCCGCTCGCCTGTACGGTCGGAAAGAAAAAACGGGGGCTAAAATAGAAGTATTTCTGCTTCGCGAACTCAATCCAGAGATGCACTTATGGGATGTGCTAGTAGATCCTGCTCGAAAGATCAGGGTTGGCAATAAACTTTACTTTGGAGATGGAGATTTAGTAGCTGAAGTAATAGACAACACTACTTCCAGAGGAAGAACAATTCGTTTCTTATTTGACGGTGATTCGGAGGCTTTCGGCAAAATTGTAGAATCGTTAGGTGAGACTCCCCTGCCTAAATACATAAAAAGAAAAATAGAACCATCTGACAAGGACCGCTTCCAAACGATATATGCCAAAAACAAAGGCGCTGTTTCGGCACCGACAGCAGGCATGCATTTCACAAAGCAGCTACTGAAGCGACTTCAGATAAAAGGTGTAGACATGACTTATATCACGTTGCACATCGGGTTGGGAACCTTCAGGCAAGTGGACGTAGAAGATCTTACCAAGCATAAAATGGATTCCGAGAACTTCATTGTTGGAAAGGATACGGTAGAATTGGTAAACAAAGCACTGGACGACAAGAAAAAAGTCTGTGCAGTAGGAACCACTACTATGCGGGCCCTGGAGTCAGCAGTTTCTGCGGGCAACAGATTGAAAGAACGCGAGGGATGGACTGACAAGTTTATATTCCCACCCTATGACTTTAAGATTTGCAGCGCGATGATCACCAACTTTCACATGCCGGAGTCCACATTACTGATGATGGCCGCTGCGTTTGGTGGCTACGATCATGTGATGAATGCGTATCAAGTGGCGAAGAAAGAAAAATACAAGTTCTTAACGTATGGTGATGCCATGCTAATCATTTAACCTCGGCTTATATTCTCAAAAAGCTTCAGTAATACTGAAGCTTTTTTGTTTAACTTAATTTTGTAAATCAATCATCTTGAGAAAAGCAGAATATGCGCTAATTGTTGCCGGAGGCAAGGGAACACGAATCAAGAGTAAGCTACCAAAGCAATTTCTGGAGTTGAATGGCAAGCCTGTGCTGCTGCACACCATTGAAGCCTTCTTCAGATACGCTGAATCGATCAAGATTGTTTTGGTTCTACCAGAGGATGATTTTGCAATCTGGAAATCTATTTGTAGCCAATTTGACTTCAATAAGTCACTTATACTGCAAGAGGGTGGAGAAACGCGATTTCAATCTGTAAGAAATGGGCTAAGCAGAATAGAGGGCGCAGGCTTAGTAGCGATACATGATGGTGTGAGGCCTTTGGTAAGCGAAGATATCATTGCTGCCTCCTTTCGTCTGGCGGCAGTGCATCAATCTGCAGTAGCTGCCGTACGCCTAAAAGAATCCATACGAATGACGGACATGGATAATACAAAAGCGGTGGATCGATCTCGTTTCCGTATCATTCAAACACCGCAGACATTTGACGTTGACTTGATAAAGGCTGCTTATAATATGAAGGAGGATTTGAGTCTGACAGATGATGCGAGTGTGGCGGAGCGAAGTGGCCACCAGATCTCATTGTTTGAAGGTAGCTATGAAAACCTTAAAATAACCACAGCTGAGGATTTGATTGTAGCGGAAGCACTTCTCAATTCGAGAGCTGGAAATTGAACCTCAAGTTTACCGTTGCACCAAAAAGCAAAGGCCCTGTGGTTCAGGGCCTTTTATCCTTATTATTATCTAGAATCCGAAATTTAAATTCTAATACTCATCTTCATTGAAGAAGAAATCTTCCTTTGTTGGGTAATCGGGCCAAATCTCTTCAATACTCTCGTATGGTTGACCATCGTCCTCCAATTCCTGCAAATTTTCCACTACCTCAAGGGGCGCACCTGACCGGATTGAAAAATCTATCAATTCGTCTTTCGTTGCTGGCCAGGGGGCATCCTCTAAATAGGAAGCAAGTTCGAGTGTCCAATACATAGTAATCTGTCCTTTTATTTTTTCGCAAAAATAGAATTTAACCCTTAAGGAACAATAGGCAGAAGCCAATTTGGCGGATCTGAAATCTGCGCAAGATTCCTAATTTCCATTTATATGTCGAATCCAGCCTTAATCCGCATTATTACCATGCTAGAAAAGATTTCTAGCGGGTAAAAAAGATTTTTTTATCCAGAAAAGTAACGAGAAAATTGTAGGCAAAAGTGAAAATAAGCAATGCCTCTCCTTCAATTTTGGTGCAGCAATAAGCGCTCCACTTTTCAGATAAACATTTCTGAAAGCTTCCTTCACCAGTTGCACCAAAATCATCATATTAGTGGTTCTAATTTCTTCAACAGCAATGGCAGACGAAAAAATAATATTCTCGATGACAGGGGTAAACAAAATTTACCCTCCAAACAAACAAGTACTTAAAAACATCTACCTCTCCTTCTTTTATGGAGCAAAGATCGGTGTGCTGGGACTCAATGGTTCAGGTAAATCCTCTTTGCTGAGGATCATTGCCGGTATCGACAAGGAATTCCAGGGTGAAGTGGTGTCAGATCAAAGTTTTTCTGTTGGCTTGCTTGAACAAGAGCCTCAGTTGGACAAGACCAAGACAGTCAAAGAGATCGTAGAGGAAGGGGCAAAAGAGACGGTAGATCTTTTAAGAGAATTTGAGGAAATCAATAACAAATTTGCCGATCCGGAGGTGCTCGATAATCCAGATGCGATGCAAAAACTCATTGACAGACAAGGTGAAGTGCAGGAAAAACTAGACGCCACAGATGCCTGGGAATTAGATCATAAACTGGAGCGCGCCATGGACGCACTTCGTTGCCCTCCTTCCGATGCCAAAGTCGAACATTTGTCTGGAGGTGAAAAAAGGCGTGTAGCGCTTTGTCGCTTGCTATTAAAAGAGCCTGATGTACTACTACTGGATGAGCCTACCAACCACCTCGATGCTGAAAGTGTGCATTGGCTTGAAGAACATTTGCGACAGTACAAAGGAACCATCATTGCCGTAACCCACGACAGATACTTTTTGGATAATGTAGCAGGCTGGATATTGGAACTTGACCGCGGAGAGGGCATCCCCTGGAAGGGGAACTACTCCTCCTGGTTGGATCAAAAATCAAAGAGACTAGCTCAAGAGGAAAAGACAGAATCGAAACGTCAGAAAACCTTGGAGCGAGAATTGGAATGGGTGCGAATGGGCCCGAAGGGTCGTCATGCAAAAGGCAAAGCCCGCTTGGGTGCCTACGAAAAACTTTTGACACAGGAGGCCAAGGAGAAGGAAGCGAAGTTGGAGCTATTCATTCCTCCTGGTCCACGACTGGGCAACAAGGTGATTGAAGCCAATGGTGTATCAAAGGCCTATGGAGATAAGTTGCTTTACGAAAACCTGACGTTCTCATTGCCCCCCGCTGGCATTGTGGGTATTATCGGACCCAATGGTGCTGGTAAGACCACCCTGTTTAAGATGATCATCGGGAAAGAAAAACCTGATGCTGGTACCTTTAGCGTGGGCGATACCGTACAGATTGCCTATGTGGATCAGGAACATGATGACCTCCAACCTGATGACACCGTGTATCAGGCAATTACTGGCGGCAACGAACTGATGATGTTGGGTGGAAGAGAAATAAACTCACGCGCATACGTGAGCAAATTCAATTTTGGTGGTACCGACCAACAAAAGAAAGTAAAAGAACTTTCGGGAGGTATGCGCAATAGAGTGCACTTAGCCATTGCCCTAAAGCAAGGTGGTAACTTGCTGCTGCTCGATGAGCCCACCAACGACCTTGATGTGAACACTCTACGGGCACTGGAAGAAGGCTTGGAAAACTTTGCCGGATGTGCAGTGATCATTTCCCACGACAGATGGTTTCTTGACAGGGTATGTACGCACATCCTGGCCTTTGAAGGAGACTCACAAGTGTTCTGGTATGAAGGAACCTTCAGCGAGTATGAAGAGAACCGCAAAAAGCGACTGGGCGATGATCAGCCACATCGCATCAAGTATAAGAAGTTGGTGAAGTAGTTTGAATTTCTGACGGGGCAGCGTATGCATCCTTCTAAATAAAATTCAAGCCCTTACTACTGAAGAAAGGTAAATACTACCTCTTAGCATAATTCTCATCACTTAAACTCTCTCGGTCCCTATATTGAGCGCTGTGAAGCAAATGAGATGAAAATCTTCGGTTTGAAACGCGCAGTAATTATTATTGGTCCGTGCCTCTATCTCCTCCTCTTATTCATCGGTGGACCAAAAGATATGCCTGCGCCCGCTTTTGCAGTATTGGCATGTACGGCATGGATCGCGCTCTGGTGGTTGGTTGAAGCCGTTCCCATTGCGATCACCTCACTTCTCCCTATTCTACTTTTCTCTATCAACGATATCATGTCGGTCAATTCCATTACCGACTACTATTCGAGTCCCATCATCTTTTTATTTGTAGGAGGTTTTATTATAGCCCTGGCAATGCAGAAATGGAATCTGCATAGAAGGATCGCCCTCACCATCATCAAATTCACGGGCACAAATCAAAAACAATTGCTACTTGGCTTCATCCTGGCTACCGGCTTACTCTCCATGTGGATATCCAACACTGCCACCACTATGATGATGTTACCAATTGCAATTTCCATTGTAGATCAATTGGCTGCGTTACTCAATCAAGAAACCACTAACAACTCAGCTTTTGGGAAGGCGCTTGTAATTAGTATAGCTTATGCCGCTTCGATTGGCGGAATAGCTACTCTGGTAGGTACTCCTACCAATCTGATTTTTGCGGAAAGTGTACAAGATTTCTATAAGTTTGAAGTACCATTCGATGATTGGTTCTTCTTTGCATTTCCCATGGTGATTGTGTTGGGCGGATTTCTCTGGTGGAACCTAAGCCACCAAGCATTTAAGTTGAGTAGTGAGCAGGTGCCTGGCTCAAAGACAATCATTGCAGAAGAATTAAAGAAGCTTGGCCCCATTAAATATGAAGAGAAGTGGGTGCTCGCCATTTTCGCCTCGGTAGCACTGGCCTGGATCTTTAGGCAGTTGCTCATTCAACCCTTTTTACCCCAGGTGAATGACACCACCATTGCCTTAGCTGGCGCGATCATGCTATTCGTAATCCCCTCTCGGAGTGACGCTTCAAACATGATCATGGACTGGCGCACCGCAGTAAAACTGCCTTGGGCTGTAATACTCTTGTTCGGAGGTGCGTTTGCTCTGGCCGGTAGTTTTTCCGAGTCAGGTCTTACACAGTGGATTGGAAACAAGCTGAGCTTGCTAGAGGGTGTTTCTCCGCTGCTGATTATTTTGATTGTGGTGGCTGTTGTAAACTACCTGACGGAGTTAACTCAAAACATGGCCACCTGCACGCTAATGTTGCCAATTCTTGCCGCACTTGCGCAAGCCATCAACATGAATCCCTTTGTATTAATGGTTCCTATGACTATCGCTTCCTCTTGTGCATTTATGCTGCCTGTCGCCACAGCACCCAACGCTATAGTTTTTGGATCCGGCACATTAGAAATCAAAGACATGGTGAAGGCGGGATTCTGGCTCAACATTCTATCAATTCTAATAGTCACAATTTACACCTACTACTTGCTGCCTCTTATTTGGAATTTTGATATCGCAGTCTTTCCTCAGGAATTTCTAAACTTACCTTGACGAAGCATAAAGGCATTACACCCCCCAACAGTTCTGTAGCTAGTACCTGACCTTTATTTGAGGCCATTTAGCGCCTGATCCAGATCATTGATCAAGTCGTCTACATTCTCCAACCCAATACTCATTCTCACAAGACTTTCAGGAGTTGGAGATTCTGGCCCCTCCACTGATTTCCGATGCTCAACCAGACTTTCCGTGCCACCCAGGCTAGTGGCATTTGTAAATATCTTAAGGTTCTTAATGAACGCAATTGCCTGCTTCTTTCCTCCTTTCACCAGAATTGCAACCATTGCACCTGTCCCTCTCATTTGCTCCTTTGCAATTGCGTATCCGGGATTTGAAGTCAAACCAGGATAAAGTGCCTTCTCAACCATTGGGTGTTTGTCCAGGAAAGCCGCAATGGCTTTTGCGTTTTTCAAATGTGTTTCCATCCTCGGTACAAAGCTCCTAATCCCTCTCATAATCAACCAACAGTCAAATGGACTCGGCACCGCCCCCAAAATTTGTTGGATCTGTCGAATCTTTTCCCACTGTACATCTTGCTTTGCGGTGATAAGGGCACCTCCCAGCACATCGCTATGCCCACTCAGGTACTTGGTAGTGCTATGCATCACCAGATCTGCACCCAGCGCTAACGGATTTTGACAGTAAGGCGTGGCAAAGGTATTGTCAATGGCAACTCGTATCTGCGTTGACTTACAAAACTTGATTAAATTCTTAAGATCAACAACTCCCAGCTGCGGATTGGTTGGAGACTCTGTCCAAACTAATTTAGTATTGGGTTTGATAGAGCGCTCTAAATTCTGCAAGTCTGTTAAATCGGTAAAAGTGACCTCCAAACCCCAGGGTATGAAGATGTCCAGCAGCATAGTCCTCACGCCTGTATATACATCTTCATTTACGATCAGATGATCGCCAGGTGAAAGACTGGTGAAGCAAGCTTGTGCTGCGGCACTACCACTGGCAAAAGCAGCTGCTTCCTCTCCCTGTTCCAGCTGTGTTAGTATTTGTTCCAGTTGCGATCGCGTGGGGTTGTTTAACCTCGTGTAAACAAATCCATCCGGTTCCTCACCTCTGGGTTCATAGTTGTAAGTAGTGGAAAGATAAACGGGTGAAGTAATGGCACCAGCGAGCTTATCGGCTACCGCACCTGCATGCGCACAGATGGTCTCAAGAGAATGTTTCATCGGCTATCGCTTTTGATTTACCGTAACCTTTTCCTGCGTCAGTCGGTACATCAGCACAGCCGTTCGTTTCGCTTGAATAGCAATGGTACGTGGATCAGCAGTTTCATTCACCGTATGACCCCCCGCACTTCCTGGTCCGAGTCCGTCTATCGCCATCTCCACGTACGGAGCGGTGAAAGAAATGTCTGCCGCTCCTGCGTCCCGCGGATTTACTGCGGTAACATTCCCAAATCCTAGGTCATTGCTAACCGTATTGTAGTACTTCAATAATTCGTAGTTGCCTGCCACCGGAGCAAGTGGAGGATATCCTTCGCCAAAACTAATCTCGGCTTTTGTTTGAGGACGATGCTGTGATACCACTTCTCTCATCACCTCATGGGTCTTCTTTAGTTGCTCAGGCGAAATTGCCCTAATGTCTCCGGTCACAACGGCATGTTTCGCCACTATGTTACTCTTGCCGTAAGCCTTACCGCCATCCATTTCTTTATCATGCTCCACCGAAGTGCCCCCTAATATCATACCTGGATTAAAAGTAAGATTTTCCTCCTGAAATAAAGCTTCATAAAACCCGTTGACTATTCTTGCAGCTTCATAGATGGCTCCTGCACCAATATCTTTTGTAAAAACTTGGGATGAATGAGCGGGTACACCCTCCACCTTTAATTCCCATCCGGAAGAACTTCTTCTGGCTACCACCGCTGTTTTGGGATTGCCGTCTCCATCTTCAAAGCCAAGAGCAATATCTGCTGCCTTTGCAGCGTCAATTAAATCCTTTCGGGCGGCACTCAAGGGCCTCCCACTTAACTCCTCATCACCCGTCATCACGATAATAATGTTCATATCCTTGAGCACGCCAGCATCGCTCAATGCTTGCATGGCCTGAATGATCACTACATCGCCTCCCTTCATATCGCCCACTCCCGGTCCACTCATCGTAGAGTCGTTGACTATCGTAAACCTTTGAAAAGGGCTGGCTAATTCAAAGACAGTGTCAAGATGACCAATCAGTAGAAGGGTCTTTCCTTTTCCTTTGTGTTCCGCAACCAGGTGACCGGCCCTTCCCCATCCGGCACCGTCAATCCATTTAGTCTCAAATCCAAGTTTATCCAGTTTCGATTTAAAAATCATTCCAACTTTTTTTACGCCTTCGAAATTCATGGAGCCACTGTTGATATTTACGACTTCCTCCAGCAGCGTAATTGCTTCTTCCTGGTGTGCATCAACTGAGCTTATAATCTTCTTCTCTGACCTTGAGATTTGCGCGTAAGCTGAGGTAGCTAGAAATAGATATAGGATACAAAACCGAAGCATAAAATTTGATTTTATTTTCAGGATGTCAAATTAAGGGTTTGGCTATTGAAAGCCTAGCAAAATTGAGCGTACAAGCGATGAACCATTTAGTTGCACTACAACCCAACCCTAAGACTGAATTGCATACCGGCAGTGGAGGGATAGAGCTGAAGGTTCAATTTACCAAGCATGCTATCTGCTTTCTTTTTGTGCAGGTGAGGGATGAGCCAACCGGTAAATGCCCCCACGGCATATCCTGCCATTACATCAGTAGTAAAGTGTTTGCCTGCCTTTACCCTGAAGTAGCCAGTGAGTGCAGGAATGTAGGCCGAGAAAGACCACAAAGCAATCTTAGCACCTGTCGCCATATCAGGGTGATAATCTGAAATTACTTTAGCCATAAAAAAGGAAGCTGCTGCTGCATGGCTGGTATGACCGGAAATGAATGATTGCCTTGACGTGCTGCTTGTCCTTTCATCGAATGGCGTATCTGGATTATAGACATTAGGTCGAGTGCGATTCACAGTATTCTTAATGAGATTAGTGAGCCCATAGGTTACAGCCATGGTCTCAAGCGACATTGCAAGAAGAGGACCAAGATCCTGCTTCGTATGATGCTCGGAGACCAATAAGATTGGAAAAATGGTAAGGCTAGCAATTATGATATCGCTCGCTTGCTTTGCTGCTTCTGATGAATTGTAAACTGCATTTCTATCAAAGGCATTAATAGATTGGATGTCTAGCATCTCAAGTTCCTCTGCTGTAAAGGGCTGGGTATTATTAAATCCTTGTGCAACAAATCCAGCTCCAAGTGAAACAGTTGATACTGCGATAAAGGGAATTTCTCCTTTTAGATCGAAGCGATATGGGGAGCCCTGCAAATGTCTCTTGCCTTTGCATATTCCACAGTGATCTTCCGTGATCTGCTGCGAAAAACATGGCAAAGAAAAAGTCACCAGCCACAGCCATACTACAGTTGTAATGCACACAAATTGAATCATGTACAAATGATCACGACCATTGGTCGTATGTATTACTTTTGATTTCAATTGCCAACTGTTGGAAACAGGAAGATAACGGTTAATGATAACAATCAATTGTACGCATCAAGTTTTTCGACCTATCGATACAGATAAGCTGGAAATTGTCAGTTAAGTAGGCCTTCATTCGCCAATTACAACTTAAATTAGATCCGAAACGAGCACCTATATGAATTACGATGTGATACTTAAAGATATTTTTGCTTCACTGCAAAATGAACCAAAAGAAGGAAAGGTTGCCTCCTACATTCCAGAATTGGCCGCTGTAGATCCCAGCAAGTTTGGAATGTTTTTATTGACGACAAACAGCCAGTCTTATTCCTTTGGTGATAGCTATGAGAAGTTCTCCATTCAGAGCATATCTAAAGTACTTTCTCTCTCGTTCATTCTACCACTTTTAGGCGAAGGGATTTGGAAAAGAATTGGAGTCGAACCTTCCGGTGATCCTTTCAATTCAATCGTGCAACTAGAGTATGAAAATGGTATTCCTCGAAATCCATTCATTAATGCCGGTGCTTTAGTGGTGGCTGACCTTATCTTGTCGCATTTTGATAATCCCAAGGAAGCATTCCTAAACTATGTCAGAAAAATCACAGGATTGTCTTCTATCCAATACAATCCAGCTGTCGCTGAATCCGAAAAGCAACATGGCTACTTAAATGCTGCACTTGCCAACATGATGAAGTCATATGGCAACATTCACAATAATATCGATCTCGTTCTGGATTTCTATTTTCATCAATGCTCTATTGAGATGACTTGTGAAGAACTGGCCAAAGCATTTCAACTGTTTGCGAATCAGGGTGTGCTCCAGGATTCTAACGAACAACTTCTTTCCAAATCTCAAGTGAAACGATTAAACGCCCTGATGCTGTCATGCGGTTTTTATGATGAATCTGGTGAATTTGCTTATGAGGTTGGACTTCCCGGTAAGAGTGGTGTGGGTGGCGGCATTGTGGCCATTCACCCGCAGCAATTTAGCGTGGCCGTGTGGAGCCCAAGACTTAACAAGAAGGGTAACTCCGCTTTGGGGATGAAGACCCTGGAAATGCTAACCACCAAAACCGGAATATCTATATTCTAAAGTATGTGGAAATTGGGCCTTTGAATTAAGGACCCAGCAACACCATCGTCACGCATTTTCCGATCATTTGGCTTCCCGGCTTATTAGTTCCCTTGGCCTATGGCCTTCATTTTCTATCACTGCGTCAATTACTCACAAAATCATCTTGATGTAAATGAAAATTTGTTTACATATACAGGATGAAATTATTCATCGACATCATAGGCTGGGTAGGCTCAGTGGAGGTCATTTTAGCCTATGGACTCAATAGCTACCAAAAGTTGCATTCCAATTCATTGCTCTTTCAAGCATTGAATCTGACGGGGGGCGCATTTCTAATTGCCAACACGATATATTATGGCGCATTTCCATCGGCATTCATCAATATTATCTGGGTACTTATTGCCATTCCCGCCATCTATCGAATCCTACAATCCAAGAGAGAAACGCTCTGAAGTTTTAAATTAGATCATCATAAATATTACCATCGTGAAAAATATACTACTCCTTATCACACTCGTATCGCTAACTCAACTCAATGCATCTGGTCAGTCAAGGACTTTAAAAAAGCAAATCAGCGATTTTGATAGCTATGTTGAACTTGCAAGAAATGATTGGAAAGTGCCCGGTTTGGCAGTGGCAGTTGTGAAAGGTGATCAAGTAATCTTTCAGAAAGCATACGGGGTAAGGGAAGTTGGCACGGATAAACTTGTAGACACCAATACGCTGTTTGCTTGTGCGTCCACCACGAAGGCGATGACCGCTGCTTGTATGGGTATACTTGTTGATGAAGGTAAGCTGCAATGGACCGACAAAGTATCAAAGTACCTTCCCGAGCTCCAACTTCAAGAACCCTATGTGACCAAGGAGTTGACTATTCGAGATCTATTTTTGCACAATAGCGGTGTTGGCAATACAGATTTCTTGTGGTCTTCGATGCAGATTTCGTCCGAAGAGATTCTTCAGCGGATGCGATTGGTAGAACCCTCTTATTCCTTTCGTTCAAGTTTCATTTATCAAAATATTTTCTACCTGGCCGCGGGTCAGATTATAGAGAAGGTTGCTGATGAGCCTTGGGCATCCTATATCGAGAGACGAATCTTTGAACCACTGGGAATGAACAGGACCGTTCCTTTGCTGAAAATGGTTCGTGACGAAAATCAAACTCGCCCTCATCAGCTCCGAAACGGTGAAGTGGTTACCCTCACCGACATGAGTGCAGACGAAATTGGTCCGGCAGGCTCAGTGTGGTCATCTATTGACGACATAGGAAAATGGGTCAAGTGTATGTTAGATAGCAGCAAGTACAATGGCGGGAGGCTACTAAGCGCTAACAGCTGGAAAGAACTTTTCATTCCAAGTGCCATTATTCCAAGGAGAGAATTTTATCCAACCGCAACATTGACCAATCCCAATTGGACCACCTATGGTTTGGGTTGGTTTCAGCAGGACTACAGGGGTAAAAAAATAAATTTTCACACGGGAAGCTTACCTGGTTCGATCGCCATACATGGGCAACTGCCTGATGAAAAAATTGGTGTCTACGTATTTGGCAATCTTGATCATGCAGAGGTGAGGCACGCCATCATGTACAAGGCCTTCGATCTATTTGCACTGGGAGGCACTCGAGATTGGAGTACTGAATTCAAAGAACTTTACCAGAAGTTGGATTTAGAGCAGTCGCGTAAAAAAGATGAATCGGTGAAAGCAAGGGTGATCGGTACCAGTCCCTCTCATCCGCTTCCACAATTTGAAGGCATTTACAGCGATCCACTATACGGAAGCATTGCGGTAAAAGCAGAAGGTGATCAATTATCGATAAGCCTTAATCAGGTAGTTTTAGCGAAACTATCCCATTGGCATTATGATACATTCTACGGGCCATTTGACAATTGGTGGTTCGGGGACGTCACCGCAAAATTTGAAACTGACACCATGGGCAAAATCAGTAGAATCAATTTTGGCGGAATGGTTTTTTCGAAACAATACACAAATCACTAATTCTGAGGGGAGGATTCACGCACAATAATAGGTAGCTTTGCGTGTTTTAGTTTTTAATTATGAGAAAATCAAGCTACGCCTTCCTGCTGGGCACTATCCTGATGATTGGTTGCGCTGAACAGCAATCCTTTTTTCCACCCACCACTGTGGAGGATTACCTTAATTCCATGATTGATATAATGGAAGAAAATCACATCAGAAAGAGCACGATTGATTGGGCTGAGTTTAGGGCGTTGGTCTTACAAGATGCAAGAGGATCTGCCACTATCGCAGATGCGGAATCAAGCGTTTTGTACGCACTGGAGTTACTTAATGACAAAAGCACCTTCGTGATCACTGCCAATGGCAATTTACTTACGCTCAATGTACTCTGTGAAGATGACGAGCCTCCTGTCGCAGTAGACGATGCGGACATAGGATATATCAAGATACCTGCCTTTACAAAGTCTGGCCTCGATGCAGCCCTGTTTGCAGAGGGCAAACAAAATGAAGCAAAAGCACAAGATAAGGCAGACTTAAAGGGATGGATCGTGGACATAAGGGGAAATACCGGAGGTAATCTATGGCCAATGATTGCAGGGCTAGGGCCAATCCTGGGAGAAGGGCTGCTTGGAAATTTCGTGAATGGTGACGCAGTGAATACGCCATTCAGCTACAGTGGTGGTTCAGCCAAATATGACGATAGCCCGGTCGTGACTGTACTCTTTCCTTACACCATTCTTAGTCCAGACGCGAAAGTTGCAGTCTTAGTGGATAATGCTACCTCCAACGCGGCAGAAGCGGTTGCCATTGCGTTCTCTGGGAAAGCCAATACAAAAAGTTTTGGAGACCCCACATGCGGTCAGGGGGGTGGTAATCAAACGTTCGCCCTGTTGGATGGTTCAAGTCTATTTCTAAATGTCGCATTCTTGACTGACAGAAATAACAAACAGTTTCTCGGTGCTTACACTCCAGATGAGATCGTTTCCGATCCCACGATGGTTTACGACAAAGCGGTAGAATGGATTAATGAGTAAGTATATGTTTCAAAGGATTCTCGACAAATTCAAGCGCCACAAACAAAAGCATTCCTTTCGCGACTACAGTTATAAGGTTATTAAAATCAATCTTGAGAAAGAGGGCCCAATTGAATATGCGAGATGGGATCATCCATTTTACAATACCGATGAAATCACTCAGCAACGTGTTGATTTTTACAAACAATTTGTGAAGCCGGGCGATTTAGTTATCGATATTGGGGCGCATGAAGGAGATACCACTGTCCCTATGGCGTTAGCTGCTGGGCCATCTGGAACCGTTCTGGCTTTAGAACCTAATCCGCATGTCTTCCCCGTACTAAGCGCAAATGCTAAATTGAATAAAGATAGGACCAACATCATTCCGCTCAATTTCGCAGCGACCGCTCATGACGGAGTATTTACTTTCGGGTCGGGTGACGCATCCTATGGTAATGGAGGTATAGTGGGCTACAGCACAAATACGGCAAGAAACAACCGATATACTTTCGAAGTGGATGGAAAAAATCTGGACGCATATCTCAATACCCATTATCCAAGCCAACTAAAGTCACTAAGCTTAATCAAAACGGACGCGGAAGGGTACGACAAGGAAATCCTCAAAAACTTAAAGAATATTCTGAGGGCATATAGACCCTATGTCATTTCAGAATGTTTTAAGCAATTAACTGTAGAGGAAAGAGAGGATCTTTACAATACATTTTCGGAGCAGGATTATCGCGTCAAGTATTTGCCGGATTTCTCACCCAACTCAGCTCAGCTGATTTCAAAAGAACAAATGTTTGATAGAAAGCACTTTGATATCCTCGCCATTCCCAAAGAGAAGGCTTAGACGCTACCCAATTTCAATCACTACATCATCTGTTAAAGGGTGGCCAACACAAGTTAGCACGTATCCTTCATCTCGTTCAGATTGAGATAGGCCCTCCTCCTCATCTAATTTCACCTTGCCCGACAGGGCTTTGCCCCTGCACGCAGTGCACAAGCCGCTCTGACACGAAAACGGCAAATCGATTCCTTGATCCAGTGCAGTTTCCAGGATCGTACTGTTTGGCTTGACCAAAATCTTGTGTTCGTCTCCCTCATATCGAATGGTGACTTCCCTCTCAATAATTTCATCACTTGCTGAGACTTCTTGCTTTTCTTCTTTCTTAATTGTCCCCTGCACAAAACTCTCTTTGAAAATATTTGACTTGGGGATTTGGCGGGCTTCCAGCAGTGTCTCCACATTTTTCATCATCCCCTCAGGGCCGCACATCAAGTAAGTAGTTTTGTCAATTCCCCAATCTGGAATGCGTTCAACCAGTTTTGATAACATGTCATTGTTGAGTAGTCCTGAATAGCCCTGCCAATTCATAGGGGCGTTGTCCAGCACATGAATCACATGAAGCCTTCCCTCGTATGTCGTTTGAAGTGATTCCAGGGAAGATTTGAAGATGATACTGTCAATATCACGGTTGCAATAGATCAACGAAACAATACTTTCTGGCTCTTGATGGATAATACTCTTAATGATCGACATCATGGGAGTTATGCCAGACCCCCCTGCAAACATGATGATATGTCTCTTTTTCGATTTGTCATATTCGGTGACAAATTGCCCCATCGGTTCGAGCACCTTAATCTTATCTCCTTTTTTAAGATTGTCAGGCAGGTAGTTGGACATCAATCCCTTGTCAACTCTCTTGACTGTAACCACCAGATCGCTGTCGACAAAGGGTGACGAACAAAGTGAATATGCCCTCCTGATCTCTTTCCCATCTATTGGAATGATCAATGTCAGGAATTGACCCGATTTGTAGTGGATCTTGTCTTTTCTTGGATGCTCAAATGCAATAGATATGGCATCTTTGGTCTCTTGGATAACCTCTTTAATAATCAATTCGTGATACTTTGGACCGTGCGTGTCCACTTTCTTTTCACTCTTCTTAAATAAGCCAAATGCCATCTTCCGTATGTTAATTTAACCTTCGGCTGCAAAAATAAGGGTTGCGGGCTAATCGTCCACGATTAATTAGAGATTAAACCAATAGGTAAATTTCAGAACCAAAGCCCTATTCTTGTTTTTAAAGTTGTTTGCCAAATAGTTTTCAGTGTATACAACAAAAAAATCTGAAGCTGGTTTGAATCTCCACTGAAATCTTGAATTCAAATTCATGTTATCTGCCACGTTGTTGTACTGGACAAAAGTGGTCAAAAACATTTTATCAGTGAATGTGAGGTCTAATCGTGGACCAATAAGGGTCAATTTCTCATCGCCATAGTTATCAGGCAGACTTATATCGTTGTAGTCAAATCGCACTGCCAGGCTTCCGTATGGTTGAAAGCGATAGCTCACCTGCCCGTTGAAGTTTGTATTATCTCCATTATAGAAAGAACCAAAATTTCCTCCGAGTTGGTAAGTAAATACACTGCGTTGATCTGAATTATAGATAAAGTTGACACGGTTCCAGGAGAATTGTTCGCCCGCGAGGTAACTATCATAAAGGCCATCGTCTATAGGGTTAAAGTCCTTTACCAATCGTTGAAAAGTATGCGTGTAGCTAAATTGCAATGTGGCCGTGCTAAAAAAGTTTATTGCATAGCCACCAATGACTTCCTTATCGGTGTTGCCCTCTCCAGGCGTATTATTGAAGGTGAACTGCGCAAACGGTCCCATATTAGCAATACCTCCCCTCTTAGGGAACAACCGGGTCTCAATTCTTGAAAACCCCGAGTGGTATCCAGAGAAGACACTCAGCTTGGGAACAAAACCAACCTCAGCGTTAAAGTTTTCTCCGGCACCACTTTGCCCAAGTAGCACATTGACATTTCTGGCAAAGTATCCGATAAAAGATCCAAACGAATAATTCTTATCCGATGTTTGTGCATCAAAAGAATGATGGTAATAAATATCACCTCGCCATTTATTGCTGACTGACCTAAGATTGTAATCTACACCCAATACTCTGTTATAGGTATTGAGGGTGGTCACTGTTTGATTGTTTACTATCTCCTCCTTAATTAAGCTGTCATGATAAAATTTGGTGGAGTCATATGCTCCCACACCCAAAGACTCCTTGTTTACGATTACAAAACCAATATTTGATACCCCCAAATTTCTTTGAATCACACCCACCGAGTAGTTCTGACTAGGCAAGCCGAGCGATTCCTCCTTACTGGTTTGCATATTCATTAAGCCAAGCCGCCATTTTGTACCAATCTTTCCGCTCAACCTGGCGCCAAAGGCAATGGGCACTTTTTGTAAGTCATCAGCAGAGTCGCGAGCCAGCCCAATCCTCCTGGAGAAGAAAGGTCGTGACTCGGGAAATCCGGGCTGCTCAAACAAATCATTATTCTCAAGAAAAAACTGTCTGCGCTCAGGAAAACCAAATTCAAATTGCGTAAGATTTATCACCTGCTGATCAACCTCCACCTGAGAAAAGTCTGGATTGACCGTCAGGTCAAGATTAAGACTTGGCGTCACGGCAATTTTTGCATCAAAGCCCACTTCCGGACTATACTCCGCTGCAGTTCCCGCTTCGTTATCTTTGATTGCTGATCCGGCAACGTAGGGAATCAGCGATACATTTAATCCCGGTTTTGGCGGAGGATCATCCCAAATTAGCTTGCCCGAGGATGCAAAATTTGCGGGAATGTATTGTAGTGGCACCGCAATCAAACTTGACACCTGGTTTCTCTTGGCATCATTGCGCACTACTTGAAAATTCCAGTCCCCGGCATTGTATCGTATAGATTTAAATGGAATGGCCACCTCTACTACATACCTATCCTCATATTGATGATAGGCCGTGTACCATTTATTGTCCCAAAAAGAAGAAAAATCTTCAAATGAATTGCCACCTCCAGACATGAGCCCCTCTCGCTGCACACCCATAGGATTAACGTTAAAATAAAATCCATTCGTTTTGTCATCATAGGGGTCAAAATATATTCCAATATTGTCGTTGGTTCTGAAATCGAAATCTCGCTTCATTGACTGAATAATCATCTCCGTATTATCATCAAAGCACGTGAAGGCCACATACAGATTGTCGTTATCAAAGGTTAGCCTTACTTCTGACGGATTAGATGGTGCCACAGAGTCAATTGGGCTGCTCATCCAAAAGCCTCCCGCTACCTCAGCCGCTTGCCAGGCCTCCTCATCCAGCAGGCCATCGAGCACTACCGGGCTGTCGGCTTTCTTAATATGGAATGCGGTTCCAGGTTTGTTCTGGGCACCAACTTGAAAGGCTCCAAAGAGAAAAATTACTGTCGATAGGACTGAATACAGGTTTTTCATTTTCGTTTGCAAAGGAATAAAACCAAGATCTATTTTCCTTTACCATTAGAATAAAGTCTCAATCCACCTAAAATTTGTAAATTTGCCGCTTACTAAATTGCATGTCAACAAATTCTCTCAGTGCCATTTCCCCGGTGGATGGCCGTTACGCTAGCATTACTGAACCCCTTAGTCAGTATTTTTCTGAATTTGGATTAATACGCTATAGGGTATTGGTTGAGGTGGAGTACTTTATTGCACTAGTTGAAAAACCCCTGCCACAGCTAAGTGGCTTTCCTAAAGATAAGATTGGAGCGCTGAAAGCAATCTATCAACATTTCGACATGCAGGATGCTACTGCGATTAAGGAGGTAGAGAAAACTACCAATCATGATGTAAAGGCAGTGGAATATTTCATCAAACAAAAATTTGATGAACTGGAAATATCAGCATACAAAGAGTTCGTTCACTTTGGGCTCACCTCCCAGGATATAAATAACACCGCCACTCCGCTTCTGCTTAAGGAATTTCTTGAAACACAATTTCTTCCAAAGCTGCAAAGGCTGGTTGAAGCACTACAGGATAAAGTATCAGAGTGGAAGGCCATTCCTATGCTCGCCAGAACACATGGTCAGCCTGCCTCCCCCACTCGCCTTGGCAAGGAAATTGAAGTTTTTGCAGTGAGGCTAAAAAATCAGCTTGCGCTGTTAGAGCATATTCCCTACTCCGCAAAGTTCGGAGGGGCCACTGGTAATTTCAATGCGCATAAGGTAGCCTATCCAAAAATCAATTGGACACAATTTGGCGATCATTTTGTCAGCAAGTATTTGGGGCTAGCACGTAGCCATCCTACCACACAAATTGAACACTATGACAATCTTGCAGCCCTGCTCGATAATTACAAAAGAATCAACACCATTCTGATTGACTTTAGTAGAGATATTTGGCAATACATTGCCATGAATTATTTCAAACAAAAAATCAAAGAAGGTGAGATTGGCTCGTCTGCAATGCCACATAAAGTGAACCCTATCGACTTTGAGAATGCAGAAGGGAACTTAGGTCTCGCCAACGCCATCCTTGAGCATCTTTCATCCAAGCTCCCAATCTCTCGTTTACAGCGTGACCTCACAGATTCCACCGTGCTTCGCAATATCGGAATCCCCTTTGCACACAGCTTTATTGCCCTGCGTTCTTTGGAGAGAGGAATAAACAAACTTGAGCTCAATAAGGAAGCGATCGATAATGATCTGGAGGAAAACTGGGCGGTTGTAGCAGAAGCTTTGCAAACCGTGCTGCGCAGAGAAGGCTATCCAAATCCATATGAAGCTCTCAAGTCCTTAACCAGAAAGAATAAGAAAATCACAAAAGGCGATATCCACTCATTCGTCAACGAATTAGAGGTGAGCAAGCAGATAAAGGAAGAGCTACTTCAGATTACCCCTTTCAATTATACAGGTGTGTAATGCAGATGGAATCAGGTTATTGAATTGCTCTTGAAAACGATCATCTCCTTTCTCATTCGCTTTGTTCCCCGGAAATACCTACAACGATTTAGTGGCATTGGCTTTAAGATCGTTGGCTTCTTCAATCAGGGAAATAATGTAGAATGTCCGATTTGCGAAAAGCAATACAAAAAATTCTTGCCCTATGGCAGGATAAATCCCAGAGCAAATGCACTTTGTCCAAATTGCTTGTCTCTGGAAAGGCACAGACTAATTTGGCTGTTTCTGCAATCGAAGACGGAGTTCTTCGATAAGAAGCTCAGCGTATTGCACATCGCTCCTGAGCCTTGCTTCCTCAAACGATTTGAGAAGCAGCACGGTGACCTATATATCACCGCAGACTTAGAGTCACCGCTGGCCAAAGTGAAGATGGACATTCATACCATGCCTTTTGAAGGCAATCAATTTGATGTGGTATTATGCAATCACGTGCTAGAGCATGTGACTGATGACATCAAGGCAATGAGCGAAATCAATCGTGTTTTGAAGCAGGGCGGCTGGGCCATTCTTCAGGTGCCATTTTTCTCGCCAGTTCCTGAAAAGACTTTTGAAGATGGCACCATAACCAGCGCAAAGGAACGGGAAAAAGTATTTGGACAAGCTGACCATGTTCGGAAATTTGGACTGGACTATGCAGATCGAATCCAACAATCGGGATTACAGTCAGAGAAGAATACTTTTGGAAAATCATTTTCAGTGGAGCATGCAAACCGATATGGCATCGAGCCCAATGAGGTAATCTACCTGGGCATAAAAAAAGTGGCCCTCTAGATTCAGGGGGCCACTTATTGAAACTACCTAAACAGTCTACTTTTCAAGTTTTTCCAGCACTTCCATCACTTCGCGCACATGCACACGGCTGGTCTCCAACATGGCCTTTTCCTCTTGATTAAGATCCAACTCGATTATTTTTTCAACACCATTTTTTCCAAGCACAACGGGAACACCTAAGTAGCAATCCTTGATGCCGTACTCACCATCAAGCTGTATACATACCGGGAATATTCTGCGCTGGTCTCTCACGATAGATTCCACCATTTGAGCTGCGGCCGATCCTGGAGCATACCAGGCTGAGGTACCCATCAACTTGACAAGTTCACCGCCACCAACTTTAGTTCTTTCAATGATAGCGTTCAGCTTGTCGGCTGCAATCAATTCTGTTACCGGAATACCGGCTACAGTCGTATAGCGAGGAAGTGGCACCATGGTATCTCCATGCCCCCCCATAAGCACCGCTTGAATATCTTTAGGGGAAACATTTAATGCCTCCGCCAAAAAAGCCCGATAGCGGGCGGTATCCAAAATACCCGCCATTCCCATTACGCGCGTGCGTGGTAGCTTGGAAGTAAGGTGAGCCTGATAGGTCATGACATCCAGCGGATTTGAAACCACGATGATGATAGCCTCAGGAGAGTGCTTAACCACATTCTCTGTGACCATCTTTACAATCCCTGCATTGGTTCCTATCAGATCATCGCGACTCATGCCCGGCTTGCGAGGAAGACCAGAGGTGATCACCACCACGTCCGAGCCAGCAGATTTCGCATAATCATTGGTAGATCCTACCGTGCGACTGTCGTAGAGGTTAATAGGAGCTTTTTGCCAAATATCGAGTGCTTTACCCTCAGCTAAGCCCTCTTTGATATCTACTAGAACGATTTCATTAGCTATTTCTCGATAAGCGAGCACATCAGCACATGTCGCACCAACATTTCCAGCTCCAACAACAGTTACTTTCATATAAGTTTTAAGTGTAATGGTGAGTTAAATCCTTGATCCCAATGGGGAGGCAAATTTATCAATCAAGGGAGGAAAGAAAAAGGATATCTCTCAAATATCTGATTTATAAACAAGACGGATCTGACGCCTCGTGTGTTCAACCACTTTATATCGATTGTCGACCCTGTGCCCTACCACCCACACGATGTCTTCACCCGAAACCAAAACCGTAATCCTGCCCTTGTCGGCAAGGCTCATCTTGTTGTCTATAAAGAAATCACTCAGTTTCTTTTTGCCACTCATGCCTAAGGGGTAAAAAAAATCCCCTTCCTGCCATGCTCTCCAAACCAGAGGAAACTTCAATTTCTCCGCATCCAGGCTCGCCACCTGCCGCACTTGCGAGATCGACTGCGGTTGCACTTCTTCCAGCTCCAATGTGGCTGTACCAAGTGACGCCCTCCTATCTCCCAATTGGATCAAAATTTCGGTTTGAGCTTCTCTAAAAGCCTCAATAATCAAATGCGCTCTGTCCACAAACAACTGGTGACTATGAGTAAGAAATTTACTACCCGGGGATTTGTCTATACATTCAATTATGTTTTCGCATTGGTCGTAATTGAAGCCATACTGCTTGACAAGTTCCCAAAGTACTCCAGCTGGTTTGTGGAATAATTTCGCGAAGGCGCTGTCAATAAACACTTGATCGCTCTTCTCTTTAAGAAATTTTTCTTTCACGCCATCCAGACCCATTTGAAATAACTCGCCCCCTGCACGAAGTCTCTCGTTGGTTTTCATAAAGGTTTGCTCCAGTGCAGGGTTCAGTACTTTTAATTTTGGGATTAGCTCATGCCTAATGTAGTTTCTGTCATAATCAGTGGTAGTGTTAGATCGGTCTTCCCTCCACTTAAGACCATGCACCTGAGCATAGCCCTCAAGTTCCTTTCTCGAGAATGACAAAAGCGGCCGAATGATCTTGTCTACTTTGGTGGGAATCCCCATTACACCTGATAAGCCTGTGCCCCTAACAAGGTGAAGCAACGTAGTCTCCAGATTATCATCAGCATGATGGGCGGTGGCTAGCAGATCCCAGCTGCTGTTGAGTAACTCGCCAAACCATTCATATCGCAATTGTCGAGCGGCCATCTGGGTGGAGACGCCATTTTTAGCGGCATAGTTCTTGGTATGAAAACGAGCAGTATAACACTCAATCCCAATGGCTTTACATCTTTCCAGCACAAAGACCTCATCTGCATCAGACTCCTCTGACCGAAGTTGGAAATTGCAGTGGGCAGCTCCAATCTCATATCCGGCCCTGTGAAACAGATCGAGCATCACCATAGAGTCCAGTCCACCACTTACGGCCAGCAAAAGGCGCTGCTGCCTTTCACAGAGCTTATCTCGTTTGAGCACATGGGTAAATCTATCCAGCATCACCGCAAAGTTAACTTTTATCTATTTTTGCACCGTAAAATGAATTTCACCTACAAAGCGTTAGCCACTCTGATCGCAATACTTTTGATTGCAGGGCCATCTTACGGTCAAAAAAGGGTTAAGCTAAAGAAAGCCAACACGTTAATTGGCAGTGTGAAGGATGGAGAGCGCTACGACAGACTAATTGGGGACGTGGTATTTGTGCAAAATAAGACAACCATCTACTGCGATTCTGCGCACTTTTTCAAGGGTGAAAACCGGATCGAGGCATTTGGCAAAATTCATATCACAGAAGGTGATTCTATTGACGTCACTTCGCTTGGCCTCTCCTACGATGGTAATGAACGAATCGCACACCTCCGCAAAAAGGTAGTGTTCACGAAGCTGGGAATGGCCACACTCTACACCGACTTCCTGGACTATGATAGAAACAAAAATGAGGCTCGATACTTCAATGGAGGGAAACTGGTTGACACTACTAACGTGCTCACCAGCAAAAAGGGCTATTATGACATTCGCACAAATGTCGCCTCCTTCAAAAAAGATGTGGTCGGAGTGAACGAGGAGTACACCATGACCTCAGACACCTTGCAATACAATTCTAAATCTAAAGTCATTTACTTCAGAGATTTGACCACCATCAAAGACAAGGAGGGTGGCACCGCAGTCTATGAAAATGGTTTCTACGACACTAGCAAGAAGTTATCGTCTTTGAATCAAGGCGAAATCGAAACACCATCCTACCGAATCAATGGACAGAAATACTTTCTCAACGATCTGATAAAGTTCTACAAGGCAAAGGGAAAAGTAGTGATGACCTCCAAGGAGGAAAATCTAATCATCTACGGTGATGATGGCGATTACGACAGGCTGAAAGGTGTAACGAAAGTGTATGGCAATGCCTACCTGGCCAAGGTCGGAGAAGAAGGAGATACCTTGTTCATGCGAGCTGACACGCTTGTTTCGGTGGAAAGTAAGGACCCTAAACAAAAGAAACTACTTGCATACAACAATGTCAAAATATGGAAAGCCGACTTGCAGGGCATCGCGGACTCGGTAGTATACCAAGCGTTTGACTCAACACTGTATTTCTTCAAAGACCCTGTGTTGTGGACTGAAGATAATCAAATGACGGCTGATTCTATCAGAATGCTAATACAGAACAAGACCATTGACAGAATTTACCTGATTGCAAATTCCTTTGTGGTGTCTCAAGATTCCCTCCTCAACTTCAATCAAATAAAGGGAAGAAAGATGACGGCCTTTTTCAACGGGCGTGCAATTGATCATGTAGATGTAGAAGGTAATGGTGAAAGCGTCTACTTCGCATTGGAAGAAAAGGAAACAATGGTGGACTCAACTTCGATAAAGACCTCTACTTTAATGGGTGTCAACCGGATTATTTGCAGTAATATGAAAATTAATTTCCTGGAGGGGAAAGTCAATAACATCAGTTTTTATATCAAACCTGACGCCTCTTTCATTCCGCCTATCGAACTCAAAGATGGGGACAAAAGACTGAAGGGTTTTGTATGGAGGCATAAGGAAAAACCCCAAAAACAGGATGTGGTAACGCCATCGTCAAAAAGCCTGCCTTAACGCAGAGCATGTGGTATAAATTGTACTCCAATCCTATTTTTTTCCGAAATCCTTAGGAGAAAAATTCACTTTGCAGTAAATTATCACTTGAATAAGTGTGTCCAATGAGATTTTGGGTTGTTATAGCGTTTTGGGGGTTGTGTAGCTTGAATGTCTTCGCACAGGACCTTATGCTCCTTAACAAGCAGGCCAACACGTACAACTCAGGGCTTAGCGATGTAGTTAAGATTCCAATTCAAATCAAAAACACTTCAGATCATCCCCAATTCTATATTATCAGGAAGACGCAGGGAGACCTTGGAGGCACCCAGAAGGGCTATTTTTGCATTGATAACGACTGCCTGGAGGCTGGAATGGACGAGTTTTCAAAGCGAATAGAACCTGGCGAAACCCTAACCGGATTGCACTATACCTTGGAGACCGGGCTTATGACCGGTCAAACTAACTTTAAATTTGAGGTCTTTGTAAGGGGCAATCCTGCAGAACTGGTCGAACATGCTGTTTCAGTGTCAATTGAGGAGAAAAGAGAAAGCGCATTGGTGTTCCAGTCCAAAGACATTACCATTCACGATGTTTACCCCAATCCAGTCTCAGATTATGCTTTCATAGAATATCGGCTAATCAACGACTCAAAAAAAGCAAAGGTGGTGATCCACAACATTCTAGGCAGAGCCATGGGCGACTATGAGCTCCCCCCTTTCGAAACACGAATAAAGCTCTACACGGAAGATCTGGCACCAGGAATCTACTTCTATACGCTATACCTTGACAACGATGGGGTACTTACAAGAAAACTTATAGTCAGAAAATAAGGCAATTTATCTTCTTCAAACCGGTTTTTAGTAGGGGATTCACTTGAATTCCAAGCAGTTCGTATATTTGCAGGCTTATGCGGTTGAGAGGATTAGTATTTATCGGATTATGGGCTAGTTTACTGCTTTTGGGCACTTCCTGCACCAAATTTAGGAAGATTGAAAAAAGCCTTGACTGGAGGATTAAGTACGAAGGGGCACTAAATTTCTACGATAATAAAGACTACTATCATGCCGCTATTCTCTTTGAGCAGATCAGGCCAATAGTGAGAGGCTTGCCCGAGGGTGAGAAAGTAGAGTTTCTTCTGGCCTACTGTCAGTACTATGAGCGAACCTACTTGTTGGCCGCTGCACAGTTTAAGACATTTTACGAAACATATGGCCGAAGTCCGCTATCCGAAGAAGCTCACTTCATGTATGCCTACTCCCAATATGTAGCATCACCCGCACACAACCTGGATCAGCAAAGCAGCGTGGAAGCAATGGCAGCCATGCAGACTTTTTTAAATCAATTTCCAAACAGCGAATACAGTGAAAAGGCAATTACTGTAATTGTAGAGAGTCAAAAGAAATTGGAAATGAAGGATTATGTCAATGCCAAGCAGTACGTAAAATTGCGGCAACACAAAGCATCTATCGTTGCCATTGATTCATTCAGGGAAAACTTTCCAGATTCGGAATTCTTAGAAGAGCTAAGTTTTCTGAAAGTGCAGTCCCAATTCAACCTGGCAAGTCAGAGCTTGCCAAGTCTGCAGTTGGAAAGATTTGCTACAGTGATTGAGTTTTATAAATACCTGGTGGATAATTATCCACAGAGCAAATATTTGAAAGACGCAGAAAAATACTATTCAGAGAGTTTAGAAAAAACAAAAACAAACACCGATAATTCATAATTACATGGCTATTCAACCTTCAATCATTACTCGCGACCTTAACAAGATCATTGAACCGACAGGCAATATTTATGAGTCTGTTGTGATCATATCTAAGAGAGCTCGTCAAATTGCTTCTAACCTGAAAGAGGAACTCAACGGAAAACTGGCAGAATTTGCTACCACTGTTGATAACCTTGAAGAGGTTTTTGAAAACAGAGAGCAGATAGAAATTTCTAAATTCTATGAGCGCATGCCAAAACCGACCAGCACTGCAACGGAAGAGTTCCTGGAAGGTAAACTTGCGTATCGCATGCGCAGCGAGACCGAGGAAATCACTGAATAATTTTCATGCTGGAAGGCAAGAAGATCATTCTTGGTATTTCAGGTAGCATTGCCGCCTATAAGTCAGCTGTGTTGGTCAGGCTTCTGGTAAAGTCCGGTGCCGAGGTCAAAGTGGTAATGACGGAAGCTGCCAAGGATTTCATCACCCCCCTCACGCTTTCTACTCTTTCAAAAAATCCGGTGCTAAGCAGCTTTATCAAAAATGATGCTGGCGAATGGAATAATCACGTTGATTTAGGTCTTTGGGCCGATCTTGTATTAATTGCCCCCGCGAGTGCAAACACGCTTGCCAAAATGTCCCATGGCATCTGCGACAATTTACTCCTCGCAGTATACCTATCCGCCCGTTGCCAGGTGATGGTAGCTCCGGCTATGGACCTTGACATGTTAAAGCACCCCTCCACAAAAAATAACCTCGCCACAATCAAGTCATTTGGTAATCTCGTAATAGACCCCAATGACGGAGAATTGGCAAGTGGACTGATCGGCACTGGGAGAATGGCTGAGCCGGAGGAGATTATCACCTACCTGAAGAGCCACTTCAACGAAAAAAAAAAGCTTAGTGGAAAAAAAGCGCTCGTAACTGCGGGCCCCACTCACGAAGCGTTAGATCCTGTTCGTTTTATTGGCAACAACTCAAGTGGTAAAATGGGGTTCGCCATTGCAGAAGAATTGGCCAATCAAGGTGCAAAGGTGACGTTAGTAAGTGGCCCAACTGCACTCTCCACAAGTCATCCAAACATTGAAGTGCTTCGAGTGACTTCGGCAGAAGAAATGTACAACCTAAGTGTCAAAGCATTTCCCGGTTCAGATATTGCAGTACTCTCTGCTGCTGTGGCTGATTTTAGACCCGAGAGCAGGGCGGAAAATAAGATCAAGAAATCAGATAATGATTTGACAATTAAGCTCGTTAAAAACAAAGATATAGCACTGGAGTTGGGCAAGAAGAAAAGAAAGGATCAGGTTATTGTTGGGTTTGCGCTCGAAACTGAGAATGAATTGGCGAATGCAAAGCAAAAAATCGCAGCCAAAAATTTTGATCTCATCGTGTTAAATTCTTTAAAAGATGAAGGTGCAGGTTTCGGACACGATACCAACAAAGTGAGTTTAATCAATAAAGCGGGAGCCGTATCTACGTTTGATACTAAGTCAAAGAAAGAGGTGGCCAGCGACATCGTCAACGGTCTAATTGAACTTTATGGGTAAACTGTTGACCGTGATCCTTTCCTTAAGTGTGCTTGGAGGCCTGCAGGCTCAAGAGCTTAATTTTAAAGTGATCGTCAATGCCGATCAAGTACAAACCACAGACCGTGGGGTATTCAAAGATATGGAGCGGGCGTTCGCCAACTTCCTCAATACACGGAAGTGGACCAATGATTCTTACAAGAACTACGAGAAAATAAACGGTACGCTATTCATTAATATCACTAAGATGCCGTCAATAGGTAACTTTAGCGCCAATGCGCAAATCACCGCGGCCCGGCCCGTGTTCAACACCAACTATGAAACGGTCCTCTTCAATTTTGCGGATCGAGAGATGGAATTTGAATACATAGAGTCGTTGCCTCTGGAATATAATGATAACACCTATATCAGTAACCTTACTTCGATACTCGCATTCTACGCCTATGTCGTTTTAGGAATGGACTACGACTCATTCAGCGAATTGGGAGGAACACCCCACTTTCAGAAGGCATTGCTAGTCGTAAACAATGCACAACCGTCCAACAGGCCTGGATGGCAAGCACTCGGCAGCAATCGAAATCGGTATGCACTCATTGAAAACCTGAACAACCCGCAAATGCTCGAGATTAGGAAAAACGCATACCGCTACCATCGATTGGCACTCGATACTTTTGACAAAACACCAGATCAAAGTCGTGAGGTTATTCTGGAGACCTTGCAAAAAATGCAAGCCACCTGGCGAGTGTTTCCAAATTCAATTCTGATCATCTCCTTTTTTGACACCAAAGCAACAGAGTTGGTCAACATCTTCTCAGACGGAAACCTGCAAGTAAGACGGGAGGCATATGACATCCTCAATGCCCTCGACCCAAAAAGGAACATTTACCAGAAAATTATCTCAAACTGATTGAGGATCCGCCATTTCAACTAGTGGGACTCAATTTTGTAATCCAAATAATTTAATATTGTAATTGGGCTGCTGAAAAAAGCGGCCAGCTCTCGAATTATGCTGACCCACCTCAAAATCAAAAATTACGCGTTGATCAATCACTTGGAAATGGATCTTTCCGACCATCTGAATGTCATCACCGGAGAGACTGGCGCAGGAAAATCGATTATGCTGGGTGCCTTAGGGCTCCTGCTGGGAAATCGTGCTGACACTAAAGTACTATGGGATCCCAATGAAAAATGTATCACTGAGGGGACGTTTAACATCCAATCATACAATCTACAGTCAGTATTTGAGCGGGAGGACCTAGACTACGACCCGCAAACTGTGCTTCGCAGGGAAATTAGTGCAGCAGGAAAAAGTAGGGCTTTTGTAAACGATACACCTGTCAATCTCGATGTAATGAAACGGGTAGGTTCTCTTCTGATGGATATACACTCTCAACATGAAACCCTCAACCTTGCTACCAGGGAGTTTCAGTTGCGTCTGATCGACAGTTTTGCCGGTAATGATAAGATTAGCCAATCCTATTTGAAGGCATGGAAAACCTATGAGCAGCGAAAGGACGATTACGAAAAGCTTCAAAATGAAGCTGCCAGCTTGAAGCAAGAATCTGATTTCGTGAATTTCCAACTCAAAGAGCTATCTGATGCGAATCTGGAGGAAGGTGAGCAAGCTCGCCTGGAGGAAGACTTGCGGATCATGGAACATGCGGAAGATATCAAAACAAAGTTCAATTCCATACTAAGTCAGCTTGATCAAAGTGAGATGTCAACTACCGCACAACTGAGCGAGGTGAGGTCGATGCTAAGTTCCCTAAGTAACTATTCTGAAAATTATCGTGCACTTTATACGCGCTTTGACAGCCTTCGTATTGAACTTGGTGATATCATAAATGAAATAGAGAAAGAGGACCAGAAAATTGATTTCGACCCGAGAAAAATCGAAGAAACCAATGAAAGACTAAGTCTGATTTATCAGTTGCAACAAAAGCACAGGCTGTCGAGCGTCACTGAGTTAATAAAGCTTCAAACTGAACTGCAAAAAAAAGCCATCAGAACTACCAATCTTGATCAGGCCTTGGAAGAAGCTAGGATGGCTTTCGAGCAATCAAAAAAATCGGCTGAAGAGGAAGCAGGTATCCTTACTAAGTCAAGGGTAAAGATTTTCGCGCCACTCTGTGAACAAATAGTCTCCCTGTTGAAGGAGTTAGGCATTCCCGATGCAAGGCTAAAGGTTGAGCATCAGAAAATTGATTTTGGCCCAAATGGTGCAGACTACGTAGAGCTGCTGTTTAGTGCTAACAAGGGAGTCCCCGAGCGGCCCCTTGGTCAGGTTGCCTCAGGCGGTGAGTTTTCACGGCTCATGTTTTGTGTGAAGTATGTTCTTGCAGACAAGGTTTCCTTACCCACACTTGTTCTCGATGAGATCGACACGGGAGTATCAGGGGAAATTGCCATAAGGTTGGGTAAGATGATGAAGGTGATGGCAAAGAAGCACCAGCTGATGACCATTAGCCACCTTCCGCAGATAGCAGCCAAAGCAGACAGCCATTTTTATGCCTACAAACAGACCAAAAGCGCGAAGACGATCAGTCAAATTAGAAAATTGACGGAGGCAGAAAGGATAGATGAGATAGCCAAAATGATCGCAGGCGAGAAACCGTCCTCCCTTGCTATAGAAAATGCCAAAGAGCTCATCAAAAGCTGAGAGAGGCCAATTCTAATCCTTAATAATATTGGATTAATTTACTAATTTGGTGGAACGTAGGACTTATTGATGTCCGCGAGTACTATTTATCACTTAATTCTTTAGAATATCATGAACATTTTCGTTGCCCGGTTAAATTTTAAGACCACTAGCGAAGAGCTAGAAAAAGCATTCTCGCCCTTTGGTGAAGTTACTTCTGCTAAAATCATTACGGATAGAGACACAGGCCGATCGAAGGGGTTCGGATTTGTGGAGATGGCCAGCGATGAAGATGGAAACCGTGCGATTGCAGAACTGAATGAGACCGAACTCGATGGTCGCACTATAGTGGTAAAACCCGCCAATCCTAAAGACTAGAATTCAGCTTAAGATACAGTAAGGCTTGAAATTTTTTTTCAAGCCTTTTTTTTGCTTGAAGAAAACTCATTTGGAAAGCTTAACAAGTCGCTTAACTTGAGGAAATTCACCTTAAATAAGACACTTTGACCTCCCTCCAGCCCCAGAACAAAACAATAGGCCTAATTCTAGGACCTGTTCTATTTGCCATCTTGTACTTCCTAGTTTCATCATCCGCACTTGGGCACAAAGGAGGCTTTATTTTGGGACTTGGCGCATGGATGGTAGCTTGGTGGGTCACCGAAGCTGCACCGATCCCGGTGACTGCGCTACTTCCAATGGTCATGTTTCCCCTATTTTCAGTTGCCACGGCCAAGGCTGCAGCAGCCCCCTATGGTGACTCGATCATATTTCTTTTTATGGGCGGATTTATGATTGCACTAGGTCTCGAAAAACATAACCTTCACCAGCGAATTGCCCTAAATCTCATACGATTAACAGGGACCAGCGGCAATGGAATCATTCTTGGCTTTATGTTGTCCACTGCATTGATAAGCATGTGGATTAGTAACACCGCAACAGCCGTCATGATGCTGCCAATTGCAACTTCTGTCACTAGTCTTTTGGGTAGAGAGATAAGCCAGACAGATAAATTAAAATTTGACCGCTTCGCTACGGGGCTCATGCTCAGCATTGCCTACGCTGCAAGCATTGGTGGAATAGCAACGATAATTGGAACCCCTCCCAACGTGGTGACGGTAGGTTTTATCAAGAGGTTTTATGACCAGGATGTAAGCTTTGCTACCTGGATGGTTATTGGTATACCGCTAATGCTGTCAATTCTTGCCGCATGCTACTTCACGATAACAAGAATTTTATATCCGAGTGGGTTGAAGTCGATTGAGGGTTCCTCTGAGCTTATTGCTTCAAAACTGAGAGAGCTTGGCGCCATTTCTAAAGAAGAGAAAAGGGTGTTAGTCATCTTTGCACTTACGTGCTTCTTCTGGATTTTCAGACAAAACCTTAACGCATTAATTGGTACAAACCTACTTGATGATACAACGATCGCCATGTCGGGGGGCATACTTATGTTCATCACTCCGATAGATATCAAGCAATCTAAGTTCATACTCGACTGGCCCGATATGAAGAATCTACCATGGGGAATTCTCCTGCTCTTTGGCGGGGGGTTGTCACTGGCGCAGGGTATGGCGGATGCCGGGCTTGTTCAACTAATTGGCGATGAGATTGCAGGAATGGGTAACCTGTCAACGGGTACGTTGGTTGTGACACTGTCGGGGCTCTCTATGATTCTTACGGAGCTAATGAGTAACGTTGCCTTGACAACTATTTTCATTCCAGTGGTGTTGGGTATTGCCGATGGTCTAAGCATTAATCCTATTCTGCTTGCTATGCCGGTATCTTTTGCAGCCAGCTGTGCTTTCATGATGCCGATATCGACTCCGCCAAATGCGATACTTTTTGCAAGTGGTTATATTACGGTCAAGCAAATGATGCGGGCTGGAATATTGGTAAACATATTTTCCATCATACTCATTTCAGTGGCTATGCTAACCATTGGGGTGTGGCTGTACGGATAAAGCCTGATCTCCCAGGACCAGGCTCTCTATCCACCGCAACTATTTGTCCTCCTTATTCTTTTTTTCTTCAAGAATATAAGCTAGCCCCAATCCAATACCTCCAAAGATGAAAATCATAGAGAAGTAGGCGACATCGTCCATACCAAAGGAATGGTCTAACCAATAGCCAAGCAAGAGGCCAATTCCTGCTCCAATAAGGAGCAAAGAAGCCCGCAATGCGCCAGAGGGAGATCTTTCTATTTTGAATATCGAAGGATCAAGCCCTTTTTCGATAATCGCCATGCGCTCCATGTTCTGAAATTTTCTCAAGTACCCTAATAAGAAAATAGCTCCTATTATTCCTATTATTGGTATCATCACTCCTAAAACTGCTACATCCATAGTCTTTGTTGTTTATTTGCCTCTATGACGCAGCACCAAATCTCGCGGTTACAGGGAAGGGAAATATATTTAATCTAACCTCTTATACTGTAACTTGGGATTCAAACTTGGCGTCAAAGGATCGTGATCACAGTTCAGGAGGAAAACAGCCTAATTGACAAGATAATTCAGGGGGATCACCAGTTGTATGCACAATTGGTGGACCGGTATAAAAGCTATGCTTTTACCATTGCCTATAAGGTGACAGAAAGCAAACCGGACGCTGAGGAGGTGGCTCAGGATGCCTTTATTAAGGCCTATCAGTATCTGAAATCCTTCAAACGTGATTCCAAGTTCTCCACCTGGCTATATCGCATTGTTTTCAACACTGCCGTAAGCTACAGGAGAAAGAAAAGACCCATGTTTGACTCTATTGAGAAAGCCGCCAAGCAGGAGAGCGAAAGTCAGTCGGTAATGGAGCAGGATGACAAAAGTGCTTTTATTGAAATAGCATTGAGCAAACTAAACGAATTGGATCGGCTGTCTATACAGCTATACTATCTGAAAGAGTTTTCAATGGAAGAAGTGGCCGAAGTGATGAATCAGAAATTGAATACCACCAAAGTCAGGGTGCACCGGGCACGTATAAGGCTAGCCGAAGAATTGAAAGGGATATTAAAAGATGAAGCATTAACTTTGTAATTATGAAGAAAGAAATTGACATTCTTCTTTTGGAGTTTTTGGATGGAAAACTTGAAGGCTCTCAGCTCACGCTATTTAAGAAGCAACTTGAGCAAGATCCTGAATTGCAAGCCAGGCTCGACCTGTTCAGCAGCATCCATAGATCAATGGCATCCCAGAAACTGGAAGAACCCTCCTCAAAGTTTACCTCTGGAGTGATGGCTAACCTTCATCGTGCGCAGGAAAACTCCATGCCGATGTTTCGAAACGGATTGTTTCTACTGCTCGGAATAATTACCGCGCTGGGCATTGGTATCTTCTTTCTGGATAGCGGTTTTTTTGACTATTCGACCCAGTTACTTTCCCTCAATGAGCTGAAGCTTCCTTTCTCAACGCAACTGAAGAATATTCCCACCATTCCGATTAGCGGAAAGTGGTTGGTAAATGCTATCATCGCACTAAATCTCGGTCTGGCTTTCTTGATTTTAGATCGCGCTGTGCTTAAACCTCTATTTAATAAGAGGACACGAATCGGTTATTAACGATCTTTAAGTAGGTACATAAATTTCAGCCCTGACCAAACCTCATCAACAGCGCAGACCTTTACATCTACCAACCCATTTCTGAGGCCAAAGTTTCTAATTTTAGCTTCGTCAAGATTGGACTCCACTTTGGAAGATTTCTTGGGCCAGGAAACCCACAGCATCCCGGCCGGCCGGAGCGCAGTTTTTAATTTCAAAAACTCTCGTTCAAATACTCTTGCTTCCTTCACGAAGAGATGCACAAAATCCAGTGTTTGCTTTCCTCCCCTACTTTTTACCTGGACCTCCTCTGGCAGTGGGCTTATCCAATCCCAGTAGGCAGTGGGTTCATACTTTACCAAAATGGAGTAACCACTCTTGATTCCTAGCTTTCGAATTAAAGGTGTGGCGCTATATCCTGCCATGCTTATCACAATCAAAAAAAAGAAAGGCCCCCTGATTTCTCAGAGGGCCCCTATTCTGTAATCGGTAGTTGATTAGTTACCCATCTTGTCCATTTCCTTTTCAAAGGTTTCCTTGAACTTCTCGTAGTCGTAGTCAATCTTAAGACGATCGTCCTTGGACAGACGCTCATTATACTTTGACACAAGTTCATCAGCTGAAAGCTCAATGGCTACGTAAGTTTTGTAAGTACCCTGGTCGGTCTTTACAAGCTTCTCGCACAAAGTGCGAACTCCCGAAATAGTCTGATTCACAATCTCGCGATTTAAGCTTTCAAAACGCTCCTCAACTTCCTCCTTGTTATTCATCTCTCTTGAATTCACATAGTTGTCAGTTACGGTCTTTACAGTGGTCTCGATACTTTGAGCCAGCTCATTGCGGGCATTGGTCAAAGCTTTCTTCTTAGAGGTCACCTGATCTTGGCTTTCTCCAATGGAGTTTGCTCTAAAGAATTTATTCGTTGTGAAAAAATCAGGTCCTGAGCAAGGAACGATAATTTCCTGCTCTCCTTGCGGCAACTTTTCTTTACCCTTACAACCTGCTATAAGCATCGCCACCACTGCAACAATGGTGAACGATAGATTTGTTAACTGTTTCATATCGATTTTAGAATTTTGGTTATGCAATTTAAACAATGCAATTATAAGGCCAACTCATAATTATACGTTTTTTAAGCTTATTCTACTGCAAAATGGCGTTAAGCAATTCCGGCAATTTCTCCTTTTCCAGCACCTCCAGCGACTTATTATAGGCCTCCTGACTAGATCTTTCATAGTCCAGGCTGTAGCCCTTGATTCGATCCAATGTGGTGGCATAGATCTCCTTGTTGTCCTGCAGAGCTACAACCCGTAAAACGGCTGTTACATAAGTGATATAAATACTTCCTGAAACTGCCCCTTTCTCCGAATTAGCATTTATGTCCATCCAGAGTTCAGCCTTACTTTTATCATCTGTAAACTCAAAACCTGAGCTAGTCAAGAAATTCTTGACCCTGTTAGTGAGTTGCTCATTCGACTTATTGGTACCCAAGGTTCGTTCTTCCGAGGAGACATATACGATTGGGCGTTGAACCTTTAGCAAAACATTCACTTTAGGTACCACCATCCGTTCTGCTACAAGCGAGTATATATCAGACGCATTCTGGCCTGCAAAGCCAAGCAAGTTTACCTTAACGGCTACGGTCTGCTCCACGTCCTTTGAGCTAATTTTGGTGAGTAGTATTTTACTCTGTCCCTCTGCGTTAGTTTTGTAATCCGGAAAAACATCACCAGCTCCTTTTTCAAACGCTGCTTTTAGCGTGAGGTCAGGAATTGGTTCTTTTGATTCCTTATACAAGGCGCTAACGGTAACCGTTTGAGAACCCTGCGTCACTCTCCTATTCAAAATAATCTCTGACGGTTCGGCCACTAATTGGATCCTATCCAGCAACTTTTGAATAGAGGCATATATCTCATTGGTTAGCAAAATATCTTTACCCTCATACTCAATCCGAATTGGTTCAGCCAGGTACTTTTCAATGGCATTAAATCCTTTGAAGTAAAAACCCAAAGCCTGTACATCATCGCCCTCACCTTCAGACTTCTTGGCTTTGCTAAAAAAATCAAGGGCAAGGGTTACAGCATTCCTTTTTTGCTCATCCTTTATCTCTTTATATCGCTGCTTTGAGAGCCTATAGTACACCCAGTAATTCATATCATCTTCCCAGGCATCCACCTGTTCAAACTCCTGCAGTTCGTCTGATGCAGTGGTATTTATGATTTGCTCATAGCGCTCTTGAAATTCTTTATTGGCATCAATTTGTGTGAGCACAGAAGAGGACGAGATTGTAACCTTAATCTCTGAGATAATATCCTCCAGGGCGCTCTTTTTGGCAGATTGGATATAGTTATTTATCCCGTCTTTTGCGCTATGTCCAATACCGATGTAATAGCGATCTTGCATGGGTTTGGCACTTAGCCACTCCGGCTTAGGGTTCTCCAAATCAGTTTTTAGGCTGCTATTGGAAATGGACGGGCTACAGCCAACCATCACAAGCAAAATGAGTAAGAATCGATTCACAAAATGCATTTTGTCCTAAAGTAGTACCACATCCGTGCCAATTCGTGGAACCAAAGGGCAAATCTAAATTGTTAATACTTGAGCGCAAGCGTAATTCGTTATAAAAATCATATAATTGTAAAGAAATGAAGACCGGATTTTCAATACTTTCCATAACCCTCTTCCTCACATTGGCTGTTTCTTGCGAGGATAGTCAAAATGTGTCCGAATTTACAGGTAATGAGGTGACGTATGCGCTTCAGCAAACTTCTGACTTCAAAGTCAATGGCATTGTCACTATTAAGGAGAGAAGGGATGGAAATACAACTGTCTTAATTGAGCTTTCTGGAACTGACGGTGACGTGAAACTGCCAGCCCATCTTCATTTAGGTGACATTAGCACTCCGGGTGCAGAAGTGGCCGCTTTATTGAGTCCGGTGCTCAGCCAGACCGGGATAAGTGAAACCTTAATTTCGCAACTAGATGATGATACCAAGCTGACCTATAAAGATTTTTTGAAGATGGAAGCCAATATCAAGATCCATCTCTCCGAGTTTGGGCCTGAGAGGGACATCATTTTGGCTGGAGGAAATATAGGGACGCTATCCACCGGTGATTTTAAGAATGGACGAGTAGGAATAGGTGTTTGTAAAAGTGAATAACAAATAATCTAGACATAATAGAAAAGGCCATCAGTTGATGGCCTTTTCTATTTCATTGATAAGCGATCAATTACACATTCTCTGAACTCATCTTGGCAGAAAAGTACTCCCTATTCATCCGCGCAATGTTTGTGATTTCTATCCCCTTAGGGCATTCTGCTTCGCACGCTTTGGTATTCGTGCAGGCACCAAACCCTTCCTCATCCATCTGCGCTACCATCCTTTCTGCACGTTCCTTCCTCTCTACCTTTCCTTGAGGCAACACCGCAAACTGCGATACTTTAGCACTCACAAAAAGCATCGCGGATGCATTTTTGCATGCAGCTACACAAGCACCGCAGCCGATACAAGTGGCTGCGTCAAATGCTTCATCAGCAATGCGCTTCGGAATCGGAATTTCATTAGCATCTGGAACTCCACCCGTATTCACTGAGATAAATCCTCCTGCTTGTTGTATCCTGTCAAATGAAGTTCTGTCCACTACCAAATCTTTGACAATTGGAAATGCTTTTGCTCTCCAAGGTTCCACCGTGATTGTTTCACCATCAGAAAAAGATCGCATGTGCAACTGGCAAGTAGTTGTTTGAATTGGACCGTGCGGCCTTCCGTTGATATACATACTGCACATCCCGCAAATGCCTTCGCGGCAGTCATGATCAAATGCGATTGGCTCCTCACCTTTGGCAATCAAGCGCTCGTTCAAGACATCGATCATTTCCAGGAAAGACATGTCTTCAGACACATCGTCCACAGGATAGGATTTAAATCCGCCCTTCGCATTGGCATCTTTTTGTCTCCAGACTTTTAACGTAATCTTCATAATTCTTATTTATAGCTACGTTGAGTAAGTTTTACATTCTCAAAAATTAGTTCCTCTTTGTGGAGTGCAGAAGGTTGATCTTCACCTTTGTGCTCCCAAGCTGCCACATAAGAGAACTCATCATCTTTTCTTAGCGCTTCCCCTTCCGGAGTTTGAGACTCCTCGCGAAAATGCCCTCCACAAGATTCAGATCGGTTGAGTGCATCATCAACCATCAACTCTCCAAGCTCAATAAAATCTGCCACGCGGCCTGCTTTTTCAAGCTCCTGGTTAAGTTCTCCCGAACCCCCCAACACATTGACGTTGGTCCAAAATTCGTTTTTGATTTCTCTAATCTTGGCCTTGGCCTTCTTTAGCCCTTCTTCAGTCCTGGACATACCACAATACTCCCACATCGTAAGCCCCAGTTCTCGATGAAGCTCATCCACGGTCTTCTTTCCCTTAATGCTAAGTAGTTTGTTTACCCTGGCATTCACCGTTTCCATTGCTTCCTTAAACTCAGGCCGATCGGTGCTTACTTTCTCGTACGGCATCGTAGCCAGGTAGTCGCCCAGTGTAGATGGGATCACAAAATACCCATCTGCAAGGCCTTGCATAAGCGCACTTGCTCCCAGGCGATTGGCTCCGTGGTCGGAAAAATTCGCCTCTCCCAGCGCGTATAAACCAGGAACCGTGGTCATCAGATTGTAATCTACCCACAAGCCACCCATCGTGTAATGTACTGCGGGGTAGATCATCATTGGGACCTCGTACGGGTTATCCCCCGTAATCTGCTTGTACATGTCAAACAAGTTGCCATACTTCCCTTCGATAGTATCTCTTCCATCACGCTTTATAGCATCTGCAAAATCTAGAAAAACGGCCAAACCTGATCCGACCCCTCTTCCTTCATCGCAAACCTGCTTTGCGTTGCGAGAAGCTACGTCTCTAGGTACAAGGTTTCCAAAAGATGGGTACTTCCTCTCCAGGAAATAATCTCTTTCCGCTTCAGGGATGTTTACAGCCTCTTTGCCTTTCAACCCAGGCTTAGCTGTTTTAGGTACCCAAACCCTTCCATCGTTGCGCAGCGATTCCGACATCAACGTCAACTTTGATTGGTGCGTGCCTGAAACAGGAATACAAGTTGGGTGAATCTGCGTGAAGCAAGGATTTCCAAAGTAGGCGCCTTTTTTATGAGCACGCCAGGCAGCGGTTACATTCGATCCTTTTGCATTGGTGGAAAGAAAAAACACATTGCCATATCCGCCTGTACAGAGCAACACCGCATGGGCGCTATGCGCCTCCACCTTACCTGTCACTAAATGTCGGGTTATAATACCTCTTGCCTTTCCATCCACAATCACCACATCCAACATTTCAGTTCTGGTATGCATCTCCACTTTGCCATTGGCAATTTGCCTATTTAGTGCCCCGTAGGCTCCAAGCAAAAGTTGCTGGCCTGTTTGGCCACGCGCATAGAAGGTACGCGACACTTGAGCTCCTCCAAAAGAACGGTTGTCCAATAATCCTCCATACTCTCTTGCAAATGGCACGCCCTGGGCCACACACTGATCAATAATATTCACGCTAACTTCTGCCAAACGGTGCACGTTGCCTTCACGAGAGCGATAGTCCCCGCCTTTCACCGTGTCGTAGAACAATCGATAGACACTGTCCCCATCGTTCTGATAATTTTTAGCCGCATTTATACCACCTTGAGCTGCAATACTATGTGCACGTCTTGGACTATCCTGAAAGCAAAATGCCTTGACGTTATATCCTAGTTCTGCCAGTGATGCTGCTGCTGAGGCTCCGGCCAATCCGGTTCCCACTACAATCACATCATACTTTCGCTTATTGGCTGGATTCACCAGCTTAAGATTAAACTTATGCTTTGTCCATTTGTCGGCTAAAGGGCCTCCAGGAATTTTAGATTCAAGCTTCATAGTATCTTGTAACTTATTAATTCAAAAACATCATTATTGGAATTAGCGCAAAAAGTGCCGGAACAATTATGGCAAAAGCTCTTCCAACAAAATTAATAACAGGATTATACTTCACATGGTTTAGCCCAAGCGTCTGAAAGGCACTGGAAAATCCATGCCATAGGTGAAACGCCAGACCAATCATGCAGACGACATACAATCCCGCATACCAGGCCTTGCCAAACCAATAGGCTACGACAGTATAAATGTCCCTTACTTCGGTATCGCCATACATTACGGTTGGTATGCCCCCCCAATGCATCTCTGCGTAAAAGTGTCTAAGATGTATGACTAAGAAGATTAAGATGATGGTACCGAGGATGCCCATGTTGCGAGAGGCGATGCTGGAAGATTTATTTGGTTTGGCGTAGGCCACACCGCGTGCTGCTCTATTTTGCCTAGTCAACAGAATCGCCCAAACAATGTGAATGATGATGAGGGCAAAATTTACTTTAGACACGGTTTGAATGAGCGGGTTAGTACTCATGAACTCGGCATAGACATTGAATGCCTGCCCACCGTCATCCTTAAGGAGCTGCAGATTTCCCGCCAGGTGAACGGCCAAAAAAGTGATGAGGAAAATACCTGTTAATGCCATAAGAAGTTTCCTTCCCAAGGTGCTGGCGATTAGCTCATTGAACCATTTCATATGTAGACTATAGATTTAGCTTTCAAATTTAGGCACTGTAGGATGTATGCGCGGAACAGTTGAAATAATTTGTAATTGATCAAAAATAGCTTCCAATCGACTATGAAACAATCTAACACTAACTTTAAAGCAATGGAATTACGTTGTTGACGCGAGCTGGTCAACAACGATTTGTCTTTACCTAGAAGACATTAAACAAAAGAATAATCAATCCCACCACAGCGATCATTGTGAACAAAAACCATTCGCGCTGCACAAATCTAAACACATAACGAAACCACATTTTCATGACTATTTGTTTTATAACACGATGGATTGACCAAACCCTATTCCATATGCCTAAAACCATCAAAAACGAACTTTTACTTTAACGAAAATCCATTATTAGGATCATAATCCCATTTTGAGACTATTTTTAACGCTACATTTACGAGTGACAACCACTAAGTCCACATGTATTTAATTTTCGACACGGAGACCACAGGCATTCCGCATAATAAGACTGCGCCAATTACTGACCTTGAAAATTGGCCACGCTTAGTTCAGCTCGCCTGGCAATTGCACGATAAGCATGGTAAGCTTCTCGCTCACCAAAGTTTTATTATTAAGCCCAATGGATTTGATATTCCCTTCTACGCAGAACAGATCCATGGCATTTCCACAAAGAGGGCCATCGCAGAGGGAGAAGAACTACCAGTGGTATTGGCAGCCTTCGCACAAGATCTTGAGAAGAGCAAATTGCTCATTGGGCATAACATTGAATTCGATATCAATATCATCGGTGCGGAGTACATTCGTGAGCAGCAGGATCCTGACAAATTTCTCTCACTCCAGCGGATTGACACAGGCATTGAATCGGTAGAATTTTGTCAATTGAAGGGGGGCATTGGTGGCCGGCTCAAGATGCCTCGTCTTAACGAACTTTATGAGATACTCTTTGGCAAAAGCATGCAGGAAGCACATGATGCCTCTTACGATGTGGACGCCACCGCACGGTCATTCTTTGGATTAATTCAACAGAAGGTAATAAAGCCATATGACGAAACAGCTGTTGATCAAATCAAATATGAAGCACCCGAGTTAGACGCAGGGAATGCTTCTAAGCGGGAGAAATTAGATAAAGCTAACTACGATAAGAAAGTAGACAAGGCAAAGCTGACAGATAGCCCATACGTTCATTTACACACACACTCTCAGTTTTCGGTGTTGCAGGCTACACCGCCTGTGCAGGCAATTGTAGCTAGTGCCAAAGCCCTGGGTATGCCTGCAGTAGCACTTACAGATTTTGGAAATATGTTTGGTGCATTCAAGTTTGTAACCGCAGCACTAAAAGAAGATATCAAACCAATTGTGGGTTGTGAATTTTTTGTAGCAGAGGAGCGGAAGAAATTAAAATTCACAAAAGACAACCCTGACAAAAGATTCAATCAAGTCTTGCTTGCTAAGGACAAAAAAGGTTATCATAACCTAGCTAAGTTGAGTTCATTGGGCTTTACAGAAGGTCTATACGGTATTTATCCACGGATAGACAAAGAGCTGATATCTACCTATCGTGACGGGCTAATTGCCACGACAGGTGGCTTGACTAGTGAAATTCCCTACCTTATTCTGAATGTGGGTGAAAGACAAGCGGAAGAAGCCTTTGTCTGGTGGCACGAACTTTTCAAAGGTGACTTTTATGTGGAGCTGAATCGGCACCGAATGCCGGAAGAAGATCGTGTAAATGAAACCCTTCTTGACTTCTGCAGGAAATACAAGGTGAAATACTTTGCCGCCAACGAATCCTACTATTTAACAAAAGAGGAGTCTAATGCCCATGACGTATTGCTTTGCATTAAGGAAGGTGAATTTAAATCAACACCTATAGGATCTGGAAGAGGATATCGCTATGGATTACCTAACGATGAATTCTACTTCAAGACCCAGGACGAAATCAAATCACTCTTTCATGACCTTCCTGAAGCCATTGAAACAATCACCGAGATTGTAGAAAAGGTCGAGACTTATGATCTAAGACAAAATGTATTGCTTCCAAAGTTTACCATACCAAAAGAGTTTGCAAGTGAAGATGACTATCTCAGACATCTGACATACGAAGGCGCGAAACGAAGGTATCCGGAAATTACAAAGGAGATTAGCGACAGGATAGACTTTGAGTTAGAAACCATTAAGAAAACCGGATATCCAGGATACTTTCTAATTGTGCAAGATTTTACGGGCAAGGCTCGTGAAATGGGCGTATCGGTTGGCCCCGGACGAGGCTCCGCAGCAGGATCTGCTGTGGCCTTTTGTACGGGAATCACCAATGTTGACCCTATCGCCTACGATCTGCTTTTTGAAAGATTCCTTAACCCGGATAGGGTTTCCCTACCCGATATTGATATTGATTTTGATGACGAGGGGCGTGATAAGGTACTGCAATACGTAATAGAAAAATATGGCAAGAGCCAGGTGGCTCAGATCATCACCTATGGAACCATGGCTGCCAAGTCATCAATCAGAGACTGCGCTAGAGTGATGGAACTACCCTTGGCTGAATCAAACATACTTGCTAAGATGATACCCGAGCGGCCCGGTACCACGCTGGCAAAAGCTTTCGAGGAGGTCAAAGAGCTAAATGATATAAAGAAAGGTGATGACCTAAAGGCGCAGGTGCTAAAGCAGGCTATCATTTTGGAAGGATCACTGCGAAATACGGGGACACACGCCTGTGGAGTTATTATCACACCCGATGAATTGACCTCACTTGTGCCAGTAGCCACTGCCAGAGATAGTGACATGCTGGTCACCCAATTCGATAACAGTGTGGTAGAGAATGCGGGAATGCTTAAGATGGACTTCTTGGGGCTCACCACCCTAACGATTATCAAGACGGCACTGCGCAATATCAAAAAGCGTCAGAACGTGGAGATAGATATTGACCTCATTCCCCTTGATGATGAAAAGACTTTTCAGCTTTACCAGCGAGGCGAAACCACCGGTACGTTTCAGTTTGAGTCCGAGGGGATGCAGAATTACCTCAAGGGATTGAAGCCCGACAAATTGGAAGACCTCATTGCCATGAACGCGCTCTATAGACCAGGGCCCATGGAGTACATCCCCAACTTCATTGCGAGGAAGCACGGCAGAGAACCCATCAAGTATGACTTGCCAGAAATGGAAGAATTTCTGGAGGATACATATGGAATTACTGTGTATCAGGAGCAGGTGATGCTGCTTTCACAAAAGCTTGCCAACTTTTCAAAAGGCGATGCCGATGTATTGAGAAAAGCGATGGGTAAGAAGCAACGGGAAGTGCTTGACAAGATGAAAGACAAATTCATCGCAGGTTGTCGATCGAATGGGCATGACGAGAGAATTGCGGAAAAAATATGGAAAGACTGGGAAGCTTTTGCACAATATGCTTTTAACAAATCGCACTCTACTTGCTACTCTCTGGTGGCGTATCAGACTGCCTATTTGAAAGCAAACTATCCCGCGGAGTATATGGCTGCCGTGCTCACACACACCCAAAGTAACTTAGATAAGGTGACTTTCTTTATTGAGGAGTGTCGAAAGCAGGGAATCGAAGTGCTGGGCCCTCACGTCAACGAATCAGGCGTATTCTTTGAAGTGAATGAGAAAGGTGAAATCCGATTTGGACTTGGAGCCATCAAAGGAGCCGGTGAGGCAGCCGTTGAATCCATGATTCAAGAGAGAGAAAGCCACGGCCCATTCAAAGACCTTTTTGAGTTTGCCACACGCGTAAACCAAAGAGCAGTAAACAAGAAGACGCTCGAGTGTCTTGCACTTTCAGGAGCGTTTGATTGCTTCACAGACTTCCACCGCAGACAATTTGTATTTGCCAAAGATGGCGACATTACACTGGTGGAAAAACTCACGCGCTACGCAGCGAAGATGCAGCAAGAACAACTGAGCGCACAGGTGAGCATGTTTGGAGGATCTTCGGGCACTGAGATGCCATTACCAAAAGTGGACCCAATTGAACCCTTCAGCGAAATAGAAAAACTGCACTTTGAAAAAGAAGTAGTAGGTGTATACATCTCTGGGCATCCACTTGATAACTTCAAGTTTGAGTTGGAAACCTTTTGCAACACAAGACTCAATGACCTCAACGACCTGGGTGGAAATGAAGGCAAAGAGGTAAAGGTTGGCGGAATCGTTTCATCTGTGGAGCATAGAATGACAAAAACCGGAAGGCCATTTGGAAAAATGATAGTTGAAGATTATTCTGGCAGGTGTGAGTTTACCTTGTGGAGTGACGATTACTTAAAGTTTAAATCCTTTCTAATGCCGGGGCTGTTCCTCTTTATTGAAGGGAGTATCATCCGGAAACAGTGGGGTGACATGAGCCTTGAATATAAGATCAAGAACATCGACCTTCTCAATGAGTTAGGAATCAAGCGAACAAAAGGCCTGGAATTGTCCATGGATGCCGATAGCATAAATGAGGAGCTCATCAAGCAAATCGAAGCACTTTGTAGTAAGTATGCTGGCGACTGCCCCCTGTACTTAAGGGTGAGAGATGAGAAGGAGAATATTAATCTGGAACTCATTTCGCGCAAATACCGTGTTAAGCCTATCAATGAGATGGTCAGGAAGATTAAGAAGATCAATTCACTGCAAGTTCACTGCACGCTTTAAGGTCATGGCGCAGACTATTTTGCCTAATCTCTGGAGGGCAGGAACAAAAAGATATATATTTGTGTTCGCCATTTGTTGAACGAATAAATACAACCTTTTAAAACATACCAAAATGGGTAAAACATTAGAACTAAACGACTCAAACTTTGAAGAAGCTCTTAAAGGAGACAAACCTGTACTTGTTGATTTTTGGGCTGAGTGGTGCGGTCCATGCAAAATGATTGGGCCTGTGGTGGAAGAGCTGGCGGGAGACTATGAAGGCCGAGCTATAGTGGCCAAGGTGAATGTAGATGAAAATCCGCAAGTAGCTGGCAAGTATGGCATTAGATCAATCCCAACATTACTAGTATTCAAAGGTGGAGAAATCGTAGACAAGCAAGTTGGAGCTGTGCCTAAGTCTGTTTTAGACCAAAAGCTATCTGCACAAGTAGCTTAAAAGAAGCATTGAACAAATATTGAAATCGCCCTCATGTAATATTGTGAAGGGCGATTTTTTATTTTTGAGGGATTTGTGTCTTAAGTCTCTCTACTATTTCCAGAACCGCGGGGCAAACTTGTGTGTTTTTTGCGGCTAAGTCCAATACCTGAGTCATTTTCTTGCGATTGGTGTGCGGGTATTCTCTGCAAGCCTTGGGTCTATCATCGTAAATCAGGCAAATATTTTCTTCATTTAGAAAAACACACGGAGCGGATTTCAATACATAGTCCTTGTCTTCATCAATCTTGAGGTACTTCTCCACAAAATTACCTGGCTTCATCTTTAATGCCTTAGCCGCACGGGCAATATCCGATTCATAAAATATGGGACTAGTAGTCTTACAACAGTTGGCACATTGCAGGCAGTCGATCTCTTCAAAGACCTCCTCGTGCAGCGTGTGAAAATGAGAATCGAGCTTGCGACCGTCAACCTTTTTAAGCTTCGAAAGGTAGAGTTTATTCTCTTTTGCTCGCTGCGCTGCAACGTTCTTAAATGCCAGGAGGTCCATAGGACCAAGTTACGAGTTAGTCAGACGTTTAGGCAAAATCTTGTGCTTTCCTTCAGCTTTTTGCAAACTCCTGCACAGAGAGGTGCGAAGTAGACCCATCTACCCAATCACATCGAGCACAATCTTCCAGTTGAGACCATTTTCCCTCTTCCAGACGCGCATATAGTTTGCCTTCTCTATGTTTCCATCTCTACTCTCAATTCGCACCTTACCATAGGTGTAGCCGAGATCTCCTGACTGACTGATGTCGGCATTCAAGGGCTCGAAGTAAAATTGCCGATCCTCCTGAATACTTTCAATTACCTTCCATGAAGTAAAGGGCCAAAACCCGGATCGATGGATACGGCATTCCCTTGAGAAGTATTCAGGTAAAAAAGAGTTGCCGGTTTCATTAAGCCATTGTGTGTAAGACTGCTCTACAAAGGTAAGTCCCTCCTTAGAGGAAGTGAGAGGCTTCTTACCTTTACTTGATGACTTGCGCACCGTCTTCAAGGAAACATTTTCTTCCTCGGGCTTTTCAAATGTAATACCTAGATCCATCAGAACTTTCCAAACTCCAGATCCATTCTTTTTCCAAATGGTACTGTAATAACCGAAGGCATATGGATCGCTTTCAGAGTCCTTGCTCATTTGATAAGGCCCGGTAGTGTAAGCCAAGTCTTCGGCAAATGATATATCTGCAAATACCGGCCACCAGAAAATAGTGCCATTACCTGGGGGCCTTTTTTTCCAATAATCCAATCCACTCACAGGTTCTCCACCCGAAAAGACAATCGCTTCAGCAGAGAGGTTTTCAATAAACGCCTCTTTTGTGCTCCTCTCCTTGGACATTCTTGCAAATGCCATCTCCGCATCTACCACCTCTTGCACGGGGCCAGAAAGACGCTGAGCCAAACCCATCTCACAGCAGCAAATCTCCGCAATGGCAACACCTAATAAGACTATACGTCTGATCATTCCTAACCCAAATTAAGCCGAAAATTTATAAATATACGGTCCAATTAAAAATCCCTTATATAGATGGATTTTTATAGACGGTAATGTCATTATGGGCAATAAAGCGACTGCAAGCATAAACTCGTTACGACCGGACAAGTCAGAGTTTAGAATCTGACTATGACCTTACTACAAACTAAAACTATACCAACTTGAAAAATGACTCATGAGTAGTTTGGCTCATGCTATCTTGGCTATTCATCAGAGTATGTCTATGATCTCAACTGTTTTCATTATGAACAGTAATTACACCGTCTTGAGTAAGGCCTGATTCTATCTTTCAATTATTGAATTCACCACTTCCACTCCTTTTGCTGAGTAAATACATCACTTGGCATGATAAATTAGCAAAGCAACTTGATGGCGAGCCAAGAAAGGCATACTTGTTTTCTTGGTCTAACTGCCAGGCCAATAATCTTGTTTGCCACTCATGAACTGAAGCCCAAGTGATTCTGAAAAATAGTTGCTCATTCTTTGATAGGAATGGTGAAGCCCAAATTCTCGAGCTCCTCTGAAGTGTAGGATACTACATTGATATCCATGGTTATGGGCACCAAAGGTGTATCTGTGGAATCTCTTTCCACCGTCACAATTGCATCTACAACATCCATACCTTTTATCACTTGTCCAAAAATGGTGAAGTTACCATCCAGTCGATGCTCCCCATCCTTGTTTTGTACGATATAAAGTTGACACCGTGCCGATAATTTACCTGGATTATTATCCCTACCCGCGCCCACCGCTCCGTAAACATGTGTAAGTTTCTCATCGAACTCCGGCTCCAGAAGATATGCTGGATCATTAAACCCCTCAGGGGTATCAGGGCACCCTCCCTGAGCTACAAAATCGGGGATCACTCGATTAAAAGTGAGCGAATCCCAATAACCATCATTTGCAAGCTGAATAAAACTGGCTTTGTGATTTGGCGTTTCATCATGAAGCCAGAATAGGATTTCACCCATATTGGTCTCTATTTGACCTAGCTGATAGGTATTCACTTTTTTGTTTACCGCACATGAAAAGAACAAGGCGCTAACTACAATGAGGAAACTTAATCTATTTCTCATTTTGATCATTTAGTTGAAAACAAAGAAACTACCGCTTAACAAAAGGTGAATCAAAATTAAAAGTTGAGCCCTTAATTTTACCCTAAATCTGTATTTAAAATAATCTAATACAAAATATGAAATCAATATTGATCATTATTAGCAGCCTATGCTTTACTCTAATGGGATATGGGCAAGAGCGGATGCTCCCTGCTGACACTTCTGTGGTTACTACTCATGAGGTAACGGTGAAAGGAAAGCGATTCCCATACACAGCCACAACAGGCACACAACCTGTTTGGAACAAAGATGGAAAAGTGATAGCCTCACTCTATTACACCTACTATGAAAGGAGCGACATCAAAGATCGAGCTTCTCGCCCACTGTTGATTTCTTTTAATGGCGGTCCAGGTTCAGCATCTGTCTGGATGCATGTGGCCTATACCGGACCAAGAGTACTTCAAATTGACTCAGAAGGATATCCGATACAGCCCTATGGTGTAAAGGAAAATCCCAATACAGTGCTTGATGTGGCCGACATTGTCTATGTCAATCCGGTAAACACGGGCTACTCGCGCGTGTTAGACAAAGATGAACCAAGAGAGACCTTCTTCGGAGTCAATGCTGATATCAAATATCTGGCTGAGTGGTTAAACACTTTTGTCACTCGCAAGAGTCGGTGGCAATCACCTAAGTACATTATTGGAGAAAGTTATGGAACAACCAGAGTTTCTGGTTTGGCCCTGGAACTTCAAAACGCGCAGTGGATGTACTTAAACGGAGTGATACTGGTATCTCCCACAGACCTTGGCATCAAAAGAGATGGACCAGTGGTTGCTGCCAATCGCCTGCCCTACTTTGCAGCTGCGGCTTGGTACCATAAAGTGCTACCTTCTGACTTACAGCAGCGCGACCTCACCGATGTACTGGCCGAAGTGGAGAAGTACACAATAGATGAACTGCTGCCTGTGATGGCTATGGGTGGCTTTGTAGATCCACAAAAGAGAAAAGAAGCTGCTTCTAAAATGGCCAGGTACTCAGGACTTTCTGAAACCTTTGTCACACAAAATAACTTAGATGTCAGCACGCAGGCATTTTGGAAAGAATTGTTAAGAACCAAAGGATTTACGATTGGCCGGCTGGACTCAAGGTATCTCGGCATTGATAAGATGGACGCGGGTGAAAATCCTGATTACAACTCAGAAATTACTTCTTGGCTTCACTCCTTTACTCCGGCCATCAACTACTACTTAAGGGAGCACCTAAAGTTCAAGACGGACATAAAATATAACATGTTTGGTCCTGTTCACCCCTGGGACCGTAGCAATGATCACACGGGTGACAACCTGCGACAGGCAATGGCCCAAAACCCATACTTAAACGTTATGTTTCAATCCGGTTACTATGATGGCGCTACTACATACTTCAACTCCAAGTATTCGATGTGGAACCTTGACCCGAGTAGCAAGATGAAGGACCGCTTAAGTTGGAAGGGCTACCGCAGTGGACACATGATGTACCTTCGTGCGGAAGATTTGATAAAGGCTAATGAAGATGTGCGCGAGTTCATCCAGAAGTCAGCGTCAAACGGAAAATCTGCTAAGTATTAGAAGTCAATCCAATCGATTCAAATAGACAGGCGACTAGTCTGTCTATTTTTTTTAAATTCGATCTATGAAGTTAACGAAAACCTTTGTGCTGATGCTCGCATTAGTCTCATGCAAGCCCAACACTAATGAACTTGAATCGCTCCGCAGTGAAATTCTTGAGGAATTTCAGAAGCACGAAGGAACCTTCGGTGTGGCCTATAAGAATCTGGAGACTGGGGAAGAATTGTACATCAATGAAAACGAGGTATTTCATGCCGCCAGTACAATGAAGACTCCTGTAATGATCGAGGTATTTAAACAAGCTGCAGAGGGCAAACTCAACCTGCCCGATTCAATTGAAATCAAAAATACCTTCAGCAGTATAGTAGATGGCTCAAGCTACAGCCTGCATGTGGAAGATGATAGCGAGACTGAACTATATGATCTTATAGGAACCAAAAGGCTCCTCTCTGATCTGGTGTATGACATGATCATCGTAAGCAGCAACCTGGCCACAAATATTGTAATTGAGTTGGTTGATGCAAAGAAGGTGACTAACACCATGCGAACTCTCGGAGCAAAAGATATTCAAGTACTAAGAGGCGTAGAAGACCAAAAAGCCTTTGACAATGGATTAAGCAACACCACCACACCTCTCGATTTGATGATCATTTTCGAGAAGATGGCAAAAGGAGAGGCGGTAAATAAGGAGTCGGATGAACGTATGATCGAAATACTACTCGATCAAAAGTACAATGAAATAATCCCTGGCAATCTGCCAACGGAAGTGAAAGTTGCTCATAAGACAGGATGGATTAGAGGAGTCCACCACGATTCCGCTCTGGTTATTCTGCCTGATGGAAAAAAGTATGTCCTCGTACTATTGTCCAAAGAACTTACGGATGAGGATAATGCAGTGGCCTCCATGGCCAAAGTTTCAAGACTTATATATGACCATGTGGTGTCAGTGGAATGAGCATGACTTCCGTTTTCTACCTGACCATTCTATTCCCAAATAGTGTATCTTGTTCGTTGACAACCGTTGAATGAAAGCTTCATCTAAAAAGATCGGTCTTTGGACTACTACCTCTCTTGTTGTAGGTAACACGATTGGCGCTGGCGTCTTTCTTATGCCATCTGCCCTGGCTAGCTATGGTGGCATTAGTCTTTTAGGTTGGCTATTCTCAGCACTTGGATCAATTTTCATTGCGATCATCTTCAGTAAACTGAGTAAGATGGTCCCGACTGGAGATGGCGGACCGTATGCCTATACGCGAGCAGGTTTTGGAGATTTCCCAGGCTTTCTAGTGGCGTGGGGTTACTGGCTCTCATGTGTTGCCACTAACGCTACCATTGCGGTCTCCTTAGTTGGAGCGGTGAGTTTGTTTATACCCATATTGGCAACGAGTTCAATTGCGGCTGTCCTTTCCGCGCTAGGATCAATATGGATACTTACATGGGTTAATGCTCGTGGTGTTCAGGTTGGAGGCCGTGTTCAATTAGTCACCACCATTTTGAAATTGGTTCCATTGGCTCTTGTAGCCTTTGGCGGGTTATTCTACGTCAATCTCGACTTTTTTTTACCGTTTAATATTAGCGAAGTTTCTGATTACGCGGCAATTACCGCAACTGCAGCGATGACCATCTTTGCATTTCAAGGAATAGAATCCGGAACCGTTCCAGCTGGCGAGGTAAAGGATCCTGAAAAGACAATTTCAAGGGCTACCATGATTGGCACCTTCATCGTCATTATCGTCTATCTATTTAGCACTATTTCGGTGATGGGAATAATACCTGCCCATCTCCTACAAAAATCAGTTACACCATTTGCCGATGCCGCTGAACTAATTTGGGGCACGGGCGCAAGATACTGGGTAGGTGCAGGTGTAGTGATTTCTGCCTTGGGGGCTTTGAACGGTTGGATTCTTATTCAAGGTCAGGTACCGTATGCCATCGCAAAGGATAAACTCTTCCCTCACATTTTTGAAAAAAAGAATAGACATGGCGCCCCGGCTTTAGGCATTGCCCTGTCCAGCATTTTGGTTTCAGTACTTGTCTATATGAACTTCAGCAAAGGGCTGGTAGAACAATTTCAATTCTTAGTCCTATTGACAACTGTTATGGTGCTTGTGCCTTATCTCTTTTCTTCAGCCGCTTATATGCTGCTGATGATCGAGAAAAATCACCTCGGATCAAAAGGTTGGATTAAGACAATTATTCTTTCTGCTGGTGGATTTTCTTTCTCCATTTGGGCAATCGCTGGCGCTGGAGATCAATCTGTTTTTTGGGGCTTTTTAATGCTCCTGGCAGGTATGCCATTTTATATTTGGAACGTATGGAAAAGGAAACAATACAACCATGAGTAGATATTCAGCACATTCAGAATATGGCACATTAAAATCCGTCTTTGTAAAAGGTGCAAGGGAAGCCTTCATCAGCGATGCTCATTTGGAGAAACACTGGGACTTATTGAACTATCACAGCAAGCCGGATTTTGAAAAGTCTCTTTCGGAATCTAATAACTTCCGGGAGATGATAGCAAAATGCGAGGCGGACATTCATCACTTTCCGGAAGACTCAAAAGTGAATATGGACTCAATCTATTGCCGCGATTCTTCAATCGCCACTGATTTAGGCATCATCATTTGCAACATGGGCAAGGCTGGACGTTCTCATGAACCAGAAGCGGTTAAAGAGGCCTTCGAAATGTATCAGATGAAGATCTTAGGAGAAATAAAATCTCCTGGCACGTTGGAAGGAGGTGACGTGGCGTGGCTCGACAAAGACACACTCGCAGCTGGTCTCACCTATCGAACCAATCAGGAAGGCATTAACCAACTTAGCAAATTACTATCTCCTGCAAATGTTAATGTCATCTCAGTACCGTTGCCACACTACCGGGGTCCGGCTGATGTTTTTCATTTGATGTCCATTCTAAGTCCCGTTGACAAGGACCTCGCTGTGGTCTACTCACCGCTTATGCCAATTAACTTTAGAAACGAGCTGCTGGATCGAGGTTATAGATTGATTGAAGTGCCTGAAGAAGAGTTTGATACCATGGGTTGCAATGTACTGGCGCTGGGCCCCCGCAACTGTTTAATTGTCAAAGGAAATCCAAAAACAAAAAAAAGCCTTGAAGTAGCGGGTTGTGAAGTGACAGAATACGAGGGAACTGAAATAAGCGTGAAAGGTGGCGGTGGCCCCACATGCCTCACCAGGCCACTATTAAGAAAGATTTAGTTCATTTGATTACCTGAAGCTAAAGTCTATCACCTTAGGGCAGCTGGCCCCCTAAGCACAGTCATCCACCTTACATAAGTGCAGTTTTTTTTCAATGTTTAGGCCATCAAAATCAATCTTTAGGAATTATTCCGTTTATATCGCGTTCATAATAAATAACTTCCGAAATTATTAAATACAAATACACACTATGAAGACATACTATGATCCAGCCGACCTTAAAAATTTTGGAAAGATTGGAGATTTTCAAAAAAAGCTGGCGGATAAATTCTTTGACTACTATGGAGAAACATTCAAAGAGGGTGCATTAACAGCACGTGAGAAGTCACTCATTGCACTTGCCGTAGCGCACACGATTCAATGCCCTTACTGCATAGATGCCTACACCGTGGACACCATGGAGAAGGGATGTGATGAGGAAATGATGATGGAAGCCGTGCATGTTGCCGCTGCCATCAGGAGTGGTGCTTCATTGGTGCATAGCGTTCAAATGATGAATAAATACAAGGAGCTTTCGATGTAATGATAAAATCTCTTAAAGCACAGAATAGCGAGTTGGCCGATGTCAGCAACGAACTTAGAATATTAAGTAGTAAAACCCCCACGGGCTTTGAAGAAGATGCGTTTGCCTCAAAGTTGAGAGGAAGCGGCTTATATCCTTTGCACCCTACATCTATTGATACACTTCAGATCAATGTAGGAAAAATGTGTAACCAAACGTGCAAGCATTGCCATGTAGATGCAGGGCCTGATCGCAAGGAAATAATGACGAGGGAAACGATGGAACATTGCCTGGATGTCCTGAAGAATAATTCTTTCAAGGTAGTGGACATGACTGGAGGTGCACCAGAGATGAACCCCAACTTCAGATGGTTTGTTGAGGAGATAAGGAAAATTGATCAAGCAATAAACATCATTGTCAGGTGCAACCTTACAATCATTGTAGCCAATCCCTCCTATCATGACCTTCCAGATTTTTTTAAGAGGCACCGAATTGAGGTAGTTTCCTCACTTCCCTACTTCACTGCGATGCGCACCGATTCTCAGCGAGGCGAGGGAGTATTTGAAAAATCTATACGTGCGCTCAAGATGCTTAATGACGTAGGTTATGGAATACAAGACAGCGGGCTCATTCTTAATCTGGTATACAATCCATCCGGAGCATTTTTGCCAGGGGACCAAAAAGCATTGGAGATGGAATTCAAAAAGAAACTCAAGGAGCCTTACAACATCGTATTCAATCAACTCTTTGCCATTACAAACCTCCCTATCAGCAGGTTCCTCGACTACCTGATTAGGAGTGGTAATTTTGATGACTATATGGACAAGCTTATTTCTTCCTACAATCCGGCAGCTGCTGCCAGTGTAATGTGCAGAAACATGATTTCTGTAGGTTGGGATGGGAATCTATACGACTGCGACTTCAACCAAATGCTTGAATTGCAAGTTGAAACTACAGGTCAACATATTTCTCAATGGAGCACCGAGGATCTTACCGCGCGAGAAATTCAAATCAATCAACATTGCTTTGGCTGTACTGCAGGCGCTGGTTCAAGCTGCGGAGGAGCTACCTCCTAGTAGATTGCTACACAAGCATTACCACCGCGGCAGCCAACGTCATGATGATGATAAACCACCGATAACTTCTCTCTGGTATTTTTCTAACAATCACGATTCCTAAATAGCCACCTAAAAATATTGCCGGCAGTGTAGTGAGGTCAAAAAGAACAGTATTCAGGTTGATAGTATCCCAGACAAAAACATGGAAGGGAACTTTAAACCAATTCATGACCATAAAAAACCAGGCAGCAGTTCCAATGAAAGCATTTTTCGGCAATCGCATTGAAAGGAGGTAAAGTGCCATTACCGCCCCAGCCAGATTACCAATCATAGAGGAAAAGCCTCCTATCACTCCGGAGGCAGCACCAAACCACGCATTGGTTGGAACCTCCTCCTTGTGTCCACGCTCAAGCCAAATCATGATGCCTACACTGATAATTATGATTATCGCCATGATCATCCGGAATATTTCATCATCGATATATATTCCTATCGCAGTACCCACAAAAACACCGGCCGCGGCCCATGGAAAAAGTATTTTAAGGTGATACCAGGAAGTGTGTCTATGATAATACCAAACTCCCATCACATCCGCTGCAATCAGGATGGGAAGAATAATTCCGGAAGAGAGTCGTCCACCAAAGACATTGGCCAACATTAGGACAGCAATCATTCCAATGCCTTGTACTCCTGTCTTGGCCATGCCAATAAGCAGCGCAACCACGTAGACGATAATAAGATCTCTGGGAGATAAATTGAATGAAAAAATACTTAACAATACCTGCGGAGTTAGACCGCCTAAACTAATTCATTTTGCGAGGAGGTGCCTTACAAATATGCAGCTACCTATCTATTTCCGACCGATTTTGGACACCCGGTGCACGATTTTATGCCAATGAACATCACGCATAGGTAAATAATGGCAATTAACGGTGATTATGGCTTTGGCACAAGCTTCGCATTAACAGCAGGAAAAAATTATCCCATGAGTAGAATAACCACTGCGATATTAATGCTGGTCGCCTTCACAACAGCTATTGCCCAGCAGAAGGTAGATGCTTCATTGATCATCAAGAAGATCAACGAGGGCCAGGCTGTTTCCTATGAAAATACAATCATAGAAGGAGATCTTGATTTCAATCACCTGGACAATAGCGAGCGTGAGCATTCTCCTTTCGACTGGTTCAACGCCAATAATACGATAGAGAGTACCGTGCAAAAATCGATAAGGTTTGTTGGTTGTACCTTCACGGGAGATGTGATAGCCTATGAAAATGAAGAATGGGATAATGACACATTTATCGCACATTTCAGGGGTGATGTAATCTTTCAAGATTGCCTATTCAAGGGCAAGGCTGCATTTAAGTATTCGGAATTTGCCAGGCTTGCCGATTTTTCAGGAAGCACTTTTAATCGTGATGTAAACTTCAAGTACGCGGAGTTTTCAGAGGCACCAACTTTCGCAAAAGTTCAATTCAAGGATGATGTAGATTTTAAGTACACTGAATTCCCGAGAGGTACCTCGTTCGAGCGGGCTTCATTTCAAGGCTTTGCAAATTTCAAGTATGCGAAGTTTAGAACACCCCTGAACATCAGCCAGATTGCTTTTGACGGTCACGAAGACTTTAAGTACACCGAGGTTGACGGAAGGAGCTTCACATCTTACCTGATCAGCAAGAGAGATCACTAGACCCAAAAAGTCATTTTCTATCCAACTTCTGCTCTACTACTTTTAATCTCTCTGAGATTTCGGAAAGCTTGTTTAGAATAAGAATATGAGTCTTCTTCGCATCAATTCCCACCGGACTTGCATCACTGTGAATGAGCGCAGCGATACTTTCGTAGGTAGCTGAGTCCATTTCAAAATCTTTGGCATTCATATTTTTGTGTCATTTGGAGTTCACTATCAGTTGTTTCAGTTGTCCAATTCCCTCAATACCAGCCTCTACAATATCATTCGCCTTTAGGAACTGCGGAGGCTTTTTTCCAAAACCGATTCCGTGAGGCGTGCCGGTTGAAATAACATCTCCCGGAAGTAAGGTCATGTAGCGGCTGATGTAGCTAATGACATGTGGAATTGAAAAAATCATATCACTGGTGCGCGCATCCTGCTGACTTACTCCATTCACCTTCAGCCAAATACCTAGATCCTGAATATTGCCTATGTCCTTTTGTGTGACAAGGTATGGCCCGAGAGGTGCAAAGGTATCTGCGCTTTTACCCTTGGTCCACTGACCGCCACGATGTAATTGATTAAAACGCTCGCTATAATCCATCATAATGGTGAAGCCTGCAGCGAAAGACAGTGCTTCACTTTCTGCCACAGCTGACGCCTTTTTATTTATCACAATTGCTAGTTCCACCTCCCAATCTAATTGATTTGAATCCTTTGGAATTACCACGTTATCAAATGGGCCTGAGATCGCAGAAGTTGCTTTTAAGAAAATTACGGGCTCAGTGGGCTTGGGGGCACCTATCTCAAGCGCATGGTTCTTATAATTGAGGCCTACGCAAACAATCTTGGATGGACGAGCCACCACCGCACCAAATCTTGTGTCTGACGCAACGGTAGGACATTCGCTTTCATGCACTTCTAGCCAACTTATCAATCGAGAAAGACCATCATTTTCAAAGAAAGCTTCATTGTAGTCTTCGCCAAACCGTGAGACATCCAGGTGACTACCATTTGTTAGAACGCCCGGTTGCTCCTTTCCTAATTCACCAAATCTGAACAATTTCATATTAATCGAAAGTCAAACAGTATACTCACACGTCCCAAGAATAAAAATTCTGCTCTTCATTAAGCTTAAATCCCGTCTTCGGATAAAGATGATTGCCCTCCAAATTGTCCTTACCTGTTTCCAACATCATGCCGCAGGCCTCGGTGGATCTACACAAGTCTTTGGCTTTTTCAATAAGCAAGACTGAATACCCTTTTCTCCTGTATTCCGGATGAACAAATAAATCATTCAATAACCAAAACCGCTTCAACCTGGTGGATGAGAATAAAGGGTACAATTGTGTAAATGCCGTCATCCTACCTTGCTCATCTACCGTCACAAAAATCTCTGATTCGCCTTTGTCCATTCTTTGCTTGAGAAAATTCTTTGCGGCCTCCACATCACTGCTCTTCTTGTAAAAGACACGATACTGGTTGAATAAATCACCGAGTTCATCCAAATCCTCAATAGTCGCCTTCTTTACTGTCGTCTTCATGTTCATCTTGTTACGCCCCAACTCTCAGCTTTGACCATTCTACCTCCAAAACTATTGAAGTACTACCTCCAAAATAATTGTGATTGGATATGATCGAGTCGGTGGCTAAGTTTCCATTAAATCTAACATTATATGGTGTTCAATCGAAATATTTGCTTTCTAATTATTCTGCTTGTTGTCTTGGTTGGTTGTAACGCTACTGATGATAATAAGATTAGTCGAAAGGATGTAGAGGGTGCGCAAAAGCTATTGGGGGTCACCTTTAGTAATAGTGAAGTAGACACCTTGCGAAGTTATCTGGACGAAAACCTTCAAGGCTATGACAGCATGCGAAGTGTTACGTTACATTACGAGGTGGCACCTGCGCTCTACTTCGATCCCAGGCCTGATAATTTCGTTCAAAAAGTGAGGACTGGAAGCTCCGATTGGAATTTACCTAGTGGTGTTGTGCTACCTGCTACGGATGAGGAGATCGCTTTCTTAACGGTTGCAGATCTTGCACACCTTATCAAATCTAAGCAACTCTCTTCCGTCCGACTCACCAACATCTACCTCAGGAGACTAAAGCAATATAACGACACGCTTCAAGCAACCGTAACCATCACAGAAGACCTGGCACTGAAACAGGCTGCCGCAGCCGATGCTCAACTTAGCCAAGGATTGTACAAGGGACCTTTGCATGGCATCCCGTATGGCATCAAGGATTTATTCACCGTGCCGGGATACCCTACTACATGGGGTGCGGCACCCTACAAAGCCCAACAATTTGATGATAAGGCTGGTGTAGTACAAAAACTTGAAGATGCGGGAGCAGTGCTGGTTGCTAAGCTCACGTCAGGAGCATTGGCCAGAGGAGACGTTTGGTTTGGCGGGAAAACAAAAAATCCTTGGGATCTAAAGCAAGGGGCGAGTGGCTCATCCGCTGGCCCTGGCTCTGCTACAGCAGCGGGACTGGTCGCGTTCTCTATTGGAACTGAAACCCTGGGATCGATTATTTCCCCTTCTACCCGCTGCGGAATTACTGGATTGCGGCCTACCTACGGTAGTGTAAGTCGCTCTGGAGGCATGAGCCTTTCCTGGTCAATGGATAAGGTTGGCCCTATGTGCCGCTCGGCCCAGGACTGCGCCATCATATACTCAGTGATAAAAGGCAAAACATCTGAATATGAAAAAGACAGGGCCGTGGTAGATTATCCTTTTGTGTATAATCCTCCAAAGAATCTTTCTGGCTACAGAATCGGATACTTCAAGGAGTTGTTCGACAAAGACACCACCAAAGTAGGATCTAATAATGTAGCCACGCTTGAAAAGCTGAAAGAGCTGGGTGCGATATTAGTGGAAGCAAAACTTCCCACTGAGGAAATCCCCTTTGATGGGTTTGATGTCATTTTGCGGTCAGAGGCTGGCGCATTCTTTGATGAGCTGGTGAGAGCGCATGGTGACCGGGAAATGGTGGAACAAAACAAACGATCGCGGGCCAACTCTCTGAGGCAGTCAAGATTTATTCCCGCAGTCGAGTATCTCCAGGCCAATAGACACCGCAAGGTATTGATCGAAGCCTTCCACGAGGTAATCCAGGAATATGATTTTATTGTATCTCCAACCTTCGGCCAAAATCAATCTATCACCACAAACTTAACAGGGCATCCTGCAATTTCCATTCCGACCGGTTTTGATAGTGACAATCATCCTACCTCAATCACGCTGATAGGAAATTTGTATGATGAAGGGCCAATGCTTGAAGCAGCACATGTCTTTCAGACGGCCACAGACTTCGAGGAGAGACATCCGGAACGGTTTTTGTTAAAATTTGAATAAAATAAGTAGAAATGTCACTGTTCTTGCAACTAGATTGTTGTTAAACCACGTTAATGCACTATCAAGTTTTAATAAAACCCTTAAAAACAATGAAAAACCTAAATTTACTGATGTTGGCCTTTGGTGTAATTGCACTCACGGCAGAATTTACACAGGCACAAAAACTACCTGGAGTAGACCCTAGTCCTGCAGACATTGCCATTTTCCGTCCAGATGGCAGGGGCACAACCCCAGTAGCAAAAGTGACCTACGGACGTCCTATGAAAAAAGGCAGAACGATGTTAGGTGACAAAGTACCTTATGATAAAATGTGGCGCACCGGAGCTAACGAGACCACAGAAATCAAACTATACAAGGATGTTACATTTGGCGACAAGAAGCTAGGTGCCGGGACCTATTCTGTGTATTCCATTCCGGGCAAGAGCGAGTGGACCATTATCTTCAACTCGAAGCTAGATACCTGGGGCGACTACGAATATGATGAAAGTCAAGATGTTGCCCGCGTGAAAGTGTCTGCCAGCAGCGCGCCCTCTGAAGTAGAAGCATTCACTATAATGTTCGATGGCAAGGGTGGAACAGGTGATATGATATTGGCATGGGAGACCACGATGGTCAAAGTACCCATGAAGTACTAAGCATATTTTGGTACAAATACTTAGGCCGTCTTTTCAGGGAAGAGACGGCCTGCTTTTTTAGTTCCTTCCGTCAAATAGAACTTTAGATTCCTCTCCTTTTCAGCTACATTAGCATTCAAAACAAAATCGTACCACTGTGAGATTTATTTCCGCGCTCGTTCCACTCATGTTCTTGGCTTCCGCCTTTGTCACAGCACCATTGTTCACAGACAAAGAAATAATTGCGGATGATCTGCCGTTCCTGATAGAGTTTTACAAGACTAGACACAAGAATCCGGAAATCTCACTGCAAGAAAAAGAAACGTCTAAGGCACTTGCCACAGAGCTGCGCAAAGTCGGCTTTAGTGTGACCGAAAATTTCGGTGGATACGGAATTGTCGGTGTGTTTAAGAATGGCAACGGACCAACTATCTTATATCGAACAGATATGGATGCCTTGCCCATGTATGAAAAAACCGAGCTGGCTTACACCAGTCAACTGAAGGCAAAGCTGAATGGCGAAGAGGTAGGAACCATGCACTCTTGTGGTCATGACATTCACATGACTACCTGGCTTGGCACCGCACGTGCGATGGTGGCAATGAAAGACAAATGGAAAGGAACACTTCTGCTGATAGGTCAGCCAGCAGAAGAAATTGGTGCCGGTGCACAAATGATGCTCGAAGCTGGTTTGTATGAGAAGTTTGGCGTTCCTACCTACGGTATTGGCTTACATTCCAGTCCCACCATTCCGGCTGGGCAGGTGGGCATTGGTAAGGGTTATGTGATGGCCAGTTCTCAAAGTGTAGATATTAACGTGTACGGTGTAGGTTCCCATGGGGCCTCCCCTCACATGTCCATTGACCCCATTGTGGTGACCAGCATGCTGGTGATGGAACTTCAGACGATTGTAAGCCGTAACGTGAAGCCTACTGAATCTGCAGTAGTAACAATTGGCACGATCAAGGGCGGAACCGTTGGTAACATCATTCCAGACCAGGTGACGCTGAAGTTGACCATTAGAACCTTTAAGAAGGAAGTCTTAGACCTCGTCAATCAGCGCATCAAAGAGATCGCAAGGGGTGTTGGCATTGCTGCAGGCCTGCCAGAAGATAAATTGCCCGAAGTGGTGATTAACGGAGCTGGTCCTGCCAACTACAATGATCCCACAACTGCAGAAAAAATCACTCAGTCTGCCATCACTGCCATTGGCAAAGAAAATGTAATTGACGAGGAACCTGTAATGCTATCCGAAGATTTTTCTTATTATGGGCAAACAGAACACAAGGTACCTACTGTATTCTACTGGTTAGGTACAGTGCCAGATGTCAGAATGAAGTCAAACGACCTCCCAGGGCTTCATTCTCCATTCTATTACCCCCAGCCGGAAATTTCAATAAAGACAGGAGTGACCGTAACCAGTCAAGCCTTACTAGATCTTTTTAATACTAAAATTTAAGTGTTCCAGCAGGAGTGCTGTTGGTTAGATTTAAGAATTGCTTTGCAGCTCCGTGCTTCACCGACACCACATTGGATTGTGTAGGAAAGAGTTCCATCAAAAAATTCGCATTGACAACGACAGTGTTCCACTGTCTTGGACATTCGAATAAGAATCTAAGCCAAATCGCATCGCCCATCATCTCGCATTTGGTTAGAACAGCATCGATTGGCGATTGATTAACTCTAACGGCAAATCGCTTTTGAAAGTACTTGGCAATCAACGCACTTTGCGATGTGCAGGAATCTGATTCGGAAAACTTGACCGAAGCATTAAATTCGTTCTTCAACGCATCTTCAAAGTCGTCCACAAATACTTTGATGCTCAATTCACCACTATCGCTGGCCTCCGGGTGAGTAATTTCAATCATTGAGAGGTATATGGCATGATCGTCTGGCTCAGAAACTCCATGTGTGAAGACAGAAAGTAGAGTAAATATGGCGGCCTTGATCATCATTGAGCAACAAACTCAATAAAGATACTACTTCCTAACAATCTCGATATTCTCCAGGGTGTTGATAGTACCCCATGGATAAGTAAAACTCCCGCCTGCCACCTGTATTTTTGTAAAATCGCCACCAACGGTCAAGTTCTCAAATCTGACATTGTAGGGGAATACCAAATCAACGTCATTTGCATTCACCCTCAAAGACTCAATGTTGGGCAAGTTCACGTTAACCATTTGAGATTCCGCCTTGCCTTCCTTCAAAGCACCGTCAATCAATACCAAAATTTTAGGATCTTTCACCACCAGCACTTCCGTATCTCCACCTGCCAAGCTAAACTCCACCACAATTTCACCACCAGGGGTAGTATAAGTCCAATCTCCCACTGCCGAAGTAAATCCCGGATCATCACCGCCACATCTGAAAAATAAGAGTGCCAATAATATAAAACTAATCCTCATATACTTAGACTTTTGTTCGGTTATATAACAGCGTGACCTATCTCAAGGTTCACAACCTTTACTATACATCTGCAAGTATGGTACATTTACCTTACAAAATGAATACCGTCCTATGTGGGATACTTATCATTTTTCCCAACTTCATTCGTTATGGCGTATCTGGAAAAACTTTTAGTGGTAAAAAAGTCAAGGCTTCCGGGCGCTGGTCTCGGCCTTTTTACCAAAGCTCAAATTCTAAAGGGTAGCAGAATAGTGGAGTACAAAGGTCGTCTCCAAAGATGGAGCGAGGTGAAGCACGAAGACGGCTACAATGGTTACATCCTGCGGGTAAATCACAGACTAGCTATCAATGCGAAACCCTTCAAGAAAGCCCTTGGTCGGTTTGCCAATGACGCTACTGGGCTTTCAAGGAAGGCCATCCTGAAAAACAATGCGGAATATATTGTAGATGGCCACAAGTGTTTTATTGATGCAATGGTCGATATCCCTGCCGGAGAAGAAATCTTCGTGAGCTATGGTAGGGAGTATTGGTCCCTCATTAGGAGGCTTATGCGAAACAAGTCTGGTGAAACTTGATCCCGGTCAAATTTTAGTTTGCAATAAGCAAAAAGAATCTATATTTGCAGCCCATTACTGTTTCACAAACTTCATTAACTATTTTATGACTAAAGCTGAATTAATTAGCAAAATTGCAGAAGACGCGGACATCACAAAGGTTGCTGCTACAGCTGCACTAAACTCTTTTATGGAAGGAGTAACCAAGACACTGAAAGGTGGGGATAAGTTAACCCTTGTTGGATTCGGAACTTTCTCTGTTTCAAAGAGAGCTGCCCGCAAAGGTAGAAATCCATTCAACGGTGAGGAAATCAAAATAAAAGCGAAGAAGATTGCCAAATTTAAGGCAAGCAAAGAGCTTTCTGGTAAATTATAAGATCATTGTAATCTTAGCAAAAAGACCACGCCAATCGCGTGGTCTTTTTTTTATATCTCGTGCACCTGTAATGTAGAGACAAGCACAAATATGTTGGTTACTCCTCCAAGATCTCCACATCTACCCGTACGTTCTTCTTTGCATTAACACTGTGCTCGTCATGCAACATGCGGCCACCACCCCAGGCCTTCACCTCGATTCGCTCGGTAGATATTCCTTCATTCACCAACCAATCCTTAATTACGAGTGCACGCTGATGAGACAGTTCTTTTGCCGAACCGCTTCCTTCTTTGACATCATCTGCCAAAGTGAAAAATGACTTACTAGGACCCATCGTAATAATTTTTCCCCTCGCCTTTCCGTTCGTGTGGCCATGGAGTTTTATTTTATAATGCATGTTTTCCTTCATCATAGTTAGCAGGTTATTCAGCTGATACTTCGATTCTGGAAGCATCACTGCAGCGTCATTGTAGAAGTACACATTAAACAAGGTGTTGATATCCCCCTTATGATATCTAACGAGATCGAATTTTACGAGATAGTGGTTCCCGGCCCACTCGATGAAAGGCTGAAGTGTATCAACAGCAGTATGTGTATAATCGATGTCATGTTGCAGTGGGCGATAGCCAAATACATTGACTAGCAGGGTCAACTTACTCGATTTACTTTTGGGGTCGGGAAGTTGTATGTAATCATTGCCCTTTACCTTTGTAATTAGCCTGGCGCGATCAGTATCAACGACCTCCACTTCACCTTCGACCTGTCGATTGTTAGTTGCATTATACAAACTTAAAAATACGGTAGCTTCTGCAAGATCTACAGGTTCCGTAATCGGGCTTTCTTCTATCGAAATCTCTTCTTCCACTTCCTCAATCTCTTCCTCCGCAACCTCCTCTACTACTGCATTTTGTTCCGATGCTGATGGTTCTGTGACCTCAGTAAAACCATTGGAGTCGGTCGCAGCTTCTGGCTCTTGCTTTTCAATTACCTCCTTGGGCGCAGGATCTTCCTTTACAAGAAGATTAACATCCGTAGGAACAGGATCTTTCATTATTCTTACCCATGCCTTCTCGAAACCCTCCCGTTTCCGGGTGCTAAGCATTTCTCTTATCGATTCGTCAAAATCAGTATAATAATCCAGGTATACGTAGAGATACTTGCGTCCAAGATCTGCACCATAGTCCGCATGGAGGTCCTGCCTGTTAATTCTTTCCATATAGCTCTTCGCATAGCTATCCTGATGGAGGCGGTAGGCAGCTACCACAATGTAGTATCCCGGAGGAAGTGGCGAACCGGCAGTTTGTGCCTTAGCCTCAATGCAAAGCATTTGAGTGTATAGCCAGGCAACGAAGAGCACAGTTTTCAGTGAGCGCTTCATTTAAATTTCTTTTGGTTGCATTAAATGTGGTAGAAAATTGACAATAATTCAAGATTTATTACCGCTATCCACCAGCTACTCATGATACTCTTAGTTTTTCCTTTATAAACCCTAGGCCGTAACCAAACAATTGCACTAATGCTGACGGCACTGCCATAAAAGCAACACCCGCAGAGGAAGTTACACGAAAGGCGTCTACCCCTACAACCAGCAAGTATGCCAAGTAAGAAAATCCCAAAACCAAGCCTAACCGCATTTCAAACAGCAACCACACTGGAAGGCTCAAGACACCCATCGTAAATAATGAAGGAAACCAGTGCACCAGCTTAACAGCTTCCCGGTGCGCACGACCTACTAGTACTCTACCACGACCAAAATTAGATACCTGTCTATAAAACTGCGAGAAACTTGTCCTCCGCTTGTGATAGACAAATGCATCTGGAATTAGTACTACGCTAAACCCCATCTTCTTCACCCGCAGACTCAATTCTATATCCTCTGCAAAACGATCAAAAACGAACCCTCCCGTTCTTTCAAAAACCTCTCTACTCATTCCCATATTAAAGCTTCGGGGCTGAAACGAATCTATTCTTTTCATTCCCCCTCTTATTCCCCCAGTAGTAAAAGTAGAGGACATGGTGTAGGCCATGGCACGTTGTTTCACGGTGAAGTCATCATGACCTCTATCAGGACCGCCCCACATATCAACCTTTTCACGCTTCATGAAGTTTTCAACCTGAGAGAAATAGCTTGAGGGAAGCAGGCAGTCGGAGTCAAAGACTACAAAATATTCTCCTATGGCATGGCTAAATCCAAAGTTCCGGCTAGGACCCGGGCCCGAATTAGGTTTAAAGAAATATCTAATTTTAAGTTTATCGGCATATGACTCAAATACTTCCTTACAGGTGATATTGGAACCATCCTCCACAATGATGACCTCAAAATCCTTGTAGTGCTGAAACACCAAGCTGCTGAGCAACTCAGCAATCTCCTCTGGACGATCATAAACCGGAATTACAACTGAGTATTTGACACTTGCCATCTACACAAAAGTAATCATTTGACTACATTAGCATTTAAAATACTTTCTTAGCTTGTACACGGATGCACAACTTAAAAACTATCGGCATACTCCTATTCTTATTCGCCTTAAATCTTGCGGACGGGCGCCTGCTAGCTCAGACCTACTATGAAAATGATGTGAATTCAATTGACAACATTGTAAATGCCTTATATGAAGTAATTTCCGGAAAAGCCGGTGAGGAAAGAGATTGGAGTCGATTTTCAAATTTATTCAAGGAGGAATCCCGGCTGATTCCCACCAACAAAAACAGTGAGGGGACTTTCGTTCTGCGGTCAATGTCCCCTGGCGACTACATTGAATTGTTTAAGAAAAATATTAAATCAGGTTTTTTTGAAAGAGAACTTCATCATGAAGTATTGACTTATGGAACCATCGCGCACGTTTTCAGTACTTACGAAACCATTGACGAACCCAATGGCAAGATCACCAATAGGGGTATCAACAGCATCCAAATTTTCAAGGATGAGAAACGCTACTATATCGTTTCTATTTTTTGGTGCGCTGAAAGCATGGGATTTCCCTTGCCGGAGAAGTATTTAAATTAAGGATTTCACCAGTAAACTTATATTAAATGAGAATTTTAGTACTACTGTTATCTGCCTGCGTTGTGCATGGAGCGTTTGCTCAGAATAAGAAAAAAGAAGCGGAAGATACTTCTATTGAAGAAAGTGCCGTAGCATCATTTAAGGACCTATATGATCTCCTGAGCATTCCCAACGATGCCCACTTTCCAAAAGAGATTGAGAAGAACATAGCCTGGTGCGAAGATGCTTTTGCAAAGCGAGGTTTTACTACTACACGACTTGAGACACCAACTGTGCCGTTGCTTCTTGCAGAGCGCAAGGCAAAAAAAGCAAGTAAGACTGTGCTCGTCTATTTACAAATAGATGGGCAACCCGTTGATCCAACCAAATGGTTTCAAGAAAGTGCATGGAAACCCACTTTGAAAGAAAAAGGTGCCGATGGAAAATGGACTGCCATTAACTACGAGCGCCTGTACGAAGGATATAATCCCGACTGGCGTGTCTTTGCCAGGTCAGCATCAGACGCCAAGGGCCCTGCCGCAGCATTTCTTGGTGCGCTTGATGCCGCAGCAAAGAATAAGGTTGAACCTAACTACAATATTAAGGTCATAATGGACTTCGAAGAAGAGCTAGGCTCTCCGCGACTTCCAGCCGCAGTGACTAAGTATAAGAGTGAACTAGCCTCTGATATGTTCATCATTTTTGATGGGCCGCGCCACGTGAGCAACGAGCCAACTCTAAGTTTTGGCGCAAGAGGCATTTGTGACATTACCATCACTACTTACGGTCCCAGACAGCCCGTGCACAGCGGCAACTATGGCAACTATACACCTAATCCCGCTATGAGATTATCTCAGTTGCTTGCCTCAATGAAAGATGAAGACGGTCGTGTGACCATCCCGGGATTCTACGATGGCACTACCCTTACCGAAATGGAAAAAGAAGCATTGAGAAAGGTTCCTGATGATGAGAAAGAAATCAATAAATTCTTAGGGATAGCCGAAGCTGACAAAGTCGGAGCCACCTTTCAAGAGTCCTTACAATATCCAACACTAAACATACGTGGGCTTGATGCGCTCTATATAGGAGCAGAGGCCAGAACCTTGATACCTGCGCAAGCCGTAGCTGAAATTGACATCAGGTTAGTACCCACGAGTGACCCCGATCGCCTTATCGAATTGGTCAGAAAGCATATTGAAAGCAAAGGCTACCATATTACCGAGGGTGAACCCACCGAGGAGGAGCGAATGAAGTATCCCCGGATTGCATCTTTTGTTTCCAGCGTTTCGTATCTGGCTTTCCAAACACCCTTTGACTCTGAGGTTGGCCTATGGCTAAATCGTGCGATGACTAAAGCTTTTGACAAGGAACCCATCCTCATTAGAACGGCAGGAGGCTCAATACCCATTTCGCCATTTGTGATTACCCTGGGTATACCTGCTGTGGCTGTGCCTACAGTAAACGCAGACAACAATCAGCATGCGCCAAACGAAAATATTCGAATCGGAAATTACGTAGAAGCGGTAAAGTCCTTCTATTACATCCTGAAAGAGAAACTATAGTGCGCAGGGGATCTACTTGCGATCGTCTTTTAGCTGGACATTTTATGTACTTACATTCAATATGAAAACTTCTAAGATTGGAATCTTATCTATCCTATTTGCGATTTTCATCTCATGCAGTGATGATGAGAATACTCCGGATTTTATTGGCGACTCTGTTGGGAGCTACTCTTATACCGTAAAGATATTTAGAGCAGGCAAGACCACCGCTGAGATCATTACCGGGAACCTAACTCTAATGAGAAATGAAGACGATTTATCGATCTCATTAGACGATATCGAAACTTTAAAATCCTCGCAACTAGTTCTAACGCCCAAGGGCTATGTGTTTGACCTTGAAGTAGCAACGGTAACGGATGATGAAGGAGATGCTGTAAATAGAGCCGGAAAGACTTTGATCACTGTGGATGGAAAACCCTATCATGGCCGTTACGATGCCGAAGCAAAACAATTATTCATAAACTCTACTTACACTTATCAAAATACTCAGTTTGCTCAATACAATTTTTCCGCAGAAATGACTGCGACAAAAAAGTAAGATGAGCAAAAATGGTAAATAGGCACGAATTACTATTCTACCCACTCCGCAAAGAATAGATTAGTATCTCGTGTTCCTCCATTGTTCCTATTAGAGCTGAACACGAGGTATTTTCCATCAGGTGAAAACATAGGGAACGCATCAAAAGTATCATCATGCGTAATTCGCTCCAATCCCGAGCCATCCACATTGATCATGTACAGGTTGAATGGGAATCCTCTTTCCGTTTCATGATTGGAAGCAAATATCACCTTCTCTCCTGAGGGATGGAAGAAAGGGCACCAATTAGCTTTTCCCAAGTTCGTAAGTTGCCTTAGGTCTGAGCCATCTACATTGCAAATAAATAGTTCCATTTGGGTAGGCATCACTAGTCCCTCTGCAAGCAAGTCTTTGTAAACTTTGATATCCTCCTCCGATTTTGGCCGCGAAGATCGGAAAATTAGTTTTGTTCCGTCTGGAGAAAAGAACGCACCACCATCGTAACCCAATTCGTTGGTAATCTGCTTCACATCAGTACCATCGATATTCATGGTAAATAATTCAAGATCACCTGTACGCAAGGAAGTAAATACAATCTTGTCGCCTTTTGGTGAAACTGTTGCCTCCGCATCGTATCCTGGCTCATTTGTAAGCTGTTTAACAACAACTCCACTTAAGTCAGTAACGAAGATGTCAAAGTCAGGGTAGATTGGCCAAACATACTTTCCGTCCTCCCTGCGCGCTGGAACCTCGGGGCAAGCTTCGTCACCTAAATGTGTAGAAGCATACACAATAGTGGTATCACCTGGCATGAAATAAGAACAGGTTGTTCTTCCCAGTCCCGTGCTGACCATTTTCGGTATCGAATTTTTTAGGTCATCTGTGAAAGGGTTTACATAAAATATTTGATCACACGTTGTTTCAAATTTTTCGCTGGTAGATTGAAATGTAAGCATGGTGTTGTCAAAACTCCAGTAGGCTTCTGCATTGTCACCTCCGAATGTAATTTGTCTAATATTTCTCAAGTGCTTTTCATCATCGTATCGAAGCGTATCCGATACTGATGTTTGTTCATTGTTTTGCTTTTCAGACTTCTGGCTGCACGCAGCCAAAATGACTATTATAAATAGATAATAAAACTTCATGAGGTATCCGTTAACTGCTTAAATTCGTGCTTTAATTTCTGGTCTCAAATTTACTAGTAAAGCAACGCAATCTTCAACTTTATCATGGTCAGACACACACTTTTATCCCTGGTCTTATGTTCAATATTGCTATCCTGTAGCAAAGAAAAAAGGGACGTAACGGCAATGGGTATTTCCTTGAAAAAGGACGTTACTTTTTTGGCTAGTGATGATTTGGAGGGGAGAGAAATCGGAACTGAAGGGGAGAAAAAAGCCGCAGCTCATATTGTCGAACGGTTTACTGCTATTAGGCTAAGGCCTGCGGGTACTGATGGCTTCTTACAGGAGTTCGAAGTCACCCCCGCCCAAAATCCACATGAGCAAGCCAGGATAGGTGCGGGTAGTGATTCATTAAGCATCACAGGCACCAACATCGCAGGGATGATCGATAACCCTGGCGAGGAAATAGTAGTCATTGGCGCCCATTATGATCACCTGGGGTATGGAGGGATCAGTTCGTTGTACCGTGGAGATTCATTGGTACACAACGGAGCCGATGACAATGCCAGCGGAGTGGCGGTGATGATTCAACTGGCTGAATTGCTACAGGAGCATCATTTAGAAAAAGATATTGTGTTTATCGCCTTCTCTGGAGAAGAGGAAGGGCTATGGGGCTCTAATTACTTCAGTAAGAACCCGACAATTGATTTGTCTAAAGTGAGCGCCATGATCAACATGGACATGGTAGGTAAGCTGGACGAACAAAAAGCACTGGCCATTCATGGTACAGGCACCTCACCATCATGGGAGAGTTTATTGAACAAGGTAAACTCAGATTCGATCTCTCTCCTATTCCGCCCTTCGGGAGTTGGTCCGTCTGATCACACCAGCTTCTATCTTCAAGACATCCCTGTATTGCACTTCTTTACTGGGCAGCACGAAGATTATCACAAACCCACTGATGATTCGGAGAAGCTGAATTATGAAGGAATGGCCAAAATTTCATTGATGATTGAGCGCCTTGTGGGTGAATTAGATCGCGAAGACAAACTTGCCTTCACCAAAACCAAAGATGAATCGAGGGACACACCACGTTTTACCGTAACACTCGGTGTCGTGCCTGACTACCTCTTTGGCGGAAAGGGCATGCGCATCGATGGCGTTAGTGACGAGAAGCCGGCAGCGTTGGCGGGATTAATGAAGGGTGACATAGTTATTCAACTTGGAGACTTTGTGGTGGACGGAATGAACGGATACATGGAGGCCCTCTCCAAATTCGAAAAAGGTGACACAACCACCGTAAGAGTACAGCGAGGAGAAGAAGAACAAACGTTTCCTATTAAATTCTGATTAAGCGTGTCTAACATTTTCTTATCCCAAATTAGGTATTAATTTGCCTGTCCATGGAGAGTTTTGTTGTTTCAGCCAGGAAGTATCGCCCGCTCGGATTTGACGAAGTCGTTGGCCAAGAGCACATTACCACCACGCTGAAGAACGCGATAGACAATAACAAGCTAGCGCAAGCCTTGTTGTTTTGCGGCCCACGCGGTATTGGCAAAACCACCTGCGCCCGCATAGTGGCCAGAATGATCAATGGCTTTGAAGAAAAGGCCGAGGTAAATTCATTAAATATCTTTGAGCTTGACGCGGCTTCCAACAATTCTGTCGAGGATATAAGAAACCTCATTGATCAGGTAAGGTATCCACCTCAGTTTGGTAAATACAAAGTGTACATCATTGATGAGGTGCACATGCTTTCCAACGCGGCATTTAATGCCTTCTTAAAAACATTAGAAGAGCCTCCTTCATACGCCATTTTCATCCTTGCCACGACAGAAAAGCACAAGGTTATTCCCACAATCCTCTCTCGCTGCCAAATATTTGACTTCAACAGAATTCAGGTTTCAGACATCAGCAGGCAATTGAAGAAGATCGCAGATCGCGAGAAGGTCAAGGTTCAAGACGAAGCATTGCATTTAATTGCCCAAAAGGCAGATGGCGCACTGCGAGACGCCCTCTCGATATTCGACTTGATGGTCACCTTCTCCACCGGAAAGGAGGTCTCTTTCAACGATGTACTCAGCAATCTCCACATTTTGGACTACGACTATTATTTCCAGGTGGTAGACGGATTACTTACAGAAAATGCTACTCAGCCGATCCTTCTGCTTGACGAAATTTTGAGAAAGGGTTTTGACGGACATAATTTCATCGTTGGACTAAGCGAGCATCTGCGCAACCTGCTCGTTTCTCAAGACGATCGCACCGTTGATTTGATGGAAGTGCCCGATAGCACAAAGAAAAAATACTTACAGCAAGCAAAGGCTGCCTCCCCTTCGCTCTTATTGTCTTGGCTTAACATTGCCAATCAATGTGACCTCAATTATAAGAACAGCAAAAACCAGCGGTTACTGGTTGAGCTTGCTCTTATGAAGATGGCCAACGTCAACGCTATTCTTCGGCCTTCCACGTCCGTTCCGGAGGAAGGGTTAAAAAAAAAAGTGAAGTAACTTCTGAAGAAAAGGTTTCCACTCCAGTAGACAGCAATACTTCTGAACCTGAAAAAGTTGAACAGCCTGCTCCTTTAGCCAGGCCGACTGCCACGCCTCCGGACAAGAGCAGAAAAAGAATGACGCCAAACCTGAATGTCATTACAAATGGTAATGGCACTAAGGAAGAAGAAACCAAAGAAAACGAACCTACAGACGACAACTCCACACAGGCTGCACTTCCTATTGATGTTGTAAAGCTTACGGAAGCCTGGTCGGAATATGCAGAAACCAGAAGGGAACAGGTTGGTGAATATCACCTGCTTAAACAGAAGTATGAACTCCGAGACCATTCCATTGTGATCCATCTGTCAAATCCTGTTGAAGAGCCTTTGCTTCAAAGTATTAAACCACACCTTACTGAATTTCTACGGAAAAGACTTCAGAATAATGCCATCAACATATCCGGACAATTAAAAGAACTCTCCGCCCAAAAGATCGCCTACACCAACAAGGAGAAATTTGATCAGTTAGCTCAAAAAAATCCGATACTCAACGAACTCAAAGAAAGGCTGGGTCTCGATCCTGACTTCTAATTTTGCGTTGAGCTTCGTGCATAATTATTGAAACTAGATCTTGATGTAGATCTTCTTTCTATCGAGATAAAATCCCACAAGCCAGCAAATTCCTAAGGCAGTCAGGGCGTACAAGAACGAACCAAGGTATTCTCCGGCAAGAGGTTGATAGGCATTCGTATAAATCCAATGATAAAGGCGCTGATCCCCAACCCTAAAAAAGAAAAGAAGAATTACGCCCATCATCGATAGCACGTAAAGGAAGAGTGGGTTCTTTCCAAGCACTTCAAAAAAATAGGTCCACTTTTTGAATTGCTGAATTTCAATGACAAATATCAGAATAGAAAGTACTAACAAATCAATTCCAACGGTATAAATAACATAGGTACTGGTCCACAGTTTTTTATTGATAGGAAAAAATAAGTTCCACCAGAGCCCCAAAAGAATCAGTAATGATCCCAAAACCATCATATGAGTCACCGTTTTATAAGTGGATCCATACCTGATAATAAAAATGCCAGTCAAATACCCAGCGATGATATTTACCACAGATGGAAGTGTGCTCAAAACTCCCTCCGGATCAAATGCGATCCCCTCGCCATGATACATATGTGCTTCTCCAAGCAACCATCGGTCCAACTTCAGCACAGCATTTCCCTCCAGCGATAAGTCACCAAAGGCTGCGAGAATCAGTCGATATCCGATTAATATCACGGCACTAATCAAGATTGAAGTTTGAAGGCTCGCATAACGAATAATCAGAGAGGCGATGAGGTAGGCCAGTGCAATGCGCTGCAGCACACCAAAGATTCGTGTAGTTGCAAATGGCTTAGCTATTAGCACGCCATCGGCCCCATATTTCATGAAGGGAAACCAAAACATGAAATACCCAATCAAAAATATGATCAACGACCTCCAAAATACCTTTCTCAGGAATGCAGCCTCCCCGTCAACCTTAGCGAGACTAAAGCTCATGGCATTCCCTATCACAAAAAGGAAGGTCGGAAACACCCAATCCGTCAGTGTGAAACCATGCCACCTGGCATGCAGTAGCGGAGAGTAGGTGGTCTCAAAGCTACCTGGCGTATTTACCACGATCATCAAGGCGATCGTCAATCCCCGAAGTACATCGATCGCCAGATTTCGATTTAGGATTGTCATTCAGTGAAAATTAGATAGAAATGGGTGAATCATTACTTTTTTATTTAGAATAAATCTAAATAGTGTTGGATTATATAGGTGAGAAAAGCATATTTGCGTTGTTTAGAATCATTCCAAATTATATATGAAAAACTTTGTTGCTATTAATTACATCCAATGCGATGCCGACTATGCCAGTCGCTTCGAAAAGCTATTCGCCACTCGCGCACATGCCATCGACAAGCTTCCCGGCTTCATTGACATGCAGGTGTTGAAGCCAGCTGATCTAAAGGACGAGTATCTGATCGTCAGTCACTGGAATTCTGAAGATGACTTCAAAGCCTGGACCAAATCACCGGAGTTTATCGAAGGGCATAAACGTGGCTTTGAAGATTTGCGAAAAGCAAAAGAACGAGGGGAGAAACCACCAATGTCCTCGACCTTTAAAACTTACCGTGTAATCGCGAACTAACAAAAAAGCCAACTTTAATAGTTGGCTTTTTTAGTTCTAAAAATTCTTGGACCTACTCAAATACTCTTGTATCGTTAGGCTGGTACACGTATCGAAAAGTATAATGCCTATCCAGGTCTGTCATGTTATTAGGTGTGGCAGGCATTCCTTTGTAGTAGCTTAATATTTCCATCTTGGCATATCTATTATCATTGGTTTTGACTACGATTATCTGTCCTGCGATTGGTGACACGATTGTAGATGAACCTGAACCACCATTTTGCCACCAAAAATTGGCAGCCGGTAGCCCGGGAGGCAGAGGGCTTGAGGCAACGACAAAAGTAGGATCATTATCAGATAGATATCCAGCCTCAGGCGCCTCATCCAGTTCGTCAAAGATTCCTTGAACAACTTGCGCCATCGCTGTGCCAGGCCCACTGGTACCGCCATTAAATATTATCTCGCTATGTCTAAAGCCAATGTCCCAATTGGCCGTTGCACTGTCAGCATTGGCTACGATTTGACCTGTCGCAAAATTGAAAAATGTAAATTTATTCGTTTCACCAATTCGCTTTGGTGGTCCAGTTGGCGGTCCAACGATCGGTTCAAATGGAGCATAGTCGGCATCCAGATCACTAAACGTAGTTGAGACCACAGGGATTGGAGCCGGGTCATCATCACTACATGAGGAGATGGCCAATGAAAAACTAGAAATGATTACGAGTGCAAAAAGATAATTCAAAAACTTCATGGTTATTATTTATTAGACGTTGATTTATTATTTGTGCTTTTTAGAAAATGAATAAGAGACCGCGGCATACATTATTCTGCCGGGCAGGTTGGGTATGAATACGGGTTCAGTGTAGTCAAAGAGGTTATCTACGCCCACCTGAAATCTAAATCCAGTATCGATGCTCTTAGCTACTGATAAGTTCACGAGTGCATAACCCTCTACAAAATCATCATAGTCGTCAAGAATCGCATTGCTATTTCTATCCGATGCTGGAATTGACTCGCCAGAGATACTACCTGAAAGATCACCAATACCAAATTTGCCTCTAAAGATCACACGGAGGCTTGCCTCGAGGCCTTTGCTCTGGTTAGCATAAAACAATTTAAAATTTCCACTGTGGCGCGAGCGGTTGTACAAACCGAAATACTCACCTGATTTTAGTCGTTTCGTAATTAGGGTGTTAGGGTCGCGATAAAACACTTCTCCATTTTCCACTGCATCTTCCACATCCTTGTCCTTTGCATATAACAATTGATAACCAACGGAAAGCGAAAGATTCTTTGCAACGGGATAACTGAGGTTTGATTCCAGGCCCTGCGTATAGGCTCTTTGTATATTTCTATAACTATAAATGTTTTGATTAGAAATAGTAGTGGCCACTATTTGCGTCTCTATAAGATTATTAATGTCGTTGTAGAATAGATTCACATCTGCTTTCAATTTTGGTAAAACCTCCACGTTTGCACCCACATTAATAGCAAATGATTCCTCTGCGTCAAGCTGTCCGATTTGTGACGGATCCAATAGCAGTGTTTGCAATTGACCCTGCGCTTCAAGCTCGGCCAATCGCTGTGGTGCTACTGCCGAACCCAATACGCTATAGCCACCCGCCGCAGGATTGGTAAAGTTTAAGTACACCTGTCTGAAGTCAGGAGCTTTGAAGCCCTTGCCTACTGAGGCTTTGAAGGTCACCCTCTTGTTTAAATCGAATTGACTGGAAAGTTTTGGAGAAAATTGCGACCCATAAATATTGCTGTGATCATATCTTCCACCGAGTATGACGCTCCACTTGTCGACAGGCAACCACTCATGCTGGAAGAAGCCATAGCTTGTATACTGAAAGCGCTTGTTTCCACTATCGTATCGGGTGGTCTGTACGGATTCACTGATGTAGCCAGCTCCCACCGTGAGTATGTTCCGATCGTTGAAGTAATATTCAGCATTCAACTCGGGTCTTAGAAATGACTGAGATAACTCATCTGAATAAAAACTACTTCCATCAGATTCGAAACTTAGATTGGTTTCATTATCGTATTTCGTAGCATAGAATCTTGCGATAGTTTTAAGGCGATCATTAAACCGATGTGTAAGCACTGGGTTGATGTTCCAATCCACGGTGGCTCCATCCCCTGACGTGCGGATTCTATCCTGGCCCTGAATAACTTCAAAATTGAAACGCTGATCTTCATGAAAGAATCGGCCAGCCACGCTCAGGTCAGTGCGATTACTAAATTGATAGGTGATCTTGGAATTAAAAGTGTAATTATCCAAAGGCGAAACAGTCTGTCCGGGATTTTCTGGCGAGAGGTCGTAGCCATCCGTGCTATATCTATTTCCAAAGACATAGACCCCCAGGCGTTTATTTGTGAAGCTCATATCTGCTCCCAGATCGAGCGTATTGTTTGTGCCATACCTTGAGGTAAACTTATATTTCGTCCCTGCAGGCCGCTCCGTAATGATGTTGATCACCCCTGCCAGCGCTTCTGATCCGTAAAGACTTGATGAAGGTCCCTTGACGATCTCAATTTGTTTGATGTTTCCTACGGTCAACCTGCTCAATTCGAGTGTTCCTGTATTTCTACCCACCACAGGCTCTCCGTCAATCAAAATCAGGGTGTACTCTGGATTGAGTCCTTGAAGCTGAATTCCATTTCCCTGACCATTTACCTGCGGCACCACTACAAGTCCAGTTTGCTCTGTAAGCACTTCATTAAGCCTTAGCGACCCCATGGTTTTTATCTTGCTTTGGCTGATAAGCGACACAGGCATCGGTAGTGCACCCATGGTACGCTCATTTCTGGTGGCGGTCACGATCACCTCCTCCAATTCCCGAGTCATCAGCGTATCCGCCTCGCTGCCGGTTTGGCCCAGCACGTAACGCGGGGCGGAAAGCGCCAATAGCGAAAGCAAACACACACTAACCAGCCTAAACATGGGCGCAAAGATTGGAATCCCTACATTCTCTAAATACCTCCATAAGTATAATTTGTGTCGTCCTTATGGTCACGATCATAACTTGACCAAAATTTGGTATTTTTGAACACTGAAAGCCTGAATTTGGTTATTAATCAATATGACTTTTGTCATTTTCTATTAAATCTATTCGCATTGGAAATAATTACTAAAGCAGAAAATGCCCTTGAAGGTAGCCTCAATGTCCTCTATGACAGGGATGAAATTGTACTGCAAAGCGCTGAAAATAGGACGGAATCAACGTTGGCACATAGGGCCGAGCTAAAGAAAGACCTTATTCACTTTTACTTCTGTATGGAAGGTCGGGCGGTTTTCGAATTTGGGCCCCACTACTCAAGAGAAATTGAAGGAAAAAGAAACTACTTTTTTTATAACCCTGAAAAGGATCTTCCCTTCCAAATTCAACTCGCACCCGGCACTCGAATGGTGTTTCTTTCAATATCGTTAGAAAACCTTCACAAGTTATTCATACATGACACCCTCCATTTTCTGAAGCCAGAAAACGTAAATAGAAAGTTTTATGATGAGAGGGAGATACCTGCATCACTGATGGTGGTTTTAAATCAGTTGTTTTTGGTCAACTTGAGTGAAGCCGCAGAAAAATTATATTATCAAGGCAAGGTTTTGGAACTTCTCAGTCTTTATTTTTCTGAGAAGAAAGGAGATACTGAAAGTTGCCCCTTTCTGAATGATGAGGATACCGTACGTAAAATCAAGAATGCGAAAGAGTACTTATTAAAGCATACAGAAACGCCACCCAGTCTCAAGGAGTTAGCAAAGATTGCTGGGTTGAACGAGTATCAACTAAAAGTTGGCTTCAAGCAAATCTATGGCAACACCGTATATGGGTTTCTGCTCGATCACAAACTTGATAATGCTCATTTGCTCCTGGATACAGGCAAGTATAAAGTCAATGAAGTAGCCTATCAGATTGGATACACGAACCCAAGTCATTTCATTGCGGCCTTCAAGAAGAAATTTGGCGTAACACCCAAAAAGTACTTGATGAGCAAGTAGCAGTTATCTGCGTCTTCTTCGATACGTCCGTTTGGGTGCACTACCAAGGAGCATTCCGAAAAAACCCCGGACTAGTTCACGGCCTATTTGCCTGCCCATTGAGGAAGACATTACCTCCTCCACCACACTTTTCTCTTTTTTCCCTGACTGACGTGCGGCTTCTTTGGTTGTGGCCTGCTCTTCCTTGATGGATTGGATTCGCTCGTTTAATATTTCGTATGCACTCTCAGGATCTATGGTGTCCTTGTACTTCCGAAACATTTCAGAGCTAGCAAGATGCGCCTGATACTCCGACTCACTGAGTGGACCCATCACTGATGCCGGTGGGGCCAAATGGGTCACCACCGTTTCCGTAGGAATACCTTTTTCATTCAATACCGTCACGAATGCCTGGCCTGTGCCTAGCTGTGTAAATTGTTTTTCGATATCATAAAACGATGAATGCGGAAATGACTTTACTGTTTCTTTCAGGGCCTTCACATCATTGGGTGTAAACGCCCTTATGACGTGATGGATTCTATTTCCTAGCTGCGAAAGTACGTTGGAAGGCACATCTTGTGCCAACTGTGTACAGAAGAATATCCCGACTCCCTTTGACCTAATGAGGCGGATCACCTGATCGATCTGATCAAGAAAAGCCTTTGGTGCATCTTTGAATAAAAGATGCGCTTCATCCAGAAAAAAAATCAATTTGGGTTTGTCTTGGTCACCTGCCTCTGGCAGAGTTTGATATATTTCAGCAAGCAACGCAAGCATAAAAGTGGAAAAGATCGCTGGCTGACCTTGCACATCAGAAACGTTGAGTATACTGATTACTCCTCTTCCATCCACACGCTGCATCAAATCTTCTACCTCGAATGATTTCTCTCCGAATATGGGATCAACTCCCTGCTGCTCTAACACCACTATCTTTCGAAGGATCGTGCCTGCTGTACTGGAGGAAATCTTGCCATAGTCATTCTTGATTTCTGCTGCTCCCTGACCTTCCAAAAGGTGATTCAAAACCTTTTTGAGGTCATTCAGATCAACAATGGGAAGTTGCTTGTCATCCGCATACTTAAAGATCACAGATAGGACACCACTTTGCACCTCATTGAGCTCCATGATCTTACTCAGGAGAACAGGGCCGAACTCCGTCACGGTCGCCCTCATTTGAGCACCCAGCTTTCCACTAAGAGAATAGAACTCAGTGGGAAATCCTGACGGTTTGTAATCATAGCCCAAAGCATCTGCTCGTTCTTGAATGCGATCATTTACTGCACCTTCCTTCGCCATACCAGAAATATCACCCTTCATATCAGGCATGAACACAGGAATGCCTTCCGCGGACAATTGCTCCGCGAGTAGCTGCAAAGTTCTGGTCTTACCCGATCCGGTAGCCCCTGTAATCAAGCCATGCCGGTTCATCATCTTCAGTGGTAGCCGCACCTTGGCCTGTCCCAAAATTTCGTTTTCGTAGATGCCAGCGCCCAAAAAAATTGAATTTCCTTTGGTAGTATATGACTTTGCAATGGATTCGATGAACTTCTCTTTCATAAGGCTTTATTCAAGATTTTTTTCATCAACCAGTCTGTTTGAGCATCTTCACCTAGCTGAAATTTCTGTTCGCCAAATTTTTCGAATCCCCATCGAAAATAAAATTGATGCGCTTTGTTGTTTCGCTCCCAAACTCCCAGCCAGATCTCCTCATAGCCATTTTGCATGGCATAATCCAGACAGGACTGCATTAGTTTTGCGCCTACCCCTTTGCCAATGTAATTCTTTACCACGTATATGCGCTGTAGTTCAATGGAATTTTTGCTTATCCCAGCGACTTGTGGAGAATTACTTCTCACTTTGGCATAACCAGCGATCGTCTTGTCATCGAATGCCAGAAAAAAGCGAGAGCCTTCTTCTTTTAGTTCCTTGCTGATCTGGTCCGAATTAAAAGAAGACTCGAGATACGCCTGAATATTTGATGCAGCATTTTCTCCACCGAAGGAGTCAGCGAAAGTTTGCATACCAATCTCTCTCAACAAGCTAAGATCTGATTCGGTGGCAGCTCTTATCGTTAGCATCTTTGTGCTATTATCAACCTATTTCTTTTCCTTATAATTCTGGAACGTATAAAGGAATCCAAGGGAAAAGGCCTGACTAAGCTGCACGCCAGTGTCCTGATCGTAGTCGTACAGCAGAATACCTCCCAAACTTACGTTGATGAACTTGTTCACTTTGGCAGTGAGGTTAAGATCAAGGCGATGATCAAGTTTCTTACCCTCAAGTGTCTCATAATTTGCAAACAACTGATATCTCCAATTCAAATTAATGTTCTCAGCAATATCCTTGTTAAACTCTGCAATCATTTGAAACGCAAACCATTCCAATCTTGTATTGTCAGGAATCTTCACACCATAGGGAGCAACAGAGTCCACCGCGGTGTATAAACTACTATTTCTCAATATGGTCACCCTCGGTGCGATCGGAGATAAACGGACCTTGAAGAAATCTACAGGATGATATTCAGCTCCTATGGTAGCAGTAATGAACGCTGGCGCCAGCGCATCGGAAATCAGAATCTCTTGCTCTACACCGTTGGCATCCTTCTCATAACGGTAACCCTTGGCAAATTGGGACTGCAGGTTCAGTGCAAAGGCCAAATCCCACTTGTCAGTAAGTGCGTGGCCATACTTAGTGTCCAGGTAAACTCTGTCTAACGTTTTCCTATAACCTTGGCCTTCATTGTTAACCATTCCGTACAAAAGATCGATCTCGTTAGACCAGGAATTCTTATCCTTTTTGTAGTTCAGTTTGTAATTAAGCAATCCGTTAAAGCCAAACGAATTAACACCACCGCCTTTCCAATTTGAAGAAAATGAGGCCTGATTGAGATTAAAACCTGCTTTGAAGCTCTTTTTCCAATTAGACAAAGAGTCAACTTTGACCACCTGTGCTTCAGCAGCAGGAATTGACAGGAATAAGACAACTACGAGCAGAAGGGATTTGAAAAACTTCAAGTTCATATATATATTGGTTTTAGGCCAAAAATAGCCCAAAATCAAAAACATACAATTCTATAAACCCTATATATTGTTAATCTTTATTTCGTCCAGTGCGACCTCAGTGAGCGGCTTTGTGATAAACTTGATCACATGATTATTGTTGACGATCTTATCAATGTCGCGCTTATTATCTGAACTGGACAGGATAATAACCTTACATTTGCTCTTGACGAGCTCATTAAATTTCTCGAACTCATAAAGAAATACGAATCCGTCTACAATGGGCATGTTAATATCCAGGAAGATGATGTTGGGGAGGTTCTCAGCATTTGTCTGATTCTCCTTCAAATAGTCCAGCGCACTCTTTCCGGAGTTTTTTACCTCAACACGTTTGGCAAACTTTGTGATTTCGATTATTCTCTTGCTGATAAAATTATCTGTGTCATTATCATCCACCAGCATTACCAAATCAATAATCTTATCCAAGGTCTCCATTTACCAATAGTTGAACAAAAGCGTAACAAATAATCAAAAGCAGAGTTTTTCTAAAAATAGAAACTAATATAGTCTTTCGGGTAGATCAGGTAAGGAATTCGTAGAAATTGAAGAAAAATGAACGCATTATTGACGCGCTATTTTTAGTTGTTCACCAACCGAGAGCTCAAAATCTCTCTTTTCGTTCCAATCCATCAACTCTTTAATTGTTACACCATATTGTCTCGCCACGCTATACAATGTATCTGATGGCTTTACCTCATGTACTACCGATGTAGTCTCCAACTGCTGATTGCCGCTATCTATAGCAAACGATTGTTCGCTTTGCGAGGATTCCTCTGTAACCAAGGAAGCATAGTTGATATTTGCCTCTGTTCCTTCACCTACTTCGAGCACTTCTACAGACCCCACCGATTTGCCCTGGCCCCAATCGAATACCTTGTTTTCATCTACTTCAATAGCTGCGTCCGCATCAAGTTGGTCCTTAACAGGCGGCTTGTTGCTACTCAGCCACAGCATGTTATTTGGCTGGAGCTGCGCCTCGCTCCCAATTCGGTTATATTTCTTTAGCTTTTTCAACTTCACTCCATAGGTCTGACTGACTAACCAGAGGCTTTCACCTTGCACCAATTTGTGATAGGGCTGTTCCGCTTTGGATCTTTTCTTGTCAAGAAAATAATGATTGCCTGGCTGCACCTTATGATCTATTGAAAGGTCATTGTATCTCAACAGCGCAGATAATGATACGCCACCCTTGTCCGCAATAGTAGTCAATTGATCACCTGGCATGGCCGTCACTACGGGTATTTCATTGATGTATAAGACCTTCATATCAGCTGGCGCAGCGGCTTCCACTATGATTGGCTTGCTGGGTGCAGCTGCTATGGCTAACACATTAAAGTTCTTATCGTAAGTACCCTCGGGAATTAGAATGGTGTACGGTCTATCGCCAGGAATTACTCCTGCTCTTGCCCATTTATTGTACTCCTTGATCTCGTCTACGTCCACACTAAACTCCGCTGCAATCTTTTCCAGCGAAGTCTTCTCTCTAGCTTGATATGACTTGACCCTTAGCAGGGGCTCTCCCTCTACTGCGCTTTCAAATGCAATCTTGTGTGCTAAATATTTTTTTACATACCAATAGGTATGCTTATCTATTTCCATGTGCTTGGCACCGTTGTGTTTATCTCCCACTGCTCGTTTTGCCCCACCGGCTCCCATCTGGTAAGCCTGCAGCGCATACACCCAGTTATTAAACTGATAGTTATTCTGCTTCAAGTATTTCGCGGCACCTCTGGTAGAGGATATTAGGTTCATGCGTTCATCTATCTCCCTATCCACACGCATACCCACCTCCTCTGCCGTGAAGTCTTTAAATTGCCAAAAGCCCACCGCATCAGAAACAGAAACTGCATCAGAAATCAGCGCGCTCTCCTGAAGTGCGAGATACTTGAAGTCGTCAGGTAAACGCTCCTCTCTGAAAATTTCTTCGATAATAGGAAAGTAGGTTTTCGCCCGCTCTACTTTGATATTGAAGTAGTACGGATGTTGTGTGAGTGCATCCACATCTTTTTGAATTTCGCTTCGGGCATCCTCACGAATTGTGAGTGTCATGCCTGCAAACTGCATCTTGTGGGGCACTTGCGGAGACTGGCCAAACGAGACAGCGGCTCCGAAAAAAAATAGTGCTGCTGAAAAAAATCTCATGTTTATACAAATGTAGGAATAAAATTCTATTTAATTCCCAACGTTTAAGTCACAGTTTTCTTATCACCATAAGGCCATCTCTCACCGGAAATAGTACATTTTCCACCCTACTATCATCGGTAACCTTACGATTAAATTCGATGATCGCGCGCGTATCCTTATCTGGCTGCGCTGATAGCACTTTTCCACTCCAAAGTACATTATCAGCAAGAATCATTCCCCCCTCATTCATTTTGTCAATTACTAAATCATAATAATTGCTGTAATTAACCTTGTCGGCATCAATGAATACCAGATCGAAGCGAGTGGATAAGGTGGGTATGATATCGAGCGCATTGCCGATCCTATAGTCAATGACTTCATCAAGGTTTGCTTCAGAAAAATATCCTCTGACCCTTTCTTCCAGCTCTTCATTAATGTCGAGTGTGATGAGTGTACCACCTTTCTTTATTCCCTCAGCCAAACAAATCGCTGAGTATCCGGTGTATGTACCAATTTCCAAAATGGTTTTTGGGCTTGCTATTTTTGAGATCATAGAAAGCACCCGGCCCTGTAAATGGCCGGATAGCATGCGCGGCATCAGCACATTTGCATGCGTTTCTCTATCTATCCTTTTCAGCAACTCTGATTCCTCGGTCGTATGTTTCTGTACGTAGTCTTGTAACTCCTCTCCTATGAATTCCATAACCGTTAGTTTGGAATCATCTTTAGATAACTTAATTTCTCCTCTCGAAACATGTCATTGGCAAGCTCCATAAGAATTTGCGGATTCGTGGCATTTATTCTTTCATAAGTCTCGTTCAGAGAAGGCACTTTTCCCATATCTAAAATATTTCTGGCCATCATGATCATGTAGTTCATATTATTCTCTTCCGCCATTGCCAACTGACCGAGTAATTGCTCACGTGCCGCATTCATCTGTTTTACTCCCAAAGGTTCTTCCCTCAATTTCTTCAGCTCTGCCTTGATCAAATCGATACTACGGTGCAAATGACTGGGATCAGTGCCAAATGAAATCATGAACATACCTGTGTCGGTGAACGGATAGTAGCTGGCACCAATGGAATACACATAACCTCTTTTCTCTCGAAGCGCCCAATTCAACCTGGAATTCAGTCCCGAACCTCCAAGAATATTTACCAGCATAAAAAATGAACTTCTCCTTTTATCTTTTCTGGAGTAGGCGGGGCTACCCAGTGCGCATCTCGCTTGCTTGGTGTCTGCGTGCATCACTACCTCCTTGGGGTTATACTTTGAAAACTTCTTTCGCCCCTTAAGGGCGGTTGTTTTGGGTATTCCCCCCAGGAATTTTTCGGCCAAATTTATCACGCGCTCCATTGGAATATTTCCCACACTGGAAAAGACTACTCTGGTAGTGTCCAAATTGGCTTTGATAAAAGAGGTAAAATCCTTCTTTCGAAACGACTTCACCGTCTTCTCTGTGCCCAGTATATTCATACCTAGTGGATGACTCGAAAAAATTACATTATCAAATTCATCATGAAGTGTATCCTCCGGATCATCTTTGTACATGGCCATCTCTTCCAGTATCACGTTGCGCTCCAACTCGATTTGACCCTCTGGAAAAATGGAATCAAAAGTGATGTCTGAAAGTAGCTCCACGGCCTTATCAAAATACACATCACGCAAGGAGGCATAAAACAAAATCTTTTCCTTGTCGGTGAAGGCATTGAGCTCACCTCCAAGAGACTCCAGTCTATTCAGGATATGAAAGGCCTTGCGTTTCCTGGTGCCCTTAAAAGCCATGTGCTCCCAAAAATGGGCGATACCTTGATTCAATGGGCTCTCATCTCTACTGCCGATGTCGAGCATGATCCCGCAATGAACAATCTTGGAGGTGGAAATTCTATTATGTACAATTCGAATACCGTTAGATAGGGTATGCTGCTCAATTTCTCTCATAGTTGGTTACAAAATTAACATCTAAAAGATCAGCGGAAAGGATTTCCTTTCCCACACTCGAACATTCCTGCCCGATTGCGGTCAGGGTGATTGCCTTTCAATGGTGTTTTTTTGTAAAATCGTATAATAAAACGGCACAACAATTGTAATTCTTTATTCACTATGGAAACTCAAAAAGTACAAACCTGTTTTACAATTACATTTACGGAGGAGCAGTATTTGCATGCGCAAACTTACATCGAGGATATGAAGCGACACCCCAAGCGAGTGTTCTGGATAGGTAAGCAGGGAAAGAGCGATGCGGAGTTAGTAATGGAACAAATAGCGCACCGTATACTCTCAGGCTTCTATAATGATGATCCTTTTACGGCAAGTAAGCATATCATCAAAATGGAAAGCATGAACGCTGCTTGAGGCCACTTGTCTACAAGTGATCAAGTACGTTCCTAATGAGGGAGTCGATCACTTTTTCCGGACTTTTAGAAAACTTATTGCGCAATCTATTGGCTAGTATTGCATTGACACTCAATACGTCATGGCCAAGCATTCTGCTCATTCCATAGTAGGCGGCAGTTTCCATCTCGATATTCGTGATCCAGAAATCATCACGGTGGTAATAAGTCAGGTCTTGTACCAATTTTGGATATCTGATGGGAACTCTTAAGGCCCTGCCCTGCGGAGCATAAAAGCCTGGACAAGTGACGGTATTTCCCAACAGCATACCTGCGCCCACCTGTTCTCTTAGCGCATCACTGCCACGGACCACATAGGGTTTCAAAGTAAGACCGATTTTCTCTTGAATGTCGCGCCCTATCTCATGTTCAAATTTAGACATGGGCAACTCATAGAATTCCATCAGGTTGTCGAGTCCAATTGCATAGTCACTTGCCAGATGGGTCCCTACAGCAATATCCTCCTGAATGGCACCGGAAGTCCCGATTCTAATGATGCTGAGTTTTCTTTTCTTTGATTTTTGCTCCCGTGTCTTCAGATCAATATTAGCGAGCGCATCCACTTCCGTGAAAAAGATTTCCACATTGTCAGGACCAATTCCTGTGCTGATCACCGTAATCTTTTTTCCCTTGTACTTCCCCACGTGCGTGATGAACTCACGCTTATTCATTTCAAAGTCTATCTTATCAAAATATTTGCTCACAGAGTAGACCCTATTCGGATCTCCCACTGTAATGATAGTATCTGAGATGTGCTTAGGCAGCAGGTTAAGATGATACACACTACCATCCTTATTTAAGATAAGATCTGTCTCCTGAACTTTTGCCACCCCAATTACTTTACCACTTGCGCAGGATTTCCAAACACTGTCTCACCCTTTGCGACAGGTGCCACCACAACAGAGCCAGCCCCCACTCGTGCACCTTTACCGATCGAAATTCCCGCTACTATAGTCACGCCACTGCCAATAAATACCTCCTCTTCGATCGAGACTTCACTTCCCACAATAGCACCAGCACCAATTTGTGAGAAGTTTCCCACGGCTGCGCCTGCACCGATTGTCACTCGTGTGTTTAGGATGCAATGATTTCCAATTTTTGAACGATTGCCAATCAGGACATCCGCATCAATTAAGTTCCCGTGCCCTATATCTGCCCTCTTTGAGATCACTGCCCTCTTGTGAATCGCATTGACCGGCTGCACTTTGTATTCCTCGTTCAATAATTTCACCAGACTTTTCCTCACTCGATTATCATCCACAGCCACAAAAGATTCACACTTCTTCCCCACCAGGGTCAAAAAGGACTCATCCTCCGAGCTTCCTAAAACGCCCACCTCATCAATCTCGGTGTCGTGCAAACTTTTGTCATCATCCAAAAAGCCATAAACGACCACTTCGTTTTCCTCGAAGATGTCTTTTGCAGTTCGTCCAAGGGAATTTGCACCGATGATCAATATTGGATTATTCATGCCGCAAAAATAGACGACCAGGTTCAGTCCTCCGAGTTAAGGATGCTCTAAATTTCGAAATGCGTCAAATCGAGGTAAAATGTTTACAAGCAACAGGTAAGAAAAGAAGGGAAGGAAGGCGATTCGGTACCTTGATAGCGTTCCAAAGTTAGGAGTGGAGAGGGTGAGGAATATTGAAAGAAGAACAATAAATAAAAGGATGCCAACTATCTGAGTGATATGTTGCGATCTCCATGCCTCCCCCAGATATCGAAGATTGTAAAAACTCAAAACAAGCAGTATCAGATTCTCAATCGATATCCCAAATTGGAATAATGAATTGATCTCAAAAATCAATGGTCTAAACAGGCCTGAAAATAGGCCCCACGGACTATTCACGATTATGCTAGTCCAGTTCCTCTCAAGGCTGGTAAAGTGTACAGCGGCATTTGCTCCCGAAAGCGGCAAGTAGGTCTCGTAATTATCCACGATTACATCCAATAGACGTTCGAGATAGAAATTCGGATGAAGGCGGCTCACCAAGAGGGCCAGCGAGCAAAAGACGATCAGAAAAACTGTAATACTTAATATCGGCTTCGTGCTTATCGGAATTCGTTTTCTCATTTCCGTCACCAACACGCAGCTAAATGCAGAGGGTAAAAACAGCGCGGCCCAGTAATACTTTAGATTCCATAAAAAATACACTGAAACAATTAGTGTAAGTACCTGTAGCCATGTCAATTTATTTTGCCTCCAGTATTTTAGCGTCACTCCAGCAACCAGCATAAGTGCCGACATGGCCAAGCACTCCTTGGTAATACCCGAACTCCAGAATACTACCGAGGGAAAAAACAGAAACGAAACAATAGCCGCTCGGGTAGTTCCCGGATAGGACGCCATGATTTGAGTCATCAAAAACCAGGCGCTTAAAAAAGAAATTATTGAAAAGTAAAATGCCGTGAGCCAGTAGTTTGAATTAGCCACAAGTCCGAAGACGCTTACCACTTTAACCAGGAAAAGAGACCTTGTTTGCGTATTGGCCAACTGATCAAGCACCGTGGTGAAGTCTTGAGAAAACATCAGAAAACGAAAGTAGTCCTCAGGACTGTCCGCAAATAACCCATGCAAAATTAAACTATCGCTGAAGTAACCAAATGTGTCTCCGGCAGAGTAGTAGTAGGTGTAAACAAGCCCAACCCCAACACCGGCCGCAACCCTAAGCGCTAGCGCAATCCAATAGATCACTTTTATCTGATCAGATTGATTCTGCTGAAACCTCCAAAGTAGGAAACCTGTGCCTGCAAAAACGCATAGTGCGATCAGCACCCACATTTAGTTTGGCTTTAGTATTTCAATACCCACTGAGCAGCTCAAACATTTTCTCTTAAGGCAGAAATTATTATTCAACTCAATCAATGCTTGAGAATCAAGTGCAGACCTGGACTTGTAACCGATTTCTTCCCAAGCCTTAACGATGCGATTTTTCTCGGAGGGGATCTGCTGCAATAGTGTAAGTGCCCTGTCCACCAGTGCTTGCTCATCTTTAAACTTGCCGTAAGCCACTAATAGCGGAACAACGGTGTTGATAATAATATTGTTGATGCTGTCCTTTCCCATCCCCGATAGAGAGCGAGCTGTTTTCCTCCCAAACCGATAATGATTATGCCAGTAGTCCGATGTTTTCACTTCAAACAACTTGACCATTTCATCATAGGAAGAGGCTTCCACAATTCGTGAAAAGAGGTTTTGATTTTCGTACATGAGTGCACTGAACTGCGCAATTCTTATAGTTGGAAAATTGGCAGGACGAAGTCGAAGGAACTTCCAAAGCGACTTCGAGATCTTCTGATTCTCGAGGGCATACTTACTGGAAAGCACTTTGTATTCGCGTGTTAACAACTTAAAATAGTCATCCTTGATGCCGTGATCCAGGAAACCTGCTTGTCCGAATAAGAGGGCTTCAATTTGAGTTAAATTGTCGGCATGCTTGAGCAGGATTTTCCTTCTTACGGAATTTGTCAGTTGCTGAAATGGTTCGAAGTTTAGTTTGAAGCCAAAATTCCTTCCCATCAAGTGATAGGTCACCCCTTCCCAATCACTATCACTGGCTTTTGCCAACTGCGTGGCAGTTTCTGATTTTCTCTCTAACCTTAACATTGCTGCCTTGTCGAGCATCGAAAATTTCACAATATCCATTACTTTGGGAAATACACGCTCACAAGGAATCGAGGTGGGGCTCTCCACCAACTTCTTGTATTTCTCGATAAGCGACTTATCCACTCTATTTTGCAATGCTATGGTTGGGATCTTTGTCTTGTCTCCTCTCAGGACCGGCTTATCATCGCGCCACACGACATGCAGCACCACATTTTCATATGCTGCATCCTCCTCATGTCCGTGATCGTACCAGTTTGAAGAATTAGTATGAATCTCAACATTACCTACCCATTCCATCTCAGCAATCCTGATCCGAGCGCTTGAGAAGTCAGGTCCTGCATCACCATTTAATGTGCCCGGATCAAAAACCTCCACGTCTTCACCATCCTCAGTTTTCAAATCGTTCTTGTTCAGATACTGAAGTTGCCAAATGTAGTGGAGGAATGCTTCCTGCATGTGGAACTGGTAATTTAAAGGTAAGTGCTTAGTAAGGTACTCATCTCATCTCGAAGTTTCCTGGCCTCCTCACGTGCTTTCACAGCAAAATCTTTTTCCTTAGAAGCATAGATGATAGAACGGGCTGAATTGACAAGCAGGCCGCATTGTTTATTTAAACCATGTTGGCTTACCAATTGCAAATCTCCTCCCTGCACCCCTACACCGGGAACGAGGAAAAAGTGATCAGGAGCCAGCTTTCGTATTTCAGCAAATTTTTCGGCTTTTGTTGCACCTACCACTAACATAAGATTATCAGGAGTAGTCCACTGTTGCACAGCCTTGATCACCTCTTCGTACAAGCGCAATCCGCTTTCTTTTGAGGTGATGAGTTGAAAGTCCTCACTTCCTTTGTTTGAGGTATGACCAAGCACGATGACCCATTTACCATCCTTCAAGAATGGGGTAATGGAATCCTCTCCCATGTATGGTGCTACCGTGATGGAATCAAAACTCATCTCTTCGAAGAACGCTTTGGCGTATAGGGCAGAAGTGTTTCCAATGTCACCACGCTTCGCATCTGCAATTGTAAATATCTCTTGCGGCAGGTACTCCTCTGTCTTTTTTAAACTCTCCCAACCTTTTGATCCGTGGGCTTCATAGAAAGCCACGTTAGGCTTGTAAGCCACAGCATAGTCAATAGTTGCGTCAATGATCTGCTTGTTAAACTCAAAGATTGGATCTGCTGCTTTCAATAAATGTGACGGCACCTTTGTAAGGTCCGTATCTAAACCCACGCACAGGTAGGATTGCTTCGTCTGAATCTGCTTGAATAACTCCGCTCTGGTCATAAGACAAAAATACGCAGCTTCCAGTATATAAAAAGGGCGCCTGCATATAATGCAGGCGCCCTTCATAAGGAATATGGAATAATTCCTATCTCAAGTCAATTACCTCTACTCCAGGATACTTCTTGGGATCAAAAGTGAAAAATGAATCATCTACTTTCACATTTCCCACGAACTTACTAATCGTGTACTTATAGCGGTTTCCTGATTTGTCAAACATCGTCCAGCTCTGAATATTCTTGTCTTTCTTTGTAATATTCATCCGGATCTTAAAATACTGTGCATCTTTCTTTTCTGGCACCAGATCCACTACTTCACACAGCACCCCGTCTTCCGTTTGTTCTTCCAAATACAGGTATTTGAATCCTTTCTTATATATCGAGTAGAATTTGGAAGGGTTGTACTCATCCGTATCCGGATCCGCATTGTCAATATTCACCTCCTCGGCTGAGGGCAAATAAGTCCAGACAGTAGTTCCGTTGTTTATTATCTCCTGATCATCCAGCGCTAACTTGAACTTATCCCCTTTCACTGTGATCTTCCCTTTAAATTCCTCATTGATTCCATCCACTTCATTGACCAGAGAGGAGGTCAAATTAGCTTCAAACGAAGTCAGATTCTTGTATTTGTCGCTCATTGCCTCCAAAATCTCCAGCGCTTTGGGGTCGTATTGAGCAAACATCAATTTGCTTGATATCAACAATAACAATGTAATTAGGCTCTTTTTCATCTTTTGGTTACTCGGTTTACGAAGGACTGTGCTTCTCCTTTAAATCATTCAATAATTGTTCCAAACTTACTTCATCCACAATTAATACTTCTCTGGCCTTGGAACCTTCAAAGGCGCCAACTATACCAGCGGCTTCTAATTGGTCTATAAGGCGCCCTGCTCTGTTGTAGCCCAGCTTGAGCTTGCGCTGAATCAGTGAGGTACTGCCTTGCTGATGGGAAACAATAAGTCTCGCAGCCTCCTCAAATAACGCGTCTCGTTCAGACAGGTCAACGGCAGAAGCCCCTTTATCGTCATCTCCTTCAAATTCCGGAAGCATGTAAGCGGATTCATAGCCTCTTTGCGAACCTATGAACTCACATATCTTTTCCACCTCATGTGTATCCACAAACGGAGATTGCAACCTGATCACATCAGATCCTGCTGAAAGCAACATATCTCCCTGCCCTATTAGCTGATCGGCCCCACCTGCATCGAGAATGGTTCTGGAGTCCACTTTAGAGGTGACCCTAAAGGAAAGCCTTGCTGGGAAATTCGCCTTGATCACACCCGTGATTACGTTGACCGAAGGACGCTGCGTAGCTACGACCAAGTGTATCCCTATCGCTCTGGCCAGCTGTGCCAATCTGGCAATCGGAGTTTCCACCTCTTTGCCTGCCGTCATCATCAAGTCCGCAAGCTCATCAATCACCAACACGATGTACGGCAAGAATCTGTGTCCCTCCTTTGGATTGAGTTTGCGCGACACAAATTTGGCATTGTACTCCTTCAGGTTACGCGCACCCGCATCCTTCATCATTTCATACCTGTTCTCCATTTCAATGCATAGAGAATTGAGTGTATGCACTACCTTTCTGGTATCAGTGATGATCGCCTCTTCGCTGTTTGGAAGTCGCGCCAGGTAATGGCGTTCAATTTTACTAAAAAGCGACATCTCCACTTTCTTCGGATCGACCAACACAAACTTTAGCTGACTAGGATGGCGCTTGTATAGCAATGAAGTAAGAATCACATTTAGCCCCACAGACTTACCCTGCCCTGTAGCTCCCGCTACCAGCAAGTGTGGCATTTTTGCCAGGTCTATCACCAGTACCTCGTTGGATATCGTTTTTCCAAGGGCTATCGGCAACTCCTTGTCAGATTTCATGAACTTCTCTGTACTTAGCACCTGGCGGATGCCCACCATTTCCCTGTTCTTGTTTGGCACCTCAATTCCTATCGTTCCCTTTCCGGGAATTGGGGCGATAATTCGAATACCCAATGCCGCCAAACTCAAGGCGATATCATCTTCAAGATTCTTGATTCTTGAAATCTTAATACCTGCCTCCGGCACTATTTCATAAAGCGTCACGGTTGGGCCAATAGTAGCCTTGATACTGGTAATTCCAATTTTGAAATTGGTAAGCGTCTCCAGAATCTTGTCCTTGTTTTGTGTAAGTTCTTCCTGAGTCACCTGCACCTTTCCAGTGTCATATTCATCAAGCAAATCGAGTGGCGGAAACTTGTAACTTTTAAGGTCCATGGTAGGATCATACACACCATGCTCTGCCACTAACGCGTCTGCAATCTTATCGGTCTCTGCCCTCGGAGCTTCCACCACGAAGGAAGGTTCCTTCTTTTCTTCTTTTTCGGGCTTCTTCACTTCCACATCCAGCGGAATGGCCGACTCCTTCTCGTCCGGCACATCTTCTTCACTTGAATCGTCTTCCTCATCCGCTGTATCTTCAACCTTCTCTTCCTCCTTGGGCTTGTTGGCGATCCAATTATCTTCTTCGTCAGTGTACCCGGCACTGGTCTCCGCATCCAAGGCATCGTTGCCCATTGGTTTTGGATTCGTCACTTGAAAGGCGCTGATGGCTGTGACATTGAAGAAGTAAATGATGAACACGAACAGTGAGAAAACGAGAACCAGAAAGGTTCCCCAGCCCAAAAGACCATCTGCGATTCTTGCAAGCTGATAGCCCAAGCCTCCACTCAGAAAATTTATTTCATTAACGCCCGAAATACTATGGGTGATGTAGCCTAACAAAAGGCTCAGCCACAATCCTGAAAAAACAGAAAAAATAAATACGGAGAAAAGGGGAAGTATTACCCTGTTGAATACCAGTTTGAAACCCAAAAAGAATAGCATGGGAGGTATAAAGAATGCTGAGATGCCAAACCATCTAAAAATGAAGTAGTGCGAAGTAAGTCCGCCATACAGCCCCAGCCAGTTGTCAACTTCTTTTCCAGAGTCAATGAGGCCACTCTCGCTGAGGGCTTCAATTACACTCTGATCGGCCTTGCCTGTGAAAAGATAGGAAATGAAGGCTGTGAAGAGATAAAAAGAGGTAATCAGCAAAAAGAACCCGAAGGCCAGCTTGAGTCGGGGGTCACTCAAAAAAGACAAAGAAAATGTGGATTTACTATCCTTCTTTTTTTTGTCTGACTTCTTGAATGTGTTGGACTTGTAGGAATTCTGGGCCATTCTCTAAATATGGCACAAAACTAAGGAATAAATCAAAACGACTGAAACATATCAATCCCATTACCTCTCCTATCCAGGCTTACTAGGATACGGGAGTTGCTTCCTTTGACTTGGTCGCTCTAATTGCTGACGCGGATGGCAATCTTGATCTAAGTACACTTAGAGTCGTAACACAGCCTTCCAGCGAGGCCATAGCGCAAATCAGTAATGGGATACTAACAGTCGATTATTCAGGGCTGTCCTTTGCCGGGACCGATCGGCTCACTATTGAAGTCTGTGATGTGTTAGGCAGCTGTACTCAGCAAGAATTAACAATTGAGGTAGAGGGAGAACTGAATGTCTACAATGGCATCTCACCCAACGGAGATACCAAAAATGAACTTTGGATCATTCAGAACATTACATCCTTACCGGAAACGAGAGAAAACAAGGTCACATTATTTAATTCGTTGGGGTGACATCGTCTTTGAGGTGGACAACTATGACAATGACCAAAATGTATTTGCGGGCATTGGCAAAAATGGTGACCAGCTACCTTCGGGTGTTTATTTCTACAAAATTGATTTCAAAGGGCAGCGAGAGTCAATTTCGGGCTACCTCAATTTGAAACGTTAGATTTACGAAGTATTTCCTTACTAATCCGTTTCACAAACCCGGGTCCTTCATAAACAAACCCGGTGTAGATCTGTATCAGGTCAGCACCGGCTTCGAGTTTATCAAGCGCATCTTTAGGATTCATTATCCCACCTACGCCAATAATGGGATAATCACGTCCCATTGCGGTTCGCAAATACTTGATTACCTCATTTGCTCTAAGCGCTACCGGCCTACCACTTAGTCCGCCAGCTCCCATCTCAGAAATTTTGGCTTCACTGGTACTCAAATTGTCTCTGCTAATGGTTGTATTGGTGGCAATCACCCCGTCCGTGTTGGTCTCTTTTAGTATCTCCACAATATCATCCAGCTGTGCATTGGTCAAATCGGGTGCAATTTTTAACAGCACAGGCTTCTCCTTGTCTTTGGATCGGCTCAATCCCTTCACATGCGACATTAATCTTTTAAGAGGTTCCTTATCCTGCAGTTCGCGCAAGCCCGGAGTATTGGGTGAACTCACATTCACAACAAAATAATCCACATAAGGATGAAGTGCTTCAAAGCAAAGCATATAATCCGAAAAAGCCTTGTCGTTCGGAGTGTCCTTATTCTTTCCGATGTTGCCACCGATGATTACTTTTGAGTTTCTTTTTTTCAGCCGGGTTACAGCCGCCTCCACTCCTTCATTGTTGAATCCCATTCTGTTGATCAGTGCATTATCCAAGGGTAGGCGAAACAATCTAGGCTTCTCATTCCCAGGCTGACCCTTGGGAGTAAGCGTGCCTATTTCAATGAAGCCAAATCCAAAGCACGCCAATTCATCTATCAGCTTCGCATCCTTATCAAATCCGGCAGCAAGCCCCACGGGATTTGAAAACTTCAAGCCAAGAAGTTCCCGTTGAAGTGTGGGATGCTTAAATTGGAAAAGCAGTCGAAGCAAGGATTTGAATCCGGGTATCTTTCCCTTTAGCGCAAGTATCTTAAAAACAGCATGATGAATTGATTCAGGATCGAACCAAAATAGAATGGGTCGAATAAGCAGTTTATACATGAACCCTAAGACTTCTTTTTCTTTTTCTTCGTTTTGGCGGGCTCGATGGAAAACTTCTTAAATCCTTTTCCAATGATCTGGTCGATCTCCTGCTTCGGTTCTCCAGAGATCGCTCCCGCATTTCCCGTTATTCTCCATACCACATTTCTACTCTTATCGTTGAGACTTACCACTAGCGTAGACTCTTTGTGATCACTAACATTTGACCTGGAGTAAGCCATGCCTGGTGTACCTCCAAATGGCCCTGTATAATCAATCTGCGACCGATCCACCGCACCAACAATGTAGGTCACGGTCAAATCTGCATCTTCTTCTAAAGCAACCAACCCTTTCTCCTGTAACTCTTCGGTGATGGATTCTTCGACCCATCTCTTAAGCTCTTTCCCATTGAACAATCGCTCGTCTTCGGGTGTAATAACCTCACCCTCTCCGATCAAAAAAGTTTTGTAAACAGTAAGGTCCCGGTTTTTGTCATAGTGCACATCAAGGGATTGAGCCAGAGAAAGCTGAAAGGGGCCCAAGAGTGCGCAAAGAGCTAAAGCATACTTCATAGATCAAAAATACATTAATTAACTTCTCGGGTGAAATTCTTGAATCACCTGACGCAGGTAATCTCTATCTAAATGGGTGTATATTTCTGTGGTAGTTATCGATTCATGACCCAGCATCTCCTGCACAGCTCTTAAATCTGCACCGCCTTCAATCAGATGGGTAGCGAAAGAATGCCGAAAAGTGTGGGGACTGATCACTTTCTTCAGCCCAATTTTTTGCGCCAATAGCTTGATGATCGTGAATACCATGACCCTGGTGAGCTTTCTCCCCCTCCGATTTAAGAATAGAAAGCTTTCAAATCCCTTCTTCACTGGCACATGCACTCTTATCTCCTCCTTATAGATTGTGAGGAATTTAAGGGCATCCTTGCCTACCGGCACCAGCCTTTCTTTATTCCCCTTTCCAATCACACGCAAAAATCCCACATCAGTGTACACGTTATTGATACGCAAGTCAACCAACTCAGAAACACGTAATCCAGAACTGTATAAAACTTCAAGCATTGCTCTGTTGCGAGCGCCCTCTGGCGTGGAGAGGTCGATCGCCTCCAGGAGCTTTTCTATCTCGGGGTAACTTAGCGTGTCGGGTAACTTCCTTCCAAGCTTTGGCCCTTCTATCAAAACCGTTGGGTCTTTTTCTATCAGATCTTCAAAAAGCAAGTACCTGTAAAACGCCTTCACACCCGAGAGTATCCTTGCCTGGCTATGTGCACTCATTCCCAGATCATTGACGAATCCAATAAAACCCTGCAAGTGCTTTGCAGTAATCTTAAGGGGAGAGACTCCCTTATGCGTCATCTCTATAAATTGATGTAGCTTCTCAATATCCCGTACATAGGCTTCCACTGAGTTGATCGACAAAGATCGCTCTAACTTAAGGTAGTTGCTGAATTGTTTGATCTGACTCTCCCACATAAATCAAAATTCAAGATTCGGGACTCAAAAGACAAGGAATTGAACATGGTAGTTTGGCAGCCAGGTAAGTTTGATTATTGGCTTGCCCAAAGTATCTTTCACGTATGAAAATTCAGATCATCAATGGACCCAACCTCAATCTGCTGGGCACAAGGGAGAAATCCATTTATGGTGATCAAACCTTTGAAGATTTTCTCCTATCTCTTCGAAGTAGATTCACCGAGCACCAGCTCGACTATTATCAGTCCAATGTAGAGGGAGAAATCATCAACAAGCTGCACGAAGTGGGATTTTCGTATGACGGTATTATCCTCAATGCGGGAGCGTATACACACACGTCCATTGCGATCCATGACGCCATTGGCTCGATCACTACCAAAGTAGCGGAAGTACACATTTCTAATCTGCATGCGCGCGAAGAGTTTAGACACAAAAGCATCATTACTTCAAAGTGTATAGGATTGATTACAGGCTTTGGGATGGAGGGGTACGCCTTAGCTATTCAATATTTCAAAGCGCAGCAGTAGCTCACTGGTATAAAATCATTTGCTATTGCCTTCAAAACCCTTTACTTCACGAACTCTTATAATCAGAAGTCCTGTGAAATTAAAGTACCCCCTCCTCCTACTTTTTTTGGTTCCGTTATACGTTTGGGGTCAAAAAGACATAGCCACGCAAAACAATTCGTGGTATATGTATTTTGGAAATCACAAGGTCACCGACAAGGTAGGAATTCACACCGAATTTCAATGGCGGAGAAATGGACTTATCAAAGATGTAGGACAATCCCTCACCAGGCTCGGTGTTGACTACAAACTTTCTCCGTCAGTGATGGCCACAGCAGGATATGCATATATCGTCACATGGCCCTATGGGGAGCAGCCGGTCGCTTTCAAATTTCGTGAACATCGCATATGGCAACAACTCTTCTTGACCCATTCCTCAGGCCGCTTCTTCTTTAACCATCGTTTCCGACTCGAACAGCGATTCATAGAAAAAAGAATGGACAATGGTGACGGAACCTCTAGCAATGATGGATCTTTTTATAAGAATCGCGCCCGGTATAGATTTTTTGTTAGCGTTCCGCTCAATAATAATGAATTAGTGAAGGGTACGTTCTTCGTGAGTGCCTACGATGAGGTATTTTTGCAATTTGGTCCAAACTTCGGACTAAACTACCTTGACCAGAATCGATTGTATGGAGCTATAGGATATGTCGTTGATCGCAATGCAAACGTTCAACTTGGATATCTGAATCAGTTTATTATCAAAGGAGATGCAGTGCAAGCAGAAAACAACCATACGCTCCAGTTGGCACTTACCTACAATTTCGACTTTAGAAAGAACAAAGAGTAGCCAGCATTCATTACGGATTAATTATTGCTAATTTTGTTGCCTAACTGGCAGCTATGATGAATACATTCAGCTTTACAGAAGTTTTTTCTGTGACATTAATTCTCTTTTCTGTAATAGATATCTTGGGAGCAATTCCATTGATTATTACTATAAAGAAGAGAGATGGAAGAATCTATGCCGAAAAAGCCACCATAATTTCCGCTGTGCTGATGGTGGTATTCCTCTATCTTGGCCAGTCGATCCTGATGTTATTTGGTTTAGACGTGGCCTCATTTGCACTCGCTGGGGCTATCGTCATATTTATTGTGGCCTTGGAAATGATCTTGGGTATCACGCTGATCAAAGACGATCCGGAAGCCTCCGGCTCTGGTTCCGTGGTTCCTCTTGCTTTTCCTCTGATTGCCGGTGCCGGCACGTTGACCACTATTCTTTCTCTAAGGGCGGTATATGCAGAAATCAATGTGCTCATCGGGATTCTGGTAAATCTGGTATTTGTTTATCTGGTACTGCGCCTTTCTGGCTGGCTCGAGAGGGTTATTGGTAAATCCGGATTTCAGGTGCTGAGACGAGTATTTGGGGTGATCCTTCTGGCAATTGCCGTAAAAATTTTCAAGTCAAACTTACTAGCCGTTTAAAGGGGGTCTAATGATTTACCTTTTCACAGACGGTGCTGCTCAAGGAAATCCTGGACCTGGAGGGTACGGAGCAATATTGCGCTACGGAAAACATGAGAAGGAATTGAGCGAAGGCTACAGACTCACCACTAATAATAGAATGGAGCTTATGGCTGTCATTGTGGGTCTTGAGGCGATCAAAAAAAATGGCCTACCCGTCACGGTAGTGTCCGACTCCAAATATGTGGTGGAAGCTGTAGAAAAAGGGTGGATATGGAATTGGGAAAAAACCAATTTCAAAAAGAAGGCAAATCCGGATCTTTGGAAACGATTTATCCCCTTATACCACAAATACAAACCTAAATTCCAGTGGATAAAAGGGCATGCAGGTCACACGGAAAATGAAAGATGCGACCAGCTCGCGGTCGAAGCTGCACAAGGTGCCAACCTACAGGTAGATGAGGCCTATGAAACCAGCAGGGAATAGTTACACTATTACTCTCTCCGTTTCCTGCAAATGCATGCCCAGCTGCTCAAGTTCTTCCAGCACTGGTACGTAAATTGATTTGTCAATAGGTATACAAACACCCCTGAGATGAATCTTGCCTTGCAAAAATAATTTTGCTGTAATTGCTAACGGTAGCCCCACACCTTTCGCCATTGCGGTATGGACAGCGTCATCACCGATTGCCACCAGCGAAGAAAGCACTTCTCTTTTCTCCTTTCCTAGGGTATAGAGGAAGCGATGCCACATCACGATCATATCCTTGTCCTGAGGCTCAAGTTTCCATTTTTTATTTAGAATGTGCTCCAGAATTTGTGCCGGAGTGCCCTTATCTAATCCCACCGGCTCCGCATCAAAAAACCCAGACCATCTCAACCTCGTCATCTCCGGACCATTGACATCCAGTCCAAGGCGTGTGCAAAGTTTACCTTCCACCATTTCTACCTCATCGTATTGAAGAAAGGAATTGATGAAGTCGCGATGCGTCATCTTATCTACGTGCTCCATTTGATAAGTGTCATCGGTACAACCTAACTGCACCAACACATTCCACGCATCGCAAAACCCATCATTTCTCAGTGTCCCCCTGATCATAGTCTTAATGCCCTGCAATCCGTACGTGTTAATGTATTTTAGTGAATCGCGATTGGCATAGCCCTGAAAGTCACCAAAGCCAGGAACGTTCACATTTGTTGTTCTTTTGAACAGACGTTGATAAGAAATAAACTTGTGATGCCCTTCTTGAATAAACTTAGCTGTGCCCTGTCCTGCCATCACTACATTTCGCGGGTTCCAGGTAAACTTATAACGCCATGGATTCTCGGGGTCGGTTTCAGGCGCAATTAGTCCACCGGCAAACGACTCAAATGAGGTCAACACACCTCCTTTGTCATGTACCTCATCAATTATCTTCATCGCGCTCATGTGATCGACTCCGGGATCCAATCCACTCTCATTCAAAAAAAGTAAGTCATTGTTCTTTGCTTCCTCATGTAGCGCCTGCATTTCATCTGAAACATAACTTGCGGTGAACAAATGCTTCTTGGCCTCCAGGCAAAGCTTCGCAACCAGCGGATGAAAATTTGCTGGTAGCAAAGAAATAACCAGATCAGCAGCTTTCACTGCCTTCCTAGCAGCTACCGAATCACTTAAATCAAATTTAATTGCAGTGCCAAAGGATGATCCATTGATTCGCTCCCTAGCAGCAGCCTCCACGTAATCACCCACCCACACATGCCAATTTTGCTCGCTCGCATTGTTAATTAAATAGGAGATTAATGCCGAAGAAGAACGCCCTGCACCTAGTACTAAAATCGCCTTTTTGCCCATCCGCTGAAATTTGGCGCCAAAGTAAATGAATTATAGCTAATGCTTTTATGATCTATTGGGTTTTCTTAACTTTCAATACACCTCACTTACAGGATTATGAAGGGATTGGAAACATTCGCCTCCATTGAGCATCTGGATTCCGAATCAAAATATTTGGTTCACAAAGCAAAAGAAGCTACCAATCACGCCTATGCGCCCTATTCCAAATTTTTTGTAGGTGCAGCGCTCATCCTGGCAGATGATACAGTAGTGACGGGATCAAATCAGGAAAATGCGTCTTACTCCCTATGTATGTGTGCAGAACGAGCAACATTGTTTGCCGCCTCGTCTACCAATCCAGATAAGAAAATAAATAAGATTGCGGTAGTCGCGCACCGCAAAAATCACAAGGAATTGCTTCCCACCGCACCTTGTGGAGCCTGCCGACAAGTATTACTTGAGTACGAAGTGAGGCAAGGAAAAGATATTGCAATCGTAGTCCTTGGAGCTGAATCCGAATGGTTGATATTTCCCTCCGCGGCCTCGCTCCTGCCGCTCGCTTTCTCTCCGGCTAACTTGAGGTAGCGCAAAAATCACGCGCATTATTGTCCCCGAAAACCTTAAATTGGTGCCAATATTAAATAAACTGCAAGGCCTTAACTCCGGACTTTCGGCTTACAGGCGTCAAAGATGAATAGACTTTACATTTCAGGTACGGATCAGACACCGACTGTCGACCTGGACAAACAGAACAATATCTTCAGCCTGGAGGGTCGCTCTCTTACCGATGACGCGGATACTTTCTACAGGCCCGTCATAGAATGGATGAATCTGTATCTGGCAAATCCAAATCCTGCTACGTGCTTCACTTTTAAGTTTGATTACATCAATACACCATCTTCAAAGATGGTTTTTGATATCCTAACCTTACTCGGGCAAATCAAGGGAGCCTCTGCCATTTGGTACTTTAGAGAAGGGGAAGAAGGAATTAGAGAAATTGGAGAAGAATTTAGCGAGCTCGTTCAATTTCCATTCAAAGAAAGGCCTTACTAAACTGATCGAAAGAACGCACCATGAGTGAAGAAATATTAAGAGCTCTCACCCAATTATTTGCCATAATCACCAAGCAGGATGGTGGCGTTACTGAAAACGAAAGGAGATTCGTTCTAAATTTTTTCCAGCAGGAATTGGATCAAGATTCCATCAAAGAGCATATAGAACTCTACGATAAGTTTTCCGGATATAAAGAGCAGCAAGGCAACGTACAAACCGTGCTGAAAGCTCCTTCGGTGCGTGACTCCATTCAAACGCTTGGCATTTGTAAGAAGATCAACAAGACCCTCACGCAAAAGCAAAAAGTAATCGTGCTTATCAAGCTGCTTGAACTGCTCGGATCGGACAATAACTTTACTCGTCAGCGGATGGAGATTATCAATACGGTCTCTACGGTCTTCAACATCAGCGCGAATGAGTACAAAGTGATTGAAACGTTTGTGGTTACCACGGAGATGAGCGAGTTGAATTTCAAAGATATACTGGTCGTAAATTCTCGAGAGGAGAGGTCAGCCCCGCTGCAAAAACATCAAAGGGCAGACATTGATGGCAATTTGTTCTTTTTGCGCGTACCAAGCGTGGACTTGTATTTTGCGCAGTATCTTGGGGAAGGCTCTCCCACGCTCAACAGCTTTGTCATGCAACATAACAGGATCTATCTGTTTTCGCATGGAAGCACCATTAAGACACCTGCTGGCACCGCATTATACTACAGCGATCTCATTGCAGATTTTAATGAGGAAATCAAAACCACAAAACTTTCATTCAACGCCAAAATCCAGGAGTACAAATTTCGAAATGGCGCTGTTGGTTTACGTGACGTAAATATTTCAGAAGGACCGGGAAAGCTAATAGGGATAATGGGTGCCAGTGGAGCAGGTAAAACCACGCTGTTAAATGTATTGGCTGGTCTCGAACCGCCCTCCAAAGGGGAGATCCTTATCAATGGATATAACATTCACTCGCGCAGTGACAAAGTGCAAGGTGTCATCGGTTATGTGTCGCAAGATGATCTGCTGATTGAAGAACTTACTGTATATCAAAACCTATACTACAACGCCAAGTTATGCTTCGCTTCTTCTACCGAAGACGAAATTCACAAGCGCGTCCTGTCAGTCTTATCTAACCTCGGTTTGGACCAAAGAAAGGACTTAAAAGTAGGAGGTGTATTAAACAAGCTAATTTCGGGCGGACAGCGGAAGCGACTAAATATTGCACTTGAACTCATACGCGAACCCGCAGTGCTTTTCTTGGATGAGCCTACCTCCGGACTTTCATCAAGAGATTCTGAAAATGTGGTGGACCTGCTAAAGGAATTATCTCTTAAGGGAAAACTGATATTCGTAGTAATCCACCAGCCATCTTCCGACATCTACAAAATGTTTGACAAGATGATCATCATGGATACCGGAGGCTTCCCTACATACTACGGCACTCCGGTGGAAGCAGTCTCCTATTTCAAGCGAGCCACTCATCAGGTGGATAGCAATCGTGGGCAATGTGAAACTTGTGGCAATGTCAATCCAGAGCAGATCTTTAACATAATTGAAGCAAAGGTGGTCGATGAATATGGACAGCCCACCGGCAAACGCAAGGTGACCCCCATGCAATGGTTTGAGATGTATAAGGAAAAGTTCAATCCCCCAACACAACCTGACGAAAAGGAAGATCCTCCCCAATCACTAAGTATACCAAGCAAACTCAAACAGACCATCATATTCACCACAAGGGATCTGCTCTCAAAAATTAGCAATCAGCAATACTTGCTTATCAACCTTCTTGAAGCACCGTTGCTGGCTCTCCTTCTCTCTTTCATTATCAAATACCAAAGTGCTCCGGGAGGCAAGGACTACATGTTCCGTTTTAACGAAAACCTGCCAGCCTATTTGTTGATGAGCATCATTGTCGCCCTCTTTATGGGATTGACTGTGAGCGCAGAAGAAATTATTCGTGATCGCAAAATTCTAAAGCGTGAATCATTCCTGAATCTGAGCTGGAATAGTTACCTGCTGTCAAAGCTCACCATTCTCTTTATGCTTTCTGCAGTACAAACGCTTCTGTTTGTAATTATCGGAAATCTGGTGCTGGAAATCCATGGAATGACTTTTGCGTTTTGGCTCATACTATTTTCCACCTCCTGCTTGGCCAATGTCATTGGTCTAAATATTTCCTCGGCCTTCAATTCTGCGGTGACGGTCTATGTCTTAATTCCACTACTCCTTATCCCTCAGATGGTACTCAGCGGTGTGCTCTTCAGCTTTGACAAGCTGCATGAAACAATCAGCAATAAGGAAAAGGTACCGATCATTGCAGATCTAATGGCATCACGCTGGGCTTACGAAGCTATGGCTGTGTATCAGTTTAAAGAAAATGCCTATGAGGATGCATTCTATGAATACGAAAAAAGCGCATCCAACGCAGACTACAAGTCGGCATTTCTTTCCGATAGGTTAAAGCGAAAAAATCAATTCCTGATCGAAAATATTGGGGTCACCGATGACTCCCTCCGATATGCGATGTCCATCGGCCTGGCTCAGATAAAGAAAAGCCTTGTCAACGATTCCTTCAAGAGCAAAACCACAACCGTTGATATAAGTACACTTACCCTTGATACGTTTGACGAAGAAAAAGGAAAAGAGGTAGCCTCCTATATTGAAGAATTTAGGAAATTCTATCAAGAAGAGTATAATAAGCAAGTAGGGCTTATGGAAAAGAAGATGGCGTTCATTGAAAATAGTGGTTTTAACCTCAACAAGGAAAAAAATGAGCAGTTTAACGAGAGCCTGGCGGACCTGGTAAAAAACGTAAATACGAAAGAGAGAATTACAGAATACAGGGGTCGACTTGTACAGCTAATCGATCCTATTTTTCAAGATCCAAGCCCCAATCACCTCATGGATTATCGTACCGGGTTCTTTTTCCCTGCCAAATCAGTATTGGGAATGACCATCAGCACCTACCTATTCAATACAATCGTGATATGGATTATGTCCTTTTTGCTCTATTTAATGCTATATTATGAGCTTATAAGGAAATTAGTGAAGGCAGCCAGTAGGCTAAACTTCTTAGCCTCTTAAAACCGCAATCTTGGTAAGTCTGGGCTGATTTTTTTATTTTCGAGCTCTAAACGAAGTAATATGAAATTTCTTTCAATGGCCATAGCTGCCATTTTGCTTATCTCTTGCGGGCAGGGCAAGAAACCTGATGAACAGGCTTTTTTGAATAGCCTTGATTCCACTCAAAACGCGGCATCCAGTATTGATTCCGAAGTGATTGGCAGCATTTTGGATCAAATTCCTAGTCCACTAGAGATTTCGGTATTGTTAAAGGAATCTGGCGCCAAGTACACCCCAAGCCTATTGAATTCCCCTGACAACATCCACCTTTACAACAACAACTACAAAAAGGCCCTCAATTTAGGCATCTATGGCACCGACCTGGGTTACACCAATATTTACGAACAAAATCAAGAGGGAGTCCGATATCTCTCTGCGATTAAGTCATTGGCTGACGAACTAAACATAGGCCAGTTTTTTGATATTGAGACCATTGGTCGCCTGGCGTCCAATAGCAGAAATCTCGATTCATTGCTTTTGATAACCACACAAAATTTCAACTCCATCAATCACTATTTGCAGCAGCAGAGTCGCGCCAATTTAAGTGTTTTGCTATTAACTGGAGGCTGGCTGGAGGCAGTTCAGGTGACCTGTCAGGTGGCAGCGAAGAATCCGGACCATAGAGAGCTACAGGAAAAGATAGGTGAGCAAAAAATTACGCTGGAGCAAATCCTCCTCCTATTCTCATTTTATGAGAATGATGCCAACATGGCATCGTTATTGAATGACCTCAGGGAGTTGGAGCAAATATTTGAAAAAGTAAACATCGTCTACACCTACGCTGAATCCACCATGGAAGTAGTGGATGGTGTGGCTGTAATCAAAGATAATAGCACAACCACAATTGAAATCACCAATCAAGACGTATTGGACATAATGAACAAGACCAATGCGATTAGAACCAAAATCATTAGCTAAATACCGAATGGACTCATATATGAAAAAGATAGTTTTTTTGATTTGTTTTTTTGTAGTCGCAAGCGCTGGTTCATCTGAGCTCATTGGGCAATGTGATGCAGACAACCTGAGTAGCGCCTGTATCCCGAAATTATCTACGGGATTTAACTTCCTTAAGAGTTACAAAATAGATGGCGAAGGCGGGGCAAAGGATAAGGTTGAGTATTCCTATGTATTTACAAAGGGTACGCAGTACATGATTAACCTCTGCGCACCTGGAGAGAGCGCGGATGGTTTAGTAGTAAGCCTTTTCGATGCCCAACGCAATAAGGTGGCCAGCAGTAAAGTGAACGGTCAGTTTATTTCGGCTATAGCCTACCCTTGCAATGCCACTGGAATTTATTACATCCAGTATACTTTTGACGGCTCTGCCTCTTATTGTGGAGGCAGCGCACTAGGCTTCAAACGATAATCAAAATAACAACAAAACTCCTTAGCCGCTCCTGCTTTAAGGAGCGGCTTTCTTTTTATTATGACTGAACTCCATATCAAGTTCGACTTTAAGGCGCGTTACTACAAGCTGGGCGAGGTCAATTCTGAGACAAAGCAAGTGTGGTTCGTGTTTCACGGATACGGCCAACTTGCGCAGTACTTTATAAAGAAATTTGCGGCACTCGAATCAAAGAAAATTTGTGTGATCGCTCCCGAAGGTCTTTCGAAGTTCTATCTCGAAAATGTAGCCAGTCGAAGTGCAGGTGGAAACAATCGTGTGGGTGCTACCTGGATGACACGCGAAGACCGGGAGGTTGACATCGAAAATTATATCAACTACCTTCAGCAGGTCTACGACAAAGAGATTGGGAACGCGAAGGTTAACGTCACCATCCTGGGGTTTTCTCAGGGCGCGGCCACAGCCACCCGCTGGGCGCTGACAGGAAAACCAAGTTTTGAAAGATTCATTCTTTGGGCGGGTATTTTTCCTCCGGATATGAATTTTGAGCGAGGCAAGGAAATCTTAGGAAAAAAGAAAGTGATCGCTGTTTACGGTAGTGATGATCCCTTCGTCACGGCACCACGAATGCAGGAAATGCTGGAATTGTCGTCAAAGCTGGAATTGACACCAGAGAAGCTGGACTTCGCAGGAAAGCACGAAATCAACGAACCGCTACTCCTGCAAATCGCATCATCATAAGATCTTGTTTACAATGGTTGAGCTTGCCTGCGCCACTGGAAACACCACCAGATCTGCGACTACTACATGGGCGGGTCGTGTCAGGGCAAATAAAATCAAGTCTGCAATATCTTCTCCTCGCAGCGGTTGGTAACCCTTGTAAACTGTATCAGCCCTGTCTTGATCTCCTTTGAAGCGTACCAACGAGAATTCTGTTTCAACTAGCCCAGGATGTATGGCTGTGACTTTAATGCCATGCGCATTCAAATCGATTCGCATGCCTTTTGTGATCGCGTCTACCGCAAACTTGCTGGCACAATAGACATTGCCGTTAGGATAAGCTTCCTTTCCAGCAATGGAGCCCAGGTTGATGATGTGGCCCTGGTTGCGCTTCACCATAGTTGGCAATATTTCGTGTGAAACGTAGAGTAAGCCTTTCACATTGATGTCTATCATTGCATCCCAGTCGGCTACATCCCCATTTTGAATAGGCGACAAGCCATGCGCATTGCCCGCGTTGTTTATTAGCACATCTATTTGCTTCCACTTTGCATCAAGGGAACTTAGTGCAGTCTCAACCTCGGACTTGTTTCTCACATCAAAAGAAAGTGTAGTCACCTCCGTAAAAGAGGATAACTCGTTCTGAAGCGCAGCTAGCCGTTCCTTTCTTCTTCCACATATGATTAGCTTAAAAGCGTTAGAAGCAAGTAGTCGGGCGGTGGCTTCGCCTATACCAGAAGTTGCCCCGGTGATTAGTGCGATTCGTTTGTTTGTCATGTTATTGAAAAATAAAATAGACTGCTATTGTATTCGTATTCAGTCTGCTCAAAGGTGTCTTGAACACACTGGGATCAGGTCCGAGAATATTACTTATCCCCTTGGAGAACCTAATCTCTTGCGAGAATTTGAACAATGGAAAGTAGAAATCAAAACCAATGCCCGCATCAATTGTCAAATTAGTCTTCTTGATATCAAGTACCTCCGTGGTCGATTCAATATCATTTTTGCCAGACGCCTCTATGGAAGGTGTCAATCCTCCCACCATATACATCCGCACGTTCCCTCGCCTCATCGATTTGTATTTCAACAGGATTGGAAATTCCACCATTGTGGTCTCTGTGAGTTGAGACTGCTGGGTTTCATCAGTATAGTTGTACTCAATTTTGTGGTCATAAAATCCCGCCTTTGGCATGATGCGAAGGTCAAGGTCGGGGTTAAGCCTAAGGTTGACCAAGAAACCGAGTGAAAATCCGGGCGCAAAGGGTGTCATCACAGAATGCACTGTGTCAAGCGCAGGCGTCACAAATTCATCAGAATACTTAACCTGATAGGCAGACGTGTGCAAACCTATCATGAAGCCATAGCTTATTTTTCGCTCATCGTAATTTGGATTGTGCTGTCGCGCCCATTTAAATGCCTGACCTGTACTCTCATGAGAAAGTAAAGTCAGCAGCAACAGTGCAATTATTTTATGCCCGTGTAGATTGAACTTACTCCAAATGTGAGTGGCTTGCATGTGGTATTTTTGTATCCTAGCCTCTTTAGAATGTTAACAAAATCTGATCCATCTGGAAACGCTTGAACAGATTCAGGCAGGTATGTGTAAGCTGAACTATCACTTGAAATCCAACGGCCAATTTTCGGTAATACGAATTTAAAATAAAAGTTATACAATTGCTTGAATGGGAATCTAGCAGGCTTCGAAAACTCCAAAACAACTATTTTACCCCCAGCGCGGGTTACCCTCAGCATTTCAGAAAGGCCTTTCTCAAGGTTTTCGAAGTTTCGCACTCCAAATGCAACGATGACCCCATCAAATTTATTCTCTTCGAAGGGCAGATTTTCCGAATCTGCCAGTATCAGCTCGATCTTGTCCTCCATCTTTTTTGCTTTGAGCTTCTCTTTGCCTACCTCCAGCATTCCGGCTGAGATGTCGGCTCCCATTACCTTGTCTGGATTTAGAGACAGCGCCATAATGGCCACATCGCCAGTACCCGTAGCCACATCCAGAATTTGCTTTGGCTCCACCTCTCCCAGCAGCTTTATTGCCTTCTTTCTCCAAGAGATGTCGATACCCAGGCTTAAAAAATGATTTAGAAAATCATAGTTACCACTGATGTTATCAAACATCTTGGCGACCTGCTCTTTCTTACCTGATTGCTCTTGTTTGTATGGAAGTACTGTCATAAAAAAATTAACCAACGTTTTTAACAACCGTTGGTTAAGGAAGTTCAAAATTGACAAAAAGAATTGACTTGCAAACTATTTATTCGAGCACTTGAGCCAAGCAAAGCGAGCGGGGCTAATTAATTGCCCAATACTTTGAACTCAACCCTTCTATTTAGTTCTCTTCCCTCTTTCTCATCATCATTGCTGGCTAGTGGTCTTTCCTCCCCGTAGCCCACAGCAGTGACACGCCTGCCATCAATTCCTTTGCTTGTAAGGAAATCTCGCACTGCATTAGCCCTGCGCAACGAAAGTTTCTTGTTGAAGGCCGCACTACTTACGTTATCGGTATGACCAGAAATCTCGACAGACAGACCTTCATTCTGCTTAAGCATATTTTCCAGTCTATTTAATTCTGCGTATGACTCTTGCCTAAACGTAGCTTTACCATAATCGAAGTAAATATTCCTCAGCACCGACCTGGCACCAACCACCAGTTTTCGCATCTCAATCAAATTCTCTTCCGTACTTCGTTCTTCAGAAGCACCTGCTAAGTCCAGGTTGAGATTTTGAAAAATATAACCATCAAGCTCTACCGATAATAAGTATGCCTTGGCATTGGGGCTTGTCACTATGAACTCATAAGAGCCCGGCTCCAACATGCGAGAACCCACCATCACATTATCTTTTGCGCCCTGCATTCTCACCTTGGCTGAAAGCGGTTTCTTCGAATCTGAATCTATCACCTTCACAATATAAGTCAGCGGCAGTAATTCTTTGGCTTCCACAGGCTCCGTCTCTTCTTCAGGCACTTTTGTTGTAATCACATAAATATCTTCATAGCCCATGCCATCCTCGCGTGTTGTAGAGTAGTACCCTTTCTCACCATCCTTAGATCCGACATAGTAGATATCATTATCTGGCGTATTGATCGGATATCCTAAATTCTCCGGATCGCTCCATTCGTTTTTCCTTTCATCTACAAGGTTGCTCTTAAAAATGTCGAACCCACCCATTCCCTTGCCACCCTTTGAACTGAAGTAGAGGGTCTTTCCATCATAATCTATGAAAGGGCTGTCTTCATCGAACGGGGTGTTAATTTTGGGTCCCGCATTGCGAACCCTTGTCCATTGATTCACTCCGTTCTTTGTGCTGTAGTAGATGTCCATACCGCCTAACCCTCCAGGGCGATCACTTGAAAAGTACATGGTCTGCCCGTCTTTGCTGATCGAAACTGACGCCTCTGTAAATGATGAGTTCACATCCCCTTCTAGTGGCTCAGGCGCTGACCATACCCCGTCATCTTGTCGTGTGCTGAAAAAGATATCTCCATCGTTGACATCTTTCCTTATGAACAAGGTTTTTCCGTCTGGAGACAATGCCAAATTTGAATCGTGATAGGGTGTATTTATCTTGTTGCCAATATTTTCTGCCTTCGCCCATTTTCCGCCCACTTTAGTGGAGAAGAATATGTCCTCATACGGCTTATTGTCTTCAAAAACATTTTCATTCAGGTTGCCTTCTCTCCTTCGAGAAGTAAAAACCAACTCTTCTTCCTTCTCATCCAGCACCGGAGCATAGTCATCAAACTCCGAATTTATTTCGCGGCCAATATTGATGATAGAGTATTCCTTGGGGTTGGCAACAAATTCTTTTCCATTTTTACACTCCTCAATTCTTCGTGTGACTTCTTCCAAAGGAACAAAATCCCTACCCGTGTAATTGGGCGTAGTCTCTGCTTTGGTCTTGTACAATTCGAAAAATTTGATCGCATCGTCAAATGAAAGGCCAAATTGATAACTCCTTCCTATCTGATATTCTAAATCAAAGCGATAGTCGGGTTGTTGTCTGTATATTCTCAAGAAATACTTAGCAGCTCGTTCCTTGCCAATGGTGACCAAGTGAACATGGCCCGCTTCAAAATTGGCCTCAACATTAGTGGTATCTGAGTTGGCTGCAAATATCATGAGGTCACGCGCATCGTCCATGGCCTGCGTCTCGCCCATAATTAGTTTTGCCTGTTCCAAATAAAGTCTCGATTGCTCTGCATCTTGCGCTTGCTGGGCCAGTGTAGAGAAACTTAGGCTAATGAACAGAGTTGAAAAAGCCAGTATCTTCGCAATACTGTACATACTAAAAAATGAATTTATTTGAACTAATACTGAATAAGCCTTTCAATTTGAGCAATTTAGCAAAATCTACCATAAAGAAATGTCAATTTTGGAGTGATAAATTACCTCAATATTGCATTATTCGGGCATTAACAGAGACTTTTCTACCTTCAATTCTACATGATGGTTATCCATTCCGCAGATTTTGTCATCAGTAACACCGACATCACCAAGTGTCCGAAGCCCGACCTGCCAGAGTTTGCATTCATTGGCAGATCGAATGTGGGCAAATCATCACTAATCAATTTGATCACCAACAACAAAGGCCTTGCCAAGACTTCGGGCAAGCCGGGCAAGACCCAAACCATCAATCATTTTATAGTCAATAAGAAGTGGTATCTGGTTGATTTACCTGGCTATGGATATGCTGGCGTAAGCAAAGATGCGCGCAAGGGCTGGGGCAAGATGATTGAAAACTACTTGTTGAAACGTGAAAATCTGTATTGCACGTTTGTACTTGTTGACTCTCGCCATGAACCGCAAAAATTGGATCTTGAATTTATGACCTGGCTTGGCGAGCGAAAGATTCCCCTTGCCATAGTCTTGACTAAGATTGATAAGCTATCTAGGCATGAACTAGCGCAGACTCAGGTGAGACTCAAAAAGAAACTCTCAGAAACCTGGGAAGAATATCCACCCATTTTCCTCACTTCAGCAGAAAAAAAGGTAGGGCAGGAAAGCATACATGATTTTATTGATGATGCCATGAGAGGTCAACTCTAAAGTGTTAGTTTTGCAGCGGAATCAAGAAAAAAACTCGAGCATGAAGTTAAGTGAAATTGCAGCAGTAAATGGTAAAGGAGGCTTGTTCAAAGTATTGAAGCCTGCCAAGTCAGGTCTTATTCTTGAATCCCTTGATGAGGCCAAGTCAAAGTTAGTGGCTTCGGGCTCACACAAAGTTTCACTTCTTGACGAAATCTCCATTTATACAAATACCAAAGAAGGCACGGTAGACCTGGAGGATGTACTTCAAAAGATTTATAGCGAATTTAAGGATGACCTGGGGTTAGATGCCAATGCCGATGCTTCCGAACTAAAAGCCTTCTTGAAATCGGTATTACCCGAATATGATGAAAGTCGCGTATACGTCTCCGACATTAAGAAGCTTGTGAAATGGTACATGATACTGCTCACAGTCGCCCCTGAGATCTTAAAGGGAGAAGAGAAGAAAGCAAAAGAGAAGAAGCACTAAAATGATTCTGCGCGCTCAACCATCTTTGTTGACCCAACAAAGAACGGAGTACGTTGGTGAAGCGACTTAGGCTCAATATCTAAAATCCTCTTCTTTCCGTCCGTAGCCTTCCCTCCTGCTTGCTCCGCCAGATAAGCCAGGGCATTGCATTCATACATCAAGCGCAGCTTTCCATTAGGATCTTTTTCCGTGGCAGGATAAATGTAAATTCCACCCTTTAGCAAGTTTCGATGAAAATCAGCTACTAATGATCCAATGTATCGTGCGGTAAATCTTTTGTCTTTACAATCCTGTATGTATTTGCTTACAGATTCGTTGAAAGAATTAGCCTGGCCCTCGTTGATTGAGTAAATCTTACCGTCTTTTGGTATTTGCATATCGGGATGCGATAGGAAAAACTCCCCTAAAGATTGCTCAAAGGTGAAGCCATTCACACCATGACCTGTGGTGTACACCATCATCGTAGAGGAACCGTATAAAATGTAGCCCGCAGCTACTTGCTCGGTTCCCTTCTGTAAAATGTCGATCTCCTGAATGGGGCCTCCCACTTTGCTCCTTCTCCTATAAATTGAAAATATGGTGCCAATCGATACATTCACATCAATATTTGAAGATCCATCGAGAGGATCTATCGCAATCACGTACTTGCCATTGTTGTTAAGGTCCTCATAAGATTCCGACTCCTCCGAAATGAGTGCACACACTTCACCACCCTTCTTAAGCGCCCGAATGAATCTTATATTTGCCAGTACGTCCAGTTTTTGCTGATCATCGCCAGCAAGATTTTGAGACCCCTGCGGACCCATTATATCGATTAGACCTGCTTTGTTCACCTCTCTGTTTACTACTTTGGAAGCAAGCGCAATATCTCGCAATAATTGAGAGAGTTCACCACTTGCAAACTGAAATTGATCCTGATTATTTTTAATGAATCGATCGAGTGTAAAACCTATAGAGGTGGCTATTCGAGATGCTTCCATTAATTTTTGCTGCTTTTTGTGTGAAGTGGTCCTTTTGAAATTAAATTCGCGTGCTCGTGCGTATGGAGCACACAAATATACTCTGCTAATTGCTGAATACATTGAAAAGAATAAAGGTATTTAAGTTTGGTGGCGCTTCTGTAAAGAGCCCGGAAGCAGTGCAAAATGTAGGTCGCATTATTAGCGCGCACACTGAAGATCAGCTTTTGGTGGTAGTCTCCGCTATGGGAAAAACTACGAATGCACTTGAGGCGGTCGTATCGCTCGCTCAGCAGGGCAAATCCCCTGACAAGGAACTCAAGGCAATCTTCGATTTTCATATCAGCCTCTCTCAATCGTTACTTAACGACTCCAAAGAAGTTGTTGCAACAATTAACGAGTATAAGAAAGGGATCGAAGCGATCGTAAAAGAACTGATGCCTTACGATCAACAATATGATAAAATAGTGGCCTTTGGTGAGCTCATGTCCACCCTCATCGTCAGTGCCTACCTTACTCAAATAGACATCAATTGTAGATGGATCGATGCGAGAAAGTACATTGTGACTGATAGTCACTTCAGGTCAGCTCAAATTGATTGGGCAAATACGGAAAGCAATATTCGTGCGCTCAGAAATACACTCGCATCCCAAATTGTCATCACTCAGGGATTCATCGGTGCAAACACTGCAAACGAAACCACTACGTTGGGAAGAGAAGGCTCTGACTTCAGTGCCGCCATTTTTGGCGCGTCCCTGAATGCCGAATCAGTGACCATTTGGAAAGATGTGCCTGGTGTAATGACTGCCGACCCGAAGAAAATCCCCACCGCTGAAGTCTTTGAAGAGTTGCCATTTAAAGAAGCGGCAGAGATGACATACTATGGTGCTTCTGTCATTCATCCCAAAACTATAAAGCCCTTAGCCAATAAAGGCATTCCGTTGCTTGTCAAAAGCTTTGATGACGTCACCATCAGTGGTACAAGGATTCATGAGTGCAAGGTGGATCGTCTAAGACCACTTGTTGTTTTTAAGGAAAATCAGTGCCTTGTGTCCTGCCAGGTAACAGACTATACCTTCGTTGACGAATCACAGATTGGTATTATTTTTAATGCGCTCTCCGCAAGAAATCTCAAAATCAATCTCATGCAGAATTCCGCTATCTCCTTTTCCTTCTGCCTGGATTTTGAAGAGCGAAAGCTGAGCCCCCTTATTAAAGAACTTAGCCAGCACTTTGAGGTATACTACAATACCAATCTCACACTGGTTACGGTTAAGAATTATGACGAAGCCCATTTTGAAAAATACCGCAATCTCAATGGTGTGATGCTGGAACAATCATCAAGGTCTACATTGCAGGTATTGGTCAAGTCATAAGAGCTCCTTCCTGATACGGTTAATGAACCCATCAACTGCTCGATCTAAAATGTCAAATACCTCCTGAAAATCCTCTTCGGAACCGTAGTAAGGGTCTGGCACTTCATCTCCTTCCTCAGGATCAAATGCGCGCATTAGTAAAACCTTGTGGTGATAAGAATCTGCACCTGGTAGATTGAGAATGTTGTGATAGTTGGAGCGATCCATCGCCAGGATATAATCAAATTCTTTCAAATCAGAAGCGCTTATTTGCCGCCCTCTGTGGCTCATTTCTACGCCATTCTTTGCGGCATTTTTCCTTGTTCTTTCGTCCGGCAGGTCGCCAATATGGTAATTGGAGGTTCCGCAAGAGTCAGCCAGGACGTTCTTTCCAAATTTTTCGCTTTGTATTTTATGCTTAAAGACAGCCTCGGCCAGCGGAGATCTACAAATATTACCCAGACAGACAAACAGTACTTTCATGCGAAGATTTTTTATAAAAATACACCTACAAGCTGTTACCAGGCAAAAATTGAGGGTATATAAGATCGTATAGCAAATTTTTCGCCTTTTGGTTAGTTGGGCCCACTCTCAAAAAGTGGGCCCTTCTTTTTTGCTCAAATATGATCTTCATACTGAATCTACTTTCATTTCTGTTATATCCTTAGTTTTGCACAGAACTAAACTGATCTTATGGAACTCATAAAAGTAACAGAACAGCAGGAGCCTAAAGTTGCCCTTATCGAACTCAATAGACCAAAAGAGCTTAATGCGCTCAATCCGCAACTTATGCAAGAACTCCGCGATGCACTGGTTTCGCTTGATAAAAATCCTGACGTCAATGTGGTCGTGCTAACCGGCAACGAAAAGGCGTTTGCAGCTGGCGCGGACATCAAGCAGATGGCAGACAAAAGCGCGATCGATATGCTTATGCTCGACCAGTTCAGTACATGGGATCAGATCCGAAAAACTAAAAAACCTATCATTGCTGCAGTTTCAGGATTTGCCCTGGGAGGTGGCTGTGAGCTTGCAATGACCTGTGACATGATCATTGCCTCTGAGTCAGCAAAATTTGGACAACCCGAAATAAAGATTGGAGTAATTCCCGGAGCAGGAGGCACGCAGCGTCTGACCAAAGCGGTAGGCAAAGCCAAGGCAATGGAATTGATACTTAGCGGAAGATTTATTTCGGCAGAAGAGGCACACTTTTATGGCCTGGTCAATAAGGTGGTGCCAAACGAAATGTATTTGAATGAGGCATTTCAGCTTGCCAGGGAAATTGCCCAGATGTCACCTATTGCAGTGCAACTTGGAAAAGAAGCCATTAATCGCTCCTTCGAAACACAGCTTGATGAAGGGCTGGCCTTTGAACGCAAAAATTTCTATATGACTTTTGCTTCTGAAGATCAAAAAGAGGGCATGAGTGCCTTCATAGAGAAAAGAGCTCCGCAATTCAAGGGTAAATAATTTGATCCTATACAATCTCAGTATCTATTTGATGTCGGGGCTGGCGAAAATTGCAGCCCTGTTCAATTCCAAGAGTAAGAAATTTGTACAAGGGCGAGTTGGCTTGTTCGAAAGGCTGCAACAAGCCTTCGAAGGGGTCCATGATCCGGTGATGTGGATTCATTGTGCTTCACTTGGAGAATTTGAACAAGCCCGACCTATTATCGAAAAGTTTAGTAGGGACTTTCCTAGCCACAAGATACTGCTTACCTTTTTCTCCCCTTCAGGGTATGAAGTAAGGAAAGACTATCCTGCTGTGGATTTTGTATATTATTTGCCCTGGGACACACAGGCGAATGCTAAAAGATTTGTATCCATTACAAAGCCGGCTCTGGCCATCTTTGTCAAGTACGAATTTTGGTCTAATTTTTTTAACGTCCTTCACGAAAGAAAAACACCTATACTATCCGTCTCCGCCATTTTTCGAAAGGAACAGATCTACTTCAAGTCACATGGCCGGTTCTTCAAATCCATTTTAGAAAAGGTCAACCACTTTTTCGTGCAAAATAAAACGTCCATCGACCTGCTTCATTCCATAGATATCAAGCAGGTCACACTCGCAGGGGACACGCGATTTGATCGTGTCAACGAATTGATCAGTGAAAAACAAGAGAACGCAATCGCCAGGCAGTTTAAGAACAATGAAAATCTATTTGTGATTGGAAGCTGCTGGCCTGAAGACTTCGAGGTACTGGCTCCCTTTATTAATGATCAAATTGGAAAACTAAAATTTATCATTGCTCCTCATGAAATAGAAGCTTCTTTCATTCGCAAAATTGAGAAAGAATTGGAAGCAAAGACCGTTCGCTATTCAGCAGCCGTAAATCTCGAGGAAAGTGACGTATTAATCATTGACAATGTGGGCATGCTTTCGAAATTATACCAGTATGCAGAATATGCTTACATCGGAGGGGCATTTGGTAAAGGACTGCACAACATACTGGAGGCTGCCTGCAATGGCATCCCTATCTTCTTTGGAAATAAGAACTACCAGAAATTTAAGGAAGCCAACGACCTCATCATGCGCGGAGGAGCGTTTGAAGTAGATGACTACGCCTCACTCAACTCCAAGTTTCAGAGTTTTACGCAAAGACCTGAAAGCTACTTATTGGCTTGTGAAGTCACGATGGCCTACGTGAAGGAAAACCTGGGAGCTACAGATAAGATAATTTCGCATTGCCACGTACTACTCGATAAAGAATGAAAGGAACGGTAATGAAATCAGCCGGCCTTTGGTACAAGGTACTCGGTGCCGACAATCGGGTCTACACTTGTCGAATTCGCGGAAAGCTCAGGCTCGAAGGAATAAAGGAATCCAATCCAATTGCTGTTGGAGATCATGTGAACTTTGAACTATCACAGCAGGACGGAAACATTACAGAGCTACTTCCTCGTCATAATCTCATTGAGCGGCTTTCGGTGAAGAAGACAGCACACAGCAGCGTGCTGGCCGCCAACCTAGATCAGGTGCTGCTTATCGCCACCCTCAAACAACCGCGCACCTCGCTTGGATTTATCGATCGATTTCTGGTCACGGCAGAGTCTTTTCGAATTCCTCAAATTTTGATCTTCAATAAGACTGATATTTTGTCAGAAGATGAAAGGGACAAGCAGGAGCAGTTGGCAAAACTCTACAGCAATATCGGAGTTGAGGTGCTTTCCATCTCTGCTCTTCACGATGACGATCTTGGCGTGATCTCCAATCTGCTTGCCAAGAAAACCACTTTGGTTGCGGGCCACTCTGGCGTTGGGAAGAGCACCTTGCTCAATAAGCTCTCTCCTAATATCAACCAGGAAGTTAATGAGATTTCAGAATTTAGTGAGACTGGCACGCACACCACTACCTATGCAGAAATGTTCAGCATCAATGCGGATACATTTATTATTGATACACCAGGTGTGCGCGAGTGGGGTCTGGTTGACATGAATGAGCAAGAACTCTCTGATTACTTTCCGGAGATGCGAGATCGGAGACTGAACTGTAAATACGGAGCAAGGTGCATTCACACCAATGAACCACAGTGTGCAGTACTTGACGGAGTAAAGAATGGAAGCATCGCACTTAGCCGATATGAGAGTTACCTTAGCATGTTGGCGGGACACGACAATCGAAAGTAATCATAGCAGTCTGATCACTCGCTTCCTTAGTTGGTAGTAGTCGCTTAGCATTTTTAAGTCAAAGAGTTTCAAACACACCTTGATCTCATAGCTGATCCTTTTCAACAATGCTTTATGCTCTTCCTGGGTTCGATTGAGTATCAAAATCTTTTTACAAACCAGAAGAGTGGAATGTCGCTGAGGGGAGCCCTTTTTGAATTGGTCACTTCGCATAGAATTTGATAAGATCCTTCGCTTCACCAAGGCATCCGGCAGGTAACAAAATTTAAAATCTCTGGAAGCCCTCACCCAGAAATCAAAGTCTTCATACGCAAGTTCCTCATCATACCCATTGAGTTTTTCCAACACGGAACGCCTTATCAACATAGTAGGTGCGCAGATAAAATACCGGAAAATAACGTCCATATATACATCACCACTTGGAATGGAATGTGAAGGGAATCGATCTGAGTGAAGTCCCAGCTTCGTTCCTTCTTTGCCGATTAATTCGGCATCTCCAAACTGCACACCATAGTCGGAACCTTTGTCCATCAACAATTCCACGCCCCTGGCCACACGGTTGGGAAGCAACACGTCATCCGCAGCAAAATCAATGATGAATTCGCCATTACATTTTTCAAATGCCAGATTGAATGCCCGGCAATTTCCCTGATTGTCGGGGAGAAACAATAATTCTATTGATTTATTCTTGGCAGCAATCGCCTCTATGATCTTCTGACTTCCGTCATTACTCGCATCATCCACCACGATTAACTGAATATTAGGATAAGTTTGATTCAGCACTGATAATATTGCTTCCTCTACGAATTGTTGATGATCGTAGCAAAGGCAAACGACAGAAACGAGTGGCGGTACCATTACTTCAAATCCTTTTCAAAGAAAAGTTTCATGGTAGGTGCAGCACCTAATCGCAACTTAAAATCGATTAATGAAAAATTGGGAATACCGCCAAGGGCTGATGTACCCAAGTCAAGCAGTGAAATACTATTTGCCCTGCCCCACTTATACATTTCTGAAATTAAATATACCATGGGACTGACCGCATCCTCAGCTTGCACGTGAGCCGAGTAGAAATTGTAAAGTATCTTGTCAGTTACCCTTATGGAAATTGATGCTGCAATCAATTTGCGTTGGCGAAAGACGCCAAAAAGTTGAAATGACTTTACCACTGCATCCACGGTCTTTTGTAATTGAGTAGACGTCATGCTTAGCTCATGGCCTTTCTCCTCTCTGCAAGAGGAGATAAAGTCGTAGACGTGAGGCAAATCCTTTTTAAGTAATGGTCTACAAATTAGGGCTTCCTTTTTCGCTTGCTTTAGTCTTCGCCTTTCCCAATTATCAATCTTCATGTCAAAATCGAGCGAGTCAATAGAAATACATGCGCCTAGCTCCGCATTGGTAATTCTAAAATTTTGATTTGTGAGGAGCACACTTTGAATATCATGAGCTTGCTGATCGTACGCTGCCGGAGCCAATTTAAAAACAATTCTAGAAGCACTTTTCTTCAGCGACAGTTCACATTTTTGCATGAAGTCAAAAAGGTCAGCCACTGGCAATGATTTTGAAAACTCATATGCACCAAATGGCGCACTGAGTGGACTATAGGCAATCCTTTTTTTTATGCAGAAATGCACTGATGCCAAGACCAACTTCTTATCCTCTCTCACTAGATGATAAGATCGCCAGCCCGAAGGTGATTGCGTGTAATGGTGAGCCATGGTATTGAATACTGACACATCAAAACCAATCTTATAGCCCTTGGGCACGTTACCCTCTATAAACTTTGGAGTTTTCAAATAATGATACTTACGCTGCTACCTTTGTCCTCACCTTCTTCCAATCTTTAATCTGCCAATGTACATAACCGGTGGTCAAATGATTTCCATCAGAATCTTGAATCTTTATCTCACAAACCACAACGGTAGACTCCCCATTCTGAAGGGGTTCGTAAATATTTATCTTCAACCAGTCCTCCGAAATTTTAAACTCTGCAAAGGCGTCCATCTTTCCTTGGTAGTGATAGTTCATCTCGATCTTTTGCATGATAATCCGGTACTTCTTCGCATCGAGTTTTGTGATCAACAAAAAACCTGTTGTGAACTCTGAAATTGTTGCCAGAGCGCAGGCATGAAGTCCCTTGATATGATTAAAGTTGGAACTTCTATAAGGAATCTTAGTCTTCAAGCAAAAGTCTTCGATTTCAACTATTCTAAATCCATGTGGTTTATTAAACGGGATCATTCGATCAAGCGACCAGTTGAGAAGACTTAAGTAAAAAGATGACTTTTTTGCTTTTTCAATTATCTTGGCTGGCTCAAACATAGTCTGTGTGTATAAAATTGTGAAAGTAAGTTAGTTAGGTAAATGAACAACCGCTAACAAAATCATTAATCTATAAAAGTAATGCAAAAAAAAGTAATCGTATTGGGTGCTGGGCTTGTGGGCAAGGCAATGGCGCTGGATCTGGCATCAAAATTTGATGTGACATCAATCGACATCAATGAGGAAGCACTGGCTTCTCTTAATGGCAGCGGGGTGCAAACAAAAAAGTTTGATTTTTCGGATTTGACTGCATTAAAGCAGCTCATATCTCCATTCGATCTCGTGGTCGGTGCTGTACCGGGTTTCATGGGCTTCGACACTGCAAAGGCAGTAATAGAAAGCGGTAAGAATATGGTCGACATTTCTTTCTTTCCTGAAGATCCCTTCTTGTTGGATGACCTGGCCAAAAAGAACAAAACAATCATCATCACAGATTGCGGTGTAGCTCCCGGCATGGGTAACATTATTTTAGGGTATCACAATCAGAGGATGAAGATTCATGACTACGAGTGCTTGGTTGGAGGACTTCCTGTCGTGCGGGAATGGCCTTACGAGTATAAGGCGGTGTTCTCCCCCATTGATGTTATCGAAGAATATATAAGACCGGCAAGGTACGTGCAAAATGGTGCGGTGGTAACGAAGGAAGCACTGTCCGATACTGAGCTAGTTCACTTTGATGGAGTAGGAACTTTAGAATCTTGGAATTCAGATGGACTAAGATCCTTGATTAAGACCATGCCTAACATTCCAAACATGATCGAAAAGACGTTGCGGTATCCGGGCTGTGTGGAATATCTTCGCGTCCTTCGTGACACTGGTTTTTTCTCATACGAAGAGGTCGATATTAAAGGCGTCAAGGTGAAGCCTGTAGATCTCACCGCAAAGCTGCTTTTCCCCAAATGGAAATTGAAGCCCGGAGAAGAAGAATTCACTGTAATGCGAATTGTAATCAAAGGAGAAGAGAATGGTAAATCGAAAGCTTATCAATACTACTTGCTTGACAAGACAGAAAGAAGCACAGGAATCCTATCGATGGCACGCACGACAGGATATACTTGCACAGGAGCAGCGCATCTGGTAATGGATGGAAAATTTACAAAAATCGGAATTAATCCACCGGAGTACGTAGGTGAAGAAGAATCAAATTTCCAGTTCATGATGAACTACCTCAAAGATCGAGGAGTACAATATCATGTAAGCAACCCTTCCTAATTAGGTCAGTCCATAATTATTATTATCTTCAAAGCTTCATACGCCAGTTTAATCCACTATTGCACGCATGACGATTGAAAAAAAGAGGCCTACCCTACTTCAAGCGCTACTACCTATTGCCGTCTTAATTTTTTTGCTTGCCACCAATGTGGTCGTGCTGGGCACCGATGCAACCAGCGGACCCAATCAAATGGGACTCTTGTTGGCTGCTGCAGTGGCAGGCATTGTTTCAATCAGGCTAGGAACTCCCTGGAAGCAAATCGAAAAGAGTCTTTTAAAAAGTATAAACTCTGCTATGGGGGCCATGCTTATTCTACTCATGATTGGTGCGTTGTCTGGTACCTGGCTCCTCAGTGGAATCGTGCCGGCAATGATATACTATGGTCTAAAGATTCTCAATCCAACCATTTTCCTTGTTGCTGCATGCATTGCCTGCGCCATCGTTTCAATTGCTACCGGCAGTTCATGGACCACGGTTGCTACTATCGGTATTGCACTTCTTGGAATCGGCACGGCATTGGGCCTACATGAAGGTGTGATTGCCGGAGCAATAATTTCTGGTGCCTACTTCGGTGATAAAATGTCACCCTTGTCAGACACTACTAACTTATCCCCAGCGATGGCAGGGACTGATCTATTTACGCATATACGGTACATGATGGTGACCACAATTCCATCCATCGTCATTACACTTGTCATCTTCTTGGTCTGGGGCTTCTTATTAGATACCTCAGAAGTCAGCACCAATACTGAGGCAATACTCGCAACGATAGAAAAGTCCTTCGACTTGAATCCTTTGCTATTTCTCGTGCCCGCAATCCTGATCTTCCTGATAGTGAAGAAAGTGCCGGCACTACCAGCACTCCTAGTTGGGGCGCTTTTAGGAGGCCTCTGCGCAATAATCTTTCAACCCAATGTTGTAAATCAAGTATCAGGGATCGAAGATAATTTCATTGAGTCATCATTTGTAGGAGTGATGAGGGCATTAACGACTACGATTAATATTCAAACCGATAATCAAATGATCACCGATCTCCTTACTGGCAGAGGCATGGCCGGCATGCTCAATACGATCTGGTTGATTTTGACCGCTATGATTTTTGGTGGGGTAATGGAATCCTCAGGTTTACTTCACAGGATAGCCGAAGAAATAATAAAATTTGCGCATAGCACCGGGTCCCTTGTTGGATCAACGGCCGCTACCTGCATCTTCTTCAATGTGACTGCCTCCGATCAATATATGGCGATTGCTGTCCCTGGCAGAATGTTTGCCAATACGTATCGCGAAAGAGGATACAAGCCAGAACTGCTGAGTAGAACACTCGAAGATTCAGGCACAGTTACATCTGTGTTGGTTCCTTGGAACACGTGTGGTGCCACGCAGGCAAGTGTGCTTGGCGTAGCTACGATGGCCTATGCACCTTATACATTCTTTTGCCTTATCAGTCCGGTCATGACGGTGCTACAGGCTTATCTAAACTACAAAATCCGAAGGTTTAGCGATGCAACTCCGCAAACTACCTAGCGAGAAAGTTACCATTTCTAAAGAAGAATTAAATACCCTTCCGCTGAAGGCCTATGAGGGAGAGGTGCACCTGATTACCGATGCCCACAAGGCAGATAAGGCCTTTGAGGAAATTCAAGATCACAACATTGTGGGGTTTGATACCGAAACTAGACCTAGTTTTTACAAAGGTCAACACTACGATGTAACACTTATGCAGCTTGCTATTCCAGAGCGGGTTTTCCTGATTCGACTTGGCCATACCGGCATTTCTGAGGGTATGGTATCCTTTTTTGAGAATGACAGGATTCTCAAAGCGGGAGTTGGACTTCGCGATGATGTGAAAGCCCTTCAAAAACTAAGAAGATTTAATGCCGGAGGGTTTCTAGAACTTTCAAATGTGGCAAGGCAGGCAGGCCTTGAAGTGGAAAGTGTAAAAAAACTTGCGGGACTTGTGCTTGGCTTCAGAATTTCTAAAAGTGCTCAAACCAGCAATTGGGAAGCGGAGAAATACAGCGAGAAGCAAATCAGCTATGCTGCCACCGATGCCTGGGTTTGTCTCGAACTCTACAAAGCACTGATTCGCTAGCTAAGTCAAGCGACCTTCTGTAAGACGAACCTGTAATACAGTCGTTCGCCACTGAGCAAATTTGTGTGCAATCGCGAACCCACTACTCCGGCAAATTCTGCAAATAACTTCTGCCACTTTGTTGGAATGAGACGCTTGATTCTCTCCCTCTTGGTTTCATCCTCCTCCTCCATCGCGTTGATCACATTCTTACTAATATTCTCTTCAAGTAATACCTTTAGTCCAGATCGTTCAAGTTGCTTTTTTAATAACTCCATATTTTCAACACTTCGGAAATCAACAAGCAACAGATATCCGTCCTTCTTCAGCACGCGCTTGACCTCACTAAGAAATTTATCTACGTTGCCATAGGCGTGACAAGACTCCACATTGAGCACCACATCCTTGCTTTCGTCATCCAAAGGAATTGATTCGGCACTTCCTTGTATAAACTTTAGATTGGAATGTGGATTCATTTCATTGGCCAAGTCCACCGCACTTTGCGCCAGGTCTAATCCGATATAGGATGTGGGCTGTAATGCCCCTGCCAGGTGAATGGCACCTCCGCCACGGCCACTGCCAACCTCAAGCACATCTTTTCCAGTAATCCCTCCTTTGAGGGCCAGATAGTGATACATCTGCATGGAATGCTTTTGTGCCTGCGTATCCTCCGTTAACTCCGCAACAAATTCATCTGCATTGGGCACATAACCATAGTTCATGAATTGCCATTCCTTTGTTGGAATTTTTTTCGCTAAAATCTCATAGGTAACTTTTGCGTTCAATCGCTTAAACCAGGGATAGCGCTTAAATGTTTTTATAATAAAATCAATCATCGAGATTCTCCTTTGTGGGTTTCAATATAGAATTAAAATACTGTTATCACCCAATGGCACTCCTAATAAAGTTGCCAAGCACTTGATGTAACTAAGTCAGTCTACCTTTTTTATCAAAGAAGAAAGCCAGCACTAGCCCTGAGAGGTTATGCCAAAAACTAAATATCGCACCTGGCAGAGAAGACAAAGCATATTGAGAAAAAAACTGCTGCGCTAAGGTTACAGCCAAACCGGAATTTTGCATTCCTACTTCGATGGCAATGGTCCGGGCGTCCTGCTCATTCCTGGTAAGAAGAATTGCACTCCCATATCCAAGTAAATAACCTAAGCCATTGTGAAGGATGACGGCAAGAAAGATTAAAATAGGGAAGCTACTGATTAGCATTTCACGATTGATGGATAAGACTATAGCGATAATCAATCCGATCGCTGCTGCCGAAATAATGGAAGCGTAACGCACATAAAGCGTAGCCAGCTCTTTCAAAAATCTATTCACCGCCATACCAAGAAGTATTGGCGCCACTACAATTTTGGCGATGGAAACGAAGACCAGGTATGCATTGAAGGAAACAGTTTCTCCCAACCAAAATTGAATTAGTCCCGGTGTAACCACTGGTGACAGCAGGGTGGAAACCAAAGTAAGTGAAATTGACAAAGGCACATTGCCCTTTCCTAAAAAGACCATCACATTAGAGGCAGTCCCTCCGGGGGCGCACCCCACCAACACCATCCCAATTGTCAGTGATAGTGGTAACACAAAAGTTTTACTTAATCCCCATGCGATCAATGGCATCAATGTAAATTGAAGTATCGTGCCCAGAAGGACAAGTTTCCATTTCCTGGTTACCCGAAGGAAATCCTGAGGCATCAGCGTCATCCCCATGCTGAACATCACCATGCCAAGTAGTATTGGAATATAAGGGGCCTTTTGAGAGAAAAAACTCGGCATCATCAATCCAAGACCGGACAGAACTAAAATGACAATCAGGATCCTCAACATCGTACGGAAATTTAATCAGGATATCATCGACAACAAATGAGCGAGCTTTCTTAATTTGCACCCCACCCAGATGTCCAAAATATGATTCTTCGCTTCATCATCTTCCTGATTATAAACTTTGCCGCATTGGGTCTCGGCAGTCTATTTACAAGTAGTGGCGTTTCGTCTGATTGGTATCAGAATCTCAACAAGGCGCCATGGACACCACCCGGATGGGTTTTTGGCGCAGCATGGACTACCATCATGATCTGCTTTTCGGGATTTATGACCTTTGCATGGACCAGCACTTCCAATCGCAATATCCTTATTGCACTTTTTATCTGTCAGTGGATATTGAATGTTGTCTGGAACCCACTATTCTTTAAGTATCATGCCGTATTAGCAGGGCTCGTTGCTATCACTTCTCTTACATTAGTGGTGGGTTACTTTCTTTTTAGCTTTACTGATCAGTTAAAACTAAGATCTCTATTAGTTGCACCATACTTTCTGTGGTTGCTAATTGCCACTTCACTAAACGGGTATATCCTTTGGAATAATTAATCCATTGATCTGTCCATAGGGAAAAGCTCAATCAAATCATCATTAAACCACAAATAATAGCCTATCAATGACCGCGCTCCCCCGAAATGTTTGGCTACTTGCAATTGCACAGTCTTTGATGATGTCCGTATCTAGTCTCGTTGTTTTTGCGGGTGGCCTTATCGGCACTAAGATTGCTCCTACCGAAAAACTCTCCACATTGCCCATCGCCTGCATGATCATTGGAACCGCGGCTGCAGTAGTACCTGTAACACTCCTGATGAAACGGCTTGGCAGAAAAAGATCATTTATACTTATTCTTCTCTATTCAATCATTATCGCCTTTGTGGCTGCTTATGCAGTCTATCTTCAGGCTTTTTATTGGTTTTGCTTAAGTACTTTTTTATTTGGATCCACGAACGCCTGCGTGATGCAATTTCGATTTGCTGCAATGGAGAGTGTGCCCATCGACATGATTCCAAAGGCGGCATCCAGTGTCCTACTTGGGGGAATTGTGGCTGCTTTCATCGGACCTGAGGCAGCAGTTTTTGGTAAAGATCTATTTCCTGTAGAGTTTCTTGGATCATTTGTGCTGCTGGCAGCACTTTTTGCAATTGCGCTGTTGGTGCTTCTAGGTTTTCGCAATCCGAAATTTGAAGTAGAGGAGCATCGTACTGCCTCCCGCTCTCTTCGAGAGATTTCAAGACAGCCAGTTTTCTGGATCGCGATTTCTTCTGCAGCCGTAGGCTATGCGGTGATGAGTTTTATAATGACCGCCACGCCAGTAAGCATGCATGTGATGGACGGACATTCATTGAGCCAAACCAAATGGGTAATTCAAAGTCACATCATCGCCATGTATCTCCCTTCCATTATTGCTGCATGGATCGTGGCACGGCTTGGAATGACAAGAATGATGATCATTGGGCTTTGCGCCTATCTGCTGTGTATCGCGATTGCCTATTCCGGGCACCATTTAGGCAATTATTGGATCTCTCTTATCCTTTTGGGAATTGGTTGGAACTTTTTATTCATAGGTGGAACGACACTGCTGCCTCAGTCTTATCAGCCTAATGAAAGATTTAAAGTGCAGGCATTTAATGAATTCATTGTATTCGGAACACAAGCGATTGCCGCGCTATCTGCCGGCTGGATCGTTTATGCCGTAGGCTGGGAAATTATGTTAATCTGCACACTTCCCATCATCGGCATTCAGTTTATTGCGGTTGCAAGATGGGCAAAGAAGAGCTCAAGTGCCAAAGACTTTGCATGAAGTCCTTCGGCAGCGGTTTGACTACTCACATTCTTCTGTAAATTAGGGAATGGTTGATGTCAATTATATAACTGAGACACTCATCGATCTTGTAAAAATCAATTCCATCAACCCCGCTCTTGAAGCCGAGGGAAGTGGTGAATGGGAAGTCGCCCACTGCATTGCTGACAAGCTACAAGCGCTGGGTTGGGATTCCTCCCTAGAAAAAATTTCGGAGGGCAGATGCAACGTGGTGTGTCACATTGGTGGAGTGGCCTCGGGCAAGTCGCTGATCCTGAATGCGCATATGGATACGGTTGGAGTTGAAGGCATGCGTGACCCCTTTGCTGCCACAATCAAAGATGGAAAGCTTTACGGCAGAGGAGCCTATGATATGAAAGGCAGTATTGCAGCTATATTAGGCGTTGCCAAAGCAATACATGATAACAAGATTCAACTCCCAGGTAGTCTTATTCTCTCATTCGTGGCAGACGAAGAATACGAGTCTGCTGGCACCACCGAATTCCTAAAGAAATACACTGCTGATGCTTGTATCGTAACCGAGCCCACCGACCTGGATATCTGCCTGGGCCATCGAGGTTTTGGTGTTTATCAAATTTCGACCGAAGGAGTAATCGCGCACGGAGGACTAAACCAGATTGGTGTTGATGCCAATCTCAAGATGGGCAAAGTACTGCACGAAATAAACATCATTTCTGAAAAACTGAACGCCAGGAAACATCCCCTTGTTGGGGAAGCATCGGTTCACGTGCCGATCATCAATGGAGGACAGAGCCTGTTCATTTACTCGGGCAAGTGCACCATCCATGTGGAAAGAAGGACCTTACCTGGAGAAACAGAAAATCAGGTACTGCACGAACTTCAAAATATGCTTGACAAAATTGCAAGAGAAGATCGCGATTTCAAAAGTGAACTGAAACAAATTATCTGGCGGAATCCATATGAGATTTCTAAAGATGCACCTATTTCAAAAGCGCTAATCAGTTGTATTCCAAGTGATCACAAGGCGAGTTTTATTGGCCATGGTTGGTGGGAAGACTCGGGGTTGTTTGGGCAGGCAGGAATTGACACCATTATCATAGGCCCAAAGGGCGGAGGAATACATCAACAAGTAGAATGGGTGGAGCTCGCCTCGGTTCATCAGCTTTCTGAAATTCTATTAAAGACCTACCTGGAATTTTGTAAATAGAAGCCAAAGAAAACCCTAAATCAAAAAATATGAAATCAAAAGCAATTTCTCTGGTCGTACTTGCCTTCTCATTGTTTAATTGTGAGTCTGCAAAAAAAGAAGTCAACTTCTCCCATCGCGCAACGGAAGAATTCAAGAAAGCAAATCTACCGTTCTCAGAAGCAGTAATTGTTGACAATGTTATTTATCTGTCAGGACAGGTAGGTAGTAATCCTCAAGATGCCATGACACTGGTTGAAGGGGGAATGCGAGCAGAAGCCAAACAAGCGCTGGAAAATATAAAACAAGTACTTGAGGCCAATGGCTCTTCAATGGAGAATGTTGTCAAATGCACTGTGATGCTAGCCGACATCGGAGAATGGGGTGATTTCAATGAGGAATACATCAAGTTCTTTCCCGGAGAGAAACCCGCCAGAAGCGCATTTGGCACCAGTGGTCTCGCCCTTGGCGCCAGAGTTGAAATTGAGTGCATTGCTGTAATCAAAGACTAGGGGTATTAATCTTCTTTCCAATACCTGATCTCAAAACACCGCACCCATTTTTCCCGCTTAAGGGAAAAATAGCCTCGCCATCAAAATACTGATGTGTATACCCCCAATTGTGTATAGTTTCGAGCATTATTAAAACCCGAATCATGAAGCTACTTAAACTATTTACCATTGCGCTTACTATTAGTTGGACTGCCTATGGGCAAATACCGAAGCCATCAGAGACATTTGGTTTCGAACCGGGTGCTGATTACAAAATGGCTACCTATGATCAAATGCTGTCCTACTATGAAAAATTGGATGCCGCCACAGACCGCGTGAAGGTGACCGAGATCGGAAAGTCTGTCAGGGGGAGGCCTATCAAATTGATTTTTATCTCCAGTGAAGAGAACATGAAATCGCTTGATAAATGGAGAGACATCAGTGAAAAAATGGCACGTGCTCGTATCTCTGATAGTGAGGCGCAAAAATTAGCGAAAGAAGGCAAAGCAATTATTTGGTTTGATGGTGGTATGCACGCTTCTGAAAAAGCGCATGCCCAAATGACACCTGAGCTTCTCTATCGCATCGCAGCGGAAGAATCGGAGGAAATGAAAAAAATAAGGGATAATGTTGTTACCCTTATAGTACCTGTAATTAATCCTGATGGTTTGGACATTGAGGGAGCCTGGTACAGAAAAAATTTGGGCACTGCCTACGAAACTTCAGGACCACCTATACTCTATCAAGAGTATGTGGGTCATGACAATAACCGCGATTGGTTTATGGGTAACATGCCTGAGACCAAAGCGGTAATGGATGTATTGTATAATCAGTGGTACCCTCAGATTATTCATAACCATCATCAATCTTCTCCGGCATGGGCAAGAATTTTTATTCCTCCCTTCAGAAGTCCGGTAAACAAGAAGATTCATCCCGGTGTCACTACTGGTGTAAATCTGGTTGGAACAGCCATGGCGAATCGCTTTGCGATGAAAAAGATGCCTGGCGCCATTTCCATGACAACATTTGAAATGTGGTGGAACGGTGGCATGAGAACTGCACCTTACTATCACAATCAGATTGGAATTCTGACGGAGACGGCACACACCTCTCCTACTCCCCGATTCTACCCTCCCGATTCAATACCTGAGGCAGTAGGCGGACGCAATCCTCGCGATGGTATATCAAAGACAGTGGATGGCACAGAAATATTCTATCCCTATCCCTGGAAGGGTGGTGAGTCTCATTTTAGAGATGCTGTTGACTACATGCTCGAAGCTTCCATGGCAGTGGTAGATCTAGCCGCAGAAAAAAGTGATGAGCTGCTGTACAACATTTACTCGATGGGTAAGGATGCTATTGAAGATAAAGAGGGTGCATTTGCCTATGTGATTTCTCCGGACCAATGGGACAAAGCTGAAGCGGTAAGTCTGGTGAATGTAATGATGCGTGGAGGTATTGAAGTAGAAGAAGCCACTAGCAAGTTCAAGATTGGTGATAAGGAATATCCTGCTGGCACATACATTATGTATGGCGCACAACCATTTCGTCCTTATCTATCGGACTTAATGGAGAAACAGGAATACCCCGATCTCTATCTTTACCCTGGCGGCCCTCCAATTGCGCCTTATGACCTAACCGGTTGGACATTACCTATGTCAATGGGAGTAAACGTGGATCGTGTAACGACTTCTTTTACTGCTAAAACCAAAAAAGTAGAAAGTGCCATCAAGATGCCTGCGGGTGAAGTAAATGGTAAGGCAGGATTTGGATATGCGATAAATCCAAAGGAGAACTTCTCGGCTACAGCAATCAATAGACTACAAAAAGCCGGAGAAAAGATATCGATCGCGCAGGCCTCTTTTGCTGATGGAAAGGCAAATTTTGAGGCGGGTACATTCCTCGTGGAAAAAGGAAGTGAGACACAGAACCGGTTGAATGATATTAGTAAGGACTTGGGAATATCTTTTACTGCTGTATCTGCAAAGCCCTCTTCAACAAAGCCAATGAAGAAAGTCAAGGTAGGTCTGTACAAATCGTGGGACGCCAACATTGATGAAGGCTGGACGCGCTGGGTACTGGAGCAATTTGAGTTCGACCTCGATACTTTGCACAACAACGATATCATCGGAAAAGATTTGTTTAAGTATTCTGCAATCATTTTCCCATCACAAGCACCGGAAGAAATAATGGTTGGTCATAGACCTGGCTCCATGCCAGAACCCTATGTCGGTGGCATTGGCCTTGAAGGAACCCTGACCTTGAATAATTATGTGAAAAATGGAGGGGTGCTGATCATGTTCGATGCCGCATGTGACCTTGCAATAGACGAGTTTGGATTGCCTGTAAAAAACGTGGTCAGAGGAATGTCTTCGAGCCAGTTCTTTATACCTGGCTCGATAATCAGGATGAAAGTTGACAACAAAAATCCATTGGCATTTGGAATGAAGGAAGAAGCCGCTGCCTCCTACTCTCGCAGTAGAGCATTCGAAACAATTTTACCATCAAGAAAAAGCGAGGGTGGAAACGAATTGGTGAAAACGCCAGCGCCTCGCCCAGATGTCACCGCTGTGGCTTCTTATGCTTCCAGCGATTTATTGATGAGTGGATGGGCGTTGAACGCCAACAAGATCAAAAACAAAGGCGCTATGATGAATGTAGGTCATGGAAGTGGCAACGTGGTTCTTTTCGGATTTCGTCCACAATTCCGTGGACAGGCAAGGAATACGTACAAGTTGATATTCAACTCGATCTATATGGGAGCCACTAGATAAGGCTGACCGATAACTGCAGAAGAACCCCGATAACGGGGGGTTCTTCTTTTCTAAACCAATAAAATTCAGCTCTACAGTGAAACCAAAGTTTTTTCGAGAACCTGCCGATTTCAGAAAGTGGTTGGAGCAAAATCACGACAAGAAGAAAGAGCTATTGGTTGGCTACCATAAAGTTGCTAGTGGAAACCCAAGCATTACCTGGCCAGAATCAGTAGATCAAGCACTTTGTTTTGGTTGGATTGATGGAGTAAGGAGATCGATAGATGACGAAAGCTACTCCGTCCGTTTTACACCACGACAAGAGAAAAGCCATTGGAGTGCCGTCAATCTGAAACGATACGCTGCGCTCAGTAAGTCGGGGCTTGTCCAACCGGCCGGAAAAAAGGCTTTCGCCAAAATGGACAAAAAAAATACGAAGAAAGCATCGTTTGAACAGGATGAAATAAAGCTGAGTAAATCATTTGAAGCCAGGTTAAAGGCTAACAAAAAAGCCTGGGCGTTCTTTAAGTCACTCCCTCCTTCTGCGAAGAAGCCCACAATCTGGTGGGTGATCAGTGCCAAAAGAGAGGAGACGCAGCAAAGAAGGTTCGAGATCTTAATGAAGTCATGCGAAGCTGGAGAAAAAATACCATTAATTAGGATCGCAAGTAAGAAGTAACAAATGCTTTTCTAAGTCTCGCTCCAGCTGGTAGTCAGAAGGATCTCATGACAGGTAGGTAAGGTCAGGTAAGTCAGCATGAGGTCTAAATCTAGAAGTATCATTTATTCGCAGTAAACGTAAACACTTTACTTACCAAAAAGGCTACTAAGGAACTCACGAGCAGGAAAACCAATGTAAATTTCATGGTAGCCGGTACTGAGAACAAAAGAGAACTAAAATCCGCCCCTCTCAAGAAGAGAAACATAAAGATATTTTCGATCACATCTAGCAGACCCGCCAACACTGCCATGTAAATCATCAAGCTCTGTCCAAATCTGGCTTTCAAAGGCACCAGAAGAGAAATGAGGACGATAAAGAAAATTACATAAGCGATTATAAATAGGAAGTCCCATGCAATGTTAATCTGCGCAGCCTTCAGTGCAGTGCCGTATTCGCACGTGGTCTTAATCCAGGTATCACGTATGACATCTGCACGATGCTGGTCAAAAGCAAATTCAATATCTAAAATGGCAATTGGTGTTACATCCGTCTTGAGGCAAACAGAGGACGGACGCATCAGGCTTCCAGCTGCGATTAAGAAAGCAAATGAAATCCCAAAAGAAAGTTTCCTCCTCCTTTGAATAAAGTTGATCATGTTGAACTAGTTAACCATAAATCACTAGAATAAAAAAAGCCTGACTTGAATTTACAAGCCAGGCTTAATAATTTAAGGCAAACTCGCCAAACTATTTTCTTAAAGGATTATAGTCTTTGAATGGCGAGATGCTCACTCCCTCCATCATCGTCCGGTAGCCAGCCCAATGCTCCTCATAAAACTTATTCACCTTATCAAGTATTTGGTTTGTCTTTTCTTCCGCATGTTTGAACACCCTGTTGTCACGCTCACTCAATGGATCACGAGAGGTATTGGTATAAAACATTGCCGTATTTATGAAAGACGCTGGCGATGGCAACTCAGTGCTGGTAATTCCTTGTCGCTTATCTTCCTCCCCCAAAATGTAGTTAACTACCGTGTCAATCGAGTCTTTAACCGCTTTGGTTTTATCCATTGCCTCTTTCAGATCATCACGGTTTGAATCCTTCATTCGCTTCTCGTAGTCTGAAGCTATTTCTTTTGACTCACGTAACCTTTCGGTAGCCTCCAAAACAAGCGCTCGCAATTTTTCCAGTTCCTTGGTGCGGTTATAGCGAGCCTGCAGGTTGGCGGCATCATTTGAAAATCTTGGATCCGACTTCACGTTAATGGTGGTCGAGTCTTTCTGATCCCCAAACGTCATGCGCAATGTGTATGTACCGGCCAGCACAGCAGCGCCACTCGGCTCAGGTGCATTCGCTCTCGGCTTATTTCTTGAGGGCTGCATTACACCTTTCTCATCCAGGTTCCATGTCATTCGATTAACACCATTGTCTTCCGGTGCCTTTTGCTTGAGTGTTCTGATTTTTTCTCCGGCAGCATTAAATACTTCAAGAGTAATAGAGTCGTATTTGACCTTCGACTTCTCGTCCTTCTTTTCCTCCTTCACCGGAGCAGGTGCTGGCTCCTTTTTGCCACGCTTAGACTTCGCAGTGGTTTTTGGTTCCTCAGCTTTTACCTCCTTTTTTTCCTCAGGCTTGTTAATTACATACGAGATTAAGGCGCCAACGGGCCTGTTCTCACCATTGAACATGCCCGTGCCTGGGAAGAGCGCACCTTCGGGCGCCATCGTTACCACAGAATAGGCGTCAGGTGGTGTGAACATGTGAACAGTCTTATCGAGTACTTGCGTACCACTTTTCACCAGTGCTCTCAACGGGCGGATATCATCTAAAACATACACTGCGCGGCCAAAGGTACCTAAAACGAGATCGTGCTCTCTCGGATGAATGGCCATATCCATAGTGGGTACTGAAGCCGGATATCCGCTTGTCCACTTGGTATAATTCTTTCCCTCATCCAAACTCACAAATAATCCATTCTCAGTTCCTACAAAAATTAGTTTAGGTTCGATTGGATCTTGCGCCACGCTCAAGGTGTAACTGTTTTCACCTACCTGACTGCTGCTCACGAGACTCTCCCAGGTTTGGCCATAGTCTTTTGTTCTGAACAAATAAGGTTTGAAGTCAAACTGTCGGTAATTGTTTACCACCACAAAGGCTTCTCCGCTGTTATATGTTGAAGCTTGGATTTGAGGTATCCATGCATTCTTGGGCATACCTGTGATTCTTGAAGTCAGGTTGGTCCAGGTCTCTCCTCCATCTCGAGAGAGTTGTACCTGTCCGTCATCGGTGCCAACCCAAATAACACCTTGCTCCTTTGTTGAGGGCGCAATGGCAAGAATGGTACAGTGATTTTCGGCCCCGGTCGCATCCATAGTCAAGCCACCGCTTTCGTGCTGCTTTTGTTTTTCAGGATCGTTGGTGGTGAGGTCAGGAGAAATGATTTCCCATGTATCGCCCTTGTTGGTACTCTTATGTACAAACTGACTTCCAAAGTATATCGTGGCGTTGTTAAATGGATCCTGCGCAAACGCAGAATTCCAATTATATCGAAGTTTTACATCGGCATTCGGGTGTGTAGGCCTAATTCGTTTTGTATAACCAGTCTCCTTGTCCCAGCGACCAAGGAAGCCTTGCTGTGACATACCATAACCATATCGATTATCGTCAGGGTCGGCTGCCATATCGAAACCATCCCCAAACATTAGCATTTGAAAATAGGAATTTCTGATTCCACCAAATCGCCACACATATGCGGGTCCTACCCACGATCCATTATCCTGCATCCCCCCGTATACATTGTAAGGATGATCCATGTCTACATTAATATGATAGAACTGCCCAACAGGAATATTTTCGACAAAGCGCCAATTTTTGCCCATGTCATGAGTGATGTTAAACCCACCATCATTGCCATCTACCATAAAGGATGGATCTTCGGGGTGTATCCACCAGGCGTGGTGATCGGGATGCACTCCATTGAAAGAGAATGGAAGCAAGGCAGTAAAAGACTTGCCACCATCTTCACTTACGTTTACCTCAGAAAAAATCGTGTAGAGTCGATTCTCATTTTGTGTGTCCGCATGGATTTGTCCATAGTAAAATGGTCGGTCCCCAATTTGATCCATGTTTTCGTTGATCATTTTCCATTTAAACCCACCGTCCTCGGATTTATAAAGCCCATTCTTTTTGCTTTCTATCAGCGCATAAATAATGTCTGGCTTGGCTGAAATCGCCAATCCAATCCTTCCCAAATCACCGGCAGGCAAACCATCTTTCTCGGTTCTTTTGGTCCACGTCTTGCCACCATCAAATGTGATATGCATTCCGGACCCTGGACCGCCCGACTTGAATATCCACGGCTGTCTGCGGTGCTCCCACATGGAAGCGATCAGTTTGTTTGGATTAGTAGGATCCATCACCAATTCAGCGCAACCTGTTTTATTGTCAACGAATAATACTTTTTCCCACGTTTGGCCTCCATCGGTTGTCTTAAATACCCCACGCTCGGGATGCTCTCCCCAAGGTGAGCCGATAGCGCCAACATAAACTGTATTGGGATCTTGAGGATCGATAATGATCCGATGGATGTTTCTCGTTTTCTCTAAGCCCAGCAATTTCCAGTTTTTGCCACCATCCAAACTTTTGTAGATACCATAACCACCGTTCAAACTGTTCCTGGGGTTTCCTTCTCCGGTACCTACCCAGATTACAGAAGGATTACTTTGCTGTATGGCCACTGCACCTATTGACATTACTGCTTCCTTGTCGAAGATGGGCTCCCAGTTAACCCCTCCACTAGTTGTTTTCCACAATCCCCCTGAGGCAGAACCTACGTACATGATGTCTCTATTGTCAACAACTACATCGATGGCTGTAATCCTTCCGCTCATCGCACCAGGACCTATGCTTCGAGCTTTCATACCTTTTAACTTGTCCATATCTAGTTGCTGCGCCATGCCGGTGGTGGCACCAATAACTAAAACGGCTTGAACGAGGTGTTTAAGTAAATCTTTGATCATATCTAGATGGTTAATTTTAATGAGGAAGCAATTTAATGAAGTATTTATCCTTACCTGAAACGAACAATAGTCCTGATCGATACTAAAAATTGGACAGGTAGTCTCTTGCTTATTTAAGTGGTTAAAACTCAAAGCGAATCTCTTTCGCATTAAAAGCCATTTTCTGGCCTCCGCTGTCCACTATCAGACACCCATACTCGTCAACTCCTGCTACTACACCCTCGAATCTTGTCTTATTGCTCCAGAAGAAGAGCTTTTCATCCCGTCCATACATGTTGTCCACATATTCTACCCTCAGTCTCTCTTCATTTCCTTTTTTCAGCATGAGGTAGCGTGATTCTAACTTGGACATAAGTTTTGTAAAGGCGGAAGGCAAGTCAAAGTCCTGGCCGATCTCAGTTCGCAGTGAGGTAGCTGCTAGATCGCCAAATCCACGCTGATTTACATTGAGACCAATACCAATGACCGAGTTCGAGATGGAACTACCCTGGATATGATTTTCAATCAGAATACCACAGATCTTCTTTGTGCCTACAAGAATATCATTTGGCCATTTGACGTTGAGTTTCTTGGAAACGATTTCAGATTTCAGATAGTCCAATATTCCGAGCGAGATTGCCATGCTTAAAAGGAACTGATCTTTGGGAAGAAGGAAGGTTGGTTTGACGACTATCGAAAACGTTAAGTTTTGCCCGGGAGCAGTTTGCCAAAGGCTTCCTTTTTGACCTCTTCCTGCAGTCTGATTATCTGTGATTACCACGGTTCCCTCTACACAATCCGCCATTTGGGTCAATTCACTGGCAATGGTACTGGTGGAGTGACATTCTGGCATAAACACCAGGTTTTTGCCCATGAAAAGGGTTTTGGCAGGGATTTTATACATGGTAAATAGTTACCTTTGCAGATTAATCAAATTAAGAACTCGAAATTACTTAATGGCCAAAAAAAGAGGGGGTACTGATTCTGAAATGTTGAGTACCGTGATTGTTAAGGGAATGCAGGAGAAAAAGGCCACAGACATCATAGTATTGGATTTGAGAAAAGCCAAAAATGCAGTGGCAGACTTTTTTGTGATCTGCTCTGGAAATTCACCCAGGCAAATTGACGCAATTGCTGACTCCATTGATGAGCAGGTATCAAAGACCTTGCAAGAAAATCCTTGGCACACGGAAGGGAAAAACAATAAAGAGTGGATGTTGCTCGACTACATCTCTGTGGTCGCACATATCTTCCAAAATGAGCGAAGAGCATTCTATATGCTTGAAAAACTTTGGGGAGATGCTGCAATCACAAAGTATTGACATCTACACGAACCAAACATTGACAATAACGTTATTGACCTGAATAAGAAATTGAATGGCAGACAAGAAGAAAGAAAGTAAGCTTTTACCACCAGGAGGACCAAGGGGCAACTACCAAATGTGGATCATACTTGGGTTAGTAGCGGTGATACTGGCAGTAAGTTATTTTAATAGATCTGGCGATCTGATCGAAATTCAATCCAGCACCTTTGAAGATATGGTGCAACGCAGAGATGTGCAGAAGATTGTAGTAATTAAAAATGAAGATCTGGTAGAAGTGACGCTAAAAGCTGAGGCGCTTCAAAATACAATATATCGCCAAGAGCTGGAGAAAAGTAGTCCATTTGGAGTAGATCCAAAGGGACCGCACTACAAACTCAGAATAGGAACCATAGATCAATTTGTCGATTACTACAAGGAAATTACCGAGCGCATATCAAAAAATGATCGTATCGATCTAAAGTATGAAGAACGCAGTGACATCACGGGGATGTTGCTGAATTGGGGATTTTTGTTTCTCCTTCTTTTTGGATTTTGGATGTTGATGCGCAGAATGACAGGTGGTGGCGGGCCTGGAGGCCAGATATTCAACATCGGAAAATCGAAGGCTGCTTTGTTTGATGCAGAAAGCAAAGTCAAGATTACATTCGAAGACGTTGCTGGTCTGGAAGAAGCCAAGGAAGAGATCAGGGAAATTGTAGAGTTTTTGAAAAACCCTAGCAAATTCACAAAGTTGGGCGGTAAGATTCCCAAAGGTGCATTGCTTGTGGGACCTCCAGGTACAGGAAAAACATTGTTGGCCAAAGCAGTGGCTGGGGAAGCAGCCGTTCCGTTCTTCTCCCTGTCAGGATCAGATTTTGTTGAGATGTTTGTAGGCGTTGGAGCTGCGCGTGTGAGAGACCTTTTCAAACAAGCAAAGGAGAAGGCACCATGTATTGTCTTTATAGATGAGATCGATGCTATCGGCCGTTCAAGAGGTAGAGGTCAGATGCCAGGCGCAAATGATGAGCGCGAAAATACACTTAACTCCCTACTGGTTGAAATGGACGGCTTTGCCACGGACAGTGGAGTAATCATTCTGGCGGCAACTAACCGACCAGACGTGCTTGACACCGCATTACTGCGCCCCGGAAGATTCGATAGACAAATTAGTATTGACAAACCAGATATCTCTGGACGCGAGCAGATCTTCAAGGTGCACCTGAAACCAATAAAAATGGCCAAAGAGGTGGATTCGAAGAAACTGGCAGCACAAACTCCGGGCTTTGCAGGTGCAGAAATCGCAAACGTGTGCAACGAGGCTGCCTTGATTGCAGCACGTAGAGATAAGAAAGAAGTAGACATGCAAGACTTTCAAGATGCCATTGACCGGGTGATCGGTGGACTTGAAAGAAAGACCAAAATAATTTCACCAGAGGAGAAGTTGATTGTAGCATACCACGAAGCGGGCCACGCGGTAGCCGGCTGGTTTTTAGAGCACGCAGATCCTTTGGTTAAAGTGAGTATTGTTCCCAGGGGCGCAGCAGCATTAGGATACGCGCAGTACCTTCCCAAAGAGCAGTTCCTATATCAGACCGAACAGCTTTTGGATGAAATGTGTATGACGTTTGGTGGTCGTGCTGCGGAGGAGATTGTTTTTGACAAGATTTCTACTGGAGCCCTGAGCGACTTGGAGAGAACTACCAAGATGGCTTATAGTATTGTGACCGTCTACGGAATGAATAAAGAGATAGGTAATTTATCCTTTTATGACTCCAAACAATCCGAGTACAACTTTAATAAACCATATTCGGAGTCTACCGCACAACGAATAGATGAAGAAGTGAAGAAGATAATTGATCAGGCTTTTGAGCGTACAAAGGCACTCTTGATCAAGCATCGCGAACACCTGGAGGTGATTGCTAAAGAACTTCTTGAAAAGGAAATCCTCTTCCAATCTGACTTGGAAAGACTCATTGGAAAGAGACCATTTGCGGCTCAGACAACTTATCAGAAGTTTACCAACGGCAAGCCAGGGGAAGAAAAAGAAGAAACGAAGGATGTTGCAGATGCCCCAACGGAGGAAGCTCCGGTGGCTGAGGATACTTCCGAATCAAAAGAAAAAACCAATGTTGAAGAAGGCGTGAATAAGCCTTCTGGGAATGCTTAAAAAGCAATAAAGGACAAGGTTAAGATTAAAATCAGGTGTAGATTACACCTGATTTTTTATTTTAAGGGTTTGTAGAATGCATCTTGGCATGAAGCATCTAACAATAGCCACAAGTGGTCAATGAGTATCAAACAAGAAACAGTAGAAATCCCCGAAGGTAAGAAAATCTATTTCGCATCTGATTTTCATCTCGGGGTACCTACTCACAAGGCTAGCAGAGAAAGAGAGACACTGATAGTGAAATGGCTTGATACTGTGAAGGAAGACGCGCACTCCATCTATCTGCTTGGTGACATCTTTGATTTCTGGTTTGAGTACAAGCATGCCATACCAAAAGGATTTATTCGCCTGCAGGGAAAGCTCGCCAATCTCAGAGACAGTGGAATCCCTATATACCTCTTCACTGGCAATCACGACATGTGGATGTTTGATTACTTTCCCGCCGAGTTGAATATACCTGTGTATCGAAAACCTATTACACTTCTGATCAACAATCAGCGTTTACTAATAGGACACGGTGATGGTCTGGGCCCGGGGGATAGCTCGTACAAGATCCTCAAGAAGTTTTTTGACAGCAAAATTTGCCAATGGTTATTCGCACGCTTGCATCCCAACTTTGGAATCGCGATAGCAAAGTATTGGAGCCGAAATAGCAGAATCAGCAACATGAAGAAAGAGGAGCAATTCAAAGGCGAAGAAAATGAATACCTCCTCACCTATTGCAAAGAACTTGAGCAAACGATGCATCATGATTTCTACATTTTTGGACATAGGCATCTGCCCCTGGACTTGGAGGTAGGAAATAAGAGCCGCTACATCAATCTAGGTGAGTGGGTTCATTTTAATACGTATGCTAGTTACGATGGCACGAATGTTGAATTGCTTGTATTCAAAAAGTAAGACATGCGATTTTACCTGCTCTTTATAGTTTTTTCGACCACTTCATTACACGGGGTGGCACAACTCAAGAAGGTAGCAGAGGTTGAAGTCGACAACCTGAAGAGCGCATCAGTAGACCGGCTGGGAAATTTTTACCTTTTATTCCACTCAGGACTAATTCAAAAACTTGATCCTAACGGGCAGCTTCTGGAGGAAACTAATGAGCTTTACACTGACCTTGCACTACTTGAGCCCTGGAATCCATTAAGTGTCTTTCTTTATAATGCCAATAAGCAAAGCATAACTTACCTGGATCACCACCTAAATGCTGTGAACACTTTGGGATTAGAACCTTCATTAAGTATCAGTCCGAAATTGGTGTGTCCTGACAATCTGGTGAACAAGATTTGGGTATACGATGACGCGGATCACACCATAAAAAAAATTGATCAACCAACTTCAACCATTCTCGTGGACGAGCCTTTACCAGAAGAATGGATAAGTGATGACTTAGAATTTGTATTCATCCGTGAATATCAAAATATGGTGTTCCTCTTAGATCAAGGTAAAAGTATTAACATCCTCAACAGCCTCGGGCTACCCATCACGCGCATCAAGACTGACACGAGAAATTTCTTCAACTTCAACGGTGAAGAGTTATGTTACCTGCAGGGCGAAAACCTTCTTCTTTGGGATCTTCACACCGGAGACACGAGAACTGTTACAAAGGTGTCTGCGCCAGACGAAGTCCGATTTGTGATTATCACTGATGAGCGGCTCCTTATCGTCAGAGAGAAAATAGCTGAGATCTTTGAGCTAAAAATCTAAGAATTAGGTTTGCAATAATATTCCAATCGCCATCGAAAAGTGTTCATTTTTGAACATCTTTGTACAGTATAGCACACAAAGAAATCTATTTTATGCGTTTTCGGACGGGTGGCAAGCTGGCACAGTTTTTCTACCTAAAACGCTGAACCTAAACTAATCCTGTGAACGAAGGCGGCAAAATTCTAATGATTGACGATGACGAGGACGTGCTTCTTGCTGGAAAGATGCTCCTCAAGAAATATAATCATACGGTTATCATCGATAAGAATCCCAACAAGATTCCATTTCTATTAAATAACGATAGCTACGATGTAATCCTGCTGGATATGAATTTCAGTAAGGATACTACCAGTGGCAAAGAGGGCTTCGAGTGGCTTAGACAAATCAAAGAAAAAGACCCCGATGCGGTAGTCATTATGATCACAGCGTTTGGCGATGTGGAAATGGCCGTGCGCGCACTTAAAGAAGGTGCAACAGATTTTATTCTCAAGCCATGGCAAAATGAAAAACTCATTGCCACCATCTCCACCGCAATCAAACTAAAGAAATCCTACAACGAGGTAGATAAGTTGAGGAAAGCCAAGCAGATGCTGGAGGAACAAATCAGCCAACCGTTTAGAGACATTATTGGCAGTAGCACTGCGATCAAAGAAGTATTCTCCCTTATAGATAAAGTAGCTGCTACTGATGCCAACATTCTAATCCTTGGAGAAAACGGAACCGGAAAAGAATTGGTAGCTAGAGCAATTCATCAAAAGTCTCTTCGAAAAGACAATTCGTTTGTGAGTGTCGACATGGGTGCCATCACGGAAAGCCTGTTTGAAAGCGAGCTGTTCGGGCACAAAAAAGGAGCCTTTACCGATGCGCGGGAAGATCGCCCTGGAAGATTTGAATTGGCCAATGGAGGAACCCTGTTCCTGGATGAAATTGGAAATCTCAGCCTGTCGCTTCAAAGCAAACTACTCTCCGTGCTGCAATCTCGTCAGGTGACACGCGTTGGAGCAAACGCACCAATGGATATTGATATTCGACTGATTTGCGCGACCAACATGCCAATTCATCAAATGGTTGAAGACGGAAAGTTTAGGCAGGACCTACTCTATAGGATAAACACCGTTGAAGTTCGCATCCCTCCATTATGTGAGCGAGTTGATGATATTCCAATGCTGGCTAATCATTTTCTAAATTTCTACACCAAAAAATATCACAAAGAAATCATTTCCTTTTCACCAGAGGCGCTTACCAAACTTAAAAAGTATCCATGGCCTGGCAATGTGCGCGAGCTGCAACATGCAATTGAGAGAGCCGTGATAATGGCCGATTCTCCCTCGCTGCAGGAGAGCGATTTCCTCTTCAACAGAAAAGGGACACCCAGCACCGACAGCGACAGTTTGAACCTTGACGAGGTGGAGAAGGCCGCGGTGGTAAAAGCCATTCAACTCCACAGTGGAAATATTTCGAAAGCCGCAGAGGAGTTAGGCCTAACTCGTGCCTCGCTCTATCGGAGAATGGAAAAGTATGGACTTTAATTGGCGCTCGCCTCTTGTCACCAGAATTAGCATTCTGGGGGCCACCATATTTGCATTTGCATACAGCATCTTCAGCGATCTCAGTATTCTGATATCTATCGCACTAATTGGCGCAGTCTTATTTCAAGTATCCCACCTGATTAAGGCCTTTGACGAATCAAACGAAAACATCGCTTCCTTTCTCGATGCCATTCGATTCGATGATCTTTCAGCCACATTTAAAACCGATAGTGAAGATCCGTCAGTCAAACGATTACATCAGGAGTTGAACGAAGCAATTGCAAACCTCAAGGTATCACGCAGCGAAAAGGATTCTGAGTATCAATTCTTCAAAAATATTGTGCAGCACGTGGGGATCGGTCTGCTTACCTTCAAGAAGGATGGCTCGATTCAAATTATCAACACTGCCGCAAAACGCCTGCTGCGAATCAACCAAGTGCAGCAAATAAGTGATTTAAGGCAAGTAAGTGAAGAATTGGTTGATGTTTTTGAAAAGCTAAAAACCGGAGGACGCGATCTGATCAGGCTGAAACTCGCAGATGAAACCGTTCAAATTTCTGTCTATGCGATTGAACTTACATTGCGCGGGGAGGTAATTAAATTGATATCCATCAATAATATTCAGAGCGAACTGGATGAGAAAGAAATGGAGGCGTGGCAAAATCTTGTTCGTGTGCTGACTCATGAAATCATGAACTCGGTGACTCCGATATCTTCTCTGGCTGGCATGTTGGAAGGGGAGTTAAAAACACACCTGGATGAAGATATTCCGACCTTCAAAAAAGAGGAATTTGAAGACATGCATCTTTCCATTCAAACCATTAACAAGCGCAGTGCTGGTCTCATTCAGTTTGTCAGGGAATTCAAAAGTCTTTCGCAAATTCCACAACCAAATCTGGTCTCCGTCAACGTAAAAGCTCTGCTGGAACAAATCGTACTCCTCCATAAGAAGGAATTAATGGACAACGACATTGAGGTTCAAGTTGAGATAGAGCCGCAAGACCTTACCATCAGCGCGGACAAGCATATGATCGAGCAGGTGATCATCAACTTGTTGAAGAACGGCATGCAAGCATTTTCTAATCAGGAAAAAAAGAAGATGACGCTTAGCGGATATCTGGATGAAAAAACCAGGCCTGTTATTTCAGTCAAAGACAATGGAGATGGCATTGAGCCCGATGCCCTTGAGAGCATCTTTGTTCCATTTTTCTCCACTAAGAAAACCGGGTCAGGTATTGGACTTAGCTTATCAAAACAAATAATGCGTCAACATGAGGGCAGAATCAATGTGCGCTCAAAACTAGGTGAAGGAACTGAGTTTTTGCTTCGCTTTTAAGTATCAAATTCCATTAAGAATTCCTTAGCTTAGCGCAATAATTCAGTGCCCATGCAAGATATTGAAAAAAAGGTTACCGCAATTCTTACAGACAAACTTGGTATTCCTGCTTCAGAGATTACACCAGATGCTAATTTTGTAAAGGACTTAGGAATCGACTCGTTAGATTATGCCGAATTGGTAATGGATTTTGAACAGACGTTCGATATCAAGATTCCTGATGACGATGCTGAAAAACTACAGACCATTTCTCAAGCCGTAAAGTACATCGCTTCGAAAACTTAGAAAAGGGTCATTCCTGCTGCAACTCAAAGAAGCTGCAAAATCTCCTCATACCGTTTCCTACTGCCTTCACAAAAGGCTGCGATTCATCCGGATTCTTTAATACGGAGTAGTACCAACCGCTCTTGGCCATGTCCCAAAAAACAAGATGCTTTTCAGAATAGATGAGCAAAATGTCCATATCATAAATCTCCTCCTCATCTCGGTCTAGAATTCCTGTGAATTGCAAAAGGATATGATCTCTTCGAAATAATTCGCCCTTACAACATTCGATACTATCAAGTTTCATCAATAATCTGGCTTCCTGATTCCACGCCTTAAATTTTATCTTTCTGGGAATAAAATGATCCATACGGTTAAATTGAGTAATTGCTAACTTGCAGCAGCGATCCACTTAATGAAAAAAGCTGACAAGATCCTATTCATCATCAACAGGCATTCCGGAACTGGATACCAGGCTGACGTAGAAGGCAAGATACTTAGTCACTGTGAAAAAATAAATACTGATGTTAGAATAGAATTCACAAGAGATCGTGGACACGCCACAGCCTTGGCTAAATCAGCCGCTGAAGAGAAGTTTGATCAGGTTTTTGCGGTAGGTGGTGATGGTACAATTAATGAAGTAGCAAGAGCCCTGGTTCATACGCGGACTGCCCTGGGGGTGATACCCAGAGGTTCAGGAAACGGTCTTGCACGACATCTTTGCATTCCTTTAGACATCGAGAAGGCCCTTCACCTAATTAATTCAGAATCAATTTCAATTGACACCTTTACTTTGAATGAAAAAATATCGGTAAACGTCTCGGGCATTGGTTTCGATGGATATGTGGCTAGTCTCTTTGGAAAGGATGGAAAGCGAGGACTACTATCGTACGGAAAGCTGGTGGCGCAGGAGTATCTCAATTTCGAAGAATTTGAGTGCAGGATTACGGTTGACAATAAATCCTGGTCAGAAACCTCATTTATTGTTGCTCTGGCAAATTCGACCCAGTATGGCAACAACGCATGTATTGCGCCACAGGCCTCGATGCAAGATGCCATGGTAGATGCCTGCTTTGTTAAGAAAATTCCACTTTTCCAGTCTCCCCTCTTTGCATACAAACTATTTCGAAGAGGATTAGAAGAGTCTCGGTGGATAAATTATCTCAGGTGTCGTGACCTGGTAATCGAAACAGAAAACGAAGTACCTTATCATATTGATGGAGAAGCCGCTGGCGCGGCAACGAAGTTCAAGTTGCAAACCCACCCCGCTTCCCTTCTCATAAAAGCACCACGGCTTTAAGGCCTCTTCCTCGCCTTTCATAAGCCAAGTAAAAAAATACCGCCCATAGGGTTAGTAACCTTGTTTAAGTATTACGTTAAACCAATGGTAATACGCTTAAAAAACACTCACTAACCCTAGTAAAAATGAAAAAACTCTACATGCTCCTTGTGGCGGGTCTGATTGCGGCAAACGCGATCGCCCAAGTCACACTTCCGCCAAATGGCGGAAATCAAAAAGCGAAAGTATCGCAATGGATCGGCCTGGTTGAGGTCAACATAGAATACCACAGCCCCAGTGTACACGGACCTAATAATCAGGACAGAAAAGGCCACATTTGGGGCGAGCTAGTACCCTACGGTCTTACCAACCTGGGCTTTGGACCGGCAACTGCGGGTCCCTGGAGAGCCGGTGCCAATGAAAATACCACCATCTCATTTTCTCACGATGTGCAGATTGGCGGAAAAAATCTAAAAGCTGGTACCTATGGACTTCATCTGATTGTAGAAAAAGACAAGCCATGGACCTATATTTTTTCCAATAACTCCACAAGTTGGGGTAGTTTCTTCTACGATGAAAAAGAGGATGCCCTGCGGGTGGAATCAACTCCTGTTGACGCACCCTATACGGAATATTTAATGTACGGATTTGACGACCGCACCGTGTCAAGTGCCACCGCCTACTTGCAATGGGAAAATAAGAAAGCTCCATTCAAAATCGGGGTGCCTAACGTAAATGAGCTCTATGTCTCCACTTTGCGCGATGAACTTAGAGGCTCACTCGGCTTTACTAATCAGAATGTCACAGCAGCGGCAAACTTCTGTGCCAACAATAAGATCAACCTTGACGAGGCTTTGACCTGGGCAGACGCAGCGATTAGTGCTCCCTTCATAGGGCAGGAGAATTTTAACACGCTGCAGACGAAAGCAAATGTTCTTAATGCAATGGGCAAGGAGGCAGAGGCTTCAGCTGTGATGGACCGTGCCATCAATCATCCAACTGCTAACGTTGGTCAAATACATGGATACGGTCGTACCCTCATTGGTGCCGGTAAGGCAGACAAAGCACTGGAGGTCTTCAAACTCAATGCAAACCTACATCCTGAAGACAAGTTCACACCAAACGTAGGGTTAGCTAGAGGCTATACGGCCGTTGGTGACAAGAAGAACGCTATCAAGTACTGGGAAGCCGCCATCAAAAACCTACCTGAAAATCAGAAGCAATTTCAAAGTGTATATGAAGGCGAGTTAGCGAAGGTCAAAGAGGGAAAATAACCACGATTTCAAACTGTTCTCGGAATAACTAAAGGTGATCCGGGAACAGTTTTTTTTCATCCCGAGCGCTTTGCTCTGTACCCTTCCTTCGCAAGTATCGTTAGGACTTTCTCACGCACGTCTCCCTGAATCAGAATATCTCCGTCTTTAGCTGATCCACCAACTCCACATTTAGTTTTCAATAACTTTGTCAATGAGTCCAGTTCATTTTGATTTCCGATAAACCCCGTCACTAGCGTGACCTGCTTACCAGCCCTCCCACTTTTGTCCAATTGCACCCTTAAGTTCTGCTTTCCTTTTTCCAGGGATTCAATTTCTTCAGGTTGATCATTGCTATAAGTGTAATCTTCACTGGTGGAATACACTATCCCGTCTCTGCTTTTCCAAGCATTCTTTTTCTTACTCATTACTTTACAATTAGGTAAATCACAATCATTAAAAAAATGATTGCAACTATAGATAAGTTGAAGGAAAATTCTATTTGCTTTCTTAGCGCCACACCAAGCACAGAGGCCAGAAAGAGTAGAAGCGGTACAAACGCTAGGCTGCCATAGATTGGCGCAACACGAATTCGAAAGTCTCCAGATGACGTTGAAGCAGAAACGATCTTTGAATACATGCTTGTAGTGGTCAGTTCGATATATCTTTGATGTTCGAAATATAACAAGTCTTCCGCAAACAGCGTGATTTGACTTCCCTCTCTGGTGCGAAGCACATCATGATCGTAAATTCTACCTCCGTCTCGTCCGGTTCTAAAGACCCTCTCAATTTTAACAATCTCTTCTGTTCGCTTTGTGAATGGAATGAGGTAATCGATAGCTAAAGTCAAACAAATACCCAATCCAAGCCAGAAAGCCCACCTAAAATAAGGCAAGTATTCAGCCATCAATTCTTTGGCGGAGTATTTCTCCTCCCTGAAAGTATTGGAAGGGCGCCTTCTATGGTAGGCCGGATCACGATGCTGGGCAGTGTTTTGTTTTGTTGATCGCTGATAGAGGAGCGGATTTGCTAAAGATAAATCGTACTGAGCACGCTTGGCGGGGTCACCAAGCACTTCGTAGGCCAGATTCAATTCTTTAAACTTCTCCTCTGCCTCGGGGGAGTTGTTCTTATCTGGATGGTAAGTGAGCGCAAGTTTCCTAAAGCATCTCTTTATTTCTGCTTCCGTGGCACGAGGACTAACTCCGATTATTTCATAATAATCCCTCATCGAACAACATCAGGTCAAATACTAGATACAACAAAGCCCGCTGATGTAACGGGCTTTGATCAGAAAAATTGACTTACGTTCTACTTTTTAATTACATGAGTAAGCACAGGGCGCTTCGCATGATTTACCACATCTTCTGCAATACTTCCTGCAAGCACATGGGCAAATCCAGTTCTGCCATGAGTCGCCATGGCTATCAAGTCGGCATCAATACTCTCGGCAAAGTAGATGATACCTTCCTCCTCAGTAATGTCATTGTAAATATTGATGGTATAGTTCTTAAGGCCCAATTTCTTGGCGAACTTCTGCATATAGTCTCGGGCCACTCTATCGCGTTGGAAGTCACCTGGTGTGTTAATTCTAACCAGATGTATTTTTGAATTAAACATCTTTTGCGTCTGCGTTAGCACCTTGCAAAAACCTTCCTCATCTTTCGACATCGAAGTGGCATACACTATATTCTTAAAGTCTACCTTAGTCGGTCTTTTGTGCACGGACAAGACAGGAATCTTGGAGTGCCTCACCACTTTTTCAGTATTCGAACCAATAATCAATTCAGCTAACCTCGTCTTACCTCTGGTGCCCATTACCACCAAATCCATCTTTTGTTCGGTGATGATGGTATTCATTCCGTGATACGGATTACCCAGCCTTAGTTCCCCATCTAGTTTTATCGATTTGTACTTAGGATCCATCACAAGCTTTTCAAGCTGCTTCTTTGCATTCTCAAGCATCTTCAAGGTATAAAGTCGATCTTCAAAGCTCGATTTGACAACCTCACCCGAAACTCTGAACGAGTCAGTTCCCGGTTCTTCCACCACATGTAAGGCCACCACTTCTGCGCCTCCTTTTTTAGCTATTGCACAAGCCACTTCAAGGGCAATGATTGAAGTCGATGAGAAATCAACAGGTACTAATATTCGTTTCATTCGTAATAGTTTTAAGTCACATTATTGATAGCTCTGAACCCCCATATACTGCTAAAATTCGCAGATTTTATAGGGGACCGCTTCTAGTAAAAGTACATATTTAAGCCAATAATAAAAATGTATCTAGCGGCATAAAACTTCCTCAAATACCGTTTCTCCGTGCAATTGATCGTCTGGATTGTGGGTATGAGAAAATACCGCTCTGGCAATTACTAATGACCCCAACACAATCCACACCACCATACTGATCTTTTTAAAATCAAATTTGACCCTGTTCACCGCCAATCCGAGCAACCACATGGCGCCTGACATCACGGGAATAGTGCCTAGGCCAAAGACCACCATGAACAAGAGTCCATCCCAGGCCGTAGTTAGCGTTAGGCAATAGGTCATTGCCAGATAAGTGAGGCCGCACGGAAGTAGCCCATTGAGTGTACCAAGAATAAAAATGGCGCCATTTCCCTTTCGGCTGAGAAATTGTGAGAAGCTGACCTTCAGCCACCTCGTGAATCTATTTAAGGCTCTCGAAAGCAGCGGTACTTGCAAGCCTGAGATAGCTCCAAAACCTGTCAGCAGAAGAATAGCACCAATGGAGAAAGCCAGCACATTCTGATAGCTCGTTAATTCAATAAAACTTCCCATCATACCCGCCACTAATCCTAGCAGGCCATAGGTCATCACTCTTCCGGCCGAATAAATCACCTTTGACAGGGCCAGTGGGCGCTGGGCTGTCACTGCCAACACAAGCGGTCCGCACATGCCTGCGCAATGCAATCCACCAGCCAGTCCCATTAAGAGTGCGGTGGCAAACATCTATAGCACAATTAATTTCTCATAGTAAAAGTCCTTGCCATCCATGCGCCATTGCATGCTAGCTCGGTACAATCCCTTGCTCGAATTTTCAAGTGTGAATTGTCTCACTTGCGTTTGGCTTGCAGAGAGCTCGAAGCGCCTGTCAAGTCTTGCATCCGAAGGTCTTAAGATTTTAAGTTCTCCCTTCTCAATCTTGTTGAAATCATCAAAGGAGACACTTACCACAGTACCCTCCACTGATATCAATGGTTTAGATTTTAGATTGTTAGCATTTTGAATCTGATTCATTTTCTGTTCGTGCACCAACTCTTCCTGGTAGTAGTTGGCTGATACCAGATTGATGTCTTGCCGCACACACACGGTGACCAGGGTAGCAATAAACGCAGTAAACAAGACGAAAGAAACGAAGATCCATTTTCCGAAATTCATACGCTATTTCTTTGAAGTTTTGAGCGGTCCGATAAAACGTGCATTGCCCTGGTCTATTCGCTCACCATTCTGATAAACCCCTAATTCTACATTCATCCGCATCGACCTTATTTCCTCCTCAGGCATCTTAATCATAAACAAACCCTTCAAGATACCCTCCTTAGGCACAACTATATCCTTTTCACCAATCTTAAGCAGTGAAGCTGACGCTGGGGACTCCACTCTTAATTCCAACGGTATATCATCAAAGGTCTTGTTCACAAACTCAATATTATAAACATTGGTGATTTGACCATCATCTGTCTTACTGTAGAGCGTTCCTGGTGCCTTAAGTACCGTCATTTCAATATCGGCTCTTGTGAAAACAAAGTAAGAAAGCAGCGAAATAAGTGCCGTAAGCACCACGGTGTATCCTGCAATTCTTGGGTTAAAGAATTTCTGGATGCCCTCCTTGATGGCAGTGTATGAGGAGTATCTGATAAGGCCTTTGGGCTTGCCAATCTTCACCATCACATCATCGCAGGCATCAATGCATGCAGTACAGTTTACGCACTCCAGTTGTGTGCCGTGACGAATGTCTATTCCTGTAGGGCATACATGGACACATAGTTTGCAATCAATGCAGTCACCCTGATGTGTCTCAGTAGTTTTTTGATCTTTTCTTAGCTTACCTCTCGGCTCGCCTCTTATCCAATCGTAAGCCACCACAAGTGACTCCTTCACCAAAAGTACGCCTTGCAACCGGCCGTAGGGGCAGACTACGATACACGCTTGCTCCCGAAAATATGCAAAGACACCGTAGAAGATACCAGTGAAAGCCATTAGTCCCACAAATCCAGCCATGTGCTCACCAGGTGGTTGACTAACAATATTAATTACCTCATCAACGCCTACCAGATAAGCCATTACCAAATGAGAAATCATCAAAGAGATGATCAGAAAGATGAGCTGCTTACTAACCTTCTTAAATACCTTCTTCGCTGTCCAGGGCGCCTTGTCTAGCCTACGTTGTTCGTTGGCATCGCCTTCAATAAAATATTCAATCTTTCGGAAAACCATTTCCATGAACAGCGTTTGCGGGCAGGCCCACCCGCACCAGATACGACCAAATGCGACTGTAAATAAGGTAATAAATACGAAGAAGGTGACCAGCGTTAAGGCAAGCAAGAAGAAATCCTGGGGCCAGAAGATCTGACCAAAGAGAATGAACTTACGCTCAAAAATATTAAGAAGTATAAACGGCTTGTTATTGTAGGTAATAAAGGGGCCCGCAAACAATAATGCGAGCAAACCATAGCTTACAATTAGGCGCCAGCGATGAAAATACCCAGAAGGCTTTTTGGGGTATACCCAAATACGTTTACCCTCTTTATCTACAGTGCCGATCGAATCGCGAAATTCTTCATCAAACTCATAAAAATTTTCCTTCAACTCCTCTGCTGCCATTTGCTGTCTTAAATCTGATTATAACGAAGCTTGCGCACTGGTCGTATCAGCGGGCATCTCTTCCTGTAGCTGAGGCTTAAAGAGTTCTCCTTCCGGTGCCTTTGGGTTTGGAGGATTGCTACCTTGCATTGTCAGGATGTAGCTTGAGACATTTTGAATTTTTTCAGGACTAAGTGCTGCACCCCAGGCCACCATATTTGTATTGGGGACTCCTTCTTTGACCACCTTAAACAGATCAGCAATAGCACCACCATGTTTCCAATACGGATCGGTAAGGTTTGGACCAATGTCCCCTCCTCCATCTACTCGGTGACATGAAGCACAAATGTTGTTAAATGTTTGCTGTCCATCAGCCAGGGCCACTGGCTCTTCGGTAAATACAACCGTTGACTCATCAATTTTAACTCCCGGGTTAGCAGCTTGTAATTTTCTTACCTGCTCATCCGCATAAGCCACCTCGTTATTGTACTCCTCGATGGATAGCGGTAAGGAATTTGATACGTGATATACAAACATATAGGCCACACCCCAAACAATTGAACCATAAAGTAGCCACTTCCACCAGGGCGGCAGGTGATTGTCTAGTTCTCTGATACCATCATAGTTGTGATCCAGCATGATCGTTTCCTCTTTTTCAATAGGAACTGAATCAGAAAGCCATTGATTAAGCTTATATAAAAGGCTCGGCTCCTCCTTATACACCACTCCCTGCTTTTCCGCGCGTTCCATAGCAGCATTTCTAGCCATGTGCCTCAGCACTTGCAGCATATACAGGGCCACTGCGATCACCAGCAGCGAGACCACAAATAGGAACCCTGCCGTAATATAAAATAGTATCAGTGGATCATCGAGAATTGCGGCTGACTCAGCACTCTGGCCAAATACTGAAGTGGAAACTAGAAGTATTGCACTTATTGCGAATAACTTTTTCATGCGTAAATTATTTTAGGTCAGGTTCGGTATCTTTCTTTACTCCATCTTCAAATGGTTTGTCGCTCATATTGGATAGATAAACCTTATCCGCTGTAAACACCCACCACAAAAGGCCCAAGAAAAAAAGAAAGAAGATCACAAAGGATATGGTCGGCCATATCGCGATGTTGTCAATGTTTTTAAGAATATCTTTATACATAGCTGGTTCTTTTATCTAATCTCAATTTGGAACACCGGCTACCTTCTCCGATTGTATATCAATACCAAGTCGCTGGAGGTAGGCAATCAGCGCAACGATCTCTGCTTCAGGAGCAATTTCATACCCTTCCATCTGCAGGTTTTCCGAGATCCTTGCAGCTTGCTTATCTAAATCATCATTGGCAGTTTCTTCATATCCTTCTGCATAAGGAACTCCAACCGTCCGCAAAGCAGATATCTTTCCGGGAGTCTCCTCCTTGTCGATCATCTGTTCGTACAACCATGGATAGGCAGGCATGATGGATCCGTTGGAAACATCACCCGGAGCTAGCATATGTCGGTAGTGCCAACTGTCTGCATATTTGCCTCCTGTGCGATGTAAGTCTGGACCCGTGCGCTTTGATCCCCACAAGAAAGGATGATCATAAACAAACTCACCGGCTTTGGAATACTCTCCGTTTACCGGATCATATCGCTGAACCTCTGAGCGGAAAGGTCGCACCATTTGAGAGTGACAACCCACACAACCCTCTCTGATGTAAATATCTCTGCCGTGAAGTTCGAGTGGCGTATAGGGTTTGACACTGGCAATAGTTGGTACATTAGATTTGATCAAAAACGTTGGAACCAACTCAATGATTCCTCCAATCAGAATTGCCACTAAAGCCAACGCAGTAAACAACACAGGTTTTCCCTCTAACGCGTGATGCCATCCACCACTTGCTGCAGTTCTCGTCATTGGCGCCACTTCCGCTTCTTCGTTGGCAACAAACTTACCAGCGTACGCTGTCTTAATGAGGTTATAGGTCATGATAAAGACGCCCGTAAGATAGAGTGTGCCCCCCACAGCCCTAAGCATGTACATTGGAAGGATTTGAGTAGTGGTCTCCAGGAAGTTTTGATAGGTAATAAAGCCATCGGGAGTGAATTCCTTCCACATCAGGCTTTGCACCACGCCCGCGATGTACATAGGTAGGGCATAAAACATGATACCTAGTGTGCCAATCCAAAAGTGCACATTGGCCAATTTTGTCGAGTACAATTTTGTACCCCACATTTTTGGCACCATCCAGTAAAAGATTCCAAATATCAAGAAACCATTCCATCCCAGACCTCCTACGTGCACGTGTGCAATGATCCAGTCAGTGAAGTGAGCAATTGCATTTACATTCTTTAATGATAACAGCGGTCCTTCCAGGGTAGCCATACCGTAGGCTGTAACAGCCACCACCATAAATTTCAAAACTGGATCTTCGCGAACCCGATCCCATGCCCCACGCAGTGTAAGCAATCCGTTCAGCATTCCACCCCACGATGGGGCAATGAGCATAATAGAGAAGACCACACCAAGTGATTGCGCCCAATCGGGAAGCGCTGTGTACAACAAGTGGTGCGGGCCTGCCCAGATATAGATAAAGATTAGGGACCAAAAGTGTACGATCGAGAGTCTATACGAATAGACTGGGCGGTCTGCAGCTTTTGGCAAGAAGTAATACATCAATCCCAAAAACGGAGTAGTCAAGAAGAATGCCACAGCATTGTGCCCATACCACCACTGTACCAGGGCATCCTGAACACCTGCATACCATGAGTAACTCTTAAACAAGGTCACCGGTATTTCGAAGGAGTTAACAATGTGCAGCACAGCAACTGTGATAAATGTGGCGATGTAAAACCAAATGGCAACGTACATATGCCTTTCTCTCCTTTTCAAAATTGTGCCGATCATATTCCAACCAAACACAACCCATATCAGCGCAATGGCAATATCAATAGGCCACTCTAGCTCCGCATATTCTTTTGAGGTAGTCAGTCCCAATGGCAAAGTGATTGCCGCTGCAAGAATAATCAGCTGCCAACCCCAAAAGTGTACCCAACTTAACATGTCGCTAAACATGCGGGTTTTGAGCAAACGCTGCATACTGTAATAGACTCCTGCAAACATCGCATTACCCACAAATGCGAAAATCACGGCATTGGTGTGCAAGGGTCGTATTCGACCAAAGGTTGTGTATTGCAGATCAAAATTCCATAAAGGATAAAAGAGTTGAATGGCAGCAAGCAATCCCACCGTCATGCCCACGATTCCGAAAATGACAGTGACGATGATAAAAGCTTTGACAATTTTGTTGTCGTAGCTAATTTTTTCTAATTCCATATTACAGACCGGTTTAAGTCGATTTTACCTCTAAAATTTACACCTAAAAGTAGAATTGCACAATAGCGCTTAACATGACTGGGCTTAGCCAAAAAGATGATTTTGGTCATGAAATATTTGCATTGACATCTGTTGAATCTCTAAGCCGAAATGTTGATCAATGAAGGAAGGCCGCGTTACGACTGAGGTACTCACAGGCCCTTTTTTAATCTCTTGATAATCAGTGAGTTTTAGTTATGGAAATGCCATGTCAAATTTTGGCAAGTCGCAACTTGTTCAATTTCGCAGCACTGCAACCATCAAGAATGATGTTGGCCCAAATGATCTCCCAACGTTTAAGGGTGAGTATTGCCTGTTGAGAGAAACTTTTTCCAGCGGTTTTTGAAAAAACCAATTGATATCAGTTATAAATTCGATTGCCTGGCAGCCTGGCATGGAATTCCATGATTCCCGCCCAAACCTCTTCCGGAGTTTCAACATGCGGATAGTGTCCAGCATTTTCAAGCAGCAAAACGTCCGCGTCTGGGACAAGCTCCTTATAATGCACTGCCGCATGCAAGCCCGAAACCGGATCTTGAATTCCACTGATTAAACGGAGCGGGATCACAGCATTTTCCAATGGTGAAACCCATCGATCTCGATTTTCCCATCTTTCGTTCATATAGCAAATCAGTCGCGGCATCATACTAGCTCCCTCATTTTCAGTTAATAATTGCCAGGATGCACTTATAAATTCCGCAGTGGGAGGATGCTCCTTCCCAAAAATCTTTTTCATCGTTCTTCCGAAAGTTTTTACAGAAGTAAGTTTTGCCACGAATGATCCAAACGGGGAAAGCAGGAGTTTTTGAATGAGTCTTGGACGATGGACCTCAGGAAAAATACCGCCATTAAGAAAAATACAAGACCCCCACGCGATGGAGCCTCTACCCTCTGCGTTTCGCGCGAGGAGTTCCTGTGCTATTGTATCACCCAAATCATGTGCAAGAATGTGAGCATTCTCAATCTCAAATGTGCCAAGTAAACTTTCAATAATATCCGCCTGCAGGGAAACAGGCAATGGTTGCATTGGCTTAGAAGATCGACCCAGTCCAATTAGATCAAAGGCTACTACATCAAATCGTGCTACAAGATGAGGCCAAAGGGGTGCATAATCCCACGATGAAGTAGGAAAGCCATGAATACAAAGTAAAGTTTCTCCACGCCCTTCCCTTCTCACAAAGACACGCAGTCCATTTACCTCTTGATAGAAACCACCTTCATACCATTGCGCACAATCCATTAATCAAAGATACAGTTCTCCGGTAAAAGTGGATTCTGAATTAGTCTTTCAGTTTCAAAAATAAAGCGTCATTCATCTTTCAACGCTTTTACAGGATTTGACATCCCGGCTTTTACACAATGAAAACTTACTGTAGCAATGGCAATAATTATCGCTGCCAATCCTGCCGAAATAAACTGCACTGGCGACAACTCCATTCTATATGCAAAATTTTGAAGCCATTGGCTCATTAAATACCAGGCAAGTGGCATTGAAATCAAAACCGCAAGACCAACAAGTTTTAAAAACTCTATCGAGAGAAGATGAGTGATACTTAACACGCTTGCCCCAAGAACTTTTCTTATGCCTACTTCCTTTAGTCGCAGTTGTGCGGTATATACTGACAGACCAAATAATCCAAGACAAGCAATCGCTATCGCTACCACTGTGAAATATGAAAACATCTTTTGAAATTTTTGCTCTGCACCATACAACTTTGCAATCTGTGCATCTTGAAATGAATACTCAAAGGGTCTATCTGGAACCGTGGCATTCCATACTTTTTCTATCTCCTCAATTGTACCACTCACATCCTGATCACCAATTTTCACAAAAAGGGTACTTACTCTCGATTCGTTAAGGATAAAGCCAAATGGTTTAATTTGATCGTGAAACGAAGTAAAATGAAAATCATCAAGCACGCCAACAACGGTAAGGTAAAGAGGGTTCTCCGCCCTTCGATCTCCAGCAATCACTCTGCTTCCAATCACAGGGCCCAAAAGGTTAAGTTGCCGCACCGCGGTCTTGTTGAGAATGACTGCCGTACTATCCGAAATAAATTCTGGTGAAAAATTTCTTCCCTCCTCAAAGGATATCTTTACTGCGTCAAGGAAATTGTAATCAATCATAAGGAAATTGAGCAGCAATTCGGTCTCAGACTCGAGCGCTGATATGCCCGTTGTCCAATTCTGCCCTCCCAGCACACCATTTGCTCCTCCTGCCTCAATTACGTTTGCATTCTTTTTGATCTCATCGAGCAGGACCTGCCGATTGGGCAGTCGACTGGCATTATTGATCAACAAGACGTTCTCCTTGTCAAATCCAATGTTCTTGTTTTGGATGTACGCTATTTGCGATGAGATTACCAGCGCACCAATTATGAGCACCGTGGAAATTACGAACTGAAATGTCACGAGGCCCTTACGCAAAAATACACCGCCAGAACCTTTAGCACTTAATCCTTTAAGGACTGCCGCAGGTTGGAAAGAGGAGATATATAAAGCAGGATAAATACCAGCTAAGATCCCTGTAAGGACGCCAATGCCAAGGAGCGTGTACAAGACAACTTGATTCTGCCCATCTAAGAAACTCAATGTACCGTTAAACAATTCACTAAATAAAGGAAGAATAGCTTCAGCCACCGAAATTGATAAGATGGTGGCAGCAAGTGTAAGCACAATAGACTCCATCAAAAATTGACCTACCAATAAACCCTGTCCCGCACCTGAGACTTTTCGCACTCCAACCTCCTTTGCTCTTCTTGCGGACTGGGCTGTCACTAAATTGATGTAGTTGATTGAGGCCAGCAGCATGATAAAGACTGCGATGGTAATAAGTATAATCACGTACGAATAGTCTCCATTGGCGCCAAGTTCCCATTTCAAATTTGATCTAAGATGGATGTCAGTCAGTGCCTGAGAATAAAACTGATTAGTGCCCTCAGGATTGTGCATTTGGTATAAGGGTTGCAGTTTGCTATTGAAATTGGCTGCGTCCGCATCTGGATGGAGACGAACGTAAGTATAGAAATTATACCAATTCCATTCGCTGTCCAAAGTAGGTACCCCTACAGATCTGATGGAAGTAAGAAAATCAAAACTGAAGTGCGAATTCCGTGACACGTCTTTTATCACTCCTGTAACAAAATAATCGGTCGCAGCATCACCCTCACCAATTCGAATAGGTTCACCTATTGGATCTTCATTCTGGAAATATCGCTTAGCAGAAGTTTCCGTAAGCAGTATAAAATTATTGGAAGTGAGTGCAGTGGTTTTACTTCCTTTCACAAACTCAAATGAAAACACATCGAAAAAATTACTGTCGATCCGCATCAGGTTTTCTTCATATTGCCTTACATCTCCCACTTCAAGCAGAAACTTTCTACCCCAACCGGGAAAGACGCGTGTCGCATGAGCTACCTCGGGCAGTTCGCGCGATAGCGCAGGTGCAAGTGCTGGAGGCGTAGTCGCATCAGGAAGTGCACTTCCCTCCTCATTTACAAAATCTTTCACTACCCTAAATACCTGCTCGGGATTGCGATGAAATTTATCATAGCTCATTTCGTCATAGACAAAAAGTGAAATGATGGCAAAGCAGATCATCCCCACGGACAAACTAAACAACTTTACAAGTGTCGAAAATTTGTTACGGGTCAGGTTGCGAAAAGCTACGGTGAGGTAATTGAAAAGCATAGCGCTTGAATTTAGAGTTGGTGAGTCTGACCACGTTATCCAAATACTGTACCGACAAGGGCGGATTACGCTAACACAAGAAAAACGGCCTTCTCACACCGAATTGCGTTCGAAAACGATCATTACCGTCCTGTGACGACCGCAGATGGTTTATAATTAGACGCTTTTTTGCGCGTCAATCCATTTATTGATTTTCTCCTCAAGCAGTATCAGCGGAAGGCTTCCAGCGTTCAATACCTGGTTGTGAAACTCGCGCACATTGAAAGACTCGCCAAGCGCGCTTTCCGCCTTAGTCCTTAATTCCCTAATCTTTAATTGCCCCAATTTGTAGGACAAAGCCTGGCCCGGAGTAGCCATGTAGCGCTCAATCTCTGCGATGATTGATGCTTCTGAGTCCGCCTCATGATCCAATGAATATTGGATGGCCTCTTCCCGGGTCCATCCCTTTCCATGAATGCCTGTATCTACTACCAACCGAATGGCACGGTGCATCTCCATACTGAGCATACCAAAGTATTGATACGGGTCTTCATAAAGCCCCAACTCCCTGCCCAAAGACTCAGCATACAAAGCCCAGCCCTCCACAAACACTCCCATACTTTCCGGATGCAAGAACTCGGGTAGATTTTGGTTCTCCTGCTGCAATGACAATTGGTAGTGATGACCCGGCACTGCCTCGTGAAGAAACAAAGCTTCGTCCGCAAACTTGTTATACTCATTCACGTCAGGAATAGGGACATAAAAAATACCGGAGCGAGAAGCGTCCTTGGTGCCCGGCACATACTCCGCGCTTGCTGAAGCTTCCCTAAACGCCTCTGTGCGTCTCACCTCAAAATTTGCCTTGGGCTTCAGGTCAAAGACCTCCTTCAACTTTAAACCCATGCGATCGTGAATAGAATTAAAATTATCAATAACCTGCTGAGGATCATTGAATGGCATCTGCTCTTCGCTTGATCGTACATAATCAAAGAATTCTTTCAAATCACCTTCAAATCCTATTTGAGTTTTTACTTTTTCCATTTCCGCAAGTATTCGAGCCACCTCACTTTTTCCCAACTCATGGATCTCTTCATAGCTCATATTAGTGGTCGTATTGAGCCTGACGAGGTAATCGTAGGTTTCTGATCCGTTCGGAATAGCATTGATTCCCGATGTCGCGCGGCCCCTGGGCAGATAGGTGTTCTTCAAATACACTTGTAGTCTTTTATGAGCTGGAATCACCTTATTCTTGATTGTCACAGCATATACATTGGCAAGCCTTTTTCGCTCCTCCTCAGAAAAGGTTTCGGGCATATTCTTGATCGGTGCATAATACAAATGATCTTCAACAGCAGCACTCACTAAATCATCCAGCTGGGGAATGATTTTCACAATGAGTGACCTGGGCAAAACTACGTCACTTCTAATCCCTTCGTTCATTTTTGCAATGCAAGTGTCCAGAAAAGGGAGATACCCATCCACCCTCTTCAGCCAATTATCATAATCCTCCACGGTGTTAAATGGTTGCACACTTTGGCCGCCTGCCAACTGCGAAAAGTACAAATGCAAAGATTGAATTTGTATGATTGGCGTGAGTTCAAAATTGGGTAGATCAAACATTGGAGATGCAATGGTCACCAGAGAATTATTCAAACCTTCTCTTTTTATTTCACAATCCCATTTCATCACCCGCATGCTGAGCCATTGGTCGGGAGTCACCTGAGACTCCTCATATCGCGACAACTCATAGAGAAAATGACTGTATTGTCCGATTAAGTTATCCTGATGCTCATCAGAAATAAAATTGATAAACTGCGCATTGTACTCATTTTCGCCTGCTTTGGTAGCTTCGATAGGATTAACACTCAATTTAAAATCGTAATACGCCCGGAACAGGCTATCTACTGCGGCATTTGGAGCCATCTTAGATTCTTTTGATTCAGGTGCTGTGCAGCTTATTGTAAGCGTAGCAAAAATTAGCAGTAGCGTAATAGAATTGAGTGATTTCATAATATGGTCTTAATGCATCTCTAAAGTAGAGAATCTTTGAATAAGTCAACCGGCTGCTGCATGCTTAAGTGAGCTACAATCACCTCAAGAAAGATGGCAGCTCGAAATGATTGAAATTAAGAAAGCCCCGTGAAGAGGCTTTCTTTACTTTTCGTCATATTGATGAACCTGTCGGGGCTAAGGTATCACCACGGGCCCAATATTGTTGTTCTGAAGTTTTTGAATGAATGTGACAAATTCTTCCTTCATCAACTTATCATAGGCTGCAACTTGTCCATTCAATTCATTCTTTAGTTTAGTATAAACCTCCGTATGCGAATCAGATGGTTTAAAATCTGCTGTAGCTGCGGTGCCAGTCAGGTAATCCAGTTTCTCTCCAATCTTCGCTGGCCACCGCACGGCATCTTGTCCATTGCCCGTAATACGCAGTTGCACCAGATTGCCCTCTACTGTTTTTAGCTTCTTCTCCATCTCCGACACCTCTTTTGTCAATTGCTTGTCTCCCTTCGCTTTAAGTGCATCATTGAGATCTAATAGTTGTCTCCGTGCTAACTCAAGTGCATTCACCATCTCAGCCAGTTTATTCATATCCTCTCTCGCCTTGAGAATAAAATCGGTCTGCGCCTTAATGTCATCCATGGTTCCTTCGGAGTGCGGATCTTTGATCACATTGATCGTTGACTTCAAACTTTGCCCTCCTGCTACCAGGTGCACCGTGTAGGTTCCCGGGGGAAGCAAATAAGTATTGGTGCCAAAATTTGGGTTTTTCCTGGTTCGCGCATCCGACATTGGAAACCAGGGTGCCGCCTCTGGTGTAGTACGAAATACAATTTCGGTAGTTGGATCACTTTGAAGGTTCCAGTACACTCTATTGATTCCAGCCTTGGCTTTTCCCTTGATCGTACGAACCGTATCACCTGCCGCAGAGGTAATATGGATATTTACGGTATCTATATCTGACCCCGCCCAATAATTCAGAGGAGCCCCATAAGGAGGATCTTGGCCGGACGATGCCTCAGGAAAAAACTGCATGGTACTCGTGATTCCCTGAAACCGATAGGTATCATGCGGATTAAACAGCGCCAGTTTGGTTTTAGTATCTGCAGGCATCTGCTGCAAGGGAGAAATATCATCCAGGATCCATATTCCCCTTCCGTATGTACCCACCACCATATCATTAAAATGTTCCTGTATGTCGATCCAGTACATAGGTGTGTTCGGTAGGTTGTTCATAAACACCTGCCAGTTGGCTCCATCATCAAATGAGACGTAGAGTGTGGTCTCCGTACCCAAATACAGTAGCCCTTTTCTCACTGGATCTTCTTTGATTATTCGACAATAGTTTAGATTTCCTGGGGCGATGCCTTTGGTAATCTTTGTCCAACTTTTTCCAAAATTTTCGGTCTTGTAAACGTACGGTTGAAAATTACCTACTTCGTGGAGATCTACGGTCAGGTAAGCTTTACCTTCTGCATACTTTGACGCATCAATATTCCGCACGGTACCCAATGGGGGTAGATCCGGAATATTCTTAGTGACATTAATCCAGGTTTTACCTCCATCTTGACTTACCTGTACTTGGCCATCATTGGTACCTGCCCAAAACACTCCCTTTTTCACTGGCGACTCTTCGAAAGCATAGATCACGTTGGCGTACTCCACACCAATGTTATCGGGAGTTAATCCACCTGATTTAGTTTGTTTACTTTTGTCGTTCATCGTCAAGTCCGGACTGATGACCTCCCAGGTCTGCCCCTCGTTGGTTGTGCGATGCACCACTTGGCTGGTGACGTAAATCGTGTTGTTGTCATGAGGGGAAATCAATAATGGGAAAGTCCACTGAAAACGGTACTTCACCTGATCGGCAGGATGGCCGGCCGTTAATTCTGGCCAAACCTCCACGTGGCGAAACTGCCTTGTCTTTTCATTGAAGCGGGTCACTACCCCACCCAAAGCCCCATAGCCCGAGGCACTCGACCACACAATGTTTGGATCCTTGGGATCGGGTGTGGCAAACCCACTTTCTCCTCCACCGATGTCATGCCACATCCCGGTGGCAATGACGCCAGCTCCGAAGAATCCATTGATTCTTGTTCTGCTAGGGCCCCTCATGGCTGGACCATCTTGTCTATTTGTCAAAACATTGTATGGCACGGCATTATCAGTAGTCACATGGTATAGCTGCGCCACGGGCAATTGAATGCGAAGCCACGTCTTTGTTCTATTCTTCGAGATAGAAACACCGCCATCGCCTGCTACAATCATGCGATCTCCGTTGGTAGGGTCAATCCACATGTCGTGGTGATCCCAGTTGGGTTGCGACATGAAGTTCATTGGTTCCAAGGTCTTTCCTCCGTCAATACTATTCCAAAACGAAGCAGAGATGAAATACACCTCATTTTCATTGTCGGGAGACACGGCACTTCTGGTGTAATAAGCCTGCCTTCCCGTCATGTTGCGATCGTAGCTGGTCAGCTTCCAGGTTTTTCCTTTGTCATCTGAGCGCCATAGCTCCCCACTTTCGGGTTCACCGCTGATGGCTTCCACTCCGTCACCCGTTTCTATCAATGCATACACCCTGTCTGGGTTCGCAGGCGTCATGGATAATGCAATTTTTCCCACTGGCCCTTTTGGTAAGCCACTGCCTTCCAGCTTTTTCCACGTCTCTCCGCCATCCTTTGACATGTGAATGCCGCTACCGGGGCCTCCACTTGTTCTATTCCATGTGCGCAGTGATAACTGCCACATTCCCGCGAAGATGATTCTGGGATTGGATGGATCCATCACCAAGTCTGAAGCTCCTGTGTTTTCATCCACAAACAAAACTTGCTTCCACGTCTTTCCACCATCGGTGGTTTTGTGAACGCCCCTTTCCTTTTGGGGAGCATAAGCATGACCCAATGCTCCAACATACGCGACATTGGGATTATTTGGATCGATAAGAATTCTGGAAATTCTTCCTGTATTGTCAAGTCCCATATGGGTCCAGGTATCCCCACCATCTGTTGATTTCCACACGCCATTTCCGATAGACACGTTGGAGCGAATAAAGGGCTCTCCTGTGCCGGCATAAATAATCTGATCATCAGAAGGCGCAACAGCCAAGGCCCCAACAGCATGTACGCCTTTGTCATCAAAAATTGGTTTCCAATTAAGTCCACCGTCTTCAGTTTTAAAAATACCACCGCTGGCTGCCCCAGCGTAGTATACCATGTCGTTGCCGGGAATACCAACCGCACAAGTCACCCGATTGCCTACCGGGCCAATATGCCTGAATTTCAGTTGTGCAGTTTGTTCTTTAGTTAATGTTTGCCCAAATAATAGCGGAGCCCCGCAAAATACCAATGCGATTGTCCACACAGATCGTTCTAGTGAGCGTAGAAAAGATTTCATATGCCGAATTGTTTTATGTTGATTGGAAGTATTTGAAATATAGGTAAAGTAACTTTGATATTAAAGCGCAGAATGACTGGCGGTAGTTCGGCACTAATGAATGCATTTGGTTTTAACAAATTCGAAGTACAATCAATTTTGTAATAAGATATGAGGCGTGAAGCATACGACTGCGTAGTAGTGGGCAGAGGACTGATAGGCATCGCTGCTGCCAAGTATCTTAAGCAATCATTTGACAGAGTTGCAGTTATTGGTCCAGGCGCTCCTGATGAGACAAATATCGCCACTGCCAAAGTCTTTGCCAGTCACTACGATCAATCACGTGTCCAGCGCATCATTGGAGTTGATCCCATTTGGACAGCGCTTAACAAACAATCTGCAGAAGCTTACCCTGCGATTGAAAATGAAAGTGGCATTTCTTTTCATGGCAACGAGGGATGTCTTTATGTTTCGCCCTATGGTACAGACAAGTATCTTCAGGAGGCTGAAGCGCAGTCAAAAAGATTTAACATCAAGTACAAATCACTAGAGAATGCGGCTGCAATTCAGGAGTCAGCCGATGAATATTTATTCCCTCCCACTTCAGTGGGATTGCTGGAGGCTAGTCCCTCCGGGCATATCAATCCTTTTAAACTCCTTGAGGCGCAAGAACATGTTTTTGTCAAGAACGGAGGTACCTCTATAAATGAGACTGTAATTGGAATCAAGCGAGAGCCTGACGGCTATAATGTACAAACCGATGCTGGCACCACATTTAATGCTAATCGGGTGCTCGTTTCAGCTGGCGCGTTTTCCAATTTTAATACCTTAATACTTCGGCCCTTGCAGCTTGAACTCGAAAGTGAGACGGTGCTACTCGCTCAAGTTAGTGAAGAAGAGGCCAGCAGATTGCAGCATTTGCCATCCCTGCTTTATGAAATTGATGAACCGGAGATTGAAGGTATCTATCTCGTCAGACCACTACCCTATCCTGATGGTAACTATTACTTGAAGATGGGAAGCAACTTACCCAGCGACATCCGTTTTCATTCACTCGAAGCCATACAAGAATGGTTTAGAACTGGCAACAGTGAAGCAAACATAGGCGTACTTAAAAAATTTCTCCACCAGATCATACCAAACCTCAAGGTGCTAGGCTATAATACAAAGCGATGTATCGTGAGCAGAACTATTCATCGCAAAGCTTACATAGGTTCCGTTGATGGTAACAACTTATTTGTTGCCTGTGGTGGAAATGGCTACTCAGCCATGTGCTCGGATGCACTCGGAAGGTTAGCCACAAGCGTTGTGACAACGGGTACTGTGCCACCACCTTTCGAACTGCATAGCTTTGAACCAATTTTTGAGTGATTGAGTTGTTTTGTAGCTGACAGAAAATGAAGTCAGTTATATTGCACCTTTGTAATTATGGCCATTGTAGTTATTAGTCCCAAAGAGATAGACATCTGGATAAAAGCTTTGAAGGAAGTTGACGCCAGTCTGGATATAAGGGCATTTCCAAATGACACAGGAAAAAAGGACATAGATTTTGCGCTCACCTGGCGACATCCCTATGGCATTTTCAAGGAATATCCCAACCTGAAGTGTATTTCGTCTATGGGCGCGGGCGTTGATCACTTACTCAAGGACCCCGATTTACCCAGGCAAGCTGCACTCACCAGACTAGTTGACCCATACCTGGCTCAGGACATGACCGAATTTGTTTTGGCTTTGTGCATGAACCACCTGCGAGACCTCTATTCGTTTAAGATCAAGCAGACGCAAAGCATCTGGAAACCAGGTCGCTACTTACGAATTGAAGATGTAAGGGTGGGCGTGATGGGTATGGGCGAAATTGGAGGGAGGGTAGCTGAGGGTCTACAGAAAGTGGGATTCAAAGTACAGGGATGGACAAGGACTAAAAAGAATCATTCAAATATTCTCATTTATGCAGGCAAGGAGGGATTTTCGGAGTTTCTATCAAGCACAGATATATTAGTATGTGTTTTGCCTCTTACCCAAGAAACGGAAGGCATTCTAAATAGAAAAACTTTTGAATGCCTACCTAAAGACGCATTCATTATCAACGTGGGAAGAGGCGCTCACGTGGTTGACCAAGACCTGCTGGACATGATTGCAGAGGGGCATCTGTCCGGTGCAAGTTTAGATGTGTTTCATACCGAACCCTTACCAGCAAGCAATGCACTTTGGAAGCACCCTCGCATCAACATCACCCCACACATCGCCAGTATTACTTATCCAGAATCAGTGGCTCCTCAAATCGTTGAGAATTATTACAGGATGAAAGACAACAAGCCTTTGTTAAATCTCGTTTCTCGAGAGAAAGGCTATTGACTTCCCCTAGTCTGACTTCTTCTTTTTCTTGTCGTCAAAAAGAATTCTTACAGAAGGGCCGTAGGTATCATCATACTGCCCACTCTTCATACTCCAAATGAAAGCGCCCAGGAATACCAGCGCAATTGAGAGGCTAATCAATATCAATAGCACGATGATGTTCATGAAAGTTTCTGTTTGGAAACCATATTGACGGCTAAGGTCGTGAATCCCACTACAGAAATGCTACTGATTGGCATTAAAATAGCAGCTACCAACGGAGTCAGGTGCCCGGTAACGGCAAAACTCAATCCTACCACATTATAAACCAGTGAAATGCCAAGGCTTATTTTTAAGATTGTGATAGCCGAATGAGACAAACTCAAAAACTTATTCAAAGTGCCCAGCTTCCTTCCATCGAGAATTCCATCGCAGGCCGGTGTAAACAATCCTGTATCATCAGTAATCGCGATCCCTACATCACTTTGCTTTAATGCCCCTGAATCATTGAGTCCATCTCCTAACATCATCACGTGATTGCCTCGCTTCTGAAGCGTGGAGACATAGGAAAGTTTATCATGAGGGCTTTGGTCAAATCGCAGCTCCACATCGCCTTCAAAAATTGACCTCATACGCGTCTGATCGGCCGCGCTATCTCCTGAGAGCAATGCCTTTACTTTTGTACCAAGATGTAATATCAATCGTTGAATATCATTTCTTAATGCCGTACTGATCGTAAAATTACCACGCACGTCATTGTCAAAAGACACGTAGACGTGTGAGTCACTTGTTGCCTCAACGGCCTTGGCGCCCACAAAAGCCGCTGACCCGAGCTTCACATACTGTCCCTCTATCATCGCCTCTATGCCAAGACCAGGAAATTCGCGATAATCGGTTATCCTTACTTGTACTGGTCCCTTGATGTGCTTTGCTATAAGCGTACTTAAAGGATGCGTAGAGGACGAGGCGAGTGCTTTTACTTTAACTTTGTCCGCGTGAGTTAGTACACCGTTCCACACTACGCTCGATGTTCCCTTCGTGATTGTGCCTGTCTTGTCAAACACGATCGCATCGACACGCGCCATTTGTTCCACTACTTCTGCATTCTTTAAATACAACCCATGGTTTCCAAATACACGAAGTACGTTGCCATAGGTAAATGGTGCTGCCAGTGCCAGTGCGCATGGACAAGCCACCATCAAAACCGAGGTGACGACAAGCCATGTACGTGACGCATCAAGAAAGTACCATGTCACTGCAGTCGCGAGTGCCAGGAAAAGTACAGACCATGTAAAGACCTTGGCTACTTTATTCATCAAGGTATTGTAATCAACGCCTTTAGACTTAGTAAAAGCATTATTATTCCACAAGCTCGTGAGGTGACTTTGTGACGTCTCCTTGTCTACCGTCATCATGGCTGCCTTGCCCACCATTCTTCCTCCGGCAAATATTCTCTCTCCAGCCAGAACCTTCACAGATTTAGACTCACCTGTAACAAAACTGTAATCTATTGAGGCTTCTGCGTCCAACAGGTAGCTATCCGCAGGAATAATCTCATTATTACGTACTCGAATTTGATCACCTCTTCGCAATTCATACACCACCGTGGGCACCCACTCTTCCCCTAATTTCTTGTAAACAGCTAATGGAAAGTAAGATTTGTAATCTCGGTCAAAGGCAAGGCTTTCGTACGTCTTACTTTGAAACCACCTGCCTATTAAGAGGAAGAACACCAATCCTGAAAGCGAGTCCAAATAGCCTGGACCGACCTCCAAGTAAATATCAATGACACTCCTAACGAAAAGTACAATCAGGCCGACTGCAATCGGCACATCAATATTGATCTGTCTTTGTTGAAATGCTTTAAAGGCAGCAATGAGGTAATCCCTTCCACTATATAACAGCACAGGAACAGATAGCGCAATGTTGAGATATGAAAATAACCTTCGAAGCCAATCATCTTCAGCATCAATTCCAAGGTATTCTGGAAAACTTAGCAACATGATGTTTCCAAAGCAGAATCCAGCCACCGATAGTTTGAGTAGCAAATCCGTAGCACTTGCTTTGGTAGGCTTTTCACGCTCCGCGTCAAGGCGAATAGTGGGTTCGTATCCTGTCGAAGCAAGCAGCTCCGCAATTTGACTTAACTTGACCTCACTGGGATTGAAATCAATCGAAACCACCTTCTTTACAAAGTTCGCCTCCGATTTGATTATACCTTTGTTTAACCTATTGAGGTTCTCGAGCAACCAGATACAGGAAACACAATGGATGGCTGGTATCTGAAACGACACCCGGGCGGAATTCTCAATTTCAAATTCAATAATTTTACCCCGAATAGCTACCTCATCGAGATAAGAATAGGTTTTGCTTTCTAAGTTGGCTTGTTGAAGGCCTGGGCTAGTTTCAAAATTATAATAGGTACAAAGATCATTTTCACTCAGTATTTCAAAAACGGTCTTGCAACCATAACAGCAAAAATTCTTATCGTCAAATTGAAATAGTTCCTCATCACATGCTTGCCCACAGTGGTAACATTTTACTCCTGCGCCTCGCAGCACCTCTTCCTGCATACTTACTTTCACAGAACAAACTTAATGATTGGAGTAGTAAACCGAAATACCATATTTGGCCAGGCGACTCATCTTGTTCTCAATGAGTGCAATGGCTGGTTTACCTGCAATCAATAGAGGTGCTTCCAACTTAGATAGCATTTTGAGCACCTCTTCTTCCAAATCATAGCGCTGCATAGGAACAATGCCCACATCATCAAATTCCTTCTGCACGTAATTCACTAGGCATTTTTCATAGTTGATGTCCTCATCGTCACCCGGTGATACAGTAATTATCGTGATCCGCTTCCCTTTAGCCAGATCTCCAAACAATGATATAAATGACTTTAGCGCTGCAAGTGAAGCTTTGTCCTGATCAAATAGGAACACAATCTCGTCAGGAATTGTGAAGGAATCGAAATAAAGGAGCGTTGGGCACTCTATCAATTCCAAAAACTTTTCAGGAAAAGGCTCCTCAGATATCTGTGATCCCGAAAGCACGAGTAAGTCCGCAAAACTACTTTGATAGTTTAGGGAGAGATGATTGCGATAGTAGTTTAAAAATTCGAAGTCAATCGATAAGATTTTAGCCTCCTGCTGCAAAGCAACTTGCACATCGATCTTTGCCAGGTAATCACTCTTACTTTTCTCTCCCTTTCCAAAATAATCCTGTAAAAAGAAGGCAGAAAAACTCTTGTGCTCCAGGTGAGAGAGCGCCTTGGCAGCTCCTAAAATTCGCTGACTCGGTAAGGGCAAGTCAGCTGGCAAAAGAATATTGCAATTCACAACTAATTAGTTTTCCAAGTCCAGATCGGGCAATCAAAATGATTCACTACATCCTCCGCAATGCTTCCACTCATCAAATGGTTCAAGCCCTTCCGTCCATGGGTACCCATTACGATCATATCACCCTTCACCTCATTGACGAAGTTTCCTACGCCAAGTTCTTCACTCAAGTCATTAAAGACATTCAGTGTATAATCTTTTAACATAAATCGCTTTGCAAAAGCATTAAGTTTTTGATGATTCACCACATCAGTCCTAAAGTTGGTTGGCGTATTGACATACAAAATATGCAGTTTTGCTTTGAAGAAATTCTGGACCGCTTTTACCTTCATTGTCAACTCCTCTTCATCATCGTGCAGTGTGCTTGGAAAAACTAAGTTTTTAATAGAAGAGGCTTTTACTGATTTTCTTATTGTGATCACTGGCACAGGTGACCAGCGCACCACCTTCTCTGTATTTGATCCCACAAAAAATTCTTTTAGTCCGGTTGCACCTTTGGTGCCCATTACCACAAGGTCAATTTTCTTTTCCTCCACAAATCGGCTGATGCTGGGGGTGGGCGCACCATATTGAACAAACGTATTCACCTTAGGTCCATCCTTTGCCCACTTGCCTTTCATCTTTTCAAAATCCTTGTCCGCTCTCACCTTCATCTCCTTTAAGTACGTCTCCTCAAGTGACATGGTCGGCATCATCACGCTGTCATGCATTACGGGAATTTCAATTACATGAAGTAAGTTTATCTCTCCATTACTTTGATTCGCAATCTCCACGGCAAACTTGAAAGCCTGAATCGCAGAATCAGAAAAATCACACGGTACCAAAATCTTTTTCATGATAGAATACTTTTATGTTCTCGTTGCACTGCATCGCCAATCAAATGTAGCTTGGTCAATCAGACACGCTAGTCAAAAGTATTTATTGCATCAGCCTGACTGAATGATAGGCATCAAGCCAAAACATGATTTATATCATGTTTGAAAGTGAACGCGAGTGTTTTGAATTATCCCGTGATGAGGTCTGCCTGTCTGGCAAGTTTTCGCGGCTCAAGCACGCGTATGCGTTTTCCTTCGAAGGAAATCAGACCATCGGTCTTGAATTCAGATAGTAGTCTGATCACGGTCTCTGTGGCGGTGCCCACAATATTTGCAAGGTCCTCTCTGGAGAGCGCGATATCTATCAGTTGACTTTCCTCTCCTTCCATACCGTAGGTTTCTTTCAGCATCAGAAGATTTGCAGCCAGCCTTTCACGAACAGATTTGTGGGCGAGTTCAGCCATCTTCTCTTCCATGATTCCCATTTCATGGCAGACAGCCTTCACCACCCGCTTCATAAAAAGAGGATTCTTCTGCAACACCTCCATGAAACGGTCCTTGGGAATAAAGCAAATCTTTGCATCCTCCAAGACAGTAGCAGAGGCGGCATATTGCTCTTCGCTCAAGAGGGAGCGATACCCTAAAAAGTCGCCAGGTTTGGCAATGTAAATAATGTACTCTTTGCCCTGTACATTGTTTTTGTACACTTTGACCTTGCCGCCATTCATACAATATAGGCCGGTAGGTCGTGTGCCTTCATAGAATATGTTTTGACCTTTTTTGTACTTGATACAAGTCTTATGCACATTAATGGCATCGAGCTCTTCCTTGGACAATCCATTGAGAAGAGAGTCACTCAGGTGCTCACATAGTGCGCAGCCAATATTAAGTTTAACGGGAGCTTTAGCCATCCTCGAAATTCATTAAAAATTAGGTGTCTATCAAGACTGCAATTCTAAAATTGTGAGATTTCAGCCAAGTATTGTGCCTATTCCAAACAGAATAACAAATAGAAGCGTGCTTAATGCCATTTGCTTCAGCAATGGATCAAGATCTCGAGCATCCTTTTTCCGCACGGAACTGCCATTAAAAAGGAACAAGGGGATGGTAAGGACGAACAAAAATTGGAATGGTGACTGGTAATTCAGAAGCGTGTAAGCAATCGCACAACCAATCCCACCCCCGAGGAGTAACCAATGATATATTGTAGCCTTTTGTTTACCCCATCTCACCGGCAATGAGTTTTTACCTGCGAGCTTGTCCGAATCAATGTCTCGAATATTGTTGATGTTTAAGACGGCCATGGAGAAGAAGCCGCAACTCAAGGCCGGGAAAACATGATACCAATCAATAGCCTTGGTAAACAAGTATAATGATCCCAGCACGCCCACAAAGCCGAAAAAAATCAAGACAGACACATCTCCTAAACCCACATAGCCATAAGGTCTTCTCCCCACCGTATAGGTGACAGCAGCTGCTATACTCACGATTCCGAGGGCAAGAAAAAACAAAAGGCCTCGGATGTTATCACCAAATGATATCCACAACAGGTAGAGTCCGCTTGCAAGGCACATCACGACAAACAAGACCAGCGCTTTGCGCATGCTGCCGACCGAAATTGCTCCAGATTGAACCGCACGGGAGGGGCCCACCCGGCCTGCATGGTCTGCACCATTTAATGAATCGCCATAGTCATTAGCAAGGTTAGAAAGTACCTGAAGAAAAATGGTGGTGAGCGCACAAAATAGAAAGATATCGAAGCGAAACGCATCTAAAGAAGCCGCAAGAAATGCACCCATTAAAATGCATGACAGCGCCAAAGGCAATGTGCGAGGTCTAAAAGCAGAAATCCAATTTCTAGCAGCTTGCATGTTAATTAATAGGTGAAAACGGAATCTAAGTTAACAAGACAACTAATCAAGATCTCAAAATCAGTTATTAATTTTCTCCAATATCTGCTTATCTAATGGCTTTACTTTCGCTTCATAAAATCCGATCACTTCGCCCTTCTCATCAATCAGATATTTACAGAAATTCCACGAGGGGGATTTTCCTGACTTCGCCTCAAGCCATCGATAAAGTGGATGTTTATCCTTTCCCTTGACCGATATTTTTTCAAACATTTGAAAATCCACACCATAGTTCCTTTCACAGAACTCCGCAATATCATCATTGGAACCTGGCTCTTGCCAGAGAAAATTGTTTGCCGGGAATCCCAATACGGTAACCTTATCACCAAATTGCTTGTGCATTTTCTCAAGGTCTGCATATTGAGGCGTGTAGCCGCACTTCGAGGCCGTATTAACGATCAGCATCTTCTTACCACGATACTGATCAAAATCGACAGGTTCACCAGAAAGAGAATTTACCTTGAAGTCATAGATACTCCCCTTTCCGTCCTGTGGCTTCACATCTGTGCCAAATAAGTTATTAAACATCGCTAACCCAATTATAGAAATCCCAATTACAGTTCTGATAATTATCTTAACCATTAGATTGAAGTATTGTTGCCAAATCTGCAAACAAAAGTACGCAGTTTACATTCTTTCGGGTACTCTTATACCCAACAAAGCCATCGCTTTGTTAATAACTTCTCCAACTTTTTGAGAGAGGGCAACCCTAAATTCCAGTTGACTGGCATCATCGCCAGAAAAAATTGGTATCGACTGATAGAAGTGATTATAAGCTTTCGCTAAATCGTAGGCGTAGTTTGCAATGACAGCTGGAGAATAGTCCTTTGCGGCATCGTGCAACCTGGCAGGGTATGCCGAAAGCAGGTTAATCAGTGTGATTTCTGGCTCAAATAGCGAATTATCGTCCGTTTTGTCTGCAGGCTTGAGCGACATACTTTCCGCTTTTCGAAGAATGGCTCGGATACGCGCATGAGTGTATTGCACAAAAGGCCCCGTATGGCCTTGCAACTGGATTGATTCGTTAGGGTCAAACATCATCCTCTTTTTCGGATCAACTTTTAGCAAGTAAAACTTAAGGGCGCCAATACCTATCGTTTCAAAAAGCTCGATTGCTTCCGGTTCCTTCAGTTCCTCAATTTTTCCCAGTTCCTTTGTTTGCTTTTCTGCTTCCTCAATCATTTCCTGCATGAGGTCATCGGCATCAACCACGGTCCCCTCGCGCGATTTCATCTTACCGGAAGGGAGATCTACCATTCCATAAGACAAGTGGTAGCACTCCTTTGCCCATTGATAACCGAGTTTGGCAAGAATCAGGAATAACACCTTAAAATGATACTCCTGCTCGTTGCCTACGGTGTATACTTGTCTGGAAATTTTCGGAAAATCCCTGAAACGTAAAATAGCAGTCCCGATGTCTTGCGTCATGTAAACGGATGTGCCATCCGACCGAAGGAGTACTTTTTGATCTAAACCATCCTCGGTGAGGTCTACCCACACCGAGCCATCCTCCTTCTTAAAAAAGACACCCTTTTCTACACCTTTCAGCACCTCTTCCTTGCCGAGCAGGTATGTTTCAGATTCAAAGTACAGCTTATCAAAATCTACACCCATTTGTTTGTAGGTAGCCTCAAAGCCAGCATATACCCAGCCGTTCATGGTGCGCCACAACGATACTACCTCCTCGTCCTTTTGCTCCCACTTTTGCAACATGTCAATGGCGAGTTTCATGATGGAAGTTTCTTTCTCAGCATCCTCCTTACTCCTGCCCTTGGCAATCAGATCACTCACCTGCGCTTTCTGCATCTGATCAAAGATGACGTAGTATTTCCCTACTAGCTTATCACCCTTCAACCCGCTGCTCTCCGGTGTTTCTCCATTACCACTGGTCTTCCAGGCCGCCATAGACTTGCAAATATGAATACCTCGGTCATTGATTATTTGCACTTTGTGCACCTCGTATCCAATAGCCTGATAAATTGAAGCTACACTCCAACCCAGAAAGTTATTTCTGAGGTGACCCAGGTGAAGCGGCTTATTGGTATTCGGGGATGAATACTCTACCATAATCTCCTTGCCAGTTGGCTTCACTACGCCATAGTCTTCTTCACTCGCTATGGCTTTAAAAACCTCTCTCCATATCTGGTGACCTAAGGAAAGGTTCAGAAATCCTTTGACTACATTAAAGTGGCTTACCACCTTTGAGTTGGCGTTGAGGTATTCGCCAATCAACTGCGCAGTTTCTTGTGGATTTTTTTTCGAGATCTTGGCAAGGGGGAAACAAACTAAAGTGTGTGATCCCTCAAACTCTGGATTGATAGGTTGTATCTGAAGATGTGGCGGTTCAACATCGAAGAGTGAAGAAAATGCATTTGTAATTTCTTCCCTAAGTAATTGGTCTAAGTTCATTAGTTGGGTGTGCTATTTACCACTCTAGCACGTAGGCAAAAATCAACGGAGCCACAATAGTAGCATCGCTTTCTACAATATATTTTGGTGTCTCAATACTTAATTTACCCCACGTTATCTTTTCATTGGGCACGGCTCCAGAGTAAGAACCGTAGCTTGTAGTGGAATCACTTATTTGGCAGAAATAGCTCCAGAAGGGCACGCCATCTCTTTCCAGGTCCTGATGCAACATAGGCACCACGCAGATTGGAAAATCACCAGCTATACCTCCTCCTATTTGAAAAAATCCTATTCCATCCTTGCCTGCATTTTCAGTATACCAATCGGCAAGCCACACCATATATTCAATTCCACTCTTCATGGTTGACGCCTTTAATTCTCCGGTAAGGCAATAGGAAGCAAAAATATTGCCCATCGTAGAATCCTCCCAGCCCGGCACCACCATGGGCATGTTTTTCTCGGCTGCTGCGATCATCCACGAATTCTTGGGATCGATCTCATAGTATTGTTTTAAATCGCCACTGTTGATCATTCGAAACATGAATTCGTGAGGAAACAAGCGCTCCCCTTTATCTTCTGCATCCTTCCACACCTTAAAAAGGTGCGACTGCAATCTCCTGAAAGCCTCTTCCTCTGGAATACAGGTATCGGTGACGCGGTTCAAGTGATTTCCCAAAAGATCCCACTCCTGCTCGGGGGTGAGGTCGCGATAGTTGGGAATCCTTCTGTAGTGCGAGTGTGCTACAAGGTTCATGATATCCTCTTCAAGGTTGGCTCCTGTACAAGAAATTATTTGGACCTTGTCCTGCCGAATCATTTCTGCGAAGCTAATTCCCAATTCACCAGTGCTCATGGCTCCGGCCAGGGTCACCATCATCTTCTTTCCCTCTGCGATGTGTTTCTTATAGCCTTTGGCGGCATCTACTAAAGCTGCAGAATTGAAGTGGAGGTAATGTTTCTCGAGAAAAGAGGAAATCGGACCGTTTTGGCTCATTGTCAATGGATTGTAAAGTTTTCAATGCGAAATTAAGGAAATTAGGATACTAAAGGATCAATAAATTGTATCAATTGAGGCAATAACCTTTTATAATAGAGTTACAATATGTGGAGATATCGCCTTCATGTAAATGACTATGAGAATTAATATTTCCTGGATGGCACCAGCTAGCCTGGTTTTACTTTTCTGTTTGACCCTCGTTCATTTTGCAAGTGCTCAAGACGACATAGAATTTTCATTGATTAAGAAGGAAGGCAACATTTCCATCTACGAACGCTGGGTTACATTTCCGGGTTCGGACCCTCCCCAGGCTGCTCGTGAAGTAAAGGGAGAGTTTACAATCAGGACCACCCCGCTTGAAGCGCTAAGGCTAATTAAAGACGAAGAAAGACTTAAGTCATGGCAAAGTCACGTCTCAGAGTTCAAAGTACACTCGCTTACCGACACCTCCCAATGGTACGAATACTCATACCATGACATTCCCTGGCCGGTGAGTGACCAAGACCATCTTTTGATTTACAGGTTGAAAAAACTAGCGCATGATGAACTGTTGATCACCTTCAAAAGTTTTGAGAACAAGGCATTGGCACCAGAGCGGAAGGGAGTCACAAGAATGAAACTGCAAGGCAGCTGGCTGCTTACTAAAATTTCTGATACTCAGATAAAGGCTACCTATCGAATCATCTCGCAGCCGATTGGCATACCCAAATTTATTACCGATCCCATCGTGAGGAGAAATCTGATGTCTACTATTGAATCCTTTGTGGAACTTCTTGAAAAGAAAGGTTCTTGAGGTCACTCTTCTTCTACCGGTCTGGCAGCAATAGTTTTGGCGGTAGTTTCGAGAATCTCAAAGGCACTTTCCGCCATTCTATTTTCAGTATCCAATGTAGGATTGATCTCCACGATTTCCCAGGCGCAAATCTTAGGACTCTTGGCCAGTTCTCGATTTAGCACCCTGGCTTCCTCCACCGTTAAACCATTAGGCACTGGTGTGCCAGTTCCCGATGAAAATCGAGAGTCGATACTATCAACGTCAAAAGACACATAAATCAAATCACAATGATCCAACATCTTCAAGGCTTCCTGCGCAGTCTTTTCCGCGCCATCCTTCTTCACATCTTCCGTTTCGATGAAGCCCATCCCCAATTTGTTGATGAGGTAATTCTCAGGTTTTTCAAGATCTCGCACTGCGATGTAGACAAAATCTTCCGCATAAGTCTTGGCACCGGGAATTCCCACATTCTTTATCTGCTCCCAGTATTCAACTGTAGCCGATTTTGGGTCATTGATCTTACACTCGAGATTATCAATGTCGCAAGACATGGCTACCGGCATTCCGTGCATGTTACCCGATGGGGTTGTATATGGGGTGTGAATGTCTGCGTGTGCATCAATCCAAATCACGCCTAGCCGTTTTTTTGGATATGCTTTCTTTATTCCGGCAATGGTGCCGTAGGCAGTGGAGTGATCTCCCGCCATCACCAAAGGAAAATGTTTGTCTAATAAGGTTTCATAAACCTCCAGACAGACACGCTCTTCCATAATGAGTACACCGTCTATAAATTTTGCGTGCGCATGCTCGGCTCCATCAAAGAGCAATTCATTCACGTGTTCTACTTCGACAGACTCGTATTGTCGGAAGAGATCCGACTTCAAGTCAAGACTGGCAATTTTAATGGCCTCTACCCCCAGGCTGGCCCCACGAGTCCCTGCTCCTATCTCCGATTTTACCTCGATGATCTTAATGCTATTCACTGAAAAAACTATTTATACCAAAACTTACTAAAATTACTACTCTCAAAAGGCCACGAGGTGGACGCTAGTAGTCAGGCAAGGGATGCCCAATGGGAGTTAAGAAGAAGAGCAAACAACCTTTCACGGATCTAATTTCTAATTGTAAAGATGGCAAAATTATAGCAATATTGCACCTCTTGAACCTTTACAGCGCGTAAATGAAGAGCTATCGTGACCTAATTGAACAGACATTCGAATTCCCTCAAAAGGAGTTTAAAGTGTGGGAAAACGAGTTACACTTTAATGATGTACCACTTATGGACATTATTAAGGAATACGGCACGCCACTTAAGCTCACTTATCTGCCTCGAATCAGTGAAAACATCCGATTTGTTCAGGCTACATTTAGGAATGCTATAGAAAAATTTAAATACAAGGGAGACTATACTTATTGCTATTGCTCAAAGTCATCGCATTTTTCCTTTGTGATGGAGGAGGCGCTCAAAAATGATGTGCACTTGGAGACTTCTTCCGGATTTGACATACCCATTGTCCGGAGCCTGTACGAACAAGGTAAAATCACAAAAGACACCTATATTCTCTGCAATGGCTTCAAGATGCCTCGCTATACCAACAACATCGTTGACTTGCTCAATGATGAATTTAACTGCATCCCCATTCTTGATACCATTAACGAGATCGATATCTACGAGAAAGGATCAACAAAACCTTTTAAGGTGGGCATCAGGGTAGCCTCAGATGAGGAGCCTAAATTTGAATTTTATACTTCAAGGCTGGGCGTCAGGTACAGCGACATTGTTCCACTTTACAGAGATAAAATCGAAAAGAGCGAGAAAGCATCTCTGAAAATGCTTCACTTCTTCATCAACACGGGCATAAAAGACAGCGCCTACTACTGGAGTGAATTGAGCAGATTTGTCTTTAAGTACTGCGAACTCAAGAAGATTTGTGACTCACTTGATTCAATTGATATTGGTGGCGGCTTTCCGATCAAGCAATCGCTGGCATTTGAGTACAATTATAAATACATGATTGAGCAAATCGTTGAAAACATCAAATGGATTTGTGACAAAAATAACGTCCCAGTTCCTAACATCTTTACTGAATTTGGAAGCTACACGGTGGGCGAAAGTGGTGCTATTTTATACTCTGTAGTAGACCAAAAACTTCAAAATGACAAGGAGCTCTGGTACATGATCAATGGCTCCTTCATTACACAAATGCCCGATGCCTGGGGTCTTAATCAGAAATATATTCTGCTTGCGATCAACAAATGGGACGATCCTTACCACAAGGTAAACATGGGAGGTCTTACCTGTGACAGTATGGACTACTACAATTCTGAAGCTCATACGGGCGAAGTATTCCTTCCCATAATCAACGATGAGGAGCCACTGTACATGGGCTTTTTCCATACAGGCGCCTATCAGGATTCTCTTGGGGGATATGGTGGGATACAGCACTGTCTCATTCCTGCCCCAAAGCATGTACTTGTGAGCAGAAACGAAGACGGAGAGATTTCGACAAAACTTTTTGCACCGGAGCAAAACAGCGATTCAATGTTAAAAGTATTAGGTTATCTGCCCAAGTAGCAAACTGCTTCAGCCACTTACGTAATATGTCCTATTGACGACAGCCAAGTTTGTCATGTTTGATACTTTTGTGTCCTCAATCCTTCACTAACTATGAGAGCAATATTCTACCTATCCATCTTTGCGTTGCTGGTCTCTTGTTCCTCTAAGCCACAAGCGGAGGAAACTCCAATAGACTATTACGAAGGTCTCCCTGAAAGCTTTTCCAATTTGCTCAAAGCGCATGGTGGCCTTGACACCTGGCGAAGCTTCAAGTCATTGGAGTATGACTTGCAACATCAAAATGACACAGTCCCTTCAGAGCATTATACCTTGGATTTAACAAACAGAAAGGATCTAACCGTAGCCGACTCGTTTAAGATCGGATTTGACGGAGAGGAAGTTTGGGTAGCCCCAAACAGAGCCGCATACAAAGGTAGGTCTGCTAGATTCTACCATAATTTGTATTCCTATTTTTTCACTATTCCTTTTATTGTGGCCGACCCTGGCGTAATCTATAAGGATGATACGGTTACTGTTGATGGTAAACTCTACAATGCTATTCATGTAGCTTTTGAGGAGGGTGTGGGTGATGCAGCTGAAGATACCTACAAGATATTGATTGATCCGACCACAGGTAAGATGGCCATGTTGCTGTATACCGTAACCTACTATAGCGGAGAAGCGCACGAAAACTATAACGCGCTCAGCTACGAAAATTGGACAGACATCAATGGGGTAGAGCTAGCTACCAAGCTCGTGGGATACAAGTACGCCAATGGCGCCATTGGCGATAAGCGCTATGAAGTAGTAATATCCAACGCACAATTAAGCACCGAGAGTCCAGCTCAAGATATCTTCATGATGCCCGCCAAGGCTGAAATCGATTCATTAAAAACAAATTACTAGAATTTATAGCACACCATCTCCTACCACGTCTCTTCTGAGGTGCTCTAGCATCTTTGAGCGGGTTTTTTCATTTCTATAAACCGAATGATGACGAAAGTCATTTTTTATTATCCAGCAAGCGGTCAAATTGAGGCTTTCGTTCTACAAAATTTTGAAACCAATGAAAAAGATAATATTCAAAATATCGATTGCGGTGGCAATAGCATTGTTTGGATTCTCCTTTACTACATTTAAGCAAGACCCTTGGGCGGTACCAGCCAAATACAAGAAGATGGAGAATCCGACCAAGGGTGACAAAGAGAACATTTCCATTGGCAAGGTATTGTTTGATAAGCACTGTAAGTCTTGTCATGGAAAAGCTGGGTTAGGAGATGGACCCAAAGCAAAAGAACTAGACACTCCTTCTGGTGACTTTTCCTTAGCGACATTTCAATCCCAATCAGACGGAGAGTTATTCTATAAGACCACATTTGGCAGGGACGACATGCCTGCCTATGAGAAGAAAATTTCAAGTGATGAGGACCGCTGGATATTAGTGCACTATCTAAGGACCTTCAAGAACTAAGCTCATCATGGCTTACCCCAGATGCAAAGGAATTAGGGCTTTTCCGGAGGAGGCGTAGCATTAGTAAGCGATGTTTCGTTTAGATTCAGCAGATTCGTGTTTTGAAACTGACTCTTCTTAATCATTCTTATGGTTACCAGAATCTCGCAAATTCTAGTGGCGCTTATTTTTGTCGCCTGTAATTCGGATAATGATAAGATTGCCGTTGACAGGTCATTCTACTTCACCATTACATCCCCCCGAGACCAAGATTTGGTCAATTATTTAGGAGCACAAATGGATAATCAACGTGTTGCAATTACTAATCAATCTGGCACAGCTTGGCCATTCTATGAAACAATAGAAACGCAAGAACAATTGCCAATTGACAGCTTAATGCCTCCACACCATTTTGTGCATCTATTAAAGCAAAAGGCGAATAATGATATTTCGCTTGGGGACTACTATGTTGATGTTAAGGTAATGACAAAGTCAGATACCCTACCCAATTACGATCTAACTATTTACAGGATGGATTCTACAGGTCTTGAAGTATCTGCCCGCACAGGAATTCACTACCTGAATCCTAGAGATACTCTGGACACCAAACATCTTCGTGAAACATTGCTAAAATCAATCATACGCTACTCTTTCAAATAGCAGACTTCAATAGTTCCGATCATTTCTTAGCTGACAAAGATCAGGGCATCCGATGACCTAGATCATAACACAGTAAGCTTTACCACGCTACGTTTGAGATAACGAACAGGGTTCAAATTAACACTTGTTTGGGTAACCAATTATTTATTTGATTCACAAAAAATGAAAACTTTAAAAACATTTTCGTACCTATTGACGGTTATCTTTATTCTGGCAATTGTAGTCCAGTGTAGTGATGACCCTGCACCCGTGCAGCTATCTTCGATCTCCGGTCAGGTGACCTACCCTGATGCAGGAGGCGCTCAGATAGCAGCCCCTGGCGCAATTGTAACTTTGTTTAGCACAACGCCAGTAGTCAATATGGAAACAACTACTGATGCTAGTGGTAATTTCACTTTTCCACAACTTGTGGCAGCCACTTATACCATAAGTGCTTACTATGACACAGATAATACAAATAGTAGTGGGCGACTAAGCAACCTGAGATTTACTGGCGCTCCAACAGATGTAGTTCTTGGCGCTGAAAGTGCAACTCAAAACCTTGCCCTCACATCTACTGGCCAGACAGGAATATCTAGTGTGGATATCAACTACTCATGGAATGGTTCAACTTATGTGCAAACTGGCAGCTGGACATATGATGCCACACACAGCCCGCTGTCTTTTGAATTCCCTTACCGTGATGGTGCCGCAGAATTCGTTGGCGCATTCTCTCAGCTAAATAAGATCGTTGTGGATTTCGATCCAGCTGATCTTGGCAGCAGTACCATTGAAGCAATAGTTGATTTGACCAGTGTAAATACACGCTCTCGTGGTGGCAGGGATCCAGAATCACAAGATGATTCCTTCAATCCAACTTCAGTTTATGATGTTGCGGGATGTATTATGGGCACTTTTGGAGTAACTGCTGACGGAGCCTTTCCTACCACCTATACATCAGCAGATCGTTTTGCGAAGTTCACAAGCACTGGCATCACTGCATACGGAGATGGATATCTGGCAAAGGGAAATCTTGAATTCCATGGTTTCACAAACGCAATAGAATTGTGGTTTAAGATGACCCCTAATTATGTGGAGCCTTCAAACAACAGAACTTACGCAACATTCGAAGGCAGATTCTATATGAATGCAAAAGAAGACTATGGCATTTCATCTTCCAGTGTGAATGACGCCCAGGTAAGAATGCAAATCAGTATCGTTGCCTACCAGGCTCCTTAAAGTACAAATCGAATTAATGAATTGAGGGGGTAATAGGCCCCCTCATTTTTAATCCCGACTGACGCAATCTTATAAAATAACATGACCGGTAACAAAATGTCCACATTAAGATTTCTTCAAATCTCATTGCTAGCAATGATGGGTTGCACCTACTTTGAAAACGAGCCATTGAAGATTCCAGCTCCAGAAGTACCCAATTCCACCGCAACCCTCGAAGCAAATCTGGTTACCGCCATTCCAAATAAAATCAGTGCCAAGTATTGGACAACTGCAGACTATCTGGAAGTGGAAGCACAAAATCAGGTAACATCGCAAGTGCCTACATCAGATGGGCTGTACAATGTCAGCGGAACTTTCGATGGACTGGCGGGCTTCAACAAAGGTAAAGCCCCAGGGATTGAATTAAGAGCTGCCTATACCGCTGATAGTCTTTATCTGCTTATTTCATGGAAGGATACAACCTATAACGCTTCTCGCGCCAACTGGTTATTCAATGGGCCGGATGATCCAAAGAAAGCAGGTGCAACTGCGGGATGGACATCGCAGCGAAGTGACGATGTGCTTAATCTTTCCTTTGACATGGGTGGTGGTAAAAGAGATGTTTGGGAATGGTCTCTAGCCTTGTCAGAACCTTTGGGTTTTGCCATTGACATGATTGACAACGGAACTGGACCCACTACTGACATAGGTAACAAGACCTATGTGAGAAATAATGCAGGATCCGACAATCGAAGTGGTCCTATGTATGATTGGGATGGAGTGCAGCAGGAACTGCAGAGGAAGCCAGGAGGATTTACCATTCTTGACCCAGGATACTACTTGCTTAATAAGAAGCTATTTACTGGTAGCCCCATTAATGGAGATGCCATTTTTCAGTTAGAATGTGCACCATGTCATGGACCTACAGGAGATGGCGAAGGTTCCGTGAACCCCAGCGGTGTTGCGCTTAATAAACCTGGCCAGTTCAACCGAGTCACAAGACAATCACTTGATGACTTTCTCCCCGATGGAGGTCAGCACGAAGGGTCAACCCATTATCCAGCAACTGAAACAGACCGCCAAGATTTATTCGCGCGTTTACGTGGATTTAGCGGCATACCAGGATACTATTTGGAAAATCCAAATGGCAGTCTATCCGATGTAAGAGCAGTCTCTAATGTACAACTTGCTAAAATAGATGGATTAAACAGCAAGGGCTATTCCATATTGCTTGTGCGAGCTCTTAATACTGGAAATGGAGATGATCTTATTTTTGATCCCTCAAAAATGACTTATGACTTTGATATTTTCTTAGGTGACAATGATGATCTCAACAGGATCGGACTACTTAATCAGCAGTTAACCTTCAAACCATGAAAACCATGAACCATCTCGGAATCCTAACAATAATGGTGCTCGGTCTTCTGGCGATCTGCAATACCTCCTGTACTTATGAAGATTTGATCAAACCAAAAGTAGAAGTTCCTGACTCAGTCAGTTTTAATGTCAACATCATTCCAATCTTCAATTCATCCTGCAACGTAGCAGGGTGCCATGCCAAAGGAGGAATCCCTCCCAATTTATCGGAGGCAGATGCTTACACAACACTTATCTTCTTCGGATATGTAGATCCCGAAATCCCTGCCGAGGAAAATGAGCTTTATGATAAAATTAACACTGGTTCAATGCGGCAATACGCCACCGATCAAGATCGAGCTTTAATACTTTCCTGGATAGAGCAGGGTGCACTGGATAATTAAATGTCAAAGAAAATGAAAACCAAAATGATCACTACACTGACTGTCATTAAGAAAGGATGGATTGCCACCCTGATTTTAACAATACTATGCAGTGGAGGCGCCTGGGCGCAGGACGAGGGAGAGGACGCAACGTCAGAGCGAACTCCTGCCAGACCTGCCTTCGAAAGTGCGCAATTGCTCGACATGCAGTCGGTGGTTGTACCTTCCAAAGGAACATTGGAGTTTGACATACAGCACAGATTTGGGTTGGTTGAAAATGGAATATCCGATTTATACGGACTGTATGCACCTTCAAATATTCGAATGGGCTTCACCTATGCACCCATCAATAATCTATCTTTAGGCTTTGGCTTTGCGAAATTCAAAAAATACCTGGACTTCAATGCAAAGTATGCCATATTAAAGCAATCGCGTGACGGGGCAATACCGGTAAGCGTGACTTACTTCGGAGATGTTGCAGTTGACACTCGGGCTCCCGAAAATTTTAGTGAAAGTGTTCACAGGCTTTCCTACTACAATGAACTAATCATTGCAAGACGCATAACCTCTAAAATTTCCCTACAACTGTCGCCAAGCTTTAGCCACTTCAATGCCACTGACAGTCTCTATAAGCATGATGTAATTGCGTTGGGTGTGGGGGCGCGCTACAAGTTTTCAAGTCAATCCTCTATCGTGATCAACTATGTACACCAATTTACCACGCACGATGATCCAGACTTTGAACTTCAGCCTAATATTTCAATAGGATGGGAAATCGCAACCAGTTCTCACGCATTCCAGATCTTCATAACCAGTTTTCAATCCATCATCTATCAGGAAAATATTTCCTACAACACGAATGACTTCTTGAAAGGTGACATTGCCATCGGTTTTAATATTACCCGACTCTGGAACTTTTAACAAAGAATACCATGGAAGAACGTAAGAATAATAACAGAAGAGGGTTTATCAAAAAAGTTCTGGGCGCTCTTGCCACCTCAGCGATGGCCATGCCAGCATTAGCTAGCACCAACAAGAGTGGGAAGACCGTAAAGATGCTCACCTCAGAGGGAAAACTAGTGGAGATTGACGAGTCTGTTTTAAGCAAGTTGAAAAAGCAAAAAGCTGAGAACAAAGACATTCTAAATTGGGTAAACCCTAAAATTTGAACAATGGAAGACAAGAAAAGAAGAACCGTTCTTAAGCTGGGCGCAGCAGCAAGCCTCGCGGCATTGGCAGGGACCGCAAAGTTCCTCGCACCCAGTGAGGATCAGTCAATTTCCGAATGTTCAGATAAGGTAAAACTACTCTCACCCGATGGCGAGATCGTGGAGATAGAGGCATCTCTATTAAAAGTAGATACGCACGATCATGCCCAGACGATGGCCAAGAATGTGGGGAGAGAGGGTATACCAGGAAAGAAATTTGTCATGGTGATCGACCTTGGCAAATGCAGGAATGCTAGAAAGTGTGTTACTGCCTGTCAAAAAATGCACTATGTACCAGAGGACAAAGAGTGGCTTCAGATAAAATTGATGAAAGACAATGAACAATCAGCTCCTTACTGGTTCCCAAAGACTTGCTTTCATTGTGATAATCCACCTTGCGTCAAGGTATGCCCTGTTGACGCTACATTTAAGAGAACAGACGGGCTGGTGCTTATCGATAACGACAGATGTATCGGTTGCAAATTTTGTATGGCTGCTTGTCCATATTCTACTCGGGTATTCAATTGGGGTGAACCTGAAGTTCCTGAGGAAGCCAAGCAAGTGGCGCATTCTCCCGAAACAAGTGTTCCCAGCAAGCACAGTACTGTGGAAAAATGTGATTTTTGCCCAGACATGGCGCGTCAGGGGAAACTACCAGACTGCGTAACTGCCTGCCCTAACGGTGTCTTCTATTTTGGAGATGAAAATGAAGATTCTGTCACCAATGGCTCAGAGACGGTAAGATTGAGCGCACTATTGCGCGACAAGGCTGCCTATCGCTATATGGAAGAACTGGGTACAAAGCCACGTGTGTACTATCTACCTCCATCAAACAGGATGTTCCCTGTTGAGCGAGGTTTCAAAAATCTTGACAATGAAATTAAAGACAGATACAAGGATGTACACTAATCATCTTCACCTATGAATATTGAAAGTACAAGTAAATCCTTGCTAAAGGAATTTGCTCCGCAAATCACCCAATGGTCCACGAGAGAAAAACTATGGATTGGATTTTGGTCCATAATATTTATGATTGGCCTTTATGCATTGTATGTGCAAGCTACCGAAGGACACGTAGTGACAGGAATGAGGGACAATGTGGTTTGGGGACTCTACATTGCGAATTTCATTTTCTTTATAGGGATAAGCTACGCAGGCGCTATCATTAGTGGATTCCTTCATTTATTTCATGTCGAGTGGAGAAAACCAATCATCAGGATAGCAGAGCTAATTACCGTCATTGCCACCATCATTGGCCCACTTTATATCTTGCTTTGCGTTGGTAGACTAGACAGATTACACCATTTATTTATCTATCCGCGACTTCAGTCGCCCATTACCTGGGATGTGCTAGCTATTGGAACCTACCTTGTAGGCAGTATCATTTTCTTGTATCTGGCCTTGATCCGCGACTTTGCCATACTATCTCAAGCCGATCTGGACGTCAGTAAGTGGAAGAAGAACCTTTATAGGTTTTTCTCGCTTGGATTTAGTAACACACCCCAACAACGGAAGAAATTGAATCAGGCAACTACAGCGCTTGCACTGCTAATTATTCCAACAGCAATTATCGTGCACTCCGTCTTATCATGGATCTTTGGTATGACATTGCGGCCGGGGTGGCACAGCACAATTTTCGGACCTTACTTCGTTTTGGCTGCAATCTACAGTGGCACTGGTGTTTTGGTAATTGCCATGTGGGCCTTCCGTAAGCTTTATAAGCTGGAGAAATATATTGTTGAAAAGCATTTTATCTACCTCAGCTATCTTCTTATGGTGCTTGCAGCCGGCTATGGCTACTTTACTTTCTCTGAATACCTCACAGACTGGTATTCATCGGAGAAATGGAATGCAGAGCTAATTGAAAAACTATTCAACCTCAATGAATTTGGTGGATGGTTTTACTTTGCCAATTTCGCAGGAATTTTACTACCTCTAATTGTTCTTGCCATCCCGAAGATGAGAAATATCAATTCAATTACTGCGGTGAGTGCAGTTCTGGTTTTTGCTATGTGGGTAAAGAGGTACTTGATAATCGTACCTACTTTAGAAACAACCTTACTACCAATGCAGGACACGCGCATGGAGTATGTTCATTACTCCGCAACATGGGTAGAGTGGGCTCTTACATTTGCGGGCATCGCCATGTTTTTTCTGATGTTTAAGCTAGCCTCAAAATTTATACCCATCGTACCTGTGTGGGAAACATCTGAATACCTTGAAAAGGAATTGATGAAAACGAAATAATAACCAGATGAGAACGCTAATACTATGCTCATTATTCGCATTTGGCTTCAATCTCACATCAGGTGAAGCTAATAATGTAGAAATTAGTCTTATCTACACTCAGCATGCGAATAATACATATTCGCTCAAAGCTACAGTGGCCGATGAAGAAGAAGAGGAGCCTATTTCAGGAATGAAGATTCTATTTGCTGCTAACATTAATGGAGTCTCTCTGTCCTTGGGCAGCGCTGTTACGAATAAAGAGGGCATAAGTATCTTCAGGGGCGATCTACCCGACCTTAGAGCCAAAGGCCACCAGTTTGAATTCACAGCACTTTTTGAAGGCAATGATCAATTTGAAGAGAACCAGGTTGAATTGGAAATTGTTGATGCCCAACTTCAGCTCAAAACTGAAATAATTGATTCTGTAAATACGGTTTTTGTGTCACTATCAAGATGGGATGAAGACGGGAACTCCCTGCCAATTGGTGATGAAAATATCTATTTGTTTGTCCCAAGGATGTACAGTTTATTACCAATCAGCGAAGCCTACACTAGCGAGACGGGAGAAGATGAAGTAGAATTTCCAAATGATATTCCCGGAGGGCCAAATGGAGAGCTCGTTATCATTGGCAAACTGGACGAGCATGATGAGTATGGCACAATAGAATCTCAAAGTGAAACTACATGGGGTCTTCCCGTAAGCCTAGATGTAAATCGCCTTCCAAGAGCGCTGTGGAGTCCGGACGCACCACTATGGATGCTAATAACTTTTATTATCCTCATGACAGGTGTTTGGGGTCACTATTTTTGGATCGCCTACACGCTTTTTAGCATAAAGAAATTAGAAGATAAGAATGCCCCAATCTCATATCGAGAGTAGCCGTTGGGCCATTGCCTTGAGGACTAGTTACCACTCATCATTCCTTTCACTTCTTTGAAGTTGGAAGGAATGATGAACTGGCTGGCTGAAAGTGATTCCTTCTTGACCTCCTTCGCCTCCATCGTCATCACCATTTCGGGTGTGGTCATTTCCATTTTAAGAGGCACACCGTCAATTTCACTGTAGAACACCGATCTGCCTCCATTCATCTTTTGGTTTGCTAATCCTTTCAAGTCGATGCCTTTGATCTCCGTGGTGGCCCAAACGTATTGCGTCATTGACTTTCCCTGCTCTGTAATCTCGATCTTGTACTTCTGGCAAGTGTAAGCCGCTACCTTGGCTGACTCCCCAGTCTTGCTCACTTTTGCGTTCATCTTTGAAGCATCTCCATTGTCCTTTCCAAGTATGGAATAAGTTTGTGCCTCCCTGTCAATGTGATAAGAAGTTCCCTTGTCTTTAAGGTATAGTACTTCACCACTCATCATCCCGCCTTCGATCACGGAAAGGGTGTTATCATTTTTTACTTTGATTACCATGCTTTTTGGAATCATGGATTCCATCCCACCTCCATTAGACATAGACATGATCTTTTCCATCTGCGCCTTCATCTGAGGGTTGGATTCCATCATGGCTTTCATTTGCGGATTATTCATTTGCTCCTGCATTTGCTTCATCTGCGCCTGCATTTCCGGGTCATTCATCCGCTTCTCAGCTTCTTCCATTTGAGCCTTCATTTTAGGGTCTGTGATTTTCGCATTAATCGTCCAGGTTATGGTTCCCTCAAACTGTTGTGCTGATGCAATGCCACTTAGACAAAAGAGAATTAGTGTTAAATATTTCATAATTGTAATGATTTCTGAATCACTTCGAATTTACAATTACCATGCCTGAATCCCGACATGATTAATAAATAAAAATATTTGAATACGGATTGTACTAAGCAATGGCCAACTACTTTCTACTGCGCCTTTGCTGTCAGGACGACCTCTGCCGCTTCAGTCAAATTTCTAACCTCATAATCTCCCCGATTTTCTGACTCTACCTCGTTGCCAATTTGAATCGTCTTGATGCCAAGCTTTTTTGCTGGCACTAGGTCTCTCCCCCTATCTCCTATCATCCAGCTCCTGCCGGTATCAATCGAGAATTTTGCAATGGCCTTTTCAAACAACAAGCTTCCTGGTTTCCTACTAAGCGACTCCGTAACCTTTGGATGATACGGACTGAAGTAAAAATGGTCTATTAATCCAAGGCATTTTTCCTGGAGGAACTGATGACAAGTTTCCATTTCTTGTTGTGTATAAATACCTTGAGAAATCCCCGATTGATTGGTAACCACAATCAAAAGATTGCCTGCTTTCTTAAGGCGGGCGAGCGCCTCAGGTACACCTTCAATAATATTGAAGTGCTCTATTCTATAGGCATAGCTTGGCCGATCCACATTGAGTACCCCATCTCGATCGAGGAACACACAGGAATTTTGGTCAGCCATTGATCTTTAATTTTTAAAATCCGTTTATCTAATGAGGTGTTAAATTACCTTCAAACTTGACCTGAACCAAATTGGGCAGAGATTGCTCATTTCACTAGTTTTGCTGCTTATCCAATGTCACTTTGAACAAGGCGATCGTCATTATTCCTACTTATAATGAGAAAGAAAACATAGCATTAATAATTGAGGCTGTATTTTCTCTTCCGATGGAGTTTGACTTGCTTATTGTGGATGACAATTCACCTGATAGCACCTCAGACATTGTGATGGGTCTGCAGTCGCACTACAACTCATCAGTCATCACCCGACTGCATTTACTTTCCCGAAAAGGAAAACTCGGACTGGGTACCGCTTACATCGATGGTTTTAAATACGCACTCAGCCAGGGGTATGAATTTATTCTTGAAATGGATGCAGACTTCTCCCATGATCCAAAGGACCTGGTCAAGTTATATAATGCGTGCGAAGTAGATGGATTTGATTTGTCGATAGGATCCCGCTATGTCACAGGCGTCAATGTAGTCAACTGGCCCATCGGTCGGGTGCTCTTGTCCTATTTCGCCAGCTCCTATGTACGCTTCGTCACTCGAATGCCAATACGGGACTCCACTGCAGGATTTGTCTGCTATCGAAGGAAAGTGCTGGAAACAATTCCGCTCGATAAGGTGAAATTTATTGGCTATGCCTTCCAGATTGAAATGAAATTCAAAGCGTGGAAGTACGGTTTCAAGCTGAAGGAAGTACCCATCATCTTCACGGAGCGCGTCAGGGGCAAATCAAAATTGTCTGCAGGAATATTTAAGGAGGCATTCTTTGGAGTAATGCAAATGACCATCCAGAGCTGGTTCAGAAAGTATCCAAGGCCTGCAAAGGGATAATTCTCCTTGCCGTGTGATATTTCTGTGCGAACAGTGAACCCATTGACTTAAGTGGCGACTAGTATGTAGGATATGAAATCCACCTCCGATACCCTTAATGAAATGCTAGTGATCCAATGTCAGGAAGGCAAGAAAAAAGCCTTTGGCATGCTGGTGAACCAATGGAACAGCAGCGTGGTAAAACAAGCCTACTGGTACTGCAAGGATGGAAGCGCTGCAAAAGATATTGCACAAGAAACATGGGCCAGTGTGGTCAAGGGTCTTGGCAGACTGCATGACCCCACAAAGTTTGCGGTGTGGCTTAACAGAATCATCTACCACAAATCCGCTGATTGGATACGCAGGCAACAAAAGGCTCGAGGAATCAATCAGCGCGATGTGGAGAACGAACTATATCCTCGACAATCAGATCAGGGTGATAACAATAAGATTGAAGTTATGCTCAGCTTGATTAAAACACTGCCCGATGACCAGCGCAACATATTGACATTGTTTTATCTGAAGGAATACAACGTCAATGAAATTGCTGAAATACTATCGATACCAAAGGGAACCGTTAAATCAAGATTGTTTACAGCGCGAGAACATTTAAAACAAGAACTAAAACTTAAATAGATAAAAGATGAAAAAGCATGAAGACATTGATGTGCTAATTAAGGAAGCATTAAGTGAGGAGGAGGCAAAATTCTATGATGAGCTGGAGGAACAAAACCTGCCGCAAATGGTGGGTGGTCTTTTTCAGGGTAAAATGAAGTGGATTACGGTGATGACATTTATAGTGATGCCCGTTTTGTTCGCCTTTGCAGTGTATTGCGGAATTCAATTCTTTAATGCGGAAGGGATGCGCGAAATGATGCTCTGGGGTGCGGGCGCATTTTTTCTCCTGAATGCAGTCAGCTATGTCAAACTTTTCAATTGGATGCAAATGGATAAAAATGCAATTCTCCGGGAAATAAAAAGAATGGAATTGCAACTCGCTGCCCTAAACAAAAAGCTTGATCCAAAGCCCTAATCAAATCGGATGGCCTTGATGGGATTGATTCGAGCTACAATAGCTGTCGGAAGTAACAGCACAACCGTTACCACGGCAAACACCAGGATGTTAAGCAACATCACCATTTCCCAATCCCAGCTGATAGGCACAAAATCCATATAATAGTCATGAGGGTTTAACTTGACCAGGCGAAATTTGTATTGAATGTAACACAGTCCAAGGCCCAGCAGATTGCCAAATAGTAAACCTTTCAGCACCAGGCTTACCCCATTGTAAATAAAAACTGACCGAATCAGCCGGTTGGTCGCGCCCATGGCTTTGAGTAATCCTATCATCTGTGTTCGCTCCATCACAAGTATCAACACCACGGAAATCATATTTACACAAACCACCGTAAGAATGACACCCAGCAAGATACTGACCTGCCTACTAATAAGTCCAAGCCACTCGAATACCTGCACATATTTGTCGCTTATCTTTTCGATGTACAGGTCGTAGTCCATGTCCTCTCCAATATTTGCATACGCTTCATCGATTTTATTCAAATCATTCACATAGACCTCGAGCCCACCAGCCACACTGTCCGCCCAATCATTAAGACGTTGAATCAATCTGATGTCACCGAGAATCACTTTGCTATCATAATAATCTGATAGGTTGGTCTCGTAGATACCTACTACCTTGAGCCTCCTGAATCGCGGTGGGTTTTGAAAAAAATGAACGATAATATCATCATCGACTTTTGCTAAGATCTTATCGGCAATGTCCCTACTGATGACTACCTCCCGGGCATAGCTCGAATCTGACATTTCTATAAACCGCCCCTCTTTCAAATTTTCTTGGAAGGTCTTCAGATTAAAACTCTGACCTACCCCTTTAAATACAACGCCAAGCACTTCATCCTCCGCCTTAATCATGCCAGCCTTGTGGCTATACTCTTGTATGTGATCTATGTATCCATACTTTTTATAGTTGTGATACAAATCTATGTTGTAAAAAAATGGCTGCTCTTCGGGTGAGTTATTCATGGTGAATTTGGTAATCACCATGTGTGAACTGAAGCTATACATTTTGTTTTTCACCGTTTGCTGGAAGCCTTCCATAATCAGAAAAGAAACCAACGCAGCACTGAGCCCAATGGCAATACTTACAACCGCTATTTTATGAGTAATGGACGAAAAGCCGTCTTTCTGCTCGCTACTTATTCTTTTTGAGATGAAATACCCAAGGTTCAAGATATTGGCGTAATTTTGGTTGTATACATCAAGCAAATTAAATATAAAATGAATAGGATAGCCGGCTTGTCTATTATTTTATGCTTTGGATTTCTTGCCAGCCTGGGGCAGCGCACGCAAGATCTTGTACTCGGTGCGGAAGATTTAACCACATTACTCCCTAAACTCGAAGGTAAAAGGGTTGCCCTTCTGGTCAACAACACCTCACGCATTGGAAAAACCCATGTAGTAGACACGCTCAAAAGCAGAGGCGTAAATCTCGTAAAAATATTTTCGCCAGAGCATGGCTTTAGAGGCAATGCTCCTGACGGTGAAGAAGTGAAGAATGGGATAGACCCTCGAAGTAACCTTCCCATCGTGTCACTTTACGGATCAGCAAAGAAGCCCACCAGGAAACAACTAGAGGATGTTGACATTGTTGTATTCGATATTCAAGATGTGGGGGTGAGATTCTTCACCTATGTAAGCACCTTGTATTACATGATGGAAGCATGCAGTGAAAACAATAAGACCGTGATCGTTCTGGATCGACCAAATCCAAACGGAAGCTACGTGGATGGACCCATCCTGGAAGCCGAGTTTGAATCTTTTGTAGGGTTGATTGCCATTCCCATCGTCCATGGAATGACGGTAGGGGAATTGGCGAATATGATGAATGGAGAAAGTTGGTTCAAAGATGGTGTACAATGCAAACTGGAGGTAGTGCCGATGAAAAATTACAAGCACACCACCGCTTATACCCTTCCCATCAAACCCTCGCCAAACTTGCCCACACAAAATTCTATTTTGTGGTATCCCTCATTATGCCTTTTTGAAGGAACGGTCATAAGCGTGGGAAGAGGTACGCAGACTCCCTTTGAAATAATAGGCAATCCCGATCTTAAAGGATACGATTTTAATTTTACACCCCAGCCGATTGACAGCATGTCGATTCATCCACCTCATGAAAATCGAGTTTGTTATGGATTGGACCTAAGGAAAGTGGAGCCCGCTGCAGAAATCTCGCTTAAATACCTTTTGGAGTTCTATGCAAAGTACCCGAAGAAGGACCAATTCTTTACTCCCTATTTTAATACCCTTGCCGGTAACCGCACCTTGCAAGAGCAAATTATTAGCGGGATGAGTGAGGAAGAAATAAAACTGACCTGGCAACGCGAACTCAACGCCTTTAAAGCAAGGAGATCGAAGTACTTGTTGTATGAGTAGTTGCAAGTTCTTGCTCTTAAGCCTATCCATTCTTTTCATTTCCTGCTCACCCAAGATCTCTAATTGGGCTTCCAAGGAAAGTCCGACATCTTTCAAAGCAAAATTTGAAACCACCCAAGGCGATTTTATTGTTGAGTTCCATCGTGAATGGTCACCACTGGCGGTTGATCGGGCATTTCAACTCATCCAAAGTGGCTTCTATGACAGCACCGCTTTTCATCGCGTGGTGAAAGACTACGTAGCACAATTTGGCATTAGTAACGACTCCACCAAAAATCATTTCTGGACTGAACTAGAATTGAAAGATGAACCCGTAGTTAAAGAAAATACGGAGGGCACCTTGTCTTTTGCACGGGGTGGCCCCCACACGAGGGGCACGCAACTATTTATCAACCTGAAAAACAATTCACCCCGACTCGATACATTGAACTATTCAGGCGTCACTGGGTTTCCTGTTGTAGGTAAAATTATAGAAGGAGCTGAGGTCCCAGGACTATTGTTCAGTGGTTATGGGAACAATGTCAACCAGGAAAAAATACAAAAAGAAGGTTACACCTACTTATCATCCAGTCTTCCGGATCTTGACTATATCATTCGCGCCCGAGTTATAAAGTAATTTAGATGACCAAGGCTGAGAAAGTAAAAGACATACTTGCCATTCTGGACAAACACTTCCCCAATCCTGAAGTGCCTCTTCGCCACAAGGATGCATACACTTTGCTGATCTCCGTGCTCCTCTCCGCACAATGCACGGACGAACGCGTAAACAAAACCACACCATTTCTCTTCAAGCAGGCGGATAATCCGTATGACATGATGAAACTCTCCGTGGAGGAAATAAAAGAAATCATCAGGCCTTGTGGACTTTCTCCAATGAAGTCGAAAGGCATCGCAGGGTTGTCAAAAATTATTGTTGAACAATACGATGGCCAGGTGCCCGATACCTTTGAGGGGTTGGAAGCATTGCCTGCCGTAGGTCACAAGACCGCCTCGGTGGTGATGTCGCAGTGGTTTGGCAAACCAGCCTTCCCGGTTGACACCCACATTCACCGCCTCGCTTATCGCTGGGGCCTCACCAATGATAAGAATGTAGAACAAACGGAAAAAGATTTGAAGCGATTGATTCCTGAAGAGAAATGGAACAGCGCTCACCTGCAAATCATCTACTTTGGTCGCGCCTACTGCCCTGCACGTGGACATCAATGGAAGTCTTGCCCTATCTGCAAAAAATATTTGCGCAGTTCGTTAAGGGATTAAAGAAATCCCTTGCCTATTCCCCTAAAGGGAAGAACTTTGCAACCGAATGAATGAACTTCGAATTATTTTCATGGGTACACCTGAGTTTGCGGTGCCCAGCCTGCAAATGCTGCTCGAAAATAAATTCAACGTGGTGGCGGTAGTTACCGCGCCTGACAAACCCCAAGGCAGGGGAAAAAAACTTGGTTCTTCACCGGTGAAAGTTTGCGCGGTCGAAAATAATATCCCAGTCCTTCAACCTATCAATCTGAAAGCCGAATCCTTCCTGGCGGAATTGAAGTCCTTCAATGCCAACCTGCAGGTGGTAGTAGCCTTTCGGATGCTTCCAGAAGTAGTTTGGTCTATGCCGTCACTGGGCACCTTCAATTTGCACGGTTCCCTGTTGCCGCAATATCGGGGAGCAGCTCCAATCAATTGGGCAATTATCAATGGAGAAAAAGAAACGGGAGTCACCACTTTTTTTCTAAAACACGAAATTGATACCGGCAGTATTATTTTTCAAGAGAAAGAACCTATCCATGAGGATGACAACGTAGGCACACTCTACGAAAGGTTGATGCACAAAGGCGCCAAGCTCGTGCTGAAGACGGTACGGGCCATTGAGAAAAATGAACACACTGCATTCCCTCAGGATGAAACGGGACCTATCAATCATGCACCCAAAATTTTTAAGGATACTTGTCAAGTCAACTGGAATCAAAGCAGCAGAGATGTCTATAATTTTGTGAGGGGACTGAGCCCCTACCCGGGAGCATGGACCATCATCAACGATAAGAGTTATAAAATCCTGAAAGTCTCTATTGGCGCTGAAGGGCAAGCCATCTCGCATCCGGAAGATTTTAGCACAGATAGTAACTCCTTTTTGAAATTTTATACCAATGATGGTTGGGTCGATGTGGAAACCTTGCAACCTGAAGGAAAAAAGAAAATGGATATTAAAGATTTTTTTAGAGGTAATAAGATTTGATATGATTGTGTCGCTCATCGCAGCCGTCTCCAAAAATAGAATCATAGGGAGAAATAATGATCTGCCCTGGCGTCTGCCGGATGACATGAAATATTTCATGCAAACCACGCAGCATCATCATGTAATCATGGGCAGAAAAAACTATGAGTCTCTGCCTGAAAAATTCAGGCCATTACCCAATAGAAAAAATATCGTCATTACCAGGCAAAAAGATTTTAAGGCAGAAGGTTGTGTGGTGGTAAACTCTTTGCAGGCTGCACTCAGGATTGCAGAAGATGCGCAACAGGAAGAAGTGTTTATCATTGGTGGAGCTCAAGTTTATAAACAAGCACTTCCGCTTACACAAAGGATGTACCTTACAGAAATTGATGCCATCGTGCTAGGCGATACGAGCTTTCCTGAATTTGACCAGGAGGAGTGGCAGGAAATATCCCGAAAAGAGCATCCCACAGACAACAAACACCAGTTTGAATTTGATTTTGTAGTCTACGAGCGCAAGAATTGAAAGCATTGCTTAACTTGGAACTATAACACTATGGAAAATCACAAAAAAATTCTCGGCATACTATTCATCATATCTGGTGCACTTCAACTGATGTTCATCTTTGTTCTTTCTATTTTTCTCTCCTCGGTCCTTACCTGGGCAGCGAATGAGGTTGAACCGGGTGGTGAAGGATTGATCAACTTGCTGGTAGAGCTTGCCAAATATGTACCTGCATTGATTGTCATCTTCATTTCCGTACCGAGCTTTATTGCCGGACTTGGTTTATTATACAAGCAGAAGTGGGCCATGATTTTGGCACTCATAGTAGGCTGCCTCAACCTGTTTTCATTTCCATTGGGCACCGCGCTGGGCGTGTATACCATTTGGGTCTTCCTTGAGGACGGGAAAAAATCTGAACCCGCATCTTAAATGGCTTCACTGAAGAATCAGGTAGTATGGCTCACTGGAGCCTCATCTGGAATAGGTGAAGGGCTAGCGTATGAATTGATAAATAAAGGCGCCAAAATAATTTTGTCAGCCAGAAGAAAAGAGGAGCTGGAAAAAGTCAAAGGGAATTGTCCGGAACGACTGCAAGCAAACATTAAGATACTGCCGCTAGACCTTAGTCAAAAAGATACATTGAAGTTAAGTGCGCAAGCCGCCATTCAGGCTTTTGGTCGGGTCAATGTGCTGATCAACAATGGAGGAATCAGTCAGCGCAGTTTCGCAAAAGATACCACACTTGAAGTGGATCGCCAGTTGATGGAAGTAAACTACTTCGGCACCATCGCTCTGACCAAGTATTTGCTGCCGCATTTCCTGGAGCAAAAAAAGGGACACTACGTGGTAGTCACCAGCCTAACCGGCAAATTTGGCTCGCCCTACCGATCGGGCTACGCTGCAGCCAAGCATGCTTTGCACGGTTTTTTTGATTCGTTGCGAGCCGAAGTATGGAAAAATAAGATCCTGGTCACAATTGTTGCTCCGGGATTTATCCAAACTTCAATTTCTTACTCGGCCCTGCGAGGGGATGGAAAACCATTGAAACAAATGGACGATGCGCAGGCAAAAGGAATGCCTATTAAAAAATGTGCGAAGGCAATTGTTAAAGCCATAGAAAAGGAAAAGCGTGAGGTATATGTAGGTGGACGAGAAACATTTGGGATATACATCAAGCGATTTTTTCCCGGATTATTTTCACGGATCATCCGCAAGGCCAAAGTGCGCTGATGGAACTTCCTGAGTACCTCCAGTATATCATCATCGTTTCGGTTGGCATCTTCTCCGGCTTTCTAAACACGGTGGCTGGGGGAGGATCTTTGATTTCGATGCCTGTACTGATATTTTTGGGGTTGCCGGGGACAGTAGCAAACGGAACGAATCGCGTAGCGATTCTCGCACAAAACTTTTTTGCAGTAGGCGGATTTCACAGCAAGGGCGTACGACTTCCCTTTCCATATACGTACTATTTATCCATCGTCTCACTTGTAGGTGGACTTATTGGAGCCTGGCTTGCCACCGACATTTCGGACCTGGTGTTTAATAGAATCCTGGCTGTGGTGATGGTACTGGTTGTGATTTCAATTGTAGCTGGAAAAAAAAGTAAATCCAGTGGAGGGGAAGAAAACTTGTCGACATCGCGGCAGGTACTTGGTACCATTTTCTTTTTCTTGCTTGGCATTTACGGTGGATTCATTCAGGCGGGAATAGGATTTCTGGTAATCGCCCTGCTCACCCATGTCAATAATTTTGGACTCATCAAAATCAATTACATCAAGGTGTTTGCCGCTATACTTTACACAGGTGCCGCGGTGCTCATCTTTGCGCTGCAAGACAAAATCATCTGGAAGATAGGATTGATACTGGCGGTTGGCCAGTCTATTGGCGCCTGGTACTCCAGCAGGTGGTCGGTGGACAAGGGGGAAAAATGGATTAAGAGGATTTTGGTAGTGGCCGTGGTGGGCATGGCCATTAAACTTTGGTTTTTCAATTAAAATGACGGTTGCGTAACTTTTATTTGAAATAAGCGTTTGTTTACTTTGAATATCAAAGTACTTTTACGCTATGAAACAAACCCTGGAGTACGAAAAAGACCTGGCCATCATCCGTGCCACCATGGAGCGGTCGGCCAAATTCTTATCCCTCAGTGGACTATCCGGAATAATGGCAGGTATCTATGCCCTCATTGGTGCTGCCTACGCCTACTCCGTAATTTACTACCCCTCCACCCCTCTTGGCGTAAGACTGTATGTCGCCTCCGACAGTTCGAACTTGTTTAATCTGATTGCATGTGCCTTGATCGTGCTGGTGCTATCCGTAGTTACGGCCTATGTCTTAAGCATCAGGAAAGCGAAGAAAAACGGAGAGAATGCTTGGAACAAACCCAGCAAACTCATGCTGATCAACATTGCCATCCCATTAGTGGCGGGTGGCATCTTCACCGCCATCATGATCGCCAACGGATACTACTTGGTGTTCGCTTCCTCTACACTAATATTTTATGGCATCGCCTTAATTAATGGTAGTCAATTTACCTTTCGCGACATCCGATACCTCGGCCTGCTGGAAATCGTGCTAGGACTACTCTCTGCGGCATATCCTGAGCTGGGACTTGTTTTTTGGGCTATCGGGTTCGGATTGCTTCACATCATTTATGGAAGTATTATGCACTTGAAATACGACAGGTGAAAGATCCATTTGATCATTTAGATAAGTTCTTAGAAAACAAAATCAGGCTGCACATCATGTCGGTCCTTGTAGCCAATGATGAGTATGATTTCAACGCCCTAAAAGAAATACTGGAAGTAACGGATGGCAATTTGGCGTCCAATCTCAAGGTGTTGGAGCGAGAGAAGTACCTGCTGGTGAGCAAAAGTTTTGTGGGAAGGAAGCCAAACACCAAATATAAGATCAGTGCCAGAGGGCGCGCTGCCTTTCAGAAGCACATTGAAGCGCTAGAGGCATTAATAAAGCAGCAAAAATAATTTTTTTATCACTTCACTTTGTAATTGAAAGTACTTTTAAACAATATAATATGGAACAAGCGAACAAAAGTGAACTCAGCGTACTCGACCGGTTCAACAACTGGATGAAAGAATCTATCATGATCAAGCTAGGCTCGATTGGCTTCTTGATTCTGATTCTATTAATTCCCACTTCGTGGATTCAAGACCTTATGCTGGAACGGCAGCAGCGAGCAGAAACCGTCATTGCGGAAGTCTCTGACAAATGGGCTGAAAGCCAAACCCTAACGGGGCCTGTCCTCGTGATACCCTCTCACTACGCGGAGGAAGTGAAACACCCCAACGGAAAAATTGAAAAACGCACCATTCACGAAAACACTTTTCTCTTGCCAGTGTCACTGCACATCGACTCCAAGATAGATCCTCAAATCTTGTATCGCGGAATTTTTGAAGCGGCTGTCTATCAATCACAGTTTAAAATCGAATCAAAATTTCAGCTTCCCTCGCGCTCCAAACTTGGTTTGGCAAAATCGACCATAGATTGGAATGATGCCCACCTGATCATCGGAATCTCTGACCTGAGAGGAATCAGTGACTCACCCACAATTAAAGCAGGTGATAAAGTCCTTCAAGGTGAACCCTCTAATCGCATAGGATTCGCGACTCAAAGATTCTCCAACAAACTCAATGAATACGATGGTCAACGATACGAATCGAGTGACCTGGTAACCAACGGCATCAAGGCTACGCTCAACTGGTCCTCGCCAGATGATTTCACGGATGAGGTAAGTATTCAACTCAATTTGAAAGGGAGTGACAATCTCAGTTTTTTGCCTACCGGTAAAACCACCACAGTGCACGCCTCTGGGCCCTGGAGTAATCCAAGCTTCAACGGTGAGTTTCTTCCATCCAACCGTGAAGTAAACGAGGCAGGTTTCATGGCTGATTGGAAAATTCTACACTACAACAGGCCTCTTGATCAAATCTGGAAAGCCGAGAACCTCACCTTATCCAATGTGGCATTTGGGTTAAAGCTTCTAATTCCAGTGGACCAGTACCAAAAAAGTATTCGCACTTCCAAGTATGGTGTGCTTATCATCTTGTTGACCTTCGTCTCCCTCTTCCTGGTTGAACTAATTAAAAAAATCCGAATTCATCCCTTTCAGTACATCCTCGTGGGTGTGGCGTTGATCGTGTATTACACATTGCTCATCAGCCTTTCAGAACAAATTGGGTACAACGCGGCTTACGGAGTTGCTAGCATTCTTACAGTGGGGCTGCTATCGTTTTACGCCAGGTCCTTCCTGACTGGCACTTCACTTGTAATTTTATTTACCAGTGTGATCTCAACCGTTTACCTCTTTGTCTTCATCATCATTTTGCAGCAAGACTACTCCCTGCTGATAGGAAGTCTTGGCTTATTCATCATCACAGGGTTGATCATGTACTTCAGCAGGAAGGTGAATTGGTATAAAGAGTGATGTGGAAAGGAGCTATTCTGTGGATTGCATTTTGCAAGGGCAGAGTACTGGCCTATGGTCAAATTTTCCTATCTTCTCTGCTCAGCATGACTACCACCATGCAGAAATGGCTCGACCTTTTTTGTTACTTGGCACATCAATCAATCATCATTATCAACCCTTAACCGGCTCTCTGTGCCCCACCCATGTAAATCTTTTGGTGACATACTCAGGATTGGTAAATGATGCATTGCCGGAAGGATTTCCCCCTGTGACGTGAAAGTCTGAGAACGCTGCATTTTGGTTCATGTAAATACCCCCGACCAGGTTAAATGAAACAGGCGTGGCAGCCAAAGCCATCTCATCGGCAATCTTTTCTTTTACCGCGTCATCTGTCACGTAGGCTCCGCATGAAATGGCACCATGTGCCATGGCCATCTCTTTGGCAAGCGCTATAGATTCGTCCGTATTTTTTGTTTTGATCAACAAGGCAATAGGCCCAAACAATTCTTTGCTAAAAATTTCCTTCTTTGAAGAGGGAACTTCCACCACGATGGGCGTAGCCACCCGGGCATTCTTAAACATAGGGTTTTCAAACGACCTAGACTTGAGCCACACTTTACCCGGAAGTTTCTCCGCTTCAAGCACACGGTCACAGGTCTTTTTGTTCTGCACTGCGCCAAGTACAAACGGTCCCGCCTTAGGATTGTCCACCAAGCCATTTACACTATCCACAAATTTTTGAGCCACGTCATCAAAGCTCACCACGCCAGTTGAAGTTTTCACTCCATCTTCAGGAATAAAAAAGTTTTGCGGAGCAGTACACATTTGCCCACTGTATAAATTCACGGAGAAGGTCACATTGGCTATCGCCTGATCCAGATCATCCACCGAATCAAAAATAACAGAGTTGACACCTGTCTTCTCCGTAAATACCTCCTTGCCGTCTAATTTTTCAAGGTAGCTACCAAAAGCTGAGTTGCCCGTATAGTCAATGAGCTTTACATCCTTGTGTTCGGCAAGCTCTTTCGTGATCATCTTATCAAATGTGTCTACCGCCAACTGGCAAACATTTGGATCGATGTTGTTTTCAGCCAGCACATTCTGAATTTCTGCTACAAAAATGGCTATCGGAAGAATGGCACCGGGATGCGGCTTCACTATTACGCTATTTCCCGTCATGAGGCTCCCGTAAATTCCAGTGACAGAATTCCAGGTGGGGAACGTGGAGCAGCCAATCACCACGGAAATACCTTTCGGCACTGCCCTCCACTCTTTGTTTAGTTGGATGTTGTGTTTTCCCATCGGCTTATCCCAAACGGCCTTTGCAGGAAACCTTTGTAATTCTTCGTAGCCGGCAGCGATCGCTTCCATAGCTCGGTCTCCCGCATGCGGACCTGAAGCCTGGAATGCCATCATGTATCCCTGGCCCGTAGTGTGCATGGTGGCATAGGCCACTTCAAAAAACCTTGACTTGATTCGCTCCAGCGACTCCACCAGCATCCCTGCACGATCCTCCACACTCACCTTACGCCATTGATGAAACGCCTTGGCAGACCTATCAATCAATTTCTCCACCTTAAATGTTGGGTACTGAATTTTCAACGGGTCTTGCAAGTAGGGAGATTCCTCCTCACCTGCCCATCCATCTTCTCCGGTTTGTTTTAGTTCTTCAAACTTCTTTCCAATAAAGGACTTAAACTTTGACTGACCCTCTGCATCCGCTGTCTCTCCATATACCTTTGGTGATGGATGCTCAGGAAAGGCAGCATAAAACGTCCTGTCGTGGAGTGCCTTCACGGCATTGTCAATAGATTCTTTGTATTTCTGAAATAAACTCATCTAATCAAGGTTAATTTTATTGGGCACTAAACACCCGCTTCAACAATTCTGTCGTTCTCGCCACCGGATCTTCTCTAATTTCTTTCTCTTCCCTGGCAATCATCACGAACAAACCTTCAATTGCTTTGTCTGTGGCATACTCATTCAAGTCGGGATTGACCTTTTCTACAAATGGTATCTTGTTGTAAGAATTAACAAGATCACCATAGTATCGCGTGGCACTTACCTTGTCTAATGACGCCTGAATGACGGGGCTAAACTTTTCCTTCAATTGAGGGGAAGTAGTGCGCCTCAAATATTGTGTGGCTGCATCGGGTTGGCCTTTTAAGATTCCCCAGGCATCATCAATGGTCATTGACTTGATTGCCGAAATAAAGATTGGCTTGGCCTCTTTTGCCGCGTCCTCTGCGCCCCGGTTCAGCGTCATAATAAACTTATCCACCTGGTCCCCGGCTCCAATTTGCCTCAGTCGATCCTCCACTTTCTTCACATCCGGTGGGAACAATATCTTAATCGCCTCATTTCCAAAATAACCATCCACCTGCGAAGCCTGGTCCGACCCATTGGAGATTCCCTTGATGAGTGCCTCCTTCAATCCTTGCGCCACATCATCGGAAGTCAAAGGAACCTCATCACTTAGCGTCTGATTGGCCACAGAAATAGCCTGATTAATTTGTGCCGTAGTGCATGCGCCAAATACAAACAAAAGGATGATATGAATGAATCTCATAATTGCTCGATTATGCCCAAAGTTATCGAAAAAACTCCGCGTTTTATACGCTCATTATATCTCAAACGCAATGTGGATTGATACCGTTAAGTTTTAATTGAATAAAAAGCGCACTTTTTGAATTTATGTGCAATAGTTACCAGACTTTTCTGCGCCAGGTGCCCATGATTTTATGAATTATGTGATATTTGGAGCGCTTTAAAGAAAAACATGAAATCAGTATTAGTTGAAGTATTGGCGATCGGTGATGAGCTATTGTACGGGCAGACAATGGATACCAACTCGCATTGGATCAGCCAGGAATTAGATAAGGTGGGATTTAAAGTAATTAGAAGGACCACCATTGGTGACCGAGAGGATGAAATTCTTCGGGCATTCTCTGAAGCAGAACAGCGTGCTGATATTATACTCATCACAGGCGGACTCGGACCCACCAGCGATGATCTCACCAAGCCTTGTCTTGTAAAATACTTTAATTGTGAATTGGCAATTAACGAAGAAGCGCTTTCGGAGGTCACCGCATTTTTTAATAAACGGGGCAGGGAATTGACTGAACTCAACAGGCAACAGGCAGCTTTGCCTTCCTGCTGCACAAAAATCACCAACGCGATCGGTACAGCGCCTGGCATGTGGTTTGACAAGAAAGCAAGTTTGAAAGGGGACCCTGACAAAGTATTTGTTTCTATGCCGGGCGTACCTCACGAAATGAAAAAGATGATGACCGAGATCATCATACCTAAATTGGAACATCAATATAAAACGCCTGCCCTCTACCACCAGATCATTCGCACAGCTGGTATCGGTGAATCATTTCTTGCAGAAAAAATTTCGTCCTGGGAAAAAAGTCTACCTAATCACATTCGGCTGGCCTACTTACCCAGCTTAGGGGAAGTGAAATTAAGACTGACTGCCACAGGTGGTTCGCTTGAAAAAATTAAGGAAGAAGTAAACGCACTCACCGAAGAAGTCAAAGCACTTGCTGCGGAGTATGTGTACACCATAGGAGACGATCCACTGGAAAAGGTGATTGGAAATATGCTGCGCGACAGAAACTTGAAACTATCCATTGCCGAGAGTTGCACTGGAGGCCACCTGTCTCATATGATCACCACTGTGCCTGGAAGCTCCGACTACTTTTTGGGCAGCATGATTCCATATGATTATGAAATCAAAATGCGACAACTTGGAGTGCGGCCAGAAACACTTGAAAAATATGGGGCAGTAAGTGAGCCTACGATTATTGAAATGGCTAACTCCGTGCGCGCAAAGTTCAATGCCGATATCGGTGTGGCTACCAGTGGGATTGCGGGTCCTGGTGGGGCCACCCCCGATAAGCCCGTGGGGACCGTTTGGATCGCCTATTGCGATCGCCACAGAACCGTAACCAAACTATTGAAACTCTCCTCCGAGAGGTTGATCAACATTCAGTACACGTCTGCGGCAGTCCTCAATTTAATACGTGTGAATTTGCCGCAGAACGGAAAATAGTTCATTAGCGAGTAGTACTAAAAATGCTACCTTTGTAGTCTCAAATTCAGATAAAATGGCGCTTATTGAACTGTTGATGCCCAAAATGGGCGAGAGTATAATGGAGGCTACGGTATTGTCATGGTTAAAAAAACCGGGCGATAAGATTGAGCAAGACGAATCTGTACTTGAAGTAGCAACCGACAAAGTTGATACGGAGGTTCCCTCTACCCATGCAGGAGTGCTGAAGGAAATTCTTGCCAAAGATGGGGATGTGGTGAAAGTGGGAAGCGCCATTGCAATAATCACTACCGATGGAGATGAAGTCAACTCAGTGGAGCCTCCCGCCAAAAAAGAAGCACCTGCCGATCCCGTCAAACTTGATCCCACACCGCAACGACAGGAAGCATCCGCACAAAGTAATGGAGCAAGTCGTGCAGTAGTTTCTGACTACTCTTCCAGCAATAGATTTTACTCTCCGCTGGTGAAGAACATTGCTAAAGAAGAAAATATCCCCGTTGCTGAGCTTGAAAAAGTACCAGGCACAGGTGGAGAGGGTCGAGTAACCAAGAAAGATATATTAGCCTACGTGCAGCAGCGCAGGTCAGGTGGTACAACCACTTTGGCACCTTCAAAACCTATCGTTCCGGCAAGCATCAGTGCAGGTGATGAAATAATTCAAATGGATCGCATGCGCAAAATGATTGCGGAGCGCATGGTAGATTCCAAGCGGGTTTCCCCGCATGTCACTTCATTTGTAGAAGCTGATGTGACCACTATTGTGAATTGGAGAAATAAGGTAAAGGGTCAGTTTCAGAAAAATGAAGGCGGCTCATTGACTTTCACTCCGATTTTTATCGAAGCGGTAGTAAAAGCGATCAAAGACTTTCCGATGATCAACATTCAGGTTGATGGAGATAAGATTGTGAAGAAAAAAGATATTAACATCGGCATGGCTGTGGCTCTACCTACAGGTAACCTAATTGTTCCCGTGATCAAAGCAGCGGATTCTTATAGTCTGAAAGGACTGGCTAATGTGGTGAACGACATTGCAATGAGAGCCCGGGAGAACAAGTTGAAGCCCGATGAGTTGGCGGGTGGTACCTACAGTGTTTCCAATGTTGGGTCATTTGGAAACGTGATGGGCACGCCCATTATTATGCAGCCACAGGTGGCAATTTTAGCACTCGGTGCCATTCAAAAAAAACCAGCCGTCATCGAAACTCCTGCTGGGGATGCCATTGCGATAAGGCATAAAATGTTCTTGTCGCATTCCTACGACCATCGGGTAGTAGACGGTTCCCTGGGCGGAATGTTTGTACGAAGAGTAGCGGACTACCTGGAGCAGTTTGATGCTTCTCAAACTGTCTGAGCTCCGTCAGGCGCTGGGGCTTTTGGAAGTTCTATGCAGAAAGTAGTTGTGCCATTTGAAGATGGAACGAGCTTGATCTCTCCTCCGTTGAGACGCAGGAAAAAAGCTGTAATCGCCAAGCCGAGGCCGGTTCCTCGCTCCCCTCTCGTATCGACATTGGAGGTGATGTGGTAGGAGAAAATTTTCTCACGGACATGCTCAGGAATAGGATCGCCATGATTTGTTACCGCGATCTGTACTTTGCCATCACCACTCTCCAACACTTCCATATCAATGATGGTGCCGCTATTTGAGAACTTGACAGCATTTGACAAGATGTTTCTCAACGCGATGCGCACCATCTCCTCGTCAGCATGCACAGTGCAATTCTCCGAAGGTTTCAATTTCAATTCCAAGCCCTTACCTGCCAGCTGTGATTGAAAAAGTCTCTTCTTCACTTCAATTAATTTAATAAGATCTATGTCCTTTTTACTTAACACAAAGCCCTCCATCTGCGACTTTGACCACCTGACTATGCTGTGTAATAGAAACGAAACATTGTTAAACTCCTCTCCCAATTTCCCAAGATAAATTCGAAGCTCCTCTTCATTGATGGCGCCACGGTTCTGCAAGTGAAGGATAGCAGACAACGCATTCATTGGCGCTGCCAGGTCATGAGATAAAATCGAAATCACTATATTCTTTTGCTGATTCAAGTCATCAACAATTCTCTTCTGGCGTTCTAGTTCCTTGAATTGCAAGTAATTGTTTCTCCTTCTGTTTTCCAATACAACTCCCACAATATGCATGTACAGAAATATGGAAAGCAAATGCGCGTATTGTGTGAAATAAAATGGGTTGGGATTGATGAATTGGGAATAGCAAAAGAAGGAACCTAACAATACTAAATTGATAATTAACGCATGCCTGAAGTGAAGTCCGCTTGCAGTAATCACTAATATGAAGATTAGAAAAAGCAAATTGGTGAGGTAGTATGACGGCATTCCCGCAAAAGTCGCAGTGATCAAGGCTGCACTGTAGTTCAGAAATACAATTGCTCCGACACACAAAGGGATTGCAGTATTGCTAATATTTCTGTACGTCAGCCACATGATCGCAAGGGCACCTGAGAGGACAACAATCCTTGTACCTAAAACAATCGAAAAATCTACATCTTTGAAGAAGTCAATGATGAGAAAAAGGGACATTCCAAAAAGTGTAATGAATGTCACCAATCTTAAGGAAGTAAGATTGGATGCTCGAAGGAAAGAGGTATAAGCGCTCTCCTTCTCTTGATCAAACTTCCATATGTAAGAATATCTCGAAAAAAAATGCACTTTTGTCAATTAATATAAGTTGTTCGAAAATAAGGAATTAAAATCACTGTTATGAAATTTGGAACTAAAGCAGTTCACGCTGGCGTCACACCAGATCCAACCACGGGAGCCATCATGACTCCCATTTTCCAAACCTCCACCTACGCACAAGAATCTCCTGCCCAGCACAAGGGATTTGCCTATGCAAGGGGTGCCAACCCCACTCGAACTGCCCTGCAAGAAAGTCTCGCAGCGCTGGAGAATGGCAAGCACGCACTGGCCTTTTCATCCGGGATGGGAGCGACCGACACGGTGATCAAACTACTAAGTTCAGGGGATGAGGTAATCACGAGCAACGACCTCTATGGTGGCACTTACAGAATGTTCAGTAGGGTTTTCGAAAAATTTAAGATCAAATTTCATTATACTGACCTCACCAATACGGCCAACTTGGAGGCCTTGATAAACTCCAACACGAAGCTCCTGTGGCTGGAAACGCCCTCCAATCCGTTGATGCAAGTACTTGACATCAAAGCATGTGTGGCTATTGCAAAAAAGCATAACATCATCGTGGCGGTGGACAACACCTTTGCCTCTCCTTATCTACAGAATCCATTGTCGCTGGGTGCAGACATTGTAATGCACTCGGTCACCAAATACCTGGGTGGGCACTCTGATGTGATTATGGGCGCACTCATGATGAATGATCAAAAGCTTCGGGATGAGTTGGCCTTTATTCAGAACTCATGTGGTCCCGTACCTAGCCCGCACGATTGCTTTCTTGTTCTCAGAGGCATCAAGACGCTCCACTTGCGAATGGAACGGCACTGTGCCAATGGAAAAGCCATTGCAGAGTATCTGGTCTCGCATCCAAAAGTTGGGAAGGTTTATTGGCCCGGACTTCCAGATCATCCCAATCACAATATTGCCAAAAGTCAAATGAGCAATTTCGGTGGAATGCTTTCATTTACATTGAAGGATGACAGCGTAGATAAAGCTAAGCTGCTCATGGAGCAAGTGCGCCTGTTTACACTAGCAGAATCTCTTGGGGGAGTGGAATCTCTAATCAACCACCCTGCCTCGATGACGCACGCCAGCGTACCGCGTGAACAAAGGATTAAGAATGGGCTTTCAGATTCTCTGATCAGGTTAAGCGTGGGAATTGAAGATGTCGAAGACTTAATCGATGACCTCTCCTCAGCTCTTAAAAAGGTTTGAACTGAGAATTAGTTTTTTCTTTTTTTTGGCTTCGGAGATTTTGTCTTCCGACCAGATTTGTTTTGTTTCTTCGCAATCTTGACTTTCTTTTGCATAGAAACTGGTTTATTCTTCTTTGATTTTCGCTCAGATTCGTGCACCAATTTCTGCTCAGTGGTCATATCGGCCGCTTCGACCTTTGTCACTTTCTTACTCTTTATTTTTTTCTCTTTCTGGGCGCTCGCTGAAAAACTTAGGCAAGACAGGAAAATAATCATGAATAAATATTTCATGACTTAAAGGTAGCAATTATTCTTTCTGATTGTCTGCAATTAGCAACCTCGGCAGGAAAGGGGGCAATCAAAATCTTTAACTCTGATTGCCCCCAAATGCAATTAGTTATTGTCTACCTCGTTATTCTTGGCTCTGCGAATCGTCCTACTGGCCTTATCCTGCTTGCGCTCTAATCTCCGTCTTTCCCTCCTGGTTAGCTCTCCATCCGCTTCGGCTCTCCGCTCTGCCCTTCTAATGTGTCCTTGTTGCTTTCTTAAAATGGCAGCCTCTCTATTGGTGACTTCTCCGCTTGAACGACCTTCCACGATCCGCGTGCGCTGAGCAGTTTGCCTTGCATCTACCCTCTGAGAGCTTTCTTGTCCATACGAAGCACCGGCCGCGATCAAGCCAACTGCGACAGTTAAAATAAATCGAAAATCCTTTTTCATAGTCTCTTTTTTTCTTTTAAGACTGTGAGAAATGGAAGAGGTTTAATCCCGACACAAAAAAAGTTATGCCAATGGCCCTTTCTACTCCTCCAGGTAGTTCATGTCCCTTGAGAACGTCTCATCAATACTTCGCAGGGCGATCAGGGCGATTATTATAGTGATGATACCTACAATTAAGGCACCATAAATGATTCCCACCTCTCCGCGAAAGTATTTGAAGGCGAGCGTAATAGGCACCACCGTTCCCCGAATAAAATTGGGAACGGTAGTGGCCACAGTAGACCTCAGATTAGTGCCAAACTGCTCTGCAGCAATAGTTACGAATAATGCCCAGTAGCCCGTAGCAAATCCAAGTCCAGCACAGGCGAGGTAGAAAAATGTAGAGGTTTTAATTGGTAGAAAAAGATAGAAAACGATTGCAGCCAGAGTTAGCAGCACAAACACCATAACAATCTTCTTCCTCGACTTGAACTGCTGGCTGATAAATCCGCTGCCAAAATCTCCTACGGCAAGAGCCAGATAACTATACATCACTGCGTCACCAGCAATGACCTCACCGGTTACTCCCAGGGTCTTGGCAAATTCTGGCGAAAAAGTAATGAGGATACCAATGACGTACCAAATGGGCAATCCGATTAGGATGCAACCTACAAATCTTTTTAGCCTGGCCTTGTTGGTAAAGAGCATGAGGAAATTTCCTCGCTCTACTGCCTTTTCCTTTAGCTGCACATACAACCCAGATTCAAACACACTGGCTCTTGCTACAAGTAGCGCAAGTCCTAACCCTCCCCCAATAAAATAAGTGATTTGCCAATCGAAATGCTTAGCAACGAAATTGGCAAGCACCGCTCCAAACAGACCCACCGTGGCCACCAGTGCGGTGCCATATCCCCGCAACCTGGTGGGTAGTACTTCCGACACCAGGGTTATACCTGCCCCAAGCTCCCCTGCCAAACCAATCCCAGCCACAAAACGGAAGACGGCATACTGTTCCACTGAGGAGACAAATCCATTTGCAATGTTTGCCAAAGAGTACAGCAAAATTGATCCAAATAGAACGGAAAGTCTGCCTCGCTTGTCTCCCATAATCCCCCAAATCAAGCCCCCAATTAAAAGGCCAGTCATTTGTACCTGCAATAGAAACTCACCCTCGTCCAATAAGGAGGACGCAGGCACGCCAAGCGACTGCAAACTCGGAATGCGAACAATACTAAAAAGCAATAGGTCGTAGATATCCACAAAGTAGCCCAATGCTGCAACGATCACTGGAAGACTAAAGAGTGGTTTTAATGATTTTGAATCCATTGAAAAAATTTGGATCAAAATAGTCTAGTTTATCCAATATGCAATCGGTTGGAGGCCATTAGGAATTAACCATTTATAGAAAAAAGGCAGAGAATTTGTCTTTTTACTCGTAATCTCGAAGCTGGAAAAAATTTAATCACTCCCCTTGAATAGTCTCTAGTATCGATTCTAAGCAGAGACTTCCTAGGGCAACCGTTTCATATCAACATTAACATAATTATTACTATGAGAAAAATGCTTTTACTTTCTGCGTTGGCTTTACTCTTTTTGGGTAATGCTGAGGCACAAAGACGCAATCGGGGTAGCAATACTCCATCAAAATCTACTACAACCTATGACGAAAAGCTTTACAGCGCACTCGAGTGGAGAAGTATTGGCCCGTATCGAGGTGGCCGGTCCAGTGCCGTTACAGGTGTACCCGGAAAGCCCACACTATTCTATATGGGCGCCACTGGTGGCGGTGTTTGGCGCACCAACGATGGCGGCAATAGCTGGCAGAATATCTCCGATGGCTTCTTTGGTGGATCTATAGGATCGGTAGCTGTAAGTGAGTGGGACAACAACGTGATCTATGTAGGCGGTGGTGAAGGCACGGTTCGTGGAAACGTCTCTTCTGGATATGGATTGTGGAAATCAACAGATGCTGGGAAAACATGGTTTGACATAGGACTCAAGAATTCACGACATGTACCTAGAATAAGAATTCATCCAAAGAATCCTGACCTGGTATATGCCGCAGTGCTAGGAGACCTGTTTAAGTCAGGGCCAGATCGTGGGGTATACCGTTCAAAAGATGGCGGCAAAAATTGGGAGCGCATTCTGTTTGCCAATGCCGATGCCGGAGCAGTAGATCTGGTAATGGACCCAAACAATCCCAGGATATTGTATGCTTCCACATGGAAAATTAAAAGAACACCATACAGCCTGGAAAGTGGTGGCGAGGGTTCTGCCCTTTGGAAAAGTACAGATGGTGGAGATAATTGGACTAACATTTCCAAGAACCAAGGGTTACCGAAAGGACTTTGGGGAATCTCGGGTGTAACCGTATCCCCGGTTAACTCCAACAGGGTATATGCAATTATTGAAAACGACAATGGTGGAGTATATCAATCCAACGATGCCGGGGAAACCTGGAAGCAAGTGAATGACGAACGCAAACTTCGTCAGCGGGCCTGGTATTACAGTAAGATCTATGCCGATACGCAAGATGAAGATATCGTGTACGTAATGAATGTGCAGTATCACAAATCAAAGGATGGCGGTAAAACATTCTCGACCTACAATGCACCTCATGGTGACCATCATGATCTTTGGATCGCACCTGAGGATAATCAGCGTATGGTCATCGCAGATGATGGTGGCGCTCAAGTTTCGTATGATGCAGGAGAAAACTGGTCCACTTACATGAACCAGCCCACTGCCCAGCACTACAGGGTTACCACAGACAATCATTTTCCGTATCGGATTTATGGCGCACAGCAAGACAATTCGACTCAGCGCATATTGCACCGCACTGATGGAAACTCTATCGGTGAGCAGGATTGGGATGTAACTGCCGGAGGCGAAAGTGGTCACCTTGCAATCGATCCTACTGATAACGATATAGTGTATGGAGGAAGCTATGATGGAACTTTTGAAAGAGTTAATCACAAGACAAAAGAACAGAGAAGTATTAATGCCTGGCCAGATTTACCAATGGGACACGGCGCGGAAGGTATGAAGTATAGATTCCAGTGGAATTTCCCAATCTTCTTTTCACCTCATAACCCAAAAAAGTTGTATGCAGCATCACAGCATCTTCACGTATCGTATAATGAAGGGCAAAGCTGGGAGCTAATTAGCCCAGACTTGTCAAGGAACGACCCTTCTAAGCTGGTTTCATCTGGCGGTCCGATTACCAAGGACAATACGGGCGTGGAGTACTACTGTACCATATTCGCAGCCATGGAATCTCCATACGAAAAGGATGTGATTGTGGCAGGTTCAGATGATGGACTTGTACACATTACCAAAGATGCAGGAAAGACCTGGGAGAAAATCACACCGCCCATGATGCCTGAATGGAGCATGGTCAACAGCGTTGATTTTGATCCATCAGCGAAAGGCGCCATGTATATTGCCGCCACACGCTACAAACTTGGTGACTACAGGCCCTACTTGTACAAGACCAAAGATTATGGGAAAACTTGGATGCAAATCACTGACGGAATTCCTTCGGAGCATTTCACCAGGGTAGTCCGAGTTGATCCTAAGAGGCCAGGTTTGCTCTATGCCGGTACCGAAGCAGGTATGTACATTTCATTTGATGATGGTGCAAGTTGGAAACCATTTCAGTTGAACTTACCAATAGTGCCTATTACGGATCTCACCATCAAGAACGACAACCTGATTGCCGCTACGCAAGGTAGAAGTTTCTGGTTGATTGATGACCTCACCCCGCTTCACCAACTAAGCAATGAAGTCGCCAGCAGTGACACTTATTTGTACAAGCCAATGCCTAGCTACAGAATGAATGGAGGTCAAGGTGGTGGATATGGACGGGTTCCCAACAATCATGGCCAAAACCACCCTAATGGTGTAATGATTCATTATTATCTCAAGGACACTGCAAAGGCGGTTGCCAGTCTTGAAATCATGGAGATGAATGGAACAGTGATTAAGAAGTTTGCAACCAAGCCTGACAAAGAGGCAAAGGAAGGGAAGCTTTCTATTGCTCCAGGTATGAATAGGCACATCTGGAATATGAGGTATCCTGACGCAGAAGGTTTTGATGGTTTGGTGATGTGGTCAGCAAGGCTTACCGGACCCAAGGCCGTACCAGGCACTTATAAAGCGAAGCTCACTGTAAACGGTAAGGCGATGGAAACAGAATTTGAGATCTTAAAAGATCCCAGAACCACCGGAACACTTGCTGACATCAAGGAGCAATTCGATTTTGCCATTAAGGTGAGAGACAAGCTATCCGAAACTAATATGGCCGTGAAGAAGATTCGCCAGGCACGTGAGCAGATCACGCGGGTGACTGAGCCTATGAAAGGGAAAGATGAATTTAAGGACGTGAATGATTTGGCCAAGAATATTCTCGATGACATGAAAAAGATCGAGGAGCAACTTTACCAGACCAAAAATCGAAGCGGACAGGATCCGTTGAACTTCCCGGTACGACTCAACAATAAGATTGGGGCACTTGGTGGTGAAATAGATGGTGGTGACTTTAAACCAACAGATCAAGTGAAGGCGGTTTACAACGAAATCGGTGGGCAAATTGATACGCAGCTAAAGTCGCTCAATACAATCTTTACAGATCAACTGCCCGAATTCAACAACCTCGTACGTCAGAAGGAAGTAAAGGCTGTGGTAATACAGTAGTTGCTTTGATAGTAAAATAAAAAAAAAAGGGGCTTGCGCCCCTTTTTTTTATTCTATGTCCTTCAGAAGTTCGGTGATGGGCTGACCAGTAGCGCCACTGGGAAACTTAATCTTGAGAATAGTGGAAAGAGTTGGAGCGATGTCAGTAATAGTATGATAATTTGCGGTACTTCCATGCCTTACGCCAAAGCCGTAAAAGATGATGGGCGAATGCGTATCATAGGTGTAACCGGTGCTGTGTCCTGTTGATCGATCTTTATCATCTGTCCAGCCAGATTCCATAACAAAGCCAATATCACCAGAACGCTTTGTATGATATCCCCGTTTTACTTTACCCCTCAATCCATCTTCATCAAAGCTTCCGTTTTGAATTGCCGATTTGGTATACACCTCACTGACTCCATCCAGGCTCAATAGATAAGTTCTAATGAGTTCGCAGGCAACTAAGTATTCAACACTAGAAGATTTGGGGTCTTCAGTAAACACATCATGATTCAAAAAGACTTGTTCATTGCTTACGTTTTCAACTATGCGTTTGCCAGCAAAATATTGATCTAGATAACTATTTAGCCCCTCCAGAAAATTGATGGGTTTGTATGAGTCTGGAATAATCCTCAAGTCCTTAAGATATTGCCTTACGTCAGCCACCCCATGATCAGCAGTCAAAAAAACGACATACTGACCTTTGCCAATATCCATATCAAGTTTATTCAAAATATCCTCAAGGTTTTTGTCCAATCTGATGTACATGTCTTCAAGTTCTATCGCATTAGGCCCAACGGAATGACCCAATTTGTCGGTGGATGAAAAAGAGATGCTGAGAAAATCTGTCCATTCATCACGTCCCATCTGCTCGCCATCGAGTGCAGCAAAGGCTAAATCACTCAATAAATCGTTTCCAAATGGAGTAAACGGGAGTAAAGCAAACTCCTTATTATCCTTTCTAAGTAACTTCAAATTATACGGAAAAACAGGTCTATCTTTTCCCTGAACTTTCCATTCATCTGTGAGCACAGATTCGTAAGGTGAATCGTCAGGACCGCTTTCTTTGTAGGTCTCTATTGGATAGACAGTATTCCACGTTTCATTCAAGTACTTATCGGCAAGATTTCGTGAATTAAATTGATCGAGCCACAAAGGAAGAGCCATTTTATAATAGGTGCTAGAAATAAATTTTCCTGTAAGATCATCATACCAATAGGCACCATCAGGAGTATGTCCAGCAGGGAGGACAGCCCCTCTGTCTTTTATAGAGATACCAACCACTTTGGCTCGTCTTTGCGTGGCCATTTCCAACTCATCGGTAATAGTTGTTGTTAGCAAACGATGGGGAGAAACCTTGCCGCGACCCACATCACTCCCCACAATACTTTGATTTTCGTCAAGGACGCAGTTCACCTTTATTTTTAGATTCTTGTCATACCAGTCATTGGCAATGATACCATGGATGGCAGGGGTTGCACCAGTATATATGGATGCATGGCCGGGTCCTGTATAGGTGGGTACATAGTTATAATGCGCATTGGTAAGCATGAAGCCCTCACCCATTAACCGCTTGAATCCCCCATCACCAAATTTGGGAGCAAAACGATATAAGTACTCTTGGCGCATCTGGTCAACCACAATTCCCACTACTATTTTTGGCCGTTCTGGAAAGTAATTCTTCGACTGTGCATTAACTGCGATCGCAGCTACAAAGATTAAACAGATGGTAGCTATTTTTTTCATCAAACAATATTAAGAACGCAAGTTATGAAATATTGAAACCAGATTTTTTTATTGTAAGAAAATCAAATTGTTATCTATTGGCAGTAAATATTATCGTATTCCTCGATTTCATAAATCGCGCGTCTCCTCATTACTCCATTTTGATCGTAGTAAATCACAATAAAGACCTCTGCTTCTTCCACATTTTTTTCCGTAAAGTACAGCGGTTTCTCGGCAGTACCCAGATTAATTATTTCGGTAAAAGTAGGCGGAATAATGGTGCCTCTGGTGCTACTAAGCACACCATATTTATTGTCTTTGTAAATAATCGCAAGTCGCTCTAAAGGATCATTTTTTATTAGCCGGTAGTCCTTCAAGCCACTCATTATGAATTGTGTACTGTAAATGTCATAGACAAGCCAGTTAAAATTCATTTTCACCATAGCCAATGAATCGCTCCATGGCCGGACCTCTTCGAACCTAAAATCAGAAATTGGATTTGCATCCTCACCAATAAAACCGTAGTTCCCATCTTTGAATGCGACCAACACACCATCGCTGTAAAAAGTGAGGTTCCTCTCAAACTTGGCTTCAATGAGTCTACGTGATCTCATGTAGAACAGACCAAATCTCTTTTCCTTTAGCAGCGACAAAACATTCTCTCCCGTTCGAACAATCGCGTCATATTCATTCTTCAGCACAGTCTCCCCTAGTCTATTTGCTATTCCCTTTTTTCCATTATTTGTCACAAGAAAAAGATCTTGCCCCAGGTATTCTATCGATTCAAACTCCAGCTTAAAAAGTCTGTTGCCCGAATCAACCTCAAAGACGTCCTTCTTATTTCTATCAGCAGTATAAAAATGCCTCACCGAGTCGGGGCTTTTGATAAAATGAATTGGATTTGATCTTAAGAATGAGGCCTTCCGACCTGAATTAAAGTACACAGTGATCGAATCCTTCTTTTTAGACATGGCTAATTTATTACTAAACCACAGGCTATCGAGATCCCTGGCAATAATCTTATTAGAGGGCTGATGATAAAGGATTGTGTCTGCAGATTTGTAGAGTGCCAGCCAATCTCCGTACGGAACGATATCCATAAACTCGTCTTTGTCCAAAGTTTCACTAATGCCAATGGTGGTCACCTTTTCATTAACCTTCCTTACAAAACCAAATGATGCTAGCGAAAGCACTTGCCTGTTCAAGGGAATAACAAATTCAAGCTTGGAATTAAATACTCCTTGGAGAGCGCCATTTCTAACTAGAAAAAACTGAGAGTTCAGCTTCTTTATTTCATCGAAAACCCTCGTTTCAGGTAGGACCACCTGATCCGCTGCAGCGGCAACCTCTTCAAGCGTATTGATCGTCTTTTTTCCACCCTTGGCAAATACGATAATGTCATCCACCGCACTTACATCCTCATACTGATTTGGGGTCAATCTTCTTCCATTGAATGCAAATAGACCCCAGCCTTTGGAGTCACGTGTTGCCAAAAAACTATTTGCCACCACTTTAGCATCGGTGACACAATCTTCAAACGCTTTAAATCCTGACTTGTGCACGAGTCGATTGCAATCGCTTCCTTTGATCAGCAAATATCCAAAACCAAGGTCATCAATCTCTTCACCGCTTACTCCTGCGATCACTTTGCCCTCCCTGTTGATGACCTTCTTATCTACTATCAGATAATCCTCCTCAATATTGCCGCACAGGTAGCGCTCGGAAATATCTTTGTATACAGTAGGAAGTACCTCAAAACCGTTCTCATTCATGAAACCATACCTATCCCCGGTTAGGATTGGGACTAGGTATCCCTCATTCAACTTGGCAACAGTTTGCAGTGAATCACCCAATTGTTGATGAAGTTCTTCTTGCAGCGTCAAGCTAATGTGATAGGTAAAATCCAATGCTCTTTTGGCCAAGGCCCCAGATGAGTAACTTCTCATGAACTGATGGAAGTCACGCAGAGCCCCTGAAGCGGTCTCAATCTCAAATACTTTCTCCAGTGCCTCAGGTCGAAATGGACTACTGGGGTACGCTTTATAAAATTCCTTGTAGTTTTTTAGCTTTCCATCTCGAGTCTTATCCTCATAGAGCAGTTTCTCATATCTGCTACGAGCTTCTTCTGCACGATGAGAGTTAGGGTACTTTGTAAAGTATTGTTTGAAACTTACGTACGTATTTGACTTCAGCGCCTCAAGAAATGCCACTTCATCTCGCAATTCTATGGCGCTTTCCTTTTCCTTTGCAAGATTATATCTCTCAATATAATCTCTATAACCTTCCTCGGTATTTACCTGCTTGGCTCTTTCGAAGGCACTACCCTCTATGCGTTGCCGCAATTGTATCAAGATTGCGCTGTCAAGCGGAAAGCGGCTAGTCTTCTCGCGCAAGCGATCATCAGAATTTTGGTAGTCCTCGAGCGCTTTTTGCACATACGCGTACGAAGAGTCAATATTATTTCTCGGATTAGTTGTATCGTAGTACCAAAGCGCAAACACGTACCTGGCCGTAGCATTGAGCGAATCCTTTCGAATGGACTTCTTCAATGACTGCTCTGCCTTTTGCCACTTTTTCTTCTCAATTCTTCCCAATGCGGTCTTCTCAAGGCTGGTTTGAGCCAATGAGGTATAGCCAGCTATCAAAAACAATATAAAAATGGACGCCTTCTTACTCACGCTAATCAAATCTTAAGCAAAGTTCCCTTATTTTACTAGAAACGGAAAACGATCTAATAATTGATGTCCGCAAATAAAGTTTTATTATTATTGCACCTTTAAAATCACTCGGGGTGTAGCGCAGCCCGGTTAGCGCACCACGTTAGGGACGTGGGGGCCGGAAGTTCGAATCTTCTCACCCCGACTTGACAGGACAAATTGGATCGCCTTCCATTTGTCCTATCTTTTTTTTTGCGCGCTCGCTTTTTATTTAAGTCGAATTAATCATTTCACACTTCTATTCGATGCCTCCGATTTAGTAGATCGCAATCAGCAATCAATTGCTCGAAGCCTTGTACGATCCAACTTGGGACAGCGCTAGGTCACTCTGTTCAACATCCCTCCTTCTTCAAAACAGAGGAATAAAATTTAAGCCGGAAAATTTCGTCTGAATAAAGTCAACAGAAAAGCATAAACCTACCCACATAAGCGCGGAGAATTTACTTCATGCTATTAGGATGCAGCAAGGCTCCACTATATACCGGTTCGCAATCTTTGCCCACTACCGCGTTTACAAAATTAATAACAGATCCGAAAAGTGTCTTGGCAATGTTCAACTTGCCCACTTGAATGTCATTCAATTTTCCATATATCCGCTGGTCCATTAAGCTGCATGCATTCTTGTCAAGCACATAAATAGTGTATCCAGGTATCGTATCGTTTACAAAATCAACCTGTCCAACAAATGCCAGTCTGTTTAAAGGTGTAGTCAGCGCAACGTCCTCCGTTTCAATTAACCCATCATGGATAGCCCATTTTGCTAATAATCCTGTAATTGGTGTCCTCTTAGTGTCATTAAAGTTAATTGTTGCGAGTTTCCCCAGATCACTCCCCTTCGAAACCACTGCGCCAAGTGGACCTGCAAGCATCACTGCACCGACATCCACTAAATCAAATTTTTGACTTTTCTCATACTTTTTTAAAGCATCATCAATATCAATTCCGTAAAGCATCAAAGAATCACTTGTGAGCGCGATAGTACCACTTACATTTTCCTTTATCGCTGACCAATCACGTCCCTCCCCGCTGAGTGCCAAGGACACATTTAGATCTCCCTCAACTAATCTGTTGGAATAATACTCACGAACAATCGATTCAATAGGAACAGCCCTCGCGTCATAGTTAGCTTTGAAAGTTGGAACCTCCAGGTTTCGATCCCATGCAAGCGATCCTTGTTCGCTCTCAGCAAGTTCACTTAACATTGAAAACGAGGCATCATACTTATCCTGTATTACATCGACACTCAAATTAACTGCCGACTTCTTTATGGCTGGCATTCCAAAGGAGGAAATGATGATGTCGCAGGCGCCAGATTGAACTCCCAGAATGCGTTCGGTTTCCGGCTCACGTAGAAAACGCAAATCCTTTATCTCCAAACCTGCGTTCTTAAAATCAAAGTATTGCGAGTCAGCTTTAAGTATCGATAGACTACTTCTTCTAAGCTCCAGATTGTTTATTGCAAATGGCATGTGCTCAATGGTGGCAGACAAATCCAAATCAGAATTCCATATTTCCATTTCATCTGGCGTCATGTTCTTTGACCCTACAAGTTCCGTCCCGCTCATTTCATTGATTAGATCTGAAGCATATGTCCATGGAAAATCAATCATATTGACATGAGCATTAATATCTATTCTATTCGCACCCTTAGGCATCACCATATTGCCTGAAATATTCGCCACGCCATATGGCATCTCAGCATGGAAATCTTGCAGCTTGATGATAAGTTTATTTTCAGATTCAAAAACATTTCCTCTCGCATTCAACTTGGAAACACCGGGAAGTTTGTCCATCTGAAAGGACATGTCTTCTACAATTACTTGATAATGCAAAGAATCTGCATGGTTAATGCTATCACCTGAGATCTTCGCTGTAAAGGTCAAATCTGTAATTCGATCACCTACCAACGGCTTGAGATTTGGGTTTAATACAAAATGATTCGTGAACAGTTGATGGGATTTGACTACTAAATCAGCCTCCACGTTTTTGTCATTTCCGAAAATAAAGCCATACAAGTTTCTAATTACTCCATTGAGGAGTAGATCACTGCCGTCATATTCCAGTCGCAAGTCCCTTAACTCCACCTCGTTTTCTCGCTCACTTATACGTCCATCCAGATTTGCAATTACTTTGTCCGTTGGCAAATATTTGAAACCAACTTTGTTGACTTCCAGTGTCCAGGCGCTTAAACTATCCGGATGCATTTGTTTCCTGAATTTAAGCGGTCCATCAAACTTCGCCTTTAAAGCCACGCCCCCGGTAAGGCTATCAATTTCTTGAATACGAAATATCTTTTCGTATCCGTCCAGCAAAAAATCTAAATCAAGGTCATACCGTAAATAAGGTTCCACAAAATTAGAACACATAAAATCCCCGGATAGATGGCCCCCAGGAACTGACCCATTCAAATTCTTAACGATCAAGCTCGCTTCCGAAAAATCTGCAGCATACCCGGTATGAAACTCACCTTCGAACCCAACATCTTGAAAATCTCCAATGTCTTGAGCTAGTTGTAGATTCACATTCTTCACTGCAAATGTGACGTCTGCCATTGGTGCCCGATTTCTAACTTTGCCATGCACTCTTCCTTTAAGTACCACTGTAGCCTTTTCCAATCGTGATCGATTTCTTTTCACTACATCCTCCTGCACCACTTTAGACAGAAGTTTGAATCCACCTGCCGATGCATCCAGGAATAAATTCAGTTCTTGATCATCAAAGTGATCGTAAGTGCCATTCATTTTTAGCACCACATTACCCACAGTCATAAGTCCACTGTGCAATACAAGTTGCTTTGATGATCTTGCTAGACTTAGGTTAACATCGATACCGACAGGGCCCAGCAACTCAAGCACTGACCTCCTACTACTGCTGATAATTTGAAAATCGATTAAAAGCGTAAGATCGATCCCTGTTTCATTGAGAGAGATTTTGCCTTCAAGATGAGTTAGGAAGGCCTCCGAGCTTTGCTCTTCAACAAGATTCCTATAGGAGAATAATATGTGATTCATCTCCACACTTTGCAAGGTGACGGTGGAGAATCTTTCTTCTCCAGCGGAGCCGCTCAAAGAGTCGCTAGACCCTGGTGACGCTAAAGCAAGCTCCAGATTGAACATGTTATCATTATACTGCACCAAATTTACAGTACCCTCCTCTACACTCACCTCAGAAACTAATAGTTTGCTGTGCCTTAATAGTTGCCATGGCTCAAACGCGATATATAAATCCCTAGCAGAAACAATGGGTAACTCATCGTCCGGTCGTCCCTCGCCACCATGCTCATAATATCTAATCTCACTAAGCTTGATTGTAACGTTTGGAAGGTGTTTTAAGAGTGCGAGTTCCATATTGTCAACCTGCAATTCTCCAGATTGAGCCCCGGCCACATAAGACTGAACTTGCTCTAAAATCCAAACTCTCTTTGCATAGAAAATTGCTGTGATGAACAGCAGGAAGCATAAAAGCAAAATTCCGAAGAAGGCAGTAAGTTTCAGTATCCTCCTTCTGAAGGATCCGGTCGCATGGCTGCTATAAATCATTTACTGGAATTGATATAGACATCTATTCTGGGTAGCAAGCCAAATCTACACAGCCTCTGTCGCTGTGATCGAATAAAACTATTTCTTGTTTTGCTTCAAATCCCTAAAGAACCTCGCCCAATTGAATACATCCAGAAAAGGATTAACTCTGGGACGAAACCTGTCGGTTACTGAACCGGAATACTGATCCATGTAGTATCGGTAGTTGGCGTTACCATCCATTGGGGTAGTCTGCAACATGAGGGCAAGCAATTCCGCATTGAGTGCATTGGGATCTATTCCATTATCCATTGGAATATTAAGTGCAAGGATGGCTTCTTTAAATACCTCCTCTGTGGGAAAGGGCATGATCTCAACTTCCTTTAAATAAGTGACGTCTGGTACCAGCTCCACAATGATGGTGAGGAACTCCGAGGACCCTCGTGGCACGATATAGTGTCTTCTCACATATCCTACCGAACTAATCACCACGCTGTCTCCTTCCAGCACTGGCATTGAAAAGTACCCGGTCCTATTGGAGGTAGTTCCCCTACCCGCTTTGGGCACGTAGATATGCACTCCAGGCAACCCCGAAATGCTATCCTCACCCAAAATTACCCCAGATAGCTGTATTACTCTCTTCTTGCTCTGCCCGAAAGAATCAGATGCACTTGCACTCAGAAGCATCACAAGGCAAACGAAAGCAAGTTTTAAAAATCTATTGGATCTTGTTTTCACCAATTTCAAAGATAATAATTAACACTAATTAGGCCTAATGATTCAACGTGCCAATCAGCCCATTGTTTTTTCTTAACTTGGACAGACTTAGAAAAAACATAATCTATTAAAACTATTCCACCAGTGGCATGAGACTCAAGCATTTCAATCTGGACCTTGGCGCTCAAATATTCCTCTCCTGCTCCGACACCTCAAGGCTAAGGATTCTTAACCTGATAATGAATAATGGAGAAATGTGCATAAGTGACTTGGAACGAATTCTAGAATTTACCCAAACCAAGACCTCTCGGCATCTCATCTACCTCAAGAACTCCGACATGCTCACCACGCGGAAGTACAATCAATGGGTATTTTATCAGATAAAGGATGAGGTGTTCGACATCATAAAGCAGGTTTTACAGTTTATCAGTCGCGACCCTATCCTTCAAAAGGATCAGCAGACTTACGATACACTATTCTCAAATCGTGAACTTGCCCTTAACAAACTAAGCATACGATCAACCGACAAGTAACCTTGGCAAAGAAATATAAGTGCGTCATTTTTGACCTGGATCACACGCTTTGGGACTACGATACGAACTGCACAGAAACCCTTTCCGAACTTCATGCAGAGTACAAGCTGGAGCGAAGCAATATTAAAATTGAAGAATTCGTGCGTGTTTTCATGGAGATGAATTACTCCCTGTGGGATCAATATGATTTAGGGCTTATTCAAAGAGACGTGATCAGATATCAGAGATTTCATCGAATCCTACTCTCGCTGGGGGTGGACGATTACAAGCTTTCACTAAACCTTTCCTCAGAATACGTTTCTCGCTCTCCTGCCAAAGGAAATTTGATGCCCAATGCCAAAGAGATTTTGGAGTACCTGAATGGAAAATACCAGATGATTATTATCACCAATGGCTTTGACGATATTCAAGCTACCAAACTTCAGTCATCGGGCATCCAGCACTATTTTGAAGATGTGATTACCTCTGAAAAGATTGGTCACAAGAAGCCGGCAAAACAAATCTTTGACTACGCCTTGTCCAGAGCCAGGGTATCAGCGCAAGACGCCCTCATGATCGGAGACAACCTGAACACAGACATCAAGGGTGCCCACAACGCCAGTGTGGATGCCACTTATTTCAATCCCCACAAACGCCTTCATAATCAGACAGTTCACCACGAGATTTCTGATCTTTCTGAATTGAAAATGATTCTTTAGATAGGCTCTAATTGGTTATCTTTGCAAGCCCTCGCTATGGCGAAGGATAATTCAATTTCGAACCTCAAAAACACACGATTTATTATGGCCAATGGTTTTTTCAATGCCCCCACTCCAATAAACGAACCGATCATTTCCTATGCCCCGGGGTCCAAGGAAAGAGCACTTCTCAAAAAAGAACTTGAAGAGATGCGTTCCAAGAAAGTCGACATTCCGATGTACATAGGCGCTGAGGAAATACGCACAGGTAATACTATTGCAATTTCTCCTCCTCATGACCACAAACACTTGCTTGGACATTTTCATGAAGGCGACAAAGGACATGTTGAGCAGGCGATCAAAGCGGCCATGGCTGCAAAAGAGCTATGGGCCAACCTTAGCTGGGAACATCGTGCAGGTATCTTCTTGAAGGCTGCTGATCTTATTGCCGGACCATATCGTCACAAGATCAATGCTGCCACCATGCTTGGCCAGTCAAAAAATGCCTTTCAGGCAGAGATCGATGCTTCATGTGAATCCATTGATTTCCTTCGTTTCAATGTCCATTTCATGACAGAAATCTACAGAGATCAACCTGCCTCGTCTGCAGGAGTTTGGAATCGAATGGAATACCGGCCCCTGGAAGGTTTTATCTTCGCCCTTACACCTTTTAACTTCACTGCCATCGGAGTGAACCTTCCGACCAGTGCTGCTATGATGGGAAATACCATCGTTTGGAAGCCTGCTTACACGCAGGTCTACTCTGCACATGTGGTGATGGAAATTTTGAAAGAAGCTGGCCTCCCTGATGGTGTGATAAATTTAATTTATGCAGATGGCCCTGCTGCCGGAGACGTTATCTTCAATCACAAAGATTTTGGCGGTATCCACTTTACGGGCAGCACCAAAGTATTTCAAACGATCTGGAAAACGATTGGCGAGAATATATTTAAGTACAAATCATATCCACGCATAGTAGGTGAAACGGGCGGTAAGGACTTTATCATGGTTCACAAAAGTGCCGATGCCAAAGCGGTCTCCACTGCCATCAGCCGTGGCGCTTTTGAATTCCAGGGGCAGAAATGCTCTGCTGCTTCTCGCTGCTATATTCCTTCTAATCTTTGGGATGACGTGAAGAAATACCTAGTTGAGGATTTAAAGTCCATGAAAATGGGCCCAACAGAAGACTTTGGCAACTTCATCAACGCAGTGATCGATGAAAAGTCATTTGACAAAATCACGGGATATATCGATCAAGCAAAGAAAAATTCCAAAAACGAAATAATTGCCGGTGGTAATTATGACAAATCCAAAGGATACTTCATTGAGCCCACGGTAATAGAAACGAAAGATCCCTCTTCCACTACCATGTGCGAGGAAATCTTTGGACCAGTGGTGACGATCTACGTTTACCATGAAGAGAACTATGAGCAGACTTTAGAACTAGTAGATCAAACTTCACCTTATGCCTTGACAGGTTCGATTATTTCAAAGGATAGATATGCCATAGATTTGGCCACAAAGAAGCTAACTAATTCAGCTGGAAACTTCTATGTCAATGATAAGCCTACCGGTGCAGTTGTTGCACAGCAACCTTTTGGTGGGGCAAGGGGGTCTGGAACCAACGACAAAGCAGGTGCTAAAATGAATCTGCTTCGATGGACCTCGATGCGCACTATCAAGGAGACTTTTGTAACACCAACCGATTACAGGTATCCGTTCCTTGAGAAGGAGTAATCAGAGGCCTGTATTTTTCTAACCGCTGAGGCTCTTTAGACGCTAAGAATGTAGAAAGTCCTCTGCGTCTTGGCGCCTTGGCGGTGATGTTACCTTCTGTGTAAGAGCTGTTTAATTTTTGAACCAGATTCTGAATTTTTACTCGATTAAACCATCCTCCTATGAAAAAAATCGTCCTACTCTACTTCTGTTTTGCAAGCTTTATCGCTGGCGCGCAGTATGACAAAGAAAAGCAAGTGGTAATCAAGGATCTCGATAAAAGTTTTGCAAAGTACACTGAGGTTGCCCAAGAGATTTGGACACATGCCGAGCTGGGTTTTCTTGAAGGGAAGAGTACAGAAACACTTACGAACCTGCTTTCAAAAGAAGGATTCAAAATAGAAGAAGGCGTGGCTGGGATGCCTACCGCCTTTGTAGCAACCTACGGCACAGGAAAACCAGTAATTGGCATACTGGCAGAGTATGATGCTTTGCCGGGATTGTCGCAACAGGCGCTGCCAACCAAGAGCCCTGTAGTAGAAGGTGGCAATGGGCATGGCTGCGGACACAACCTTTTTGGAGCAGCATCCAGCGCGTCTGCAATAGCGCTCAAAAACTGGCTGGTGCAAAGTAAGCGGTCCGGCACAGTGAAACTATACGGCACACCAGCAGAAGAAGGCGGAGCAGCCAAGGTCTACATTGCGAGGGCAGGATTGCTGGACGGCGTAGATGCGGTAATCAATTGGCATCCATCCAGTCAAAACAATGCAAGTGCACAAACATGTCTTGCTGTAATGCAGGGTATGTTCAGATTCTACGGAAAGTCAGCACATGCTGCTGCAGCTCCTCATAGAGGAAGGTCAGCCCTGGATGGTGTGGAAGCGATGAACTATATGGTGAACCTGATGCGTGAGCACGTGCCTCAAGAATCTAGAATTCATTATGTGATCAAAAAAGGAGGAGAAGCGCCAAACGTAGTACCAGACTACGCAGAAGTAGAATACATTATTAGAAGTCCCGAAGTAGAGGCCGTAAAAGAATTATGGGCCCGAGTGGTGAAAGCTGCAAATGCGGGAGCAGCAGGCACTGAGACAGAGGTGAAAATTGAAGTCATTTCCGGGATCTATAACCTACTCCCCAATGAGACCTTGGCGAAACTACAGCACGCCAATCTTACCAAAGTGGGAGGCATCAAGTACACTGAGGAGGAAGCTGCCTTCGCAAAGACCCTTCAGACGAGTTTCGACTATAAAGCACCTCCCATCACCGAAGCCGAAGAAGTGAAGCCTTACAAACTGGGATTCTTCCCTGCGTCAACAGATGTGGGAGATATTAGCTGGCTTGTGCCTACAGTCGGACTTGGCACGGCAACCTGGGTACCGGGCACTTCCGCTCACAGCTGGCAAGCTGTAGCCGCCAATGGAATGAGTATTGGACATAAGGGAATGATTAATGCAGCCAAAGTAATGGCTATGACTGCTATTGATTTGTATATGAATCCTGCAATAATCAAGACCGCTACAGAGGAATTTGAACTCAAGAGGGGAAAAGACTTCAAATACGAGTCGCTGGTAGGTGATCGTGAGCCTCCACTGGATTTCAGAAAGTCAAAGTAATAAGTAAAGGAAAAAACCGGGGGCATTCTTGGCGATTTTGGGGTTAACCGTTAATATTGCACTCCCATTTTAAGGGTATATTCCTCCTTAGCTCAGCTGGTTAGAGCATCTGACTGTTAATCAGAGGGTCCTTGGTTCAAGTCCAAGAGGAGGAGCAAAAAACCGCGGTTCTTAATAAGAAACGCGGTTTTTTTATGCGCTAGGGAATGTGCCACGGGAAAAAAGATCCAAATGTGGTTTGAACCCAACGCAACTGTTTGTGCCATGAACTGGATTCATCAGGAACTTAATAGGAATCAAAAGGCTACTCACTTCTCAGCACATCTATTGGATTCATTCGAGAAGCCAACCACGTGAGAGAAGCCACTACCAAGAAGACACCACCCGTTACAAGAATCGCTGCCATAAAATAGGGCAACAAACTACTTTCGATTCTGTAAGGAAATGACTGAAGCCATAGTTTGGTACCCCACCCCGCCAACGGCCAAGCCATCAGATTAGCAAATAGAACCATAATTGATTACTCGTCTCCACAAATTGCACCACTTCCAATCGTGAGCAAGGTTAACTTCTTTGACTTGCAAAAAAAACTAGCACGGAATTTTCCAGTCCTTGGCGAGTGCAATAGTCCCTTTTGCAATTTTTTTCATCAACTTCTCTTTAGAATATTTGCAGCCAATATCAATGAAGTGATACCTGTCGCCCTCAATTTCAAAATTGTAATAACAGATGTTTTGTGCATTATTCTTCTTTACGCAAACAAGACCAGGCTCATTGGTCTTGGCCGGAGGCATCAATGAAAAAATAGGTACTAGTAGGATGAGTATCTTCATGGTTTTGCGAATATAAAAAAAGCCATGCAATCCAAGACTGCATGGCTTTTTCATGTTGACTTAACTATCAATATCTGTAGTAGTCAGGCTTGTAAGGGCCTTTGATGTCTACACCAATATATTTAGCCTGTTCTGAGGTAAGTTTATCTAACTCAACCCCAATCTTCTTAAGATGCAACTCTGCTACTTTCTCATCGAGATGCTTAGGCAGCATGTACACCTTATTCTCATACTGGTCTGTATTATTCCACAGTTCAATCTGAGCCAAAGTTTGGTTGCAGAATGAATTAGACATTACAAAAGATGGGTGCCCCATAGCGCAGCCCAAGTTAACCAAGCGGCCTTCCGCAAGGAGAATAATCTGATTGCCACTCGGCAATGTGTATAAATCTACCTGAGGCTTTATGGTATCCTTCTGTGCATTCTTGTTTAGCCATGCTACATCGATCTCATTATCGAAGTGACCAATATTACAAACGATTGCTTTGTCCTTCATGCTCTTGAAGTGACGATCTACGATGATGTTAAAGTTGCCTGTCGTGGTCACCACAATGTCAGCCTCATGAACAGCATTGTCCATTTTCTTCACTTCATAACCATCCATCGCTGCTTGCAGCGCACAAATCGGGTCAATTTCTGTAACGATCACCCTTGCTCCTGCTCCGCTCAATGAAGCTGCGGAACCTTTTCCTACATCTCCATAACCAGCAACCACTGCCACCTTGCCCGCAATCATCACATCCGTAGCTCTTCTGATCGCATCAACCAATGATTCCTTGCAACCATACTTGTTGTCAAACTTTGACTTGGTCACAGAATCGTTTACGTTGATGGCAGGAAGAGGTAAAGTTCCGTTATTCATTCTCTCTATCAAGCGATGAACCCCAGTAGTGGTTTCTTCAGACAATCCCTTGATACCACTTACCAATTCAGGATAACGATCAAGCACCATGTTGGTAAGATCTCCTCCATCGTCCAGAATCATATTCAATGGCTTCCCACCTTCAAAAGCGAAGATGGTCTGCTCAATACACCAGTCAAATTCCTTCTCATTCATTCCTTTCCAGGCATAAACAGGCACGCCAGATTCCGCAATGGCAGCTGCCGCATGATCCTGAGTTGAGAAAATATTGCAAGATGACCAGGAAACCTCTGCTCCTAACGCAGTAAGCGTTTCAATGAGCACGGCAGTTTGTATCGTCATATGCAAGCAACCTGCAATACGCGCTCCTTTTAGGGGCTGCTTTGGGCCATATTCCTCACGAATCGCCATCAATCCTGGCATTTCGGCCTCGGCCAACAGGATTTCTTTTCTGCCGTAGGCAGCCAAACTGATATCTTTTACCTTAGATTTTAACTTTTCTTCGACCATTTCTTGTTGTTTTCTTTTGAGAACACAAAAATACAACAAAGGTTATTAAATACCGAGCAAAGGACATATCCGAACTAATTGTGACTTGCTCGATGTTGGGTCTTAAAATGGCATATTGATGAGAAAAAAGATTAAGATCGAAGTGGTATCGGATGTAGTTTGTCCCTGGTGCTATATTGGCAAAAGAAGGTTAGAGAAGGCGATGGGTGAAGTCTCGGACCAGTTTGAATTTGAGGTCTCATACCTTCCTTTTGAGCTCAATCCTGATATGCCCAAAGAGGGCAAAAATCAAAAGGAGCACCTAGTCAGCAAATTTGGCGGTGAAGACAGGTACCATCAGCTCACAAAACATGTATCTAGTGTGGCTGCCGAGGAAGGCTTGCGCTTTGACCTGGAGAAACAAAACAGAACTCCTAACACGAGAGACGCTCACCGTGTCATCTGGTTTGCGAAGCGATTCGGGAAACAAGAAGCTGTAAAAGAAGCACTTCTCACAGCGTACTTCGAAAAAGGAATTGATCTTACAAGGCAGGAAAATTTGATTGAGATGGCCTCTCAGTCCGGGCTCGATGTTGAGCGTGTAAAAAAATTGCTCGACTCAGAAGAAGGTAATGTTGAAGTTGCCTATCTCGAGCAAATAAATCATCAGCGCAAGATCAGCGGTGTACCTTTTTACATCATCAATGAAAAGTATGGCGTATCTGGAGCTCAGCCCTCAGAAGCATTCATGAATATGTTCGTGCAGATAAGTTCGCCACAAAAAGGTGACGCGTGACAATACATACAAAGGCCACTAACGGCTAATTCTTTTCCTGTTCCGCTTTCTTGATAAGGTCTTCCTGTTTGATAATCGTACTCCAAATACTGGTTTTTCCATTATCCATACGAGTCCATACCGGAACAATCACACCTTTGTGCGCAGAAATATTATTATAGTCGCCAAAAAACTTGTCTTCAGTGGGAGTGAATGGCGATTCACTAATCTTTGTTTCGCTAAATGTATAGCCACCATCGATAGAATAGGCCAGATACACGTCCGTTTGATTATCCATATAATCTCTTCGGTCATAGTACACCACGTAGATATAACCTGTGGTAACATCCACTGTCATCCAAGGCATAAATTGGTGCGAAGCATTTTGCTCTTGATTAATTCGAATGGGTGCACTCCAGTTGTCACCCCGATTGGTTGACCTGGTAAACCAAATGTCTGTGTCGTTCTCACCATTTTCCTGATCCGCCCACAGCACATACACCACCGCTTCAAACTTCGTAGCACTGTTATCAACATAAACAATTGGCATGCCGTTGCATCTTCCTAGTCCGGGAATATCCATGTCCCATCCTCCTTTTTGTTCCGTAATCAGCAGATCATTTCTAATCCAACTCTTGCCATAGTCAAAGGATCTATCAAAATAGATGTTGCCACGATTAGACCATACTACATATATTTTACCATCATTGCCCACAGCAGGAACAGCACCTTCTGCTGTATTATCACTGTCAAGGCAATCTCCCGGGTTTTGATTTATTTGAATTGCCTTGCTCCACTTCTTTCCTCCATTCGTAGACATACTAAACATGATATTTGAAGTGCACGAAGGATCTTCTGATCCATACTCATCAAATTGAGTCCATGTCACAAATAGGTCATCCTTGCGAGGGTGTATAGCCGGCCATGGCTTATCCTGGTCGGCCGGAGGGTTGTGACCTATCGACTCACCTTTATCCCAAGTGCGGCCACCATCATCAGATTTTTGCACTACAATACGATCGAGCCATGCCTCGTTGCTGCGACCTTCCCCGCTCGGATCTGACAAGTGAAAAAAGTACATATCACCTTTGGAATTTGAGATCAGTGCAGGATCACCATAAACACCGAAGAGCGACTCCAGAATGGTCTCTTTCCACGTTATTCCACCATCAAAAGTATAGCTGGCTCTGTCGGTGCTATATCCCACCACGATATTTTTTGGATCCTTCCTGTTAATGGTGACACTTGGCTCGACCATTGGCCTTCCGCCTTCTACCTCTTCAGCCAACTTAATGTTTTTGAACTGCGCTTGAGATGTAAAAGAAGATACGATAAGTAGTAGTACTGGTATTCTCACATGCTTCATTACACAAAGTTATAAATCTTGCATCTTAGAAGCATCAGAAAGTTCAGATCTCTTGGGAGATGATCGCTATTTGAGCATTAGTGACACCCGTGTCATTGTTTCCTTCGGGTTCTGTCCGTTTGAAATATTTGCTCTTATGGTTTCTATCAGGTCATTTGAAGTATCCTTTTTGTAGCCAAATTTCACAGCAAACAAATTACACAACTTCATTTCCTCATGGTGTATTTCGCTGTCCACAGCCATCATATGGACAAGGTCGTAGAGCTGATGAAATCTTTCATTTTCATCGGCTGGCACCTCAAATTTTATTCCCGTGGGGTTTTCTTTGATAGACTTCAGTTGGCCTTCCGAAATACCATTGCTTCTGGCAATTTTTTTCAATAGATCATATTCAATATCATCAAAATGGCCATCAACGGCAGCCATTTCAATCAAATTCTTCATGTGACTCTTGGCGCTCGTCTTACCCTGTCTGAATAAGTTAATTATCTCGGAGAAATTCATGGCTATCAGATTAAGGGTATTAATTTAAGCGTAATTTTTCTAATTGAAAATAAATAGAGCGGTTCTTGCAAGGCATTTCCAAGCAGGTCGCCACTTCTGACGATCTCAGGGTATTAATTGCAATCGTTAAATTTGATTCAAAACTATTCTTATGGCCAGCCCGGTTTTTACATACATGTGGGAGTATGACGTAAAGAATGAGCACCAAGATGCTTTTGAGCATGCCTATGGGTCAGAGGGCGAATGGGTCCGCTTTTTTAGTAACTCCAATGCCTACTTAAGTACAGAACTTCATAGGGATATTGAAAGGCCCAATCGATTCATTACGGTGGATTATTGGACAAGCAAAGCCGCGCGGGACAACTTTCAAAAACGCTATGAATCAGAATTTCACAAAATCGATAAGGCATGTGAGGCATTTACAGTCTCAGAAAAACTGATCGGTGAATTTGAATGCTATAAAACGTACTAACTCATGAAAATAACCTTCATACAAACAGGCGGCACCATTGACAAAGACTATCCACGAACTACCAAGGGCTACGCGTTTGAATTTGGTGATCCGGCCGTTACTCGTGTGCTCGAAAAACTAAATCCATCTTTTGAATACGAGATACTCACAGCCTTTCAAAAGGATAGCCAGGAAATTGAGGACGAGGATCGGGAAAAGTTGCTGGACTTGGTTTTGAGCCTTGACGCAAGTAAGGTAATAATTACGCATGGCACAGATACGATGATGGACACTGCGTCATATTTAGCAAAGAAACTTAAAGACAAAGTTGTCGTGATCACTGGTGCCATGCGCCCTGAACAATTCTCCAATTCAGATGCTCCTGTAAATCTAGGCTGCGCGATTGGCGCTTGTAACACACTAGAAGTCGGAGTTTATATAGCCATGCATGGTATCGTAAAACCATACAACCAGATCAAAAGAAACATGGAGACTGGAAAATATTACTAGATCCTAGTCCAGTGCGGCATTGAGCATCGACTTATCCCCAGTCATTTGCCAATAGACCAAGGACAAAGGGATCTCTCCTACCCTACTGAATTCATCCATAAATTCCTTCATCACAAAATTATCATTGCGCTGCCTGGCGTACTCAGCAATCAACTTGTCAATTTCAATCTTACCAATCACGTAGCTAGTTCCGTATGCAGGTGAAGTAAGATAAAAATGCTCCTCATGTTGAATCGTTCCTCCATCAGCCGGAAGCAAACCATAGGGGACCCACTTGGACGCAAACCTGGTGGATTCATCAAAATCCATCTCCAGCCCGTGTTGGTAAAGTCCTCCGAGGCCTCTCGCAGCTCGCTGGGCTAACATGATGTAAACAAGCTCTCTGCCCCTGGGTCTGTTCTTATACAATCCCGCATCCATCATAAGTTCCTCCATAGCAGTAGCTAATCCCTCGGAGCGGGCGTCAAAAATATTATACAGAAGAGGCTTCTGTCTGATTGGGCTTTCATTTGGCTCTTCCCTTATTCTTGCCAATTCAATCCAATGAAAGAAATGACAAGATAAGGGCATAGGGTCGCGATAATGCACCTCAAAAAAGAAACCACGAATATCATCAGAAGGTGCAAACGTTGGAATTTGTGCGCGCAGTGCAGGCTCCATGTAGTCCTTCATTGTGATGATTTCCTGTTCATCAAAAAATTCGATTAACTCTTGATGCCCTTCTTCCATCAACTTTTCAAACTGCGCTGCAGTATTTGCTTTTTCAAGTCTCGGCAGTTTGCGATTCTGGTGCTCTTCAAAGCGAAGCGAAGCATGTGATCGCTTGAGCTCCCGATCCATCAATAGCACTTCCTCCTCCCACGTATAAGGGAGCAAATGCACATTCTTTAAATTCCAGGTGTAATTCTCCTTACCTACTCCCGACTCCCCCGTTTTTGATAGCGCTTGTTCATCAAGCCAACCTGCAAATTCATTAGAAGCCTCCCTTGCTTCCAGCGCGGCTGCCGCCAAGTCAGGAAATTCTTCTTTAACCTTCTCTGCAAAAGAACTATAAACCTCGTCTTGCTCATGGATGGCACGTGTACCCAGCACCCACAAGTCCTTGGCATTACCAGTAAGATTGGTGCGAGCCTGCGCAAAAACCTCACCCGCTTTACGCAGTCGGGCAGCCATTTCGCCAGCATCAGTTTCCGACAAAGGCCAGGCGTAAGGAGGAAACTCTACAGCGCCATGAATATTAGAAGCTTCTCTCTCCGGCACATCAGGATGATTGGGATAAAACCAAATGTAAAATGAAGGATCCCTGGACCACGGGCTCTTTACCCTGTGTTCAAAATCCAACCCATTCATCTCAGCCCAAATCAGGTACCAATCAATTTGATTTTTGACAGACCAGCCTGTAGTATCGAATCCATTAAGTCGTGCCTGCCAGTTTTTCAGGTCTGCGTGCTGCTTCTTCATGGCAGCCTCAGAATAATCAGGCACACCATCTATCATCTCAGGTGACGCAAATTCCCTCCAATCATCAAAAAATTGAACGAGTTCCTCATAGGTAGATCCGGATCGCAGGTCAGTTTCAGTACTAGTGGGACTGTCACACATGGAGAGACTCATCACCACAACGATCGTGAGGATGCTTACTATTCTTGTCTTCATAGTTTTTTAGGTATAGAATCTCAATCTAAGCAAAATTGGACAAGTGAGAAAGACAGAATGTTTAAGTGGCGCTGTGGCTTTTAAATGATTCTTAATCGCGGGTGATATACAGATTCTGATTGTACAATAGGCGTGATCTTATTCTTATCATACTTTTAATGATGGTCTACAGATACTATATTGACCAATCAATTTATTTACACAAAACATTTTCACAGATGAATACTGATCAAATCATGTCCCAGGCCACAGAATGGGTTTTTGAATATGGACCCAAAGTATTGGGTGCCATAGTCGTTTGGATCATAGGAGGCTGGGTGATAAGAGCACTCGTTTCCGGGCAATCTAAACTGATGGATAAAACAAATCTAGATCCTTCACTAAAGCCCTTTCTACAAAGTCTCAGTACAGTGCTGCTCAAAACGATGCTCGTCATCAGCGTGCTGGGTATGCTTGGCATTGAGATGACCTCCTTCGTGGCCATCTTGGGTGCAGCAGGTTTGGCAGTAGGATTAGCGCTCTCAGGCACTTTGCAAAATTTTGCTGGTGGTGTCATGATACTTGTATTCAAACCTTACAAAGTAGGAGACTTTATTGAAGCACAAGGATACTCCGGAACAGTAAGCAGTATTCAAATTTTTAATACGATTCTCAAAACGCCAGATAACAAAACGATCATTATTCCTAATGGTGGTCTATCTACTTCCTCAATGACTAACTACTCCACCGAAGAAAAAAGGAGAGTGGACTGGACTTTTGGCATTGCCTACGGAGATGATGTAGACAAAGCCAAGGCTGTGATAAAAAGATTGAGTGATGAAGACAGCAGGATTCACAAAGATCCAGAAGTTTTTATTGCCGTTTCTGCATTGGCTGATAGCTCAGTAAATTTTGCGGTGAGGGCCTGGGTTAACGCTTCTGACTATTGGGGAGTCTTCTTTGATATGAACGAAAAGGTCTACAAAACATTCAATTCTGAAGGCCTCAATATTCCATACCCTCAGATGGATGTGCATGTTCACAAGAATGAATAACACTGATAGTCTAATCAATGAATGACTCAAAGGCTAAGAAAGTTTTTGCCTCGAGAGCATTTCCCCAGGTAGCCATTGATCTGCTAAAGGAAGCTAAACTGGAGGTTCGAGTGTGGCAACTGGACAGGCCGATGACACAGGATGAATTGATTCATGAGTGCCAAAAGAGTGACGCGCTGATCTGCATGCTGTCAGATCGAATCGACAAGGAATTTCTGAACGCTTGCAAACACCTTGATATTATCTCACAATTTGCCGTGGGCTACGATAATGTAGATTTAGTTGAAGCCACCAAGCTCAATATTCAAATTGGCAACACGCCAGATGCCATGACAGAGGCAACTGCGGATATCGCATTTGGTTTGATGATTGCCACTTCAAGAAAAATGTTTTACCTCCATAAATCGATCATTGACAATCAATGGGATTTTTTTCGACCCAATGCCAACTTAGGAATTGAACTTAGTGGTAAAACATTAGGCATTGTTGGGCTAGGCCGAATTGGGATGGCGATGGCCAAAAGATGCAAGGGTGCGTATGGCATGAATGTTCTTTATCATAACCGAAAGCGCAACCTCAAGATTGAACAGGAACTGAACGCACAGTTCGTTGATTTTGAGGAGTTGCTGGCTGACAGCGATGTCGTTTCAGTGCATTGTCCGCTAAGTGCAGAAACCAAAGATATATTTGACAAGTTCGCTTTTAAGAAAATGAAACCCTCCTCCATTTTTATTAATACAGCCCGTGGAGCAATTCATAACGAGAAAGATCTCATTCAGGCACTTAATGAAAAACAGATTTGGGGCGCAGGTCTAGATGTGACAAATCCTGAACCCATGCTACCTGACAACCCGCTACTGTCAATGGAGAATGTCTGTGTACTACCGCATGTAGGATCTGGAACCGTGGAAGCCCGTGATGAAATGGCCAGGCTGGCCGCAGAAAATATTATTCAATTTTATAGAACCGGAAAAGTACCGAACCAGGTGCTTTTGTAATTATCACCCTAAGAGAGTGCAGCGGCCCTCGCTAGAATACCTCTTTTCAAACTTCGCCTTGCAAGGACGGCACTGATCACTGTAAGCACGCCACCTAATATCATGGGCGCCCCAGGTAAATAAATTGGTGCCTCCACGCGAGTGAAAAAGTAAAAAATTTGAGTCATCAAGAGAGGGCCGACAATAGATGAAACGCTCATCAAACTCGTTAATGCCCCTTGCAGCTCGCCTTGTTCATTAGATGGAACCTGGTTAGAAATAATACCCTGAATCGCTGGCCCGGCTATCGCGCCTAGGCAATAAGGAATAGTTACTGCAAACATCATCCAACTTTGTGTGGAGAAAGCGTATAGGAAATAACCGATGGCATATAAACTAAGTCCTACATAAACGCTTCGCTCATTGCCGAGCTTTGGAATAATGATCCTAATCAAGCCACCTTGCACAATTGCAAAAACTAAACCTACCACGGTTAACGAGATTCCAATCATTCGCTCGTCCCAATCAAATTTTTCAATGGTATAGTACGACCAGTTTGTTTGCACGGCATGAGCTGAAACGTAAACAAGGACAAGGGAGGCAATCAGGCCAGTGATAATGGGAAATCTTTTAAGGCTGATGAGAGAGCCCACCGGGTTGGCTCGTCTCCATTCAAATTTTCTTCTGTTTTCCTTTGCAAGCGACTCAGGCAGAATGAAGAATCCATACAACCAATTGACCATGCTCAGTCCTGCCGTAACCAGGAAAGGAAGTCGAGTCCCGTAAGCACCTATCAAACCGCCAATCAAAGGACCAATAATAAAACCTAGTCCAAAAGCGGCACCTATTAAGCCGAAATTCTGAGCCCTCTTCTCCGGAGTGCTGATGTCAGCGATGTAAGCAGAGGCAGTGGTAAAGCTCGCACCCATGATGCCCGCCACTATTCGCCCCAGAAATAGCCAAGCCAATGTTGGTGCGAATGCCATCAGTAGGTAGTCAACTCCAAAGCCAAAAAGTGAAGCTAGTAGGATCGGACGCCTGCCAAAACGATCGCTGAGGTTTCCAACAATGGGAGCGCACACAAATTGCATAATGGCATAGGCAAAGAGCAACCAACCACCATAGCTGGAAGCCTGCGCAAGCGTGCCACCGGTAAGTTCTTGAATCAGTTTTGGCATCACAGGAATGATGATACCAAACCCTGTGACGTCTATTAGTAATGTAACAAATATGAAACCCAGTGCGGGTTTACCCTTTCCCAATATGCTAACTATTTAATGCAAAGTAAATAATTATCTTCCAAAATGGTGAAAGGTTAAAGTCGACCTATAACTCAGTGCTTCACAAACAAGTCACTCAAGCAGGTGTCATTTCCAAACTGTGCTTCCAGAATAGAAACTCCGCCAGAGACATTGACCACATTGCTAAACCCATTGTTTGTTAAAAAATAGGTGGCGGCAGGGCTGCGATGACTTTGACTACAATACACAATGATTTCAGCATCCTTGTAGGGTCTCAGTTCTTCCACCCGATCGGCCAACTCCACGACATTGATATTAATCGCGCCCTTCAAATGACCAAAAGTATCTCTGGAAGATTCTGATCCATCAAACTCGCCCGGAGACCTCACATCTAATAGCAGGGCTTTTCTATTCTCCTTGACCCTGTTGCAGGCCTCGACAAATGTGATGTTATCAAAGTGAACGGTGGCTTTGTCCACTATTTCCATATTACACACGGAGCATGTGCCTGGCCCATCGTGTTCAACCAGGTCGCAGTCGTAGCCACAAGGTGTGCAGACAAAAATTCCTTTTGGATCAGGCTGCGCTTGGAGCTGCCCCAAACCTAAGATCAGAACTGAAAGTAAAATTGATGTTCTCATTTGTTTTCCATTATATATTGACGCTGAAATTTATACCTGTATCCTTCAGAAGCTGAACACGCTCACTAAATCTCAACCTAACTGCTGACTTTACCTCAGTGCAAAGTGTACACTGCTCACCAAAATCCTGGGAGAGAATGGGGAGGTCAAATTCTTTTACCAACCTAAGTATGTCTGCCGTTTGATCATAATCATAATGGATTGTGACCGGCTCAGTAAGGTCTTTCTTAATAACCTCCACTTTACTTAATGCGTCCTCTGCGGCCGTTCGATAGGCGTTGATTAGCCCGCCAACTCCAAGTTTTGTGCCCCCAAAATATCGCACCACTACAATCAATACATTAGTCAGGCCTTTTGACTTTATCTGTCCAAGGATAGGATCACCTGCTGAGTGATTTGGCTCACCATCATCATTTGCCCTGTACTCAGTCAACTCCGATCCGAGCATCCAGGCATAGCAATGATGTCGTGCATCATAGTATTTCTTTCGGAGCTTCTCCAGATTGACTTTAATATCCTCCTGATTGGCTACAGGAAAACAAAACGAAAGGAATCTACTACCCTTCTCCTTGTAGAGCCCTTCGGTGGCATGAGTAACGGTTAGATACGAGAATTTGGTCATTGATGATAGTAAAATCAACGATTCAAGAGATTTGTGGATAGAATAGTACTGTTTGATGCAACTTAAAAGACGTATGGCAAGTCTATATAGTTACACTAACAAACCTAAATTACATGAAGTACCTTATTGTCATCTTCGCACTGATAATTTCAATTCCTTCCCAAGCGCAAAAGAAGCAAATATGGGATGTAGACACCTTTACCGAAATATCTTATCGTGTGCCAGGCAAGTTGTTCTTGCGACAGGGCACCCCTCAAAAGGTTGAACTGGAAGGGGATGCTGATGTGTTAGAGCGGATTGAGACGGAAGTAAGAAGTGGCAAACTAGTGATCGGGGATGAAAGCAGAAACTCGTGGTTTAGCTGGGGAGGTTTTGATGACAAGATCAACGTATACATCACAGTCGAAAATATAGAGGGCTTATACGTGTCCGGATCAGGAGATTTGATTGCCGAGACAGAAATTGTGTCAAACGATTTGGATCTGAAGCTGAGTGGCTCTGGTTCGCTGAAGGCTGAAGTGGATGTAGCTGACCTCCTCAAGGCAAGCGTGTCTGGTTCTGGGGTGCTCAAGGTGAAGGGAAATTGCGGCAGTATGGAGACCCATGTAAGCGGATCAGGTGATGTTATTATCGCCAATGCCATCGAGCGTAGCGCAGACTTTAGCATTTCGGGCTCTGGAAAAATTGTTGCAGTAGGAAAATCACAATCTGTAAAAGCAAGAATCTCTGGCTCGGGAAAACTCCTGGCAGCAGATTTGCAAACGGATCGGTGTGATGTGAGCATTGCTGGCTCAGGTGATGTGGAAATTAATGTGGTAAGTGAGCTTGACGCAAGAATTTCCGGTAGTGGCTCAGTGGCTTACAAAGGGGAGCCTAAGCATGTCAATAGTCACGCGTCAGGAAGTGGCAAGGTGAGGAAGCTATAAGCAGCACACACTTAATAGGTAAAGGTGAGTATTTATGCTCACCTTTTTTGTTTAGCGTGCAGAATAAGTCCTGAGATAATCAAGAATTGCCCGATTATGTAAGCACTCATTATCAGCAAATCAGAGAGAGGCAGTGGGGAAAGAAACTTGTTGATGGCGATCATGGCATCTGAACTCATGAAGAGCATCGCACCAGCTAGCACGCACCAAAAACTCGATCCACCTGTCTTCCCAAACCTAAACAGCGCTTGAAGCGTCATCCACATCAATACCAAGGCATAAATAATAACGGGCAACTTCAAACCACCGAGGTGATTGTAGAGGATTGAAATTAGACCTGTTGTGGCTAGAACAATCGGAAGCGCAAATCGAACCTTCTGAGTTCCATAAAGTGACCTCCCTTCATCATCTTGTCTCTGATGAAGACGATAAGCTCGAATGTAAGACAGATGCGCCACCAAAAAAGAAGCCAATCCCAGCAGAAAGAATAGTTCGTCCATATACTGCAACATGAGCAGCACATCTCCAAGGAAAGAAAATACAATGGCGATGACAACCGCGGGTGCGATCTCGACTCCACTTGCCCGCAATTTAGTCGTGTAGTAGATTCCCAAGGAAATCATCAGCAAAGGTTTGCTCACAAACTCAAGGTATTGACTACCAAACGCCCCAGCGACAAGCTCTCCTATGCTAGCTATAGCAAAAACCGCAAGTGCAACCCTAGTCATATTGTGGCTTATCAAGCATGTTTCGTGTCATGAGATACAAGAATGCAATGCCTGCCAAGAAAGCTCCCGTAAAAAAGGTCGCTTTGAAATTGGCACTGCTGTTTCCGTAAATTATTCCCGAGGCAAACGCACCGACTCCAATTCCAAACTCCATAAAGACATACAACGATGACATTCCTCGCCCCTTGTGGTTAATGTCGCTGAGGTCTGTTGCCCAAGCCAATAATGTGGGTGAGGTAATTCCATGGGCCAATCCGTAGATGACCATACCTGAGAGCAACATGAACTTCGTTGTAGCAAAACCCACCGTAACCATTGCTGCGATGATAAGCAAGGTTGATAATTTCAACACCGGTGCTCTTCCATAATAGTCAGATGCCTTGCCTCCTATCAACCGAACAAGCAGTGAGGCCATTGTAAAATAGGTGAATAGCAACCCCTTATTAGTTATTCCCACAAACTCACCAAAGTCTGGAATAACTGTGTACACCGCGCCAAATGAATAGGCACACAATCCCATTACCACACATGGCATAATCACACGGGGTTCAAACAAATCTTCCTTTTTCACCTTCAGCATTCCGGGAGAAAATTTCTTCTTCTCACTGAGCGTCTCCCTGATTCCAATAAGAATCCCAATCGCACTAAAGGCGAAAAGTGAAGAGCAGTAAAACATGACATTGATAGAGAAGGAACTGGCCAGTGCACCTCCTATCGCTGGTCCAGCAGCCATGCCGACCGTTCCGGCAGTACCAATGTAGCCCATTGCTTCCCCCCTCTTCTGCGGAGGGATGATATCAGAAAGGTAAGCAGCCTGGCCCGTTGGCGTAAATCCAGTTGAGAATCCATGCACCAGGCGCAATAGGAAAAAACCGATAACAGTACTCAAAATCGGATATATCGCACTGCAGATGAAGCTAACTGTGGCTCCAATCATCATCACCGGGACTCTGCCAATTTTGTCAGCAAGCTTACCGCTGAACGGCCGCGAAAGCATTGCTGTGACAGTAAATAGAGAAATGATCAGCCCTTTGTACTCTCCTCCACCCAAACTCGTTAGGAAGGATGGGAGTTCCGGGATGATCATATTGAAGCTTGCAAAGAAAAGCAAGCTACTTGTGCACAGGAGCCAGAATTGAAGGGTGTAGGTCTTTGGCGCTACGAGCGTCTGACTCATGATTTAGTCTCCGTCTCTTGAGCTCCCAACAGATAGGCTTTTATAAAGTCGTCCAAATCTCCATCCAATACATTTTGAGCATCATGGCGCTCCACATTAGTCCTGGCGTCCTTCACTAGTTTGTATGGATGCAACACATAGTTTCTTATTTGAGAACCAAAATCGATTTTCATTTTACCGGCTTCAATCTTATCTCGCTCAGAATTTCTCTTTTGAATCTCTAGTTGATACAACCTTGACTTCAACATCTGCATCGCCTTCTCCCGATTAGCGTGCTGCGACCTCTCCACCTGGCAGACAATAACAATACCCGTTGGCTTGTGCGTCAGTTGTACCTTGGTTTCCACCTTGTTCACGTTTTGACCTCCCGCCCCGCCAGATCGCGAAGTATGGAGTTCAATATCAGCTGGGTTGATTTCAATGTTTATTGTTTCATCTACTACCGGGTAAACAAAAACGGAGGCGAAGGAAGTATGTCTTCGCTGGTTGGAATCAAAGGGTGAAATACGAACCAATCGGTGAACACCGATTTCAGATTTTAACTTGCCGTAAGCAAAGGGGCCATCTATCTCCAGCGTTGCGGATTTGATTCCTGCCACCTCCCCAGATTGATACAAGATTTGTTTTACGTTATATCCAGACTTTTCTCCCCACATGATGTACATGCGGTTCAGAATATCTGCCCAGTCCATGCTTTCCGTTCCACCCGCACCAGGATTGATTTCGATCATCGCGCTCAGCTGATCTTCCTCTTTGCTAAGCATTCGCTTAAACTCAAGGTCCTCAACGGCCAGGAAAACTTTCTGGTACTCTTTGTCAAGTTCCTCCTCGCTCACCTCACCCGCTTCGTGAAACTCATAGAGTACCTCGAGGTCCTCGAGAAGCTTGTGAAGCTCTGCAAACTCATCAGTCCAGATTTTTTTGGATCGAATATTCTTCAGCAACACCTCTGCTTCTTTTGGATCGTTCCAAAAGTCAGGTTGGTGCGAGATTAGCTCTTCATCTTTTATTTCGGCAATCTTACGATCGTAGTCAAAGATACCTCCTCAAGGCCGTTACACGCGCCTTACAGTCTTTCAACTGTTCTATAGTCATAGTTTTGAAATTTGTGGCAAATATAGGGATTTAGAGGAGACCCAACTCCATACATTACAATTCAGCACGGAGGGTGATCACCTTTCTTTTTCTCCCAACCTTGAAGCGGTCATTATTTACTAACTGCATCAACAAACCGGAGCTCGCCAAAATGATCGAGGTATTGGTCACACCAGAATCCGGTTCATACGTCTTTCCCATCACCACAGTTTTGTTAAATATGTCAATCAAAAAAAGCGATACACCCGCAATCAAAAGTCCTCTCCCCAATGAGGAAGTCTTGAAGCCAGTAATAGTTTTACCCCTTAAGTCAATTTTGGCAATATCATAAACAAAGGTTGTATCGGTGTCCATGAGGAAGTAATTAGGATAAATGCCGGTGATCAATCCTCTGCGGTAACCTTCCTCTTGCTTTTTTGTGAAGCGTATGTACTCACCTTCTTCGAACGAGGCGATGATTCTATCTTTCTTAAATAGAAGTACACGGTTTTGCGCTCCAGCTTGGCTTGCTGGTAGCACGAGAAAAAAAATCAGAAGCAAGAATTTAGAAACCATTTTGAATAAGAAAGACCGCCTCCAATGACGCCTCCGTTTTTTCTGGAACTAAGCTTTATAAATCCAGCCAAAAGGATCGGGCAACGCACCTCGCTTTATTCCGTCCAATTCCTTCAAAATGCGATTCGAGAAATCACGCTTCTCCACAGGTGGCAAATGGTGATCTACTCCGTTGATTCCGATCAGCTCAATATGTGCAATCGTGGCTGCGGTGCCGACTCCAAAAGCATCCTTGATGGTTTTTGATTTCAGGCCTTCTTCAATCTCCGCAACGGAAACCTTTCGTTCCTCCACTTTCATGCCCCAACTCCTGGCAAGTTCGAGTACACTCTTGCGAGTGATGCCGTCCAGTATAGAGTCGCTAGTGGCGGGAGTGACTAAGGTATCATCCAGCATGAACATCACGTTCATAGTACCCGACTCCTCAATGTATTGATGTGTCTTTCCATCGGTCCAAATAAGCTGATGGTATCCCTCCTCTTGCGCTAGCTTGGCGGGATACAAGGCTCCACCGTAGTTGCCCCCTGCCTTTGCATAACCAGTCCCACCCTCCACAGCTCTTGTGTAATGCGTCTCCACTCTCACCTTCACTGGCGCAGCATAGTAAGCACCCACCGGTGCGGTAATAATCATGAAGGTAAAGTTTTCGGAAGGCCTAATGCCTATGTACTCGTCCGCGGAGAACATAAATGGTCTTATGTACAATGAGCTACCTGGCAATTTTGGAATCCAATCTCTGTCCAGGTCAATCAGTGCACGCATACCCTCCATAAACAACTCCTCTGGGATCTGGGGCATACACATGCGTTCCGCAGAAATATTCATTCGCTTCAAATTCTCCAGCGGACGAAAAACCAGTGCTTCTCCGTCCTCATTCTTGTGAGCCTTCAATCCTTCAAAAATGGAGTGACCATAGTGCACTGCTGGCGTGGCCGGACTGATCGTAATGTGACCGTAGGGTACAATTCGCAAATTACTCCATCCTCCCTTTCTATAGTCTGCCACAAACATGTGATCAGAATAGACCTTTCCAAAGGGGATGTTTTGAAAATCCACTTGAGGGAGCCTGGAGAGCTCTACTTTCTTCACGCTAATATTCTCTGTTTCTACCATCGCAGCTCTAATTGATTATCAACCCGCAAGGTAAATGTATTTGCTTTTTAAGCCTAACGATTGTTAGTGGTTTTGAGATTTTGAGAATGAATTGTGAATCATTCTCTTTCAACTGAATCAAATTGGCGATTCAGTCAGAAGCGTTAGCTTGTTGTTCCAGCCTTGATCCTGAGGTTTACATTTTGGGCTTCCAAGGTGTTTCTACCGCATTAAGTTCCTGAGACATCTTTCTGCAAAGCACAAACAAATAGTCAGATAGTCGATTTAGGTATTTTACAACTAGTGCGTCAATTGCTTGATGTTCCCCAGCCATTATTACCAACCTTTCAGCTCTCCTGCAGATCGTTCGTGTGATATGTCCAAACGAAACAGACGTATGTCCACCTGGCAACACAAAAGATTTCATCGGTGGCAAAGACTCTTCCATGAGATCAATTTCCTTTTCTAGAAGACTGATGTCAGATTCTGCCAAGACCGGAATCTTAACTTTCTCATTCCCCGGTTCTGTTGCCAATATTGATCCGATCGTAAATAGTCGATCTTGAATCTCAACCAGAATTGAACTTCTACTTTTGTTTACTTCTTGATCCCTAATCAGACCGATATAAGAGTTAAGTTCATCCACGGTACCATATGCCTCAATAATGAGGCTTCCCTTTGAAATTCGTTTACCTCCAAACAGGGAGGTAATTCCCTCGTCTCCTGTCTTAGTATAAATTTTCATGTGTTTTCAAAGTTAGCCAATAAACTTAGACCACTTCATGCTCACTTCTAGTAATTGCATCATTCTTTTTGTCCCACTCTACCAAACCATCCTTGAGTCTTACAATGCGGTGGGCATAGTGGGCGATGTCATCTTCGTGTGTCACCATGATGATTGTGTTTCCCTTATCGTGCAACTCCTGAAACAACGCCATAATGCCGTAAGAAGTTTTTGAATCAAGATTTCCGGTGGGCTCATCGGCAAGAATAATAGAAGGATCGTTTACCAGCGCACGCGCTATGGCCACCCGCTGTCGCTGGCCACCCGACAATTCGTTGGGCTTATGGTGGTGCCGATCGGCAAGGCTCACACTCTCCAACGCCTCCATCGCTTTTTCTTCTCTATCGTATTTGTTGTAACCCGCATACACCAAAGGCAACGCAACATTCTCCAGTGCAGACGCACGGGGAAGTAGGTTAAATGTCTGAAAAACAAAACCAATTTCTTTGTTTCTTACCTCGGCTAGCTCATTCTCCGTCATTTCACTTACTAGCTGGTTGTTGAGCACGTAGGAGCCATCCGTTGGCGTGTCCAGACACCCGATGATGTTCATCAGTGTTGATTTGCCAGAACCGGAGGGCCCCATAAAGGCCACATACTCTCCCTTTTCTATGGAAATTGACACGTCTTGTAGCGCCTTTACCGTGTTTTCCCCCATTCGGTAAATGCGGGAAATATGCGTTGTTTCGATTATTTTGCCCATCTAAATTGTACAATTGATTTATAAAGCTAGCAAAAGTCAACATTCCATTCGGGAATCGACCAGCTACCAGGAAGGACGTATAATGACGCGGATTGTTACCCAGGAAGAAAGCCAGTAGACTCCGATAGAAAAACCTGTTACCACACTTCAAAGAAGGGTATAAAACGCTAATTTTAGGGTCGCATTCGTGTAAAATTAAGGTTGATGAGGATTCTTTTCGTATTTGCTGCCTTTCTTATTTCGTACAATTCTTTAGCGCAGCGTTTCTGGGTAGCAACGACTCCGTCAAATTGGAACAATGCGGCCAACTGGTCGTTGACTTCCGGAGGTGCCGGAGGAGCAACTCCTCCAGGTGCAGCCGATCTGGCGGTTTTTGATGGTGGGGCGGGTAGTAATGGCAATAGTAATCTAGACATCGCACCCAATGTGGCAGGGATTACCGTAAGCGGTTACAGTGGCACTATTGACTTGCTGGGGTTTAACCTTACCACTACTGGAACCAACCTTTTTACAACAGGCAGTATTAACAACACAGGAGCAGCAGCTGCGGTCACGCTCACAACCGTGGCTACCACCACATTCAATGGAACCCTCTTCAATGCCGATGTCACAGGGACAACGGGGAGTCTTCTCTTCAACGGGTCCGTCTTCAATGGCACGGTCAATGTGAGTAAGACCGACAACAGCAATGACAACAGCACTGGCAACAATGTCTTTAACAACACCACAACCATCACCAATCTTGGAGGTGGGCAGGTCCTACTCGGCAACGGAAACCCCGATCAATTCAACGGTGCGACCACATTCAATAACAATGGAAGCTACCGGTTTTACTTTGCACACAATCACGCGGGACAAACGACTACGTTTACCAGCAGCCTCACTTTAAATACCAATAAATCCGGAGGCACTGATGCCTGGTCATTTTTTGTGGCGGAGAGCTCGGACACTAATGTCTCTTTTGGTGGCACCGTCACCATCAATTGTGCAGGTACTTTGCGCAGCAATCACAGATTCTTAAATGGTGCTAACTCCACCGCATCGTACGGAGGTGATCTAACTTTAAATATTACAAGTCCATCAACAAACATTCTAATAGGCACCAATGGTACTTCGACCTACAACGGAAATATAATTGCTGGAAATACGGATGCTGGAACTGAGATCTTTTTCAATAACAATGCAAGTTCAAGTTCTACGATGGCTGTAGGAAGAACGATTTCAGTATCAACTTTTTCAGCTGGGAGACTCCGCTTAGCACGTTTCAGCGCAATTAGCGATCAGTCTTTAGTTCTTACAGGTACTGCGAGGTTGGAAATTGGTCCTGGTGCCGCATTTGCTGGAAATGTGATCCTTACAGCGCCAAGATTATTTTTGAATGGGGGTACATTTGGCGGAACTGCCACACTTGAGAAAACAGGGGCCAGTAATGATGCGGGTAGTGGTGGAAACGTGTTTAATGGTGTGACTACCATTACCAACAGTGGAAGTGGCTACTTGATGACTGGAAATGGAGCAAGTGATCAGTTCAATGCCACTACAACTTTCAACAACAATGGTAGTTACAGAATTTACTTTGCTAACAACCACAGCGCACAGACCACCACCTTTGCAACTGATGTATTTATGAACAGCAACAAATCGGGCGGATCAGACCAATGGTCGTATCTTGTAGCTGAAGGGGCAAACACAAATGTATCCTTTGGCGGTAACGTTACCATAAATTGCGCAGGTACAATCCGCAGCGACCATAGATTCCTGAACGGCAGTGGTTCTACCGCAACATTTGGCGGTACCACTACTGTCAACCTAACCAATACCAACGGCTCCACGCAGATCACCTTGGGGCAAAATGGTACTTCGACTTACAATAACAACATTGTAGTTTCAAACACCAACACCGCTGGAATTACATTCAATAACGCGGCTTCTGCCAGTTCCACGCTCAATGGTGCAATATCAATCGCGGGTGGTTTCGCAAACGGATCGCTCAACCTCTACCGATTCAATCAGGTAGGTGCCATTGCCAATAACCTGACACTTACGGGTAATACTATTTTAAGGGTAGGTCCCAACGCTGAATTTGATGGAGATGTTGACTTTACGTCACCACAGGTTTTTCTAGATGGTTGCATTTTCCAATCTCTGACACTGATTGAAAAAACCGGAGCGACCAACAATGCAGGGGCTGGAGGAAACACCTTCAATGACGCCACAACCATAACTAATTCCGGGTCTGGAGACTTGAGAACTGGAAATACGAATCCCGATATTTTTAATAGTGTGCTGACCGTGAACAACACCGGAAGCTCCCTGATCTACCTGGCGCACAATTCTGCCGGCAACCAGTTTAACGGTGACGTGACGCTCAACTCCACCTCTGGATCAGGGATAAGATTCAGCGATGCTGCCGGGGGCAGCTCGACTATGGCCGCTGGAAATACTATTAGTATCGGAGGCTCGGGTTTTACTTCCGGTGATCTCTATCTGGAGGGTTTCACCCAATTGGGAGCGGTAGGTATGGTGCTAAACCTCGGAGCTAGCAGCTCCAGTATGCGAATAGGGCCAGGTTCGACTTTTGGAGGAGATGTCAGTTTTGTTGCACCCAGACTTTTTTTGGAAGGCGCGACTTTCAATCAGATGGCTTATCTGGAAAAAAATGGAGCCAATAATGACACCAGCACCGGCAATAGCACCTTTGTGGGAGATGCTACCATAGTAAATAATGGAACAGGCGAGCTGCGAATGCAGGGTGGCAACACCTTTGGAGGAAATACGATCATCACAAACAATGCTACGCGTGACATCCTGCTGGAACTCTCCGTAGGCAGCACTTACAATGGCGATGTCACTATCAACAATACAGGCACCTCCAATGTGCGGGTTGCCTATGGTGGGGCCACGGCATTCAATGGCAATATTGTGGTGAATAGTACTAACGGTAATGGCATCTACTTTTGCGAGAACACTGGCACTGCCACGCTAGCTGACACCAGAACAATTTCGATTGGGGGATCGGGATTTTCCGCTGGATCGCTTCGATTGGATCAGTTTACACAAGTAGGAAGCACGGGCCAGATGCTTACGCTTACCGGAACGACCACATTGAGAATTGGCAATAACTCCCAATTTAATGGTGCGGTCTCGTTCATTGCCCCTCAACTGGAGCTAAACGGATGTACTTACAATGGCACCCCTACCTATCTGGAGAAAAATGGCGCCACCAATAACAACGGAACGGGTGGAAACATCTTTAATGGACTAAACTCCTCCATTGTAAATTCTGGCAGTGGCTACTTGCTTACCGCAAATACCAACCCTGACATTTTCAATGGGCCACTAACTGTGACGAACACAGGAAGCAATTGGATCTATCTCGCACACAATTCCGCTGGCAATGAATTTAACAATTCGGTTACCTTCAACAACACGGGCAGTGCTAATGGAATTCTTTTTAGCAATGCAGGTGGTGGATCATCCACGCTTGGGGCAAGCGCAGTATTTAGTGTGGGTGGCAGTGGTTTCAATGTCGGTGAGTTAAGAATTCAACGGATGACGCAGGCGGTTGCTGGCACTCCTCAGAATCTTACCTTAACTGGTTCTGCATTACTTCAATTGGGACCCACAACAACATTTACCGCAGATGTCAATTTTGCGTCTCCACGGGTATTGTTAAATGGAACCACATACAACGGAAACGCACAAATAGAAAAAACCGGTACCACCAATGATGCAGGCACTGGAGGAAATATCTTCAATGGAATAACGATCCTAACAAACTCTGGTGATTCCTATTTGATGACCGGAAACACCAGCCCTGATATATTCAATGGACTACTCGCTATTGTAAACTCCGGTGCTTCTACTATTCGCCTGGCCAACAACTCTGCTGGGAATCAATTCAACGGAAATATAGAACTAAACTCAACCTTTGGGGGCGGAATCTATTTCTGCGATGGGGGTAGTGCTACGGCCACACTGGCTGCCTCTCGCACCATTGGTGTAGGTGGATTTGGTGTGATCAGCGGGGATGTGAGGCTGCAACGATTTACCCAGGTTGGAGCCACCGCCCAAGCCTTGAATCTTTCAGGCATTGCCATTCTAACATTGGGACCAAATTCTTCCTTCGGAGGTGATGTAAATTTCTCAGCTCCGCGATTGCTTCTCAATGGTACCACATTTGATGGCACTGCAATCTTAGAAAAAAATGGGGCTGTCAATGATGCAGGTACAGGAGGAAATACATTCAACGGAATAACTACCCTAACCAACTCAGGAAGTGGTTACCTTCTGACAGGAAACACCGCTCCGGACATTTTCAACAATAACCTGACCGTTACAAATACCGGATCAAGTATTATATACCTGGCACATAATACTGCGGGCAACCAATTCAATGGAAACATTACCTTCAATTCCACTTTGGGAAGTGGTGGCGTCTACTTTGCAAATGCTGCCGGTGGCGCAGCTACATTGGCAAATCCAGCTTCTCTACTCACTGGGGGCCTGGGTTTTAGTAGCGGAGAATTGAGATTTATTAGGTTTACACAAATTGGAGCGGCTCCTCAGACTTTATTACTAACAGGGACGGCCTTACTGCGGCTTGGCCCAACATCGCTCTTCAATGGTAACATTGACTTTAGAGCTCCCCGAATCGATCTGGATGGCTGCACCTTTAACGGCACTACCTATCTGGAGAAAACGGGAGCCTCCAATGATGATAGTCTTGGCGGAAACGTTTTTAATGGAGCAACCACCATTGCAAATTCCGGAAGTGGATGGTTTAGAAATGGTTTATCTGTCCTTGACACGTTTAATGGAGATCTTACGCTAACCAACACGGGTTCGTCAGAAATAAGAATGGCGGAAAATATTCCGGGTACGATTTTCAATGGAAACATCATCGTCAACTCTACATTTGGTGATGGAATTTACTTTGGAGCAAGCGCCAATGGCACCGCAACTTTAGCTGCTGGCAGAACCATTTCGGTAGGTGGTAGCGGTTTTTCCGTGGGTGAACTTAGACTCACCAGATTTACACAACTTGGTGCCACCGCGCAGGCGCTTACTTTAGGTGGCACATCTTTGCTCCGCCTCGGACCGACCTCTACATTTAATGGAGACGTAAACTTTGCCGCTCCTCAACTCTTGCTAGAAGGGGCCACCTACAATGGAACCGCCACACTTGAAAAAACTGGTGCAAGTGGTAATCAGGGAGCTGGAAACAATGTTTTTACCTCTACCGCAAGTATCACAAACAGTGGAAGTGGCGTACTACGAACTAATGGCAATAATACCTTTGGCAGCACCACCACTATCACAAATTCGGGATCGGCAGATTTGCTACTGGAACTGAACGCGGGCAGTACTTACAATGGTGACGTAACATTCACTAACACGGGGACATCCAATGTGAGAGTTGCCTATAGAGGCGCAACATCCTTCAATGGGAATGTCATTGTAAACAGTACAAATGGAAATGGAATATATTTTTCAGAGAATGCTGCTGGCTCCGCTTTATTAGCAAGTGGAAGAACCATTTCAGTAGGTGGCACAGGTTTTAGCGCGGGGGAATTAAGAATTCAACGGTTTACCCAATTAGGAGGCACCCCTCAGAACATCACCTTGACAGGCATCACATTTCGGAGCGGTACTGCCACCACATGGAATGGTAATCTGACGGTCTCCGCTCCGGTGGTTTTCTTTGACGGCTCAACCCTGAACGGAGCCATAAATTCTATCACAAAGACTGGACCCTCCACAGACATAAGTACTGGTGGGAATGTTTTTGGGGGCAATACTACCATTACTAATTCCGGTAGTGGAGAACTTCGTTGGGCTAACGTGGCAGCAGATGATTTTTCAGGAAATGTAACCTTCAATCAGGCATCAGGGTTGATCAGGCCCGCTTACAATGTAGCAAGCACTTTTAGAGGTGACATCACTGTTAACGGGCCAGCACCGATCACCTTTGCATCTAACAACGGTTCAGCGGTTTTTGCGGGTGGCAATGCGCAAACGATCAATACCATCGGTGCCGCCTCTCCTACGTTCAGAAGAATGGAAATGAATAAGTCTGCCGATCAAGTGACTTTGAATACCCCCATTTTGGTAACCACAAGCGCTACTTTTACAGCAGGTATACTAAACACTGACGCGACCAATATCCTTAGTATCGCAGATAATGCCACCGTAATTGGCGGATTCAACGCAAGTCATGTGGATGGGCCGGTGCTGAAAATTGGTAATGATGCCTTTATTTTTCCCACAGGTGACAATGGAATCTATCGATCCATTGCCATCTCGGCTCCCTCCAGCTCGGTCCATACGTTTACAGCTGAGTACTTTTTTACACCTCAGGCATTTGGGGGCATCCCCACCTATGATCCAAGTTTCTTTTCTGTAAGTGCTTGTGAGTATTGGACTTTAGATAGAACTCCGGTCATTGGTGGTTCAAACGTTTCCGTTACTCTGAGTTGGAATTCGGCAGACTGCACGGGTCCCTACATTTCTGACCCCTCCACATTGAGAGTCGCCAGATGGTCTGGAACGGCTTGGGTAAATCATGGCAATGGTGGAACGACTGGCACTTCGGCAACCGGTACAATAGTATCCTCCGGAGCGGTAACCTCTTTTAGTCCGTTCACCCTGGCATCAACTACCTCTGCCAACCCGCTGCCTGTGGAATTAATTGAATTTGTAGCCATCCCGCTTGGTAGTTCGGTCGGTCTGAAGTGGAGTACCTTGTCAGAACTCAATAACGATTTTTTTGCCATTGAAAGATCCTTAGATGGCGTGGAGTTTGAAGAGATTGGATTGATGCCTGGTGCGGGAACAACCACTGTTAGACAAGACTACACCTATGAAGATACCAGGCCTCTGGCTGGGGTTTCCTACTACAGATTGCGTCAAACTGACTTTGATGGCACAATTGCATTTTCAAACATTGTTAGGATCGATCGGGATAGCCCGACCCACCTTATCGTTCATCCAAATCCAATTTCTCAATCAACTACAGCCAAGATCAATACCAAAGGAGACTTTATCTTATTGAATAGCTTGGGTCAAATGGTTCTTCAAGTTGCCGAAAGTGACGAGTTGGACACCAAAGGACTGGCTGCCGGGGTGTATGTGCTTAAGAGTTCAAACGGAACCTTCACTCGTGTGGTGATCGAGTAGATCACATCACGACCTCAAATTTGTTTTCTTCAAAATCAAAAGTCTCAAGATTGTAAACCCGTTCTTGAAATGTAATTTTGTTGTTTCTGTCCACCAGAATAACAGTAGAGCACCGGGAGCCATAATTGGGTGTCTTAATGAACATGGCAGAAAGAGCACGTTCTCTTTCGATATCCAGTCCTGTGCTTGGCAATTGGTTATCTGGTGCAATCTCTTCATCAAGTAAAATCTCAAACAAATCATTGGGTGACACAGTGTCCGCAGATATTACTGGCAACATCTTCTTCTTACCATTCTCCACCTTTGGCCAAGGGGTATCTAAGAGATGATTACTCAAACCAAAGAATCCAGGCTCTAACCTGACGATCTTTGATTGATAGTTAGAGTAGTAGTAAAGGTTATCCAATTCGCCTACGACCAAATTAAACCCATTGTATTGTGGTGCTTTGTGATGCACCTCCTTCAGGTAAGCCTCGGCATGATCTCCGTTAGTGAGAAAATCGGAAACCAGCTGTCCGCGGGTTGGTGCATTGGGGTTTATGTTCTTTAAATCCCTGTAGTTGGTGACCATGCCAAGTTTCCCTGACTTGGTCATAGCCATCCAAGTGCCATTGGCTTCTAAATCCCGGCCACCCAATATTTGTGAATGATCATTCCAGTACTGTGCTGGCGCTGTCTTTCGATGATAAAACTCATCTCTATTTGCAGCTACAATCAGCTTGTAATGAGGATGGTTACTAAGTGAAATAAAAATCAGACACATATTACTGTGAAAATAGTTCAAGCTGTGACGGCAGCAATTGGAATGACCGTCTGTGCAGAGGTGTAATCCCTAAGCCGCGGATCCCTTCGCGATGCTCCGCGGTGGGATAACCCACATTATTCTCCCATCCGTAACCCGGATACTGCTCAGAAAGTTTCGCCATCAGATCATCCCTGTAGGTTTTGGCAAGAACTGAGGCCGCAGCAATGCTAAGGTACTCCGAATCCCCTTTCACGATGCATTCATATTTCAAATTACGATAAGGCAGAAATCGGTTTCCGTCAACTAGTAGAAGTTCAGGCTGGGTAGTCAATTGGTCTATGGCCAAATGCATTGCTCTAAAGGATGCCTTTAGAATATTAGTTGCATCGATTTCCACGTTGTCAACTTCGGCCACAGCCCAACAAATCGCATCTCTCTTAATCTCAGTCGCCAATTGAATACGTTCTTCCTTAGTCAATTGCTTTGAATCATTGAGCAATTCATGTGTATAAAGCTTGGGCAAGATCACAGCCGCTGCCACCACAGGTCCGGCCAAACATCCACGACCCACTTCATCGCAACCTGCTTCGCATAAATCTGAGGTGAACGAGGACTTAAGCATTCGCTAAATTAAGGATCATTCTTAAAATCTCTTTAGATTCCTGATTCTTGATTCTCGGCTTTCATCTTATTCGCCAATTTCTGTACTTGTGCTAATCGATTGGTAATGGTATAAACATGAGCTACAAAGACAATCCGCAATCCAGTTGGAAGACCCTTTCCATAAAAGAGGTCTACGAGAACCCGTGGATTAAACTAGACGAACATCAAGTTATTAATCCAGGAGGTGGAGAAGGCATTTATGGCAAAGTGCATTATAAGAATATTGCCATCGGCATTATTCCACTTGATGAACATAACCACACATGGATTGTTGGGCAACATCGATATACCCTAAATGAGTGGTCTTGGGAAATCCCCGAAGGAGGAGGCAATCTTAGTATACCTCCACTTGAGTCGGCCAAAAGAGAATTGTTGGAAGAGACCGGGTTGACAGCGGAACATTGGACGCAGATTTCCAAAGTACATCTATCCAATTCTGTTTCAGACGAAGTGGGCTATATTTTCCTGGCTGAAGGTTTAACATCAGGCACTCCAAATCTTGATGAAACTGAAGCTGACCTAGCAATCAGAAAACTGCCATTCTCGGAAGCCTTGCAAATGGCACTAAACGGCTCAATCACAGATAGCCTCAGTGTAATTGGTTTACTTACTCTCGCAAGGTTAAAAAAATTGTGATTTCTCTGGATCGATATCGCCCCCACGTAAAACAAAGCTGGCAATTGGCTTATCCTGTGATGTTAAGTCAACTCAGTCACGTGATGGTAGGGGTTACAGACAGCATCATGGTGGGCCATGTAGGCGCAACTTCTCTCGCTGCTGCATCTCTGGCTAATGTTATTTTCAATCTACTGATGTTGTTTGGCATTGGAGTTTCGTATGCCATTACACCGCTGGTTGCTACCGCGGAGGGTGAGGGTGACACAATTAAGATAAGTGACACACTTAGACATGGCTTGATGATTGCTTTGATCAACGGACTCCTCTTGATCGCTATAGTATTACTTTGCCGACCCGTTCTGCATCACATCGATCAACCAGAGGATGTGGTGAAGCTAGCCATTCCCTACCTCACCATCCTGGCCTTCTCGCTTTTGCCAGTTCTCATCTTTCAATCATTCAGGCAGTTTGCCGAAGGCCTTTCTAATACCCGCATTGCTATGATCATTATGTTGGGTAGCGTGGCGCTGAATGTATTCCTGAACTACATTTTGATCTATGGTCATCTTGGGTTTTCACCACTAGGATTAAACGGAGCCGGATGGGGCTCACTCGTAGCACGTATCGTAATGATGCTTGTGATCGCGGGATACATATACTTTGCCGGACAATTCAAGAAGTATCGACTTGGTTTTGCTATTCGCAACTATTCCAGCAAAGTATTTAAGCAACTGCTCAACATTGGCATTCCTGCAGGAATGCAGTTCATTTTCGAGGTGGCTGCTTTTGATTTTTCCGCGATTATGATGGGATGGCTTGGAACGAACACACTCGCGGCACATCAAATCGCCATTAATCTGGCAACGATCAGCTACATGACTACATCTGGTTTGGCTTCCGCGGCCACCATCAGGGTAAGTAATGAATTGGGAAGACGAAACTTCACAAAACTCAAAGATGTGGCGTATACACTAATGCTCTTGGCCTTGGGATGCATGACGCTATGGGCCATCTTGTTTATAGCGGGACGCAACTTTCTACCAACGATCTACATTGAAAATATAGAGGTGATCAACATCGCTGCCCCATTGATCGTCATTGCCGGACTTTTTCAGTTGTCTGATGGCGCGCAGGTAGTCTGCACAGGTGCCTTGCGCGGGCTTCAGGATGTCAAAGTGCCATCACTACTAATTTTTGTGGCGTACTGGATTATTGGCCTCCCCCTAGGATATTATCTTGGATTTGTCGCAGGCTACGGAAGCTCAGGAATATGGTACGGATTACTCATTGGCCTCACAATTACAGCCATCGCGATGTTCGTCAGATTTAGAATGCTACTGAAAAAACTTATGGCGCAGCCGCAGTCATTATAATCCTTTCAATCTTTGATGCTTTTCTATAATTTGTCCCGCTACAATGGATAACTATGGAACAACTTCCACCAAAGCCAGTAAAGCATTCGCAAACTACCATTACGGAGTTGATGATTCCTTCCTACGCCAATTTTGGTGGTAAAATTCACGGTGGTATACTTTTGTCTTTAATGGATAAAGTTGCCTTTGCCTGCGCCACAAAGCACTCTGGAAATTATTGTGTGACGGTTTCGGTGGTCGGAGTTGAGTTTCTGCAACCGGTGGAAGTGGGAGACTTAGTGTCGATGCTCGCTTCTGTAAACTATGTGGGGCGGACCTCGATGGTAGTTGGAATTAGAGTAATTGCCGAGAATGTAAAGCTGGGTGTGGTAAAACACACGAATACTTCTTACTTCACTATGGTGGCGAAAGACGACAACAATAAACCGACCACAGTACCACCACTGCTGCTTGAGGATGATGAGGAGATAAAGAGATTTCTTGAGTCGATGCACATGCGCGAAATAGAGGACTCGATAAAGGAAAAGCTCAATGATGTAAAGTCAAGCGTTGAACTAAAACGCGCCTCCGAGATCTTGAAAGATCAGAGATGCGTCATAAAGAATCCATAACTAAGAAAATAACTCGAACATTGATATGAAGAAACTACTACTCCTGCTTACCATTTCTTGCTCTCTTTCCCTTACTTCAGTTGCACAGTATCCCACTATTCTTACGCAGAGAGAACAGGCGAAAGTAATTGATGAACTGCTTGATGATCGATTGCAAAATCTTTTACCTGGATTAATGAAGCGTGAAGGCTTTGACATGTGGATCGTTATGTCCAGAGAGTATAATGAGGATCCTGTTATTAAGACTTTCCTTCCTGCCACATGGCATGCTGCAAGGCGCACCACCATGTTGGTGATGTTTGACAAGGGCACGGAGGTGGAGTATCTGGCTGTTGCCAGATATGATGTGGGAAAGGTATTTAAGCGCGCCTGGAACCCCGAAGAGCAACCCGACCAATGGGCGAGATTGGGAAAGATCATCGAGGAAAGAAATCCAAAAAAAATAGGCGTCAATAAAGCAGCCAACTGGGGGCACACAGATGGACTTACTTCAAACGACTATGACAACCTGATGAGAGTGCTTCCAAAGAAATTGCAAGCCAACGTGACATCAGCTGAAAAACTTGCCGTGGCTTGGCTCGAGACCAGATCAAAAAAAGAGATGGACATCTATCCACAGATTTGTCGAATCGCTCACCAGATTATTGCCGAAGGTTTTTCTGATGTAGTAATACAGCCGGGAGTAACAACTAGTGATGATTTGGTTTGGTGGTACAGAGAAAAAATAAAGGAACTAAAACTCGATACATGGTTTCACCCAAGTGTTGATATTCAACACGAAGGACCTGTAACAGACAATATCATCAGACCAGGTGACTTCTTACATGTTGATTTTGGTATTACCTACCTGAGACTTAACACTGACACGCAAGAGCATGCTTACGTGCTAAGAGCTGGCGAAACAGAAGCGCCAGCCTACCTTCGCGAAGCATTTAAGAAAGGAAATCGCCTACAAGATATTTTTACAAACAATTTCAGAGAAGGCAAAACAGGCAATCAAGTACTTGCTGAGTCGCGCAAGCAAGCGATAGCCGAGGGCATCAAGCCATCCATTTATACTCATCCTATCGGCTATCATGGCCATGCCGCTGGGACCACCTTGGGAATGTGGGATATGCAAGGTGGCGTGCCTATCACCGGTGACTATCCCCTGCACTTAAACACTGCATATTCAATAGAGTTAAATTGCATGGTAGACATACCAGAATGGAAGAAAGAGGTACGTATTGCTTTGGAGGAAGACGCATACTTTGATGAAAAAGGTGTGAACTACATCGATGGAAGGCAAACTGAAATCATCCTAATCCCAAAAGCTTTACCTAACGTGAAATAGGGATAATTTCACATCTTTGCATTTTTTGTTGCTATGACTCACCTTCGAAAGCTTTACACTGTATATGGCATGCTCGCTTTTGGCTTGCTGTTCGTGGTGTTTTTCTTCCCATTGCTGATTCCCATTGCTTTTCCTAAGCAGCATAAACTGGTGGGCATTATTAATCGGTGGTGGGCAAGAGCGATCTTTATCTCCATTGGCGTGCCTTGGAATCTTGATTACAGAAGTAAGCTGGATCCCAAGAAACAATATATTTTCGCAGCCAACCACTTCTCTTTTATTGATATCCCGATCATGGGACTCAATAAACACAATGCCATTTTTGTAGGTAAGAGCGAGATGGAAAGTGTACCCTTCTTTGGATGGATGTACAAAAATCTCCATATCACCGTAGACCGCACTAAGTTGCGAAGTATGTACGATACACTTATCAAATCAAATCAGGCCATAGACGAAGGGAAGAGCTTGATGATATTTATTGAAGGCGGCATCTACACAGACAAGCCACCAAAGATGGTCAGGCTGAAAGACGGGGCATTTAGGACCGCGATTGAAAAGCAAGTGCCTATAGTACCTGTCAGCATTCCTCATACTTATATACTCTTTCCTGTGGAGCCGATGCTGCTAAAATGGAAGCCGATGAAGATTATTTTTCATGAACCCATTGACGTGACAGGCATGACCCTGGCGGACATGCCTGCCCTGAAAGAGAGAGTTTACAAAATCATGGATACGGAATTGCGAAAGCAAAACCCTGGAGTGTTGACAGATGAAGATTGACAAGCAAACACTGGATAAGATCGCGCATCTGGCAAGATTAGAGATTGCCGAGGCAGACGTTCCCAAAATGCTTGAGGACATGAGCAAGATGGTTTCATTTGTAGAGAAATTAAATGAAGTGAATACAGAGGGGGTAGAACCCCTGACAACCATGTCGCACGAAGTAAACGTCTTACGTGAAGACGAAGTGAAGAACCAACTATCGAAAGAAGATGTACTGAAGAATGCTCCTGACAAGGATGACAATTTCTTCAAAGTACCAAAGGTGCTAGAGTAAATTCTTAAAGTTCACGATACATCATGTAAGTATTGGTGAATCCAAGCTTCGGGTGATTGAATGAATTAGGTACCTCACCAATAATTTTAAATCCAATCTTTTTCCAAAGCTTCACCGCAGGTTCGTTGGATTTGATGACATAGTTAAATTGCATTGCTTTGAATCCTAGTTTTTTTGCCTCAAGCAAAGAGGCTCGGCCGATGAACTCCCCGATTCCCTTTCCATAGTGATCTGGACTAACCATGTAACTTGCATTTGCAATATGTGACCCGCGGTCTGGCATGTTCGCTTTGATCGTAAAGGTGGCTACTATTGTGTGCTCAAGTTCCACTACAAAAACCTTCTTGTCACTTGCCAGCCAGTACGCAAGCATTTTCTCCTTTGTGGAGTTGGGGTCGAATATGTAAGTTTCGCCACCCTGAATGACACGTTCTATGATTTGCCATAGCACTTCTTTGTCACGATCCTCAAATTGTCTTAGCAATAGATCTCTCATCGATGAATATCTTGAATGCAAAGCTAACTCCTTAGGCGGATCAAATATTGACTTGGCCTACTTTCATTTTACATTGCTCGTCTGTAGTTTGCGTGCCGAAATCGAAAAATTAGGATGCAGTCTATTCAGTTCTGGAGGTCGTGGGCAAGTGAATACAAGAGAATAGGCTTCTTCATCGGACTTGCTTTCGCAATTGCACTCCTATTCTTCTGGTGGTCGTGGTATCATGCCCCGGCACCCGCACTGACCTGGATGAATGTTCAAGAGCAAGAACTGGTGCAAGTACCCATTCATTCGTTTCAGCACGGACTGCTGGAGCTAACCATCCAAGGAGACACTTACCTCATTTTTGACCGGTTGTTAGGAGAGCCCCTTCAACCTAACCTTTTGGCAAGCTACTTCTTCCTTGCTGCGCTTTTGATTGGGATGGTAATGATTATCACACTGATCACAACACTTTCTCGCTTCTGGTATCTGTTGGGCATGGGACTGTTCATTCTTTTTGTGGTGGGTTTTCGGTTGGAGATCATTCAAATGTTTGGCCTAACCAATAAGATTTTTACAATAAGTGTACTTGCTTTATACTGTCTTCCAAGTTTCTATTTCCAGTTCTTTAAATCAGCCACATCCTTTAAGGTAAGGCTACTCGTATTTTTTTTCATTACACTACTTGTAGGAATAACGATAGTCTCTTTTGCTACAGTACCCATGCCCCTGTTGCATCTTTCGGTGACGGGTGTAGCTGCAGGCATCGTGATTAGCATAATTTTTATTTTGATGGTGGCGCATGAAATCATCGCATCCTTTGTATTCATTGTCAGTCAATCGTCTAGGCAGAGCAAGAGTCTAAACCATTTTCTGATCATAACCGCGGTGTATATGATCAATCTTGCATTGGCCTATGCATTCAAGATCGGAATGATCGATTGGAACTTCATGTATATCCATTTTTATCTTCTCATTTCGATTTCAGGTATACTTGGCGTTTGGGGTTTTCGACAACGGCAACCACAGTATGAAAACATCATAGAAGCAAATCCCTTCGGAGTTTATCTGTTCTTGTCCCTGGGAGCAATTGCCTTTGCCACTATCGGGTACTTTATTGGAACTGCAAATGACAGCGCGCTCGTGACTATCAACGATGCGATCATTTACAGCCATCTGGGATATGGTTTGATCTTTACCACCTACATTATTTCGAACTTCTTTGCCATGCTAGGCGAGAATCTACCAGCATACAAAGTGCTGTACAAGCCCCGCAATATGCCGTACTTCACTTTTAGATTTGGGGGTCTGATTGCAACGTTGGCATTCGTTTTCTTCAACACCTGGCAAGTACCCGTACAAAATGCCTTCAGTGCATACTACAATGCGGGAGGCGATCTTTATCAAGCTATTGGCAATCCTAAATTTGCGGAAGCATTCTATCAGCAAGCCAGTATTTATGGTTACCTCAATCATCATTCCAACTATGCCATCGCAAATATTGAAGCGAGAAAAAATTTCAACACCATTAAAGAGAGAAACTATTATGACCGTGCGAATCAGCGTAGGCCAACGGAGTTTTCACAACTCAACTACAGCCAGACCTATCAGCAGAACAGGCAGTGGCTCGAATCAATATTGTCGTTAAAAAAAGGGCTTAACGAATTTCCAGAGAGTGGGCCTTTGAAAAACACCTTGGGACTTGTGTATTCAAAAATTAACCTGATCGACTCCGCTTTGTTTTTTCTGCAGGCTGCCATGGATAGCAAGTTGGTTCAAGAAGAAGCGGAAGCAAACTTTATTGGAGTTGCAGCCAAAAACAGACTACCCATCAATGCTGACTCCCTTTTTCGACTAATCGCCTCTGACAATAAGGGAGTACAAAGTAATGCTTTGGCATTTGCCAATGTGCAAGGCACAAAGATTGAATTGGAGGTCGATATAAAAAATGACAGTACGCTCGACCTGTTCTCCGCCAGCCTGCTCAATAATTACATGATCAACCACCTGGGCGAGTTAGACAGCGCATTCATAACCAGGGCTGTGGAAATTGCAAAGATGAGAGTCAATAGCAACTATAGTGAGTCTATACTCTACACTGGAGCACTGGCACTATATGTTGACGGACAAGTGAGCAAGGCTTTCAAACTTCTGGAAGAAACTATAGTGTATAGTGAAAACGAGGACAAATATAATACCATCCTTGCCATGTGGTCGCTGGAGAATAGAGCTCCGAACGATGCACTTGGGTTTATCGAATACGTGTTGAATCAAAAAGATACCGAGGCACTTCCCATTAGCGCAACAGCACTCACAGAAATTGGAGAATTTGGAACTGCAATGGTGAGATGGGATACCTTAAGAGATAGCAAAGACTCAGTCTATCATGAGTACGCAACAAATATGATGCATGCACTTAGCGTAAGTGCTGGAGAAGTCAGTACGCTTACCGATGAAGCAAAATACCTCTATGCTTCTTACCGAATTCCAGTTGAAGATTCAATCCGATTTTATCGGGCAACTACTTTGATAGAAAGCGAGGAACTTAGGGTTAGGGCCATACTATACCGAAGCCAGAAGCTATTTGAACTCGATGAACTTGATGCGGCTATTCAGACCTTCCAAAAGTTGCGGGGACTGCAACTTTCCGATAAAAACTTATATGACCAGATTATACATTTCGAATTAGAAATGCTGGCCGCCAAACGAGATCTAAGAGGCCTAGCAAATCAAATCAACAACCAAAGCGTGGAGTTTAGCGGTCGATGGAAATCAGAAAAAGTATTCTATTCAGCACTACTTAATCAATTAAGCGGTGATACAATTGCCACATCCGCTCAATTTCGCTGGTTGGCCTTTGTGAATCCTTATCATGAAGATGCAGTGATTGCCGCTGCGGATTACTTTCGCACACAGGATGGTGATCAATTATTGCCTTACGTGATATTGACAGAGGCATTACACGCTAATCCTCATTCTGCCAAGCTTCTCAAAAGCTACAGCATCGAAGCAGCACAGCGAGGATTTGATGAGTATGCCCAGGATGGACTGGAGCGCCTAAGGCATGTGCTGCCAGCGCGAATGCTCAGAAACTTCCTTACCCAAAACCAGGATACCTTTGCACAAGTATTACAGTAAGTTTTGACCCTCCCATTCTTTGAGAGTCAAAGATTATTTTAGTTTTGTCGATCTAACGAAGAAACTATGGACGAAGTAAAGAGAATTCCGCTAAACGATGTACATGAAAAACTCGGAGGCAAAATGGTGCCTTTTGCAGGCTTTCTGATGCCTGTTCGATATTCTTCAGATATAGAAGAGCATATGACCGTAAGAAATAGCGTAGGTGTTTTTGATGTATCCCATATGGGGGAATTCACTTTAAAAGGCCCGAAGGCGCTCGATCTTATCCAAAGGGTGACAAGTAATGATGCTAGCAAACTAATTGACGGACAAGCACAGTACTCGTGCCTGCCAGATGATAAGGGAGGCATAGTGGATGATTTGATTGTATATAAAATTAAAGATGAAGATTATCTGCTCGTTGTAAATGCCGGCAATATTGACAAGGACTGGGACTGGATCTCAAAACATAACACGGAAGGTGTCGATATGAAAAATATCTCGGATGATATTTGCCTCTTTGCTGTGCAGGGACCAAAAGCAGTTGGTGTCCTTCAGAAGATTACCAAGACAGATTTGTCGGCAATCAAGTACTATCACTTTGCCATCGGTGAAATCGCTGGTGCGAGTGATGTAGTACTGAGTAACACCGGCTACACTGGATCTGGCGGTTTTGAAGTCTATGTCAATAAGAAGGATGCGCAGAAAGTATGGGACGCAATCTTTGAAGCAGGAAAACAAGAAGGCATTAAGCCAATTGGCTTAGGGGCCAGAGATACCTTACGTCTCGAGAAAGGGTTCTGCCTATATGGTAACGATATTGATCATACCACTTCACCTCTCGAGGCGGGATTGGGATGGATCACCAAGTTCACTAAGGATTTCACCAATTCAGAAAATCTTAAAAAACAAAAAGAAGAAGGTGTAAAGCGCAAGTTGGTTGGCTTCAAAATGGCAGAGAAAGGCATCCCGCGCCATGATTACGAAATCAAGAATACGAAAGATGAAGTAATCGGACGTGTCACTTCGGGTACCATATCACCTATGTTGAACGTTGGTATTGGACTCGGCTACGTAACAGTTGAGAATGCGCAGCCTGGTACAGAGATCTTCATTTCTGTACGCAACAAGAACCTTAAAGCAGAGGTTGCCAAGCTGCCCTTGGTGCAATGAAAACAATCGATGTCTGCCTAAGCCCGGAGCTTATTCACTTATACGATGTCACTGACAAGACGGTGGTGGTAGTGGACATTCTGCGCGCCACCAGTTGCATGGTTACGGCTTTTGCTCATGGTGTAGACAGTATTATTCCAATTGCTGATGCCGAAGAATGCGAGCGCATGAAACTGAAAGGCTATGTGATCTCAGGCGAACGTAATGGGAAAAAAATTCCTGGATTCGATAAAGGCAACTCTCCTTTCGAATACATGGACAACCAGATAAAGGGATTGCAAATTGCATTCACCACCACAAATGGCACCTTGGCAATCGAAAAGTCGAAACGCGCGAGGCAAATCATCATCGGCTCCTTTTTGAATCTTTCTGTGGTCACTCGTTATCTGCTAATGGGCGATAACAATATTTTGATTGTGTGTGCTGGCTGGAAGGGAAAAGTGAATCTGGAGGATAGTTTATTTGCTGGTGCCTTGGTAGATAATTTACGTAAGCACATTGAGCCAGACTGCGATGCTCCGCTTGTCGCGCAGCAGCTCTATCTTTCTGCTAAGAGTGACATGTTGAAGTTTCTCAGCACCTCTTCCCACGTGAAGCGACTAAATAGGCTTAATATTCACAAGGACATTGAATTTTGCTTAACACCAGACCAATACCATGTGATTCCTCACCTTAAAGGTGACAGGTTGGTTCTACTGTAGCTTGGGGTTATTTCGATGTCGGTTTTTATCTCTGGTGCTTTTCTTTTCAATATTCTTTTCAAATGCCTCCGTGAGGTTAACTCCCGTCTGATTGGCAAGACAAATTAATACCCAAAGGACGTCAGCAAGTTCATCTGCCAGGTCCATCTCCTTGTCTGTCTCTTTTTCCGACTGCTCCCCGTACCTGCGCGCCATGATACGCGCTACCTCTCCCACCTCCTCAGTTAGAATCACAGTGTTAGTAAGTTCATTAAAGTATCTTACGCCCTTGGACTGGATCCACTGATCTACCTGGGTTTGTGCTTCTTGAATCGTCATGGTTCAATTAATTATCTTCTAGCTCTTCAAAATCAATATCGAGTACTTCAAACTTCTCCCAGCCCACGAAATCGAAATGCCACCACTCCGAGTCATACACTTTGAAGCCTCTTTTTTCCATGGCGTCAATGAGAATTTTTCTGTTTTTCACTGCTTCCTGATCCCTCAATGGAAAATCTGGAAAAGCTTCCTCCTGAAAAGAATCGTATGGAGTTGGCATGTTCAGTGCCTCTTTTGTGCTGCCATCTATAAGGGTCAGGTCGATAGCGCATCCCCTATTGTGTCGAGAGCCCTGGTAGGGTGACGCTACAAATGTGGTGTCCCCATACACTTCATAAAACTTAACAGTGGCCGCGTACGGCCTGTAACCATCGTGTATTTTTAGCGCTAAGCCACGCTTTTTGAGATCCGACTGCACCCGGGCCAATGCCTCTGCCACGGGCTTTCGCGCATAAGCTTTCGCCAATTTGTAGATAACCTCACCGGTAAAATTATTCGTTGTTGCATACCTGATATCTAAAGCAAGACCAGGGATCATACGTTCAAGATCCACCAACTCCTTTTCCGGATGATTAGACAAATCACTCTTATATTGATCATACTTCATCGGGGTTAGTCCATATTTATACTGCGCGAAAGTTGCTTGCGTGATGCATATTATTGCCGGTATTAGAAATAGTCTCATCTTTGGAAATTGCATTTGATTAAAGATAGAAATAATTAATTTTATTAGGACTCAATTCCAAGCTACCTATGGTACTTAAAAGAATACTGCTCACAGTAATTGGTCTCCTTTTACTCCTTGGAGCTGCCCTGTTTATCTATCTGCAATTGCAAAAGCCCTCTTACGAAGGAGAGATTACCCTCGCAGGTCTAAAAGAGGAGGTAGAAATACGATATGATAATTATGGCATTCCCCACATCTACGCAGGAACTGAGGAGGATGCATACTTTGCACTTGGTTATGCCCATGCTCAGGACAGGCTATTTCAAATGGAAATGTTAAGACGTGCCGCAGGTGGACGACTGTCAGAAGTTCTTGGCAAGGATTTGCTGAAAGTGGACAAACTATTTCGCACGCTGGGGCTAAATAAATTTGCAGAAGAAAATGCAGAACGGTTCCTGAGTACGGACACTGCAGCTTATCAGCGTGAGGCGCTGGCATACCAGAAGGGCATTAACGCATTTGTGAAGGATGGTCCTACGCCTCTTGAGTTTACCATTATTGGGATTCCCAAGACTGAATTTGAACCGAAAGATATCTATTTGGCAATCGGCTTTATGTCTTTTGGCTTTGCAGAAGGCTTAAGGGTAGATCCGGTCTTGGAGAAGATCAGAAGGCAATATGGTCCTCACTACTTAGCTGACCTCGCATTGCAAGCTCCACCCGAGACTGAAGCAATAAGAAACTATGCAGGAACACCGCAAGGAAGTACCGATCAACTTATTTCATCGATCAATGAAGCCCTCAATCTTATTCCCATTCCATTATGGACGGGAAGCAACGGCTGGGTAGTTTCATCCGAAAAATCCGCTTCAGGAAAACCGATCCTTGCCAATGACACGCATATAGGATTTGGGCAACCAGCCGTCTGGTACGAAGCACATATTGAGTATCCAGGCTTTAGCTTTTATGGCCATCACATTGCAGGCATTCCATTTGGCTTATTGGGCAATAATAGATTCAGTGGCTGGGGCCTCACCATGTTTGAAAATGATGAATCAGACTTCTTTGTTGAAGAGCTCAATCCCGCCAATCGCGATGAGGTACGATTCCGAAATGGCTGGGAAACTGTGCAGTCGCGAATAGAAGTAATTAAAATCAAAGGTGAAGAAGACATGCTACTTGAGGTTAGAACCACAAGGCATGGACCCCTTGTGAACGGAATCGTTGACGAGGTAGATGAGGCAGGCCCGCCAGTCGCTTTAAGTTGGATGCTTACCAAACACCCTAACGAGGCGCTCGAAGCGGCCTACTTACTAAATCACTCCCAAAGTTTTGAAGACACAAAGAAGGCCGCTTCACTCTTCACCTCGCCAGGGCTTAATGTGATGTATGGCGATGTAGACGGCAACATTGCATGGTGGGCCGTAGCGAAATTGCCTATTCGACCTCCGCATGTTGAATCAAAGCTATTTCTCAATGGCTCAAGTGGAGAAGACGAATACCTGGGCTACTACGACTTTTCCAAAAACCCGAAAGCCATCAATCCTCCATGGGGCTATGTCTACTCTTCCAACAACCAACCAGATAGCGTGGATGGCATTGTCTATCCCGGTTACTACTATCCAAGGGCAAGGGCGCATAGGATTAGTGAGTCACTAGCAGAAGCTAAAAAGATAGGTGCACAAGACTTAGCTGCGCTGCAACTAGATGTGACATCCGAGACTGCACCAATCGTTGCAAAAGAAATCGCAGAAGTCTTACGGCAAATAAATAAGCCAGAGTACGAAGAAATGATTAAAGCACTGGCGCAATGGGATGGCGATCATCAGCTGGAAGACATTGGCCCGTCAGTGTACTATACGATGCTATCGCACATATTATACCTATCAATGCCAGATGAAATTGGATTAGCAGCATTCAAGGCGCTACTAAACACCTCAGTTATGAAATCGTCTTATCTTAAACTAATTCAAAACGATAGTTCTCTTTGGTGGGATAAGATACAAACCAAAGAGGTGAAAGAAAGTAGGCTGACAATCTTTGATGAGGCTGCCTCCAAGAGTCTGCGATTGTTACAATCAAAATATGGAAAAAAAGTAAACGATTGGAATTGGGAGAAGATGCACAGCCTAACGCATGCTCACGCACTTGGTACTGTCAAGCCATTGGATAAAATATTTAACGTGGGCGCATTCGAAGCACCCGGTGGAATTGAAGTGCTCAACAACTTAATGTTTACCCTGGATACCGTGGGTCATTTTGGCGTCATCAGCGGACCTGCCCTCCGCAAGGTGACAGACTTTGGTGATTTAGAAAATGGTGTTTCAGTTTCTCCTACCGGGCAGTCTGGTAATTTGATGAGCAAACACTACGATGACCAATCGAAGATGTTTATAAAGGGCGTTGTAAGAAAAATGTTAATGAACGAAGAGGAAATCAAATCCCAGGAAAAAGGCAAGTTGACCCTTAAACCTAGAAATTAGCATAAATTGCCTTAACAAGGCGGTAATTAGAATCATCAATTTTTGGGTCGTTCCCCACCTGGCCCTGAAAGGCTGTTAAACTCCACTTTGCCAATGCACTAGTTGGTTCACTTTGATTCCAACGATTAAGCAGTTGCCTGCCCTCCTCTTCCTTTTCAAGCCTGCGATACGCGTCAGCACTTAGTAGATCAGAGGCGCTGAATGTACTAGCTGATTTAAAAGAGATGATTGAAGTCCACTTCTGATTTGCTTTCTCTAAGTTCTTCACAGAAAGATAGCACATCGCCTCAATGTAGTCTTCCACTCGATCGTCAATGTCAGCTTCATAGGGTTTCCCCGCTCCAAGGTTTTCAGGCCACGCTCTTGCCTTTTCAATTTTTGCCAAAGCTTGCTTTGTTTTTTTGTTCTTTAGATCATCTAGTGCTTGCATCAACCAAGCTTCCCTGTATAGCAATTTGCTTTCAGTAGCTCCCTCGTAAGGCAGTATTTTAGTATTGGCTAAGATTTTACTTGCTTCCTCAAAGAATCCATTCAATAGCAATGATTTTGCAAGAAGCATGCTAATCATATAGTTTTCCGGAAGTCGCTTGCTGTAGGTTCGGGCCACAGCCAAAGCCTCCGCGCCCCTATCGTCTTTCAAGTAATGCTCCACTAGTAGTTTGCCATAGCGCCACTCTTGAGGATTTAAATCAGCTGCCCTCTTTAGGTCATTTTCAGTGGTAGCATCTTTCATTAGATCAGCCCTTGCGGCATAAAATGGAGCAAAGTCTGGCGATGTGCCACACGCACCCAACAGCTTCTTAGCCTCATCCAATTGATTGGCATGTCGATACAGCAAAGCAGAATAATACTTAGGTTTCCAATTTTCCGATTGAGAGACTGCCCAAGCGAGTACTTCCTGTGATTCCGCTCTAAAAGGAAAAACCAAGTACGGGGAAAAACCATTGGCCTTGCTCAAATCCTCTCTCCAACCCTCAACCTCCGTTTTTGATTTAAGAAATGCCAACCAGTAATACACTTCGGGATTTTCAGGGGCCATCCCAAGGACAGCAATAGCCTCGTTCGTCAATCCCAGTTGGAAGTAGTTTATACCCAAGTGAAGGTACGTTTCCCAGGGCATCTCGTTTCTTATATGTGAGATCACCTTGGCTTTATTTGCTTCCGTGGGATCCAGGAGGAAGCGCTCTACGCGCTGGAAATGATTTAGGGGATTCAAATTTTGCAATTTATCGAGCGCGGCAATCGCGTTGTTTTTATCACCTTCAAGTCTATAGCTGATAGCCACTAGCTCGTGCGCTGAAACATTCGAAGCGTTGTAATCAATGGCCATGAGGGCGTAATGCCGGCACTTATTAAAGCGTCCTTCGATCAAATAGATCTTGCTCAACTCTGTAGCGCCAGCGCTTCTGTATTCCACCGATTGTAATGCAATATCGAATCCATCTTTAGCATCGACCATCTTGCCAAGATACTTGCTTGCTAACCCATATTGAAAGTTAGCTTGTGGGTCGTAGGTATCAATGCGCAGACCATGGTGCGCATAGTCAAAAGCCTCCTGATGAAGTCCCCTATTGTTCATTATCATCGCCAGGTCAGCCAGTGCAGGAAGGTAATTAGGATCTTTACTGAGCGCTTCCTTTAGTTTTGATTCTGCTGAAGAATAATTACGTGATCGAATAAATTCTTTGCCTTGTAGCCACAGACCATAGCTCGTACTCCAGTCAAAATCTTCTGGCGTTTCAACCGGACGACTCAGATCTAATTGCGTATTATCAAATACGTATTCCAGTTTATCACCAATGCGCACGGTCAGAGACTGTTCATCCCCCTCAACTTGAAATATATCACTGAAGACTTCCAATGTCTTAAAATCAAATTGCTTACGATACAGCACTTCTTCCCCACTTTTCACAATGACTTCATCACTAAAATTGGTAAGTGGCGAAAACGCCAAAGTCATCTCTCCATCTTTTGCCACCGCATTGAGCGATCCGTAAGGATTGGCCTCCACAAATCCCTTCGTACCTTTAACAGGAAACCAGTATTCAATCCATTCATCTGTCGCATATGGAGCAAAGCCCCTGTGTTTAAATGGTGTGAAGGTGCTAGGATCAGCAGTCTGATTAAACAGTCTTCCAGACTGCACCTCCACATATTGTCCATCCGTATCTGTTAGCAACTTTTCCCATATCATGCCTTGCTGCGATAGCCCCCAGATCCAGATCTTTTTGCCAGGCTTGTCTGCATGAGAAGCATACCTCCCCATTCCAAAATCTTCATCGTGCCAATAGCCTCCGAAGAAATCGGTATATCGTCCAAAAACGTGATACGATTTGTACTGCCCGAAATTGTTGTTTTCGTAGAATGAAATGTCCTTGCTGTTTGATTTATTGATTGTCCAATCGGCATACTCTCCATTGTGCCCTATGTAGTTATTGCCCGGATAGATAAACTGCAGGTTGCCTGCCGCCTTTATACCCGCATTCATCCAGGTATAGTATGGCTGTTCTACCGAGGTTGAATTATGCCAAAACGAACGTGTTGTAAAGTATGCTTTGTCCTTTGGCAAATTAATCTCCATCGTCCAATAGGTCTGCGTAAGCAAATCGAGGGTACCAACGTAGCAACTTACACTCCCGTCAGCTTTCTCTTCGTTCCAAAAGTCTACAGGAGTAGAGCAATTAGGGGTGTGCCCAATAATACCATAGTTTGCTTCAATGCCCCCACTCGTCCAGGCACCTCGCATGGCAATATCTCTGAACTTCACCACCTGGTTGAAATAGATGAAGGGTTTGTTGGTAGACTTCTCTATGGCTGTCCAAATTTTTCCGCCAATCTCAGGAAGTATCATCACTTTGATGTATTCGTTTTCTAATTCAACGACCTTCCAATCCTTGTCACTAGGCTTGTCCGTGTAGCCATCAAATCGATAATAGGGATAAATCAATTCGAACTTTGGAATCGGATCTGGGTCTGAATAGGGATAAGTCTTGAACATACGATTATATTCCTTCACAGTCGCATTGCGCTGCGCGAAGCCATTTGCTGCAATCAGCCCAACGCAAAAAATTAAAATGATCTTTCTCATAATAGAAGATTGAACTAATTAAGAATGATAAGATATCCCTGACCCTTAGGAATTGTGAATGATTCACCGATAGCCAATTCCATTTTGTCCTGATAGTCGGGAATCGCTGGAGCGATCATCACAGCGGAAGCCTCCATACCAAGTCTCTTCCAGTCAATATCCAGCTTAACTTTGGTATCGCCAGCCTCCCAACTCGCTATCGCGATGAGTGCCGACCCATCCTTCTTGTACACTGTCGCTTTCACTTCCTCGTTATTTGTTTTAACCGGATTCTCAGAAGACCAGTATCCAATCATTTCAGTTCCCTCCATTCCAAACGCGTCCCAAAACTTCCATATCTGCGAAGGGTCATTATCCCCCCATGGCAACCTATTGGTCATTCCGTAAACCATTCCGCGCCATTTGTTTCCTCCCTTCTCCAGCATCTCTCCCATCAAACCGAAGGGAATTCCTGATACCTCCACCAACCAAAAGTCTGGATTCATGTCATAGTCAAAGTACTCTCCGAACCATAGACGATTAAGGTACGGGAAATGCTCAAGGTACAAGTTTGCACTGTTGTTGAATCCGTCTCTTTTATTGAATTGATTTGCCGAATGCAGATCGATAATGCCAGGCCCCCGCTCACTCGCCAAAACTCTTCTAATTCTTTTCATGGTAGTACGGTCAAACGCCACATCATCCAGGTAGATCCCATCAATACCCACATTCTTCACCAGCCAATTCATTCCTTCTACATAATAGTTATGCCAGCGACTCATACCACTGTTGATAATCGCAGCATCCTTCAAATGCGGCACAAACCAAGCCGCTATGTAATTCTCTCCAATGTGCTCTTGCAGCCAGGAGAAGCCACCGCCCGACCCAGGTGAATATATTTCAGTGCCCAAGCTGCGCATGGCATGAGTCTCGTATGCGCGATTAGAAAGTTCTCGAATCGTGTTATAGATTTTTACCTTCACTCCTTTGCTATGTCCTTCATCGATATATGCCTTCATTTCTTTCCATTTGATGAATGGGTAGTTTATGTAGGGGTTAATGGCATTGGCATGATGAATATTTGCCACTGAAGCTTTGCGAGCAACTACCGTGTCGATAGGACTATACTGGTGGTAAAATCTTGTCTTCCACTGAAAATCCGTATCAATGGTGTGAAACGGAGTAATCAACAAGTTGAAGTTGTAATGAAGCTCCTCTCCAGCCTTCATACTTCTCTTCCCACTATATGCACGTAGCATGGCTGTTTCATCTGCATCTTCAATGGTGATTCCGCCTTTACCCTCGTTGCCCCATGAAGTGGGAAGCAACAAAGGCTTTTGCAAATAAAAATTTGTATTGAGTGGACGAACGTAATTCTCGTCTCGCAACGAAAAATGGATGCCGCCATTCACATCGCCAATCCATCCGCCATCCTGGTTCTTCGTGGCCACATCCCATTTCCACTGGATGGATGGAGGTCGATACCCACCTCGCTCTCCCAGCCCCATAAAGTAAGGCGTATCCTTTTTACTTAGTGGAATTTGAAGCATCACCTCATCGAGTTCAATATCATTCTTTGCACTGAGTGTAATTTCATAAGACACGAAGCCATCAAACTCAATTTGACCTTCCACCTTCATCATAAGATGTGCACTTTCATTTATCGTCTCCCATCTCACCAAGCCGGGCGACTGAGTGATAAATCGAAGTCCATTGTTCTTCCAGGTCAAAGCTTGGGTGCCTCCTATCTCCGGTCTAAAGGAAAACCCATCCGCAAGTAGAGACTTAGGGCTACCGGTAGTTGATGTCATTTCTGGAGTAAAGTATGTCCTGATCTGACTGGGCAACCCATAAGCATCCAGTGTGAGATCTCTCCCCAAAAATGAAATGGTACTTCCCCTAATTACCAGCGGGGTGTAAGGCGCAATCACTTCATCGTTCATCGCCATCCGCGAATTAAGCCAGGTAAGGCGCGTATGTTTCCATGGCTCCATCACTCCTCCGTCAGCTAGCACATCATCGCTGACATCCAGTTCAATTTGAATTATTGCTTTTTCAGCCCCATCCGCACTTACGGTTACTGTCCCCGTAAACACACCCGCCTTCACATCAGTTGGGATGTCGATCAGGTTCCACAAAGCTTGCACCTGCCCCTTCTTCACATCAACATCTTTCTCAAAAGCTGCACCATCCCAATTGACGCCTTCCAGATTGAGACATGACATCACTTCAGCTGAGATCACACCTCCATCGGAAGATTTCAGGTCAGTGTAAGTGACTTTGATATTTGACACATCCTGAATAGCATAAAGACCCAATTGGTAGGCGTAGTGCTCTCCACGACTTACTGTTCCTTGAAACCGGTTAAGTAAGCCTTGCTTTATCCACCTATGCGGAAGGTCGCTTGTCATCTTAATAGGCAATTCACGACTTTCAGGAAAGATCAAGAATTTCTTACCCGGATTTTTATTTACCAATTGATCCACTTCAGATTGCATCGCAATAACTTCCATGGGAAAGAAGCTGTTAAGCTCATCTATCGACTGTGCTTCAGTTGCCAGCGCGTCTTTGATCGACTTTGATTTTATTTTTTCGAGCCATGTCTGATCAGCCCGGGAAACAAAAGGTGGATATGTGACGGTAGGGTAATTGGATCTTCCTCCACCCACATACTTTAGATAGTAAACGTAGTATTTGCCCGGCCCATCCACCGGCTCAAAGTAGATCTCCCCAGATTCTCTCGAAATATTGCCCAAACTGATGTTCGTCACATCTGTTCCAGCCTCAGAATGGATAATAATATTCTTTTCCTGTGGATTAGTGTCTCGCCTTCTCCAGGGAATATTTACCCTCACCGCATCTTTCCTGTCAGTAACCTGCACCACAATTCTGTGATTACCGAGCGAATCGGAATTCCAACAGCCTTCGCAGGTCGTGTACCTTAGTTCTTGCGCAGCAGTGGAACCAAAAGAGAGCAGAATAATTGCCAGTGAAATAAATATTTTCATAGAATCTATAAATCAGGTGTGATATCATTAAAATTATCCAAACTTTTGATTTAATCAGGTCTGTAATTGACATTATTACATAAGGTATTCAATAGTTTCTTAGATGGTAGATTTAGATCAAATCAGGAAAGACACACCCGGGTGTGCAACAAAAGTACATTTCAACAATGCTGGTGCCTCGCTGCCCCCCTCTTGTGTTACCGATTCGATCATTGACTATCTCACCTTCGAAGCAAATCACGGAGGATACGAAACAGCGGACCTCCGAAGTGATGAAATACAAGGATTCTACCAAAGTACGGCCTCCCTTATCAATGCATCGTCTAAAGACAACATCGCATTCACATCAAGTGCAACAAGTGCTTTTGCTTTGGCGCTTTCTTCTATTTCCTTTAAACCTGGCGATCACGTGCTGATTGCCAATGAAGATTATATCTCCAACCAGATTGCGCTTCTCTCCCTGCAAAGCAGATTTGGCATCAAGCTGCTAAGAGCCAGAAGTCTTGAAGCAGGTGGAGTTGACTTGCATGACCTAGAGCAACAAATAGTTGAGCATCACCCTAAACTTGTATCCATCACTCATGTGCCAACCAACACAGGCCTCATTCAACCTGTAGAAGAAATTGGATCTTTGTGCAAGCAGCACGGCATACCCTATCTCGTGGACGCCTGTCAATCTGTAGGTCAGATTCCTGTCGATGTCGAAAAGATTGGATGTGATTTCCTGAGCGCTACCATGCGCAAATTCCTTAGAGGACCACGTGGCGCTGGATTTCTCTACACGTCCGATAAGGTGCTTGATCAAAAGCTCAGTCCGCTGTTTGTCGACATGCGTGGTGCGGAGTGGACGAGTGCCGATACTTTTGAAGTGCGTACTAACGCCAAAAGATTTGAGGAATGGGAACTACCGTACGCACTCGTTGTGGGAAGCAAAGTAGCTATTGACTATGCGATGCAAATTGGAATAGAAAATATTGGTGCCAGAAACAAAACCCTGTGCGACATAGTAAGGAGCAAATTAACATCCATAGAATTACGAGTCCTCGACCTTGGTGATAAACTCAGTAGCATAATAACTGTAGAGATTCCGGGTAAATCGGCTGACGAAGTACTCCAGTATCTTAGAAACGTCAACATCAACACCTCCACCAGCCACTTGTCAAATGCTCACATTGACTTTGCATCAAAGAAAGTGGATTGGGCGTTGAGAATATCACCTCACTACTACAACACGGAAGATGAAATTGATACATTGATCCAGTCTTTGGAAGATTTAAATGACTAAGTATTGATGAGTTACCGTAACGCAGTACTCCTTTGCATCATCATAGAAGTAAGCCTATGCGCACTCGGGGTAATTCACTACGGCTGGACAATTGATGCACTTCAGGCTACCACAAGGTTCAGCGGCAGGTTTTCATTGGCAATCTTCAGTATCTTGTTTTTGGCATCTGAGCCATCCAATATTTATGCTTGGCTCTCAAAAAAACCCTTTCACATATTTGCGCTCGCGCACGGTATTCACCTGATCGAACTGCTAAGCTTTTTGTATCTATCGGGCACGCCAATTATATTATATAGGGTGGCTGGTGGTTTTGTGGCCTACTCCCTCATTTTTTTAATGCCCTTTTTAGCGAACCAAGTGCACCAGCAAAAAATCGAGGCCCGGAAATTCAATTTGGCCTTCATCATATTTCAGTACTTTATATGGGGAATTTTTTTCCTGACTTATTTACCACGCGTTCGCGGGATGTTGCCAAATGTGGGAGGAAGTTACCTGGAGCATGTCGTGTTGCTAGGATGGGTATCCCTCATGCTGGGAATGAAACTGCCTAGAGTGCTATTCAAAAGGAGAAGACCAAAGCAATGATCACATGTTTTTGTGATGCACGTACATGCAGACTAATCTTCAAGATTGGCTAAGTACTTTGAGGGCGACTGTCCCACCGATGCTTTAAACACTTTCTTAAATGACGCCTTGGAGCTAAAGCCACATTCCTTGGCGAGTGTCATGATAGGAATATTTTTGTGATGCCCTTCTGAAACCCTGTGCTTGAACTCCTTTAGCCTATAAGAATTGATAAGCTCGTAGAAGTTGCCCTTGAAGCAAATATTTATTGATTGGCTAAGGTGGTTTTCAGTCGCATGTAGCGAAACAGATAGGTCGCTAAGCCGAAGTCTGCTGTTGGTAAATATTTTTTCTTTTTGAAGCAGATCTAACATTAAGTCATAGTATTCTCTGGCCCGCTCTTCATCTAATCCCGATCGCACATACCATCTCTGTAGTTTCTTCACTATTGGAATTTGATCTCCTACCTTTTCTACCATTCTACTAAAAAGCGTAGTGTGGCTGAGTCCATCCAAACCTATGAGCACAATAAACAGAACAAATCCAAGCAATCGGGCGGTTTCAATCCAGTAAGCATGATGCAGAGCAAGAACAGTATCCACCGCGCTTAGTACAGCAATCAAGCACCAGAACACGAGGTAGCGAAAAGTAAACCTCCTAACCCACAAAATATTTCTTGCTGCTGTGGGAATACCCTTTAGGAGGATCTGATATCCGATAATTAGATAAGTTCCCCCATAGATGAAAACAGCCAAGGGCAAGTACTCAAGCACCGATCCTTCAAGCGATATTTTTGCTCGTTCCAGGATTTCAAGTTTTTGCTCATAGTTAGCGGCAAAAAGCGAAATCAAATTGAGCCCAAAAGCCAAAAGTGGTGCAAAATGAAAAAGGACCTTGATACCTGTAATTCTGAAGCCAGTAAGGCTTCTGATATATAGATAAAGTAGTGGCGGATGAATAAATGGGAACAGATACTTTACTCCAAGAAGATAGGGATACGCCTCATAGAGTTCATTACGGTCAACGTAAAATGTGATTATCTCAGTAGAGGTGAGTACCAACCAAACTCCCAACCACACATTTGATCTGGCACCTTGCTTCTTGACGAAGGACAAAAGTCCCAGAATTAAGGTTAACGAAGCAGAAAATAAGAACAGCAAATTCATCTGGCGCTATGAGAATATTGAACAGGCTCCTTTTTGAACAGCCATATGAATTACGATTCTAACGAATGTAAAAGGGTAATAGATCATATTGTCATTAAATACTTCTTAATTTCGCCAAAAATAGAATTTAAGTGAGACTTTATCGAAACCTCTGCGAAGGTGTACTCCAATCTCTTCAATCCATATTTGAAGACAATCGATACGCTGATAAAGTGATCGAAAAGACATTTAAACAAAACACCAAATGGGGCTCGAGAGATAGGCGATTTGTGGCCGAGGCAGTCTATGGGATCGTTCGTTGGTATCGGTTCCTTCGGGAGGTGTCTGGTGCGAGCAAGGAGGATTATTGGAAGTTGCTTGCTACATGGCTGATTTGGCAACAGATCAAGCTGCCGGATTGGGATGAATTCAAGAAAATAGATCAGGAGGCGATTCGAGCTTCCTTAAAAGAAAAATATCCAACAAAGATTATAGAATCCATTCCTGACTGGTTAGCAGAATTGGGTGAAAAATCATTGGGCAACCGGTGGGAAACTGAACTGAGTGCGCTAAATGAAGAAGCGGTGGTCGTATTGCGAGCGAACACACTTAAGATTTCTCCTCGCGAGCTGCAAGAGAAACTGCAGCTTGAAAATGTTGCTTCTGACCTATTAGAAGATTTTCCTGATGCGTTACAGCTGCGCCTGAGGCAGAATGTATTCAGAACCCCTTCATTCAAGGAGGGGCTTTTTGAGGTTCAAGATGCGGGCTCACAGCTGATCGCCCCATTTCTCCAAATAGAGCCAGGCATGCGGGTAATCGATGCCTGCGCGGGTACGGGAGGAAAAACGCTTCATTTGGCTACCCTGGCAAAAAATAAGGGAAGAATTGTAGCACTGGATACGGAGCAATGGAAGCTTGACGAGTTGAAAAAAAGAGCAAGGCGTGCAGGTGCTAATAATATTGAAGCAAGAGTTATCGAATCTTCCAAGACTATCAAGCGATTAGCTAAATCAGCTGATCGGCTCTTGCTCGATGTGCCCTGCTCCGGACTGGGGGTACTGAAGCGTAATCCTGATGCAAAATGGAAACTCAATCTCGACTTCATCGAAAAAGTGAAAGTCCTTCAACAAAAAATTCTTTCCGAGTATTGTGAAATGCTTAAGCCAGGTGGGCTACTGGTGTACTCGACTTGCTCAATTCTTCCTTCAGAAAACGAGGATCAGGTGCAATCCTTTTTAAGTAGTAGGCCCGGAGAATTCGAGCTAAATGACGAACGTCACGTGTGGCCCTCCGAGGGTTTCGATGGCTTTTACATGGCACTGCTGAGAAAGAAATAGTAAATTTAGAATCCGTATTTTACCTCAGGCTAAATTAACTATTGAGTGAAACTTCTGCGATCGCTGCTTCTCAAGATCTATCTCGTCTGGGTACTGCTTGTTTTTACAGTTTTCATGATCATCTATCTGCCAGGCATTTTGCTTCCATTCGTATTTGGAGACAAAGCTGGTGCGGTTGGTTTTATGTTCCTGAAGATCTGGTCCTGGACGTTTAGCAAATTGAATTTTATCCCTTATAAAATCTCAGGAAGGGAGAATATTAAAAGAGACAAAGCCTACATCTACGTTTGCAACCACACTTCTTACCTGGACATTCCCGGTATCTCACTCACCATCCCCACGCAATTTCGCCCTCTGGCAAAAAAGGAACTAAAAAAAATCCCAATCTTTGGCTGGATAGCGCGGTCGGCTTGCATCATCGTGGATCGATCAAGCAACGAGAGCAGGAGGAAGAGCATGGAACACCTCAAGGAAATTCTTAAAATGGGCATCTCTATTCTTATATTTCCTGAAGGAACCCAAAATCGATCAAAAGAAATTTTGCAACCTTTCTATGATGGCGCATTTCGTATTGCGATTGAGACCGGGCAACCCATACTTCCGGTGGTTGTGATGAATGCCGGCAATCTAATGCCACCCAGTAGATTTCACATTGAACCAGGCACAATTTCAATCACCGTGGGGAAAGAAATTGAAACTTCCAATCTAAGTATGGAAGACACCAAAATGCTGAAAGAGAAAGTTTTTGATACAATGACAGAAATGATTTTAAACCAGAAGGTCTAAGCAAAATGAAGAAAGACATTACGAGTCGGGAGTATTTCCGAACACTGAACCTCATTTACGCTGCTCAGTTACTAGCTATCGCAGTATTCGCGGGAGTAGCCTATTACCTTATCAATTACGGCAATCTTGGTCCAGCTAATAATGATCTTGCGGTCACATTTCAGAAGGTCATTATTATCGTGGTGCCCTTAAGTTTAGGGGCAGGATACATCATGTTTCGAATGGTGATTCATCGAATGGATCCAAGTGCACACCTCAAGGATAAGATGAAGAAATATTTCACCGCCAATATCATAAGATCTGCCTTTTTGGAAGTGCCAGGATTGTTAGTTTCAGTCGCAGCCATTATTACCGCTCATGTTCTCTTTCTTGTCATCGTTCCTATGATCTTAGTGGTCTTCCTGCTATTCCGACCAACGCGGTCTGTGGCATCCCAAGAGCTCAAGCTTTCTTTAGAAGAGCGCGCTATGCTCGAAAATCCGGATGCGATCATTTCAGAAGCAATTGTAGCCTGACCTAATTCTTCTGACGAAACTTATTCTTTAGTTTAGCCCTGATTCTTACATGAGCTATAATCCGACACAAAGATGAAAGTACTAGGCATCGTGTTCCTGGGTGGCGGCCTGGGCAGTATGGTTCGTTTCGCCATGGGAAAGTGGGTATCCAGCTTTCATCAGCACCCTTTCCCATTGGGTACATTACTGGCCAACATCACAGCCTGCTTCGCTATTGGTCTGGTCATTGGCTTTGCCGACCACCGGGAGGCCCTCACCCCCAATGGCAGACTTTTCTGGGCCGTGGGCTTCTGCGGAGGATTCAGCACATTTTCAGCTTTTACCCACGAAACCCTCAATTTGGTCCAAAATGGTAATGGAACCTACGGTTTACTCTATGTGGGGGCAAGCTTGGTGCTCTGCGCTGCCGCTACATTTCTTGGGCTATTCCTGTCCAAGGGGTTGTAACAAAACACCCAAAAACGTATCAATCAATTAAAAAAGGGTCGATCGCGCATAAAAATTACACCTTATGTGAAAATTTAAGTAAAAGTTGTAAGTTGCTAAGCTATAACAACTTATGAAGTTATTTTTTACCCTTTGGCTAGCCGTAATCTTACCGTGTATCTGCAACGCACAGATCGAAGATACCAGGGTATACAATGCCTCAGGTTTTGATTTGAGTGTTCCTAACTCATCAATCACGGTTTCAATTGGCGAACCGGCAATCATGACCCTGGGTTCAGAGGCTGGGATGATTACGCAAGGCTACCTCCAACCTAATGAAATTCCTCCCTGCACTAGTGTAGCTTTTTCCTACTATCCCAATCCTGCCACAGAGCAGATAACCATTGAGACTATTGGTTGTGACAATCAAATTGATGCTGTACAGGTAGTGGATATTTGGGGAAGGGTGATTACTACTATTTTACCCAAACAGGATAACTCAATTTACGTGGGAGACCTGAGTCAGGGATTATATGTGTTTAAGGTTTTATTGTCCGGAGGAACCTCCGGAAGTTTTAGTGCTATAAAAGTTTCAAATTAATCCATGAAGTTTGCTATAAAACTTGGTCTGTTGGCTTTAATCTGCACCGGACATTCTTTGTCGGCACAAGCTCCCAAGGGAATAAATTATCAGGGGGTAGCGCGCGACATGGAAGGCAAACCACTTCCGCAAAAGGAAATATCGATCAGGATTAGTATTCTCAAAGAGTCAGCAGATGGGGACCTGGAATTTGATGAAATCCATGAAGTGAGGACCAACTCCTTCGGATTGTTCACCCTGGTGATCGGACAGGGGCAGGCAGGCACCGGTTCATTTGATTTTATAAGCTGGGCGCTTGGAAATAAATGGCTTCAAATAGAGCTAGACGAGAACGGTGGACGAAACTTCAAGCTCATGGGCGCACAGCAGCTAATGAGTGTTCCTTATGCGCTATATGCAGAATATGCCGGAAACGGCTATGCAGCTGGCGATGGGATAAGCATAAACAACAATACCATAACCAACACAGGTGACGGTGACAGTAGCAGCGCCAATGAGTTGATTACGGGCGTATCGTTGGGACCGGACAAAAAACTGCGAATAACAGATGCAGGGGGGACGAAGGAAGCCGATTTGAGTTCGTTGGCAGGTGCCGCGCAAAATCTTAGCGATGTTTTGGTACAAGGAAATAACGCAGGTGGTGCTTCAATCACAAATCTGGCAAGCCCTACTGTCGCCACAGATGCAGCTACTAAAGCTTATGTCGATAGTCACTCTGATGCCGATGCCGATCCTTCCAATGAGATCCAAACACTTAGTAAAGTTGGCAGTACAATCTCTCTATCAGGTGGGGGATCTGTAGCACTGAATGATGACAATCCTACCAATGAAATTCAAACTATTTCAACACAGTCCGTTGATGCAAATACAAGAAGCCTAACGCTAACCTCTGCAAATACTGTGAATGTGGATGTAAGAGATGCCGACTCAAATTCAACCAATGAGGCACAAACACTTTCAAAAACAGGGGCGACTGTTAGCTTGACAAATGTAAGCGGATCAGGTGGCGGTTCGTTTGTTCTCAATGACGACAGCAACACCAACGAGGCACAATCTATTTCCAGAACAGGAAGCAACGTGACCTTAGCGGCAGCAAACGGAGCTGGAGGAGGATCCTTCAGTATTGATGATAATGATGCCAACCCAACAAACGAAGCACAACTCCTAACCCGCACAGGAAGCAGCATTTCGCTATCACAAGTATCGGGCGCTGGTGGAGGCTCGGTAAGTGTAGATGATGCTGACGCCAGTCCAACCAATGAAGCCCAAACTTTATCAAAGAGCGGCACAACAGTGACCTTAACAAATGTTGGCGGTACTGGTGGAGGATCATTCGTGCTAGATGATGACAGCAACACTAATGAAGCACAGACTATTTCAAGAACGGGTAGCAACGTCACGCTCACAGCAGCAAACGGGGCCGGTGGCGGATCATTTAGTGTCAATGATGCTGATGCTGATGCTGCTAATGAGTTACAAAATATCAGTGAGGTCTTAGCTCAGGGTAACAATGCGGGAGGTACAAAAATCACAAACTTGGGCGCGCCTACCATTAGCTCAGATGCTGCCACCAAACTCTATGTCGATAATTTAGATGCGGCTGATGGTGACAAGAGCGCAACGAATGAAATTCAAAATCTAAGTCAGGTCCTCTCGACTGGTAGCAGTGCAGGGAATAGTAGGATTACCAATCTCGGAAACCCGACAGGAGCGCAAGATGCCACCACAAAGAGTTATGTGGATGCTGCCGACCTCGCCCTTTCCAATCGTATTGCAAACAATTATGCCTTTAAAGTTACATATAACCATACCCACACCGTACCTGGAACACAGGTAGTTACTATATCCAATGAGGACTTCGATGACTTTTCTCTTATAACTGCTAACTCTTACACCGCCCCAGAAAATGGGATCTATCACTTTGCTGTAACAGGAATTTCTCCCTTGGGTGGAATAGCTATGCAATTTAGGATTACTCCCTTGGCTGGACCCGTGGAGTTTATTGATATTAAAAGGCAAATTGGTTATCCTAACTCCAGCATTATCAACTACTTTGACAACACCATCCTTAAGATAAATACCGGAGACATTGTAGATCTAGTCGTAACAAGCGGCATTACAAACGAAGTAGTAACAGGATCATTTTTCGGCTTCAAACTATAGGAACGTATACCACTTGCTTGGTTTCGAAGAAGTCTTCTTCAAAGTAGTTGGCCAATGGGTAAAGTGAATATGGCTTTCGCAACTCTTCCATTTCTTCTTTCAAGTCACCTCCCTTCAAGTAAAGAATTCCGTTATCCAATTCATGGATGGATATTTTCTTGACCTTGTGCTGAACCCAACCATAAAACTCCTTCATCCGTGCGACTGCTCTACTGACCACAAAGTCATACTGTCTTCCCTTAATCTCTTCTGCTCTGGTCTTCTCCGCAACGACATTCATCAGCCCCACCTCCTTAGCAATTTCCGTAACCACCGTGATTTTCTTGCCAATCGAATCCACAAGGTGGAACTCCACGTCAGGAAATAATATGGCTAGTGGAATGCCGGGAAAGCCACCGCCTGTTCCCACATCCAAGATATTTGCTCCGTTCTTGAACGTGACCACTTTGGCAATACCAAGAGAATGAAGTATGTGATTGACATAAATATTGTTAGTGTCCTTTCGAGAAATTACATTGATTTTATCATTCCACTCTTTGTACAATATGCCAAGTGAAGCAAATTGCGTTTGCTGATTTTCACTAAGTTCTGCGAAGTATTTGGACAGTATGGCTGCGTCTTGCAATTGGATATTATTTAGGCGAAATTCAATTGTCAAAATTAAAAGCCAGCTATGACAAAACCGATTCTATACCTTCTTATTATAAGTTTCTTGTTTGCCTGTAGGGAAACAAAGAAGAGCACTGAGAACGAATTGTCCTTACCAGAAAAGATTTCTGCCATTTTTGATTCCATACCGGATTTTAGTGGCGTGGTGTTGCTGGCCGAGGAAGGCACTCCGGTATTTTTTGCTGCGTTCGGTGCCAGAAATTTTGAAACAACCGGTGCCATCCAAAAGAATGACATCTTTGAACTTGCGTCAGTATCCAAGCAGTTTACAGCGATGACCATCATGATGCTGGCAGAAGATGGGCTACTTTCTTACGAGGACCCCATCAAAAATTACTTAACTGATATTCCCTACGATGGCATTACCATCAGGCAGCTACTCAATCATACCTCAGGCTTGCCTGACTATCAAGCAATAATGGATGCGAATTGGGACAAAAGTAAAGTGGCCAACAATCAAGACATTCTTGAGTACCTTAGAAAATTTCGGCCACCGATAGAGTTTGAGCCCGGAGAAAAGTATGCCTACAGCAACACGGGTTATGTCTTTTTGGCAAGCATAACAGAGGCAGTAAGTAAAAAAGACTTCGTTGAATTTTGCAGAGAGCGGATATTTTATCCACTTGAGATGACCTCCACCGACATAAGAACAAATGAATCAAAATCTCAGCTAAGTAATTTGGCCCACGGCCACATAAGCGTACCGGAAAAGGACAGATATGTGCGAGCAGATTCCTTCCCCTCCTCGAATTATGCCATTTGGCTTGGAGGAAGAAAAGGACCTGGTCGGGTTAGCTCGACCGCAGAAGACTTACTGAAGTGGGATCAGGCACTCAGCAGCGAAAAACTGGTAAGTCAGAAGACGCTAAAGCAAGCATTTACACCAGCAAAACTAAATGAGGGCTCGGCATCCAACTACGGCTTTGGTTGGATTATCACACCAGACTCTCCCCTTGGCAAAGTGGTGTGGCACGATGGTGACAATCCAGGGTACAAGACAATCATTGTGCGCTATATCGATTCAAATAAGACTCTGATTATGCTATGCAATAACTATCACCAACAGTTTGAGCGTGTTAGGCAGGAGATTGAACATTTGCTCTCCGAAGAATCCGTGAAAATCTAGTTCTTAGCGAAAGAATAGATCTAAAGATGCTCCTTCTTATTCTTGATTAGGTCATACATGAGCTCTCTCGCCCTATGCAACTGCGCCTTCACCGTACCGAGCGGGGCCTCTAATTCTTTTGCAATTTCCTCATAAGACAATTCGCTGAAGTATCGTAGCCGCACCAGCTTCTGATACTTTGCAGGCAGCATACCAACGAAGATTTGAATTAATTCCACCTTTTGCGACTTGATCGCCTCCTCCTGCGGATTGGGATTCAAATCCTCAACGTCTATTGATACCGATTGACCATCATCATCGGTGTAGGTGTTGCTTATGGAAAGCGTATTCAGTTTCTTCTTGCGAATAAAGTCAATGGTGTTGTTTGTGGCAATTCTAAAAAGCCATGTGCTAAAAGTGAAATCTTTTTTGAAACGATGGAGGCTCTTAAAAGCTTTTGCAAACGACTCGATTGTAAGATCTTCAGCATCATCTACGTTGCGCACCATCTTCAAGATCATATGATAGACGGGGCGTTTGTATCGCGACAAAAGTTGAGCATACGCTTTTTCGTCACCATCAACCGCCATGTCGATTAACTTAAAATCCTCAATGGCTTTTGGGGAAAATCTGCTACTCAAGTCTTCTTCCATCTCACTTTTTTTGTCTGCAATGCGACCAGACCGGTGACAAGATAATAAATGACAAAAATAAAATCTAAAAAGGGCGCTTTCCATCCCTCAAAAGCATAACCCAGTTTGCGCGATGCCTTATGAGTCAATATAGACAACAATACCCAACGAATTAGAAAGACCCCAAAAACTACGTACACAATGGGAAATAAGAGGGCTACAGGTACCAATAGCGCCCACGAAGCTATTAAAGAAATGGAAAATAATCCCAGCAACATTCTATCTGTCGCCTTGTAGTGCTTACCCACGGAAAGATGCCTGACCTTCTGCACATAAAATTCTACCCAAGTGGTCTTTGGGATGGAGGTTACGATTGAATTTTCTCCAAAGACAACTTCGGTATTACTTGAGGTAGCGTGTTGATTTACAAATAGATCATCGTCACCTCCGGTCACACTTAAGTGGTCATGAAATCCCTTACTGTCCAAGAATAGTGATTTTCGATAAGCCAGGTTTCGTCCGACACCCATGTAAGGCTTTCCAAGTATAGCCAAGCCAATAAATTGAATGGCAGTAAGCAAGCTCTCGTACCTTATAAAGGAATTGAGAAATCCTTTTTCTTTCTGATAAGGTGAATACCCTAGCACAAAATCTTTGTTTTCAGCACATCTCTTACTGATCTCTTTAATCCATAAGGAAGAGTTTGGTCGACAATCGGCATCCGTAAGCAAAACCCAATCATTCACGGCAGCTTTTATCCCGAGCGTCAGCGCAAACTTTTTGCCATTCACATGATCAGGCTTACTTGCTACTCTTACCACCCTCAGCCGAGCATCTCTTTTGGACTCCTCTCGCAAATAGTCGAAAGATTCATCGTTGCACCTGTCTTCTACTACTATTACTTCAAATGAGGGATACTCTTGAGCCAGCAACAACGGAATGAGTTCCTTTAGGTTATCCAGTTCGTCATGAGCAGCTACAATTACGGAAATAGGGACTTCGGAGCCATCAATTGGCGAACGCTTTTTTCCAAACGCCAGAAGAAACAAAATAATAAACAGGCATTGAATGAGCATGCCCCCAAAAAACAGAATAAAGATTAGCTGCAAAGTAGTTCCTTAAAACGCGCAAAGATACCGCCTTGCAAAACAATAGCAACAGATGACAACGCTTTGTAAAAAGAAGTGCGTTCGCTAAGATTGGTTTACCTCGTCAGTCTCCACATAGTTGATGAGTAGAAAGGTAACAAGCAACCCCGAAAATACCCCTTCCAGCGCAACTATGAACGCACTAATGTAGGGATTTAGGTAACGACCCATGGGTTCATTTTCGATAATGGATTGCATCATATCAGCATCGAAACGCATGTATAGAAATAGAAAAAAGGCAAAAACGACTGACCCCACCGCAGCGGTGGCCACGCCAGTTATCAACCCTCTGAAGTAATTCAGTCTGTCATTGTGAGTCTGCTTAAATCTCTTGAGGGCCATGTAAACTCCACCGGTCATTATCAAAAGATTGAACAGCCGCAGCTCCACATGGTGGCTCAGTCCAACCAATTTCATGATTAGAAAGAAACCGATTAAGCCGGCTGCTATTCGCAAACCGTAGCTCTCAGGAATTCGATTTGGATTGTTAAAAAGACTCATAGTTTAGGTGATTATGATTCTTAATTTTTGAATTTTTTATCACTAAAACAACCTTTTACCCTGTTAAATATTTCGATAACTTAGAATCCCTTTCAAAACATCCGACTAATCTTATCCACTGTTATGAAAATACTAAAAATTGCGGCACTAATTGTTGGCTCTATCATTGGCTTGATCATCATTGCCCTGGCTTTCATGTCCCCCAAAACACACATGGAAAGATCGATCATTGTGGAGGCTGAGCCATCCGTAGTTTTTAATCTTGCCAACAATTACAAAAATTTCAATCAGTGGTCGCCTTGGGCAGCTATTGATCCTGATACGAAATATCAATACCAGGGGCCAGAGTCTGGGCCGGGATGCCGGATGTCATGGGAAAGTGACAATGACAACGTAGGCGCAGGCGAGCAATGGATCATTGAAACCGAAGAAAATCGATATGTAAAGAATGGTCTAAAGTTTGGCGGGTTTGATGGGGAATATACTAGTGAGCTAATAATAGAGCCGGTGAGCGAAGGCACCAAGCTAACGTGGACCTACAATGGCGATGTGAGTGGGACGGGGATGATGAATGTTGCATTCGGCAAGTTCTTTGGCATGTTCATGGACAGCATGCTAGGCCCATTCTACGAAAGTGGACTGGCCTCACTCAAAAGCTTAGCAGAGGCCACACCGCTACCTTCTATGGACAATGCCATGAAAATGACGGGCATGGATTCTCTACAGAGCAACTAACAAACTAAACTCCCAACTTCGGCAGCCTTATGAGCAGCGGAGAATTTGGTTTCTTTGATGCAAGTACCGCATCTGTATGGCGAGGTTTTGGAGCAGGGTAATTAACTTTTTCAGTTTTCTTCATTCTTGAGTACCAGTAAACTGACAGCCCCAGAAGGGCAATTGAAAAGCCTACACTTAACCAAACGTACGATTGTATCAGGTTGTACACAGCAAGTCCTTTAATAATTATAAAATTTAATGTAAAAAGGATGCTTATCATCAGAAGGGGCATTAAATTTTCGTTAAGTTAGGATGATCGGTCAAATCAGAATTTTAATGTTCATTGTTGTGATCATCCTGTCTAGAATTTTTTGATTCTTCCTTCCATTTTTGAAGCTCAATTTCCCTTTGCGCTAATTCCTCTGCCGAAGGTGTGTATTCCATTAACTTACTTAAGTCAGGTTGCCCGGCATCCACCCAGGCCGTGTACCAAAGGTCTCCCACCATCTTCACACTCAATCGCATCTGTCGCTCGACCATGCCATCAAGAAGCTTGTGGTATTCTTTCGCATAATTTTGCGCCACCACCTTTACAGTTTGCTTGCCTCTTGTTTCAAAGCTGTATTTCTTCTCTCCCCTCTTTGCGAATAACTTCCTTTCCATCTGCAAAACTGAATCCAGTGCAGCGTTGGCGCTGGCAACCGCCTGCCATGCACACCTGTTCACATCACGCTGATACGTTGCTGGACCTACAAGAAAGTTGTACTCTTCAAAAAATAATTCCGGTAGCCGCGATTCCCAAAAGGCATGGAGTCCTTTCTGGCCAGTAAGTTGGCCATCGTAATTACTTGTGGTGTGCAGCGGCACGTGTGCGTCCGCAACATAATGCCCTAGCTCCGCGGACACGCGAAGTATTTTTGAAGGGTCATACAGCAAAAAAGCATCTTTCAACAGAAAGTATTGTCGGATAATCTCCCAAGGCACGGTGCCTCTCTCCATCAAGGCATCTAAACCGATTGAATCAACGGCCTCCTGCCAATATCTGGGAAGTTTATGAATTGCACTGTCTCCATACTCTTCCAGATCAATGTAATGCTTGGGTGCTTCATTTTTTACCGCATATCTCCTCTTGTCAGGATTTACGGATGCTTCACTCAGGTATTCCACATGCATCTTGTAAAATCCGATCATCGAAGGCGGAAGGGTAAAAACAGCAAGTCTATTGATGTGTTCGTGTGCAAAAAAGCCCCACGTGAAGCTGAGGCTTGCAAGAGCCGTCAGTAATAAAAAACCTTTTTGCTTTAGCTGGATCATTCTATGTTTGCAATTCCCGACAGTCCCATGAATTTAAGAAAGATGAAGAAAATAATCACAGTGGTCTTGCTCTTCAATGGCTTCATTTATGCGAGCGACCCGTACCCTCGCAATCCCGCAGTGGATGTTCAACATTACAAATTCAAAATCGAGGTAAGCGATGCTGCAAACAAAATTGCAGGAGAAGCAGAGTTGACCATCAAATTTACACGGGCGACCAAACAATTCTATCTGGACTTGGTGGGAGAATCTGGGCGAGCAAGTGGCATGAAAGTAAGCAGTATCATATCAAGCAGCGCTGAAATAGCTTTTGCGCATAAGTCTGACCGACTTCTATTGAAACCAGATGAAGAGATCCCTGGTGGATCCATCCTGCAATTTAGGATTCTCTATGAAGGCATCCCTAACGATGGCCTTGTAATTAGCACCAATAAATATGGAGACCGTACTTTCTTTGGCGACAATTGGCCCGATCGGGCGAGACATTGGCTTCCCTCCGTGGATCACCCCTCGGACAAAGCAAGCTGTGAATTTATAGTTGTGGCGCCCAATCATTACCAGGTTATCGGAAATGGCGTGAAGTTGGAGCAGACAAACCTCGATGGCAATCGAATGCTCACACACTGGCGAGAGCAAGTTGCCATCCCCACGAAAGTTATGGTAATTGGTATTGCAAGGTTTGCAGTTACCACAGCAGGGTTTGTCAACCACATCCCGGTAGAGACATGGGTGTATCCACAAAATAAGGCTGAGGGCTTTTACGATTTTAAGATCGCAATCCCCGTCTTGGACTATTTCCAACAGCACATTGGCCCTTATCCATACCAAAAACTTGCCAACGTACAATCTACCACGCGGTTTGGCGGGATGGAAAATGCCAGTAATATATTCTACTTCGAAAACTCAGTGACAGGAAAAAGTGAACGAGAAGATCTGGTAGCCCATGAAGTTGCACATCAATGGTTTGGCGACTCAGCCTCCGAGGATGATTGGTATCACGTTTGGCTGAGCGAGGGATTTGCCACATACTTCACCAACCTCTACCTGGAAAATCGGTACGGTAGGGATAAGCTTATTGAAAAAATGCGCGAGCAAAGAGAAGCGGTGGTCCATTACCATAAGAAATCACCTGCACCTGTTATCGACACCTCTATCACAGACATCAATCGGGTGCTCAATACCAACGCTTACCAAAAGGGTGGGTGGTTTTTGCACATGCTTCGTCATCGCATTGGCGATGACGCCTTTTGGCAAGGAATTCGTGAATACTATAAAACTTACAAGAATGACAATGCGCTTACAGAAGACCTCAGGGCGATTATGGAGAAGGCTTCTGAAACGGATTTGAATGGATTCTTTCAGCAATGGCTGGAACGCCCCGGGCATCCTGTTTTGGATCTCAACTGGAAATACAATGCCAAGGCTAAAAAATTAGATATTGAAGTGAGGCAGAAACAAGAGGTCCCGTTTGAGGTGGAACTTGATTTGGGTGTCGATGATCAGGCGGGAAACCGAGAAGTACTCACCCTCAGACTCTCGGAGGCAAACACCAAATTGACCGTTGACATGCCTAATCGCCCAGAAAAGGTTGTTTTAGATCCTGAAACCTGGCTTTTATATGAACCTGTGAGTTCGAATAAATGAGCGTGCCGGGTTTGCAAATATCTCTAATGGTTTTACCTTTGCAGTCCGTTTGTAAAAAGAGTTATGGCAAATCATAAATCAGCAAAGAAAAGAATCAGATCTAGCGAGAAAAAGCGCGTTAGCAACCGCTATCAGCTTAAAACTACCCGCACAGCAACTAAGAAACTGAAGGCTACAACCAGCAAAGGTGAGGCAGAAACTCAGTTAAAAGAGGTTTCGGGGCTTATCGACAAGTTGGCGAAAAAGAACATCATTCACTGGAAAAAGGCAGCTAATCAGAAGTCTAAGCTGGCCAAACAGGTGAATAAACTAGCCTGATCTCCTTTAAAATATTTATTTTCCCTTCCTCGGACTAAAAAGTACGGGGAAGGGTTTTTTTATTTCTACCAACAGCAATGACCGCGACAGTGCGGATGAAGACAGGAAATGGAAAAGGATAAATCGTTAAAGGGAATCAAGAGCTGGGCCATTGACGACAGGCCCCGCGAAAAACTGCTTCAGAAGGGCAAATCCGCACTCTCTGATGCAGAATTGATCTCCATTCTTCTTGGATCAGGTACTAAAACACAGTCTGCAGTTGAAGTTGCTAAAAACGTCCTGAAATCAGTAGACAACAACCTGCACGATATCGCGAAACTTTCCGTTAGTGAATTGACTAAAATCAAAGGAATTGGCGAGGCAAAAGCCATTGCGATTGTAGCCGCTATGGAACTGGGAAGGAGGAGAAAGGACCATACCGATGTTGTTAAACCTAAAATCACAAGTTCAAAAGAAGCTTTTGACCTAATAAAAGGAGATTTGATGGACCTTTCGCACGAAGAATTTTGGGTGCTGATGATGAACAGAGCAAATAAACTTTTGACGAAAAAAAGGGTGAGCGAAGGTGGCGTTTCCGGCACTGTGGCTGACCCAAAAATAATTTTCAAGCTGGCGTTGGATAATTTAGCTAGTGGGATTATCGTGGCTCATAATCATCCATCAGGAAATCTTACTGCAAGCCAGAGCGATATTGCTCTGACAAAAAAATTGAAAGAAGCTGGAAGCACCCTGGAGATACAATTACTTGACCATCTTATCATTGGGGGACAAAAATATTTTAGCTTTGCTGATGAAGGCATACTATAGATGAGAAGATTTTTAATCATTTTCACGATAGCTGTTTTGGCGATTGGTTTTGTTTTCTACACAAGGCCTGACCCGAAACCTACTGTAGTGAAGCCCGAAGTGGTCGAACAAGAAATTGTGCTTGATCCCACACTGAATAAAATTCTCCTGGCCTATGAGGAGTATATCATCGAGTCTCAAAAACAAACGGGAACCCCGGGTGCAGCAATCGCCATTGTAAAGGACTCCTCTATTATCTACCTTAATGCATTTGGTGTAAAAGAAAAAGGACGGAGAGGAACTGTTGATGTGCATACCTCCTTTCGCCTGGCGTCCGTATCAAAAAGTGTGACTGCTTCACTAGTAGGAATACTGGTAGAGGATGGCGTATTCGCTTGGGATGATCCTGTAGTCAAATTTCTACCTGACTTTAAGCTTAAGTCGGAAGAGCAAACAAAGGCGCTCACCCTACGGCATTTGCTATCCCACACCACGGGGCTGCCCTACCATGCTTACACCAACCTAATTGAAGAAGGTGACTCGCTCACCACAATGATGAATTTGTTGGGAGATGTCGACCTGATCGGAGGAGTTGGCAGCGTATATAGTTACCAGAACGTGGCATTCAGCATTATTGCCGAGGTGGTGAAGGCCGCCACTGGAAATACATTTGAAGATGAAATGAAAGCAAGGGTATTTGGGCCATTGCATATGACCGATGCTTCAATAGACTATCTCAGCTTTGTGAACGGAGCGAACATAGCCCAACCTCACCTTATGCGAAATCGAAAATGGAAAGCGATCCCTATTTCTCAGCACTACTACAATACTTCGCCTGCGGGCGGTGTCAATGCGAGTATAACCGACATGGGCAAATGGCTCGTGGCAATGTTGGGGAACAAAAATGAAATAATTTCCAAAACCACAATTGATACCCTTTTTACACCCGAAGTGAGAGCAACAGCAAAAAACAGAAATTTTAATAAATGGAATCGCATTAGAAAATCTTACTATGGGTTAGGCTGGAGAGTCATAAATTTCAAGAGTGACACCATTGCCTACCACGGAGGGTACGTAAATGGATTTCGAAGCGAAGTAGCCATTCATCCACAGGAGAGGATCGCCATCTGTGTGCTAGCAAATAGCCCAAGTCGTTTTGCAGATCACGCGATCCCAACTTTCTTCAAGATTTATGACAAGTATAATAATGAAGAAGTTCCGCTGGCTGTTGTCGCAGATTAACTATGAAGCAGTCCCAAATCCTCATTGCAGTTTTTGTTATTTCAATTATCGGATTCATCTTCTATTCCCTGCAAGGTGGCGAGTCTGCTGAGACTTATGCGGAAGATATTCTAAAAGAGCGAGAGGAGAAGGACTTCCAAATGACCTTGCAAGACTCTCCTTTTTCTGAGGAAGACAAAAAAGAATTCAAGGGTCTTCAGTACTATGCGCCAAACATGAAATTCAGAATTAGCGCAAGGCTATCGCCAATTGAGAGCAAGAAGATGCGAATACTCACCACCAACGATGGACTTGAAACAAGGTATCTGGAGTACGCTTACGCCAATTTCTCAATCAATGAAATTGACTGTAGCCTGCTAATTCTTGAAGTGACGGAGGCTGGCCCAAACAGAGGCACATTGTTTCTGGCATTTGCAGATGAAACCAGCGCCAGAGAAACATATGGAGCGGGGCGTTATTTAGATATTAATAAAGTCCCGGGAAGTACTTCCATCCTGCTAGACTTCAACAAGGCCTACAATCCCTATTGTGCTTATACAGCCAGCTACTCTTGCCCTTTTCCACCCAAGGAGAACATACTGCCAATCGCCATCGAAGCGGGCGAAAAGATTTACCACTAGGCCGCCCTCCGCGCGCCCAAATAGAGCTTCTAAATCAGGTGCCATCACGTTCTTTTTGACTATTTTTGGAGCTTATTTTTCCAGTAATTAATGAAGATTTCGTTCAATTGGCTTAAGCAATATGTGGATATCTCTGAGACCCCGGAAGAACTTGGGGAGATTCTCACAGGGACAGGATTGGAGGTTGAAAGTATTGAAAAATTTGAGTCCATTCCTGGCGGTCTGAACGGTTTGGTAATTGGGGAGGTCTTGACCTGCAAGCCGCATCCCAATGCAGACAAATTATCGCTTACCACTGTTGACATTGGAAACAGTGACCCGTCTCAAATTGTATGCGGAGCCCCGAACGTGGCCGTTGGTCAAAAGGTCATAGTAGCGACCATAGGGTCAACTTTGTACCCCGCCAGTGGCGACCCTTTCGAGATCAAGAAGGCCAAGATAAGAGGCGAGTTATCTGAGGGGATGATCTGTGCGGAAGACGAAATTGGAGTAGGCGAAAGCCATGACGGAATCATGGTGCTCGATACAAAACTGGCTAATGGCACACCTGCTGCGGCACATTTCAAAGTTGAGAACGATTATGTGTTCGAAATAGGCCTCACACCCAATCGTGCCGATGCTGCCTCGCACATCGGTGTAGCAAGAGATATAAAGGCATACAAAAATTCAAGCCTCCAATGGCCCGCTGTGGAGCTTTTCAAAGTAGAGAACAAGAGCCTCGAAATTCCGGTCGAAGTGGTAGATACGGAAGGCTGTCCAAGATTCTCAGGGGTGAGTATTGCCGGTGTCACGGTGAAGCCATCTCCAGACTGGCTACAGAACAGATTGAAGGCCATAGGGCTCACTCCCATCAACAACATCGTGGATGTAACAAACTTCATATGCCACGAATTAGGACAACCTCTGCATGCATACGATGCGGACCAAGTGAAGGGAAACAAGATTGTTGTTAAGACCATGCCGGAGGGCACCAAGTTTATCACCCTTGATGAGAAGGAGCGTAAACTAACCGCCCATGACCTGATGGTGTGCAATGCAGAAGAAGGTATGTGTATCGCGGGCGTCTTTGGTGGAGCAAAGTCAGGCGTCACGGACAAAACGAAAAGTATATTTCTCGAAGGCGCATATTGGAACCCTAGCTACATTCGCAGAACTGGCACTCATCATCAGCTAAAAACTGATGCTTCCTTCCGTTTCGAGCGAGGTACGGATCCAAATCTGACTGCATATGCCGTCAAGCGCGCAGCGCTCCTAATCAAAGAAATCGCAGGTGGCACAATCTCATCCGAACTGGTGGATGTATATCCGCGAAAGATTGAAAACAACACGATAGAAGTCAAGTTCAGCAATATCAATCGCTTGATTGGCAAGGCTATCCCCATAGAGAGAGTCGTCAGTATTCTGGAGAGCCTTGACATCACAATCGAAATGCAAGACGATATCAAGATGGTTGTATCAGTGCCCCCTTACAGGGTTGATGTCACTCAAGAGGCCGATATCATAGAGGAGGTATTGAGAATCTACGGATTCAACAACATCCCACTGTCTGAGACCACCAGTACAGGCTTTTTTGCTGACTTTCCAAAAAACGACATTAACGCCTACAGGCGAATTATTGGGGAACAGCTGGCGGCCAATGGCTTCTATGAAATCCTCACCAATTCATTGACGAATTCTAATTATCAGCAGAAACACAAATTGTCATTTGAGGGAGAAACTATTGAAGTACTCAACAAGCTCAGTGAAGAGTTGGGCATACTTCGCCAAACGATGGTTTTCACTGGGCTTGAGGTGTGTGCCTACAATATCAACCGGAAGCAGAAAGACCTTAAGCTTTTTGAGTTCGGCAAGACCTATCATAAGATAGAGGGGAAATACGAAGAACAAGAGCGTCTGGCCCTTTTCATGACCGGAAACCTGGAGTCTGAAAATTGGCGGCAAGCTCCAAAAAAGGCAACCTATTTCGACCTGTCGCAACAAGTGAGTATGATCCTTCAGAAATCAAATCTACATCAGGTTTCTGAAGAACGAATTAATGATCAAATATTTGAATATGGCATGCTCTTGAAGAAGGGTAATGCCTGGCTGGGCAAGATTGGAAAAGTAAAAAATGCGTTAGTCAAAGATTTTGGGCTGAAGCAGGAAATATTTTATGCGGAGTTGAACACTGCCTTGCTTTTCAAGTCGGCAAACCCTAAGTTAGTGATAGAAGAAGTGCCTAAGTACCCAGAAGTGAGAAGAGACTTGTCGCTTGTATTAGACCGACAAGTTACCTTCGCAGAAATAGAAGAACTCGTACTAGCCACAGAGAAGAAGTTAATTAAGGAGCTTATAGCCTTTGATGTGTATGAGGGGAAGAACATTCCTGAAGGCAAGAAAGCATACGCACTAGGCTTTATCTTGTTGGATCGAAATAAGACCTTAACCGACAAAGAGATAGATAAGACAATGCAAAAATTGATGAGTGCCTTTGAAGATAAAATGGGCGCACTAATTAGAAAATAGATTTTGTGACGGAAAACGATCCGTCAGGTAAGACTTAGAAAAATTCAAAATGGATCAGGAAATCTTAAAATCCAACCTTAACGGACTGGAACGTAAAATTCTCGTTTTATTAAATGAGCATAAAGCACTCAAAGACGACATCAGAGGCCTGAAACTTGAAAATCACGAATTAAAGGCCAGTATTAAGGCGCGTGACGAACAAATCAGCAATTTTAAAAATCAGATTAAAATCACTAAAATTGTTGATTATATAGACCCGGAAGAAGGAAGTAATTCGGAGTTGAAAAAGAAAGTAGACGAGTATATTCGAGAGATCGATAAATGCATAGCTCATTTGAGCAGATAACCGGTAGTAAATGGACGAACTTTCAATAAAGATCAAGATTGCCGACAGAGAATACCCCATGAAGGTAAAACTCAAAGAAGAAGAAAGAATTAGAGCTGCTGGCAAATTGGTCAATGAAAAATTAAAGCATTATCGCTCTCAGTTTGGAATAGATGATAAGCAAGACCTGCTTGCAATGGTAGCGTTCGACTGTCTGGTGGAAAAGATGGCAGACGAAGAAAACCTTGAAGTCATCGATCAGACCGTGGTAGAGAAAATAGACCATCTCAACCAACTGGTTTCCCAGTCTCTCTAACTCTCTAAACAACTCACTTTCATCAGCTAATCCTAATTCCGGGTATAACTAAAACTGTTATAACCATGGAATTAATCATCATATCCGCAGCCATCGTAATTGTCCTCACCGTGCTCTTCAGCATGTTGTTTAGCAGTATCCTGTTTAAACGCAAAATGAGGAAAATAAAGAAGGAGTTAGAAGAGCGGGCCGAAGCCATCATTAGAGAGGCTGAACTCAAGTCCGAAAACATCAAAAAAGACAAAATCATTGAAGCCAAAGAAAAACTCCTCAAAATGAAGCAGGAGTTTGAAGAGGAGGCAAATCGAAAGAAGAATCAAATCATTAGTAACGAGCAAAAGATTAAGCAGCGCGATGCGCAAATCTCCAGAGAACTGGAGCAACTGAAAAGAAAGGAAAGTGAAATCACTGAAGAAAAACAAAACCTCGCAGTGCAATTGGACCACGTAAGGCGCAAAAAGGAGGAGTTGGACAAGTTTAATCAGCAAAAGGTCGCACTGCTTGAAAATGTCTCTAAACTAACCGCGGATGAAGCACGCGATCAATTGGTAGAGTCATTGAAGGAAGAAGCGCAAACAAAAGCGAGTTCCTTTGTCAAAGACATAATGGAGCAAGCAAAACTAACGGCCACCAAAGAAGCCCGAAAGATTGTAGTTGAGACGATTCAACGTACTGCTACTGAGCATGCGATCGAAAACTGTGTCTCTATTTTCAATATTGAAAGTGATGATATCAAAGGTAAAATCATTGGAAGGGAAGGGCGAAACATCAGGGCGCTTGAAGCTGCCACGGGAGTAGAGATCATTGTGGATGACACCCCTGAAGCGATTATTATTTCAGGTTTTGATCCTGTGAGAAGGGAGATTGCCAGACTTTCGCTTCATAGGCTTGTGCAAGACGGCAGGATTCACCCCGCCCGTATAGAAGAAATTGTAGCCAAGACTTCAAAGAATATTGACGATGAAATCATTGAGACCGGTGAGCGCACTGTGATCGACCTCGGTATTCACGGCCTACACCCCGAGCTTGTGAAAATGATTGGGAGAATGAGGTTCCGGTCTTCGTACGGACAAAATCTTCTTCAGCACTCGCGCGAAGTGGCAAACCTTTGTGCTATCATGGCCGCGGAACTTGGTCTTAACGTAAAGCAGGCGAAACGAGCCGGTCTATTACATGATATTGGGAAGGTGTGGCCTGAGGAGCTGGAGAAACCACACGCTATTGTAGGTATGGAACTGGCATTAAAGCACAAAGAACACCCGGTAGTTTGCAATGCGATTGGGGCCCATCATGACGAAATTGAAATGACAGGCATCCTGTCTCCTATTGTGCAAGCCTGTGACGCCATCAGTGGCGCCAGACCAGGCGCCAGACGTGAAGTGATGGAGCAATACATCAAGAGGCTTCGCGAATTGGAGGATGTGGGATTAAGCTTTGACGGTGTAGAAAAATGCTATGCAATCCAGGCTGGAAGAGAGCTTCGGGTAATCGTAGATGCTGAAAAGGCAACAGACGAGCGAGCGGGTCAGCTTAGTTTTGACATCTCGCAAAAAATTGAGCGCGATATGCAGTATCCAGGTCAAATCAAGGTGACAGTGATTCGCGAAATGAGAAGTGTGTCTTTTGCAAAATAGTGATGGAGGTCCAACACAAAGAAACAGACTCAAAAGGATCGTTTTACATCGGCAATGGTGCTGAGATCCTCGCTGAAATGACTTACTCGAAGGCAGGCACACAGCTTATCATTATTGATCATACGGAGGTCAGTGAGTCCTTAAAGGGCCAAGGTGTTGGCCTTCGCCTTCTTAAAACGCTAGTCGAGTATGCAAGAACTAATAGTGTGAAGGTTATGCCGCTTTGCCCCTTCGCCAAATCTGTCTTTGAGAAGAGATCTGAATTGAGAGACGTACTGAATTAAGGTTAGGTCATAGTTTTCCCTTCCAGCCCGGTCCCCTTACTACTTGACCAGGTCTTGCACCTGTATGCTCACCCTCAGAAAGTACCTGCTCTCCATTGACAAATACATGAACCATCCCAGTGCTATACTGATGGGGCTTTTCAAAGGTAGCATGATCTTGAATCTTCTCTGGATCGAAGACAACCACGTCCGCATAATATCCTAACTTAAGCGAACCTCTATTTTTAATCTTTAGATTGCTGGCCGGCAAAGAAGTGAGCTTTCTGATGGCTTCTTCCAGCGGAATGACCTTTTCCTCTCTGACATATTTACCCAAGAGTCTGGCAAAATTACCGTAAGCTCGAGGGTGGTCATTTGAATTCAAAAATACACCTGCTGCTGTAGGTGATCCCGCATCCGACCCAAAGCTTAGGTATGGAAGCGCAATCTGGCGTTTGATATTCTCCTCACTCATCATAAAGTAGGCTGTACCCACACGCGTACTGTCAGTCATCACCAAATCCATGGCCGTTTCTTCAGGACTCTTGCCATAAATCTTTGCTACCTCTGCCAGGGTCTTTCCTGTGAATTTCCTTAGTGAATCATTTGCAAACTCAAGTAACAGCACGTTCTCAGCAGTGCCAGACATCAGCAAAAGATTCTCCCACTTATCCGATGGCTTCCTCATTTCTTCCAAAGCCTGCTTTCTGATTTTTGGATTTTTCATTCTCCTAATCCACTGATTCAATCCTCCCTCTTGAAGCCATGGTGGCATGGAGGCATCAAGGCCAGTCGCACCGGCACGATAGGTGTACATATCTGCCGTAATTTTAAGGCCTGAATTGTTTGCCGCATCAATCATTGCGAGAACGGAATCTAACTTGTTCCAATTTTCCTGACCACCCATCTTTAAATGATAAATCTCTGCCGGAAGGCCCGCCTCTCTCGCAATACGAATGGTTTCATCCACCGCTTCGAAGATGGCATTTCCCTCGCTCCGCATATGCGTGATGTACATGCCATCATATTCTGCTGCCACTTTACAAAGTTCGATCAACTCCTCTGTGCTGGAGTAATTCGCTGGGGCATAAATAAGCGAAGAGCCCACTCCCAAAGCACCGTCTTCCATGGCTTTGCGCACCAACTCTTTCATGCGCGCCATCTCCTCCTCATTTGGTAATCGATTCTCATACCCTAATTCATGGACCCTTACTGAAGTGGCTCCTACAAACGATGCCACGTTTGGCGCAATGCCTCTTCGCACTAGAGATTCCAAGTACTCGTCCAGGGTGGTCCAATCAATGTCGTACGCGTAGTCAGGGTTCCTCCGCATATCCTCCAACATTTCATTACGCATCTTTTCATTGATGGGTCCCATAGAACTGCCCTCGCCAAAAACCTCGAGCGTTACCCCTTGCCTGATATCACTTTCTGAGTTGCCATCCATTATTAAAGTAGTGACCGCCCAACTTAGCATGTTAATAAATCCCGGAGCTACAGCTAGCCCCATTGCGTCTATTTCATTTTTTCCAACGGCACCCGACAAATCTCCAATCGCTGCAATCGTATCTGCGTTAACACCAATGTCGCTTACTACTCCTGGACCCCCAGATCCATCGTATATGGTTCCCTGACGAATGATCACATCATACTCCTCTTTTTTGCAAGAAAGTACGGCCGTAAAAAGTAAGATCAGAGCAATTGCTTTTTTCATAGTTTAATCAGATTAATATTTCCATTATTAAGGTACAGAAACGCAATGGATTTTAGAACTTCAATTTCGCCTGCAGTGAATTATTGCAGAATAAGCCTAATTGAATCATTTTGCATTCGAGCTTTCAGCCAAGTTTCTATTTTTTTCCTTTGGGCATTCGTTGGTCGCTTCCTCATCTTTAGAAAAGCAGTGAGTGCCGTATCGTATGTACCAGAATCAGTATTGTAAAAAATGGAGGGCGAGATCGACAGCTCTTCTACAGGACTTACCACAACACTTAACTCATCTGTCATACTTTTTATTGGATAGGTGTTGGGTTTCACTCTTTCTAGCTCTCTCTGCAGAGAGTCTATGACTCTATCGCGTTGTCTTAGGGACTGCTCACTGTGTTTGTACAGATCCTCTAACACTCCTGTTTTAATTGCGTTGTAGTCAATGGGATTGGTTTTGTCCACATTTTGTCTGATCTGCAACTCCGTTTCTCCCAAATTATAAAATGCCATCTGCTCCTTAATTGCAGCCAACATCGTATCATCCAATTTTTCGCCAAATAGAAGTACCTCTATTTTCCGTTCTTTAGAGTCTATCGAGCGGCTCACGATCTGTGTATTAGGAAGCCTAAATTCCTGATTGATGAAACGCATGGCATTTTGTTCGTAGAATGTCTTCTTTACAATTTGGTATCCCATGAAAATACTAGGGCCAATGGTAAGTACTACCACCACGGCAATGGAGCGCATCACCCGCCTTTCGGTCCTGGCATCCACAAAATTGCATGGCGAAAATCTTTGGTATCGAACCATCAGATAGGTGGCTATCGCAATAAAAATGCTATTGATGAAATAGAGATAGAACGCACCCAAAAAGTAACTTAGATTACCAGTGGCAATACCATATCCTGCAGTGCATAGTGGCGGCATTAGTGCAGTGGCAATGGCCACGCCAGGAATTACATTTCCTTTTTGCTTGTTGGTGTAGGCGATGATACCGGCAAGACCTCCAAAGAACGCGATGAACACATCCCAAATCGTTGGCGTGGTTCTGGCCAGCAACTCCGAACGGGCATCGCTAAGTGGAGTAATGGCAAAATATATGGTGGATGCGATCAAGCTGATCACTGTGGCTATGGCCAGGTTGCGCAATGCCTTTTTTATCAGGTCAAAGTCATTAATCCCTATACCTACACCGAGGCCTATAATGGGACCCATCAATGGCGAAATCAACATGGCTCCTATGACTACTGCCGTAGAATTCATGTTCAAGCCTATAGAGGCAATAAAAATGGCAAAAATAAGTACCCACAAGTTCATCCCACGAAACTCCACACTGTTGCGGATGTCATCAACAATCTGGTCTTCCTGCGATTTGTCGTGGACAAGGTTGAATTGGAACCTTAGCAACCTCCCAATGGTGGCTAGGAGACTTTGCCTCTTCTTGTCTGCTTTAGACTTTTCTAAGTCCGGTTCCATTTTTGAAAGATACAAACGGATGTGAATACTTATTTGACCAGCAAAGTATTATTTCACGCGCCTGATTGCCTTGCCCGGAAATTGATTGGTCGAGATACCATCCCGAATGACTTCTACACCATTCACCATCACGCTCATAATTCCAACTGACTGCGCATGAGGTTGCGCGGAGGTGGCTTGGTCAGCAACAAGTTGCTCATCAAATATCACCAGGTCGGCCTTAAAACCTACCGCAATCATGCCCCTCTTGGCCAGGTTAAGGTTCTCTGCCGCTTGCGCAGTCATTTTATGAATAGCTTCTTCCAGTGATAAGGTGTTTTCTTCTCTCACGTAGTAGCGAAGTATTTTAGTGAATGAACCATGCCCTCGTGGATGCAACCCATCACTGTTTCCATCTGAGCAGATGTTTGTATAATCCCATTGCATGATTTTCTTTATGTCTTCTTCTACCATACTGGTCGCAATAATGCTCTCATCTCCTTGCTCTCGCTCTACCCATTCAACCAGGTCCAGCAACGCTTGCACAGCATCTGTACCTCGAATGTCAGCCACTTCTCTTAAGGTTTTACCCACATAGCTTTCATCAGGTGAGTAATTATTGATCAGTATACCCTCCGGTGTGGTCAGCTCAGAAAGAGCAAATTCTGCAGACTTTCTATTCTTAAAGTCTCTATCCGGAAAGAACACCGCCCTCATTGACGATTGCCAGTATTGATAGGGGTAGATGTCAGCCGTTATGTCCACGCCAGCGGTACGCGCAGAATCCAGTTTTTCTATCATTTGATTCGACTTACCCCAAAGGCTTTTCATAGCAAGCTTGGCATGAGAAATCTGAACCGGCACACCGGTAGCACTACCAATGTTGATTATTTCATCAAGTGCATCCCATAGCGCTCTGTCTTCACTTCTAATATGACTGATGTATCTTGCGCCATTTGGTTTGAGTACTTTCGCCAATTCCATCACCTCCTCTTTCGTAGAGTACACTCCGGGATCATACTCCAAACCAGTAGATAATCCCAAGGACCCCGCATCTAGGTCAGCTTGAAGCATCTTGATCATTGATTCAATTTCTGATGGGGTGGATTGTCTTTGAAAATTTTCTCCCAACGCGTCTCTTCGAATGCGATTATGTCCTGTGTATGACCCTACATTGAGTGCTACAGGCAACGAATCAACTTTAGCCAAAAAAACGCTGAGGGGATATTGAGAACCGCCATCCTGACCCACAATCATTGTCGTTACGCCTTGACTAGTTAGTGCAATCATACTTCTGGTTTCAAACATCCCCCGATCATGATGGCTATGCGTATCGATAAAGCCGGGTGACAGCATAAGACCAGTTGCATCTATATCTTTTACAGCAACTGCCTTTGAAAGGTCTCCTATAAAGGCAATTGTGTCCGCATTCACACCTACATCTCCAAGAAAAGAAGCACCTCCGCTTCCGTCAATCACAGTCGCCCCTCTGATGATCAGATCATACTTTTGCTCAACGCACGAAGATATTAGTAAAACACAAACTAGTACGGTTAGCAATCTCATATTCATAGTTTTAGATACGACCTACTTTTGAAAACACTGGGAAATATACCGAATGTGCAGGCATTGTCCACAATGGTGTGACAAGCTTCATAAATTGATCCACAGGATTAACACCATTTGCCTTAATGTACTTCCTTACTGCCGACCAGGTATTCATATATCCTTCGACATCCTTTAGGCTCCAATCCAATTCGATTTTGAAGTCTGGAGTCGCAATGGCCTTAAACGGAAAATCCAGGGACTTATATTGATCTTCGACCATCCTCCTTTCGGTTTCCCAATAGTCGTACACCACGTTTCGATAAAAATCATCTAAAGCCTTATTGAACTCATCGTTGAATCTAATTGGGCTATAGCCAAAGCAAGCCACAATGGCTCCCGGCTTCCCAACCCTACTACACTCCTTGAAAAAAGCTTTTGTGTCAAACCAATGTATGGCCTGCCCTACTGTAATCAGGTCAAAGGTATTCTCTTTAAATACGGTTTCCTCTGCGGGGCCTTGCTCATAAAAAATGTTGTCGGCCTGAAATGCGCTTTGAAGTTGGCTGGAACTTATATCCGTGGCCAGTATCTTTTTGAAAAATGGTGAAAGTGCTCTTGCTACCTGACCATTCCCAGTCCCACAGTCCCAGGCGACTTGCCTCGATTCAACCTGACTGACTACAAAATCAACAAGCTCCGATGGGTATGTGGGCCGAAATGCCGCATATTCCTTTGCGTGATCTGAAAAGAAATCTTTTGTCATCACATGAATTACTTCCTTGCCATCACATCCAGTAACTCCTTAAAGAGTTTACCTGCCAGCATCCCAGTCACACCAGTGGGGTCGCGCGTAACGTTGTATTCTACCAGGTCAGCGCCTACTACATTTCCTTTCACTCGCTGAAGAATGGATATTATTTCACGTGTCGTAAATCCACCCGGTTCAAAGTGAGAAACTCCTGGGGCAAACGCAGGGTCAATGGCATCCATATCAAGAGAAATGTAAACCGGGCCATCAAATTCATATTGAAGATCACTTTTCCAATCTTTCATTTCAATCACCTCAACTCCAAACTTTTTAGCTTGGGCATATTGATGATCGTTCATGGTGCGAATACCAACCTGCATCAACCGTGAAGCCAGCCCCTCCTCCATAATACGCGCGAAGGGACAGGCATGTGAATATTTGTTGCCTTCGAAATCATGATATAGATCCGCGTGTGCATCGAGATGAAGTATTGAAAGTTTCCCATACTTCTTTGCAAATGCTTTCACGATTGGATAGGTGACGGAGTGATCCCCGCCCAGGGACAATACTTGATCTTGACTAGACAAGATACTGGCTATTGACTCTTCAATTTTATCAATTGCAGGCTTCCCTGATGGTAGAGACAAATCACCCTCATCTTTCCATATATCCTTTAGGTCTCTTCTCGATTCACTATAATAGTTTGCCGAATCAGAATGAAAAGCCTCACGAATTTTTTCCGGTGCACCTGCCGGGCCGCGCAAGTAAGAGGAAAACTCATCGAACGGAACACCGACAACTGATATCATATGGTTAGTTTTTTTGAATAAGACTTTATCAATTCCCAGCCTTTCTTTACCTCTGCCAAATTTGTGTTGTTATTACCCGCCACAAATCTGATGGTGAATTTGTCATTTAGCTTAGTCTGAGTAAGCAGAATTTTACCACTCTGATTGAGCATGTTTAGCAGTGAGGTATTGAGTTCATTTAATTTATCCTCTTCATTGATCTGCACTGGATGAAATCTAAAACAAACCAAATTTAAGGGAACAGGTGCCAACAGCTCAAATTCTTCTGAAGTTTCTATCTCTTCTTTTAACCATTGGCCTATTTCAATATGCTCTTGTATGATCTTTTGCAAACCTTCTATTCCATACATCCTGATGACAAACCATAATTTTAATGCCCTAAAGCGTCTACCTAACGGAATACTCCAATCTCTGTAGTTGTTCACCAAATGATCTTCAGGGGTTTTAAGGTATTCGGGTAGAATACTAAACGTGTTGGTGAGTGCCTTCTTATCTTTCACAAAGTAGGCGGAGCAATCGAAATTGGTAAGCATCCATTTGTGTGGATTAAATACAAAGCTATCCACTAATTCAATTCCCTCAATCATCCATCGATAGGAAGGAAGCAGCAGCGCGGCCCCTGCATAAGAGGCATCTATATGATGCCAGCAGTCATACCTGGAACATATTTTACCAATGGGACCAATGGGGTCGATTGCCGTGGAACTAGTGGTACCTATAGTGGAGATGACACAAAGTGGAATAAATCCCTGTTGCATATCTTTTTGGATCGCATCTTCCAACGCCTGTGGTACCATCGCGAAATGCTGATCAACCTTCACCTTCACGAGGTTCTCAATTCCAAATCCTGCAATTTTTACCCCCTTATCAACGGATGAATGCGCCTGCTCAGACGTGTATATCTTAAGTCGCTCTTTGCCGGTGAATCCCTTATTGTTAATGGCAAACTTTGAACGAGACTCTCGAGCTGTGAGCAAGGCCACCAATGTGGAAGACGAGCTGCTGTCCTGAATCACCCCCGTGAACGTTTTCGGAAGACCGAGCATATCTCTCAGCCATTCCATCATTCGCTCTTCCAACTCTTCGGCAGAAGGTGAAGTCAACCAGATCATGCATTGGGCACTGAGGGTAGAAGAAAGCATCTCACCCAAAATCGAGGGGGGGCTGCCCCCTGAAGGAAAGTAAGCAAAGAATTGAGGATGTTGCCAGTGGGTAATCCCTGGCATGATTATCTTATTAAAGTCTTCGAATACGTTTGCGAATTTCTCTGCCTTGATCGGTGCGTTGGATGGCAATTGAATCTTAATATCGCCCGGTTTAATATTTGGCTTCACGGGATACTTTGAAACATTATCCATATAGTCAGCCATCCAATCAACAAGCTCGTGCGCTGCCTTGCGAAATTCCTTTGAGTCCATAATTGAAAATTATCGAATGTTCGGCAATTGCAACAGCTTAAAGATCTTTATCTGGAGGTAAGTCTCACCTTGGTAACCTTCCTTGGTACCCACACTTGCATTTCACTACTGCCCCTATTATTCCAAGTGTAATATGGAATTGCTTTAAGATGACGTGATTCGGTGCTCACCTTCTTTCCATCATCGGAAACGGAAACAACGGCTGCTTCCATATTTAGCGTTACTATTCCTTCAAGCAACTCTTCTTCTTTGGTTGCCTCAATCTCTACATCATCACCAAGTATGATGTGAAGTGCCTGGTCACCATTATCAACACCTTCAAAGCAATACATCAACGGGCCCCTTTGCAAGGCCACCCTACCCAGGTTCTCTTTTACCTTTTCATTGGCAACCACCCGATTGACAGTCATTGGCAACTTCAATTCGATTTGATCACCTCTCTTCCACTCCCTTGAAATAACTGCATATCCTTCCAGTATTTCATACTTAGTATCTTTACCATTCACAGTCAAAGAAATTTTGCTTTTCATTTCATTTAGAAAATAGTAAGTATCCCCAGGTGAGGCTTGGCCATCTACCCAACCCGGAATACGCACACGCACTTCAAATTCTGACTTCCTGACAGGATCGACTAAGATCTTGACGTCACCATTCCAGGGATAATCAGTCAGTTGAGTAATCGCCACCTTGGTCTTAGTCATGTTGACGTTTGTTTCACTTCCTACAAACAGATTTACCCAAATTGCATCTTGTGATTGCGCATAGATATAATCGCCTAGTGAAGAAATAAGCCGGGCAATATTTGAGGGGCAGCATGCTGTGCCAAACCATTCTCTTCTGTTGTCACTTCCATCAGACTCGAGTACGTTCCCATAAAAGAATCGATCTCCACTAAGTGAAAGCCCATCGGCAGCACCATTGTACAAACTCTTTTCCAGCACATCCATATACTTGCTGTCTCCTGTCAACAAACTCATTCGCTGATTCCAAAATACCATTCCCACCGAGGCGCAGGTTTCGCAATAAGCCTCAGCGTTTGGCAAATCATAATCCTCTGAAAATCCTTCGTTATCTCCTGAGGAGCCAATGCCGCCAGTAATGTACATATTGCGATACACCACATCCTCCCAAACAGTTTTCATCGCATCGATATATTCGATGTCATTCGTTTGAGCGGCAACATCCGCAACTCCAGTGTACAAATACATGGCTCTTACCGCATGTCCAGTGATCTCCGTGGCCTGCTTCACGGGCACAACATCCTGCGTATATGCGGTGTCCTTCCAATCTGCCCAAGTGTAGCCCACACCGTAGCCATGACCTCTCTCCAGAAGCAGCCAATCAGCCAACTGCAAATACTTAGTCTCGCCCGTCACCCTAAATAGTTTCACTAACGCCAGCTCCAGCTCTTCGTGTCCTGTCACCCAGTGCCTTTTGCCAGGTCCAAATATTGAGGCAAAATGATCCGCAAATCGAATACCCACATCGAGAAGTTTCTTTTTGCCCGTTGCATTGTAGTAAGCCACTCCCGCTTCAATTAAATGGCCACCATTATAGTCCTCATGCATACTCATGTCCGTCCATCGCTCTTCCAGTCCACTTGCCTCTAATCCGCCCAGCGTATAATAGGTATTGATATATCCATCGGGTAGCTGTGCCGCAGCAATTATATCGATCCACTCATCGGCCTTCTTTTCTATGATCGGGTTTGGCTTGTTCTTTAGGGAGTAGGCAATTGCCTCCAATGCCTTAAAAACATCCGAGTCATCGTAGAACCTTCCCTCTGCCTTTTCACCTGTCTTATTAATTACCTTAAGAAAATTATCGATGCGCGGAGTCTTGATTTCAGTTTGTTCGATACACACTGGAATGGTGACCTCTGCCACTTTTTCAATACGAGGCTTCCAAAAATTATCGGTAATTGTGACTTGAGAGAAACTGATTGGTTCAATTTTTTGAACCTCCTCTTGTGCCTGAACGGCAATAATCGAAAGGTGGCAAAAGAGCAGAAGGTAAATGTGATTATTCATAGCTCTGTTTACTTATCTGTAATTATCAAACATACTAACTGTCACACAGCCCTTGTCTGCAATGATTCAACTTGCAGGCAGAAAATAATACCGCAAAATGTCAAAAGTGATTTGTAGTAGCCCCTATAGGAATCGAACCTATATCTTGAGTTCCGGAAACTCACATTCTATCCATTGAACTAAGGGGCCAACAATGATTGAAGATTGCACAAAGTTAGAATATTCACGTCATTTTGAATTAAAAAGATCTCAATACGAAGAAATTTTTTGAAAAATTTTAAAGGTGAAAACACTTACAACGCTTGATGGCAAAGCGAATAGAATGTGAATCATAAAATGTGCACTAGGTATTATCACAGTAAAAAATATTGCGTATACAGGCTGTATACGAATGTTTTTACAACTGGTGTTTTAATTAGCTGATGATATTAAACTAAACATTTAACTCATTGTTGCTTCAGAGCGAATTGAAGTACACGATGTTGTACAACGTGCTAACAGCAAACAAACAACCAAAATTTTGGTTTTTAAACATTTAGTTATTTATTTCAAAGTGTATTACAATAAAAATGTTTAATTAAAAACACAAAAGCTATGGCAAAAAAAGCTAAGAAAGCAGCTAAGAAAAAAGCTGCAAAGAGAAAACCTGCTAAGAAAAAGGCAGCAAAGAGAAAGCCTGCTAAGAAAAAAGCGACCAAGAAAAAGGCAACTAAGAAGAAAGCTGCTAAGAAAAGACCAGCTAAGAAAGCCAAGAAAAAGGCTGCTAAGAGAAAGAGATAATTTAGATTGTCTCTACGTAAAAAAGGTTAGCGATTTGCTAACCTTTTTTGTTTTTCGCCCATTCGTACCTTAAAGGTACTATGGCGAGCGAACAAACTCGTTTCATGACAGCAGATGTCGCTTCGTAAAAGCCCTCCCCGATCCTGATTTGAGATACTTCTCAAATTCATACGCTTTGTACTTATTTGGAAATGCAACATAGGTGAGTATTTCTACTGGCACTCTTGTTTTAGTGTACTGCACATAACCTTTGTTGTGACGATCAACTCTACGCTCAAGGTTGTTTGTACACCCAGTATAGGTAGATCCATCAGCACACTTCAAGATATATACATACCACATTCTACAGGTATTGATCAGGTGGAGTTCTCCACCGAAGCTCGCCAATATCGTTCTCAAACAAAAAAGACAAGTAAAATAAAAAAGCTCGCCTTCGTACCTTACCGGTACTATGGCGAGCGCAGGTGGAGCCGCAGAGAATCGAACTCTGGTCCAGAGAAGATGAAAACATAGATTCTACATGCTTAGTCAACTTTAATTGTAGGGAAGAGCAAGGCAGTCAACAACCTCAACTGTTCCTTAGTCACTGAGTCTTAGCTATGATTAGTAACCTCTCATAGAGCAGTTCCGACAAACGACACCGCATATTCACCACTAGCAGAACAATAGCGATGAGCGATGTTGACTTCCCCGATCTTATCGGAGATAAACTTATCTAACTTAAAGTCAGATTAAGCAGCCAAGGCGTAGTTAGACTCGCCAAGTATGGTTTTAGGACTATCTTTTAAGGCTCTCATCCCATGAGCCTGCATGCTGGCATATGCACTCACACATCCTGTCAAAACCGGTCGGCCCCAATTGAAAACTACCTTGATTTGTCTATCTATCGATGCGTGGCAATTGCTGCCACCTCAAAGAACGTAATGTAAATACAAAAGTAGCCTTAATAAAGTTCAATAAAAACTGGTCCTCTAAAGTTCAAACTTTTTGCCCATGCTAGAGACAGAAGCTACGTTGAAGAATCCAAGTACCTTAGTGCCGCTGATGTTTTGATTATAGATGTTAGTCGATACATTGGAAAGTGGAGTGGCAAATAGCTCTGAGAATCCCCCCGGCCTATTGGTCTGAATAATCACCTCATTCATAAAGTTAAAGGCCTGAACTGTGATGGAGTGTATTTCTACATGGAGCGAATCCCCGGGTTGATATGGTGAGAGTGCCTCATCATTTTCGTCCACTTCATTTGGATTCACTCCTCTTCGAATGGGCGTGATAAAAGCCACTCCATCAAAATTTCCACCCGCTGAGAAGCCGGCATCATAGGCCAAATTTATTTCCTCAGGTTTATTCAAGAGTACTCCATTCTTAAATGATTTCACCCAGTAGGTGTCATCTCGGCCTGGCAAATCGCTCGCCCAAAACTCTCCTATATAAGAATCTGGCTGAAAAGCATTTTCTTCTTCAAAGGTGAACGTCAAACTATCAATGGCAGGAACTCTACCCATGCGCGAGGTGGCTTTGAACACCTCTCCATTAAGAGAAATTGATAATTCGTAACTGTTGCCCACCTTACCAAATCCATTTGTATCCGGAGGAACCCACAAGTAATCACCCCTCGATGTTGCATCCTCCACAAAATTGAATGTATTCCCCTCGTTGTCCTCTACAAATATTGTGGCACCAGATACTCCAATTGGCAGGGTGTTTTCAAAATACGGCTGCGTGAGCGATAGCTTTATTAATTGGGCCTCTGCTTTGTCATTAATCCAGGCATCCACCACCAACACAGGATCAGCTTGCTCCAGTTCTGGCGCGATCGTGTCCTCACATGAAATAAGAATGGAAAGACAACAAAAGGCTGCCAGAAATGATGTCAATGAATGATATAACTTCATCACCACTAAAATTTAAAGTTGTATGATACTGAAGGCACGATGCTGCCAATAATAGACAATTGCGTGGCCTGCGAATTGATGGGTACACCAGGAGGAGTTCTCTCATCTGCCTGAGAGAAGTAAATGGAGAACGGATTTCTTCTACCATAGACATTGTAGAACGAAAACACCCAGTAGTCCGTGTTTTTTCTCTCCTTGCCTCTTCTCACTTTCTTTCCATCCAGCCTGAATGAGATATCCAATCTATGGTAACTTGGCAGGTCCACATTATTTCTTGAGTCATTTCCGTTATAAGGGATAAGAATATCCTGCAGCACATATCTTGAGGTGGGGAAGGTAGTAGGTGTGCCACTTACAAACACGAAATCTGAAGAAACAGACCAACGCTCGCTTAGATCGTAGAATGCCGCCACTTTAAAATTGTGGGTTTGATTAAATCTTGTCGGGTACCATTCCCCGCTATTGATTCCTTCGACTTGAAGCTCCGTTCGTCCAAGCGTATAACTCACCCAGCCAGTCAGTCGCCCCTTCTTCTTTTGAAAATACGTTTCGAGGCCATAAGCCCTGCCCTTGCCGCTCAGCAGGTCACCCTCCAGAAACTCATTGATTAGAATATCCGCACCATCAATGTAGTCTATTTGATTTTGAGTATATCTTAAATACCCTTCCACTGAAACTTCAAACTGCTTTTGTGATCCAATGTCTCTGAAGTAGCCCAGTGTAAATTGATCTCCAATCTCTGGCTTGATATTCGGAGAGCTGGGATTCCAAACATCGAGCGGGTTTGATGCCGTGGTATTAGATATCAAGTGCAGGTACTGCGACATTCTGTTATAGCTTCCCTTGATGGAGTAGGTATTGTTTGGTTGAATTTTAAAGGAAAATCTTGGCTCGAGGTTATCATAAGTAACGATAGTTTCTCTTGCCCTAGTGGTGGTTTCGGAAACTGGCGTCCTTCTGATGCCCGGAATGGTGTCGTTGTAGGTGTAGGTTGTGCCTGGTCCGAATGCTTGAAAGTGAGAATAACGCAAACCATATTCCACTGAGATTAGATCATTTAACTTTTGCTTATTGCCAAGGTACAGCGCAGTTTCAAGGTTATACTTCTTATCCAAACTTACATCTATAGCACTGCCATTAGAAATACCTACTGCGTTGGCTGGCTCGAAGGTATAGTAGATTGCTTCGCCACCAAAATCTAACTCGTTATCACTATTGATAAAGTAAGTGAATTGCGGCTTGAAGATGAAGTTTGAAATTGAAGAGTTCCAGTTAAATCGATTGAGGTTGTCATCGCCAAACTGCAGCTCGTAATCGTAGTTGCTGTACACAAAAGTCATGTTAGAGAAGAGGCGCTCATTAAACAAATGATTCCACCTTGCTGTCGCAGTGGAATTTCCCCAACTAAATCCCTGGTTCTCGTCAAACATAAAAACATCACGACCAAAGTAACCAGACAGATAGAGCTTGTTCTTTCGATTTACGGTATAATTGGTCTTTAAGGTCAAGTCATAGAAGTTCAGTGCTCCCCCTTCCTCAAGCAATGGCACAAAAGGTCGCGCAATGATGTCTACGTATGATCTGCGTGCCGCCACAATAAAAGAGGCTTTGTCTTTGATAATAGGAGCCTCAATCGCCAGTCGGCTAAAAATGGTTCCTATACCACCGTTTGCCTCAAATTTTTTACTATTGCCCTCCTTCATACGGACGTCCAAAAGTGACGCAAGCCTACCGCCATACCTGGAAGGTATGGCGCCTTTGTAAAGTTTAGTATCCTTTACCGCATCTGGATTAAAAACAGAAAAGAAACCAAACAGGTGAGAAGAGTTGTATACCGGGGCCTCGTCAAGAAGTACCAGATTTTGTCCCACATTGCCACCTCGCACATTAAATCCTGACGCACCCTCACCTACAGTGCTCACACCAGGCAGCAATAAGATACTTCTGAATACATCTGCCTCTCCAAGAAATGTCGGAACCTTTAGGATCGTGTTGATATCAATCCTATTGGTACTCATTTCCATGTTTTGAACATTGGCTTGTTCACGTTCAGCCTGAATAACTATTTCCTCGAGTTGCTCACTTTCTGCTTTTAGGTCAATATTCAATGAAGTGTTTGAGGACAGTTCAATGGTGTTTGTTATCGAAGCATAGCCCACATAGCTCACGGTCACTGTATAGTCACCCTGAGGAAGCGTAATGGAGTAAAAGCCGTACTCATTGGTAATAGTACCATTGCTAATTTCTTTGATATAAACTGTCGCCCCAATCAGCGCCTCCCCATCGGAATCATCCTTCACATAACCGTTTATGGTGAGCTTTTCCTGCGCAAGGGCCATATGAGCGTTTGCAAGCAAAAAGATGATAAGTAAAGCGACTATTCTTGATATAAACATGCTCGAATTTGATCTAGTACTTAAGCGTATTTGTTGAGGAATTGTTATGAAAAACGTGGAAAAAGATTGAATTCTTAAGGCTTGGTGGAGTCCACCGGTTTTGCTTCACTCAAGCCGACATTGTCAACAACGAGATAGTCCCGTTTTGAAAGGGATTGCATGGCAATCATTTCTGCCAAATATCCTGTGAGGAATAATTGCACTCCTAGAACCACTGCCACCAAGGCCAGATAAAATATGGGTTGATCCGTAATATCGCGCTTCATGGGGATCATAGATAGGAAAAGTGAGTCGATCTTATCGTAGAATAGTTTGACCGTAAAAATGAATCCAACCAGAAACGAGAATATTCCTAAACTTCCAAAGAAGTGCATTGGCTTTCGTCTGAATTTTCCCACAAACATTATGGAGAGAAGATCAAGGAAACCGTTGACAAATCGCTCCCATCCAAACTTGGTTTTACCGTATTTCCGCTCGTGGTGCTCCACTACTTTCTCCCCAATGCGTGTGAAGCCGGCCCATTTGGCAATCACAGGGATATAGCGGTGCATTTCCCCATACACACTGATATTCTTCACCACAATCGACTTATACGCTTTTAATCCACAGTTGAAGTCATGCAACTTTATTCCAGACATCGAGCGGGTGACCCTATTGAACAGCCTAGAGGGAATGGTTTTTGAAAGCGGGTCATGGCGCTTCTTCTTCCAGCCGGATACCAGATCGAAACCTTCTTCGGTGATCATGCGGTACAACTCTGGGATTTCATCAGGGCTATCTTGCAAATCTGCATCCATGGTAATCACTACATCGCCTTGGGCCATCTTAAAGCCTGTATGAAGGGCCGCAGACTTGCCAAAATTCCTATTGAATCTAATGCCTTTAAAGGCAGCGTTCATTAGATTGATTTTTACAATTTCCTTCCAGGTATCATCAGAGCTGCCATCGTCTATAAAAATCACTTCATAGGTAAATCCTGCCTCCTCCATCACATTCGTAATCCAAAGGCTTAGTTCCGATAAAGACTCTTCTTCGTCTTTGGCAGGAATGATTATAGATATGTTGAATTGATTTTTCACTTTAGACGGTGAAATCAGGGTTTTTCCTTTGGGTAAACAACGAGATGACTAATCCGATAATTAGCCCCATTACAATGCCTCCAAATATACCAAAGAGCAACAACGCGTTAGGGGTCATAAACGATTCCGAAATGCTCATGGCCTGCTCAATTTGTGAGTCAGACATTCCTTCCTCAAGGAATTGATCGTATTGTCGATCCTTCAAATTTTGAATAAACCCATCATCAATATACTTGACGTAAACAAATGTGAAAATGCTTGATATCACTGATGAAATGAGACTCACCCAAAATGAAATGGCAACTCCCTGACCAATAGACATGAAGCCATCGCCATTCTCTTTGTAATACTTATGAGCAAACCAAAGTACGCCCACCGTAAATATCAAACCTCCCCATCTTCCAATTCCCTCTGTCATGTTTGTCCCCGTGACAGCAGCTGTGACAAAATATAGGATGGATAGACAACTCAATATCACTCCATATCGGATACCGGCATCTCGTGCGGTTATTTTTCCAGCAGATTCTATCGGTTCTTCCATGCTACGTAATTTTCGATTGGCGCCTCAAAATTACAGATATTATGACGCTTAAAAAAAAGCTCAAAATAAAGGATTGTGTGAAGTAGCGCGTAGCTAGAAACTCAGCATCCGCCAATTGCAGTGACCTAATACCCTCCTCATATACTTCCTTGCCTAACCGCTCCATTTCCTGTTTGGGAAACATCTTGATCTGCGCCAAGGTAAGCTCCACATACTCCGTCACAAAAGCGTGGTTCCAGAGGGCAAAGGCATAAAGTAAGGAAGATGTAATTATTGCAAAGATGAGCGTGAGTAAGAAACTCCCAATCATTCCCTGCCAGAAGTGCAGCAGCCCACCATAGTGTGACTCCCTTAATTCTTTGAGTGCAAAAAGGATAAAAATACTGAGCACAATAATTCTGAAATCAAAAAAAATGGGAATGAGGAAGGGATGATGTCCTGTGTAGTAGAGCACCATTAATAATACAAACCCTAAAAACCCTGCAACAATACCGTAGGCAAGAGGCACACGCAACAGCGGTGGCCATTTACTCCAATTAAGCATCAAACCAGTGCTTTGCGTTATTGAAAGTTGCCTTCACTTTGCCCGTAATCTCTTTTCCGAGCCAAGGCGAGTTTTTTGATTTTGAAAAATTCACATCCTCTGAGAAGTGCCATTTTTGACTGGGATCAAAAAGTGTCAGGTTTGCCTTTTCGCCCTCCTTTATAGTGGGAATATCTAACTTCAATAGTTGGCGTGGCGCTGTAGTGACTTTTTGAATAAGTTCATGCAAGTCGATAGACTGCGACAGCAATACCAGTTGCGATCCGAATGTCTGCAAGTTGATCATTCCAAATTCAGCATGGTCAAATTCCAACACTTTGCATTCCGCCTCCTGTGGTAGATGACCGGAGCTGATCACATCAATGGTTCCATCTTTTATACCTTTCACAAGCGCCTCCAAATCCGCCTTCTCACGAAGTGGTGGATTCACTTTGTAGTTGGTGTCAAAGTCTTCAAGTTCAACGTCATCCAGAAGTGCCTGATACGAAATGACATCGCAGGTCACTTTAAGTTTCTTCTTCTTTGCCGCTCTTATCAAATCGACAGACCTTGCTGTCGAAACCCTGGAGAAGTGTAACCTTCCACCTGCATACGCTAGCAATTCAATGTCACGAGTGATGGCGATCTCCTCGGCAATCTTGGGCATTCCCTTTAGGCCAAGTGTTGTGCTATTTCTCCCTTCATTCATCTGTCCAAACATATCAAGCCAGATGTCTTCAGGGTGATTGATCACCAAACCATCAAATTTTTGTAAGTACTGAAGGGTCTTTAGCAAGATGTCGGTATTCCAAACAGGCTTAAGTCCATCAGTAAATGCCACGGCTCCAGCCTCATTCAAATCAATCATCTCAGTAAGTTCTTCGCCCTGATTCTTGAGCGTGATGGAAGCCATAGGATGAATCTGAACAAGACGACTTTCGTTGCCTCTATTAATATACTTTACCTCATTCTTAGTTTGTACCGGGGGTGAGGTATTGGGCAGGGTGGCAATTTCTGTGAACCCGCCAGCGGCTGCGGCCTTTGCTACTGAAATCAGATCTTCCTTGTGTTCAAGGCCAGGGTCACCTACAAAGGTGCCCATATCCATCCAACCTACTGAAAGCACCATACCGTCAGCATCAATTACCTTATCTGCAGCTGACTTTTTGGCGCTGATTTCAGCGATTTTCCCGTTTTGAATTAAAACGTTCTTCTTTTTTTTGTGAAATGGGGAGGTGGGGTCACTTATGGTTACGGACTGGATGAGTATCTTCATTCGTTCGATTTTGCCAGCTCCCCCATAGTTTTTACTTCAAAAATCTGATCAGGAGCACTTCTGCCAGTAGGAAGATCAAAGCCAAAACAAGCATGTGCTTCCATAATGGCGTCCCCAAATATCTCTCTTTTATTTCGTTGCTGAAAGCCTCAGGGCTCGTGCTCTCAAAAATTGTTACATTATCGCCCCCTCCGAAGGAGGTTTTTAGCTCTGAAAGACCAAATTGACTAAGATCTGACTCACGCTTGTCTAAATTGATGGCAATTAGATTTATGGTGTCACTTCTATACTTCACATTATAAAAGCCTGGATTCATCGAAAACTTAGGCAACTCCATAATCACCCTGTCTCCTGCCCTTCGCTGAGTGGGTATTATCTCTTGGCTTCCTACCAAACGGATCGGCTCTTCCCCAAAAAGACTATCTGCCCTAAATGTGATAAGGTTGTTGGTCAACGTATAATACCTGCTCTGCTCTGCTCTCTTGGCCGTGGCAGCGATCTTATACATCACAGGAACAAACAGGGCATGGTTGTAAAAATTGGTATATGTGGCATCTAACGGACTCGCAAGCACAAAAACTTTTCCATTCTGCGACAGAAAAGGCTGTGTATTTCGAAATTTTAAAATGGCTGATCTGTCACTACCCCAATTGAGCAATTGCACAGCACTTGGCATAGCAATAGAAGTAGATTGCTCTTCAAATACATTTTCATAAAAAGGGTTACCGTAATCTGGCTTTTCCAGTGCAATCATTTCCTTTTCCTTGGATAGCGTTAAGTTGATACCTGGAAGTAGTCGTTTATATGACTTGAGATCCGGTTCGGTACCGGGAACAAACAAGAGGGCTCCTAAATTATTCATTGCAGTTGCAATGGATGTGGCCAATGGGGAATCAATCGAGTTAAGTCCATTGACCACAATAAGGTCGGCCTGCGTGAGGAAACTATAGTCCACATTATCAGCGTTGAAGCTTCTGTAAGTGAAGAGCTGCCGATTTCCAAACACCCTCTCGATATAGGAAGCGCTCGCGTCCTTTCTGATTTCCACCACCCGAATAGTCTCTGTAAAATTCAAAGTGAAATAGAAGTCGTTATCAAAGCTAACGGGAAAGTCAGTGAAGCTTACTCGAGCTTGATTGAGGCCACTCAGTCCTGCAGTGAGATCAAAACTAGTTTCAGCATAGCTGTTTGGATCAATGTCAATCGATGCAACACCCGTCTGCACCTCATTAACAACCAGCTTCACGACTAAGTCCTCCACCTGGCGTGACCCAAGGTTTCTCAACCGAAGGTTCACTTTGTTCTTTTCACCTCCTATGACAAAAGGATTTTCCAGATAGACTGAGTCTACAAATACATTGGAAGTCTGACCAAACGAAACTGGCACAAGATGCCACTTGCTAGCAGAGTCCGCTGTGAATGTGCCCACTATACCTGATGTTGATTTTTGAAAATCAGAAATCCAAAACACATCACTTCCTACCTTGTCTGCACCCATGCGTTGCTGTATTTCTTCGTTGGTTCTACTTACAGCCGATAATCTGATCTGAGTTAATAGATCGAGTACCTCCGTTTTAGTTTTAAACGAGTTGGAAAATGGCGCAAAGTCATTAGTAATTAATCTGTACCTGGTGTCTTGAGGGAATTGGTCCACGATGCTTCGTACAAATCCAATTCCTGCATCCAGGGCACGGGTCTTCTCCACTACCTGAGCGGTCATACTAAAAGAATTGTCGAGGTACACAATAATATTTCTGGAAGCACCCACTTGCTCCTTGGCAGGAAGGTAGGGCTGTGCAAAGGCCAAGACCAGGAATAGGATGAACAGCAGACGCGATAATAAAATCAAATACTGCTTTAGCTTCCTTTTCTGGGTGGTCTCTTCTTTAATTTGCTTTAGCAGTCTGTTATTTGAGAAGTATATCTTGGTGGTCCTTCGAAAATTAAATAGATGAATGATGATGGGTATTGCTAGTGCGGAGAGTGCCCAAAGAAACGTAGGAAAAGCAAAATTCATTGGCGGTAAAAGTAGCTAAAAACAGCCTTAATGAACGGGGAATTTTGATGAGAAGTTGTTCTAAAGCCGGAATCATAATACGTGATATCTTAATAAAGAAGCCCGATCTGCTGACCGGGCTTCCCTTCAGGAGATGCTATTGCACTACTTCTTGGCGCCAAGCATCACGAGATCGTTCACGTTGATCTCAGTCACATAGCGAGTTTCTCCCGCGCTTGTCTCGTATGAACGGTGTACCAGTTTGCCTTCCACTGCAACTTCGGCACCCTTCTTCAGATACTTTTCAGCAACACCCGCAAGCTTGCCCCAGATCACTACATTGTGCCACTGGGTGTCCTCTACCTTCTCGCCCTTCTGATTCTTGTACGCATCACTGGTGGCGATAGAGAAGGCCGCCTTTTTCGATTTGCCAAACTCCTTTACTTCGGGATCTTTACCAAGACGACCGATCAACTGCACGCTGTTTCTCAAACTTTTCATAATTGTAGAATTTAATTGTTAAACATTTGATTTCATTTTTAGCCCCTGACTTCCAGGAGTTCAGTTGTTGTGAACTGATGATGCAAAGGTGTGGTGAGAAAAAAGTGCGAGTCGTTTATTATTCGGTTACTTACGATTATATTCGTGTGTAAACGTTTGTACACGGATAATCGCTTAAAATGACCCAAAAAACGGAGAAAGTTTGCGAAGAGTGTGGTGGCAAGATATCTGGCAGAGCCGACAAAAGATTTTGTTCGGACCAATGCAGGGTTGCTTTTAACAACCGAAACCGCGCTGAGAAAACCAATTATGTGCGCAACGTAAACAATACGCTGGGGAAAAATCGTAGAATCTTAGAAGAGCTCAACCCCACAGGCAAAACCAAAGTGAGCAGGAATAAATTGAGTCTTAAAGGTTTTGACTTTGGCTTTCACACCGACACATACCGTACAAAGGACGGTTCATACTATCGGTATTGCTATGAGCAAGGATATCTGGAAATAGACTCAAAGACGGTTTTGATAGTTAAAAAAGAAATCAAGTAGTATGAGCGCATGGACACTGGCCGGAAAGAAAGCATTAGTAACGGGAGGCTCAAAGGGCATTGGACTAGCTATCGTTGAAGCCTTCTTGCACCTAGGTGCTGAAGTGATGATTGTGGCGCGCAATGAAAAGGAACTTAATGGGTGCGCACAAATGTTGCAGCAGCGCGGTTTCAAGGCCACCGCGATGGCCGGTGATATCTCCGACCGAGACTTTAGATCTAAGCTCATTGAAGAGGTAGAAAAAAACTTTGGAAAGCTGGATATATTAGTCAACAATGTGGGTACCAACGTTCGTAAAAAATTTGTGGAGTATTCTGAAGAGGAGTATCGCAAATTATTCGAAACGAACCTGTTCAGCATGACCGAAATAAGTCGTCTCGCATTTCCCTTACTAAAGAAATCTGGTCACGGCTCCATGATAAGCATCGCATCGGTAGCAGGTACCGTAGATGTACAGAGCGGGCCACCCTATGGCATGACCAAGGCCGCCATCATCCAATTGACCAAACACCTGGCGGTAGAGTGGGCACCTCATAACATTAGAGTAAACACGGTGTCGCCCTGGTACATTGAAACGCCACTTACGCAACCTGTGCTCTCACAGCCGGAACGCTTAAAGCTTATCCTAAGTAAAACTCCGATGGGTCGGGTCGGGCAACCTGAGGAAGTGGCAAGCGCAGTTGCTTTTCTTGCCATGGACCGGGCCAGTTACATCACGGGACAAAATCTAAATGTTGATGGTGGTATGCTATCCCAGGGATTGTGATTTTCCTATGTGATTAGATTCCGAGAGCAGAACATTGCGAAGAACTTTAGCCGAGTTGAAACAACCTATACTTCATTTCTGAACCACAAGTTAGACATCAGATCTTTTCAGTTTGCGATAGGCTAGGTAATTGAAAACTGCAGCCCAGCAAAAGACAAGGAGGACCGAAGTCAAACTTATGTAATCTTGAATTTCCTGGAACACATAGCGGGGAAACGGCATAGGCACCAAATTACTCATAGACTCCATTGGGAAATAGGGCAACAGCCACGGCACGTAGTCATCTACATTGGCTTTGATGATAAACTCTATTAGCGGAGATAACACGAGTATAACGATTGTTAATCCAGATCGTTGAATATACATACCAAGCAGCAAAGCAAAACTTAAGTAGGTAAAAACTTCTAAAAAGTAGCCTACGAAAAACTCCAGGTCTGTGAACATATCCGATAGCACAATTTCCGGACTATAAATCATCCCAGTCGCTAACGCAATCAGAAATACCATAATGGTACTCGCTCCGCTCAAAAGGAGGTTAGTCAAAACTTTCGAAATAATGAACTGCTCTCGACTAAGGCCATCTATTATGTTTTGACGAATGGTTCTGTAACTAAACTCATTTGTAATGCTGATGATCACCATGAATGCAAGAATAGTCTTAAAGAAACCACTAATGAACACCAGGTTGTGAAAGACATCAGGAAAATGATAGAATGGAATTCTTGAGATATTGATCTCCGCTCCAAACTCAGCACCCATGCTCACCAACCACTTGAGGAATTCCATGCCAGTGGCTGTGGTCATACCGAGTGTAAAAAAATACAAACCACAAACTACCCAGAATGTGCGATAGTTAAGGAGTTTTTTAAGATCTATGCGAAGTAGATGCATCATCATTTTGAGTCCGCTAAAATTTCTAAGAATTGTTTCTCGAGGCTTTTCTTTCTCACCACCAAGTGGGTTGCGACCACACCCTTGCCGACAAGATATTTATTTAGATCCTGCGCTTTCGTACCTTCAGTTAGAGAGGTAAGATAGAATCCGTTTTCCATGGCGACAGAAGCTGTGCCGTCAAATTCTTTAAGCATCTTTTCAAACTCATCCACCTCAGCATTCACCTCCACCACTTCAGCACCCTCCGACACTCCTGCTACAGGACCATTATAAACCATGTTCCCCTTTTTTAATACTGCAAAGTGGGTACATACCTTTTGTACCTCGTCAAGAAGATGACTTGCCAGTATGATGGTTTTTCCATCAGCGGCAATCTTCAATATCAGTTCCCTTATCTCTGCAATTCCCATAGGGTCGAGACCATTGGTCGGTTCATCCAGTATCAACACTTGAGGATCATTGAGCAGTGCTGAGGCAATTGCAAGTCGTTGCTTCATGCCCAGGGAGTAGGTTTTATATTTATCATGTTTGCGATCAGCCAACTCCACTAGCTCAAGCACCTCCCGAATCTGGTCGGCATTGGCCCCCTTGATCATGGCCGTCAACTCCAGGTTCTTTTGCCCTGACAGGTATGGGTAGAAGATAGGATGCTCCAACACTGCACCAATTTTTCTCCTGGAAAGATGCGTGGGTACTTCACCAAACCATGTGAAATTTCCGGAGGTGGGATTGATCACCCCCATAAGCATTCCCAATGTCGTTGTTTTTCCACTGCCGTTTGGACCCAGCATACCGAATACCTGACCTGCTTCAACGGTCAGGTCCATTCCATTTACAGCACAAAGCCGACCAAAATTCTTGGTTAGCTTATTAACTTCTAAAATTGGCTTCAAAAAAAATTAGTTTAGTTTTCATGTCTGCTGCCTCTTCCCCTTCGATCACCATCATCCGTAAAGGCCTTTATCATTTTTCCGATTTCGGCACTATTGTCAATAGTGGTAAACAACTTAGTAACCTTACTGAGCTCGACTTTGCCCAGAATGTCCAGGACATAAAGGCTGGACGAGTCGTTGGCAAGCACTACCATTCCCTTTGTTTCCCCAGATTTTTCTCGAAGATAAATATCAAATTTCTTTCCCTCATACCTACTTGTCATTATTTCCTCATAGGACTCCTCTTTGTAGCCCGCGGTCAACTCCTGGTAGTCACTTGACTCAAATGTGTCCTTTGTCTTATCTATCATCAGGAATTTCATTTTTTCAATATCCTCTATAATTTCATCAAACTCCTTATTCTCCGTTTGATTCATCATCCGCAAAGTATTCTTGTAGAAATACAATGACAGTGCCTCCGAATACCGTTCGTGCAACGCGGTAGTTGTTTTTGTTTGCGCTTGGGCCGGACGCACAATCAACGCCAAAAGCACCAGCGCCACGGACAATCCTAACCCTCTTCTTGAAATCCAATTCATGTTTATGGAAATAAAAGAATACGGAACCACAAAACTGATTCCGTACTCCTAATTGAATGATCTTCTAATTGCGTTTTGAATCTTTCATCTTTTCAAGATTCTCAAGTCCCTTCACATCCATCTTACGTCCAATCTTTGAAATAGTTTTGAGATCAATTTCACCATACAAGGTCAATAGCATAAACTCGCTATCCCCGCCAGAGATCATCACAAGTTCGTTAATCATCCCCTTGTCATCGCGGATATAAAACTTCATGTCCTTATCCTTGTCTCTCACGTACATCAATTCCTCGTATTCCTTTGCGGGCAGTGCCGCAGTCGCCTCTTTATAAAGTTCCCTCGAGTTGCGTGCTTCGTCCTTGGCCAGAATCTTTAGGCCTTTGAGCTTGCTTATTGCTTCCAGCACCTCTTGATCTTCCTTGTCTTCCATTTCCATGTCTGTGAATAAACTGAACATCTTGCTGGATACGGTGACCTGGCTAAATGTTTCATCACTTTGATACTTGTTAAAGAATTTTGAAACAGCTTCACCTTGCGCATAAGCGCCCGCCACACACACAGTCCACATCACTAATACCAATACCTTTTTCATTATTTCTAATTTTTAAGTTTTTTAAATTTCTACTTTACTTTTTTCACTCTCCTCATTGTCGTCTCTACCCTGAATGATCTGCTCCGCTTCATTGAACAATTTGATCTTGTTCGCTTCTTGTTGAGCTCTGCCAAAGGACTTTGAAATCATCATGAGTGCTTTCTTGGTCTCCTGGTATGCCAATTCGGGGTCACTGTACGTATCTACAATTTCTTCGGGATACGACTTTCGAACCTCTTCCCTCACCAAATATGTGGCTGCCACTAACACCAGCACACCTGCAGCTATCTTAGCTATTCTAAACACAAGCGTGCGTACATTGTCACTTTTCTTATTCACACCTTCTTGCACCTTCAAGTGAATGTCACCTTTGGATTCCTGAGCAACAATGTTCCGCTGCTCATTGAAGTATTGAAAAAGCGACCTTGCTTCACTAAACGATTCACTAGAGTTGTCACTGTTGAAATACTCCCGCAACTCCTTTTCCTCTTCGAGTGTCGTCTCACACTCCCAATACTTATCCAGTAGGTCCTTGATTCTAGAGTCCATAAGCGTTTATCTTTACCATCTTCTCTCTGATCGAAGTGCGAGCCCGAAAAAGATTAATCTTTACCTGACTCATTTCTATTTCCAGAATTTCACAGATTTCATTGTAACTGTATCCTTCTACGTCTCGAAGGTGAATCACTTGTCGCTGCTTTTCAGGCAACGCGGCTATCATGTTGTTAATCTGCTGCATACTTTCCATTACCTCCGTTTCTTCATGGGGCGAGAGTCCACCCTGTTTTATATCCAGTTCGTTGGCCAGAGAATCAGTTGCCCTTCGCTTTTGAGCCCTGATGCGGTCAAGAGAGAGGTTTCTGGTGAGGCGCATGCACCACGCTTCCCAGTTACTAATCTCGTCCATTTTATCTCTGCCATTCCAAACCTTAATAAGAACATCTTGAACAACATCTTGAGCTTCTTCTTCGTCTCCCAGGAGCCTAAAGGCAAACCTAAAAAGTTTGTTTTTAGACGGTAATACACGATTTTCAAAAGCCTCAATATCCATCGTTCAAAAGCAAGACGGCAGGTATACGGAAATGTTACGGATGAATTTAACTATTTTATTCTTAGTGGCATTTTGAGTACATTGATTAGATCGATGGAGACTCAGGATAAGATTATTGTATACAAAGGGTTTGATAGCGGAGTGGAGGCCAATCTGGCTAAAACAAAACTGGATGCCTATGGCATTCCCTGCTTTCTGACGGACGAAAATTTTATCAACATCTACCCTATTCGGAATGATATCTTCCCGGGAGTTAGGTTGCATATTTTCGAGAAGGACAAACCGCGGGTTACCGAAATACTCTCCTCCGAGTCCTAGGTCTTCACTATTGTAAATTCAACCCTCCTGTTGTTTGCTCTCCCTTCGTCAGTTTCATTGGTATCAATAGGCGCTGATTCGCCATAGCCTTGCGCGCTAAGTCTGTAGCTTTCTATACCCTGGGTAATTAGGTAGTCCACCACGGATTGTGATCTTCCTTGAGAGAGGTTTAGGTTATAATCATCCGAGCCCTTGCTATCCGTGTGGCCCGATATCTGAATCTCCACGGAAGGATTTCTAGTTAGAAAATCAACCACCTTATTTAACTCCACATAGGATTCTGATTTTAAGGTGGTCTTATCGAAATCGAAATAGATATTCTTGAGGCGCACAGTCATACCAACTTCAATCTTCTTTAAGTAAAGATCCTTTACTACCGGATTGATTTCATCATTCTCAATATATACGCTATCCGCGGTGTTGATATAACCCTCCGCAGAGGCCGCGAGGCTGTACCAACCCATATCATTGATCTCCGTAGAATATCGACCTTCGCTTGTCTGCGTTGGTAGCTTAGTACCCCTATTCATCTGCAGCTCCACTTCTACTTTTGCATTAACGGGCTCGTTTGATTTGGCATCAAGTATAATACCGGTAAGCATGAGCTGCCTTGCAATTGGAGTGAGGTAGATGTCTACAATCAAAGTCGTGTCATTAATGAGTGGTGGCAAAGTGAATAGCTGGTTTTTTGCAATGTAGCCCTCCGCAGAAGCTGCCACTTCAATCTGATCCGTCTCAGGAATACCTGATTCGTACGCACCATCAGCTTCGACCTTTAGTTGCAGCGCTTTCGCGCCATTGGGTTTAATTTGCAATTGGGAAGAAAGAGGTTGACCAGTTTTCTCATCGTAAACCACTCCTTTAATACTAACCTTGATGTCCTTGGGAAGTAAAATAAACAGATCCAAATTGCCGCCATCTACCCTGCTGTTGGCCCTGGAAGTAAACACATTACCTTTAGCATCCATAGAAAAATAGGCATCACCAGCGGCAGTATTAATAGGTGGACCTAAGTTCTCAGGCTCAGACCATTTCTGCCAGGTATCGTCCAGGCGAGTAGATTTATAAATATCTGCGCCACCCTGTCGCTTAGGGTCGGGTCTATCACTTGCAAAGTATAATGATTTGTCGTTTGGCCCAATGAAGGGACCAAACATGTCTGATCGATCAGTGATATTGAGTTTTACAGGTCTCGACCACGAACCATCAGCTTGAAGGTTACTTACATACAAATCACTGCGTATGCTCTTAGGCACCTCAGTAAAATATAAGATCATGTGCTTCGCATCTGACGAGAGAGAAGCTCCGTTGAACCTTCCCTTCTCCATTTCATCGTAGTCGGTTACCGTAATTTCAGACCAGCTCCCGTCCGGGCTCACTATTGAGAATCCCTTCGAATCTTTCCCACGTCCACCTCGAACAAACAAGGATTTATCCGGCAAAACGGTAAAAACTTGATTAGACCGATGACCATTAAAAGGAGGCCCCAGGTGTTCCGGAGTAGACCACTTTCCGCTGTCCGTTTGGTGCGTAACCCAAATGTCCTGACTTCCCTCCTTCCCGTACGTATTGTCCGGATGGTTTTGCACAAAATAATATAAGTCCTTACCATCAGGAGAAATCACTGGTGCCGCCTCGTGGTAAAATGAATTGATGTCCTTACCAAGATTCACCAATTCATAACGCTGGCTAAATTCTTGTCCCAACGCCACCCCAACTAAATGACAGCACAGTAAGAGAAAGACATTTTTCATCTGAATAGAATTTACACGCTAAAGTTAGCAGAATATCTGCTTAATCGTAAGGACAGAGAGGCAAAAGGAGGTCTGCCCAAGCTTTAAAATCTACGTTGAATTGCAATCAGGCGCGAATAGGAATTAAGAGACCTCTGCCGCTCATTACTATCGCCACTACTATCAGCACAAGCGCTATTGAAGTCAGTATCAGCACGCGCTTATGCTTAAGTTTATCATCGGTCAATTTTTTTGTAGTAGTGCGGGCCATCGTAATCAATACGATAGCGATTAGCATCATAAAACTATGCTCCACAGTCCAGTATCGCAGCACGGAATCTTTCATGGTTTCCCCACTAAATTGCACCAACGGACTAACGAAAAACAAAACAAGACCTACTAGAAGCTGCACATGAGTGGCGATCATCAACCAAAGCGTGAGCTTGCCATCTATGATTTCATAGGGTTTGTTATTGAGGAGGCCCACCAGAGATTTAGCGATCACCACTATCAGCAAGGCCAGCACGGCATATCTCAATGTGGAGTGGGTATGAATTAGACCAGTGTACATATTACAAATTTCGTTTGCACAAAATAAGTAGGCCTACACCCATTATCCTAGCATTAACTCGAGATTATTAGCCTAGTAAGTTTACCTGATTTTGTATCATTTGAATTATATTGGAATTGATTTATGAACCTGGTCAGATTTCCATTCATTATTCTTCTTCTAATATGTGGGGCAGCCATATCACGAGCGAAAGCCCAACCCGACACAGTAAAGGCCGGAGCCTATGTGATCAGCCTTCACGACATCAACTTTCATGAAAAGGAATACACCGTTCGATTCTGGCTTTGGTTTCTGTACTCAAATCCTGATTTTGATTTTAGCACTCAACTTGACATCCCAAATGCCAAGGTTATTGATCCTCCCGAGATCATATCTGATAGCTTAGATGACAAAGCATGGGTCATCATGAAAATGAAATGCACCATGAAACAAAACTGGGATGTGAGGGATTTTCCCTTTGATGAGCAGCGACTCAGGGTACAAATCGAGAATACCCTATTTGAAAATTCATCCCTCATATTCAAACCTGACGTAGCCGGTAGCAATTTTGACCCAAAGGAAGCCATAGACGGCTGGAACATTAAGGACTTTAGAGTAACCAGTGGCATCAACGACTATGAAACGGGTTTTGGCGATGGAGATAGTCACCTACAAAATTTCTCCACCTTGAGGATTGAGATGGGGATTGAAAGAGAGGCATGGGGTTTGTTTGCCAAAATTTTCATCGGCATGTACATTGCATTCCTTATTGCCATCATCAGCTTTACACCCAAACCGTCAGAGCTCGAACCCAGATTTGGTCTTCCGGTCGGTGGTCTTTTTGCTGCAGTGGGTAACAAATATATTATTGACTCCCTACTACCGGAATCTTCGGATTTCACGTTGGTAGACACGCTTCATGCGCTTACCTACATGGCAATCTTTGCGACACTCTTGGTTTCTGCGATCGCCTTAAAGGCACATGATAATGGGAAAATAGATTGGAGCTATAAAGTGAATAGTGTAGGTGGCAAATTGGTAATCGGAGGATACATACTGGCCAATATTATATTTGTAATATTGGCTATCATTTAACTCTAGTTGCGATTCTTGCTGTCGATCATGATGGTCACCGGACCATCGTTTACCAATGCCACTTTCATATCAGCACCAAACTCACCAGTCTGAATGGGTTTGCCTAGATTTAATTCAATTCCACGAACAAAGGCCTCATACAATGGTATCGAGATTTCAGGTTTCGCTGCCTTAATGTAGGAGGGTCGGTTTCCCTTTTTTGTGCTGGCCTGCAATGTAAACTGACTTACAACAATCAAATCTCCTCCCACATCTTTTACACTTAGGTTCATGACTCCACCCTCATCTTCGAATATCCGAAGATTGACAACCTTGGCGCTTAGCCAATCGATATCTTCCTGCACGTCCTTTTCTTCTATGCCCACCAACACCAACAAACCCCTCCCTATTTCAGATTTGACTGTTCCGTTGATGGAGACTGAAGCTTCTGATACCCTTTGAATTACTACAATCATATCATTGCATCTCGTGTGATTCATGCATATGCTTGCCAGGCAAATCCTCTGAGGCACTTCGAAGCATGGCCCTTGCAACCTTACTTGATTCGATTGCTTTGTACTTTTTGGGAATGAGAAAGTCAAATACATTCATCACAACCTTCGCAGCCTTCTCTCCTGCACGCTGCTCTGTGCGTGGACCAAGCAATAAGGAAGGCCTAAAAATATGAAATGACTGGAAGTCAACCTTGCTAATGGCAGCCTCCACTTCTCCCTTTACCTGATTGTAAAATACCTTCGAATCACTGTCAGCACCGAGCGCGGAGACCAATAGAAATTGTTTTGCGCCCTGTTCTTTGCAAAGTTTTGCCAATCGCAAAGGATAATCGAAATCAACCTGACGAAACGCTTCCTCGCTCCCGGCAACCTTCATTGTAGTACCAAGACAACAAAAAATATCATCTGCTTTTAGGCTTTCTGTTTGGCTAGGCAAACTATCCAAGTCTGCCACAAGATTGATTATTTTGGCGCTTTTGTACACCACAGGCGTCCTTGTCAGGCATTTGATGCGCTCATATCTTTCGCTCTCAACGAGCATTGACACCAGCTGCCTTCCGACCAATCCGGTTGCTCCCGCTACGAGGGCAGTTTTCATACGGTAGGCATCTGACGCTCCTCCCAGCTGAGGAATGCATCAATTTCGTTTTGAATTGAATTGAACATCCAGAGTAAAATACCAAAGTCATCAGCAAATCCCGTAAAAGGAACAAAATCAGGAATGAAATCGGCAGGATTGATAAAGTAGATCAAAGTAGCAGCGATACCAACAATGGCACTCCATGGCACGGATCTGTACTCTCCCAAGGCAAACGCTTTTAGCATGCGAGTAAGCACTTGAAACTTGAACTGGACCTCCTTCGCCACTTCATCCCTATTCTTAACCTGACTCATTTTACTGAAAGCTTGTGCCAGCAAAAGCAACAGCCTGCTGCGGTTACCAGCAAGTTTTTGAGCTTTGCTAAATGCAAGACCAAAAATTGCGCTGTTTAAAAATTGAAGATTCATTATTAGAATATTTGCTGGATCTCCTTCTTCAACTCTGACAGTGCGTGCGGTATTGGCTCCACCTTCTTGTCCATAGCGAATTGAAAAATCTGTTTTGCCAAATCAATGCCGGTAGCATCTTCCTTCATCAGGGATGAAGCTTCGTTTATTTGTATGATCAAATCCTCTTTGGCATTTTTTATCATTTCCCAAACCTGCTCACTCATATAAACCTGCTGTGCCACATTGTGGTTGTACTCATTCCTGATCTCATCAAGCAGAATCTTTTGGAAATCCTTCGCTGAATAAGCAGGATTGTTCAGTCTCACAAGTAGGTTTTGTGGTGAGATTCTCTCTAGAAATAGGGCCATGCGTTCGTAGGCTTGCAACCTGGTTGGCAAGATCGTTTCAATACTCCTGCCCCTCACCTCAAGGCGTTTCATATCAAGTTCTTTACCAATAAAAGCCCTTACCATCAAGTAGACTGCGTACAGTACAACCGAAGCCGGTATGAGTATCTTTCCTAATTCAACTATTGAATTCATAGAATTATTTATGTCCAATTGATGTTTAAAAATACGCTAATTTAGCCTCAAGTTAATTTTAAATAACAAAAACTGCTCATTGACCTTACCATTAACAGTTTCCATAGATGAGTAATTCCATCAAGCCCGTGTCATTGTCAAAAAAAGCTGCAGATGAAGTCCGAAAAATCATGGCTACGAAAAATATTCCGGAAGGATACGGACTGCGGGTGGGCATCCGGGGGAGCGGCTGCGGTGGTGCGGCAATGATGATTGGTTTTGATAAGAAAAAGGATTCGGATTTATCGTATTCGATCGAAGGCATTCCTATTTATGTAGACAAAAAGCATACACTTTATGTCATAGGAAAGGAGGTGGACTTTTATGAGGGCACCGACAAAAGAGGGTTTATGTTTGTGGATGCAAACCCCTAGGAGTTGCCATTTCGATGTAAATCGACAGATACCTTTGCCTTGCGACAAACACCACCGATTGGCGGATTGAATTTCGATATCACTACTTCGGTACGGGTAGCAGCATCAAATCTACTTAGGATTTCCTCTGCTATAGCATGTGCTACCGACTCCAGTAGCTTGGACGACTTACTCATCTCTTGACTTACAATCGCATAGAGATCTTCGTAGTTGATCGTGCCTGAGAGATCATCATGAAATGCTGATTCTTCAAATAAGGTGCTCACCGTGACGTCCACCTCGAATTTATTACCGGAAGATCGCTCGTGCGGATATACGCCATGATAGGCGTGAAACTCAAGACCTTCCAAAACAACCTTACCCTTGAGTTTCACTATCCAGGTATCTTGTGGCAAAAATTATATGTTGTCAAAAAAGGACTTGCTATGATTTGAATTGGCTTCCAAACGCTCCTCTACTACAGGGATAGGAGGTGGCTGTGGCTTGGTCTCTTCTTGCTTTGGTTCCAAATTAGGATACAGCGTTTTATTACTCTCACGCTTAGCCAAATTCAAGTGGCGATCAGGATCGAAGTCATTCGTAGCTGCCTTTATGCGATCCACTTTCTCCAGTACTTCTTGTCCCATGCGTTTTAGGTCTGCAGCAAGTCCATCCCTTTCGTTTAGTACGCTCTTATAGTTTTGCACCAATGCTTTCAAGCGCTCCTCCATTTCGTACAACATTTGTTTAGAGGTATTTTCCGAAGATTCAATAATGTTCTTTGCTTTGGCCTTCGACTCGTTCAGCAAAGCCTCGGCTTTCAATTGCACCTCCTTCAAATGCAACTCGGCTGCTTTGTTTGCCTGATCAATCACATTAGCCCCGGTGTCTTCGGCAGTTTTTAATGTCTTATAAAGCGATCCCTCTACTTCGCGCAATTTGGTAACTTCACGTTCTGTCGCTTCCAGCTTGATGCGAAGCTCTTTGGACTCATCCTGCATACGTTCCCATTCCTGGGAAAGGGTTAACAAAAATGCATTGACCTCATCTTTGTCAAATCCACGCAATGTTTTCTCAAATGATTTTTGTCTAATCTCCAGCGGTGTAACTTTCATGGTGATTTAGATTAAGTAGTTGTTATAAGTTTAAAAAATTAAATCCCATACTGATAAGGTTCGGTCATCGCTCGCACTCACCAACTGATCATTAAACGATGTCCAGGCTAATTTATTGACTGAAGTGCCATGTCCCGCAAACCTTGCCTTATCAATTACCTTGATAAGCTTACGTTCTGGCCAACTCCAGACCTTTATGGACTTATCCATGCTACAAGTTACAAAATGTTTGTTATTTGGGCTAAAAGCGATGTGGTTGATCGTGTACATGTGCGCCACAATGTCCTCCTCCAGCGAATAGCCCGATGTTGAATCCCAAATCTTAAGATGTGCATCGCGCGATCCGCTAAGAAGAAACCGCCCCGATGAATCATATGCCACGCTAAAAACGGAATTCTGGTGCTTGTTCAGCGACTTAGTCAATTGGTAGTCAACCAGGCTGAATACCCTAATGGCATTGTCGCTGTAGCCCACGGCCATCTCCATTCGCGCAAGGTTAATGGCAATACATCTTGCGCTACTTTGCGCATGTTCCAATCTGTGAATGATCCTCCATGAATTCATATCCACCACGTAAACAGACCCATCACCAGATGCCACAAATACCGTCTCCCCCAGGGAGCAAATATCAAAGATTGCCTTGCTAGTCACCTTAAGCGACCTAATCTCTTTCTTTTCTCTATAGTCAAGCAGATGTATTCCTTCGAAGTTTTGACCAGCCATTAGCACGTCTGACTCCTTGAGGTAATGCAGGGCATAAACAGAGTTTGGGAGTTTGGCAACCAACTCTCCATTATCAGGATCTTTCAGATTCCACTTTACGACCATTCCGTCTCCCGCGGACGAAAAAACCTCATGGTGTTCACTACCTGTCACCACACCGTATACACAATCTCGATGCCCCGTCAGGGTGCCGACCTTATTTACTGTAACTTTGCTCATGCACCACTTCTCTTTTCCACTGCGAAGTAAAAATGTTTGAAATTTTTGGCAAAATTGACTAGATAAACTGAGATTACCCAATGCCTTCTCAAGATTTGATATCACTGCAGCATGGACATGTCGCCTTATGGCACATCACCGAAAGTGAAGAGGAACTTACGGCTTCAGCGCAGCCTGAGCAATGTCCTGAGCAAATCATCAGCGGTAACAAACGGTTAGAATGGTTGGCCGGTCGTGTACTAATAAAAGAATTGGCCAAAACATCTGGCTTAGAATACAAGGGCATATACAAGGACCAATTCGGAAAACCCTTCTTGACAGATGCACTGCATCACATTTCGCTCAGTCATTCTTATCCCTATGTTGCCGCTCAGATTAATCCTCAACACGCTGTGGGAATTGACATAGAGCAGCCAAAACAAAAACTACTAAAAATTGCGCCCCGCATACTAGATGAGGAAGAACTAGCTGATGCTGGTGAAAATGTCGAAAAGCATTGCATCTACTGGTGTGCCAAGGAAGCACTGTACAAAGTACACGGAAGACGTGGCCTGTTATTTGCAACCCACCTTAAGATCGCACCGTTCGAAATACATCCTGAAGGAAGAATTAGCGGCATTATCAATTTCGAAAGCGAAAAGATTACTGTTAATCTCCAATACTTTGTCAAAAAAGAATTTGTATTGGTATATTCAATATAGAATGATAAAAGGATTTAGTTTACTCTTGTTGATCACCACCTCTACGCTCTTTGGGCAAAGTGTGCAAGACTTTTCTGCGCTTAATGTGGCAGACAACAAAATGGTGTCCCTTAGTAATTTCCAGAGTTGTGATGGCTTGGTCGTGCTATTTACCAGCAATGCTTGCCCTTATGACAACTATTATACGGATCGCATTCACTCCCTCATCGAAAAATATAAAGGTCGCATTCAATTCTTACTGGTCAACTCTTTTATTGAACCGAAGGAGAATGTAAAGGCTATGAGCGCACAATACAATAAATGGAAATTGGCGGTTCCTTACCTGGCAGACAAGGATCAGGTAGTGATGGATTGTCTTGACGCTAAAAGGAGTGCTGAGGCTTTTTTATTGAAAAGGCAAAACAGTTCGTACTCGATTTTCTACCAAGGTGCAATAGACGACAACCCTCAGGTAGCTTCTGATGTGAGCAAGGCCTACCTTCAGGAAAATATTGAAAATCTCTTGGCACAGCGCAATGCCACCGATAATAATACCAGGCCGGTGGGCTGCACAATAAGAAAAAAATAGCAGGACATATTAAACACCAAGTTCACCTCCTTCAGAAACTTCCGCCAGTAACATTTTCACTTCATCTGCTTTGGCATGCTCGCCCATTTTCTCGAACGACATCACGAGATTTCGCAGCGCCCTTCTAATGATCTCCACGTTGCTACAGGGCTCGAAAAATGAAGGCTGTGGCGTGAGGTGCAATTCATTGATATAATTCTCTATGTCCTGACGCGAGAAAATTAAACCTTTGTTAAAAGTGTTAATGTAGAATTGCGTCTGTTTCTCATCCTTGTAGGTGAGGATAAACAAATTGGGCAGGTTGACACCAAACACTGGTAACTTCAATTTTTGCGCCACCAGTAAGTATATCACACTTAGGGTGATCGGATTGCCCTTTCGCGTCTCTAGCACTACATTGATCAGTGAGTTACCTGGTGAATGAAAATTTTTGCTATTGGCACCAAATTTCAGTTTTCCAAACAAGACACTGTTGATCACTTTTATCTGATCGAATGGATACAAGTCATTTCGAAATTCGAGCCATGTATCGTAATATATTTGTTCAAGGTCTTGCCTGAGTTTTTCTAAACTCGTATCTGGATATTGATAAGTAGACACCACCCACATGCCTGTCAATAGGTCCCGATCAGGACTGGCATACCAATCTTTTAATCGTTGCTTTAGTAGTTCATACTGCAACGAATGGATCAAGTCTTCAATCCTTATTTGCACCTCTGGGTTGAGGCAACTTTCCCACTCACTTTCTAAGAACGGAATGACTGTGGTGCCCAAAGACAATATTTTCTCCTCCACATGCGTGACGATCTGTCTGTCGTCATCATCCAGCAGGGAGATCAGTGCTTTTATCTCCTTCTCCTCCATTATGTTTGAATCACTCCCACATTAAATTTCTCAATGGGCGCGTGGTTTGCAGCTTCTATGCCGCGAGATATCGTCTTCCTTGTCTCAAGAGGGTTGATCACGCCATCTACCCATAAACGGGCCGCGGCATAATATGGACTCAATTGTTCATTATACCGATCTGTAATTTCCTTCAATAACTGATTCTCCTCCTCCTGGCCAATTTCTTTACCCTGCTTTTTCAAAGTGCTTACTCGAATTTGCAACAAGGTCTTTGCGGCCGAGGCGCCACTCATCACCGCAATTTGCGCGGTAGGCCATGCATATATTAACCTTGGATCATAGGCCTTACCACACATGGCGTAGTTTCCTGCCCCGTAAGAGTTTCCGATAATGATTGTGAATTTTGGTACGGTAGAATTTGCCATGGCGTTCACCATTTTAGCGCCATCTTTTATGATGCCTCCCTGCTCTGCCTTACTTCCAACCATAAACCCGCTCACGTCTTGCAGAAAGAGGAGCGGAATCTTCCGCTGGTTACAATTCATGATAAATCGCGCAGCCTTGTCGGCAGAGTCAGAGTAGATGACTCCTCCCATCTGCATCTCACCCTTTTTCGTTTTCACGATCTTTCGTTGATTGGCCACAATACCGACTGCCCACCCATCTATTCTGCCATATCCGCAAACAATCGTTTGACCATAAAGGGCTTTGTATTCATCAAATTCAGAATCATCCACCAGTCGTTTGATGATCTCAACCATATCGTAAGGCTTTACCCTATCCACTGCAAGAAGGCCAAAAATATCTCCTTCCTTTTCCTTGGGCTGCTTCGATTCAATTCTATCAAATCCGGCTTTCTCCGAATGTCCCAGTTTATCAAAGATGCGCTTGATATAGTCAAGGCAGGCTTCATCATTAGGAAATTTATTGTCTGTAACACCGGAAATCTCGCAATGAGTGGTGGCCCCCCCCAAGGATTCGTTGTCTATGGTTTCTCCAATAGCAGCCTTAACCAGATAGGATCCGGCCAGAAAAATAGACCCTGTCTTGTCCACTATCATTGCCTCGTCAGACATAATAGGTAGATAGGCTCCTCCGGCTACGCAACTTCCCATAATAGCTGCTACCTGCACAATACCCATAGCCGACATTTTCGCATTATTCCTAAACTGCCGACCAAAATGCTCCTTGTCTGGAAATATTTCATCCTGCATGGGAAGGAAAACGCCTGCACTGTCAACGAGGTAAATGATTGGAAGCCGGTTCTCAATTGCAATTTCCTGTGCACGCAAATTTTTCTTGGCTGTAATTGGAAACCAGGCACCAGCTTTCACGGTAGCATCATTTGCCACAATCACACACATTCTCTTACTGACATAACCAAGCACGGTTACCACACCTGCCGATGGGCAACCTCCCTCCTCTTCGTACATTCCCTCTCCCGCAAAAAGGCCTATCTCAACAAGATCGGTTTCTTCATCAATCAAATATTTGATTCTTTCCCTGGCCGTTAATTTTCCTTTCTTGTGCTGATCTTTAATCTTTTTTTCTCCTCCACCAAGCATGGTCAATCCTTCTCTATGTTTGAGTTGGTCGCAAAGTTGCTTGAGTTGATCTTCGTTCTTGTTGAATTCTAAGTCCATGAAGGGTAGGGTCAGCTTGGCAGAAGTTAGTTTTCTTCTTCCATTTTTCTTCTGTCTTTCTCAATTTTCTTTGCGCTCTTGCCAAGAGGTGCAAGAAAGTGCTTGGGATTGTTATTGAAGTTTACTGCAAGCGTGTCCAAATCAAGAAGTAATTTGTTGAGATTGACATACAGCGAGTCTTCGTTCATTAACTTACTGGCAGTATTATCACCGTCACTCAATTTGGCAAGTGTAGCGGTTAGGCCGACAAGAGTCTCCTGGGTTTTCTGGAGGGTCTCGTTAAGCTCAAGTCGTTTAAGAGAATCGGAAAAAGTACCAAAGTTTTTGATTACCGGTTTAAGGTCTTTCAAAGTGCTTGATAGATTGTCCGCAGTCTGCTTAAATGAGGCTGACAGCAGCTCGATCTTTTCATTGCTGGTGCTCAGCGTTCGATTGATGTAGTATGGCGTATTCTCCAATCTTATGAATATTGTATCTAGTCTGGATGAATTCTTTGCCAGGTTATCTAATACAATATTCAACTTTCCCAAAGTAGTTTGCACGTTGTTGGCCACCGGTTGCGCGGTTTCGGAAAACACCTCGAAAACCCCGCGTGCAACGTATGCACTAATGGTATCACCAGGCTCCATAGGCCTGGAAGTATTTCCCATATTCAGCAGGATGGATTTACTTCCAAGAAAATCACTGTTTAACATCGCACTAGCCGAGTCACCTATTATGATCTCAGAGTCAATGTCCAGTTCTACCAAAACCTTATTGTTCAGGCTTTGCAGGATTCGAATGGCACTTACCCTGCCCACTGCAAAACCATTGACGAGCACGGGATTTGAGACTGCGAGCTGATCTACATTGTCATAGATAGCGTAATATTTATTTGTGGAAGAAAAGAAATCAATCCCCTTCAAATAATTAAATCCGAAATACAACATGACCAGCGCAATGGTCATAAACAATCCAACTTTTACTTCCTTATTCACAAGATCTATTTTACTGACTCAATTTGAGCTTTATACTCTTTAAACGCTCGATAAATTCCCGAGGCAATCAATTCCTGCCCCCTCTCACTTTTCAGATACTTTTCCTCTGTCGGATTTGTTAAATAACCCGTCTCTATTAACACACTTGGCATACCTGTACGCCACAAAACCCAAAATCCTGCTTGTTTTACCCCCCTGCTTTTTCGCCCCACCCGATCTCTAAATTGACTCTCCACGAAGTTTGCAAACCGAATGCTACTCTCCTGAAAGGCGCTTTGCGCTAAAGAAAACAAAATATACGACTCTGGACTGTTGGGATCAAAGCCTTCATAACGTTCTTCGTGATTTTCGTCCAGCAAAATCACAGAATTCTCACGCTTGGCAACCTCCATATTACCTTCTGCGTTGTGCGGCCCCATTACATAGGTTTCTGTCCCATAGATTTCAGGTCTTCCCAAGGCGTTGGCATGAATGCATATGAACAGATCAGCGTTATTTCTATTTGCAATCTTGGCACGTTCATCCAATGGTATAAAAGTATCATCTGTTCTGGTATAGATCACTTTGACACCAGGTACATATTTGGTGATATACTCGCCCACCTTAAGGGCAATGCTCAGGGCCACATCCTTTTCAAGGGTGTTTATACCGTGGGTTCCAGGGTCTTTTCCACCATGGCCCGCATCAATGACCACCAGGTCAATCACATTATCCGCATTGGTCCGCGGGGTAGCTGAAAAGAATAGCAAGGTTATTGCTAATAACAGTGCTTTGAATCCGATATTCTTCACAGGCTTAACGATGTCTGAAGTAATTGCAATAACTTTACGCAAAGTTGTGAATTTTTCACTAAAAGCTAAACACCTGGAAATCAAACCAGAAGGCGTGCGGAAGTATATTTTTTTCATTTTTTTCTTAGCGTTTCAACTTTTCCGTTCGGCTAGCTCATTGGCACAAGTAGAGACCACTGTCACGGAACCTGCTTTCGCACTTCCGGTCTCACAAGACACGCTTGGCTTGCCCGCAGACTCCTTACTAATCAAAAACGATACCTTAAATTCAAAATCACCTGCTAAGCGCGATTCTGTTCAGGCTCCTGCTAAAAGTGATATTGAGACGACCATATACTACTCTGCTCGTGATTCAATCAATTCCAATTTATCTGGAAAGCTCATCAGGCTCTATGGAGAAGCCAAAATCAAATATGGTGAAATCGAGCTTGAGGCTGATGAAATCGAAATAGACTACGACAAATCAACCATATCAGCACGAGGTTCGACCGATTCCCTGGGACAGCGCGTGGGCTTTCCAATCTTCAAAAATGGCCCTGAAGTTTATGAGACAAAAGACATGGTTTACAACTTCAAAACGGAGAAAGCTCAAATCTCTGAAGTAGTCACGCAGCAAGGTGACGGTTTTGTACATGGTGACCTGGTGTATAAGAATGATAAGAACGAGCTCTTCACAGTAGGGAATGCTTATACCACCTGCAACCTGGCACACCCACATTTTAGAATAATTTCTAAAAAAGCAAAGGCTATACCTGACGACAAGATTGTGACTGGCCCCTTCTACATGGAAGTCAATGACGTACCTACGCCACTGGGATTTGCCTTCGGCATGTTTCCCGCACAGAAGCAAAGTTCCTCTGGTATCATTGTGCCATCTTATGGAGAAGAAAAAAATCGTGGTTTCTTCCTCAAGAATGGTGGGTACTTTTTTGACATCAGCGACTACCTGAAGCTAACTCTAACGGGCGACATATTCAGCAAAGGCTCGTCAGCGCTCTATCTGAACTCCCTTTATCGAAAGCGTTATGCCTATAACGGCACCTTTAACTTTAGCACTACTAGCAATAGAATAAATAGCAACATTGAGAATCGGGACAAAATCAGAGACTACAGAATAATGTGGACACATTCACCTCAAAGCAAAGGCACTGGAAGGTTTTCTGCCTCTGTTAACGCAGCCACTTCTACCTATACCACCAACAACTTACTTCCATTAAATTCAAATCCTGCGTCAACCCGACTCGACAATACCTCGAGACAATTGAGTTCTAATATTTCTTATTCAAAAACATTTGCAGGCACACCAATGTCGTTGGGCGTCAACATGCGTCACAGCCAGGATTTAGTAACAGAAAAAGTGAACCTACTACTACCGGACTTCAACTTTAACGTCAACAACATTTATCCCTTCAAAAAGGCATCTGATAATGAGTTCTTGGAGAACTTTGTGATTCGCTACACCATGAATGGGACTAACCAAATTGATAATAACCTCGGAAAAATAGGCGATGCCACCACCGACAGTATAGCGCCATTCAATGCAGCAAACTTTTCCACATTCCTGGCAAACTCAAAAAAAGGAATTCGGCACAACATACCAGTTGGCTCATCGGTCAAGCTATTAAAGCACTTCACTTTGAGTCCATCGATCAACTATGATGAAATATGGTATCTCGAAAAACTTGATTGGGCTTTGGATGAGAGTGGCCAAACGGCTGTTGTGGTGGACACTATTAGCCAATTCAACAGGATTACCAACTATTCCGGTGGGATCAATCTGAACACGCGCCTCTATGGGATGTATCTCATGAAGAATCCCAACAGTAGAGTGAAGGCAATACGACACGTGATCAATCCTTCAATAGGATATAACTATCGTCCGAACTATGCGGATCCAAAATTTAATTACTACCAGACTTTTACTACACCAAAAGGCAACATCATTCAAAAATCAAGGCACGAGGGGTTCGTTTATGGAAGTTCAGGTCAGGGCGAGTCCAGCTCCATGAACTTCAGCCTGGGTAATACCGTGGAAATGAAAGTGAAAAATCCCACAGATTCTGTAGCCAAAAAAGTATCCCTACTAAACTCACTATCCATTTCCAGTGGTTATAACTTCGCAGCAGATTCTTTCAAGCTCTCACCTTTTGCACTGGGCGCTAATACTAACGTACTCAACGATAAAATAAATATAAACATCACTTCAATCTTAGATCCCTATCAGTATAGAATAGATAGCATTGGAAAGAATGAAAACGACTTCGGTCGAGTGTACGAAACAAAGATAAGTCGCTTTGCATGGCAAGACGGATTTAACCTAGGGCAAATCACCAGTCTGAATTTAGCGTTTAGCACCAACCTTAGCCCGAAGGGGCAAAGCAAAGACAACGAAACCAGAAGCAAGATTGCTAATGCGAATATTTCAGAGACCAATAAGCAGTATCTTCTTAATAATCCCGATGCGTATATTGATTTCGATGTGCCATGGAACTTGCGACTTAGTTACAATCTTGACTATCGTAAAATGGGAAGTCAACCTTCGCAGGTTACGCAGACAATCCGGGTCAACGGGGATCTATCTCTGACGGAAAAATGGAAAATTACCTACAACACGGGATATGACTTTGACAATAAGGAATTCACTCAAACCTACCTCACCATCAACAGAGACTTACATTGCTGGCAGGTAAGCCTTGGGTGGACGCCTTTCGGTCCATACCAGTCCTATAATTTTTCGATTGGCGTAAAGTCGGGTATGCTCCGCGACTTGAAGCTAGACCGCACAAGAAACTTCTTCGATAATTAAGCGCCAGCCTTCTGTAGCCACCCTTCGACTTCTTGCAGAGTCGGGTTTTTGACATCTTCCAATTTCATTTTCTTGCGCATACCACAAACATCGTTGAACAATTTTGAGGCTTTCAGTTCTTTTAGCTGTGCTCTATTCTGTACACCCAGACTGGCAATAACCGGAAATAGTTCTTTTGGAATTCCAATCGCCCCAAACTCCTTTTCAGGAGAAGAGGAAGGTCCCTTTTCGGGCTTCATCTGAGGAAAGAAAATTACATCCTGGATAGAAGCAGAATTGGTCATAATCATGGCCAACCGATCGATGCCTATACCCAACCCTGCTGTGGGGGGCATCCCATACTCTAAAGAGCGCAGGTAATCTTCGTCTAAAGTCATCGCTTCGTCATCACCCCTCTTCCCTAGTTCCAATTGCTCTTCGAATCGCGCGCGTTGATCCAGCGGATCGTTAAGTTCAGAGAAGGCATTACAAATCTCCTTACTGTTGCAAATAGCCTCAAATCTTTCCACTAATCCCTCTTTGCTGCGATGCTTCTTCGCTAAAGGAGACATTTCAATAGGATAATCGGTAATGTAAGTAGGCTGAATAATAAAAGGTTCGCATTTCTCACCAAAGATCTCATCGATAAGTTTTCCCTTACCCATGCTCTCATCTACCTTCACGTGAAGTTTCTTGCAGGTTTCCCTTAGGGCTGCTTCATCCATTTCGCTAATGTCAATACTCGTGAAGTGTGCAATGGCTTCGTACATTGTAAATCGCTTCCAGGGTCTTCTAAAGTCAATAATGTTTTCCCCAACCTTTACTTCTGTAGTGCCATGTAAATCAATAGCCACTTTCTCAACCATCTCCTCTACCAGGTCCATCATCCAGTTGTAGTCTTTGTAGGCCACATATAGTTCCACTTGCGTGAATTCAGGATTGTGATAGCGGGACATCCCTTCATTTCTAAAGTCTTTACTGAATTCGTAAACGCCATCAAATCCGCCAACGATCAAACGCTTCAGATAAAGTTCGTTGGCAATCCTCAAATACAGCGTCATGTCAAGCGTATTGTGATGCGTCTTGAAAGGTCGCGCGGCAGCACCACCATACAAAGGCTGCAAAATGGGAGTCTCCACCTCCAGATAACCCTTATCGTTTAAGAACTCCCGCATCGAATTCATGAGCTTCGTGCGTTTTATGAATGCGTCACGGACGTGAGGATTCACAACAAGATCTACATAACGCATTCTATATCGCTGTTCCGGATCTGTGAATGCATCGTGCTGCACTACGTTTCCGGCCTCATCTTCTGTTTCTTTCACAATGGGAAGTGGCCTAAGCGACTTTGCCAGCACCGTGAGTTCGGTCACATGAAGTGATATCTCTCCGGTCTTTGTGGTGAACACATAGCCCTTCACACCTATTATATCTCCAATGTCAAGATGCTTTTTAAAAACAGAGTTATAAAAGGACTTGTCCTCACCAGGGCAAATATCATCTCTTCGAATATAAATCTGGATGCGGCCCGAGCTGTCCTGCAACTCTGCAAATGAAGCGTTGCCCATTATGCGTCTGGACATGATTCGCCCTGCTAAAGAAACATTTTTGTATTCTATCTTTTGCTTCGGATAATTCTCCAGGATTTCCGCAGCGGAAGCATTGACTTGGAATAAATCTGCCGGGTATGGATTGATGCCTGACTTTATCAGCTCATCTAGGCTCTGTCTTCTTATTTTTTCTTGTTCGCTTAAATGCATGCGACCTAAATTTGTTATTCAGTTAAGGCCGCAAAAATAGTGATTTGGAGGCAGAGTGCCGCTGTGAAAGACAAATGTAAGAATGCTATTACGCAGATTTTCGCCTTCTAAGCTCCTTTCTTATCAGCATCAGCTCGCGGCTACTCTGACCCGCCACCGAGGTATTCTCCTCAGCCCTACGCAAGAGGTATGGGATAACCGAAGTGATAGGCCCATATGGGACGTACTTTGCGACATTGTAACCCTGCTTGGCGAGGTTAAAGGAAATATTATCACTCATGCCATAGAGCTGAGCGAACCATACACGTTTGTCGTTATTTCTCATGCTGTGCTTCTCCATGAGCACCGTAAGATATCTGTTACTATAGTCGTTATGCGAACCGCACATCAGGCTGACTCTTTGTTTATTATCGATGCAAAACGCCAGGCCTTTATTAAAACTTTCGTCCGTGGCCTCCTTGCTAGGCTGTATAGGATCATCATACCCTAGTTTCACTGCGCGCTCCCGTTCCTTCTCCATATAAGCTCCACGCACCATCTTCACGCCCAAAAAATAATTATTCATCGTGGCATCATGAAAGGCATTGCGCAGCTTAGAGAGCATATCCACTCGATACATCTGGTACGTGTTGAATACGATCGCCTCCTCCTTATTGTACTTCTCCATCATCTCATACGTGAGTTGATCTATAGGGTCCTGAATCCAGGATTCCTCTGCATCAATTAACACCAAACTCTTATACTCATAGGCTTTGCCACAAATCCTATCAACCCGCTCCCGCACCCTTGTCCACGCATTCTCCTCTTCTGGAGACAGAGAAACTTTCTTTTGGACTTTTGCCAATAGCCCAGTATCAGCAATTCCGGTCACTTTAAATACGCAGAAAGGCAAAGAGCCATTGTCCTTCGAGGCTTCGAATGTCTCCAAGATCTCATCTGTTGTTTTCACAAAACTTAGTTCATCATCTACGCCCTCAACAGAGTAATCTAATATTGCGCCCACTCCATAATCAGATAAGTTTTTTACAATCGGCCGGCATCGTTCGATCGTTTCACCTCCGCAGAAGTGATCAAATATTGTACTTCGGATCAATCCTTTGATCGGAAGGTGAAGAAACATCCCAATTTTCACAGCTGTAGTGGCAAGCTTCGAAATAATGGGATTGTTAACCAGCGTAAAAATAAAATTTGCCCGCTTAAGCGCTAAATCACTTTTGTAGGAGAAGGCTATTGCGGTGTCCTCAAAACTTACTTTCGGCTCAACATCCATAGGTAGAAATTTGAGGTCTAAATATAGCAGTGTATGGTATTCTTTTGACTTTTTTCATGTAAGAGTAAGACAAGAATTGAGTTATTTTGTTTGAATTACATGATAAATAAAGAAATTTCTTTTTCTAGTTGGGAATCATGGTTTCCGTCCGAAAGGTCACACCTGATAATTGCGGGGCCTTGCAGCGCCGAAAGTCCCGCACAGCTTACCTCAGTGGCCAGTCATCTGGTTGCCAATGATATTGGAATCATGCGTGCAGGGGTTTGGAAACCGCGAACCAGGCCAAATCATTTTGAGGGTAATGGAACCCAGGCACTCAAGTGGCTCAGTGATATTAAGAAAGATCATAAATTAATAGTCGCAATTGAGGTGGCCTCAGCAAAACATGTAGAAGAGGCGCTCCACGCAGAAATGGATATCTTGTGGCTTGGGGCTCGCACTACAGTCAATCCTTTTTTAGTTCAGGAAATTGCAGATGCGCTGAAGGGTACAGACATTCCCATCCTCGTAAAGAATCCGATCAATCCAGAACTGGCCTTGTGGGAAGGTGCAATAGAAAGAATATACCAATCGGGAAATAAAAAAATTGTTGCGGTTCATCGGGGATTCTCTTCTTACCAACGTTCAAAATACCGCAACAGTCCTGCGTGGCATATCGCAATTGAATTGAAATCGCATTATCCGACTTTGCCACTAATCTGCGACCCAAGTCATATTGCCGGAAACCGAGATTTGGTTTTTGAGGTATCCCAAAAGGCTTTAGATCTGGGCTATGACGGTCTGATGATTGAAACACATCCCGACCCCGCTAACGCTTTGAGCGATGCGGATCAGCAGGTGACTCCAGAATCGCTTTCATCTATCCTTGCTCAATTGCACATTAAGGAAAAACACTCCACAGATGAAGTGTTCATTAGCCAGCTAGAAGAGCTGCGTGAAAAGATTGATCACGTGGATCAGGAGCTGATGGAGGTTTTGGCCATGCGAAAGAATTTGATCGAGCAGATTGGCGACTATAAGAGGCAGAATAATGTCACGGTTTTTCAGTTAGAAAGGTGGAATGAAATATTGCGGTCGAGAGCAAAGTGGGCCGAACGCAAGAACATCAACCCGCAATTTGTTCAGGATCTTTACAAGCGCATTCACGAGGAATCAATCAAGCTCCAAACCGGAATAGCAGAAATGGAAGGCAAAAAATGAAAATACCAAAGCACGTGCAAATCACGGCTGACATTGCTACCACGCTTAGAGGGTACATTGTCAATCGCTACTCCCAGATCGCTGTGCTGGTTGATGAAAACACTAAGCGACACTGCTATCCACTGGTAAGAGATGTAATTCCAACTCATTCTTTGATCGAAATCAAGGCAGGGGAGAAATACAAAACCATTGAGACCTGTTGCACCATTTGGGATCACCTTACGCAAGCCAAGTTTGACAGGCATGGCCTTGTTATTATAATTGGCGGAGGAGTGATAGGTGATATGGGCGGGTTTGCTGCGGCTACTTTCAAACGCGGCATCGACTTTCTTATAGTCCCTACCACCCTACTTTCTCAGGTAGATGCAAGCGTTGGTGGCAAATTGGGTGTGGATTACCAGGGTTTCAAGAATCACATAGGCTTGTTCCAGCAACCAAAAGCAACCCTTATCGCACCCATCTTTTTAGAGACGCTAACTGAAAAAGAATTGCGATCTGGATATGCTGAAGTCATCAAACACTCGCTTATTGGTGACGCTGGCATGTGGAATACGATCCGCAAGTATCCAATAAAAGAGCAGGAGTGGGAAAAATTAATTGCTGCATCGGTCGCATTCAAGCTTCAGGTAACGCAAGAGGATCCTACAGAGAAGGGGCTGAGAAAGATTTTGAATTTCGGACACACTGTAGGGCATGCCATTGAAAGTACTTCGCTGAGCACCCAAATGCCGCTGCTGCATGGTGAAGCCATTGCCATTGGCATGATAGCGGAAAGCCAAATCGCGTTCAAAAAGAACTTGATCTCCCAGGAAGCGCTTGGCGAAATAGCTGACTATATAATTTCCATATTTGGTCGAACCAGGCTACCGGAAGATGAAGTGATCTTGAAAGTGATGCGACAGGATAAGAAAAATAAAGAGAATAAAATCCTAATGGCCCTGGTGAACCCCATCGGCCAGGCTGTGTGGGATGTGGAAGTTAGCGAAAAAGAGATCTGTAATTCATTGGCGTACTTCCGCTCACTTTAGAGATAGTGAACGTCAGTTTCATCATTTGAATTTCCGCCTTTCCTTAGGCTCAATTTCAAGTCCTGTGCTTTCTTAAGCAACAGTTCCTTAGTTTTCTGCGCTCTGCTTCCAGAAAACAACCAAGCTGTTAAGAGGGCACCTCCCGCTAATCCTAATCCAATTGCAATGTTTTTCTTTGCACCCATAATACATTTAACTACAAATGAAAATAAAATGTTTCAACCACAAATAAAAAAGGTGACCTTTATTTTCTGACATCAGGTTTTTCATCATGCCATCCTTAATCCTAAAACACAACCCTAATGTAACCGGCACAATAGGGAAGCTCCCAGCTTCCAAGAGTATCAGTAACCGTGTGCTGATCCTAGACGCCCTATCGAGGAACAAATCTATTATCCGCAACCTTGCAAACGCACGGGACACAAAACTGATGAAGGACCTGCTCCATAGTGAGGCAGAGGTGATTGATGCGATGGATGCAGGCACTACCATGCGATTCCTCACCGCGCATTTTGCCATTTCTGGTCAAAAGAAGATACTTACGGGCACCTCCAGAATGAAGGAGCGGCCAATAAGGTTACTCGTAGATGCGCTCAGGCGGATAGGCGCAAGTATTCAATATCTTGAGCAAGAAGGCTTTCCCCCAATTAAGCTTCTGGGCTTTCCCGGGCAACAGAACAAAGCTGTATCCTTACCTGCCAACGTCAGCAGTCAGTACATTTCTGCCTTGATGATGGTGGCGCCAACACTACCGCAAGGCCTTACCATTGACCTGGAAGGAACGGTAGCAAGCAGACCTTACATAGAGATGACAGCGAGCTTGATGAAGGCTTTTGGGGTTGAAAGCCAATTTGATGGTAAACAAATACTAATCGGCCATGGAAAATACCAACCCATCATTGTAGATGTGGAGCCAGATTGGTCTGCCTTAAGCTATTGGTTTGCCATGGTTGCCTTGGCAGAAAAAGGTGATTTACTGTTGAAGGGAGTCCACGAGACTTCCTTACAAGGCGATCGCGTGATCGTGGAGATAATGGAAAAACTTGGAGTCAAAACCCACTTCAAAAATGGCGATGCGATCCTAAGCAAGACGGAACGTGTCGTGCCCGAGCTGGTCTGGGATTTTCACAACTGCCCAGACTTGGCTCAAACCGTGCTGCCTGTGTGTGCGCTCAAGGGTGTCAAGGGTTCTTTCACTGGCTTGGAAAGTTTGTACATCAAAGAGACTGATCGGATAGCGGCCTTACAAAATGAGCTAGGAAAAGTTGGCGCCAGGTTGGAGCGAAAGGGCGATGCTTTTCACTTTTCGCCTGGAACTATCCCCAAGACAAAGATTATGATCAATACCTACCACGACCACCGTATGGCTATGGGATTTGCACCGTGGGCCACCCTGGTAGATTTAGAAATTGAAGATCGTGAAGTGGTTAACAAGTCCTACCCGGATTTTTGGAAAGATTTGAAATCAATCGGTTTTCAATATGGATAGGCTTTCAAAATCTGGCTAGTTACCAAACAACGACTGAAAATAATCAGGCGCGCCCACCAGCCGGCTTCCATACCAGCTAAAGTATTGCCCATCTACCAGTAGGATCTTGGCCTTAGGTAAGATTTCCCTCAAAGCTACCATATGTTTTTCCTGGAACGGAAAAGGTTCGGAGGAGAGCAGTACATATTCGGGATCCAATTCCCCTATTTGCTCCAACAGAAGTTCGGGATATCGAGGCTTCTTGCGCAAAACATTTTCAAATCCCATTTGAACCAGCACGCTATCGATGAAGGTATTTGACCCCGCTCCCATCCATGGATTCATCCATATCAAATAGAGCACAGACCCTCTTCGCTGTCTGATGGACTGAAATGCCTGATTGATTTTTGAAATTACTGCTTGTCCCTGATCGATCTTATTTGTTAGTTCAGCTAGATGACCGATCATTTTCAAAGCATCTTCGAGCGTTACGATATCGCTCATCCACACCGCATACTTCCGCTGCAGCTCCTCTATATCTTCTTTACTATTCTCTTCCTTGTTGCCAATGATGAGATCAGGCTTGAGTACCTCAATGACATCATGCCTTATTCTCTTCGTACCTCCCACTATTACTTTCTCCTTGCGCCAGGTGGCAGGGCGCTCACAGAATTTTGTAATTCCTATCACCTGTTCTTCAAGGCCAAGATCAAAAAGCAATTCAGATTGCGATGGCACCAATGAAATGATTCGCTGAGGAGGAAAGGCCAATGTAACCGCGTTCCCCATTTGATCAACTATAGTCTTGGTCGCTGCCATTTTATAAAAATAAAAAAGGCTTCTGAATTGTCAGAAGCCTTTCGGTAAGGGTAATAGTTATCTACTTAATATACCTATAGTCTTCCCCTGGCTTCAGGTTCACAATTACCTCCTGAATTAATTTGATCACATTCTCTACATCATCCTTATGCACTGTTTCTACCGTAGTATGCATGTACTTTAGTGGTAGAGAGATCAAAGCAGAAGCGACCCCTTCAGCTGAATAGGCAAATGAATCCGTGTCTGTTCCTGTCGAGCGCGATACAGCCTGCCGCTGAAATGGTATTTTTTTCTTCTGTGCTACTTTGATCATCATTTTCAATACATTGTTCTGCACGGCAGGGCCGTAACAAAATACTGGGCCGTTGCCACACTTCAGGTCGCCACTTTCCTTCTTGTTGTACATAGGGGAGCCGGTATCATGAGTGACATCTGTACAAATCGCCAAATCTGGTTTTAGTCTTCTGGAGATCATCTCTGCACCACGAAGCCCAATTTCCTCCTGAACGGAATTGACAACATATAAACAGAATGGCAGTTTCTTCTTACTCTCCTTGATTCTCCTGGCAACCTCCGCAATCATGAATCCACCCATGCGATTGTCAAGCGCACGCCCTACCAAATAGTTTTTATTCAATTCTATTAGCTCATCCTCAAAAGTGATTACACAACCTACGTGCACGCCCAGCGCCTCAACTTCTTTCTTGTTTTCTGCTCCAACATCGATAAAAATATTTTTCAGTGTTGGGGTTTCTTCCTTGGTATTGTCTCGCACGTGTATAGCCGGCCATCCAAACACTCCCTTCACAATACCTTTATCAGTGTGAATGTTTACCCGCATTGATGGAGCAATCTGGTGGTCAGATCCGCCATTTCTCCTCACGTATATATAGCCCTCAGGTGTGATATAATTCACAAACCACGAAATCTCATCCGCGTGCGCCTCAATCACTACCTTATATTTTCCTGAAGGATTGATTACACCTACGGCAGTGCCATAGACATCGACCATGTATTCATCGGTGTAGGGCTTGATATAGTCCAACCAAATTTGCTGACCCGTATGTTCAAAGCCTGTGGGTGAGGCATTGTTTAAATAATCAAAAAGGAATTTTTTACTCTTCTTATCCATAAAATCTCGTTTCTTATTTAGCTTGAATTATTACAAAGGTATGTTCCCGTGTTTCTTCTTCGGAATCTTTGCCACTTTGTTCTCCAACATTTTGAAGGCCTTTATCAACTTCTCACGTGTCTGATCAGGGAAAATCACCTCATCTATGTAACCGCGGTGAGCAGCTCTATAGGGGTTGGCAAACTTATGGGTATACTCGTCCACTTTTTCATTGAGTTTCGCCTCGGAATCTTCTGCCTCGGCAATTTCTCTCTTGAAAATAATTTCTGCGGCACCTTTGGCTCCCATTACCGCAATCTCTGCTGTTGGCCAAGCGTAGTTCATGTCGGCTCCTATGTGCTTGGAGTTCATCACATCATATGCTCCACCATAAGCTTTGCGGGTGATCACCGTGATACGCGGAACGGTTGCCTCCGAAAAGGCGTACAATAACTTCGCACCATTGGTAATAATGCCATTCCACTCCTGGTCGGTACCAGGCAAAAACCCTGGAACGTCTTCTAGCACTAACAGGGGAATATTAAAGCTATCACAAAAACGTACGAATCTTGCTCCTTTCTTGCTTGCATCTATATCTAATACTCCAGCAAGTGAAGCCGGCTGATTGCCAATAATTCCTATACTCCGTCCGGCAATTCTGGCAAAGCCAACTACAATGTTTTCCGCGTAATTCTTATGCACTTCAAAAAAACTTCCTTCATCAACAATACCCGTCACCACCTCACGCATGTCGTAGGGCTGATTAGGATTGGAGGGAATAATGTTGTTGAGTACATCACGCTTTTCATCGCCAATTTCGTAGTCCACTTGGGGTGGCTCTTCCTCGCAGTTCTGAGGCATATAGCTCAGTGCTTGTTTGATTTGATTGATACACTCCACTTCGTTACTGCAAGCAAAGTGGGTGACTCCACTCTTTGTACTGTGCGTAGCGGCACCTCCCAACTCTTCTGCCGTAACATTCTCGTGCGTCACCGTCTTCACCACATTGGGGCCCGTCACAAACATGAAAGAGGTATCTTCTACCATGAAGATGAAGTCAGTCATCGCAGGTGAGTATACTGCTCCTCCGGCACACGGTCCCATAATGGCCGAGATCTGAGGCACTACACCTGAGGCCATCACATTTCGGTAAAATATGTCTGCATAACCACCAAGTGATACCACCCCTTCCTGGATACGAGCACCGCCAGAGTCATTCAATCCTATCAGTGGCGCACCATTTTGCATAGAGAGCTCCATCACTTTCACAATCTTTTCGGCATGGGTTTCCGAGAGTGATCCGCCAAACACGGTGAAGTCTTGAGAAAAAACGTAAACCAGTCGGCCGTTGACTGTGCCATAACCTGTAATGACTCCATCGCCCAGGTAATACTCTTTCTCTAAGCCAAAGTCTTTGCACCGATGCATTACAAATTTGCCCATCTCTTCAAACGAACCCTCATCGACCAAAAGGTCAATCCTTTCTCTTGCCGTTAGCTTGTTCTTAGCGTGTTGGGAGGCGATCCTCTTTTCACCTCCTCCGAGAAGTGATTCTGCATTCTTGCGATCAAGTTCCTCAAACTTTTTTTGCAATTCGGGAGCGTCTATTTTCCTTTTCGTCATGCTTCTATAAGTCAATCTCAAATATAGTTATAGTTGACTTGGAAGTGCTAAATTGGGGCCGCTTGTTTTGAGGAGCGGTTTCTTAGGGAATTGATACACAAGGAATTAAGGTAAATGACCAGACGCATCGCCATTATTGACCTGGGGACTAATACTTTTCATCTACTTATTGTAGATATCGAGGGAGGTAAATACCATTTCGTGTATCGCGAGCGCAACGCAGTGAAGTTGGGAATGGAAGGGATAAATGTTGATATGATAACTCCTGATGCGGAGGAACGCGCGCTCAGCACGATCAAAGGTTTTAAGCAGACCATTGATAGCATGGCCGTAGATGAAATACTGGCTTATGGGACCAGCGCACTTCGAAATGCAAGCAATGCGGCACAAGTTATTAAACTTATAAAGGAAGAGACGGGCATCGGAGTCGAAGTGATATCCGGTGCAAAAGAGGCAGAACTTATTTACATGGGGGTAACGACAGCGGTGTCTCTGGGAAAGGATAAATCTCTGATCGTTGACATTGGCGGGGGAAGCGTTGAGTTCGTTATTGGTAACGAAGATGAGATCTTTTGGAAAGACAGTGTCGAAATTGGCGCTCAACGGCTACTTGAAGAATATCAAAAACATGATCCAATTACTGGTGTTGAGGTACGCGCATTGCATAAGCACTTTGAAGTGAATCTGAATTCGTTGTTTGAGGCACTTGAAAAGTACAAGCCAAAAACATTGGTAGGGTCTTCTGGCACCTTTGATACCCTCAGCGATATCTACTGTATCAAACATGGCGTGCTCAAGGATCAATCCTCTGCAGAGGCGCCCCTTACTTTCGAAGGATTCAAAGAAATTTTCGAGGAGCTACTGGTAAAGGATCGAAGTGCGAGAATGATGATCAACGGGATGATAGAGATGCGTGTGGATATGATTGTGGTGGCCAGCTGTCTGATCGATTACATCATCAAAAGATATGACTTTGAGCAAGTGCGTGTTTCAAACTACGCATTGAAGGAAGGGGTGCTCTCTCAATTATTAAAGGCGGGCAACTAGTTGCCCGCTCTGTCCTTGTTTACAGCCCGCTGATCTGTTTATCCCTGGGATATTTGACTTCAAATCGATAGCGCACTTTCCTCGTCTCATTGGGTTGCGCATTCAATTCCCAAAGTAATTTTCCTGTGGGAGCCTCAAATTTTGCACCTCCGGCATCAAGTATATTCACCTCGATCTGAGCATTCCGTGACACAGGGAGCTGATCTTCAATCCTGATCTTTATGGGATCCTTTTTCGTATTTCGAATAGAAATCTCGTAGGTATATTCTTCACGGGTATTTGAGCCAATCATTCTCTTTGACGTCAGATCTTTAAGCTTTTCTCTCTGAACCACTATCCTCTTATCTCTACCCAGGGAGACCGAAAGCGTGTCCTTGATATTATTTGGATCGATGGCTGTCTTTCCTACAAATGTTCCTTCAAAAAATATGTTAGCTTCTCCGGGTAGCAAGTTGAAGTCTTCCCAACCGGTGGCTTTTGCAATTAAAAATGCATCTGCATCGAGTTTGGGCACTACCGCATACAAGTAGGTGGCTTGCATCTCATAATTTCTGATATCCACAAGCGTGGGCTTTGCAGCGGACGCCACCGTGTAGGGCAAAGAAATTTCAAACTCCGTATTTAATGTAGTTTGCACTTCGTTTACAAAGTCCGCGACAGACAAGGCGTAATCTTCTTCCGGGGCTTCCGCCATTTCCATTTCAATCGCTGCACCAGCGGGCGCACTTCTAGCCATATCCTTCTTCCTGTATTGCTTATAAGCTACGGGATTGTAAAAATCCAAGTACCATGTGTACAGCTCAGGTTTCAAGCCGCTTTGATTTGGGTTGGCGGTGGAGAGTTTAAGCTTTACATTGTCCCAGTCTTCACCGGTACGCTGGAAAACATTTGCCTTGTAGCTCAGCTGAATGGGCTTGCTTGTGTCAGTGGCTCTCAAGTCGTACACGGGATGCCATCCTGCATTTGCGACTACATAATTTACCTCCAGATTAGCTGTTGTTGCAGCGTTTGCAGAAACGCTTATTACAATTTCACTTGTGTTGCGCCTGTACAAATCACTTTGGGAGTTTATTTGTTTTTGCAATCGTGTAATTTGCTCATTTATCTTCTTGATTTTTTCATCCTGCGCCATCCTGGTTGCCACTATATCGCCAAGGCGAGATCGGTAAAAATCAGCCATGGCCTTCAATTCTGCTACTGTCAGGTTCTGGTTGGTGCCTCCAATCTTCTGATTGCTCAAAAGCATTTGTTCTTCTTTGTTCAGAATTTCCTTTTGACTTTGTTCCAGGCTCATTCTTTTTTGATAGTATGTCAATGAATCTTTCAGTATCAAAAGGGGTTTAGGAATGTTTAGGTCGCTAAGGAAGTTCTGCTGGTGGCTGATTCCCAATATGATCAGACTGCCTTTCCCCTGCACCTGTATGCTCTCAGGATCCAACATTGAAGTGAGGCCTGTAACGATAATTTCAGTCTTCCCGGCTCCAACTCGCGTCTTGACCTCTCTGGTAACCTGTGCTTTGTTAAGAAACACAGTGACATCCTTGATGGTAGACTCTACTCTCTTCTCTTCTTGCGCAGTGGCTGTCAAAAAGCTCACCACTAGCAGCATACTAAAAATTAACCTTATCATAACTTTTGCTTTGTTTTTGGATCTATGATGCAAACCCGATTCAATTTCCATAAAACGCATCGATATTTCTCCAAAAACATTGCAAATTCAGATCATTCAGAGATTTTTGCCCCATGGACGATTCCGTTTTCACACACGCACATCTGCATCAGTTTGCCATATCTATTTTTAAGAAGATTGGATGCCCTGAAGGGGAGGCAAACAAGGCTGCTGAAGTGCTATTGGCTGCAGACCTTCGAGGTATTGATTCACACGGGGTAGCTCGATTGAGCGGTTATGTGCGGCTATGGGAAGCGGAGAGAATCAACGCGAGACCCAGCGCCAAGGTGATTCATGAAACGCCTTCCACTGCTACCTATGATGGCGACAAAGGTCTTGGGCTGGTGATAGGCCCGCAAGCCATGAGCCTTGCCATATCAAAAGCCAAACAGGCTGGAACGGGTTGGGTGGCTGTAAAGAATTCCAATCACTTTGGCATCGCTGGCTACCACGCGATGATGGCATTGGAAAATGACATGATTGGCATTGCCATGACGAATGCAAGCCCACTCGTAGCGCCAACGTTTTCCGTTGAAAGGTTACTGGGTACCAATCCAATTGCAGTGGCAATACCTGCCGGCAAGCAACCCCCATTTGTGGCGGACTTTGCTACCACTACTGCCGCCAATGGTAAACTTGAAATTCTTCAGCGAAAAAATGCAGACGCACCACTGGGCTGGGCGCAAACCAAAGAGGGCACGCCAACCACCAATGCCAACGCGGTCAAAGAGGGTGGATCACTTACGCCACTAGGCGGTGATCGTGAGCATGGCAGTCACAAGGGCTATGCACTGGGGGCATGGGTAGACATCTTTTCAGGCGTGTTATCAGGTGCCAACTTTGGTCCCTGGGTGCCGCCCTTTGTCAGTTTTCTGGCCCCGGCAGCAGACCCTGTAGGGGAAGGCCTAGGTCATTTCTTTGGTGCCATGCGGGTTGATGCCTTCAGACCAGCTGATACCTTCAAAGAAAAAATGGATACCTGGATTACTCGATTTAGATCGGCTAAAACCATCGATGGTCAACAGGAAGTACTTATACCCGGTGATCCGGAACGCGAAATGGAGGCGATCAGAAAAGGTAAAGGTATTCCGCTCAACGCAAAGGTAGTGGCCGACCTCAAGGCCACGGGAGAAAAACTTGGAGTAGCGTTTTAGAATCCGGCAGTAATACCAACACGAATCACCCAGGGACTGTCGTAGGCTCTGGGCTCAAAACTATTGGCCGCAGCTTGATATGAGAAATTGTAGAGTGCCATGGCAAATACGCCCGCATTTCTACCAAGGGGTTGGAAGAATCCTCCTCCCAGCAGGAAGCTGCTAAAATCAATTCTGGTAGTCTCAGTAGTAGTCACAGGGAATTCATAGTTCAAATATTCATACTCTGCGTGGAGAAAAATCGGCCCGAAAACGTTGTACCTCAAAAAGGGTGCTACGCCAAAGTCATTTGTTTTTATTGCTGGGTTAAATGTTTTGTACTTGGTATATCTGTACTGAAAGGACATACCACCTGCCAGCTTGTTAGTGATCCTGTATCCAACCAGCGGAGAAATCGAAAAATAATCCGCATAGCTATCAAAGCTCAATCCCAATCCTCCTCCAAAAAACATTCTGTCCTTGAAGTCCGGTTTGTCGGACATTGGCTCTTCACCCCACTGGGCGGAAGTAGCAAAAGCCAGGCATAGTAAGCAGGGTAAGATAAGTCTCTTCACGGCCTTGTAATGTTAGTTTTCGGTTATAACGAAGATTTCTTCGGATTCTTTCTTCATCAGGTACTTTTCTCGAGCATACTTTTCCAATAGCTCTTTATTGGTCAATAGCTCCTTGCGATCTACTTCCACTTCACTGATTTTTTCCTGATAGTATTCTTTCTCAGCTTGCAGTGAGCTCAATTTGCTACTCATCTGATAGCGAGAAATGAAATCGTTTGAATCAAGGAACACCATCCACGACATGAAGATGACGCCTGCAATAAAATAGAAGTTCTTAAAAATGGGTGGCAACTTGCTTAGCATAGATTAAAAAATGGTTTTACGAAGATATAAAATTCCTCGCAAAACCATGTATTCCTAAGCTTGGGGGAGTTTATTGATTAATTTTTAGCCAATTCTCCTCTTTCAGCACCCTTCCATCCTCACGCGATATGACTGAAAGCTTCAGACTTTTGGTTCCCTTTAACCACAATTGGAAAAACATTTCTTCCCCATTGAAGGGATCGGTATACACGCCATTGCTTCCTTGCATAAAGCTTTTCAATACCAAGTCCTTTACGATAGTAAGGCCCAAAAGTCCCTGATCTGAAAGGTGGGTATCCACCCAAATCACCTTGCCCTGAAAGACCGAGTCAATCTCATGGAACAATACGCGTAGCGACTTGGACTCATTCGTCCAGATGCCCGCCAGCCTAGCTTCCATATTACCAAGGCGCTGCCTGAATTTATATACAAGAAACGACACACTCACCACGCCAACCAGGGCGCTCACCAAATAGATTACTTCTTTATATGCTTCCATAGTTTTCATTGTTAAAGTGGATTTACTAATCTCCACTCTTCTTCTTTAAATGCTCCTTCTCCATTACTGGTGACCAGGTACTTCACCTTAAGAAGATCGTTGCGCACCAGTTTTATACTTACTTGATATTCTTGCTGAGAAAAAGGATCTACATACTTCCCCTCACTCCAAGTCCACGAAGGTTTCAATTTGAGATCACCAATTACTTTGCTACCAATAATGACTCTTCTACTAAAGTCCTTCACCTCCGCAGAAACCACGTATCCACTTACGGATGCCGCGCTGTGATGCATCATGATCTGTAGCGTATCCGCTTCATTGGCCCAAATTCCTGAAAGCTTCCAGCCGAGATGATGCGCTGAGCCCGGCACCCCGACCTGTGAAACCACCAGTAGACTCACGATTATTACAAACGCCAAAACAGGTATCATATGTATTTCATTTACTTGTGATACCAGTATTCCAAAAAGCATTCTAGCTTTTGGGGCGAGATCTTAAATCAAGGAAAAATGGGGTATAATGTGCTAAATGGAGCTAAAAAGGCACATTATTAATTTTTTTACATTAAGCAATGATAGGCATGGTTGCTACAAATATTCTCAAATTGGGAAGATATTCTAAATATGAGGCGCTGGGAAGGCCTATTCAAATGTGCCTATCCAGCCTTGAAATGCCTGGATCACCGCTTGCCAGTCCTCAAAGCAGCCATCAACGAGACTCCTGAGTTTATTGGCAACAATACCTGGCAGTGGACTTATAATTTTTCAGTGGCTGGCGTTTCCCATTCAGCCAAGCTTCAAGGTACGTTGGTAAGTGATGGCGTCACCTGGAAAATGTTGCTGAGTAAAGGCAATGAGTTTACCGACTACGTGTGGTACACCGGTGAATCGAATTCCCTTAGAACTCAAGGAAGCTGGACACTTAACTTCGGCCCTGTTGAAAACAAACCTTTTTTAAGTATTGACTGGAACCGTAATGTGGACAACACGGTAGCTGACATCAAGTACACCAGCATTGATCCTGACGCTACGGGTAAGGGCGGATATATCCATTTTGGAATTAATGAAGAGACTACTTTCAATGCCTTCTACGATATCTTCGACAAGGAAAATGACAACAAGGCGGACATTGAATGGAATAGAGAAAGCAACGAAGGAAGGGTGAAGAATCCCGGCCACTTCTTAGATGAAGACTTTCACTGCTGGGATGCGGACTTGGAGGATGTGGCTTGTTAGTTATGTGAAGTCTATAATTGGTGTAATACTTTTTGGTGATAAGTAAATATAAGCACACCGGAGGGATACCGTATTTTTACGGTGATGGCTATTGAACCCGACCACTAATACAAACGTGTTGTAAGGTGGCAGTAAGTTGGCAAATTGACTTCCTTCCAGGATTCTCAGCTAAACGTGCTGATCGATCAATACTGGATTTCCATCCGGATCAATCAATGTAATGCTTGCCGGTCCTGACGAACCTTCATCTGCTTCTCGGACAAGTTGCATCCCCTTGCCCTTAAGCGTCTTTTGTATTTCTCTAACATCTTCGAACGACTCCAGTTTTGTGGCGTTCTCATCCCAGCCAGGATTGAATGTGAGCACATTCTTTTCAAACATTCCCTGAAAAAGTCCCACCAGTGCGTTACCATTTTTCATAATGAGATAGTTCCTTTCCATTTCTCCGGCAAAGACCGTAAATCCCAAATTTTCATAAAATGCTTTTGATGCCTTCAAATCCTTTACAGTAAGGCTGACAGAAAACGCTCCTAATTTCATACCAATTAAATTTAAGTTGTGCTAATCATTAAAAATAAAGAAGCCAAAACCACCGGGGTCTCTCACAATAATATTATCTACAATGCCCTTATCGTTAAAGTGAGTAATTTCCTCCGCGATAGGAATCTTAAGCTTTCGAATTTCTTTAATCACCTTCGGATTTCCTTCCTTGCCGTTGAAATAAGTAAGTGAAGGATTGAAGAACAAATGAGGGCACATGAGCGGATTCATGATGTTAACCATAAGGCCATCCGCATTGACGCAGGCAACCCAGCCTTTATCAGGTGGACCACTGGTTTTGAATCCCAATGTTTTCCATATCGCAACGGATCCTGTCACATCTGTGGATTCCAAACTCAACCCTGCACAATTTCCAAAAGCGCTAAAGGATTTTGCAGAAGGCTTGAAATTGAGTTTCAACCCATCCTCCACCAAGTAGATCCAAACACCATTCATGTCACTTAGCAAATGTCCTCCATCTATTTTATGAACCGAAGTGAGCTTTTTTAATTTGGTCACTTCGGTTGTCCATTTCTTTTTGAAAAGTTTGACGCCAGCCCTGGCAATACGATCCGGGTTGATTTCAATCAGCGCGATGCCATCGGTGACAACGATCCTGTTTTTGCCGCCCACGTTCATGAATCCCAGCTTCTCATAAAATGAAAGGCTATCTTCAAGTTTATTAGTAGGTGTTTGAATGAGGGACTGCATTGATAGTGTGAGGTTTCATTTTAGAATAGATCAATGATAGGGGCGTGCGATTTGCTATGCGGCCTCGCGCATTCGTGGCGGTTCATTTTGTTTGAGGATAAAGGCGCTGATCAGGGTAATAAGCAACCCCACTGGCACAATCTCCATTAATGTCATAGCAAATCGAATCAGAGGATTTTTATACATCTCAGACATTGATGTCATTTCAACTTTCATCTCTTCAACTTCCTCGTCCGATGCACCATTCGCTTCCATCTGCTCAATGTATTGTGCGGAGTACTGCTCCATAAAGTCGCCATCAAGGGTAGTCAGGTACGCTTCCCAACTCACTGCATAGATGAACGAAGCAACTAGTGCAATAAATATTCCCACTTGAAAGCCCTTGCCAAATGATAATACACCGTTGTTGTGATTGTCGCGATAGGACTTTACTCCTACAAAAACGAGAGACAGTGCGATAATCATGGTGGCATACCCCACCAGCATGCCATTCTCAAAACTGATGGTGCCATTTGCCATTAATGGTTGCGAAAGCCACATCAGAGCTGCCACAATTGCACCTGCAATGAGACCAAAGGTTAAGACTACTTTACTCATGGTTATAGCTTTTTGGTTGTAGTAATTGATTGAATTTATTACCAAATGTGTGGAATATGAACGAATCGAAGCTCATTCTTTCGGGTGATTCCACACGAAAAACCCATAATCACACGAAAGTGCTAGGGAATGAGCTGCAGCTCCTTTGCTTTTTGGATTGCCTGGGTTCTTCTGCTGGCACCCAGCTTGGAGAACAGGTTGGAAGAGTGCGTCTTAATGGTATTGAGCGACACGAAGAGCTTATCCGCAATCTGCTGGTTGGTGTACCCCTGAGCAATCAATTGCAGCACTTCCAACTCACGTTTTGAAATTCCTCTGCTGGATTGTTCTGCGGCATTAAACTCAAAATGAGGCGAAAGTACAATCACCTTTTTGCGAGTAAATCTTAATCCCACCCAGATGCCCAATCCAGTAAAAAATAATGCTACTACGCCAATATAAAACTCAATGCTTAGTCGCCTCACCAAAAAGTTGTATTCAACGACTTTAAGACCGATCATCAAAACGGCAAGTGAAATACCATATAGAATGACGGTCTTCTTCATCATTAGATCATCACATCAAAAAATCTTCTAATCAATAAATCAGCTACCCCGCCCATCCTTCTCTATCTAAACTGCGATATTGAATGGCCTCCGCCAAGTGTTCAATCTTGATTTCCTCACTGGCTGAAAGATCAGCAATGGTTCTGGAAACCTTAAGAATCCGATCATAAGCTCTTGCAGAGAGGCCGAGTCGCTCCATGGCGGTCTTTAACAAAGTGCGCCCAGCATCAGAAATAGTGCAAATCTCCTTCACCATCGCGGAAGGCATCATGGCATTGCAATACACTTCATTATTTTTTTGAAATCGTTTCGATTGAACCTCACGCGCCAGCACCACTCTTGCCCGAATGTCTTCGCTGGTTTCAGATTTTTGTAAAGAAGTGATTTCATCAAAACTTACTGGCACTACTTCTACGTGAAGATCAATTCTATCCAGCAACGGTCCACTGACTTTACTAAGGTAGCGCTGCACCACTCCCGGGGCGCAAACACACTCCTTCTCGGGATGATTGTAGTAACCGCATGGACAAGGATTCATGCTGGCGATCAACATAAAGTTGGCAGGATAATCAATAGAAATCTTGGCCCGCGAAATCGTCACCCTCCGTTCTTCCATAGGCTGACGCATCACTTCAAGCACCGTCCTCTTAAATTCCGGCAGCTCATCCAAAAACAAAACACCATTGTGAGACAGGGAAATTTCTCCTGGCTGGGGATTACCTCCACCACCTACAAGTGCCACATCACTGATGGTGTGATGCGGAGAACGGAAAGGTCTGTTAGTTATTAGTGCAGCATCTGCACCCAACCTGCCTGCCACCGAATGAATCTTTGTGGTCTCCAACGCTTCGTTTAGTGACAAGGGCGGCAAAATAGAAGGCAGCCTTTTCGCAAGCATTGTCTTGCCCGCGCCAGGAGGACCGATCATGATTGCGTTATGTCCTCCAGCTGCCGCGATCTCCAGGGCACGCTTGATATTTTCCTGGCCTTGCACATCCTTAAAATCGCTGTCGTAGGTATTGCGTTGATCATTGAAGATATCCCTAGTGTCAACGATCAAAGGATCAATGGAAATTTTGTCTGTGAAAAACCCAATTGCCTCCTCCAGCGTATCCACGCCAATCACGTCCAGGTTATTCACGATGGCTGCCTCCCTTGCATTTTCTTTTGGGAGTACGAAGCCCTTGAATTTTTCTTTTCTTGATTGAATGGCAATTGGCAATGAACCTTTGATGGGTCGCAAGTTTCCATCTAACGACAGCTCACCCATGATTACATAGGAATCGAGCCTCTCAGATTTTATCTGCCCGGAGGACTGGAGGATACCAAGAGCAATAGGAAGATCATAAGCAGACCCCTCTTTCCTGATATCAGCAGGAGCCAGGTTGACCACCACCTTGGTTCGGGGCATGTGATATCTCAAACTCTTGAGCGCAGACTCCACACGATGTTGGCTCTCCTTAACAGCACTATCGGGCAATCCACTCATCCAAAATTTTTGCCCTTGCGAAATATTCACCTCTACCGTAATGGTCTGCGCATCCACACCATGCACCGCACTGCCAAAAGTCTTTGAAACCATCTAAACCAGAATGTTAACGAAAGATGATAATAGGATTTTTCGGAATAGAATCCAAAAAGTTATGCAGTCTCCTTTTCTATCAAAAGAATAAGTGCGTGTATTACTTTGATGTGCACTTCCTGAATGCGATCCGCAAATCCGGAATGAGCCACATCTATTGAAATATCAGTATGAGCACTCAATTTTCCTCCACCCTTTCCCGTCAAGGCCACTACAATCATACCTTTTGCCTTGGCGGCAGCGGCAGCATTTATCACATTGGCGGAATTACCACTAGTACTAATCGCCAGTAGCACATCTTCTTCTCGCCCTACGCCCTCAACAAATCTTGAAAAGACAAAATCAAATCCATAGTCATTGCCCACGCACGTGAGGTGTGAGGGATCAGATATTGAAATTGCAGGAAGGGATTTTCTGTCATCACGAAATCGCCCCGACAACTCTTCTGCAAAATGCATCGCATCACACAGCGATCCTCCATTCCCGCATGAAATAATCTTTCCGCCTTTCTTTATAGCGTCAGCCATTGTAGAAGCCGCTTTGGATATTGACTGCAAATTATTTCCATCACTTAAAAAGTGACTGAGCACATCAGATGCTTGCTTAAACTCTGCCCGAATAATGCTAAGATGATCCATACTAGGAAGAAGCTACCCCGGAGTCATCGCCCGTTTCTTCTTTGTTGGAAACTTCACGCTTTGAGGCTTCCTGAAAGTCGTACACCTTGGCTTTAAGACTGTTAATTTCCAGTTGCAAAGCATCATGTTCTTTGGCCTTGACTTTGATTTCTCTCCACGTCCATAAAAAGTCAATACCAAGCAATACCAAACCTAAAATAGCACCGTACTTAAATAGATAAATAAATTTGTACATGCTGGTGAGTACACCGAGGTCAGATTTTTGGACGTCAATATAAGCGGTGAATAGAACTACCATCAGGTGATAAAAGCCAAAAATTCCAAAGAAAATAAGACGCCTTCTATTCATTAAGATTCGTTATTAAACAAACTTAGGCTTTTTAAGATAAACACAAAATGCAATAACTGCGAAAACCTTGCATTGTCGCTGAATGATCAGAGGCTGCAATATGCGCTACGAAAATCACCCTTCCGCTTTTTGAATATCACTCAGTTTCCTGTAAACGCCACCCAATTGGGTTAGTGATTCGTGCGTTCCCCTTTCGGCAATCTTACCATCTTGAAGCACAATAATTTCATCTGCGCTTTGGATTGTGCTTAGCCTATGTGCAATCACTATGGAAGTCCTGTTCTTCATCAAATTAAACAACGCATCCTGCACCAGTTTTTCAGATTCCGTGTCCAGGGCACTCGTAGCCTCATCCAGAATAAGGATGGGAGGATTTTTCAACACCGCCCTGGCAATACTCAGGCGCTGGCGCTGGCCTCCGGACAACTTAGAGCCTCGCTCACCAATGTAAGTTTGATAACCTTCCTCTGTCTGCATGATGAAGTCGTGTGCATTAGCTACTCTTGCCGCCTTCATCACATCTTCCTCTGTTGCGTCAGGCAAGCCAAAGGCGATATTATTGAAGATGGTGTCATTAAACAGAATGGACTCCTGAGTTACTATACCCATCTGCTTTCGCAACGACTCCACTTCATAGTCGGTAATTGAATGTCCATCTATTTGTACCTCACCCTTCGTGGGATCATAGAATCTTGGCACCAAATCCGCAAGTGTGGATTTCCCTCCTCCCGATGGCCCCACCAATGCAATCGTTTTTCCTTTAGGAATCACGAGCTCAATATCCTTCAATACATTTTCAGAGTTATATGCAAACGACACTCCCTTAAATGCAATTTCCCTTTCAAACCGTGCCAGTTTTATCGCATTTGGTTTATTCCGAATGACCGGCTCCGTATCTATGATCTGAAAGATCCTGTTTGCTGAGGCAGTGCCCTTTTGCAGCGCGGTGATGCCATTGCTAAAATTTTTTGCAGGCTGAATGATCATTGAAAAAATCGCAAGAAATCCCAGGAACACTTCTGGATCCAAAGAAGAATTTTCACTGAGCACCATATTCCCTCCAAAGAATATAATGGCAGCTACGATCATCACGCCCAGAATTTCCGATACAGGGGAAGCCATTTCATTTTTGTACGACATGGATTTGTTGACCTTTCTGTAGTACTCAGATTCATCCTCCATTCTGCGGATAATAAAATTTCGCGCATTAAAGGCCTTCACCACACGCATCCCCCCAAAAGTCTCATCAAGAATATTTACGATTCGACCGAGAGACTCCTGACTTTGCCTGGCTTGTCGTTTTAGGCGCTTGATAATTTCAGCCAGCACTCCTCCAGTGAAAGGAAGCACCAGCAACGTGAAAAGCGTGAGCTTTGCTGAAATCGTAAACAGCACAATAAAATATACTACAATAGTAATTGGTTCCTTGAGTACAGCCTTCAAGCTATTCATTACCGCAAACTCTACTTCTTGCACGTCATTCGTAAAGCGAGAAATAAGATCACCCTTTCTCTCATCATTAAAAAAGCCAATGTGCAACCTTGAGACATTGCGAAAAATATCCAGGCGCACATTTCTAACGAGGTCCACCCTAATTTTTGTAGCCACAACCCTTTCTAAGAATCTAAACACGTTTGCCAGTATCACACAAAGCACAATCAGTGCACAAACAAATAGCAGTGCATTAAGCGAACCATTGTCTTGAATGATTTGCCTGAAGTAATGATTGAATACTCCCACGAGATAATCCGAGGAAATAGAAAAGTCCGGCAGTGGAGGAATTGGCTCATTGATATTTCTACTAAATAGAACCTGGAGCATTGGAATCACCAGTACAATATTGAAGGCACCGAAAATGATTCCTAACACAGAGAAGATAAAGAACCAAATCAGGCGAGGCACGAGATTCCTCGTATATTTTAGAATTCGAATGAAGGTCTTCATGTCTTAAAAGTCGTATTGCCTCCGAGCAATATTTAGTCGCAAAGCTAAGGAAGTTATGGAAGTATTGCTGTCGAAGACGGAGACAGGGCTCTTGCTTAGGCGCAGCACCTGCCTTAAGTCAATAAATAGGTTATGTCGCAACATAAATGAGGCATTAAAATCTAGATAGCTGATTTCGTTCCTAATACCCTGACCAATCTTATTGTCAAAATCTTGCTCCCGCGTTTGATTTCCTTTGAGCATATCACTACCCCAATTCACTCCAACCGTATCGCGCCCGATCTTCGCATAAAAAGCCTTTGCGGTTAAGTTGAGTCGTGGTTTGGGCTGGTAACGAACTACGGCAATTGCTTCGGTGAAATTTGCTCCAAGCGGATGAGCATTTGATTGCCTGTAATTGCTATAGCTCCCAAATTGTGTATTGTGCGAATACGTGTATGGTCTCACAATGTTGGTTTCAAGTTGCAAGTCTAGATTTTGAATTCCTCCCACATCGATATATTTGAGACCGGTTTGAAAAGCAAATTTGTTGGCCCACCAACCATTACCTTCCTTCACCCTATCCAAAAGAAATTCATCAATCACCAGTTGGCCATAAAAGGAAAGGCGCTTCACTGCATTCCACTTAAAGTCCAATCCCACAATTACATTGTCGCTGCTCCCAAACTGTTGCTCGATTGCTCTGTAAAAAATTACCGGATTGAGGTAACCTATGTCGAAACCGCCTCCACTTACAGAATCTTCTGCACTAAAAACCACCGATTCAAACACACCTACATTAAACTTCTTCCCTATGTTGAAGCTGGCCTGGTGAAAGGCCATAAACTTCTGAGGGTATTTGCTGCTGGAGCTTGAACCTCCCGGAGATCCAAACGCGTCCGCAGTGACGCGATTAAGTTGGAATAAGTAATTCAACTTCCAAACTTTCACATTAGTACGGAGAAACAAAGAAGGTGGCGAATAGTCGGAAAAGATCAGAGAGCGATACCCATTGCCGATGAACGTTCGGTCATGCCCAAACTGCATGTAAATATGCTTACTCAAACTAAAATCTATGTAGGCTCTGGCTTGAAAAAAATCTACTCCATTGCTTTTGAAGTCTTTCCAAAATCCCTCGTGAGGAATTACGGGGTTTTGCGCTATCCCCTGCTGCACGTAAAATGGCAACCTCGCTTGATTGTCGGTTAGGTAAGTGTAAAAGCCAACTTTCCGATCAATCATGCCCCGAATCTCAACTCCTCTGGTATTGATAAATAGCGGTTCGTCTTGCCTGGAATCTGCTCCATACTCAAAATAAAGTACAGGATTTACGTGGATGTCAAATTCCGGCAGGTCCGCATGCGCCAGATCAGACTTCTTTTTGTACAGATGCTTGAGCACAGGCTTCCTGCTGTCACTTTCCTCGAACCTGCTCCACTCCCAACTGTCGTTGCGCAGGTAGGTTTTGTTGAATTGGTCTGACTTCGAAGTGAACACGTTGTCCTTGCGATCAACCGAATCAATAAAAGCAATCAACGCGTCTCGTTTGTAGGGTTTCACTCCTGTAAAAATCTCTGGAGCTACTCTCCCTGCCTTTATCTCATAGCGATCAATCCAGTGGTAATAGTCATCATTCAGAGGTGCATTCGTGCTCTGAGCGAGCACGTTTAGGGCTGGAACGATCACCAAAAATGTAAAGAAACTACGCATCAGCGCTGAAAAAATGGGTTCGAATACAAAGGGCTCAAGAGGGCAATTTTACTCAAATAACTGCGACTGGCCATAAATATTACCGTGGAGCTTACTTTTGGGATAAATCGAGGTGTTCAGGTGAATGTGCAAAACCGCAAAAAATGGACTTTTCACACCATATTCGTACAAATTATCGTCATTTTGAGCGCACTGCAATTAATGATAAATCCCTCCTTGCAAATAGCCCTCAGTTCATTATTTTTGCAGTCCGTTAGAGAAAAATAGCTATGAAGAAGGAGATACATCCAGAGTACAACGAAGTCATCTTTTGGGATACTACCAGTGATTTCAAGTTTTTGACCCGCTCTACCCTAAAATCTGATGAAAAAGATAAATGGGAAGATGGAAAGGAATATCCAGTGATCAAGGTGGAGGTGAGCTCGGCTTCGCATCCGTTCTATACAGGCAAGAAGATGTTCTTGGATACCGCTGGACGCGTGGAGAAATTCCAGAAGAAGTATCAGAAGAAATAATCAGGCGCAAGCCAGCATTGATATTCAAGGTCTCCCGCATAGGAGACCTTTTCTTTTGCCCTTATTCTGTCATTTATTGCTACTATCTTAACGTAGAATTTCTCGATCGCCTATTTTTACAAGATGAACCTTATTCTGTTCGACCTACCAGCCGCGCATACACAATTGCTCCCATTTACTTTCACGCGGCCGGTGTCAGAAGTGCGGGTGGGCATACTTAAGATCACGGAAAAATGGGAACAAGTACTGCACACCAAGGCATCTTTCCTTACACAAGATTTTCTTTCAAAAAAATATAAGCTTACGACAACATCAGATAACCTCCTTATCAATGGCGTGGTTTGCCCCAATGCTAAACTTGTCAGCGCAGTCAATTCATTGAAGTTAGACCAGACGCTGAAAAAAGGTGAGGTGATCATTGCAGCAAGAACCAGTCACGCTAATATTTCAATTCTAGATCAATCAACAATCGTTGAATATGATGGCCCGGCAACATTCATTGACGAAGTATGGAAAATATTTCAGTACAACGGAGAAGAAATAAAGAACGATTTCAAACTAGTCACCGATGGAAGGCAATCCGAAAAAATCACTGATACCCACACGATTACCTACAATCCGGATGCAATTTTTATTGAGACAGGTGCTCAAATAAAAGCAGCTGTGCTCAACGCGGAGGCCGGACCTATTTACATCGGAAAAAATTCCAACGTTCAGGAAGGCGCTTTAATAAAGGGTCCATTTGCACTTTGCGAATCTTCCCATGTAAATATGGGCGCAAAGATGAGAGGTGACATCACGGTTGGGCCCCACTCTAAGGTGGGAGGTGAAATTAGTAACTCCGTGATATTCGGTTACAGCAATAAGGGTCATGATGGCTTCCTCGGGAATTCAGTGGTTGGGGAGTGGTGCAACCTCGGTGCCGACACCAATACTTCCAACCTCAAAAACAACTATGAAAATGTGAAAGTATGGAGCTACGCGAAAGGTGGTTTTAAGGACACCGGACTTCAGTTTTGCGGATTGATGATGGGTGACCATAGTAAGTGTGGTATCAATACGATGTTCAACACAGGCACCATGGTTGGCATTGGGAGCAATATTTTTGGAGACGGCTTTCCGCGCACTTTCATTCCGTCCTTTGCATGGGGCGGTGCCGCAGGCTTCTCCACCTTCCAACTCAACAAAATGATTGAAACTGCAACGAAAGTGATGGAGCGAAGATCCGTAGCGTTGGATGAAACCGAAAAGGAATTGCTAAAATTTCTTTATGATCACACAGCCCCTTACAGAATGTGGGAGAAAAAAAGTAGTTAATGAGATTTGTAGACATACCGGGACTCACAGAAACCAAAAAGCGGTTGGTTCAGTCGGTGCAAAACAATAAGATTGCACACGCACAGCTTTTTAGTGGAAAAGAAGGCGCACTTAACTTACCGTTGGCTATTGCTTATGCTACTTTCCTACACTGCGAAAACAAACAACCCGATGATGCATGCGGTGAGTGTGCCGCTTGCAGCAAAAATCTCAAATACATCCACCCTGACACGCACTTTGTTTTTCCCCTTAGTAATATCAAGAATGACAAGGATGCAGATCGCTTCAAAGCCGAGATCACCATGCAGTGGCGTTCCTTTTTGCAGGAACAACCGTTCGGCAAACTAGATGATTGGACCAATTACTATGGCGGAGAGAATAAGCTCGCACTCATCTCAAAAGAGGGCAGCCGGGAAATTATAAAGACACTCTCACTAAAATCGTTCGAAAGCCCCTACAAGGTGATGATCATTTGGCAACCAGAGTACATGCATGCCTCCGCAGCCAACGGCATTCTCAAGATCTTGGAGGAGCCACCACAGAATACATTCTTTCTGCTGGTTTCAAATGCAGCAGACCAGCTGCTTCAAACTATCGTTTCTCGTACACAGGTAGTTAAGATCCCTATGCTATCCGATGAAGAGCTAAGCGCTTTTCTTGGCAGAGAAACGTCACTTACAGAAAATAAAACGCGGGACATCCTGCAACTTGCAGATGGTGATCTTAATTTATCCCTGAGATTAATTGACGCAGAAGAAAACATAAATCAGGATCAATTTACTACGTGGATGAGAGCCTGTTTTAAGAAAGACTACCGCGAAATGCTGAGTATGGCAGATGAGTTCCATCAGCAGGACAAGCTGAGTCAGCGCAACATTCTTTACTATGGCATCAGCATGATGCGTGAATCACTGCTGTACCTTTCGGGCGCTACCAAAATAAACCGCACGCAAGGCAAGGAGTTGAAATTTGTCCAGGATTTTTGCAAAATTCTTGACGTTGTTAAAATCGAAAGGTCAAACCAACTTATGTCAGAGGCGTCTTATTATCTGGAGCGAAATGGGAGTGCCAAAATGATATTTTTCAATTTATCACTCTCCCTCGCAGCTACATTAAATCCTCAAGGAGTCTGACATTGAAGTGTTTCTATTAATTTTGCGAATTAATTTTTAGATATGAATAAAGTATTAACGATCGTTATTGTATGCGTAGCCTCACTTCTAAGCAGTTGTGCGCAAAAGAAGGATTATCTAGTGACCATCAAAACTGATATGGGAGACATGGTGGCTATCCTTTATGACGAAACCCCAAAACACAAAGAAAACTTCATCAAATTAGCTAAAGACCACTTCTATGATAGTCTGCTTTTTCATCGGGTAATAGAAGGGTTTATGGTGCAAGGGGGTGATCCGGATTCTAAAAATGCTGAGCCAGGTCAGAGACTCGGAGTCGGAGGCCCGGGCTACACGGTAGATGCAGAGTTTAATCCAAAGTATTTTCATAAGAAGGGTGCATTGTCTGCCGCCCGATTAGGCGATCAACAAAACCCTACCAGGGCTTCAAGTGGCAGTCAGTTTTACATCGTGCAGGGCACAGTTATCCCTACAACTTCACTGGAGCAATTGACGACCGATCAGGCGAAATTGAACACAGGGCTGCAGCAATTGCTTCAAAAAGAAGAGAACAGGCCGCTGTACGATTCACTCAGTCAATTGTACAATGCCGGAGACATGCAGACTTACCAGGAAGTCCTTTATGGTCTAATACCAAGAATTGAAAGCGAAACGGGGGTGAAAGTGCGAAAAGAAATCGCTCAAGAAAAGATCGATGCGTACACTTCTATCGGTGGCGCCCCTCATCTGGATGATGGTTACACCGTTTTCGGGGAAGTAATTTCCGGACTAGAAGTGATTGACAAAATTGCCTCAGTAGACAAAGATGGTGCCGACAGGCCTTTGCAGGATATTCATTTCACAATCGAAGTGGAGGAGGTTTCGAAAAAGAAGATTGCGAAGGAATACGGCTATACCTTTCCCGAAGTTCAAAAATGAGAATCCTCGTAACTGGAGCCAACGGTCTACTTGGCCAGAAGCTGTCAGCAATTCTTGATGAGGATAGTGAGGTTGAGTTGATAGCAACCGCCAGATCACCCCTTTCCCTAAAGTTGAAAAACGGCACTTTTGCCCAATTGGACATTACTAGTCAGGAACAGGTCGAAAAAGTGATAAGCACCTATAGGCCAAATGTGATTATCAATACGGCTGCCATGACACAGGTAGACCAATGCGAGACAGATAGAGCGCAATGCTGGCTGGCAAATACTACTGCAGTTCAATTTCTCGTAGCTGCAGCAGAACAAAATCATTCCAAACTGATTCACGTTTCTACTGACTTTATCTTTGATGGAACCGAGGGTCCTCTGGATGAAGATGCTGAGCCGCATCCGGTTAATTACTATGGAGAAAGCAAACTGGCTGCTGAAAAAATTATTCAGCAATGCAAATGTCAATGGGCAATTGTGAGAACTGTTTTAGTTTATGGGATCACCACCGACCTCAGCAGATCAAACATCGTGCTATGGGTTAAGAAGAGCCTGGAAGATGGAAAAACAATCAATGTAGTCAACGATCAATACCGAACGCCAACACTAGCTGAAGACCTGGCAACAGGTTGCATGCTCGTGGCAAAAAAGCAAGCAGAAGGCATCTTTCATATTTCCGGAAAGGAGATGATGACACCTTATGACATTGCAATTGAAACTGCTGATTACTTTGGGCTCGACAAGAATTTAATCAAGGCGACAGATTCATCTACTTTTAGGCAGCCTGCAGCCCGGCCACTAAAGACTGGTTTTAACATTCAAAAAGCAGAAAGAGTGCTTGGCTATTCACCACATCGTTTCAAAGAAGGCCTAGCGCTACTCGCTAGTCAGATAGTGGGCAAAAAATAATTCTAATTCCTTTTGAAAAAATTCAGGAATTAATTTCAACCTTCGCGCACTTTAAACTCTACATGCTATGGCCAATCGAGGTCAATTCGGATCCAAATTTGGGTTCATCATGGCGGCAGCCGGATCGGCTGTGGGCCTGGGTAATATCTGGCGATTTCCTTATTTGACTGGTGAAAATGGTGGGGGCGCTTTCGTTTTCCTCTACCTATGCTGTGTGCTGGCAATCGGCATCCCGTTGCTTTTTAATGAAATTGCATTGGGAAGGCTTAGTGGCAAAAACCCAATTGGAGCATTTAAGGATACGGGTAGCACCAAGTTTTGGATGATCGGGCCAATACTGGCCCTATGTGTGAGCTTCTTTGTAACCAGCTACTATGGCGTAATTGCCGGTTGGACAATCGGATATATTTACACATCCCTCACAGGGGCTAGCATGTCGTTCGCTGACTTTCAGGCGAACCCCCTTATTGTAATTTCATTATTTGTGGCCTTTATCGGGCTCAACCTTCTGATAGTTACAAAAGACATCGCAAAAGGAATTGAGAAAGCTTCAAAAATTCTAATGCCTATCCTTTTCGTTTTGGTCTTGCTTGTCATTCTGAGAAGCGTGAGTCTGCCCGGAGCTGCTGAGGGCCTCCGGTATTTTCTGGTGCCAGACTTTTCAAAAATAAATGGTGCGACATTTTTAAAGGCACTTAGTCAATGCTTCTTTTCAATGTCTATAGGCTGGGGCATTATGATTACATATGGATCCTATCTCCCAAAAACTGAGAGCATTATAAAAAGCTCGCTGTGGATTGGTTTGCTCGATACTACTGTAGCCCTTATGGGTGGACTTATGATCTTCCCTGCAGTGTTCGCCTTTGGCATGGAGCCAAACCAGGGACCCACGTTAGTCTTTCAAATTCTGCCACACATTTTTGGCGAGATGCCGGGAGGAAATATAGTAGGTGCCATTTTCTTCTTGCTCCTGTGTATTGCGGCATTAACCTCAACTATTTCTATGATTGAAGTCCCAGCTTCCTGGCTTATTGATGAAAAGAAATTTTCGCGGAAGAAAGCTGCATGGATAGTTTGTATTGCCGCCATTGTGGTGGGTATTCCTTCAGCCTTGTCAAAAGGAGCCAATGAATTTTTAAGTTCAATGTCTATTCAATTTGCAGGACAGACGATTACCAGTTTCATGGACATCATGGATTTCGTTTGGGGGTCGTTCTTCATCATCATCGTATCCCTATTTGTTTGTCTCTATGTAGGATGGATATTGGGACCAAACAAGATAACTGCCGAGCTGAGTGAAGGTACACCTAATTTTACCAAGCCCGTGATCGGAGGTATATCGCCAGCACAAGTGTGGTCATTTTTCGTCCGGTATATTTGCCCGATTGTCATTATCGTGGTTATCCTCAACCAGTTTAACATTTTCTAAAAGTCAGATTGATCGTATCGCACTTTGCGCAGGCAGCCACATGGTGCGACTACCGTAAGAACGATTATGGGATATCCCGTCCTTGGGGAGTTTGATTAGTTGATTTTTTTTTCAAAATTGGTCGCTTTACCGAAAAATTAACCTAACCATAACACACTAATATGAGCATTTCAACAGATGACAGGGGCCAGTGGGGCTCCAAGTTTGGCTTCATTATGGCCGCGGCTGGTTCTGCCGTTGGACTGGGAAACATTTGGCGGTTCCCCTACATCACCGGTCAGTATGGAGGAGGTGCCTTCGTATTAGTCTACATTCTTTGCGTCATTCTAATTGGTGTGCCATTGCTGTTTACAGAAATGGGGCTGGGTCGTTTTACCAAAAAGAGTACCATCGGGGCCTTCAAAGACACTGGCGCTAATCCAATCTTCATGGGTTTAGGAGCCTTGATGGGAGTGCTTGTTAGCTTCTTTGTGCTCTCCTATTATGGGGTCATTGCAGGATGGACAATTGGATATGTTTTTAAGACGTTGACGGGTTCAACGGGCTCCTTTGAATCGTTTGCCTCAAATGCCTCTTACACAATTCCTTTAATGGGAGCTTTCACTCTTGTTACGGTTCTTATCGTGCTAGGGGGAGTTTCTGGTGGAATCGAAAAGGCCGCAAAGGTGTTAATGCCCTTACTCTTTGGCCTAATCCTATTGGTAGCCATTAGAAGTTTGATGTTGCCAGGAGCCATGGCCGGTGTTGATTTTTATCTCAATCCGGACTTCAGTAAGATAAATGGAAACAGTATTCTCGCTGCTTTAGGTCAGGCTTTCTTTTCCATGAGTATAGGGTGGGGTATTATGATTACCTACGGATCATATCTCCCAAAGTCTTCCAACATCGTAAGTAGCGGAGTTTGGGTAGGTATTATGGATGCCGGAGTAGCATTGCTTGCAGGCTTCATGATTTTTCCAGCAGTATTTGCCTTTGGAAAAAGTCCAGACCAGGGTCAAGCGTTGGTATTTCAAGTTCTTCCTGAAATTTTTGCTACCATGCCCGGTGGTTCAATCATCGGTGCGATATTTTTCTTACTGCTAATGGTTGCTGCATTAACGTCCTCGATTTCTATGTTGGAAGTGCCAGCCTCCTACTTCATGGATGAAAAGAAGTGGAGCAGGAAGAAAGCTGCTTGGGTGGTAGGAATCCTTGTTTTTATAGTTGGGGTGCCTTCTGCGCTATCACATGGGGCAAGTAATTTTTTCACAAATATTTCCATGTCACTGCCCTGGCTTGATGCCCCCAAGGTTGGAGTACAAAGTATTCTTGATTATCTGTTCGGTGAATTCTTCATTGTGATTGTAGCATTCACCACCTGTACCTACGTTGCCTGGAAATTACCCATTAAAAATATTGTAGGGGAACTAGATCAAGGCTCTCCAGAGTTCAAAGCCGGAAGCTTTGCATCAAATGCTTTTGTCTTCTTTATCAGATACGTGTGCCCAATCGTAATACTTGCTGTATTACTAAATATGCTTGGGGTATTTGGAGTTTTTGTTGGGGCTTAATTCAAAGGCCTGCGCTAAAAAAAGAGGCTGTCCAGATGGATAGCCTCTTTTTTTAACTCCCTATTGCTTAGATTTTCCTATCACGTAGTAGAGTACTGGGCCGAATAAGGGTAGAAACAAGACTGTAAGAATCCAAAGTAATTTTCGCTCAGTGTCCTTATTTCCTTGGACAATATCTATGATCGCCACAATGTCCAGAAAGAGTATTAGGAAAGCATAAATTCTTAGCATGGACTTTAGTTAGTTTCCAAGATTTTGAATAGCTCGTCAAGGTTTGGTGTAACGATTATTTCAGTCCTTCTGTTTTTTTGTCTGTTTTCGGCTGACGTATTAGGTTCCAGGGGCGAATATTCGCCTTTACCTGAAGCCGTAATTTGATTAGGTGATACACCAGAGTTTGTCAATATTTTTGTAATGGATGTAGCACGCATCACACTCAAATCCCAATTGTCACTCATGTAGGTCGACTTTTTTGAAATTGGCACATTGTCTGTATGCCCCTCAACCATAATATGGATATCCTTTTGGTCTTTGAGGGCTTTCCCCAGTTGTTGCAGTGCGGCTATACCTTTGTTATCCACGGCCACACTTCCAGACTTGAAAAGCAGTTGCTCCGCAAGAGATACATATACCTTTCCATTCTTTACATTGACAGTAAGATCATTCTCTTTAAAATTGAGCAATGCCGCACTTATCCTGTCCTTCAAGTCTTGAACAGCCTTATCTTTGTTAGCCAGAATTTGTTCCAACTCTTTCACCTTGCGTTCTCGCTCATTCAGGCTCACACTAAGTGAATCATTGAGCAGCCTTGTCCTTTCCAGATTATCTTGAATGGCCAACAATTGCTCCTTTTGCAATGTTAAATCCCGATTGAGCTTCCCACTACTATTCAACAAATTCTTGTAATAATCATTGAGTTGATCATACTCAGAGTTAAGTGTTTCAAGTCGACTGGTATTAAGCCTCAAATCATTGCCAAGCTGCGTAGTGTCCTCCCTTAGTTTACTCAGAGAATTGTTCAGGGATTCCAATTCAGCATTAGCCTTATCCAACTTCTGGGAGGTTTCCGCCAACTCCCCCTCAGATTTTACCTTTTGAGCCAACAAATCATCAAATTTCTTCTTGGACACAATACACCCCTGCATTGAAATCATAAACAAAATCGCTACTGCAAAAAATTTTCTCATATAACAGTCGTTTACCTATTTAAACCTGGTGTAATAAATCACTAGAACGCCATAAATGTAGGCCAAAATTATAAAATAAAGTGATTAATCATTTAAACCTTTACCCACCCAACTGTAGTCTAAGAAATAAATAAGTAGTTATGAATTGGTTAGTAAAGACGCGTGCAAAAACACTTGAAGTTTGGTCGGACTCCGAATACGAAAATTGGATGATGAAATGTGAATACTATGGAGCAACACCGTTTTGGAAGAAGGTGAGAAAACTAGACCGTCCAGCAACAGACCAAAAACCCCACTACTCCATTGGTGAGGTCATTCCTTATAAGAAATCAGTGATAGGCAAACACTTTGCGGTAATCGTCAAGTTATTCACAGAATCAGGCCAGAAGAAATTTTTAGGAATTGACATAGAAACAAAGACTAAGGTTGTTGCATCCGTAACTGTCTAGCATTAATCAGAAAAAGTTCGTTTATAAGTCATTGGAAAGTTTGACTTATAGGCCCATCTTGGCTTTCAAACACAATGAACCTATGAACGAACCAATCACAACCGGGATGCTTCATTCCGATACTTTCAAGAACAGAACAATAATTATCACTGGTGGCGGTACGGGACTTGGAAAGTCAATTGGCAAATATCTCTACAGCCTCGGAGCTAATCTTGTGATTACTAGCCGAAAGAAAGACGTTCTTGAAAAGACAGCCGAAGAACTCAGAAAGGAAACTGGCGGTCAGGTCTTGCCGGTAGTTTGTGACGTAAGAAAATACGAAGAAATCGAAAATGTTATTCAAGAAGCCGAGTCAGCATTTGGACAAGTGCATGGTGTCTTAAATAATGCCGCTGGTAATTTCATAAGCCCTACGGAAAGGCTATCACATAGGGCATTTGACATTGTTGTCGACATTGTGCTGAAGGGGACATACAATTTTACATTAGCTGCAGGTAAAAATTGGATTTCAAAAAAGCAAGGTGGTAGTTTTTTGAACATCGTGACCACTTATGCTTGGACTGGCTCTGGCTTTGTGGTACCATCTGCCTGTGGAAAAGCAGGCGTGCTGGCACTTACAAGATCCCTGGCCGTGGAGTGGGCAAAATATAATATTAGAAGTAACGCGATTGCCCCCGGGCCATTCCCCACCGAAGGAGCATGGAGTAGACTGTTGCCTGGTGAATTAGTGGACCGTTACAATCCCGCGAAACGAATACCTATGCAACGCGTGGGTGAACATCAGGAACTGGCTAATCTCGCGGCATATCTCATGTCTGACTATTCGTCCTATATCAACGGTGAGGTAATCACAATCGATGGTGGAGAATGGCTCAGAAACGGTGGAGAATTTAGTTACCTGGAGGAATTACCATCCACCATGTGGGATCAATTAAGTAAAGAAAGGAAGAAGTAGACTCTATTCCTTAATCTTAATGTGACTCACCTCCGAATCGTCCACATTGTAAATGGAAAGTTCCTGTACGTTGTCATTGTAAAATAAAGTTGGAAGCAAAGACGACTCCAGTGGCTGATTGATTAGTGACCGACCGTTCTCATCGAAGAAGAAGGAAAAGTTTTGCTGCCGATCGTAAAAGCAGAAGAATCTATTTTTTAGTCTACTCTCGACAAACTCAATCTCCCACGAATCAGAACCTGGATTCTCAAACTCGAATACCATCTCACCATTGCTATCAAGCACTGCGATCCTATCAGCATCTATACGAACAATAACGAAAGACTTGTCATCCTGAGATTTGACAAGTAAAAAATTGGAGGAAGCGGTTCGCTTAAGCAAGACGTCCCTCTTCACAAGCTGTCCGTCGAGCCCCAACCGCACAAATAGCCCATCCTGTCCCACCAGCGCGATGTTAGTAGTGGCTATTGTGCCCACATCAACGAAATATGCACCTGAAGGCCTGAATGGAAGTGAGTAAGGAAATCCCTTAGCACTTTCACCTCTTCTATTGAGAACTTGCACTATTCCGCTTTGGAGCACACCAATAAAGTAATCTCTACCTAAAATTCGGAAATGTCTAGGTGTTTCTATATGGTTTCCATCCAGGCTTCTTGGATTCCACCCACCAAGCAACGAGCCAGACTTATCCAATAAATACATTGGTCCTTTGCGATCTGTTAGCAAGAATCTATAATTTCTACTTTTATCGTAGTCAATCACTTTTGAGTACTGAATTGATGCTTCATTAACATTGATGGGGAACGGATCCACTTTTCTCCCAAGACGATCAAACAAGTCTACGGACTTTTCTGAAACCACCAAGTATTGAAGTTTGCCATTCTTGAAGTAATCTATTGCTTCAATGCGATTCAGTATAGGTGAAGGCAATGCCGCCTTCCATTGAACCTTTAGATCCTTTGACGCGAAGTATAGTTGGTTTGACGAGTCTTGCACGAAGACCTCTATATCCTTTGTAGTATGACTCCGCACAAGTTGAGGTCGAATCCTAATTTTGGAGCCGAAATCATAGGCAATCTTTGACAAGTTTCCGCTTGCTTTCTTTAAGCGCAGAGATTCTATAAATTGAATTGAGCTATTTAAATAATAGTTTTCATCCAACCGGCTAATCTGAATTGATCCCCTGTCAATACCTAAGAAAGAAGTTGAATCAAAAAAGGGCTTCCAGGTCGAATTAAGTTTGGAGCCTAAAAAGAATTGCAAAAGCCTGCCATCAAAAAACAGATTGACATTGGATTCCCTTTGGGAAGAGGATAGATACTTATTCCAATCCACTGATTTACCCCAGGTATTCTCTGCATCAATGTCATCTATACTTCTTTTCAGTTGCTCCACGTTTTCAGCAAACAAAATGAATTGGCCAATTCTACAAAAAAAGCTTCGTTCAGCACGGTCTGCAAGTGGGTACAATAATTGATATAGGAAATCCTTTTGATCAATAAGTTTTATCTCATAACCCGCATAATTTTCCAGGTACAACGAATCGCTGTTACTGGTCGATATTTTTGATGCCAGCTCGTCAAAGACACTGATAGAACCTACCGCATCAGACAATCTTAAAAAACTTACCACATCACCCCTACCTATTGAGCCAAAGGCATTTGCAAATTGACTGCCTACCGAATTTCTAATTGATTGCATATCAACTGAAATTAGTTTAAGCTTAGCAGTCAAGCTATCCACTGCCGACCTCGCCTGAGCGTTCATTTTCAGCTGCTGTTCAAACCAATTTCCTGGATCAGTAAATCCATAATGTGTTAAGATTGCGGTTCGATTTGAAACTAAGTGTTCGATTTCAATCTCTTGCGGGCGCTGGTATCTAAAAAGTGACAACAGAGAACTGTCTCTATCAGTAAGAAATCCATTTAGCAAAATCTGATTCTTACTAAATTTCAGATCTGCCATAACGCCAGTTCCTACAGCACTTCCCGCCACACTACTTGTCTGAGACAGATAGGTATGAAGATATTCACCAAAGTTTTTCAAGTTGACATAAACATCTCCTTCGTCAGATTGAAGAGAAGGAAGTTTAAAAAGCTCCAGGTTTTTTTTTCTGAAATTCCCAGAGCTTTCCGAAGTAAAGATTCTGATTGCCCCTTCGATAAGAAACGAAGAATTGCTTGCAACAAGTATTCCCTCCATTGCCGTGATAGAGCAGAATGGCTTTCCGTCAAGGGTGGCTTCAAGAATATCCCGGCCGTTGTAAGATCGTATTGCTAGAGAATATGGCTTTTGAAAGTACTTTTCAATCGCCTTCAAAGTGGAGACTTGCTCTTGAGTTCCTATTTCGGTGTAAATCAAAAAATCAAAATTGTCCCTTCTGACTGGGTGCGCTGAAATCAAGACTCTTCGTTTTGTGAAGGGCTCAATCTTTAGGAAAGTATTCAATGACTTGGCCGTCTCCACAATATGCTCTAGGGGTGGAACTGTCTTCAGCGTACTTACAGAAGATTGTAAATTCTTGATTTCAAGTACGAATGCGGCATTTTCCGAAACCAAGTCCCAGGGTGAGATCTTTTCCTGCCTTACATACTGATAATACCAGATGCCAATCGCAGTGACAACAAAAATACCTACAGTGATTAATAGTGAGACTCTCTTCACAATGGGATGGTAAATGTCGTAAGATACAAGCCACGAGACGGATTGGCAACGACTTGTCCCAAGAGCTTACCTTCTCTAATTAGAGACACTTTCTCTCGTCAGAACTCGCTCTAAAAACAAAAAGCCCCGAAGGTTAATCTCTCCGGGGCTCTGATCCTGCCTTCGCTAAAGCTTCGGCAGATAAATAAAAAAAGGCAACGACTTACTCTCCCACGTTTTACCGCAGTACCATCAGCGCAGGTGGTCTTAACTTCTCTGTTCGGAATGGGAAGAGGTGATCCCCACCGCTATAGTCACCTTAAGCTCTTAAGTCTATGGTCCATG
>JAVJOD010000005.1:0-224738 GCA_040216915.1 Cyclobacteriaceae bacterium
CAACTCGGTGATGGTTACATCCGGGGCATCAGGACCGTTTAGAAGTTCAAAGTCATTATCATAAAGCTTTTGACAAATATCATCAGCTACTCTTAATTTATTGAAAGAACCTCTTGCACCTCCAGCACCGGTACGCGCCCATGGAATTCCAATGGTCAATTCATTCAAAGCTCCCGGTTCAAGAGTAAAGGGGCCCGCAGATTGCAACATACGACGGTCAAATGGTTGATTCCCGGCAATTACCTCATCCCAAGGCACATTTTGAGGACCTGTAAAAGGTTGATCTGGAGTACCACCGAGTCCCCAGCCTATTTCCAAATCAGAAGAGCCAGGAAACATAAAGCTGCAAACGGGAAAATTTTGATTGGTGCCTTGCATAAGATCGTATGTGCAATTTGTACCATCACGCCATAGATTTCTCAAATAATTAAAAAAGTCCAATGCAGATCCCGGATTGCCATTAACCGGATTGCTATTATTGACATAATACATAAAGTTCGACATGATGATTAATTCATCCACCTCGTCAATTTCACCATCTTTATCGTTATCAATACCATCGCCTTCATAAACTGCATAACCTCTGTCCGGTTCATCAACCTGGCCGTCAAAATCATTATCGACTCCATCCCCAATTGTATCTTTATCAGCCCAGGGCCCTTCAAAATAATCAACGCCAACTGAAGGCGGATTTTCACCATAACCACCAATTCCCTCGTCAAATTGATCACCATTATAGGCCATTCCCAGACCTCTTGGCACATCTACTTCTACATAATCATCAAAACCAAATCCAAGTGCCGGATCAACCCATTGCCCCATCCTGGTTTCTCCAAGAATCCTTGTTCCCCTATTCAATAAGCGGTTCCAATAAAAAGTCATATCATTTAATACATCATTGGTCGCAAATCCAAAGCCCATTATTTGAATCTCCATTTCAAATGGCGGGGCAGCTCCGATGACCTGGCCAAATTCCTTTTCATTACCGGCATCGTTCATCACCCACCAGATACCTTCATCACCATATATAAAAGGCACATCCCCTTGCAATGGATTATAAATTCCATCGCCGGCGCCTTCTTCTTCAATTTGAATAAACTCATCGAAGGGCGCCAAATCGCGGTCCATATCAACCACCTGATCATTAAAGGCTCCATCCGCTGAGGTAATGTAAGGGTTTGATCTACCGGGCCAGTTTAGAATTGCTTCGGGAATATCTTCTATTGATTGTATTTTACCCAATTGATAGTCCTCTAAATAATCTTCGATTTGAGCCCTGCTGACTTTAAAATGCTCATCCCAGGTATTGCATTCGGCAGCACTTATTTTACCCTGATTGGGCCCTGAAGCATATAAAGGCCCGGGCCAAAGCGCATAATGCGATTGTCTGTAGGTGCTGGCTAATACGAGTAGTTCTCCGGAAGTAAGATCTTCGCCGCCAATCCAAACGGAGCCGGCAAAAAGCGAGTGTCTTTTAGGGGCACTGGGATTATCCTGTTTTGGGATTTCATATTGGGCATTACTGGGAGCCACAACGGTCCACCACATGTCACCGCCATTGTGAAGTAGGGTTCTGACATTATTGATTTCTAAAGTTTCTCTTGAAGTAGATCGATTACATTCTGTTTTGATACGTTCCTTGTAAAGAAGGCTTTTTTTTGTAGGTTCTACGTCCTGATTGATTTGAGCTTCAACTTCAAAGCAAAATATTCCAAATGAAATTAATAAGATGAATAAATTGAGTTTCACTAATTTTTTAGCTCCGCCTGAACGTAGCTTTGCATTTGATTTAACACTAACTTAAGGATATATTAAAATATTTGGAATTGTTTTAATCTAAGTGGTTTAAATCAATGCTTTAAACATTAAAAATCATAGCTGATATTTTCGATACGTTTCACGTAAAAGAACTTTCTTACAATTTCACCAATTTCATCAGCTTCTACGTGAATCAAATATACGCCTGAATTAATGGGTTGAAACGTTTCATTGGTCAAATCCCAAATCTGAGTTGCCCCTTCAGAGCCAAGAAAACTTTCATCAAATTCACGATTGAAAGATTTGATCAATGAGCCATCAATGCCGTGGATGGCAATATTGCATTTTGGAGGCAGATGCGTGATTTTAACTTTAGTATCCTCCAATGTATTCTCATAATTAGATCCCAGGATATAAGGATTGGGAACAATTCGAATTTTATTGAGCTCTTCGCTCATTTGAAATCTGGAAAAAATTGTATTTTGATTCAGCTTAAATTTCCATTCGGGGTTAACGCCTGCCTCAGTCATTGCATATTCTCGATTGACGCGAAGTTTAATCCTGACTTCTTTTCTTTTATCCACCGGTAAACTCTCAAAATCTTTTGATATTTTCATCATTCCTATCCATGAAAATGCCTCCTCATAGACTACACGATATTGACTTGTTCTGGTAACGCTTTGATCTAAAAATGTGCTGTCTAAAACTCTTTGAAATTTACTACCCCCAAATGTTTCAAAGTCATACTCAGAATTGGCTACAATTACATAGTGATTATTTGTGTCATTGGAATTTGGGTTGTACAATAAATCATCACCAATTATCGAATCTCTTAATTTGTTTTCAGTAAATGCCATATTTAATCTAATACCTTTATCCAGGTCAATGGCGTATCCCGGGAACCAGGAATATCCCTTAGATATGGTATTTGTACCATCGGGAAAAAGAGCAAGAGAAGCATCGGGATTGCCATCTTTATCGACACTAAGTTTTTCACTTTTCTGAACTCTGTTAACAACAGGATTTACAATACTTACCTTAGGAGGAGCCATTTGAAGCACAGGACATCTTGTCCATTTGTTTCTGTCTTGCGTAAATACAATATCCACATTTGGAAGATCCTGAATATAAGCCCATCCTTCAGGGTTTCTGGCATCAACTCCCGGAGCGATACTTTCATCTGCAAAAGCTGCTCTTGTGGACAACCATGTAGACCATGAGCCTTCCAATACATCCTGATAAACATCCAACTGGTCATAAGTAAATAGTGATCGTGGTGCCTGTGAGATCCAGGGCAAAGAGTCAAAGTTTATCGGAACAAGCCACTTTTGATCTAAATCTGAATATTTAATTTCAGCAGCAATGAATCCATTTTTTTCAAAGCCAGAGTCCTTGTTTTTGTATCCGGGGTTCTCTGCATTTTTTAAATTAAAAGATAAACCAAGTTCAGGTATTAGTTCTTCTCTGTTTTCTGATATTGGAATAGATCCTTTATAAATTCTACCTCCGGCACTGACATTCCAAAAATCATTGTTTTCAAAATCAGTGCAAATAGCATTTGAACTCGTGTCATTTTTCAAGTGAAAATTTGTTGGCCTTTTAGTGACACCTTTATAAGATTCTTCACCGCCTATAACTATAATTTCAATAACATCGCGAATAAATGTTCCTCCCTCCGGTTCATTTAAAAGTCTGATTTCAAGAGTCTTCGTTTCATCCGTTTCCAGATTCTCTAACTCCGCAATTACAATTGCCAGTCCTGGTTGCTGTCTTTTATACGGATTAATAGTATAACTAGTGCTTCCTAAACCATCCATGACTACCTCTTGAGATATATAATCTCCGGATGAAACTATCGTATCACCTGGAAAAAACTGAATATCACTATTGAGTTTGTCGTATTCGAGTCTGGATGTCAAATAAATACTAACTGAATCAGGTAAATCTTCAGCAAATGGGTCGTATCGATAAATATTAAGCGGTGAATTTTTTTCTTGATAAATCAGATTTGGCTTTTTTCCTGTTAAGATTGAGTCTTCAATACCCTCAATAAAGTCTAATTCGTTTCCTCCATTTCCTTTGCCTGAAATTAGTTTCATTGTAAATCCGGCCTCTGCATTTTCGGTAATAATACTACCCGGTTTGGCATGAGGTATAGCCTTATAGACCTTAATATTTTTCTTGCTTTCTATATATGTTTGATAGACCCTTTCATTCAGATTGCTCAATTGATTAAGTTCGTTGGCTCTTTTATTAAAGCCATAGGCTATCACGCTATAATAGTATTCCTTATTATTGACCAATTTTGAATTTTCATCAAAGGCATCTTCTTTGATAGAAATGCTTCTTTGAATTCCTTTATCTAATCCCTGCACCTCAACTGAGGCATTAAAATAGCATTGCCGGCTTTCAAAGGCAGATGTAAAATTGGTAATTTGACTTATGCCATTTTCTAAATCGCATTGATATATTAATCTTGCTTTATCAGGGTTTTTATACTCAGAAGGATCAACATTTTCATCGATCAGCTGATACACCAAATAGCCTTCAAAATCATAAGATGCACCTATATCTATATCGTCTTCGGAGTAAATTTCAGTATGCTGTACTTCAAGTCGGCCATTTTTCAAAACGTTCATTTTGGTTGGAACAAGATTAAGACGAATTTCATTTTCCAGTTCTCGGATAGCAACATCAGGGGCATCGGGGCCATTTAAAAATTGAATATCTCCGTTATAGTATAAGCATTGTATATAATCATCCGCGCAGAGCAATTTGTCAAAACTGGCTCTTGAACCTCCGAATTCGGCCTGTGCCCAGGGCACACCGACTGTATATTCAACCAAAGCTCCCGGCTCCATTGAAAAAGCACCAATAGAAGGTACAAAGCGCCTGTCTGCAGGTTGATTTCCAGAAATAAATTCATCCCATGGTTCATAATTTGGTATATGAGCTGGGTTTCCTAATCTATCCCTTAATTCTTTCCATGAGTTACCCGGAAACATATAATTGGTTCTTGGAAAGCTTTGAAACAGACCTTGTGCGAAATCATGTGTATGAAAGGTTCCATCTCTCCAAAGACTTCTTGTATAAGCAAAAAAATCAAAGGCTGAACCCGGGTTTCCATTTGAAGGATTCGAATTACCGTTATAGTACATAAAATTACTCATCCCAATTCTCTCTCCCAATTCATCAATTATTCCATCCCAATCATTATCGAGGCTGTCGCCCTCGAAAATCGCAAAACCATTATCCGCTTCATCAATTAATCCATCGCCATCATTGTCTATCCCATCACCAATGGTATCAAAATCGGCCAGAGGACCACTAAAAAAATCTATGCCAATCGCCGGCGGTTTATCGCCATAGCCTGCAATACTTTCATCAAAATCATCTCCATTAAAACAGATGGCCAATCCTCTTCCTACATCGGATTGCACATAATCATCTCCCGAAAAGCCCAGATCGGGATCTGCCCATTGTGAAATATGCGTTTCAGCAATATCTCGATGGCTTTTATTGATGAATCTGTAATTGTAAAGTGTAGCGTCATTAAGCGGATCATCCGTAGCAAAAGCATGCGCCAAAACCTGAATTTCCATACCTATTGGAGCTGCGCCACCAAATACACCTCCAAACTCTTTTTGATTGCCAATATCATTCATCACCCACCAAATGCTCTGATCGCCTTTTATATCGGGAATATCTCCATCCAGTGGGTTGTAAATTCCGTCTTCATTTTCCATTTCTATAAAAGGAGCCAGTTCCATATCAAGATCTGAAACCTCTCCTTGCAGAAATGGATTATTTCGTCCAGGCCAAAAGCGAATGGATTCGGGGATATCTTCTTCTTTTAATATCTTGTCATTTTCAAAATCAAGTAGAAATTGAGCAATTTCATCCCTGTTCACTTTGAATTGTCTGTCCCATTCAAGACAGGTTTCTGCATTGGTAAAAACTCCTGCACCTGAACCCAAAACCGGGCCCGGCCATAATGCATAATGCGATTGTCTATAGGTGCTGGCAATCACCAGTAATTCATTGGTGTTTTGATCTACCCCTCCTAACCAAACAGAGCCTGCAAATAGTGAATGCGATTTATTAGCACTGGGATTATCCTGTTTTGGTATTTCATATCGAGCTGCACTAGGGGCAATGACAGTCCACCACATATCACCGCCATTGTGTAATGTTGTGCGGACATTATTGATGTCGAGTTCTATCTGGGAAGTGGCCCTTGCACAATCGGCTTGTGCGAAAACCTGTTTTGTAGTCATCAATTGGAGTACAGCCAATACCAACAGGACCAAAATTTTATTAGTTCTACTAATCATAATCCTAATTTGGACACTTTCTCTACTAACATCAATTATTTTTTCAATCGTATTTATTAGTGAAATTTTAAAAAAATGATTTTAAAATTGACCTGAAACATTAATATTTAAGTCAAAACGCACATTTTTTGATAATTTTCTTATTCAAAATTTTCATTTTTTAATCTATTATTTGATTGTATAATTGAACTCAAAGAATACGCATATTTAAATGCAACCCCTCAAAGAAGCTTTTGAAATACTCAATACTTTAAAACCTTCAGAAATTGATCATTTTCTGAATTTCGTAGCATTTGAGAATCCCAAACAACACAAAAACTATATTAGACTTACCGATTTGGTGATCAAAAAAGGAAAGGATGATTTACCAAATAATAAAGCATTAAGTAAAATTTTCCCATCTCCTCAGGTATATCGACGAGTCAATGAGTACAAGGATATTCTAAAAAAATACCTTTTGACATATATCATTCCGGAAGAGTCGTATGCCGCTTTAAATTCTGAAGTAATTTATTTGCGCTATTTGAGAAATCACGGATTAATGGATCAGTTTGAGTCCGAATTTGAGGATGTTAAAAGAGAATTGGAAGCAAGTCATTCCAGAGATGATTTTCGATCATTGTATATTAATTTTTTGAATGAGAGCCGAAGAAATTTTTATCACGTTTACTATAACGAGCAAAATTTTAAATACAACTCGGTTGCTGCCAATTATAAGGAATTAGACAAAATCAAAAAATGGATAAATTCAGGCCATTTATTTAATAAAATATTTTATGATTTTTCATTGAGAGCCGCGCATAAAATAGAGGAAGGCACCTTACAAAAGTCTGCTCAAAAAGCATTTACTCCCGAGTTTTTTAGTTTTAAGGAATACATGGAAATGCTCGATTCACAGGAACTGCCTTTGCTTTATAAAACCTATATTCTGGATATTCTAGAGGGAAATGATAAAATTAAAGCAAGGACTTATCATCAGGTGGTTGAAAAAATCTTCTATTCCAATTATCATGAGGCGAGTGTCAATGTTAAAAACAATATTCTCATTCTTTTGATAAGCTCATCTAAAATTCCTCAGGAATTAAAATCTGAATACTACAAAGAACTGGTAGATCTGAAAGAAGAGTTAAATCCCGGTGTTCTGAATAAGTACATACTTGAACATTTGGAGAAGGATGTGAAAAAGGCCAGGACTGAGTTTGATCGCTTGCGGAACAAAGCAAAAGACCCGGAAAACGATTTAAATGCCATTGAGGGAATTGTTCTCTGTAGAGAAGGAAAATACAATGAAGCTTTGGAGCTTTTAAACCAGGTTATGATTTATCAGCAGGACAATATGTACTTTGATGTAAACCTCGCGCTTTTAAAAGCTTATTATGAAATCGGTGATATAGAAGTCGCCCATTCTAAATTGAACAACCTAAAAGTCTATTATCACAAATATAAGGAGCATATGGGTGGCGAAAAAGAAAGTAAGTACAAGTATCTTATTAATGATTATAAGAGAATGTTGGATGGGAAGTGAGTTAGAGTTAAGAGTTAAAAGATTAGAGTTAATAGTTAATGATTTAGGGTTAATAAATTGAGCCTTTTAGAAACTTGAAATAATTGTTTCCTGGAGCAATTAAAATTCCATTAATTCTCCACAATAATTTATGAGGGAAATATCTGAGTTGCTTTTTCGATAGACTTGTTGAAAGCACTTGTGTTAAATCCTTCCAGTTGGATTTGGTTTCTATTAAAAAAATCAATTAATCGTATCGTATCCAAATTCCCGGTTAATTCATCCTTGGCCATTGGACAACCTCCAAAACCCTTAATGGCTGCGTCAAATCGTCTGCACCCGGCTTCGATTGCGGCTTCAATTTTCACATAAGAAGTATCCGGAATGGTATGTAAATGCGCGCCGAATTCAATATGCGGAAAGGTGGGAATCAGGTGATTGAAAATATAATGGATAGTTTGCGGTTCTGCAGCACCTATGGTATCGGATAAGGCAATTATTTTAATGCCTATTTTATCAAGTATTTGGACAAATTCCTCAACAGTTTCGGTGTCCCAATTTTCGCCATAGGGATTGCCAAAACCCATTGATAAGTAAGTAACAAGGGTTTTATCATGCTTTGTACATAAATCCTGAATGCCTTTTAAGCTATCAATGGCATCGGCAATACTTTTATTGGTATTCCTTTGTTGAAAAGTCTCTGATAATGAAAGTGGGAAACCCAAATAATCGATTTCATCAAATTCACATGCATCATTTGCACCTCTGAGATTGGCTACGATGGCCAACAATTTTGTAGTGGTATTGTCTAATTCCAAGGCCGCTAAAACCTCTGCTGTATCCCGCATTTGTGGTATTGCCTTAGGTGAAACAAAGCTTCCAAAATCGATGGTATCAAAGCCAACTTTTAACAATTGATTAATATACCTGATCTTGTCTTTTGTTGGGATGAATTGATCTATCCCCTGCATGGCATCACGTGGGCATTCTATGATTTTCACAAAGCGAAGTTAAATTTTATAAATAACAATACAGATTCATCCTGCGTTCCTTTCTCTGAGCAGAGCGAAGAGTCTTTTTGATCAAGGATTAAACGTTGAATGAGATTCTTCGCTTCACTCTGAAATAGGAATTGGTTTAAGCTCTCATTGAAACATTTTTCGCTTCGCTCCGAGAAAGGAATACTAAAATAATGCTTCAGCGATTTTGCGGGTTGCCTCTGATTTGCTCATGGTATAATAATGCAAACATGGTGCACCCTTTTCTTTGAGCTCTTTGGATTGCTGAATTGCCCATTCTATTCCCACTTCTTTGGCCGATACATTGTCTTTGCATTTTGATAATTCATTGACCAATTCATCCGGTAGATCGATATGAAATACACTCGGAAGCATTGTCATTTGACTTAATGCGGTGATCGGTTTCAATCCGGGAATGATCGGTACATTTATCCCGTTTGACTTGCATGTGTCAACAAATTCAAAATATTTTGAATTATCAAAAAACATCTGCGTAACGATATAATCAGCGCCCTGATCTACCTTTTGTTTAAGATAATTAATATCAAGTTTCATGTTTGGCGCTTCAAAGTGCTTTTCAGGATAACCGGCTACGCCAACACAGAAATTGGTTTTCCAAGTATGTTTTAAATCTTCATCGAGATATTTTCCTTCGTTCATGTCTTTCACCTGATTTAGTAAATCCAGAGCATAAGCATGTCCGTTTTCCTCGGGGATAAATTTTCGATCGGATTTCGGGGCATCACCTCTTAATACGAGCACATTATCCACACCAAGAAAATTGAGGTCTATTAACGCGTTTTCTGTTTCTTCCTTATTAAACCCTCCACAAATGATATGAGGTACAGTGTCTATTTTGTACTGGTGCATGATGGCAGCACAAATACCGACAGTACCCGGCCTTTTCTTGACCACGGTTTTTTCTAATAATCCGTTTGCTTTCTTTTTGTAAACAATTTCTTCTCTATGATAAGTAACATCTATAAAAGGCGGATTGAATTCCATCAATGGATCGATCGCATCAAAAATAGACTTTACGCCTTGTCCTTTTAGCGGTGGCAAAATTTCAAATGAAAAAAGCGTGTCTTTAGCGTTTTTAATGTGTTCGGTTACTTTCATGAATTTGTTTCGTAATTAAGATTTGGGGCCAGCCATTTTTCCATTTCATGTTGTGACATGCCCTTTCTTTTTGAATAATCAATTAGCTGGTCTTTGGAAATCTTTCCCAATCCAAAATATTTGCTTTCCGGTCTGGCAAAATAAAAGCCACTGACCGATGATGCGGGATACATGGCAAAACTTTCGGTTAAACTTATCCCTGTATTTTTTTCAACTTCCAGCAAATCAAAGAGAAGTTTTTTCTCGGTATGATCAGGACAAGCAGGATAACCCGGCGCCGGTCTGATTCCCTGGTATTTTTCGGAAATTAAATCTTCATTGTTAAGTTTTTTATCAGAATAGGCCCAAATTTCCGTTCTTACTTTTTCATGCAAATATTCGGCAAAAGCTTCAGCGAGTCGATCAGCAAGGGATTTGATCATTATATTGTTATAATCATCGTGATCTTTTTCAAAACGCTCAATAAGCCTTTCAATTCCAATTCCTGCCGTAACAGCAAAACCACCTATATAATCATTTTTTCCTGAAGATTTGGGAGCAATAAAATCGGAAAGACTATAATTTGGATATCCGCTACCTTTTTTACCCTGTTGTCTTAGAAAATGAAATGTTGTTTTCCAATCACCGTTTTCATACACCTGCACATCGTCTCCAATTGAATTGGCTTCGAAAATACCACAAACACCTTTGCTTAAAAGCCAATCTTCCTTTTCAATTTTCTCAAGCATTTCCTGAGCATCATCAAAAAGCTTTTTTGCTTCAATGCCAATGGTTTTGTTTTCAAAAATTCTTGGATATTTTCCTTTCAACATCCATGTAGAAAAGAAAGGGGTCCAATCAATATAGTTTTTAAGCGTAGAAACACCCACTTTATCGAATACAGTAATACCTAATTTTTTTGGTTGGGCAATCGAATTTTCGAAATCGACCTGTGCATGGTTTTCCCGTGCTTCCTCTATGCTTACATAGGTTTTAATTTTGTGTTTTTTACTGTGCTCTTCTCTTAGATTTGCATATTCCTTTTTGATTCTGTCAAGATAAACAGGCAGTGATTCGGTATTGCTTAATTCTCCTGCTACGGGCACACTCCGCGATGCATCCAATACATGTACTACCGGTCCCGAATAATGTGGGTCAATTTTGACCGCGGTATGAATTCTTGAGGTCGTTGCACCACCGATCAATAGGGGAATATTCAGTTTTCTTCGCTCCATTTCCTTGGCAACATGTACCATTTCATCCAGAGATGGTGTAATTAAACCACTGAGGCCAATGATATCTACCTGCTCTTCAATTGCTGTATCCAGAATTTTTTCGGCTGCTACCATCACTCCTAAATCGATGATTTCATAATTATTACAGGCTAAAACCACTCCAACAATATTTTTGCCTATATCGTGAACATCCCCTTTAACAGTGGCCATAAGAATTTTGGCGTTTTGGCTGGTGTCGTTATTTAGTCTTTTTTCTTCTTCAAGATATGGAAGTAGATATGCCACAGATTTTTTCATAACCCTGGCGCTTTTAACGACCTGAGGAAGAAACATTTTACCAGAGCCAAATAGATCGCCAACCACATTCATACCATCCATAAGTGGTCCTTCAATTACCTTCAGCGGTCTTTGATATTTCAGCCTGGCTTCTTCAGTATCATCATCTATGAAATCAATAATTCCTTTGACTAGAGCATGCTCCAGTCGTTTTTCAACTTCATCTTCTCTCCATTTATTATCGACTACTCTTTGTTTCCCGTTTCCTTTTACTTTCTCAGCATATTGTATTAGCGTTTCTGTTGCATCGTCTTTTCTGTCGAGCAATACATCCTCAACTTTCCGGAGTAGTTCTTCAGGTATATCATCATATACTTCGAGCATCGCGGGATTCACTATTCCCATATCCATACCATTTTGAATGGCGTGATAAAGAAATGCCGAATGCATGGCTTCTCTCACTTTGTCGTTTCCGCGAAATGAAAATGAAACATTACTCACGCCACCGCTTACATGAGCACCGGGCAAGTTTTGTCGAATCCATTTGGTAGCCCTGAAAAAATTTAGTGCATTTTTCCGGTGCTCTTCCATTCCTGTTGCAACAGGAAAAATATTCGGATCGAAAATGATATCTTCCGCAGGAAATTTTACCTTCTCAACCAATATTTTATAGGATCTTTCACAGATCTGAATTCTTCTTTCGTATGTATCGGCTTGTCCGTCTTCATCAAATGCCATGACGATAACGGCTGCTCCATACATTTTTACTTTTTTAGCTTGCGCTATAAATGTCTCCTCCCCTTCTTTCAGAGAAATGGAATTTACTATGGCTTTGCCTTGCACACATTTTAACCCGGCCTCAATAATTTCCCATTTAGACGAGTCAATCATTATTGGTATTCTGGAAATATCAGGTTCGGAGCCGATTAAATTTAAAAACTTAACCATGGCTTCCTTGCCATCAATCATGCCTTCATCCATGTTGACATCCAATACCTGTGCACCCCCCTCTACCTGATCTCTGGCCACCGAGAGTGCATCTTCGTATTTGTCTTCCTTGATTAAACGCAGAAATTTTCTTGAACCCGTTACATTGGTTCGTTCCCCAATATTTATAAAATTGGATTCTGAAGTAACTACGAGTGGTTCAAGGCCACTTAGTTTTAGCGGCTTGTGTTTAAATTCAGTTTTATTCATCCCCCCTATTCTACCATTACAGCCAGATCTCTTGGCTGATATTTACTAACTAATTCTGAAATTGCTTTTATATGTTCAGGCGTCGTGCCACAGCATCCTCCCACTATATTGACTAAGTTTTCATCTAAAAATTCTTTGATTTGAGCGGCCATGTTTTCAGGACTCTGATCGTATTCACCAAATTCATTTGGCAAGCCGGCATTTGGATGGGCACTTACAAAACAATCCGATTTATTTGCCATTACCTGTAAATAGGGACGCAATTCTTTTGCCCCTAGTGCACAATTCAATCCAACACTTAATAATGGAACATGTGAAACGGATATCAGGAATGCTTCGGTTGTTTGCCCTGATAAGGTTCTTCCGCTCGCGTCTGTAATTGTACCAGAAACCATTATTGGAATTTGAGTATTTCTTTCTTCCAATATTTCCTGGATAGCAAAAAGACAAGCCTTCGCATTCAAAGTATCAAATACGGTTTCTACTAATAACAAATCCACTCCGCCATCTAACAAACCTCTTACTTGCTCGGCATATGTGTCTCTCAGTTCATCAAAAGTGACAGCTCGAAAACCCGGATCATTTACGTCAGGTGATAATGAAGCCGTTCTATTGGTTGGGCCTATCGATCCCGCAACAAATCTGGGTTTTTCAGGTTCTTTTGTGCTGAATTCGTTCGATACTTCTTTGGCTATTTTTGCCGAAGCCAGATTCATTTTATAAACTTCGGATTCAAGCCCGTAGTCTGCCTGAGCCAGTCTGTTGCTGGTAAATGTATTCGTTTCGGCAATATCGGCACCGGCTTCAAAATATTTTTCATGGATTTCTTTAATTATTTCGGGTTGTGTCAATGACAATAAATCATTATTTCCCTTTAAGGACATTGAATGATCTTTGTAAATATCACCGCGAAAATCCTCTTCCTCCAACTTGTATTGTTGTATCATGGTACCCATGGCACCATCTAAAACCAGTATTTTTCTTTTCAGAATAGCTCTTAAATCTGTCATCTTATCTGTTTAGCTTATTGAGAAAGTGTTTGGGAAGAGTCGCATCTTCACTCATCTTTCCCCATTAAAGGGGGTGGGAAGTAGCACCCGACTAGCTCGGGTTGCTAAGACATCAACGGGCCCATTCCCTCAGTCTTTCTCGATAAGTAGTACAAAGAAAAAGATAAATCTTCATTTTTAATAATATATTTCGGTGAATAGTTCAGTTTGTGCATTTTTGGCAAAATCTTGATTAAAATTTGAAATTAGCTGCTATTGATATAGGCTCCAACGCCATTCGCTTTCAAATATCCCGTGTCATAGAAGATGATGGCGAAATGAAAATTAAAAAGCTGGAATACGTGCGTTTTCCGCTTAGACTCGGACAAGATGTCTTCAACCTCAATGAAATCAGTGAAAAGAATCAGGAAAAATTTTTTAAGCTGATGAAAGCCTTCAAATTATTGATGGACTTATACGAAGTGGATCATTACATGGCTTGTGCCACCTCTGCCATGCGCGAAGCAAAAAATGGTGTTGAAATTGCACGTCAAATTGAACGAAAACTGGATTTTGACATCAATATTATCAATGGTGATGAAGAAGCATGGCTGATCAACAAAGTTATTCTCAACAGCTTAAATGAAGAACATACAGTACACATTGATGTGGGTGGTGGCAGTACAGAGATTAATGTTTACAATGGGCGAAAAAAGGTCAATTCGGAATCTTTTAAAATAGGGTCTGTTAGAAATCTTCAGGGCAAGGATACGCCTGAAATATGGGAAATAATGGAAAAATGGGTCAAAAAAAATATCATGGGCCTTGATAACTTAATTGCCATTGGAACCGGTGGAAATATCAATAAAATCTATGAATTGGGGAATACAAAAAGAGACAACTCAATAACTATTAAAAATTTTCAAAAAACTCTCGATGATATTGAGCAGATGTCAATGGAATATCGAATGAATCATTTAATGCTCAACCCTGATCGGGCGGATGTGATTGTACCTGCATCAAAGATTTATTTATCGATAATGAAATGGGCAAAGGCCAAAAAAATTGTAGTTCCACAAGTTGGATTAAAAGATGGAATGATGACACTGTTGATTGACAAACACTATAAAGCCTGGCGAAAATCCAGAATTAATCAAACAGCTTAACTGAGTCAATGATATTTTTGGTCACATTGAAAAATTCCTTGTGAATATCAAAAGCCAGATCTTCCACAGTACTTAATTTTTTATAAGAACCATCCTCCTGCATTTCATAGGAATTTACATTGTCGTTTAGGTTAAAAACCAAAATATTAATCGCTTCTTTTTTTGCTCTTTTGTCGTTGATCATAAAAAGCGATTCGATTCTTCGATCAAAACTTCTAACCATAATATCAGCACTTCCACCATATATTATTGGGTCGCCTTCATTGTGAAAATAGAATAAACGAGAATGTTCCAAAAAGTCACCTACAATTGAACGAACCGTTATATTTTCGCTCAGGCCCTTTCTTCTAGGTCTTAAACAACATATTCCTCTTACAATCAAATGAATATTAACACCGGCCTGACTGGCCTCATACAGTTCATCTATTGTTTTGCGATCTTCTAATGAATTAATTTTAATACAAATTCCTGATGGTTTCCCTTCCAAAGCATTTTCTTTCTCCTTTTGAATAAGGTCGATCAATGAATTTCTCAGATCTTTTGGAGCTGTTAAAAGCGATTTATAAATACTAGGTGCGGAATGGCCCGTAATTACATTGAAGAATTCAGAAACATCATTAGCATATATTTCATTGGTTGTCAACAGACCTAAATCCGTATACAGCTTGGACGTACTTTCGTTATAATTTCCTGTGCCCAAATGCACATATCTAATGACCTTATCTTCAGTTTTTCTTACTATGAGAAGCAATTTAGTATGCGTTTTTAATGCAGACATCCCGTAAATCACAAAAACACCGGCCTTTTGTAATTTCGCGGCTTCCCTTAAATTATTTTCCTCATCAAAACGGGCTTTTACCTCAAAGAGGACCGAAACGTGAATTCCATTTTCCGCTGCTTTTAATAATGCACTTGTCACTCTGCTTCCCTTTGCCAATCGATAAATAGTAATTTTTATAGCCAGCACATTAGGGTCATCGGCGGCCGTTTCAAGGAGGTCTATAACCGGGTGTATACTGTTATACGGATGATGAAGAAGAATATCATTGGCTTCAAGATATTCCATAATATCCGTATCTTCTTCTTTTTCTACATGCCTGTAAGATATAGGTAAAACAGGCGATGGCAGTGAGGGTATTTTATCCTTAAATTCATTATGATTTATGATCTGCCAAAGACTTGTAAAATCCAGAATCCGGTCAAACTCGAAAATTGCATCCTCTTCCAGTTCCCATCTTTCTTTGAGGATTCTTTTTAGAGATTCCAATGAACCCGATTCAATTTCAAGCCGAACCACTCTTCCTGTTTTTCTTTTTTTGAGTTTATGTTTTAACTCATCTATGAAATCCATTTCAAGATCATCACTTTCCTCCAGCGTAAAATCTCCGTTTCTGGTGATCCTGATCAATTTCACATTTTCAATAAAGATGTTGCGATATAATTTGTCTATTTCAGAACGGATAATCTCCTGAATTGGGACAAATACAATTTTGGTACCTCTGTTGATTTGATAATACTTTGGAAGGTTTTGAGGAATTTGAACAAAAGAGAGCTTTTTTCTTTCCCTGCTTCGACGACTGGGTTTGGTAACCACTGCAAAAACAGGAATAGCATTCATTAAAACCGGGAATGTATGATAATTGTCATACACCATAGGTGTAAGCATTGGAAATATGGTACCTCTGAAATACTCTTTGATTTCTTCAATTTCCTCAGGCTTCAAAGAATTTACATCTGATATTTCAAATCCATTTTTATCAAAAAGAGGAACAAGTTGTTTGTAATAGCACTCGTATTGCCGGGCTACAAATTCCTGAGCCCTTGCCATAAGCATTTGTTTAAAAGGAACCTCTCTTAAACCGGAATAATCAATTCTCTTTTTGCCGTAATCAATATAATTGTATAAACTGCCTATCCGAATCATAAAAAACTCATCCAGATTGGATTCGGTAATGGCTAAAAATTTCATTCTTTCAAAGAGTGTTCGATTGGGATCCAATGCCTGATCTAATACCCGATGATTGAATTTTAACCAACTCAGGTCCCTTGAGATATATTTACTTGAATCTATCTTATTGACGACCTTCGCTTCCGGCATAAAATGTATGTTGTTTTTTCTGTAAAATTTATACGTCTAGCTTGGCGTATTTGGCATTCTTTTCAATGAATTCTCTTCTTGGAGCTACTTCATCTCCCATCAGCATGGAAAATAAGTGATCCGCTTCAGCCGCACTCTCAATGGTCACCTGTTTAAGATTTCTGAACTCAGGATCCATGGTGGTAGTCCATAATTGTTCCGGATTCATTTCTCCGAGACCTTTATATCTTTGAATGCCTACTGCATCCTCTTTTCCACCTGCCAATTCCTTTATGATTTCTGCTCTGTCTTTTTCCGACCAGGCATATCGTTGTTCCTTACCTTTCTTCAACAAATAAAGCGGAGGTTGAGCAATATATACATATCCTTTTTCAACCAAATCGTTCATGTATCTGAAAAAGAAGGTTAAGATCAAAGTTCTGATATGGCTGCCGTCTACGTCGGCATCGGTCATAATTATCACTTTATGGTATCTCAATTTTGTAAGGTTCAAAGCCTTTTCATCTTCTTCCGTTCCAAAACTGACACCCAAAGCGGTAATCATATTTTTTATTTCCTCATTGTCATAAATCTTGTGCTCCTGAGCTTTTTCAACATTTAATATTTTTCCTCTTAAAGGTAATATGGCCTGAAACTTCCTTTCTCTCCCCTGCTTGGCTGATCCACCGGCAGAGTCTCCCTCCACAAGGTACAATTCGCATTTTGAAGGATCTTTCTCAGAGCAATCGGCTAATTTTCCCGGTAAGCCACTGCCTCCCATTACATTTTTACGCTGAACCATTTCACGCGCTTTTCTGGCAGCGTGTCTGGCTTGTGCCGCTAAAATCACTTTTTGAACAATGATTCTCGCTTCTTTGGGATGTTCTTCCAGGTATTCATATAATGCTGTTCCAAGGCATCCTTCAACGGCACCACTTACTTCTGAATTTCCAAGTTTGGTTTTTGTTTGACCTTCAAATTGAGGTTCCTGTACTTTTACAGAAATTACAGCAGTAAGTCCTTCTCTAAAATCGTCACCACTTATGTCGATTTTTACTTTATCCAAGAGACCTGATTTATCTGCCCAGCTTTTTAAAGTTCGGGTCAATGCCCTTCTAAATCCGGTTACGTGAGTTCCACCTTCAATGGTATTGATATTATTTACATAGGAAAACACATGTTCGTTATAGGAAGTATTGTACTGCAATGCCACTTCAACTGGAACACCGTCTTTTTCACTCTCTACATAAATTGGGTCTTGAATTAGTCTTTCTCTGGTGCTGTCCAAATATTGGACAAACTCAACGAGCCCACCCTCAGAAAAAAAGTAATCTTTTAGATTTTCTCCATTTTCATCCTGCTCTCTGTCATCTTCGAGATGGATTTTGATTCCCTTATTCAGATAGGCCAATTCGCGCAATCTGGCAGAGACTGTTCCGAAATTATATTCCGATACAATAAAAATAGAATCATCCGGGGTGAAGGTAATTATGGTTCCATTAATATCCGTTTTGCCTACTTCGTCTACTTTACTTTGAGGCACACCTTTAGCATAGGTTTGCTGATAGACTTTACCATCCCTATGGATAACCGCTTTGAGGCTTTTTGACAATGCATTTACACAAGACACACCTACACCATGTAATCCACCGGATACTTTGTAGGAATCCTTATCGAATTTCCCTCCTGCATGGAGGACTGTCATAACTACTTCTAAAGCCGATTTTTTTTCTTTCTCGTGATAATCAATTGGAATACCTCTTCCGTTATCCTGAACTGAAATCGAATTGTCCTTGTGAATAGTAACTGATATCTCATCACAATAGCCACCCATGGCCTCATCGATCGAATTATCAACAACTTCCCAGATTAGATGGTGAAGACCTTTTACACCTACGTCACCGATATACATCGCCGGTCTTTTACGCACTGCTTCAAGTCCCTCAAGCACCTGAATATTACCGGCCGAGTAGTCTTTTTTATTTTCTTTGCTCAAATTGAAATGGATTTATTTTTTAAGGCTGCTAAAATACAATTTTAAACCGAAAATCCGGCATTTTTATACGCCGGAAATAGTCTGCGAAACTCTGCTTTTTAAGCCTGAAAATCAAGTTAAAAAATGCCTTTCCAATCCAATAGCAAGCTGAAGAAAAAAAGGATCATTCTGGCACCGAAAATTATAAACAGTATGGCAAGAATTCTATTGACGATAATTAATATTTTATCTTTAATCAACAATCTTATTTTATTGGCAAAATAGGCTTTGAATAAATCAGTGATAAGGATAGTTGTTAACAATCCCGAAAAGAAAAATCTGAATTCCAAGGGGGAATAGGTCTGTCGAACTCCAAGGGTCCCAATAACTCCGATCCAAATCATTAAGGTAAATGGATTAACCCCATTAATTAGCATCCCTTTAAAAAAATACCATACTACCCGATGTCCTTTTTCAAAAGCGATTTTATCTTTGATTTTAACTTTTTTGTTAAAGCTTGTAATCCCTAAGCCTATTAATACCAATCCCGAAACAAGGCTAAATGTCTGCTGAAATAAATTTGATTCCATTGCCCCGGAAAAACCAAAATATATTAGAGTAACTATTATCAAGTCACTTAGTATAATTCCAAAGGCAAAAAAGGCTGCCGGTACAAATCCGCCTTCCAGGCTTACTTTTATCAAATAGAAAAAAGCAGGACCTACGAATAGAGCCAGAATTAAGCCCACAAAAAATCCATCCAGAATTATTTCAAACACAATTCAATTTTAAGAAAATTGATTTTAAGCGAGCCATTAGCACAAAATAATATTCAATAATGATCAAATTTTGTAATATTGTTCATAGACCTAAATCGATATGAGAAATTCCAAAATCGCCGGAATGGGCTTTTATGTGCCTGAAAAAGTTGTTAAGAACAGCGATCTCCAAAAATTCATGGATACCAATGACGAATGGATCCAGGAGCGGACCGGTATTAAAGAAAGAAGATATTACGATAAGAAGAAAGACACCGTAGCCAACATGGGTGTAAAAGCCGCAAAAATTGCTTTAGAACGGGCAAATCTTAAAGCCGATGATCTTGATTTTATCATTTTCGCAACCCTTAGTCCCGATTACTTTTTTCCTGGCTCAGGTGTATTGGTTCAAAAAGAATTAGGTATAAAAGAGATCGGCGCACTTGATGTTCGAAATCAATGTTCGGGCTTTATTTATGCATTATCCATTGCCGACAATTTTATTAAAACGGGTATGTATGACAATGTATTGGTAATAGGATCTGAAATTCATTCTTCAGGTCTCGACATGAGCACAAGAGGAAGGAATGTATCGGTTATATTTGGTGATGGTGCCGGTGCTTGTGTGCTCAAACCCGAAAAAGATAGTAACAAAGGTATTTTAACAACGAATTTACACTCTCAGGGTGAATTTGCAGAAGAACTTGCAGTAATACATCCGGGTTCAAGTGGTGATGAGAGACTTACAAAAGATATGATCGATGATGCCAGAATCTATCCTTACATGAATGGAAATTTTGTATTTAAGCATGCGGTTACGAGAATGCCTGAAGCCATTATGGAAGCATTGAATAAAACCGGTAAAAAAATTGAAGATGTAGATTTGGTCATTCCGCATCAAGCCAATGCAAGAATTACGGAATTTGTTGCCCGGACCTTTAAGCTGCCTCCGGAAAAAGTTGTAAGTAATATTCACAAATATGGCAATACAACTGCGGCGTCCATTCCCATTGCAATGTGCGAAGCCTGGGAAGAAGGCCGATTTAAAGAAGGTGATTTGGTGTGCCTTACAGCATTTGGCAGTGGCTTTACCTGGGCATCAGCGCTTGTTCAATTTTAATTAATGTCTTTGGTTTCGTTTTACGGAAAAAACGATAGCCCAATAATATGGCTGCCGAGCCCAAACCAATTATAAATCCATACCAAACGCCCTGAACGCCCATATTGAGCCAAAAAGCAAAAATATACGAGCAGGGAAGTCCTAAACCCCAGTAGGAAAATACAGCTATCAAAGTGGGCCATTTTACATCGGAAAGGCCTCGAAGCGCACCCATTGCAGCAACTTGCAATCCATCAAATATCTGGAATGCTGCAGAAATAATTATTAGACTCGATGCCATTTTTATAACGGAAATTTCTTCAACATATAAAGTTGGCAACCAGGTATTTAAGATTATAAAAATCAATCCGGCAATGGCCATAAAAATTGCCGACATCTCCATGCCAATTTTGCCAACTGTTCTTACCATATCAAATTTCATGGCTCCGAGTTGATTGCCTACACGTATGGTCGATGCAGCGCCTAAACCCGCTGCCATAACATAAGTTGCCGAGGCAATACTAATTGCAATTTGATGGGAAGCCAATTCTCTATAGCCTATCCAGCCGACCATGATTGCCGATATTGAAAAAGCACCGGCCTCGAAAACCATTTGCATTCCACTGGGGCCACCAATATTGAGGATGTCCCGAATATTTGAGAGTCCAAGGGCAGAACTTGAAACAACTTTTATCTTAAAATCTTTAAAGTCTCTTAAATACAAAACTGCGAACATCATTCCCAGAGCCATTAATATCCTTGATATTAATGTAGCATAGCCGGCTCCCATTAATCCATATGCAGGAAAGCCAAGTTTGCCAAAAATGAGTATGTAATTGAGAATAATATTGAATGCATTGCCTATGATACTAATGTACATGGCGGTTTTAGTAATGGAAACCCCATCTGCAAATTGTTTATAGTTCTGAAAAACCATAAAGGGGATCATTGAAATTGCAATGACCTTTAAATAAGGAATTGCCAGTTCGACAATAAGAGCCTCCTGATCCAGGTATTGAAATATCCAGGTGCTGTAAAACATCAGCAAAAAAATCATTACTCCAATTCCTGTATTTACTAAAAGTCCGCTTTGTTGGAAGGTATTGATTCTGGAAATATTATTTTGTCCATGCGCATTGGCCACTAGCGGTGTCAGACCAAAAGACATTCCCAATCCAAAAACCATTGGCATTACCATAACAGTATTTGCAAGTGAAGAAGCAGCCAGTTTGTCTGCTCCAATCTGACCCACCATGATATTATCTATCAGGCCTGTCATGATATGACTCAAATAAGCCAACGATACCGGATAAGCTAGTAAAAACGTTTTTCGATATTCTGTAAGTCTAGATTGAAGCTCCATATTGGGGGCGCAAATTTACTTAGTTTTTCAAATGATTTTTATATACTATATAAATGTGTCATTTTGTAATACCAACGGAAGATTTTAGATTTGATCGCCTTAAAAAACAAACAATGAATTCATCAGAAAAAAAAGACACAAAAGAAGAAGTAAAAGAGAAAAGCCTGCGCCAACAAATTGAGAAAACTTTTCTCGATCAAAGGAAGGTCTTTCTTTGGGGAGCCGTAGATGATGAGTCTGCTGAAAAAATAGTTAATCAATTACTTTTTCTTGAAGCAAAAGAGCCGGGAAAAGTGATTAAATTTTATATAAATAGTCCCGGAGGAATAGTTACAAGTGGAATGGTAATAATGGATACCATGAAAATGATCAGCTCTCCGGTGCATACCATTTGTATGGGTATGGCAGCATCTATGGGTTCATTATTGTTATCTCAGGGTGAAAAGGGAAAGCGTACTATTTTTCCAAGTGGAAGGGTTATGATACATCAACCGAGTATTGGAGGAATGCAGGGAAGAGCCTCAGACATTGAAATTACGGCCATTCAAATTCAAAAAACCAAGGAACAATCAGCAAAAATATTGGCAGATAATTGTGGTCAAAAATTTGAAAAAGTAATGGAAGATTTTGACCGTGACTATTGGATGGATGCTAAAGAAGCCATCGAATATGGCATTGTAGATAAGGTTGAAAAATCTTTCTAATCAATTCATGCTTTGAAATATATTTTTATAGTTGGAGTGGGCAGGTCCGGAACAACGCTTTTGCAGAGCATCCTGAATGCGCACTCTGACATTGCTTTTACACCGGAAAGCCATTTCTTATTTCACTATTTAAGTCCAAAATCAAATAAAAAGTTACCTAAAGACAAAGAAGAGTTAACCAATATCCTCGAAAAGGATGACCATCTTAAAAGACTCCAACTCGACCTTAAAGATTTAACTCATGATTTGGAATTGGATTCAAACTTCTGGATCAATTTATTTAGGAAAATACTCAATGAGTACGCCAAAAAAGAAAATGTTAATACCATTGGCGATAAGGATCCAATGAATTCCGGATTACTAAAAGTTATTAAAAAATATTTTCCCGAAGCATTGGTTATTCATATCATACGCGACCCCCGCGATGTCCTTTTGTCAAGATTAAAGTCTGATTGGGGTACAAAATACCCTTTGTTAGCACATTTGGGAGATCATAAAGTTAGTCTTGAAAAAGCCATGACTGAAGGCCCCGAACTTTTTCAAGAAAATTATTTTGAAACCCGCTATGAAGACCTTATTGCTGATACTGAAAATGAAGTGAAAAAAATCTGCGGGTTTTTATCGGTTGATTTTGAATCTCAAATGCTCAATTTTTCAAAAAGTTCAGAAAAACTTGTGAGTAAAGAAGAGCGCCAATGGAAAGGAAATATTTTTGGTCAAATTATGACGAAAAATCAAGGTAAATGGAAAAAAGGCTTGACTAATTTCCAAAAACAAATCAGTTCTTTAATAATAGGAAACCTCATTGTTAAATTGGGTTATGAAAAACCTGTTAAATACCCTCTTTACCTGATTATCTTTAAATTTATTTTTATCCCCATAGAAATTTATTTTAATCGTAAATACAAATTGCAGGATTGAGTGTGCACAAATTGATATTGACCTCAGATTATGAAATTTATGGCAATGGCAGCGGTGATGTTAATAATTGTCTTATAAAACCCACTGAGGAATTATTAAGCATTTGTGATACTCGAAATATACGCATGTGCTTTTTTGTTGATGTTTGTGAAATATGGGCATTTGAAGCGCTTGAAAAACAAAATCCTAATTTCAATCACGCCTCTTTAATTAAAAATCAACTTATAAAAATTATTCAATCAGGACATGACATTCAATTGCATTTGCACCCTCAATGGATTGGAGCAAAATACGTTGAGCAAAAATGGAATCTGAATTATCAATACTGGCGATTGGCAGAAACTGCTTCACTTGATTTTGGTGAATTTGGTAAAGGCGTTTTGGGTCTCTTGAATAAAGGAAAGACCTGGTTGGAAAATTTAATTATGCCTATTGATTCAAAATATCTGTGTAAGTCATTTCGCGCAGGGGCATGGTGTATTCAGCCAGAAGAAGATATTATTGAATCACTGAAAAGACTGGAATTCAAAAAGGAAAGCAGTGTGGCGAAGGGATTAAAATTTGAAGGTCGCTTAACCTATTATGATTTTACTTCATTAAAGGATTACCCAAACCAATGGCCCCTTGGATTAAATTTAAGGGCAATAGACAGTCAAAGCGGATTATTGGAGATTCCCATCGCTTCAGCTAAGGCCGGACTCTTTGATCAGCTGAAGTTTGCCTATTTAAAACGGAAAAGAAAACACCCGGTTTACCCGAACAACAGCGAAGTCAGATTTTATCAAAAGGAAAGTTCAAGTCAATTAGAAAAAATCAAAAGACACCTATTTCCCGGATATAGAATGCTTGATTTTGCATCAGGAAGTACTTTTGAAGAACTGAAATTTATCACAGAATATCATATAAAAAAGCAAAGTGAAAACTCAAATATCATTGCAATTAGTCATCCGAAAAATTTCGGAGTAAAAATCGAGTTTGAAAATTATCTAAATTGGTGTGATAAGAATGACAATATCACATTTGAATACAAGAACGAACCATATTTCTGGAGATAATCAGATGTCTGAAGCGCAGAATTATGATTTTAAGAGTGATTTAATAAAGTATATTACTGCTTTATACCCTCAAAAATCGCATATCTCATTGAGTGAACCTATTATTTCAAAAGAAGACAAACAAAAGGTATTGGGGGTTTTGGAAGATAACATGATTTCAAGTTACGGCCCGGAAGTTTCAAAATTTGAGAAATTGCTTGCTGATTATTGTGGGACGCAAAAAGTCATTTCGGTTATAAACGGAACTGCTGCATTACACCTTTCACTTAAAGCTTTGGGAATTTGTGAAAACGATGAAGTAATTACACAGTCTTATTCCTACATCGCTGTACCTAATGCCATTAATTATTCAGGCGCTGAACCGGTATTTATCGACAATGACATTTCAAGTCTGGGAATCAATTCAGAAAATTTAGAAAAGACCATACAAGAGCAGTATGGATTGGACAAAAATCATTTAATAAATAAAAAAACAGGTAAAAAATTAAAAGCGATTATTGCAGTTTATGCCTTTGGTCAGGCCTATGATGTGAATGCTGTTAAATCGGTTTGTGATAAATACAAAATCGACTTAATTGAAGATGCTGCCGAAGCGCTGGGTACTTTTATTAATGGAAAGCATGCCGGCAGCTTTGGAAAACTAGGTGTTTTAAGTTTCAATGGAAATAAAATCTGTTCAAGCGGCGCTGGCGGTGGAATAATTTGTAATGACGATGATTTAAATCAAAAAATTAAACACCTGAGCACAACTGCCAAAAGAGTGAACAAAGCGGGAATTGATTTTGATCAATTGGGATATAATTATAGAATGGCCAATATCAATGCCGCATTGGGTTTATCACAGCTCAATGACATCGATAAAAAACTTAAGGCCAAAGAGAAGCTTAGAAGAGCCTATGAAAGTTTTCTAGACAAGTATAATTATAAATTAATTGGGAATGAAAATACCAACAACTGGCTTAATAGTATTCTTTTAAATACAAAAGAGGAAAAAATTGAACTTTTAAATCTGGCCAGAGAATCTAATATTCAAATGGAATCTTCATGGGTATATCTCCCCGAAACTAGTTTTTATAAGGATGCGCAAGTCTACAATATTGCAAATGCCAAAGCTATATCAGATCGTATCGTTCAATTACCGGGCAGTCTTGATTTTGAATTCTGATGGATAATAATTTTGTGATTTTTGGTTGTTCGGGGCATGCACGTGTAGTCCTTGAAAATATTCTAAGCAATGGAGATGGCCACTTTTTAGGCTGGATCGACAATACTGTGAAAAAGGGGACAAAAGTCTTTGGTTTTCCTGTAATCGGAAATGATGAGGATTTAAAAAGCCTGTATTTGAATGAAAAATTTTCAGGTATAGTCGGGATTGGAAATATTGTATTGCGGCAAAAAGTAGTCAGAAATATTATAAAACATATACCCAATTTTGAGTTTATAAATTCTATACATTCAAGTGCCATTATCTCCACTAGCGCTAATTTAGGGGATGGTATCGCTATAATGCCGGGAGCTATAATTAATTCAGAATCAAAAATCGGAAATCACAGCATAATCAATACAGGTTCTCAAATAGATCACAATTGTGAAGTTGCTGAGTATGTGAATATTTCACCGGCAGTAATTCTAGGAGGTAATGTGAAAATTGGATCATCAAGTAATATCGGAATTGGATCGCTCATTAGTAATAACCTGACTATCCCAAATGGAACAAAAATAAAAGCGGGTACAACGCTGACCCGTTCTATATTGTAAATTATTTTATCATCCCTGATAAACTATCCGTGATATAATGCAAAATTAAGGCGTGTCCTATTTCTACATAGCCGTAGCTGTCGCTTTCCAACCAGATATTAAGGTCGCCCTCTTTTCTCAATTTATTTTCTGATTTAAAACCTGAAAAGGTAATCACCTTACAGCCTTTATCTGAGGCAAATTTGGCTGCGCTGACGATGTTTTCAGAATTGCCTGAGCTGCTAATTGCGATGACAGCATCTTTCTTCCTGATCATTGTTGCAAATGGTTGTTTAAATACATTTTCGTATCCGTAATCATTCGCCATGCAAGTCAAAAGACTATTATCAGTGATCGCTCGTGCATTTTTCTTACAAGCATTAATAAAATCCACCATAGAATGCGATACAATGCCACTACTTCCACCGTTTCCAATCATATAAATTGTCGCATCTTCATCCACCACATTCAATAAATCAATAATTTGTGAAAGACCGGTTTGGGTTTCGATGTTTTCATTTTTGTTAGAAACCACCAGGTTTTCTAAAACCGAATTGTATTTATTTATATAATCAGAATATTTCATTAAGCCAGAATAACTTTTAAGTATTTAAGTAAAGGTACTTTTTTGATATAATCTTTGTTCCCCAATATTTTAACAGCCATTGCTCCTACGGCATTTCCGGTGAATGAAACCATTTCAAGTGGCATTCCGGCTTTAACCAATAGAGAAGTGATTGAAAGAAATGCATCACCGGCTCCAATCGTGTCCACAACTTCATTTGATAATACAGGTGCAGTGGAATGTTGTCCATCTTTGTTACCCATTAAACAACCATTTACTCCTAAAGTAATAGCACCAAAATCTGAATTCAATGATTCAAGAAGACTATTCATTACATTTTCTATGGATTCTTCTTTGCTGTGCAATGCTAATTGAGCTTCTTCCTTGTCAATTGAAAAATAGTTACAACGTGGATATTTTGTAACGACATTAAAGCCTTTATTTGCGCTATTGGTTTGGACGTTAATTGCTAAAAAATCTTTTTTCCCCACAACAAAGTTTACCATTTGACTATTCATTAGTCCATGTCCAAAATCTGCAATGATGACTAAATCATGATTCTTAATTGATTCATATTCTTTTATCACCTGATCAGTATAATGTTTTTCTAACGGTGAATCATCTATTTCAATAATTTCAAATAATTTGTGTTTGAAAGTTTTATCAACCAATCGTTTTTTAATTGTTGTAGGTCTGTCTGGGGTATAAATTGCTTTTAATTCCACATTTGGATGAAGATTTTTTCTTATAAAATCAAAATAATCTCCATTCTCATTGAGGCCATAAGTAGTTATCAGATTAACTTTCTTTACAAAATCAGCGATATGATTGGCAACAGCAAGCGTTCCTCCTCCATACATTTCATAATCCAATAATTTGGCAGTAATCGTAGGAGATTTGGAAGATTTACCTATGGGGTTAACAAACTGATATTCGTCTAAAATGGTATCGCCTATAATAGTTACTTCATATTCAGAAATGATATCAAAAAATTTATTAAAATCTTTGAGTTTGTACTTCTCTCTAATTTCCTTTAAATATTTACCTAAATCACCATCTTCAGATCCCATATGACGATTGATCAATTTAGACGAACTAAAAACAGGTTCGTGTGTAAAGACCAATTTTCCACCAACACTTTCTATTGCTTCCTTTTCAGGATAAATGCCACCGGTGATGTCTTCGTGCATTTTTTCATATTCCTGGCCCTTTACGTAAAAATTAGGTTTGATTTCTTTTATTGCCGGTAAGGCCAATGCATGGCGGTTTATAGCTACAAAATCCACAATACCTATGGCTGCAACTGTTTCGGATCTGATATCTTCGTTAAATATTGGTCTTCCAGGACCTTTATTGATGTGCTTGTCTTCGGTGAGCGTTACAACTAAAACATCACCAAACTTTTTCGCTGCTTCAAAATGTTTCAAATGACCGGGGTGGAGTAAATCAAAAGCTCCATGACATTGTACTACTTTTAGTCCTGAGTTTTTAAGCTCTTCTACTTTTTTCGAAAGGTCTGAAATTGTAAGAATCTTATTTACCATCAATTATATGGTTTAATTTACTGTACAAAAAAGTACTGTTTCGCTGGAATAGGTGGTAGCATGACCTAAATAGAATTTATAACCTAAATTTAGTTCATCAATTTGATTAACAATGCCTGTGAAATCAGACATATTGTGGTAAATGGAGATCGCTAACTTGGGTTTGAATTTTGATATTGACTTAATAGCTCCTTTAATTGCAAAGGGTTCAGCACCTTCAATATCCGTTTTAATAAAATCCAACCTTTTCAGCTCCTTAGTATTTACAAAATCGTCAATAGATAGAGTTGCTGTCTGCCCCGACATTTCGGAACTGTTTTCAAAACCCACTTTTGAACTTGCACCTAAATCACTATAAAACACTTTTTTACCCGATACATCCCATAATGGTTTATCCACTATCTCAATCCGATGTTTTAATGTTGGATTTAATGCCAAATTCTTATTCAATACTTCAAGATTACTTGGGATAAATTCAAATGAATAAACTTTCCCATTTTCACCAGCCAGATTTGCAAAATAGAGTGAAGAATCTCCATAACATCCACCTAAGTCCAACACGACATCATCTTTTTCTACTTTAATAGTATGTGTATTATCTATTTTATGATCATAGTGATGGATCATAAATGTCATATACAAAGCTTTTGAATGAAGGTAAACTTTTATTGGAAAACTAAAATTAGTTAAATCGTGAAAAGGTAATTTAAAAGGTGCATAATCTAATTCAATAAATTCATTTCCTTCATTTTTGTATACTTCTTCTAATCCATTCCAGTACTCTTTTGTATTTAATGGAAGTTTAACTTTTACATACCCTAGTATTCTAAAAGCCATAAGTTTTAATAAAAGTTTTTTTGAGGCATCCGTCTCAAGTTTATTATAAAATGACTCTAAGGGATTTAAATATTTTTTTAATGAAAAAACTTTCCCCAGAAATATTTCTTTGAATAAATAATTGTTAGCTATGATTAGGTTAATAAATAATCTGGAATAGAATATTCTTTTACCTAGATTGATTACCCGCTTTTTTACTGTTATTTTATTATATCTGGGTGATTCACTTTCCGGATAATAATTACTCGATTCTTCTAAAAGCTGCTTTTTTAATAATGTATAAAACATTGGACTGAATTTATGGCTTTTAATCAGGATAAGTATTTAAACCATTTTTCAGTGGCTTTTTCAATGGATTTACTGTCCCATACAGGAGCATTTTCCCAATAGTCTATATTATCAAGCATTTCTTTGACACCATTTTCAAGACTAACCTGAGGTTTCCAATTGGTCAGTGCTAATATTTTTGTGGTATCTGCAAAGGTACAGTCGGGTTCACCGGGTCGCTTCGGAATAAATTCATAAGGGCCTTCGAGCAACTCTACCAATTGATTTACACTATATGTGTTACCACTTCCAACATTCATGGTTTGGCCAATGGCTTTTTCGCTTTTTGCAGATTCATAACAGGCTTTTACAACATCAGTAACAAAGGTAAAATCACGTGTTTGCGTTCCATCCCCAACAATTGTAAATGGTTTTCCTGCAATTTTTTGTGCTAGAAATACACCAAATACAGCTCCATAAGTACCAGAAGTACGCGAGCGTGGTCCATATACATTAAAGAACCTTAAAGATGTAACAGGAAGGCCGTATACCTGATACCAATGCATAACATATTGCTCTCCAATAAATTTTGTGAAAGCGTAAGGATACTGCGGTGAAATAGGAGAATTTTCTGAGGTTGGATACTTTTCAGGGATTCCATAACAGGATGAAGATGCCGCATATATTAGTCTCTTAATACCATGTTTCTTGGCAGCTTCAAGTACACTTATGGTTCCATCGACATTGGAATTATGATATTTCATCGGCTCTTCAATGGAAGGAACAATATCTGCCAAGGCCGCTAAATGAAATACCCAATCAACATTTTTAAAAAATGGCTCTATTTTGTCATAATTAGAAACATCTTCAATCAACAATTCAAAGTCATCGTTGCCTTTATGCTGCTTTAGATTATCAATGCGGCCATTTGACAGATTGTCGATTACTTTTACTTTGTACCCTTCATTTAATAATAAGTCAACCAAATGACTTCCTATAAATCCTGCACCTCCAGTTACTAAAGCTATCATTCTATTTTATTCTTGTAATTCCTTTTATTAGTTGTTTAAGTTTGCCCCCTGTGGCTGAGTCAATACTGTTTTTAAGTTCAATCAATCTTTGTCTGGTTGAAACCTCTTGTTTATTAATAACTTCCGGATTTAGTTTTCTCCAAATTCTTGGAATACCATGTAGGTCAGTCTTATCAATAATATGTGGTTTAAATTCTAAAGCAAATCCATTATTAGAAAGATAATTATCAATATCTAATTTATGCGTAGGCCTCCAAGCATTCATATGATCTCGAATATACAATACACCTTCCGGCTTTAATATTCTTTGAAATTCTTTTACAACATGTTTAACCAGTTGACCGTTAAGCTCCTGCAATACCTGAACAACCAGTATTTTATCAAAGAAATTATCCGGAATTAAATCAAAACGCCATGTGGGTAGATGATAAACACCTTTTTGAGGATTCTTTAAATTAAAATCATCCTTTTCATACACGTATTCGTGTATTTTAAAATCGGAATTGTTATAATATAAATTTTGCAAACAATAGGACTTGGGAATTGCATCAATTGAAACAAAAACTAAATTATCATCGTCCGACTGCGACCATAAATTAAACTGACGTCCATAACCTGCTCCAAAATCTAATACCTTTTGCCCCTTTTTAGGGTGAAGCATCGGATAGAAATTTGAAAGTATAAAATCCTGAGCGTTGTTTCTTGCCACATGCTGTTCATAGAAACTCAAATTGAAGTCAAGATTATGTTTCTCAAATAATCTTTTGTCAAAATTTTTGCTTTTGAGAATTAGTTTATCAACTAATTTTTCATCAAAATAATCTGGTTTTTTAACATCTTGCCATTTAAACCACTCAACAATATCTTCTGGACCATTGTAAGTGTAAAAATCTGTAGGAAGTCCCTCAGAATAATCAACCTGCCTTTTTTTTCGAATATCCTGATAATCCCAACTGCTCATCCAAGGTTTTATGAATTTGGGCCTATCATTTTTAAAGGCTTCTTTAAAGGCCTCGAATATCTCCTGGCTATTTATCATTTATTAAAAAAATCTGTTATTGCAGAAATAACCTTGTTTAATTGATCATCAGTAAGTTCAGGATAGACCGGTAAACTAAGTATTCTATCTCTTTGATATTCAGTAACAGGATAATCTCCTTCCTTATTTCCTAAGTATTCAGCTGCAGGTTGAAGGTGTATCGGAATTGGATAATGAATTTTACTGTCAATGTCATTTGAACTTAGATAATTCATTAATTCATCCCTTTTATCAGTTTGAATTATGTACGTATGATAAACAGAAAACCGATCATCAGTTATTTCAGGAACTTTCACAAAATTCCGGAGGGAATCATTGTAGATTCTAGCAATTTCATTTCTTCTTCTGTTCCAATCCTTTAATTTTTTCAGTTTATGAAGTAATACTACTGCGCTTATTGTATCAAGTCGTGAATTATAACTCCAAAATTCACATGTATTACGATCCTTTAAACCATGATTTCTTGCTTTGACACAATAGTCATATACTTCTTCACTGTTTGTTACCACCACTCCCCCGTCTCCAGGTGCTCCCAGGTTTTTAAGAGGATGAAGACTAAACCCTCCCGCAATCCCAATAGCTCCGACGGGCTGTCCTTTATATTCAGCACCAATAGCCTGAGCTGCATCTTCCAGAATGTGTAGTTCGTGTTCTTTTGCAATAGACATTATTTCGTCCATATCGGCAGGTCTTCCGGTTAAATGAACAGCCACTATTGCCTTTGTTTTGCTTGTTATTTTCTTCTTAATCTCTTCAGGATCAATGTTGAAATCAACTTTCACGTCTGCAAAAACAGGTTTAGCCCCAACTAATGCAACGGTGGAAGCGGTAGCCAGATATGAGTTAGGAGGCACTATTACTTCATCGCCTTTGCCGATACCCAATGCCTTCATGGCCAAAATCAAGGCATCTGTTCCGGAATTAAGACCAAGGGCAAATTTTGCTCCACTTAGCTTTGAAATTTCTTTTTCAAAATCAGCTACAGCATCCCCAAGAATAAATTGTCCTGAATCCAGAAGCTCTGAAATATCTTTTAGGATGTCATCTTTAATTTCCTTGTATTGAACACCAAGGTTGACGTATGGAACTCTCAATTATTTAAGATTTATATTTTGCATCAATTTAACATTGAAATATTTTGGATCTTCCAGGGAATTTGGAACCTTTCCTTCATTAAAGGCTTGTTTTAAATCAAAAATTGCTTCCTCTACGGAATGTTTTGGTTCAAAGCCTAATTCATCTTTTATTTTTTTAGAGGAAACGTGATAGGATCTATTATCATCGCTGGGAGTAGTAATAACTTCTACATCATCTCCTATAGTATCTTTGACCATTTGTGCCAATTCCTTCACCTTATAATTCTGATATCCTGCATTAAAAATTTTATTTCTGATTTTATTCTTATCGATTTCCAATAACAATAAGTATAAATCAGTCATATCTTCTATATGTAGATTAGGTCGTAACTGTTCTCCTCCAAATACTGTAATTTGACCCTTGTTTATTGCCAAATTGGTCAAAATATTTACAACTAAATCTAATCTTAATCGAGGAGAATATCCACAAACTGTAGAAGGTCTTACAGTAACTGTTGTGAAATCATCAGTGTCGTATTTTCTAAGAATCTTTTCACATTCAGCTTTGAATTTTGAATAATCTGTTAAAGGTAAGAGCTCCATATCTTCTGTTACGTCCGTAACATCTTTGATCCCATATACTGAAGATGAGGATGCATAAATAAATCTTTTAACTCCTGCTTCTTTTGAAATTTGAACCATTGGTTCAAAAGGATCCAAATTAATTGATTTTCCCAATTCAGGGTTTAACTCAAAACTTGGATCATTGCTAATACATGCCAAGTGAATTACGGAATCATGACCGGGAATCGAATCTTGGAGCAATTCAATATTCCTGATATCACCTTTAATTTTTTTGAGATTCACATGATCGGGAAGCACATCTTCGCCATAAATCATTAAGTCTAATACTGTAACTGCATATCCGTTTTTAAGCAATTTGGGGACCAATACAGCGCCAACATATCCAGCACCTCCTGTAATAAAAACCTTCTTCATTATTTAGAAAAATAATTGTTAATAAGATGAATTGAATCTTGTTTCAAACTGCAAATGTGCAATTTTTAAAGCCTTATTCATAATAATAAATCTTCTTAATTTATAGCCTATAAATAGCCATATATTTTTAAGTCTTTACTGGCAATTTCAATTATTGTCTCTCGAACATCTTCGCTAATTTCAGGTTTAGTATTCCTGCCCCAACGTTCGTTAAATGATTCTATCATCTGATTCTCAAAGTCAATTCCAATAAAATCACAAACCCTTCTTAATTCACCTTCACTGTCTGATTGTAAATTTTCATAAATAACGGGAAGATATTGTTTTTCGAATTGCGTATTCTTCTCAAAAAACTTTCTGATAGCAGCGTTCTGTGAAAGCCAACTTCCCGCTATTTTTACAGGATCTGAGTCCAATTCATGTCTTGATGTAAAGGAGTTAAAACTCTCTAAGGGATTTCTAATAAGGTGAATGAGCTTAAAGTCAGGATATGCATTATAAAGAGCTTTTACGTCCATAAAACGAGGAATAGGTGAACCGAGACACATCTCTCCCAAAATATGTGTTTCCTGATCATCCCGGCCAAGATATTTTTCAGAAATAAAATTAAAGTAATGTTTTAATCCTTCTTCCCTTCCTTTATCCGTACTAGTTTTTAATGCCTCGAGATGAGGTTTTAATTCCGGTAATGACCTGGCTTTATGAACCTGAGCCGTTATATCAAGTTCTAAAGTCATATCGGTGGTATAAAACAACCAGGGATGAACAAAGGCGGTTTCATGAATTCTGGAATTTGGTTTAATCAAAGTTCTGCAAAACCATCTACCCCCCGAATGAGGCCACCAAACTACCCCTACTAATTGCCTTTTCATATTATTTTTTTATAACTTTTAAATAAAAATTTACAATTGATTCTGAATTGTTTCTTAAAGACAATTCAGATCTTTTTTGTAAAATGTTTTTTTGTAATGAAAAATAATCAATTTCCTCAGTCATTCTCCGAATTTCAGTCCATTCATTATCATTAAGGCTAAATCCAAGATTATTTTCCCTGACTACTTCTTCTCCATATTTTCTGCTGTCACTGACTATGATAGGTAAACCTGCTTCAAGATAGGTGAACAACTTATTCCCTATTCCTGTTCGCATTTTTGCTTCTTGTGTTCTAAAGCTGGGATCTTCAGCATGTATCCATAAACCCCAGTCATACTTTGATATTTCAGAGATCAATTTTTTTAAAGGCAATGGTTCATGAAAATGAAAATACTTTTCATTTTTGTCCAAATCAGCATATTCTTTAGAGGTTTTAAACTGATATGGGTTAGCATAAATATGAAAATGAATTTTTTGTTTGGCCATTATCTTTGCTAAAGGAGGATAATAGCAGTACTTTATTTTTGGATTCGTACTTATATTACCTGTATAAACCATATGAATTTCACCATCAATAGCAGACAATTTCTTATTAGGGTATTTTACAAATAATTCCTCATCACAATGATCAAACCAAGTCAATTCCGGGCATTCAATTTTATAGCCTTTACTTCGATAATAGTCTGTAACCAATCGCGGACCTTTATATACTAGTCCTTGAACGTTTTCAAAACAGTATTTCTCCATTTTTTTTGTTCTGGAATCAATATTTTCAAGCCCTCCTGAAATACCGGTAAAGTCTGCTCCATCGGTCATGATCACCGGATATTTCGTGTTTTTTAATATTTGCTGAATATGATCGTAAGGTTCACAAAATGAATGTATCAAATCTGGTTTTATCTGATCTAATATTCGAACCAGTCGTTTTAAACCGCTCGAAAAAACCAGTTTTCTGCTTAAGAATTTGTAAAATTTATTATCTCTTAAAAAATGATGTTTTTCATAGAAGATTACTTCATCAAAGAGTCCTTCAAATAAATTTTTGTCATAAAATGTCTCTTCACAAACCAATATAAGTTTAAAATGAGCAGAATAACTGACAGATTTGGCAATTTTATATAATCGTATTCTTGACCTCCTCGGAACATATACAATTACCTTTCTCTCCATAAAATTTGTTGGATTTTTGAAATGACTTTTAATATTATACTCTTAAAATCATCAGAGGTGTTGTCTAACAAACTGAAAAGTGTTAGTGCAACTAAGAACATTAAGCTTTTCAGAATTGCAAAAATGTAATTATTTGGAGCGATTTCTATTTGCGAAATGAAAAATACCGTTAATGTAAAAAAGATTAAAAACTTGAATAGTTTAATATCAAATGGCCAAATTTTATACGAATGCCAAACTAATGCAATTTTTAAGGTATTGTAAATTATTATGCTTGCCATAGTAGCAATTCCAGCTCCAAGTATTCCGTATTTCGGAATAAGCAAATAATTTGAAACTATTGTAATTAATACTAATACTATTGATAATGGGAGATTATATGCATACAATTTTGTTTGAGTTATAATATTAGGCGCCAATGAACATATTAACTCAAATAATCTTGCGATCAATATAAATAATACGACAAATAATCCTTTTGAATAAATTTCTGAATTAGGGATAAATGTGTATAAGGTTTCAATATTTAACCAAATCAAGCCAAAAATAAACGCACCCAGAATTAATCCATTAATGGACGTTTGTTTGAAAGCCTTTTCGATTTGGTCCATTTTACCATCAGTCCAATACTCCGAAATAACGGGAGCTGTAACCAATATTATCATCCTTTTTGGAATTTCAAGAGTAGACCCGATGAAAAAAGCTATTGTATAAATTCCGGTATCTGTAAGTCCTTTTTCAGCATATGCCGTAATCATTAATGAATCGGCATTCATAATAATGATGTTCGATATACTTGCCAGAAATGTTAATAAAGTAAAATTCAGCGTGTTTTTTATATCATATTTTTTAAGTGCATTGATTTCAAATGAGACTTTGATAGGCACAAGTTTTAAAGAGTAAATCACAGCAACTATTGTTAAAATGGTATAAGCGCTGCAAAGAAGAATTATGAATTGTTTGAAATTGATAATTTCAAAACCCAGTAATAAAATATTGATCATAATTAATACCCGCAGAAAAACATCCTTCAGAAATGCTGGAAAAGCGATTCGCTTAATAATTCGAACATTTGAAATAAAAAGCACATAAATAGCTAACGTAAAGGCGATGTAAACCGAATAAAAATAGTATTCAGCAACCTCCGGGGATTTTTGACTAAAAAAATTAATGACGCTGTTTTCAAGCAACATTAATAAAACAGCGCTTAGCGTTAATGTGGCTAAAAACATAATTACAAGAAGACCGTAAAACTCTTTTAGCTGAGCAGATTTCTTAAAAAAAGGATGTTGTTTAATAATCGTTTGAGGCGTGCCCATATAGGCAATGGCGGCAAACATTGTGGCCATATTAATAATTACCCTGTATAGTCCTAGTTGTTCTGGTGTACAGAAATAAGGAAATAATATGGTTATATTAAGGTAGCCTAATGCAACTCCAACATAGGTAGCTGCACTGGCCTTGAAAAACTGTCTTTTTACTATGCCCATTAAGACATTTATAAAAGATTATGATTCTCCATTACTATTATTCTCGTTGGATCTTTTTCGGAAATGAAAAAAGACTGCGCCCCCAATAAAAATGACTAATACAATCGAACTAAAAAGTGATATTTGGTTGCCAACCTTCCATGATTTGGGTTGAAATGTAAATACAATTTCATGTTCTCCTTTCGGAATGAGTAAACCTCGTAATAAATAATTCACCCTAATATGATCGACGCTCTCTCCATCGATTGTAACTTTCCAGTCATTGTCAGATGCTTTGTAATAAATTTCGGAAAACACGGCAAAGGCATTATTCGAATAGACATTAGCATTATATACCATGACATTTGGGCTATATTCTTTTAACTCAATCTCATCCAAACTATCTCTGGAAACTGACTTAGATTCAAAATAAGGTTTAAATCTTTCGTCAATCACAACTTCATTGGCAGGATCGAATGACGAAAGTGAATTCATTTCCTCATCAGCATTTGAAACCCATTTAATACTATTTACGAACCAGGCATTACCCAGCGCACCTGGATTTCTTCTAACCTGAGGTTGATTTGTATTTTTATCAGCTACAATAAAATATTTTGTATTTAACATATTGAGCACCTTCATGTTATTTTTACTTAAATGACGCTCGATTAATTCCTGATACCTGTAAAGTTTGCCTGCGTGATAACCACCAATTGACTTATGATGATAGGAAGTGATTCCATCATTGAATGGACTTCTTGTCAAATTAAACACCCGATAAGACAAATCATCATCTTCCATAATCTGCAAATCTGCTGTTGTCGGAATTTTTAAATTTTCAAATTTTCTTTCGGACTGAAAGTTTTCTTCATTGAGGTATCGCTTATCAACCAACCACAAATCTCCTAACATAAGAATGCCCAATGATGCTATAAGTACCAATTCTTTTATTTTATCCTTCAAATACATGTAAATCAGCCCAACGGCTAGAGAAATAAGTATTAATGAACGAATCGCATCACCTCGAAGCAAACTTGCACGATCATCTTTTAATGCCTCCATTGGCCAGCCCTGTGATTGTAATCGTGGATCTATTTGGCCTTCATAGCTATATCCTCCACTCAACAGAATTCCAAAAACAAAAACGACACCGCCGGTGATTGCAAATGCCAACAGCAATTTTTTTAATATTTCTTGGCCACTGTTTTTTTCGGCTATTACTTTCTGCAAAACCAATGCAGAGGCAAATGGAAATGTAATTTGGAGGACACCAAGGAACATTGAAGGTGTTCGGAATTTATTGTATAATGGCAGATTGTAAAAAAGAAAATCATTTAAGGCTGAAAAATTGCTTCCCCAACTCAGGAGCAAAGCGAAGAAAGAATAAGCTGCCAACCACCATTTAATTGGCCCTTTCAAAAGAAGCATCGCCAGGACAAATAGAAAACAAAAAATTGCTCCCAAATAAACAGGCCCACTAGTAAATGGTTGATCACCCCAATAGGTTGGCACTTGTTTTAATGCCTGTGACGGAAAGCCCGGAGTCTTTGCTAAATTTGATTTTCTGTCTAAGGTTTCATTTGAAGCACCACCTTTGAAATATGGAATTATAACTGTAAAAGACTCCATGACACCATAACTCCAGGACATGGCGTAATCTTTATCCAACCCGGTGCTTTTTGCATCTGCTTCTGGCTTGGTTAATTCTGATTTACCACCTCTTATAGTTTCATTGGCGTACTCGTAGGTCGTCCAAAGTCTACTTGTATTTGGTAAAGCGGCCAAAATTGCAGCTATAAATAATAAAATTGAAGCATTTATAAATTGCTTATAGGCTTTGTCTTTTATTGTATCATAAAGTTTGAAAAAGAAATAAAAAAGAATTGCAAAAATTAGATAATATGTGATTTGAAAGTGATTTGCCACTAAATGCAGGTTCAAAAATATTGCGGCTATCGCAGCACCTAACCAAAGCCTTTTATTATACGCTAATATGACTCCTCCCATTACGCCTGGAAAATATGCCAATGCATTAATCTTAGAATTGTGACCGGCTTCCAGACTCACTATATTAAATGTTGAAAAACCAAACCCAATAGCACAAGCGAAACTAAGATATGGGTTCACTCCCATTACAATAAAAAGAATATAAGCACCGAGCATGCAAATAAAAATTAAACTGGAAGGTCCTTTTATCAGTCTTCTAAATATTTTGTTAATATGATAACCAACATTGCTTGCATGAACAATTGCCATTTGGAAAGTAGGCATGCCACTAAACATTGTACCTGTCCATAAAGCCTCTTCACCTGTATTTTCACGGTATTCATTTAATTCTGATGATCCACCGCCGCCCTGAAGAATATCATTTTGGTATAGAATTTTTCCTTCCAAAACTGGACTTGTATATAATACAGGAAGTAAAATCATCACTATTACTGCGATGACATGAGGCAAAAACTTTTGTTTTATCTTTTGTTTATCCATCATTTTGTGCTCTGAGCAATTCTAGGCAATATTACAATTAATATCGTTTCTGACGATGAAAATGAATTGCGAGTTAATATGATTTTTAAGAAGTGATTGATTACTTGAAACATATATTCAGAAGTCTAAAAACGTTTGACACAAGCATTTTTGTACTTTTTTTTCATTTTTTTAAAAGAGAAAAAAAAATTGACGCCTCGAAATACATTCAAAAAGGAGATTTTTCATCAAAAAACTTCAAATCCTGGCTAAAAATAGACTCTGATATATCAATCGAAGAAATAAGTGATCGGCTGGAATGGAATTCATCTCAATGGCTGAAACATAATTTTGACCAACTCGGAACAGGGTGGTGTTCAAGAAATATTGGAGCCCAGGCAGTTGGTTTTTTAGGCCATATAATTCCTGAAACAAATGTTAATAAATCTATCCAAAAAAGCATCTTATCAGAAAGAGCATTTGCATTGATCGATAAGGACTATATTCATATTGAATGGCAAAAAGATATCAAGTCAGGCTATTTATGGGATGTCAATCTAGATTCAAATTCCCAGTCTGACTTTTTGAGCTATCCATATGGCGTCGACGTTAAAATTCCCTGGGAATTGGCAAGATTAAATCACTTGCCTTTGTTAATACTCTCCGCTCAACATGAATTAGTAAATCGGGAAGATTCTTTAAATGAATTTAAAAATATTGTTTGCGATTTTATTGCCAATAATCCCTACAAAAAAGGAATCAATTGGTCCAATGCAATGGAAGTTGCAATAAGAGCCGTTAACATTTTGGCTGCATATGATATTTCTAAGGGCATTGATAATTCGAATGAGATATTAGATTCAAATTTTCAAGCTATACTTTTTGATTCTCTTTTTGAACATGCCCGATTTATACTTGAAAATTCTGAATTTAAAAAAGGATATACCAATAATCATTATTATGCCAATATTTCAGCTTTGCTATTTATTGGAAATTATTTTTCTAAGTCAAAAAGCGGGATAAATCTATTAAATATTGCTGCCAGAGAAATTTTTGTAGAAACAAATAAACAATTTCTTCCCGACGGAGGAAATTTTGAGGCCTCTACACACTACCATAGATTAAGCACCGAAATGCTGCTTTGGAATTGTATTATTCTTAGTGATAAAAACACATCAGCTCTAATTGATGAAGATTTTGAATTAAAATGGAATAATAATTATAAGGTTTCAGATAATTATGAAATTGAAATTGACGAACTCCAATTTAAAGCTATTAAAGCGCTGGAATTTAGTCATGCCATAACAAAAGGAAATGGAAAAATTGCAGCATGTGGCGATCAGGATTCGGGAAGATATTTGAAATTTAACCTTGAAGGAAAATGGCAGACTCTTAATGATTTGAAAAAGTCTGATCATCAAATAAATCTTGGAAATTATGGGTGGAATGAAACAGAACAACTTTGGGTTGAGACTGATTTAAGTCAAAAATGCATACAGGTTTTAGGAAAGAACTTGAGCAAATTGGAGATTGGATCTATCAATAAGCATCCATTTGAGGCTGTATTATCCAATCTTCTTAATCAAAATGAAATCGAAAAAATACCAATTTTAAAACCTAAGTCAGTAAAATTCGGAGACTTGCTTTACTGGCATACATCTACAATTTTCTACCCGGGGGAAATTGAAAACTTAAAAAGAGATATTGAATGGTACATTTTTCCTTTTTTCGGAATATATATTGCAAAGTCAAATCGTTTCTTTTTATCCATTAATGCCACCAATAATCATTTAAAAAAATATTGGAGCCATGGCAAAAACGATAAGTTATCCATTGAATTGAGAGTCCTCGATAAAGATATCATTGTTGATCCTGGAAGTTTTATATACACTCCCGATGATAAACTCAGAAATAAGTTTCGGTCTACCTTTTCGCATTCAACGATTTCTGTAAAAAATCAGGAGCAAAACAGATGGCCAAAAGGCAAACGAAGTATTTTTAATCTTTACAATGAGTCGCATTGCAAATTTCTGTCGCAGATTGATAACAGAATATCCATTTTATGTGAATATAGAGGTATCAAACACATCCGTACTTTTATAATACATAATGATCATCTTGAAATTGTTGATGAATGCACACATGAATTCAATACACATTTTAACTATTTAAATCTTTACTCAGAGCATTACGGAAGATGGAGAAGGACAGAAAAAGAGTCTTAATAATTACTTATTACTGGCCCCCGATGGGTGGAGGTGGTGTTCAGCGTTGGTTAAAAATGGTAAAATACATTCGGGAGTATGGCTGGGAACCCGTAATATTTACCTCAAAAGATGCTTCTAACCCAATACATGATGAAAGTTTGTTTGCGGATTTACCACCAAATCTTGAAACTATTCATCAGGAAATTTTTGAGCCTTATGACCTTTATAATCAATTTCTCGGTAGAAAAAAAGGTGAAAAAGTATTTCAGGGTTTTGTGGATGAAAAAGGTCAAAAAAGTTTCCTAAAAGAAATAGCCGTATGGTTGCGTGGCAATATCTTCATTCCGGATGCCAGAATGTTTTGGATAAGGCCATCATTTAAAAAACTAAAAGAATATTTAAAGGAAAATCCTGTCGATGCTTTAATTTCAACTGGCCCACCTCATTCCACACATGTAATAGCTTATAAAGTTAAAAAAGAATATGGCCTTCCCTGGTTAGCTGATTTTAGAGATCCATGGACAAATATTGATTTTTACCAGCAATTAAAACTGACTAAAATAGCTGATTCAATTCACAAAAAACTTGAAAGTAAAATAATGTCAGTATCAGATGCTTTAGTTACAGTTACCTGGAATTGGGGAAAAGAAATGCAAGAAATTCGGGGCTCAGAGGTTGATGTAATAAGCAATGGATTCGATCCTACTGATTTTAAAAATGCTAATGGCAATCAACCTTTAAAGTTTAGCATACTTCATGCAGGCTCATTAAATCGAGACAGAAACCCATTTGCTTTTTGGGAAGCTTTGGAAAAACTGTTGAATGAAGAACCTGAATTAAAAAATGAATTAAGTATTGATCTCATTGGACCTCTGGATTTTTCTGTATTGGAAAGTCTCAAAAAACACAAGCTTGATAGATTCCTAAACCGAATTGAAAATCTTCCTCACCGCGAGGTGGTAAAAAAAATGACAGAGGCAGCAATTCTTTTGCTTCCTTTAAACGATACGCCAAATATCAGCGGGGTCGTGCCTGGCAAATTGTACGAATATATTGGGGCAAAAAGACCAATATTAGCCATTGGAAGTCCATCGGGAGATAGTTCCAAAATTATTCAAATGACGAATGCAGGTTTAATATCAGATTTTGGTGATGATAAACAGGCCTTTGAAAATCTTAGGAATTATTATAGACTTTTTCAAAAGGGACAACTAATAGTGGATTCAAAAAATTCAGAACAATTTAGCCGAAAAAATCTGGTTGGTGATATTGTTTCCGTTTTAAACAGAATTTCAAAGAATTGATTTCGCAATGATATCCACAATTCTTTCAGTCGCCCTTCCATCCCATAATGGTGGAATCTCACCTTTCTTATTTTGGCCTTTCTGAATTAATTCAATTTCCTTTTTAATTAATTCAAGATCAAATTCAAGTAATTTATTGCTCCCCATACTAATAGTAATTGGTCGCTCAGTGTTTGGTCTTAAAGTAAGGCATGGCACCTGTCTAAAAGTTGTCTCTTCCTGAATTCCACCGCTGTCGGTTACTACTAATGAGGAATAAAGCACCAATTGTTGAAAGGATAGATAATCCAAAGGCTCTAATAGAATTAAATCATTTATGGCTTTCAGTTCGTTAGAAAGTCCATATTTTTCGAAATTTTTAAGAGCCCTTGGGTGAATAGGAAATACAATTTTCTTATATCGACTGATAAATTTTATGAGTTCAATAATTTTTTTACACCCTACTTGATGATCAACATTTGAAGGTCTGTGCATTGTCATCAAAACGTATTCACCCTTTTTCAATGAATGAGATTCAAGTGCATCAGAATCGCGAATGTTTTGATCAAAAGCTACCAGGGTATCAATCATTGTATTACCAACAAAAAATAAACGTTCATTTTCAACACCTGCATGGCTTAAATTCTTTATGCCGCTGTCTTCAGTAATAAAATAATAGTCCGCTAAAACATCTGTTACGACACGATTGTGTTCTTCAGGCATAGTTCTGTCCATACTCCTCAAGCCACTTTCCAGATGAGCCAGCTTAATTGCCAATTTATTTGCTGCAATGGCACCGGCCATTGTGCTGTTAACGTCCCCAACGACAATCAACAAGTCGGGGCGGTCTTTTAAAAATACTTTTTCCAGTTCGAGAATAATATTTCCAATTTGAGAATTTGGAGAACCGGAAGAAATGTTGAGATAATAATCAGGTTCTTTGATTTCCAATTGTTCAAAAAACACTTCAGACATATTCTTGTCAAAATGCTGGCCGGTATGTATCAGTTTGTATTCTATTTTTCCGGCATAGCGTTTGAATTGTTTTTCAAATTGGGTGATCTTAATAAAATTAGGTCTGGTTCCCACCAGGATAAAGATTTTCTTAAGCAATGCGGTTGAATTTATTGATTGATAAGCTTTTTAAATGTTTCGCAAATATAGGATTGTTGATCTATATCCAATTCTGTGTGCATAGGAAGTGATATAACAGACTGCGATAGTGCTTCGGCAACCGGGAAATCACCTTTAGAATAAGCGTATTTTTTATAGGCATTGTTTAAATGAATTGGTTTGGGATAATATATCATTGATGGTATCCCGGATTCACTTAATCCTTGTTTAATGGCATCTCGTTGTCCCGAATTTATTTTTAAAGTGTATTGATGAAAAACATGAAACGAATTTTCTTCCCTTTTTGGAATTTGAACATCATTCAGTTCATAAAATTGATTGTCATAAAATTCTGCTGCTTTTCTTCTTGCATCGATGTAATCATCGAGTCTTTTGAGTTTTACATTCAACAGCGCTGCTTGAAGGGTGTCTAATCTCGAATTAATTCCAATGGTATCGTAATTATATTTTGTAACCTGTCCATGATTGGCAATTTGCTTCATTTTTAAATAGATACTTTCATTCTTTGTATATACCGCACCACCATCGCCAAAACAACCCAGGTTTTTAGATGGGAAAAAAGAAGTTGTACCAATATCTCCCATTAATCCATTGCTGAATTTATGGCCATTTAATTTATAGCTTCCTCCAATAGCCTGGGCGTTATCTTCTATTAGAATTAAGCCTTTTTTTTCACAAATTTTGGTGAGTTGCTCCATATGAGAACTTTGGCCAAATAGGTGTACTGCGATTATCGCTTTAGTATTTACTCCAATAGAATCTTCCAGTTTTTTAATATCAAGATTAAACAGATCTTCATCTGCGTCAACAAAAACCGGTTTATATCCCATTAAAGCAATGACTTCAGCTGAAGCCACATAGTTGAATGTAGGTACAATAATTTCTGCTTGTTCGGGCAAATCCAGGGCCATCAATGCAATTTGAAGTGCATCTGTGCCATTTGCACAGGGAACGACATATGGTGTATTCAAATATTTACCCAATGATGAAGCAAAGGTTTTGACCGCCGGGCCATTAATAAATGCAGTATTTTCTATTACTTCATTCATAGCCAATTCAACTTCTTCCTTAATCTTATTGTACTGGCCTTTTAAATCGACCATCCGGATTTCTTTCATACTAAATCTTATAAAATGATTGCCAAAGTTCGAAATATTCCTCCTCATCTAACCAGAAAAAATTAGAATTGTGGATTAAAAAGCTCCAATTACCACCATTGACTTTTATTTGCCTTTTAATCTCCTCAATCTCTTTGAATTTCTCGGATATGGTTTTGGATTTATCATTGATTAGCGAAGTATCCATAGCAATTAAAGGCCTTTCTTTTAATTTTAGACATTGCTTTGAATTCAAATCAAAAACTTGATATTCATGGGAAGTACCTGATCTAAAACCTGGAAATTCCGGATAAGCAATGCTTGAATCTGTTTTTATTCCAAGGGTCTCCAGGTTTTGAAAAGTTTCAGGAACTTTTACTCTTAAATAATGCTGTCTTGATTCAATGACAGTATCACCTAACCAATCTTCTAATTTTTTCTTTTCTTTTTTTATTTCTGAAAGGTTCTGGCCACTAGAATAACTGGGGTGTAAACCAATATTATGTCCTCCTGCAATTATTTCATTTTTATATTTTTCAGCTTCATTTATATACTTATTGAAATGTCCCGAATCGTATTTGCTTTTTCTGCCAACTAAAAAATAAAAAGAAGCAATGCTGTTAACCGCTTCTGACATCTTTACAAGATTCTGGATTTGATCAAATGGATTTTTTCTGTTCAAATATTCCTTTAAATAATGGGACGAGTGTTTTATGGAAGAAGCTCTGAATAGCCCCCTTTTAACAGCTCCGGCTACAGATCTTAGATTATCCAATTTAGACAGGTGATCCAGGTCGTGACTTGGTACTATTTTCACCTTTTTATTTTTAAAAGATATATCTGAATTGAGCTTATTGAGGCAAAAATTTAAAAACCGCGCATAGATATCAACCACCGGTATTTTGTAAAAATTCTCTTTTACAGCCAAAGCAGCAGAAGCCGGAAAACGCTTGTGATCATCCAAAGCATCAACCAGCATTTCCTCCATACGACTCAACATAAAAAAAGCCGAACCAATAATATCGATTCCTAAATAAATTCTATCACTGCTTATCTCAACACTGTCATTCCCATATAGAATAGCCAGATCAAACTCCTCCTCTTCAATTCTTAATCTCTTTCGCTCTACGGAATTTGGAATAAGATCCGCTTTTAAGTATGAATCATTTTTGAAGAGCACATTATTTATTGTTAATGAATTTCCGTTTCCTGCATCCACTACATAGGAATCAATATTTTGATCCAAATGAATTTCATATTTCAGGTCTAGAAAATCTCCAAGGATTGTTTTGAAGATGTATTCTTTTTCTGCGTAATGCTCTGGTGATATTTTTACATTCAGCTTAATGACTAATAATTTAAATTGTTTAAAGTTCAAAACTATCATAAAGCACATTTATTTTACTACTTTGAATTTTGGATTGAATCAATATGAAAAAAGTAGCAGTTTTTACTTCCGGTGGTGATGCCCCAGGAATGAATGCATGCGTAAGAGCAGCAGTAAGGGGAGCCATATATCATGGTGTTGAAATTTATGGCATTATGAAGGGCTATAATGGGATGATTCATAGTGAAATAAAACATCTGGCCGTGCGATCGGTAAGTAATATTATTCAAACAGGCGGAACAATATTAAAGTCTGCACGATCCATGGAATTCATGACAAAAGAAGGAAGGCAAAAGGCCTTTGAAAATTTAAAGAAACACGAAATTGAAGGGCTGATTGCAATTGGTGGTAACGGAACATTTACGGGCGCAAAAATATTTCACGAAGAATACGGTATTCCGACCGTAGGAGCACCGGGAACTATTGATAACGACCTTTATGGGACAGATTACACGATCGGTTATGATACTGCTGTCAATACCGCTCTGGATGCCATTGATAAAATAAGAGACACAGCCAGTTCGCATGATCGCGTTTTCTTTATTGAGGTTATGGGTAGGGATTCAGGCTACATTGCAATATATACAGGTATAGGCGGTGGCGCTGAACTCATTTTAGTACCCGAAACTGAAACAAGTATCGAAGATGTAAAAAATACTCTTCAAAAGAGCTGGGACAAAAAAAAGTCCTCATCGATTATAGTCGTAGCCGAGGGTGACGAATTGGGCAATGCGAATGACGTAGCTGAGAAAGTCAAAAATGTGATGCCCAAGTTTGATTTTAGAGTGACCAACCTTGGTCATGTTCAAAGAGGTGGCACACCAACTGCAGCAGACAGGGTTTTGGCGAGCAGACTTGGTCTTGGAGCTCTTGAAGGGTTAATAAGTGGTAAAACAAATGTAATGGCAGGCGTAGTTAACAATAAACTTGTTTATACTGATTTCGACGATGCCATAAATAAGAGTAAACCCATTAACCCAGAGCTGCTCAGACTAAATACTATATTGAGTATTTAAAAGTTGTTTTTATTTCTTTCTACGAAATCAAGATAAACGGATTTATAAAAATCCTCATTGGGATACTCTGTTAAAATTTCATTATAACAAGAAAATGCATGTAGGTAGAGCTTATTCTCTTCATAAAACATCGCTAAAATTAGTTTTTGTAGAGAGTGTTCTTCGTTTTGAATCTCAGACTTAAGCTTCATTAAATTTGCTTCAACTTTTTCTTTTTCAGGTCCTGTAAGCATTTCAATTGCATATGGCTGTGAATTAACTCCTTCCATTCCTGCACCTGAAACCATAAGAAAGAGTCCTCCTTCTTCTGCTATATTTATTTGAAGTTTGGAAAGATCATACCAGTTAGACTCCGTCTCTTTTCTCGCAACAGTTTCGCTGTACAAATTTTGAATCTCAAGTTTATATGAACTCACATCATCAATGGATTTCCATTTTATAATAGCATCATCAAAATTTAATACTCTGGATGTTTTGGGAATAAACATTTGAATGTCCGCATCTTCTCCTGCAGCTCTCGAGACTGCTCCCGTTACATTTAAATTATTGAGCTTGGAAGCACTTACGTCACTATCGTCGGATGTACTCATTTTTGCCATTAAAAATTCACCATACTGACTGGCTACGGATGAGCCCTTTGTTAATACATTTTTTGATAATGCATCAATATCGTGAACCTGTGGTGTTTTAATTTCCATGGTCTTTCCCGATTTGTGCATCATTCCGATATATCCTCCTTCAGATAATTTAATTTCAGATCCTCCAAAAAGAGTACTTCCGGTGCGAATTGGTTTCCATTCAGAGGTGCCTTTGGTTTTTACAGTATTATCACCGCGATTGGCAAGAACTCTGAATTCAAAACTTTGAGCAAATGATTCCAGTGAAATAACCAGAAAGAAAGCGATAAAAACTAATTGTCTCATTTTACTAACTTTTTTTTAAAATAGTATTTTCAATACTTCTATATAAATTTTTTATTACTCCCTGATATACCTCCAAAGCATCTCCGGCAAGCAAAACGGCAACAATTCCAAGCGTAATGTTGAGCTTGTATTGAAATTCATGAAAAATTACAATAATTAAAAACAGTATAAGAATAACTTCAACAATTTGAATCAATTTAGTCATACCATCATACCATAATTGCTTTTTCATATAAATAACAGTAAATAAGTATACGTTGATAAAGCATAAAAAGATACCAGCTAATATACTTTGCCATTCACTCATTACATTTATATAATCCTCGTTGAGAATCATAGCGATTATATTTGCATGAATAGTTACACCAAACATATCCGGGTTTGTTCTTCCGGCATAATTTTCATTTAAAGGTGTATAGTATTTATCCTCCCATGAATGATCTTCAAAATCATTCCCCAAAAAACCAAATATGACAATTTTATCTTTAATTATGCTGGGATCAAAATTCTCCATAAACACGTCTGAAACGTCCAAAGAGAAAAATTTTCCTCCAAGCCTTCCATAACCTCTATAATTGATAACTTCATAATTGTTATTCCGACTTAATAGCTTTTTTACTTTTTCGGGTTCATAATACTTCGCCAATTCAACTGAAAATGCATTTTGAACTTCGCCTCTTACTTTTTCATTAGAGGTAAATGTTCGGTTGGTTTTAAACTGATCCTGACTTTTAGCATCGCTAATAAGATTTGCAAAGCCAAGTGAAGAAGCATATTGAGTAAATAAGGGATTTGAACCGATCAAGGTATCGCACTCCCCTTTTCCCTCGCCACATTCCGCAAGTTTACTGGCCAATACAATGTTTTCAGTATTTGCTATTGCGGCTGCCAAAAGGCTATCTCCTATCGGATCTTTCGGGTCAGCAAAAAAACAATCAAGCCCAACCACTTTCGGTTTAAACTTATTTATGATATTTATTTGTTCTGCTATTCCAGCTCGTGGCAATAAACCTATGTTAACCAAAACAATATTGTCATCTGCATTGGTTTCGCCTCGAAATTGAGAAAAAACTATGTCTGTGGTTTCTACATCTTTTAATGCATCGCCAATGGGATCCAGTACGTCGAAAATGCCAAATGCAGAAAATTGAAATACAACCCCAATCAGAAAAAAAATAAAGGCTGTCCCAAAAATCGAATCAAGTAAAATTCTTTTTCTCATTTCAAATACTAAAGGCTAAAATTACAATTCTTTGATAATATTTAAATTCACAACAATCTTAGATATAAACATTGATAAAATATTCGAAAAAAGAACTAATAAAAGGAATTAAAAATTCTGAACGGGTTTTATTAAGTCGTGCTATAACACTTGCTGAAAGTCAAAAGGAAGAACACAGAAAGTATATCCATGGTATTATTGAAAAATTACTACCGGATACCGGAAAGTCCTTAAGAATTGGAATAACAGGTGTTCCGGGTGTAGGGAAAAGCACATTTATTGAGTCATTTGGAGCATATCTAATAAGTTTAGGACATAAAGTGGCTGTTTTGACTATCGATCCTAGCAGCAAACAAAGTGGCGGAAGTATTCTCGGAGACAAAACCAGAATGCCTCAACTGGCCCTTAATGACAATGCCTATATTCGCCCATCTCCTGCCGGAATTTCTCTAGGTGGCGTTGCCGGCAAAACAAGAGAAGCTATGCTTCTATGCGAAGCTGCAGGTTATAATATCATTTTAGTTGAAACTGTTGGCGTCGGTCAGTCTGAAACTGCAGTAAGTGAAATGGTAGATGCTTTTTTATTACTTATGCTTTCGGGTGCCGGAGACGAATTGCAAGGGATAAAAAAAGGAATAATGGAAAGCGCTGACATAATTGCGATAAACAAGTGTGATGGCGACAATATTAAAAAATCTAAGGAGGCTCAAATGGAATATAAAAGAGCCGTCCAAATGTTTCCAAGAAAATTTGAGAACTGGGTAACTGAAGTTTTGACTGTTTCTGCTCTGGAAAACATGGGAATGGAAGAAATCTGGCAAAAAATATTGAAATTTGAATCCTTAAGTAAAAAATTCAATCATTTTGAAAGAAACCGATCAGGTCAATTGATAAATTGGTTTGAAACTGAACTTCATTTTTTACTTAATCATCACTTAATGAAAACAAAAGGTATTCAGGATAAAGTGAAAACAATGAAAAGTAAAATTAGCAAAGGCGAAATTTCCTCATTCAGAGCGGCTGATATAATTTTTTACGAATTTCTAAGTAAAGTATCGTAAAGAGAGAAAACAAGAGGTAGATAAAATCTCTTGAAGTATAAATAATACAAAGCAATATTTTAACAATTCATGAAAGAGGTAAATGCCGAAATAATTACCATAGGCGATGAAATTCTTATCGGTCAGATAATAGATACCAATTCACAATGGATTAGTTCTGAACTTGATTTAATAGGAATTAAAGTAAACAGGAAAACTAGCATTCGCGACGAAGAAAAAGCTATTCTCGGAGAATTGGAAGATGCATTTAATAGATCAAATCTAATTCTGATGACTGGTGGCCTGGGGCCCACCAAAGACGACATTACAAAGAAAACAATTGCTAAATTTTTTGATGTTGAATTACACAGAGATGAGGATATATTAAGCCATGTAAAGTCTTTGTTTGAAAAAAGAGGTCGGAAAATGAACGATTTTAATTTGGGTCAGGCTGATATACCTTCAAATTGCACTCCTCTTATGAATTATCTTGGAACCGCTCCGGGAATGTGGTTTGAAAATGAAGGAAAAATACTCGTTTCAATGCCCGGGATACCTTTAGAGATGAAAAAATTGGTGAAGAAAGAAGTCATTCCTCGACTAAGAAAATTTTTTAAAACACCAATTATTAAACATAAAACAATAAAAACTGTAGGTATCGGGGAATCCGACATGATGTCTTTGATTTACGATTGGGAAAATTCTTTACCAGAACATATAAAATTAGCTTATCTGCCGCGTTTAGGTCAGGTAAGGTTAAGATTGTCTGGCATTGGGAATGATGAATCAATACTCGAAGCTGAACTTAATAATTGGGCGGATAAACTCAATAATTATATACCAAAATTCATTTTTGGCTATGAAAATGATGAAATAGAAGAAATAATTGGTAAAAAATTAGCTTCAGCTAAACTTACAGTGGCGACTGCCGAAAGTTGCACAGGAGGTCAGGTAGCATCAAAAATAACATCTGTATCCGGTAGTTCTGCCTACTATAAAGGTTCAGTTATTGCCTATTCCAATGACATAAAAATTGCAGAGCTAAAGGTGAATTCTAAAGATATACAAGAGAACGGAGCTGTAAGTGAGGTCGTTGTTAAACAAATGGCGGAGAATATAAGACTTAAATTTAATACTGATATTGGATTATCAACAAGTGGAATTGCCGGCCCTGATGGAGGTACTGAAGATAAACCAGTTGGTACAATTTGGATTGCATTATCAGACAAATCGGGCACAATTGCCAAAAAACTTCAAATTGGACTCAATAGAGAAATGAATATTGAAATGACCACACTTTCAGTGCTCAATTTACTTAGGAAGAGATTAATGAATTGGATTTAATATTCACGTTCAGATATTTTATTTTTGCAGGATAAATAATAATTCTAATGGCACAGGTAGAAATGGTAATGCCCAAAATGGGAGAAAGTATTATGGAGGCGACAGTATTGTCCTGGCTTAAAAAAGAAGGCGATACAATTGAGCAAGACGAATCCGTTTTAGAAGTTGCCACTGATAAGGTTGATACAGAAGTGCCGGCAACACATGCTGGTAAATTGGCAAAAATTTTGGCAAAAGATGGAGATGTGGTTCCTGTAGGTGATCCAATAGCTATTATCGAAACTGAGGCAGAAATTGAGGCAACTGAAATAAAAGATTCGGGGCCAAAATCCAAAGTTGACATACCTACAGAAGTGAAGCAAGGCATTGAAGAAATGCAAAAACAAACCGAAACTATCATAAAGCCTTTAGAAAAACCTCAATCAGGCCGATTTTATTCTCCCCTGGTCATGAGTATTGCCAAAGAGGAAAACATTGGCATGGACGAGCTGGAAACAGTGCCAGGAACGGGAAAAGAAGGGCGCGTAAGCAAAAAAGACATCCTTGCTTATCTCGATGCCAGGAAAACCGATAAAATCCTTGCAAAGGCCTCACCTAGCCAAACTGCAAGTTCTTATAGCATGAATGGGCAAAATGAGATCATTGAAATGGATCGCATGCGTAAGATGATTGCAGACAGAATGTTGGAATCCAAAAGAACCTCACCGCATGTAACCTCTTTTGTTGAAGCAGATGTAACGAATATTGTTAATTGGAGAAACAAAAATAAAGCTCAATTTGAAAAGAAGGAGGGTCAAAAATTAACCTTTACTCCAATTTTTGTAGAGGCCATTGTTAAAGCAATTAAAGATTTTCCGATGATCAACATTTCAGTTGATGGTCATAAAATAATAAGGAAGAATAACATAAATATCGGTATGGCTGTAGCATTGAGCGATGGAAATTTAATTGTACCGGTGATTAAAAATGCGGATCAACTAAATCTTAAGGGGATTGCACTAAAAGTAAATGATTTAGCCGAAAGAGCAAGAATTAACAAACTGAGTCCCGATGATCTTTCAGATGGAACATATACCATTTCAAATGTTGGTTCCTTTGGAAATGTTATGGGAACACCTATAATTGTTCAACCCCAGGTTGCAATCATGGCAGTGGGCTCCATAAAGAAAAAACCGGCAGTAATTGAAACGGAACAAGGCGACCTTATCGGTATTAGGCATATGATGTTTCTTTCACATTCCTACGATCATAGAGTTGTGGATGGTTCTCTTGGAGGAATGTTTGTAAGAAGGGTCGCTGATTACCTCGAGCAATTCGATATCAATCAAAGTATTTAAATGAAAAGCCAATTTTGGCTTCATCATTCGGGGAATTTCAAAAATGATGTTGAAATTAGTTTACCCTTATCAAAAAGCATTAGCAACAGGGTACTAATTCTCGAGGCTATATCATCAGGGAGTATATATTCTAAAAAATACAGCGATTCTTCCGATACCAATACACTCATTAGCTGTATAAAAAATATAAATTCGACCTTTTTGGATGCTAAGGATGCCGGTACTACTTTCCGGTTTTTAGTGGCACTCGCTTCTTTAAGTGATCATGAAATTACGATAAGCGGAACTACCAGAATGAAAAAAAGACCTGTGAAAGGTCTGGTTGAAGTATTGCAGAATATGGGTGCTGAAATACTTTACCTTGAAAAGAAAGGATTTCCCCCTTTAAAAATTAAGCCTCCAAAAAATAGGCTAAGAACATACTCAGAATTGAAAATTCACGATACCAGCAGTAGCCAATTTATATCGGCATTGATGTTGATCGCTCCAGTTGTTAAAAACGGCATTCATTTAACTTTTCCGCGTTTTATGCCATCCTATTCTTATATAGAAATGACAGCAGAAATTTTAAGGCAAGCAGAGATTGATTTTGAATTGGGTGATGATTTTGTAAAAATTCCTGAACAGAATCTCAGTGAAAAGAAAATATGCATTGAAATTGAAAAAGATTGGTCAAGTGCTTCCTATTTCTTTTCTATGATGGCATGCGGTTCTTGGGAAAACATTTTTTTAAAAGGATTAAGCATTAAGTCAATTCAGAGAGACACAAAAATTATTGAATATTTCAAACCATTGGGAATCGCCGCAGAAGAGAACAAAGAGGGCATAATACTCAGAAAAGTGAAACCAAAAACAAATGCTAAGCTAATATTTGATTTTAAAGATAATCCGGATCTAAGCCTGACTGTTATTGTTGCCTACGCATTAAATAAAATTGATATTAAAGTTAAAGGAATTGAAAACCTGGTAATAAAGGAAAGCGATAGAATAGAATCCCTCAAACTAGAATTGAGAAAAATCAATGTTGATTTTTATAAAGTCGGTAACTTTTGGCAACTGCAAACAGCCGGACTAAATATCCCTAAATCTATTTATTTGAACACCTATAATGATCACAGAATTGCTATGGCTTTTTCAGTATTGGCAATTCATTCAAGATTGGAGATAGATAATCCGGCGGTAGTAAATAAGTCTTTCCTCGGTTTCTGGGATCAACTCACATTTCTTGGTTTAGAGCTTAACTATTGAGACATTATTCCAATACTCAATACTAGAAATCCAAACAATAATGCCGGATAAACTATTCGAGCTAAAAAATTGCTGTTAATTCTGTAAATAAATTTATCAATGTGCTTTGTAATAGTAATCATAATCTTGATTTTTTAGTTATAGTAAATCAAAATTAAGAATCCTACTCATATATGCTTTTAAACAACATTTTAAAGTAGTTTGGAGCTTGTAATAATCTGCTTCCATACCATGAAAACATTTCACCATTCACGAATTTAACACTTGAATTTGGCGTCAATTTCTTTATTTTTTCTTTGTGTTGTTCTTTAAACGGAAATGGTTCTGAAGAAAGAAATACAAAATCAGGATTGAGTCTTTTAATTTGATTATCAGCAAGTTGAGGATAACGTTGTTTTTCCTGTAAAACGTTTTTTAAACCCAATTTTTCTATAATTGAGTTAATAAAAGTATTGGTTCCAACACCTATGTAAGGTTTTGACCATATAAGATATAGAACTGTGTGTCCTTTAAAGTGAGGAATGCTGTTGAATTGAGAAATTATTTCATTATTAATATTATTCCCTTTATTGCTCTTGTCAAATAATTGCGATACCGAATTTATCATGTCAAGGGAATCTTCAAAGCTGAGAACATTGCTTAACCAGACCGAGCAGGTTTTTTCAAGTTTCAGAATCGAGTCTTTTTTATTTTCTTCCTTGTTGCCGATTACTAAATCAGGTTTCAGACTTCTGATTTTTTCCAGGTCAATGTTCTTAGTTCCTCCTATGATGGGGATTTTTGAAACCGGCTGTTTTGGGTGAATACAAAACCTGGTCCTTCCAACGATTTTTGAAGCTAAACCAAGATCGAAGAGAAGTTCAGTCTGGCTGGGCACCAAGGATATAACCCTTTCAATTGGTAAGGAAATTTCAATTTCCCTACCCATCTGATCCTTTATTATTTTATTTGATATAGCTGAAATCCTGACCCTTTTTAACAGACTTTAAAGTCTCCAAAATTAATTGAATGACATTTTCGACATCCTCTTTGTGTACAGTTTCTACTGTAGTATGCATGTATTTTAACGGTAAGGATATTAGCGCTGAGGCCACACCTTCGTTGGAATATGCAAAAGCATCGGTGTCAGTTCCTGTGGATCGCGATGCCGCCAATCGCTGAAATGGAATTTTCTTTTTCTCGGCTGTTTCAATTATTTGATTGAGTACATTATTATGTACAGCCGGACCATAAGAAATTACCGGTCCTTTAGCACAAGAAATATCTCCTTGTTCTATTTTATCATAAAGAGGGCTATCAGTGTCATGTGTTACGTCAGTAATAATGGCGAGATTCGGTTTTATTCTGGCTGCTATCATTTCAGCGCCCCGCAAACCAATTTCTTCCTGCACTGAATTAACAATATAGAGTGAATAAGGCAATTTTACGATTTTCTCTTTTAGTAACCTCGCCACCTCGGCAATCATAAAACCACCTGCCCTGTTATCGAGGGCTCTTCCCACAATGAATTTATCGTTGAGAACAGTCATCTCATCCTGAAATGTAATGACACAACCCACGTGAACGCCCATTTTTTCAACTTCATCAATTGATTCTGCACCTATATCAACAATTATATTTTTTAAAGATGGTGCCTGTTCTTTTTCTCTGTTTCTAACGTGAATCGCAGGCCAGCCAAACACACCTTTTACGAGTCCTTTTTTTGTATGAATATTTACCCGCATAGAAGGGGCAATCTGATGATCCGAACCACCATTTCTCTTTACATAAATATATCCTTCTTTTGTTATGTGACTAACAAACCATGAAATTTCATCGGCATGTGCTTCTATTACAACTTTGTAATCCTGTCCGGGGTTTACTACACCAACTGCAGTGCCATAGGTGTCACAAAAATATTCATGGACATAGGGCTTGATGTAATTGAGCCATAATTGCTGTCCCGGTGATTCAAAACCGGTTGGTGAAGCATTATTTAAATAATTTTTGAGAAATTCAAAGCTCTCTTTGCGTATTCCCTTCATAGTAATCTTTTAGTTTAAATTAGTAATCGATAATTATAATGGAAGATTTCCATGTTTCTTTTTTGGAATCTTGTCCACTTTGTTTTCAGCCATTTTAAAGGCCTGCAAAAGCTTAATTCTTGTATTTCGAGGTAAAATAACCTCATCAATATATCCTCTGGCAGCAGCTCGATATGGGTGCGCAAATTTATCGGTATATTCTTTTTCTTTTTCCTTCAATTTTTCTTCAGGAGATTCCGATTCAGCAATTTCCTTTCTGAATATTATTTCAGCAGCACCCTTTGCTCCCATTACCGCGATTTCAGCACTTGGCCAGGCAAAATTCATGTCTGCACCAATGTGCTTAGAATTCATCACATCGTAAGCCCCTCCATAGGCCTTTCTGGTTATAACAGTTATTCTTGGAACAGTAGCTTCGCTAAAGGCATATAGCAATTTAGCGCCATTTGAAATTATTCCATTCCATTCCTGATCTGTGCCCGGCAGAAAGCCCGGAACATCTACCATGACCAGTAGAGGCACGTTGAAGCAGTCACAAAAGCGTACAAATCGCGCCGCTTTTTTACTTGAATTAATGTCCAGTACACCTGCGAGTACTGCAGGTTGGTTGCCAACTACACCAATGCTTCTACCTCCTAGCCTTGCAAATCCAACCACCATGTTTTCCGCATAATCCTTATGAATTTCAAAGAATGAATCTTTATCAACAATTCCATTCACAACATCTCTCATATCATAGGGTTGAGATGTACTTTCAGGAATTATTGAATCTAAATCGGGTCGCAATTCATCCTGTGCTTCATAGGGATAAACTGGGGCTTCTTCCTCACAATTTTGAGGAATATATGACAGAAGCGTCTTGATGTTTTCAATACATACTTTTTCATTTTCACAAGAAACATGAGTGACACCACTTTTTACTGCGTGTGCACTTGCTCCTCCCAAATCTTCGGAGCTCACATTCTCACCGGTTACGGTTTTAACAACATGAGGTCCCGTTACGAACATATACGATGTTTCCTCAACCATTAAAATGAAATCTGTAATTGCAGGAGAATATACTGCGCCTCCTGCACAAGGGCCCATTACGGCCGAGATTTGCGGTACCACTCCTGAAGCTAAAGTATTTCTATAAAAAATATCCGCATAGCCACCCAATGAGACAACTCCTTCCTGAATACGCGCTCCACCAGAATCATTTAAACCAATTAAGGGGGCTCCATTTTTCATTGCAAGGTCCATGATCCGAACAATCTTTTCAGCATGTGCCTCTGAAAGTGACCCACCAAATACGGTGAAATCCTGTGCAAACACATAGACTAGCCGGCCTGAGATATTTCCATAACCCGTAATTACCCCATCGCCAAGGAAATGTTGTTTGTCAAGTCCAAAATCCTTGCTTCTATGGGTGACGAACTTTCCAATCTCTTGAAAACTTCCTTTATCCAATAAAAGCTCAATTCTCTCCCTTGCAGTTAATTTACCTTTCTTGTGTTGAGACTCAATTCTTTTCTCTCCACCTCCAAGCAAGGCCTCTTCATTCTTCTCTTTTAACCTCTCAAATCTCTTTATTTGTAAATCAGATAATTTCTTAGTCATTCCTTGTGGTTTTGGGATGCCAAATATAGCATGCTAATATTGCAATTTGAAAAGTACTTACAATTATTAATCCTTATTTTAACTTGATATAAATAAGCGTTTGAAAGCATTTATAGATCTGGGGACCAATACATTTCATTGTAAAATCGTGGCATTCAATAGCACCGGTTATAATGAAATTTATTATCATAAAATCTTTGTTAAAATAGGTGAAGGCCTATCAAAAAAAATTCTTACTGACAAAGCAATTCAAAGGGCAAAAACTGCCTTAAAATATTTCAGGGAAAAAATTGAGTTTTACGATGTAAAGGAAGTACTGGCTATAGGCACAAGTGCATTGCGAAATGCCAAAAATAAAGATGTGCTTGTTACCCAATTGAAAGAATGGAACTGGAACGTTGATATAATTGGAGGAGAGAGAGAAGCCGAATTGATATTTAAGGGGATTTTACTTGATCCAAAAATATCGATTTCTCAGGTTTCATTGACCATGGATATTGGAGGTGGTAGTGTGGAATTTATCATTGCAGATCAGGACAAAATAAAATGGTCGCAGAGTTTTGAAATTGGAGCGCAAAGGCTAAAAGACAAATTTCATACTGAGGATCCAATAAATAATAACAGCATAAAGGCGCTTTTTGAATATCTTGAGACTAACCTCATACCATTAAAAAACGCTATTCAAAAATACGAACCTCAAATTTTAATTGGTAGCTCCGGTACATTTGATACACTTCTTAGCATTAGCAGAAAAGCCAAAAAAACACAAGATAATTTCCTGAGTAATTCAGAATTTTTAAAATTTAATCACACATTTATCAATTCAAATTTTAGTCCGAGGCTCAAAATGAAGGGCATGATAAGCGAACGAGCAGAAATGATAGTAACCGCCAGTTTATTGGTCCATTTTATATTAAAAATACTTCCTGTTGAAGGTTTTTATGTATCCTCAAATTCACTTAAAGAGGGATTAATCTTTGAAGAAATTCAATTAATTAAGACAAATGGAGAAACTATTTAAAGAGGATGTATTAAAGCAATTCTGTAAAGAAGTGTTCGTATATATGGGCTGTTCAGAAAATGATGCTAAACTATCTTCTGATGTTTTAATTTCAGCGGATCTTCGCGGCGTTGATTCACATGGGGTAGCAAGACTTTCAGGCTATTTCCGACTTTGGGAAAACGATAGAATAAATACAAAGCCGGAAATTAAAACTATTTGGGAAACACCCAGTACTGCAAGCATAGATGCAGATAGAGCATTGGGATTGGTTTCATCACCCTTTGCAATGGATATAGCTATTAAAAAAGCTAAAGATGTAGGAACAGGTTGGGTTTCCGTACAAAATTCAAATCATTTTGGTATTGCTGCCTATCATGCAATGAGAGCGTTAAAAGAGGATATGATTGGAATCGCCCTTACGAATGCAAGTGCCTTGGTATCTCCGACATTTTCAAAAGACCGATTGTTGGGAACCAATCCCATCTGTGTCGTTATTCCCGCCAATAAGGAGAATGCCTTTGTCGCGGATATGGCTACAACAACTGCAGCAAATGGCAAGCTTGAAATATTACAAAGAAAAAAAATAAATGCCCCCGACGGTTGGATGCAAGATAAAAATGGGAATCCTTCGATCGATCCATTTGAATTGAAAAACGGAGGTGCAATGTTGCCTTTAGGTGGAGATAGAATACACGGCAGTCATAAAGGATATGCCTTAGGAGCCATAGTAGATATTTTTTCTGCAATTTTATCGGGGGCAAATTACGGGCCTTGGGTGCCTCCTTTTGTAAGCTTCCTTCCGGTACCCGAAAATCCTGTTGGAAAAGGCATTGGACATTTTTTTGGTGCAATGAGAATTGATGCTTTTAGGGCACCTGATGAGTTCAAAAATCACATGGATAATTGGATTAGAACTTTTAAAAATTCCTCGCGTATTGATGAAAATCAGGAAGTAATTATACCCGGAGAACCTGAAATTGCTTTGGAAAAGGAAAGGAAAGAAAAAGGAATTCCATTATTGGATAAAGTTATAGAGGATTTAAAAGTGATCTCAGCAAAAAGTAAAGTGGCCTTCCCTGATTAATTTTCAGGAATTATTACATAAAGATCCTCAGATTCTTTTTTCATGAGATATCGTTCTCTGGCAAATCTTTCAAGAAGTTCAGAATCACTGAGAAGCTCTTCCCTATCTTTTTTGACTTCATCAATTTTTTCAATGTAGTATTTCTTATCTGATTCAAGATCACTAATTTTCTTATTCAAACCGTATAAGGTAAAGAAATCATTAGAGTCAAAAAAGCTCATCCAAACTAAAAAAGCAGCAGTTGCAAGAAAATAAAAATTCTTAAATATCGGGGGAATTCTGTCGAGCATTGAACTTTGTTTTAGCTAAAATAAAAAAAACTCCTTCGAAAATGAAGGAGTTTCTTAAAATCAATAATTTTTACCCGGAAATATGGCTGTATCTCCAAGGTCTTCCTCTATTCGTAGAAGTTGGTTGTATTTTGCCATTCTATCTGATCTTGAAGCCGACCCGGTCTTAATTTGTCCGGTATTTAATGCAACTGCCAAATCAGCAATTGTATTGTCTTCTGTCTCACCGGATCTGTGAGACATTACACATTTGTATTTGTTTTTATGAGCAAGATTAATGGCATTAATCGTCTCTGTTAGGGTACCAATTTGGTTTACCTTAATTAGAATTGAGTTAGCAATATTAGAATCGATACCCTTTTGTAATCTTATTACATTGGTTACGAAAAGATCATCACCAACAAGCTGAATTTTATTGCCCGATAGAGCTGTATGCTTTTTCCATCCATCCCAGTCATCTTCTGCCATTCCATCTTCAATTGATGCAATAGGATATTTATTTATCCAGGAATCCCAGTATTCTGCCATTTCATCTGAGCTAAGCTTTCTACCATCAGATTTTTTAAAATGATAAACGCCATCTTTGTCATCAAAAAATTCAGAACTGGCCGCATCCATAGCAATCATTACATCATCCCCGGGTTTAAAACCTGCTTTTTCAATGGCTTTTAATACTACTTCGATGGCCTCTTCATTACTTTTAATATTTGGTGCAAAACCACCTTCATCACCTACATTGGTTGATAAACCTGCAGATTTAAGCACACTTTTTAAATTGTGAAATATTTCTGAGCCCATTCTCATAGCATGAGTAAACGTTTCAGCACCAACGGGCATTATCATGAATTCCTGGAAATCAATAGAATTATCGGCATGACTCCCTCCGTTGAGGATATTCATCATTGGCACAGGTAATATGTTTCCGTTTACCCCTCCTATATATCTAAATAAGGGCAAGCCCGCTTCGAGCGCCGCTGCTTTTGCGGCGGCCAGAGATACTCCGAGTATGGCATTGGCACCAAGTTTACTTTTGTTTTCTGTACCATCAAGACTAATCATTATTTGATCAATTAATGTTTGATCAAATATGTATTGACCTACTAATTCCTGAGCAATTTCGTTATTGACATTTTCTACAGCATTAAGGACTCCTTTTCCCATATACTCCTTACCTCCATCTCTTAGTTCAACAGCTTCATGTACTCCCGTAGAAGCACCGGAAGGTACTGCAGCTCTTCCCAAATATCCACTGGAAGTCATTACATCTACTTCAACTGTTGGGTTACCTCTTGAATCAAAAATTTGTCTTGCAAAAACACTTTCTATTATGCTCATTTTTTTAATTTTTCATTAATTGAATAAAATCATCAAATAAATATCTTGAATCATGCGGACCGGGAGATGATTCAGGGTGGTATTGGACTGAAAAGGCCGGTTTATTTTTTATTTTGATCCCTTCTATTGTTTGATCGTTCAAATTTATATGTGTGACTTGAACATCCGGAAATTTTTTTTCATCAAATGGTGCAACATTAAATCCGTGATTTTGACTTGTAATCTCAGATTTCCCTGTATTCAAATTTTTTACGGGGTGATTTAAACCTCTATGACCATGATGCATTTTGAATGTTTCTAAGCCATTTGCCAAAGCCAGAATTTGATGCCCTAAACAAATTCCAAATAAAGGTTTTTCTTTTTCCAGAATTAATTTGACTATTTCAACAGCGTATTTTGTACTGGCAGGATCACCCGGGCCATTTGAAATAAAATAACCGTGAGGATTAAAACTTTCCATTTCCTCAATTGATGTGTTAAATGGAAATACTTTCAAATAACAATCTCGCTCCGATAACTGCCTTAGAATATTTGTTTTTATACCCAGATCTAAAACAGCCACCCGGTATTTGGCTTTTTCGTTTCCCAATTGGTAAATACTTTCGGTGGAGACTTTGGAGGATAACTCCAAACCTTCCATGGAGGGTACTTGTTTAAGCTGTTTTTTTAAATTTTCCACCGCCAGATTTTCAGAAGAGATGATACAATTCATTGCTCCTTTTGAGCGAATATGTCTTACCAAGCCTCTTGTATCTACATTCGCTATACCGACAATACCCGATTCACTCAAATATTTATCAAGATCTATATCTGTGCTTTGTCTTGATTTTATTTCTGAAAACTCGTTGCATATCAATCCGGCAAATTTTATTGAATCAGACTCAACTTCATCTTTATGAGCACCATAATTCCCAATATGCGCCGTGGTATTAATGATTATTTGACCAAAATAAGAGGGATCTGTATAAATTTCCTGATAACCGGTCATTCCGGTGTTAAAACATATTTCCCCAGCTGTGGTACCCTTTTTTCCAATACCAATTCCTTCCATGATGGTTCCGTCCTGAAGAATTAGTACTGCTTTCTGATTGTCCTTTCCGGTCATAATATTTTTGACACAAAAAAAGGGATATTCATTGAATATCCCCTAAAGTTTTTATGATTTATGATATATTATTTTTTATCACTTTCGTCTTTGGAATCGCTTGGAGAATTGTCTTCCTTTTTTGATTCTTCCTTTGATTCAGACTTTGCTTCAGCTTTGTCATCCGTATTAGACTCAGATTCTTTAGTAGAATCTACATTTGCTTCTTTAGCCTGATCTTCAATCTTCGCTTCTGGTTCTGTTGATGCCTGAACTTCTTCCTTAGATTCAGTTTTTGCTTCAGGCTTTGCTTCAGTTTTTACTTCTGCTTTGGACTCAGCTTTCTCTGAAACTTTAGCTTCAACTTTTTCAGTGTTAGCCTCCTGCACCGCATCATCTTTCTTCTTACCACCTCTTCTACTTCTACGAGATTTCCCAGAAGATTTTGACGTGTCCTTTAACAAGTTATCGTTAAAGTCCACTAATTCAATGATGCACATATCCGCATTATCGCCGGCTCTGTTACCAACTTTAATGATTCTGGTATATCCACCTGGTCTTTCTGCTACTTTTCCAGCTACTACGGCAAATAATTCCTTGACAGTATCCTTATCCTGTAAGTGAGAAAATACAACTCGTCTTGAATGTGTTGTGTCCTCTTTGGATTTGTTGATGATAGGCTCGACATAACTTCTCAATGCCTTTGCCTTAGCAACAGTTGTAGATACTCTTTTATGCTTAATCAAAGAGGAAGCCATATTTGCAAGCATAGCTTTCCTATGTGCAGTAGTTCTACTTAAATGATTAAATTTTTTGCCGTGTCTCATTTTTATTCGTCGTCCAAATTGTATTTAGATAGGTCCATACCAAATGTAAGACCTTTGTCAGCGATTAACTGCTCTAGTTCAGCCAATGATTTTTTACCGAAATTTCTAAATTTCATCATATCGGAAACTTCCAGAGAAGCCAAATCGCCGAGTGATTTAACATTCGCTGCTTTAAGACAGTTATAAGCTCTCACAGAAAGATCGAGATCTGCAAGTGACGTTTTTAATAACTTTCTCATTTTGAGGATTTCCTCATCTACTGTTTCTTCTTCTTCAGGTTTTGCAGTATCAAGAGCAATTGTTTCCTTAGAGAAAAGCTGAAAATGATAAATCAATATTTTAGCTGCTTCCTGTAAAGCATCTTCAGGGTTTATCGATCCGTCAGTTTCGATATCCAAAATTAATTTTTCGTAATCTGTTTTCTGCTCAACCCTTGTGTTTTCTACTTTGTACTTTACATTTTTGATTGGTGTAAAGATAGCATCAGTAGTGATGTAGCCTGCGACCTGTTCAGCCGGTTTGTTATCATCAGCAGCAACATAACCTCTTCCCTTTTCAATAGTAAGTTCTAATTCCAAACTTACTTTGCTTTCCATATGACAAATGGTTTGCTCAGGATTTAAAATTTCAAAAGATGATGTAGCACCGCTTAAATCACCTGCTTTTAATTCAGTTTTACCTGAAACCATCAATTTAATTTTTGTTTCCGGCTCATCAACTATCTTTTTAAACCTTACCATTTTAAGGTTAAGAATTATTTCGTTTACATCTTCAACAACGCCTTCTACAGTGGAGAATTCATGCAATACACCGGGAATTCTAATTCCGGTGATAGCATATCCTTCTAAAGATGAAAGAAGAATTCTTCTTAATGCGTTACCTATTGTTACACCATATCCCTTTTCAAGTGGTCGGAATTCAAATAATCCATGGAAATCAGTATTTTTTTCCATTACCACCTTTTCGGGCATTTGAAATGATATTAAAGCCATAATAATGCTCTGTGTTTAATTATTTAGAGTACAATTCAACTATTAGTTGTTCCTCGATATTTTCGGGAATCTCATCACGCTGAGGAAAGTTTACAAACTTACCGGAGTGATTAACAGAATCCCATTCTAACCAGGAATAATTTTTTTGTGGTCTTCCTAAAGACTCGGTAACAGCTTCAAGCGATTTAGATTTTTCTCTTACAGAGATAACATCACCCGGTTTTACCGAATAAGAAGGAATATTGACAATATGGTTATTTACCAATATGTGTTTATGCGATACAAGTTGTCTTCCTCCTCTTCGAGTCGGAGCAATTCCCAACCTGTAAACAACATTGTCTAATCTCGATTCCAGTAATTGCAAAAGGTTTTCACCGGTAATTCCGTCTTTTCTGGCTGCTTTATGGAAGGCATTTGCAAATTGTTTTTCCAATACACCATAAATGTATTTGGCTTTTTGCTTTGCCATAAGCTGAATCGCATATTCCGATTGCTTACGTCTTCTGCCTTTACCATGCATTCCCGGAGGGTAGTTCTTTTTTGAAAGAGCCTTTGTATTTCCCTCAATCGGTTCTCCGTATCTCCTTGCAATTTTTGCTTTTGGTCCTGTGTATCTTGCCATTTAAATATCTTTTAGACTCTTCTTCTTTTTGGAGGTCTGCAACCATTGTGTGGCAATGGAGTCACATCTTTAATTGCAGTAATCTCGATTCCTGTATTTTGAACTGTTCTTATTGCAGATTCTCTTCCAGCACCCGGTCCTTTAACAAAAACCTCAGCCTTTCTCAAACCTAACTCATATGCAGTCTTGGCACATTCAGAAGCAGCAACCTGAGCTGCATATGGCGTATTCTTTTTCGATCCTTTGAATCCCATTTTACCTGCACTTGCCCAGGAGATCACCTGACCTGCAGTATTGGTTATCGAAATGATGATGTTGTTAAATGATGCTTTAATATGCACTTGGCCGATGGGCTCTACAACAACAACACGCTTTTTAGCTTTATCTTTTCTCTTTTCAGCCATGTTAACTATTATTTAGTTGCTTTCTTCTTATTAGCAACAGTCTTTCTTTTACCTTTTCTCGTACGACAGTTATTTTTCGTTCTCTGACCGCGAACCGGAAGTCCTCTTCTGTGTCTTAATCCTCTGTAACACCCAATGTCAAGTAATCTTTTAATATTGAGTTGAACTTCAGATTTTAATTCTCCTTCAGTTTTAAATTCATTGGCAATGATGTCACGAATGTTTTTTGCTTCATCATCAGTCCAATCCACTACTTTTTTATCTTTATCCACACCGGCTTTATCAAGTACTAATGCTGCTCGGCTGTTTCCTATACCAAAGATGTAAGTCAAACTAATGACTCCTCTCTTGTTATCCGGAATATCGACTCCTTGAATTCTGGCCATAATTAACCTTGTCTTTGTTTAAACTTTGGATTCTTTTTATTTATGACGTACAAGCGCCCTTTTCTTCTTACAATTTTGCAATCCGCGCTTCTTTTTTTTACGGAGGCTTTTACTTTCATAATATTTTATTTATAGCGATAAACTATTCTTCCTTTTGATAAATCATATGGAGACATCTCCAATTTAACTTTATCACCGGGTAATATTTTGATATAGTGCATTCTCATTTTCCCTGAAATATGCGCAACTACCTGATGACCATTTTCTAGTTCAACTCTGAACATAGCATTTGATAATGCTTCTACAATTGTACCGTCTTGTTCTATGGACGCTTGTTTTGCCATTACGCTACTGCCATATTTTGAGTTCTACCTTTCATCTTTCCTGATTTCATCATTCCCTCATAATGTCTCATAAGGAGATAACTTTCAATTTGCTGAAGGGTATCTAAAATCACACCAACCATAATTAATAAAGATGTTCCACCATAAAACTGGCTAAACTCTCTACCTACTCCTGCAATACTCGCAAAGGCAGGAAGTATGGCTACAATTGCCAGGAATACAGATCCCGGAAATGTTACTCTGGTTAATATCGTATCAAGGAAGTTACTTGTGTCACGTCCAGGCTTAATACCCGGAATAAATCCACCGTTTCTCTTCATATCATCTGCTATCTGATTTGGATTTACCGTAATAGCCGTATAAAAGAAGGTAAATGCAATTATCAGGAATGCAAAAAGTAGGTTGTATTGCCAAGATGTGAAATCTGAAAATGTAGTTCCTATATAAACTGCAATGTCACTCTCATTGCTTTCAGCCCAAAATTGAGCAATCATTGCAGGCAAAAACATTAAAGACTGTGCAAAAATAATTGGCATTACACCACTGGAATTTACTTTTAGCGGAATAAACTGACGTTGTCCACCATATATCTTAGACCCTAATACCTGCTTGGCATATTGAACCGGCACCCTTCTTACAGCCTGGGTCAACATTACAGTACCCATTACTACAAAAAACAATGCTAAAATTTCAAGTATGAATAAAAGCGCGCCGCTCATTCCTTTGGTTGTAGCTTCAGCCAGAATGGCTCCGGGAAATCTCGAGATGATTCCAACCATTATTAACATAGAGATACCATTTCCTATCCCCTTTTCAGTTATTCGCTCACCGATCCACATTGTGAAAATGGTACCGGCAGTTAAAATAATCATCGAGGAAATAGTAAAGAATGTTTGATCTACCATAATAGCTTCAGCAGGAATTGTTGCTGTCACGTATCCTATAGATTGAAACAAGGTTATGGCTATTGTAAGCAATCGGGTAATTTGATTGATTTTTCTACGCCCTGATTCTCCTTCTTTTTGTAATTTCTGAAAATAAGGAACAGCAACTGTCAACAATTGCAATACAATTGAAGCTGAGATGTAAGGCATAATACCCAATCCAAAAATAGAGGCATTGCTAAATGCTCCTCCCAGGAAAGTATCGAGTAAACCAAAGATTCCGGTTGCTTCTCCAGACAATTTATCTGGATTTACGCCTGGAAGAACAACAAATGATCCAAGTCTGAAAATAAGCAACAGTCCCAGAGTTGTTACAATTCTATTTCTTAGCTCCTCAATTGAGAAAATGTTCCTTATGGTAGTTATGAATTTCTTCATGAGATGACTGTGACTTTGCCTCCCGCTTTTTCAATTAATTCCTGTGCTTTTTTAGAGAACTTATGAGCGCTAATATTTAGTGCTTTGGCTAATTCTCCATCACCAAGAATTTTAACTTTATCTTTTTTACTTGCCAATCCGGAAGAAATCAAATTTTCAATTGTAACTTCTTTCCATTTATTTTTTTCAGCGAATTCACTTAAAGTGTCTAAATTGATCACGCGGTATTCAACTCTATTTGGATTTCTAAATCCAAATTTTGGTACCCTTCTTTGTAAAGGTTGCTGGCCACCTTCAAATCCAATTTTTCTAGAGTATCCGGATCTCGATTGTGCACCTTTATGACCACGCGTAGCTGTTCCACCTTTGCCAGATCCCTGACCACGACCAACTCGCTTTGAATTTTTTATCGAACCTTTTGCAGGCTTTAAAGAGTGTAATTCCATTATTCTACAACTTTTACTAAGTGGTGAACTTTACTTATCATGCCTTGAATCTGAGGAGTTAACTCAACTTCAACCTGACGATTTATCTTACCAAGACCCAATGCCTGGATTGTTTTCTTTTGGTAGCTAGGCCTGTTGATGGTACTTTTTAACTGTTGTATTTTAACTTTAGCCATTTTCTTATCCGTTGAATACTTTTTCAAGTGAAATTCCTCTGTCTTGCGCAATTGTATAAGGATCCCTCATATTCTCAAGCGCCTTAATGGTTGCTTTTACTACATTATGAGGATTAGATGAACCTTTGGATTTGGCCAAAACGTCTTTAACTCCTGCACTTTCCAGTACTGCACGCATTGCACCACCGGCTATAACTCCAGTACCTTCAGCCGCAGGCTTCATAAATACATGGCCACCGGAATAAGTCGCTTCCACATCATGTGGTATGGTTCCTTTAACTACGGGAACTCTTATAAGACTTTTCTTAGCATCATCAATACCCTTGCTGATTGCATCAGTTACTTCATTGGCTTTTCCCAATCCATATCCAACTACACCGTTTCCATCACCAACTACAACAATAGCCGCAAAACTGAATCGACGTCCACCTTTAACAACCTTAGCAACCCTTTTAATGGCCACTACCCTTTCGGTTAATTCAATTTCGCTTGCCTTAACAGCTTTTACGTTTCCTTGTATCATTCTATTTAGAATTTTAAGCCACCTTCTCTTGCTCCAGCTGCTAAAGCTGCTACTCTTCCGTGGAATAAATATCCACCTCGGTCAAAGACCACAGATTCAATACCCGCTTCTTTTGCAACTTTTGCCAATTCAAGACCAACTTTCTTGGCTATTTCTGTTTTATTTCCTTTATCGTCAAGACTTCTTGAAGTGAAAGAAGCCAATGTCTTTCCTTCGTTATCATTTATAATTTGAGCGTAAATCTGCTTATTACTTCTGTAGACACTCAATCTTGGTCTCTCAGCAGTTCCACTGATTTTCGAACGAATACTCTTTCTGAGTCTTCTTCTTCGATTTAATTTCTTTATCTCGCTCATCTTACGAATTATTTAGCAGCTGCTTTACCAGCTTTTCTTCTAATTTGTTCTCCCTTAAATCTAATTCCTTTGCCTTTATATGGCTCCACTTTACGCAACTCTCTAACTTTAGCCACAATCTGACCCAAAAGTTGCTTATCAAATGATTCCAATTTCAAAATAGGATTTTTACCTTTTTCGGCTGTCACTTCTGCTTTAACTTCCGGAGGAAGCACAAATAGAATATTGTGACTATAACCAAGACTAAAATCAATTTTACTTCCTGAAACCGCAGCTCTAAATCCAACCCCTACTAATTCCAATTCAGTACTAAAGCCTTTTTCCACACCTTCAACCATATTATTAATTAATGAACGATAAAGACCGTGCATTGCTTTATGGCGTTTCTGTTCAGTAGCTCGGCTGACAAGAAGTTCATTTCCTTCTTGCTTCACAGTAATTCCCGGATCTACTTGTTGCTTAAGCTCACCTTTTGGACCTTTTACTACAACGAGTCCATTGGTATTGCTTACCTGCACTGATTCCGGAACGACGATTGGTTGATTACCTATTCTTGACATCTTCTTTAATTAATAAACGCGACATAAAATCTCGCCACCCAAATTCTCTCGAACTGCGTGCTTGTCTGTCATAATACCTTTAGAGGTTGATAAAATTGCAATTCCAAGACCGTTCAAAACTCTTGGCATTTTATCAACACTTGTATACTGTCTTAAACCAGGGGTACTTACCCTTTCAATATTTGTTATTGCAGATCTTTTCGTAACAGGATTGTACTTTAAAGCCATTTTCAGGACTTTTTTATACCCTTCACCCTCTTCCTTGAAATTCTGTATATAACCGTTTTCCAAAAGAACTTTTGCTATTTCCACTTTCATTTTAGAAGATGGAACTTCAAGAATCCTATGATTCGCACCTATGGCGTTTCGTACCCTCGTTAAAAAATCTGCAATTGAATCCATTTTAACAAAAAATTAACAGCCCCCAAAAAATTCGGGCTGCAAAGATAAAAAATTATATTTTAAAAATATTACCAGCTAGCTTTTGTTATACCGGGAATTTTCCCATCCGAAGCCATCTCTCTAAAGGTCACTCTGTTAATGCCAAATTTTCTCATATATCCTTTAGGTCTACCGGTGATTAAACACCTGTTATGCAACCTAACCGGACTTGAGTTTTTCGGCAACTTATCAAGACCTTGCCAATCACCGGCTTCTTTTAAAGCCTTTCTCTTTTCGGCATAGCGCTCAACAAGTCTTTGTCTTTTTCGCTCTCTGGCAATTACTGCTTTTCTAGCCATAATTAGTTTTTATTTTGAAAAGGCATTCCAAACGCCTTTAGTAATTCATAACTTTCTTCATCAGTATCTGCGGATGTCACAAAAGTGATATTCATCCCACTGATTTTATTCACCTTATCAATGCTTATTTCAGGAAAAATAATTTGCTCCTTAATTCCAAGCGTATAATTACCTCTTCCATCAAATCCTTTGTCATTCACTCCTCTAAAGTCTCTTACCCTTGGAAGTGATACGGACATCAATCTGTCAAGGAATTCATACATTTTCGCCCCTCTCAAAGTAACTTTTGCTCCAATAGGCATTCCTTCTCTTAACTTAAAGTTAGAAACGGACTTTTTTGCAATTGTCATTACTGCTTTTTGACCAGTAATCATGGTAAGTTCTTCAACACCAGCTTCCAGGGCTTTCTTATCAGATACTCCTTCACCAATACCTTTATTGATAGCAATTTTCTTGAGTTTAGGGACTTGCATTCCTGAAGTATATTTAAACTTATCCTTCAGTACAGGTACAATCTCCTCTTTATACTTGTTAAATAATCTTGGACTATTCATCTTTTATAAATTCACCAGTTGTTTTAGAATACCTCTGCAATTTACCTTTGTCGTTAAGCTTTCTACCCACTCTGCTTGGGTTTCCCGCATCATCAAGTAACATTACATTGCTTATATTGATAGGTGCTTCTTTTTCAATAATTCCACCATTAGGGCTTTCCGCCGAAGGTTTGGTGTGTTTTGATACCATTCTTACGCCTTCGATAATTACCCTATTCTTATTTCTTTCAACAAGAAGAACTCTTCCGGTTTTGCCTTTATCATTACCGGCAATCACCTTTACATTATCTCCTTTTCTTAACTTAATCTTTGTCATAACAATATCTTTATACGACTTCAGGAGCCAACGAAACTATTTTCATAAATTGCTTTTCCCTCAACTCTCTAGCCACAGGTCCAAAAATCCTTGTACCTCTTGGTTCGTTCAAATTGGTAATTAATACCGCAGCATTCTCCTCGAACCTGATATAAGAACCATCAGATCTTCTAACTTCTTTTTTGGTTCTCACTACAACAGCACGGGAAACAGTTCCTTTTTTCATTGAACTTGAGGAAAGTGCATTTTTGACGGTAACAACTATTTGATCGCCAACAGAAGCATATCTTTTTTTAGTACCACCTAAAACACGAATGCAGAGCACTTCTTTTGCTCCGCTATTATCAGCAACCGCTAATCTACTCTCTTGTTGTACCATTATTTTGCTCTTTCTATAATTTCAACCATTCTCCACCTTTTAGTTTTACTTAAAGGTCGAGTCTCAGCAATTCGCACCGTATCCCCAGGCTTACAGTCGTTTTTCTCATCGTGAGCAGTAAATTTTTTACTTTTCTTGACGAACTTACCGTAGATCGGGTGCTTAATTTTTCTTTCTACTTCAACGACAATGGATTTCTCCATTTTGTCGCTTACTACTTTACCTACTCTTTCTTTTCTAAGATTTCTTTCCATTGCCATTTATTTCAGCAAGTTCTCTTGCGTGTAATTCAGTTTTCAGTCTGGCCAAAATCCTTCTGGTTTGACGAATTTTCATTGGATTCTCAATAGGAGAAATTGCATGAGAAAATTTCAACTTTTGAAGCATACCTTGTTCTCCAGCGATCATCTCATTGATCTCTTCTACTGTCATTCCTTTTATATCTTTTGCGTCCATCTTTATTGAGGTATATGATCTCTACGTACGACAAATTTAGTTTTAACCGGAAGTTTTTGAGCGCCAAGACGCATTGCTTCCTGAGCCAATTCCTGGCCAACTCCACCAATTTCAAACATGATAGTTCCAGGTTTCACAACAGCGACCCAGTATTCGGGGGCACCCTTACCTTTTCCCATTCGAACTTCGGCAGGCTTTTTGGTTATAGGCTTATCCGGAAAAATTCGAATCCACACCTGACCTTCTCTTTTTAGATATCTCGTTATAGATATCCTGGCTGCTTCTATCTGGCGACTAGTGATAAATCCCGGTTCAAGCGATTTAAGACCAAAGGCACCAAATGCCAAAGTAAATCCTCTTCCGGCAATACCTTTAACTCTGCCTTTCTGCTTTTTTCTAAACTTAGTTCGTTTCGGTTGTAACATCTTTTACCGATTTTATTTTTTTCTTCTTTTAGATTCTCTTTTACCTGGTCTTCCACCACCTCCGCCGCTTTGAGTACTACCCATACCGACATTTGGAGAAAGATCGCGTTTGCCATAGATCTCTCCTTTAAAAATCCATACTTTAATACCGATTTTCCCATATACCGTTTCTGCTTCTGAAACTGCATAATCAATATCAGCTCTTAATGTATGTAATGGAGTTCTACCTTCTTTATACATTTCGGTTCTTGCCATTTCAGCACCACCCAAACGTCCGGCAACTTTTATTTTAATTCCTTCAGCTCCAACACGCATTGCAGATGCAATTGCCTGTTTCATCGCTCTTCTATGTGAAATTCTTCCTTTTAGTTGTTGTGCAATACCATCTCCAACTAATTTGGCATCAAGTTCTGGTCTTTTAATCTCAAAAATGTTAATCTGAACATCCTTACCTGAGATTTTTTTCAATTCTTCCTTAAGCCTGTCAACTTCTGCTCCACCTTTACCGATAACTACTCCGGGTCTGGCTGTATGAACAGTTATTGTGATTCTTTTAATTGTTCTTTCAATAATGATTTTTGAAATACCACCTTTAGGAATTCTGGCTAAAATATACTCGCGGATTTTCTCATCTTCTACCAACTTACTGGCAAAGCTTTTACCACCATACCAATTGGATTCCCATCCTCTTACAAGCCCTAATCGAAATGCTACCGGATTAACTTTCTGTCCCATTATTTCTTAGTTTCTTTTTTTTCTTTTTGATCGGCCTCTTCTTTTACCACCTCTTCAGCTACAGCTACACTTGGTTCCAACTTAATAGTGATATGACTGGATCTTTTTCTAATTCTGTGCGCTCTTCCCTGAGGTGCCGGTTGAATTCTTTTAAGCATTCGCGCACCATCAACAAAAATTTCTTTGATATATAAATCAGCCTCTTCGACATCCATGTCCTCATATTTATTGGACCAGTTTGAGATTGCAGAAAGCAAAAGTTTTTCCATATAAGGAGATCCTGCTTTTGAGTCAAACTGAAGAACGCCTAAGGCATAATTCACCTTCTGACCTCTGATAAGGTCTGCTATCATCCTCATTTTTCGAGGCGCGATAGGGAAGTTTCGTAATTTTGCTACTGCTTCCATTTATCTTTTTGCTTTATCTTTTTTACCTGCATGACCTCTGAAGTTTCTGGTTGGGGCAAATTCGCCCATTTTATGTCCTACCATATTTTCAGTTACATACACCGGTATAAATTTATTTCCATTGTGTACCGCAAATGTATGACCTACGAAATCCGGAGAAATCATAGAACGTCTGGACCAAGTCTTAATTACAGACTTTTTACCAGACTCATTCATTGCTTCAACTTTCTTCTCTACCCTGAAATCTATATAGGGTCCTTTTTTTAATGATCTTGCCATTAATTATTTTCTTTTAGAAACTATTAATCTATCAGAGTACTTTGAAGGTTTTCTTGTTTTCAAACCTTTAGCATACAAACCATTTCTCGATCTCGGATGTCCTCCGGAAGCTTTACCTTCTCCACCACCCATTGGGTGATCAACCGGGTTCATGGCAACTCCTCTTGTTCGAGGTCTTTTACCTAACCATCTGTTGCGACCTGCTTTTCCCACAGTCGCATTCATATGCTCACCATTGGATACTACACCAACAGTTGCATAACAATTAACCAATACCATCCTCATTTCCCCGGAAGGTAATTTAATGGTTGCATATTTTCCTTCCCTTGCAACAAGCTGTGCATATGAGCCGGCACTCCTCGCCATGCTTGCACCCTTCCCGGGTTTTAATTCAACATTGTGAATTATCGTACCAACAGGAATTTTTGATAATGGCAATGAATTTCCCAACTCGGGAGGACATTGCTCACCAGAAAGTATGACTGCTCCAACTTTCAAACCGTTTGGAGCAATTATATATCTTTTCTCACCATCCTTATAATTCAACAATGCGATTCTCGCTGTTCTATTCGGATCGTATTCGATCGATTTTACTGTTGCCGGAATATCAAACTTATCCCTTTTGAAATCAATCTCTCTGTATTTTCTTTTATGACCACCGCCGACATTTCTGACCGTCATTCTACCCTGGTTATTTCTTCCACCTTTGGAGAATTTACCATTGGTCAATGATTTTACAGGCGTATTCCTGTTGTCAGTTAGCTCATCAAAGGATGGCGCTAGTCTATGTCTTTGTCCTGGTGTATTTGGTCTTAATTTCTTAACTGCCATTTCTTATTAGATTTCGCTGTAAAAATCAATTATCTCACCTTCTGCGACAGTGACAATCGCTTTCTTATAAGAAGGAGTTCTTCCTGAAATAATCTGCGATTTAGTATATCTTGTTTTAGGTTTGCTGGAAGTGAGAATGGTATTAACTTTTATTACATTAACACCATACATTTGCTCCACTGCTCTCTTTATCTCAACCTTATTTGCCTTTTTATCAACGACGAAAGCGTATTTATCTTTCTCGTTCAGGTCGGTCATTTTTTCGGTTACTATGGGTTTCTTTAATACGCTCATCTTAATTAATATTTTCAGCTATCGCCTTAAGACCTGATTCTGTGAAAATCAATGAATTACAATTCATCAAAGTATAAGTAGTTACCTCAGATGCAGGAATTACCTTTGTATTAGGAATATTTCTTGATGATTTGAAAAGATTTAGATCACTCTTTTCAGTAATAATCAGTGATTTGGAATCTGATTTACCAAGATTGTTAAGGATATTAATAAAATCCTTGGTTTTTGGTTGCTTGAGTGTAAAGTCTTCAAGGATTGTAATACCCTTATCTTTTGCTTTTTGGCTCAATACAGACTTTTTCGCTAAAATTCTCTCTTTTTTGTTAAGCTTAAAACCATAATTCCTCGGCCTTGGGCCGAAAACAGTACCTCCACCTTTTAGAATAGGCGATTTAATACTACCCTGACGCGCCGTACCTGTACCTTTTTGACGTTTTAGTTTTCGTGTTGATCCGGTAATTTCAGCTCTTTCTTTCGATTTTGCTGTTCCTTGTCTTTGGTTATTCAGGTAATTTTTAACGGCAAGATATACAACGTGCTCATTTGGCTCAATCTGGAATACTTCCTTGGCCAATTCTGCCTGTTTACCTGTTTCTTTACCTTCGATATTGTAGATTGGTAATTTCATCTTATTTCTCAATAATTACGAATGAATTATTTGCTCCCGGAATTGATCCACTGATGACCATCAAATTTTTCTCGGGCATTATTTTTAATACTCTTAGGTTTTGAACTTTTGTTCTGTCATTACCCATTCGACCGGCCATTCTCAGACCTTTAAAAACTCTGGCAGGATAAGAAGCTCCACCTATTGAACCAGGTGCCCTCAATCTGTTGTGCTGACCGTGGGTAGATTGACCTACTCCACCAAAACCATGTCTCTTAACTACGCCTTGAAAACCCTTTCCTTTAGATATGCCAACAACATCAACAAATTCTCCTTCTTCAAAGACTTTATCGGGAGTCACTTCATCACCCAATTTCCATTCATTCTCTGGTAGAAATTCTGCCAGCTTACTTTTTGGTGTTGTCTTGGCTTTTTTGAAATGTCCAAGTAATGCATTGGGCGTATTTTTTTCTTTGCGCTCACCAAAAGCAAGTTGAATAGCTTCATAGCCATCCTTTTCTTTGGTTCGCACCTGAGTGACCACGCAAGGACCGGCCTCTATTATCGTACAAGCAACGTTTTTACCGTCTTCGAACATGCTTGTCATCCCTATTTTTTTCCCAATTATTCCTGACATTATCTTTATTCTTTTAACTAGCCCACTGGCTTTTTCGCAAAAAGGACTGCAAAGTTAGCGTTTTTAATAATATTTCAAAAGGCATCATAAAAAAAAGAGAGACCGATTCGCAACCGACCTCTCTTTTTTTAAAATGCAAAGATTTTATACTTTTATTTCAACCTCAACTCCACTTGGAAGCTCAAGTTTCATTAGTGCATCTACAGTTTTTGTACTGGTTGAATAAATATCAACAAGTCTTTTATAAGTACAAAGCTGAAATTGCTCTCTTGACTCCTTGTTTACATGAGGTGATCTCAAAACAGTAAAGATTTCCTTTACAGTTGGCAAAGGAATCGGGCCACTTACTACGGCTCCGGTAGACTTTACCGCTCTTACAATCTTCTCTGAAGATTTATCGACCAAATTGTGATCGTATGATTTGAGCTTAATTCTGATTTTCTGATTCATGTTTATAAATTTAAGCGAGAGCTCCTTTTTCGGATGCAATTACTTCTTCTGCAATATTTTGTGGTACGAAATCATAATGTGAGAATGTAAGAGATGCAGATGCTCGACCTGAAGTAAGTGTTCTTAAATCTGTTACATAACCAAATAATTCACTAAGAGGCACATCTCCTTTTATTATTTGTGCACCACCTTTTGAATCCATTCCTTTCATAATACCCCTTCTTTTATTCAGGTCTCCTGTTACAGATCCTGTAAACTCATCGGGGGTTACCACTTCCACTGCCATGATCGGCTCCATTAATCTCGGGCGACAATTTTTAGCTGCTGCTTTAAAACCAAGTTTTGCCGCAACTTCAAATGACAATGCATCTGAATCCACATCGTGGAAAGAACCGTGGTATAATCTCACTTTCAAAGAATCAATTGGATATCCTGCGAGAATACCATTCTTCATTGCTTCTTTAAATCCTTTTTCTACAGATGGAATAAATTCTCTAGGAATTGAACCACCTACAATTTCGTTAACAAATTGCAAACCTTCTTTCTTTTCGTCATCCGCTGGGCCAATTTCAAATACGATATCTGCAAATTTACCTCTACCACCGGTTTGCTTCTTGTATACTTCTTTATGTTCTGTACTCGAAGTCAATGCCTCTTTATAAGCAACTTGTGGAGCACCCTGATTGATTTCAACTTTAAATTCACGCTTCAATCGGTCGATGATAATTTCAAGGTGAAGTTCACCCATACCTTTAAGTACGGTTTGCCCCGTTTCGTGATTTGTCTCTACTACAAGTGTAGGATCTTCTTCAACAAGTTTTGAAATTGCCACACCGAGTTTATCTACATCTGCCTGTTTTTTAGGTTCGATGGCATAACCAATTACCGGTTCCGGGAATGACATTTCTTCAAGAATAATTTTCTTTTTCTCGTCACTTAAAGTATCACCGGTTTTAATGTCCTTAAATCCAACGGCTGCACAAATATCTCCTGCTTCTACAAAATCAATCGGATTTTGCTTGTTGGAGTGCATTTGCATTAGCCTTGAAATTCTTTCTTTCTTTTGAGTCCTATTATTGAAAACGTATGAACCAGCATCCAGTCTTCCGGAATAAACTCTCATAAAGCAGAGTCTACCCACGAAAGGATCAGTCATAATTTTAAAGGCCAAAGCAGAGAATGGTTCGCTAGCTTCCGGTTTTCTTTTTTCTTCCTGCTCCGTATCCGGATTTGTTCCTATAACAGGAGGTAATTCCATCGGAGAAGGCAAATAAGAAATAACAGCATCCAATAGAGCCTGAACTCCTTTATTTTTAAATGCCGATCCGCAAAGAACCGGAGAAAAAGACATATCAATTACTGCTTTTCTCACAGCTGCCATAACTTCTTCAGCTGTTATAGAATCGGGATCTTCATCAAATTTCATGAAGAGTTCCTCATCGTAAAGCGCAACGTTTTCGATTAATTCAGTTCTCCATTGTAGGACATCTTCTTTTAGGTCTTCAGGTATGTCAACTACTTTATAGGTCATTCCAAGATCTTCATCATTCCAAATTACGGCCTTGTTTAATACCAGGTCAACAACTCCTTTAAACGAATCTTCTGCTCCTATTGGAACCTGAAGTGGAACCGGGTTTGCACCTAATTTCTCTTTAATTTCTTTTACAACATTGAAGAAATCGGCCCCTACTCTATCCATTTTGTTAACAAAACAGATTCTTGGAACGCGATATTTATCGGCCTGTCGCCAAACAGTCTCCGATTGTGGTTCAACTCCGGATACTGCACAGAATAGCGCAACAGCACCATCAAGCACACGCAAAGAACGCTCAACTTCAACTGTAAAGTCAACGTGTCCGGGCGTATCAATAATATTAACCTTGTAATCCTCAGTCTCAGCCGTAGCCTGTCCCTGTTGGGTTGGGTATTTCCAGAAAGTAGTAGTAGCAGCACTGGTAATTGTAATTCCTCTTTCCTGCTCCTGCTCCATCCAGTCCATGGTAGCAGCACCATCGTGCACTTCACCAATTTTATGAGTTAGACCGGTATAGTACAATACTCTTTCTGTAGTGGTTGTTTTTCCGGCATCAATGTGAGCCATGATACCGATATTTCTCGTATGTTTTAAATCGACTTTAGCCATTATTAATTAGAATCTAAAATGAGAAAATGCTTTGTTTGCTTCAGCCATACGATGTGTATCATCTTTTTTCTTCACCGCAGAACCTTCACCTTTTGAAGCAGCAATAATTTCACCTGCAAGTCTTTCGGTCATTGTTTTTTCATTCCGGGCTCTTGCAAATTTTATCATCCACTTCATACCCAATGCTACTTTTCTTGAAGGTCGCACCTCGATAGGCACTTGAAATGTAGCCCCTCCTACTCTTCGGCTTTTCACTTCTACTGAAGGCATGATATTATTCAATGCTTTTTTCCAGGTTTCCAATCCGTTTTCACTGGTTCTTTCTTCAATTAGTTCACAAGCGTCATAGAAAATTGCATATGAAACATTTTTCTTACCTCCCAACATCAAGTTGTTTACAAATTGAGTGACCAATTCATCTTTGAATTTAGGATCCGGAAGGAGTGGTCTTGCTTTTGGTTTTAATTTTCTCATTTCCCTTTAGAAATTATTTTTTGGGTCGTTTTGCGCCGTATTTTGATCTTCTCTGAAGCCTACCGTTTACACCCGCTGTATCCAATGCACCACGGATAATGTGATATCTCACACCCGGAAGATCCTTAACTCTTCCACCTCTAATTAATACAATAGAGTGTTCCTGAAGGTTGTGTCCTTCACCCGGGATATAAGCATTCACTTCTTTACCGTTGGTCAACCTCACCCTTGCAACTTTTCTCATCGCAGAGTTCGGCTTCTTAGGTGTAGTCGTATATACTCTGGTACACACTCCTCTTCTTTGAGGACATGAATCCAAAGCCGGAGACTTAGATTTTGAAATCAAAGTCTTTCTTCCTTTTCTTACAAGTTGCTGAATTGTAGGCATTTATTATAATATTTTTGTTTCAGCCAAAATTTTTGGACTGCAAAACTATTTAAAAACTTAATATTTACCAATCGATTTTAGAATTAATATTGAGATCAGGCTTCTCCAACCGGTCCACCAAAATTCATTGGAATCTTCATTTCACCGTCAGCCTGCTTAATCTCTCCAAAATTCTCTTCGTATTTGCGAATATTATCGTTTAAGGCACGCATTAATCTTTTGGCGTGTTCGGGTGTAATTACGATTCTAGATTTAACCTTGGCTTTCGGTGTGCCTGGCATCATTTTAATAAAATCAATCACAAATTCGCTCGAAGAATGAGCGATCATTGCTAAATTAACATAGATGCCCTCCGCCATTTCGTCGGAGAGCTCTATGTTTATCTGATTTTTCTCTTTCTTTTGCTGATCAGCCATAACTATTCGGAGACTTTTTCGTCGCTCAATTCAACTTCTTTTTCCCCTTCCATAAGAAGATCATAATCATCTGCTGAACCCACAATTACATCCTGAAAATCTCTGAAACCTGTACCGGCAGGTATCTTATGACCAACAATCACATTCTCTTTAAGACCCTGCAAGTCATCAGCCTTTCCACGTATTGAAGCTTCGCTTAATACTTTAGTTGTTTCCTGGAATGATGCTGCCGAAATGAAACTTTCAGTTCCCAAAGAGGCTTGAGTGATACCTTGTAGTGCAGGACTTGCCAACGCAGGCTTTGCATCCCTTACTTTTACAAGTTTCATATCTTTTCGCTTCAAACTTGAGTTCTCATCTCTGAGTTTTCTCAATGAAACAATTTGACCTTGTTTCAAATTTTGAGAATCTCCCGGATCTTCTACTACTTTCATTTCAATGATATTATCATTTTCTTCCATGAAAGCAAATTTGTTAACATTCTGTCCTTTGAGGAAGCTGGTATCACCTGAATCGATAATCTCAAGCTTTTGCATCATTTGACGAACGATAACTTCTATATGTTTATCGCTAATTTTTACACCCTGAAGTCGGTATACTTCCTGAATTTCATTAACGATATATTCCTGAACAGCTGTTGGCCCTTTGATGGATAAAATATCAGATGGTGTTATTGCTCCATCGGAAAGTGCATACCCGGCTTTGACAAAATCATTATCCTGTACAAGGATATGTTTAGACAAAGGCACAAGATATTTTTTCTTCACTTCATCCTTGGACTCAACAAAGATTTCTCTATTCCCTCTTTTGATACCACCAAATGAAACTACACCATCAATTTCACTGACTACGGCAGGGTTTGAAGGATTTCTAGCCTCAAATAACTCGGTTACCCTTGGAAGTCCACCAGTGATATCTCTGGTTTTACTTGTAGATCTTGGAATTTTTGCAAGAATATGACCTGCTTTGATTTTTTGAGCTTCGTTCACATTAATGTGAGCGCCTACAGGAATATTATATCCTTTGCTTTCCCCTTTTGAATCACTAACAATTATCGCAGGGTTCTTGGTTTTATCCTTAGTATCAACAATCACTTTCTCTCTGTGACCTGTTTGTTCATCGGACTCCTCTCTAAAAGTAATCCCCTCTTCAATTGACTCATAGGCAATTTCTCCCGGGAATTCTGATAAAATAACAGCATTGTAAGGATCCCAATAACACAACTCCTCGCCTTTCTTAACTTTCTGTTTTTCAGAAACCTTTAAGAAAGCACCATAAGGCACATGATTTGTAATCAAGGTCTTTTTAGATTTAGGATCGATAATTTTTATCTCACCCATTCTAGACATAACTACTTCAGAATCGTTATCATCCTTGTCTTTTGTTGTGACAGTTTTTAAATCTTCGAATTCTACAACGCCTTCAAACTTGGCATGAATAGAAGCCTCTGTTGCAATATTTGACGCCGTACCACCAACGTGGAAAGTACGTAATGTCAGCTGAGTACCCGGCTCACCAATCGATTGTGCCGCAATAACACCAACAGCCTCACCTCTTTGAGCCATATCTCCACTGGCAAGATTTCTACCATAACACTGAGCACAGATTCCTTTTTTAGAATCACATGTCAAAGCGGATCTGATTTCAACTGTCTCAATACCAGAGTTGTCAATTCTATCTGCTATTTCTTCAGTAATTTCCTCATTCGCCTTTAGAATAAGTTCTTCTGAAATAGGATCAATGATATCATTCAAGGCAACTCTGCCCAAAATCCTTTCAGACAATGGCTCAACAACTTCTTCATTATCTTTTAATGCCGAAGTACTGATACCTCTTAAGGTTCCACAATCGGCCTCGGTAATTACAACATCTTGAGATACATCTACCAATCTCCTTGTCAAATATCCCGCATCAGCTGTTTTCAAAGCTGTATCAGCCAGACCTTTTCTTGCACCGTGTGTGGATATGAAATATTCAATTACATCAAGACCTTCCTTGAAATTCGATATAATCGGGTTCTCTATAATACCACCAACACTACCAACTAAGTTTTTCTGTGGTTTGGCCATCAATCCTCTCATACCACCCAACTGACGAATCTGCTCTCTTGATCCTCTGGCTCCAGAGTGCATCATCATATATATACAATTGAAACCCTGCTCATCAGTTTCCAATTGCTTCATCAGCGTGTTTGTGATTTGAGAATTGATCCTGGTCCAGATATCAATTACCTGGTTATATCTCTCATTGTCAGTAATCAGTCCCATCATATAATTCTGGGAAACTGCTTCTACTTCTTCTTTTGCTTTAACAATCAACTCCTCTTTAACAGAAGGTATGATAATTTCAGAAAGTCCCATTGACAATCCTCCTTTGTAAGCATTTTGGAAACCTAATTCCTTAATGTCATCCAGGAAGTTGGCCGTTCTTGAAACACCGCAGGTTTTATAAATAGAAGAAATAATTTTTTGAAGCTTTTTCTTTGTTAAAAGCTCATCGATAAATCCTACTTCTTCAGGTACAAACTGATTAAAAAGAACTCTTCCCGCTACTGTTTCAATTAATTTTGTTTCAAGTTCTCCTGCTTCATTTCTTACATTCGTACGTACTTTAATGTGAGCATGCTTGTTTAATCGTCCTTCGTTAATGGCAATTATTACTTCTTCAGGACCATAGAAGGTCATTCCTTCGCCGTCTATTGGATATTCTTTTGTATGCTTTCTTCCTTTCGTCAAATAATACAATCCCAATACCATATCCTGTGATGGAACTGCAATAGGTGCACCATTGGCAGGATTTAAAATATTATGACTGGCCAACATTAACAACATCGCTTCCAGTACAGCGCCATGTCCTAGAGGTACATGAACCGCCATTTGGTCACCATCAAAGTCAGCGTTAAAAGCTGTACAAACTAATGGGTGTAACTGAATGGCTTTACCTTCTATAAGTTTTGGTTGAAAGGCCTGAATTCCCAAACGGTGCAATGTTGGTGCCCGGTTTAGCATCACAGGATGTCCCTTCAATACGTTTTCAAGAATATCCCAAATAACAGGATCTTTCCGTTCAACAATTTTCTTCGCGGATTTTACGGTCTTTACAATTCCTCTTTCGATTAATTTTCTAATCACAAAAGGCTTGAAAAGCTCAGCCGCCATATTTTTAGGAAGGCCACATTCGTGCATTTTAAGTTGTGGGCCAACTACGATTACCGAACGACCCGAATAATCCACTCTTTTTCCTAAAAGGTTTTGACGGAAACGACCTTGTTTTCCTTTAAGCATATCACTTAAAGATTTCAAAGCTCTGTTACCTTCAGCTCTTACGGCATTTACTTTTCTTGAATTGTCGAAAAGTGAATCAACCGCTTCCTGAAGCATTCTTTTTTCATTTCTAAGAATAACTTCCGGTGCTTTTATTTCTATCAATCTTTTTAAACGGTTATTTCTAATAATAACCCTTCTGTAAAGATCATTTAAATCTGAAGTAGCAAATCTTCCCCCATCTAAAGGCACAAGTGGCCTCAATTCAGGTGGAATAACTGGAACCATTTTAATGACCATCCACTCAGGACGATTTTCGATTCTTGTTCTAGCTTCTCTGAATGCTTCAACAACTTTAAGTCTCTTAAGTGCTTCTGCTTTTCTTTGTTGTGAAGTATCATTGGCCGCCTGATGACGCAATTGAAAAGACAAACTATCCAAGTCCAGTCTACTCAAAAGCATTTCAAGTGCATCTGCACCCATTTCAGCAATAAACTTATTAGGATCGCTGTCATCGAGACTTTGATTTTCTCTGGGAAGTTTATCCAGAATGTCCAGATACTCATCTTCTGTTAAGAAATCCAAATAGTTGACGCCGTCCTCTTCTTTAATACCGGCCTGAACAACCACATATCTTTCATAATATATGATCTGATCCAGTTTTTTAGTTGGTAAGCCTAAAAGGTATCCTATTTTATTTGGCAATGATCTGAAATACCAGATATGAGCTACAGGAACAACCAATTCGATGTGTCCCATTCTTTCTCTTCTGACTTTCTTTTCAGTCACCTCTACTCCACATCGGTCACAAATGATTCCTTTGTATCGAATTCGCTTGTATTTACCGCAATGGCACTCATAATCCTTTACAGGTCCGAAAATTCTTTCACAGAATAATCCTCCCATTTCTGGTTTATAAGTTCTGTAATTTATGGTTTCCGGCTGAGTTACCTCCCCGTAAGAACTTTCCAGGATTGACTCCGGCGAAGCCAGACTGATCGTAATTTTATTAAAATCACTTTTTATTTTCTTATTTCTTCTAAAAGCCATAATGACAATTTAAATCTTAAATAATTAGTCGAGTGTAACCTCTAATGCTAATCCCCTTAATTCATGCACAAGTACATTAAATGATTCAGGAACATTTGGTGTTGGAGTGTTTTCGCCTTTTACGATTGATTCGTACGTTTTAGCTCTTCCAATCACATCATCCGATTTTACAGTCAACATTTCCTGCAAAACATTAGAAGCACCAAATGCTTCAAGTGCCCATACCTCCATTTCACCAAATCTCTGACCACCAAACTGAGCTTTACCTCCAAGTGGTTGTTGAGTGATGAGTGAGTATGGTCCAATTGATCTTGCGTGCATTTTGTCATCTACCATGTGACCTAGTTTCAACATGTAGATTACACCAACAGTCACCGGCAAATCAAATTGATCGCCAGTTAAGCCATCGTATAAATAAGCTCTTCCGTAATCAGGCAATCCTGCTTCTTTAAGCTCATTTTCAACTTCTTGGGCTGTAGCACCATCAAAAATTGGGGTTGCATATCTTTTACCCATTTTAAGTCCGGCCCATCCAAGGACAGTTTCATAAATCTGGCCGAGGTTCATACGGGAAGGCACACCCAATGGGTTGAGCACAATATCAACCGGAGTTCCGTCTTCCAGGAATGGCATATCCTCTTCTCTCACAATTCTTGCAACGACACCTTTGTTTCCGTGTCTACCTGCCATTTTATCCCCTACTTTCAGTTTTCTTTTCTTAGCCACATAAACTTTGGCCAGACTGACAATACCTGTTGGCAATTCATCGCCTACTTCTAAGGTATATCTCTCTCTTTTAAATGATCCCATGAACTTGTTTCGCTCCAAAGTGAAATTCTTCACCAGTTGCTTAACTTTTGTGTTCAATTTCTCATCATCTGTCCAGTTTTCATGGATCAAATCACTGAGTAGGTTTGCTTCTTCCGGCACCGAGTAATTACTTTCGTCACGATAAACATTCTTTTCAGGGAAAATCTTTTCACGAATATTGTTTTCGGTAAATTTCGTTCCCTTAGGAATGATATCATCACCAAATTTGTGTTTTACGCCATTTGAAGGTTTACCAGCAAGAATTTCAGCCAATTTCTTAACCGCCCTTGCTTTAAGTTCAGTTAATTGATTGCCGTATTTTTGCTTTAAGATTTCAACTTCTTTTTTAGCTTTTACTCTGGAATCTTTATCTCTTTTAGGTCTAGAGAATAATTTGGTATCAATCACCACTCCTTTTAATGAAGGAGGTGCTTTCAATGAAGCATCTTTAACATCGCCGGCTTTATCTCCAAAGATTGCTCGAAGTAATTTTTCTTCCGGAGTCGGATCAGATTCCCCTTTCGGTGTTATTTTACCGATAAGGATATCACCTTCTTTAATCTCGGCACCTACACGAATGATACCGTTCTCATCCAAATTGGCTACGGCTTCTTCACTTACGTTAGGAATTTCAGAAGTCAATTCTTCTTCACCCCTTTTGGTGTCTCGTACTTCAAGTTCAAATTCTTCAATATGAACCGATGTAAATACGTCGTCTTTTACAACTCGTTCTGAAATTACAATTGCATCTTCAAAGTTATATCCCTGCCAAGGCATGAAGGCCACAAGCATATTTTTACCAAGGGCTAATTCTCCATTTTCGGTAGAGAATCCTTCGCACAAAATATCACCTTCCTTAATTTTCTGACCTTTTTTAACAATCGGTTTAAGGCTTACGCAAGTGTCCTGATTGGTTCTTCTGAATTTGATAAGATTATAAGTCTTCTCGTTTTCTTCAAAATTCACCAATTCCTGTTCTGCAGTTAAGGAATATCGTATGCTGATTTTATCTGCATCGACGAAAATTACTTCTCCATCTCCTTCAGCTCTGATTAGTGTTCTGGAATCACGGGCCGCTCTTGCTTCCATTCCTGTACCCACAATTGGCGCTTCAGGAATTAAAAGTGGAACTGCCTGACGTTGCATGTTAGATCCCATAAGAGCTCTGTTGGCATCATCATGTTCCAAAAATGGAATTAATGAAGCGGCAACAGATACAATCTGATTTGGAGCAATGTCCATTAAGGCAATTTTATCCGGCTCAATTACAGGAAAATCACCTTCTAGTCTCGCTTTTACTTTATCATTTATAAATTTACCTTTTGCATCAATCGGGGCGTTTGCCTGAGCAATAAAGGTATCATCTTCCTCTTCCGCAGTAAGATATTTAACCTCACCATTGATATCTACAACTCCTTTTTTAACCTCTCTGTATGGTGTTTCGATAAATCCCATGTTATTCACTTTAGCATGAACACAAAGGGAAGAGATCAGTCCGATATTAGGACCTTCAGGTGTTTCAATTGTACACAGCCTACCATAGTGCGTATAATGAACATCCCGAACTTCAAATCCTGCTCTTTCTCTTGAAAGTCCTCCCGGCCCTAGAGCCGACATTCTTCTTTTATGAGTTATCTCGGCCAAAGGATTTGTTTGATCCATGAACTGAGAAAGCTGATTTGTTCCGAAGAATGAATTGATAACCGATGACAATGTTCTTGCATTAATAAGGTCAACAGGTTTGAATTCCTCATTGTCACGAACATTCATTCTCTCTTTGATGGTACGCGCCATTCTGGCCAGTCCAACACCGAATTGAGAATACAATTGTTCTCCAACAGTTCTTACACGTCTATTACTCAAGTGGTCAATATCATCCACCACAGCTTTTGAGTTAATTAAACCAATAAGATATTTTACAATTAGAATAATATCCTGATTGGTCAGAACTTTCACTTCCGAATCGATATCGAGACCCAATTTCTTATTGATCCTGTATCGACCTACTTCACCTAAATCGTATCTTTTATCTGAGAAGAAAAGATTTTGGATTACCTCACGAGCCGTAGCTTCATCAGGTGCTTCGGTATTTCTTAGCTGACGATAAATTTGCTCAACGGCTTCTTTCTCAGAGTTTGAGTTGTCTTTTTGAAGCGTATTGTAAATGATCTGGTAATCGGCAATGTTCACATCTTCTTTGTGAAGAATTACGGATTTTGAACCGGATTCTACAATAAGTTCAATATCATCTGCTTCTACGGCTGAATCCCTTTCCAATAAAACTTCATTTCTATCGATTGAGATTACCTCACCGGTATCTTCATCCACGAAATCTTCCGTCCAGGTTCTTAAGACCCTCGCCGCTAGTTTTCGGCCAATAATTTTCTTAAGATTTTTCGCTGTTGCCTCAACTTCTTCAGACAATCCGAATAATTCAAGAATTTCTTTATCCGAACCATATCCTATCGCTCTCAAAAGAGTAGTTACAGGAAATTTCTTTTTCCTGTCGATGTAAGCGTACATGACATTGTTGACGTCAGTAGCAAATTCTATCCAAGAACCTTTAAATGGAATAATTCTGGCAGAATATAATTTGGTTCCGTTAGTATGTTTACTCTGAGCAAAGAATACACCGGGAGATCTATGTAACTGAGAAACGATTACTCGTTCTGCTCCGTTTATCACAAAAGATCCCTTAGGAGTCATATAAGGAATATTGCCAAGAAAAACTTCCTGCTCAATAGTCTCAAATTCTTCGTGCTCTTCATCATTACATGAAAGCCTTAATTTAGCTTTCAAAGGAACAGCATATGTCAGTCCTCTATCGATACACTCATCGATGTCGTATTTTGGAGGATCAATGACATAGTCAATGAATTCCAATACGTAGACTTCTCTGGAATCTGAGATAGGAAAATTCTCACAAAATACTTTGTAAAGACCTTCTTGCAATCTGTTTTCCGGATTGGTGTCCAACTGGAAAAAATCTCTGAAAGATTTTAACTGGACATCTAAAAAATCCGGATATTCTATTGATGATTGAGTGGAAGAAAAATTAATTCTTCCGGTTGATTTATCTACACTAGCCAAGGCTCGGGTTTTTTAATGAAAAATTATTACTAGGTACAAACAGGAAAAGACCTGACGCAAGCCAGGCCTACAATGGACTAAATTTCCTTTGAGAGCTCTTATTTTAATTCTACTTCTGCTCCTGCTTCTTCTAATTTTGCTTTTAAAGCTTCCGCTTCATCTTTAGGTGCACCTTCTTTTACTGCTTTTGGCGCTCCGTCAACGATTTCCTTAGCTTCTTTCAAACCTAAACCAGTTACTTCTTTAACTAATTTTACAATTTGAAGTTTAGCTCCTCCTGGTGATTTAAGGATTACGTCGAATTCTGATTTTTCTTCAGCTGCTCCGGCACCTTCACCTGCTCCACCACCTGCTACCATTACTGGAGCGGCTGCTGCTGCTGGTTCGATACCATGTGTTTCTTTTAAATAGTCTGCTAATTCATTAACTTCTTTAACTGTTAATTCTACTAGCTGATCCCCTATTGCTTTTACGTCTGCCATTTTAAAAAGTATTTATTCCGTTATTGTTTAAGATTCTTTTTCTGATAAAGTTTTTACTATACCAGCGATATTATGTTTGCCGCTCTGCAGACCGGACATAACATTCGCCATTGGTGATTGAAGTAAACTAATGACTTCTCCAATGAGTTCATTTTTAGATTTCAGTTTACTTAAAGCTTCTAATTGATCTTCACCGATATAAAAAGCATTTTCAATTGAAGCCGCTTTCAATTTCGGTTTTTCACCCTTGCCTTTGCGATAATCTTTGATCACTTTGGCGGGCAAATTTCCAATTTCTTTTGAGAACATGATCCCTGAAAATCCTTTCAGAACATCGTACAGTTCGCTATAATCACCTTCTATTTCTTCAAGCGCCTTTTTTATAAGCGTATTTTTAACCACTTTGTATTCAATGCCAGCCTTATGACAAAGACTTCTGAATTCATTGGTTTGATCCACAGTCATACCAGAAGCATCCGCAAAATAGAAATGGTTCGTTTCTGATAACTTAACTTTAAGATCGTCTATAATTTGTGCTTTTTCCTCCCTAGTCATGATTCCTTAAGCTAATGTTTTGTGGTCAATTTTAATTCCCGGACTCATCGTACTTGAAAGTGTAATACTTCTAATGTATTCTCCTTTTGATGAGGCAGGCTTTAATTTATTAATAGTACCCATGATTTCTTTTGCATTATCAATAATTTGATCCGCATTAAAATCGATTTTACCAATGCTCATGTGAATGATTCCAAATTTATCTACTTTAAAATCAATTTTACCGGCTTTAACCTCGGTTACAGCTTTGGCTACATCGGGAGTAACCGTTCCAGACTTTGGATTCGGCATTAAACCTCTTGGACCTAAAACTCGACCCAGTTTTCCAACTTTGGCCATTACGGCTGGCATGGTGATAACTACGTCAAAATCGACCCATCCACCTTCAATTTTTTTAATCATGTCTTCAAGACCCACATGATCTGCGCCGGCTGCTTTAGCTTCTTCTTCCTTATCAGGAGTACAAAGAACTAAAACTTTAACCTCTTTACCTGTACCATGAGGTAATGTAGCTACGCCCCTTACCATTTGATCCGCTTTTTTCGGATCTACTCCCAGCCTGACATCCATGTCTACCGAAGCGTTAAATGATGTATAACTCACCTCTTTTAAAAGAGAAGCAGCTTCTGTAATGCTGTATTCTTTTAATTTATCTACTTTAGAGAGAGCCTCTTTTCTTTTTTTAGAAAGTCCCATTTTTATAATATTAGTTAGCCCAAGGAGCTTTACCTTTAACATTTAAACCCATGCTTCTGGCAGTTCCTGCCACTTGCTTCATTGCTGACTCAACCGTATGAGCATTTAAATCGGGCATTTTAATTTCCGCGATTTCTTTTACCTGATCCCATGTTACTGAACCAACTTTTTTTCTATTGGATTCAGGGCTGCCTTTCTTTTGTTTCGATTTCTCTAGCAAGAGAGTTGCAGCAGGAGGTGTTTTAATGACAAAATCAAATGATTTATCAACGTATACCGTTACTACGACGGGTAGCAATTGTCCTCTTTTATCTTCGGTTCTTGCATTAAATTGTTTGCAGAACTCCATGATATTAACTCCTTTAGCACCTAATGCAGGTCCTACCGGAGGAGATGGGTTTGCTGCTCCACCTCTGACTTGTAATTTTAAAAAGCCACTTACTTCCTTTGCCATCTTATTTTATTTTCTCGACTTGCATATAGTTAAGTTCAACTGGGGTATTTCGCCCAAAAATCTTAACCATTACATTTAATTTCTTTTTATCTTCAAATACTTCCTGTACTGTTCCGGTAAAACCATTAAATGGTCCATCCATTACATTAACCTCTTCTCCTACTATAAAAGGTTGATCCAACTTCATTTCCATTTCTTCACTTTCATCAACTTTACCAAGTATTCTGTTTACTTCGGTTTGTCTCAATGGAACGGGTTCCTTGGAAGCTCCTTTTTCATTACCCAGAAAACCCAATACACCGGGAATTCCTTTAATAACATGTATTACTTCGCCATGTGATGGATCCATTTGAACCAAAACATAACCAGGAAAAAAATTCTTCTCCCTGATTCTTTTTTTGCCATTCCTCATTTCATAAACCTTCTCAGAAGGAATAAGAATTTGCGGTATGACTTCAGTCAGATTTTCTCTGCCAATTTCATTCTCCAGGTAAGTTTTTACTTTCTTTTCCTGTCCAGAAATCGCCTTAACTACATACCAATTCAAATCTGACATATTCTAAAATTAAAATTCCCGGTAAAACCAGGTCATCACGTTATCAAAAGCCAGATCCATTACCCCAATTAATAAGGCGAAGATCAAGGATGCAACCAAAACCAGAATGGAACTTGATTGAAGATCACCATATTTTGGCCAAGATACCTTGTATCTCATTTCGTTTACTGACTCTAATATATACGCTCTAATCTTATTCATTACTCATTTTTAGCACGGGTGGCAAGAATCGAACTCGCGACCTTTGGTTTTGGAGACCACTGCTCTACCAGCTGAGCTACACCCGTATGCAGAAAAAAGGACTGCAAAATTACGACTGTAGGATCAAAAAAACAAATGCCTCCGCTAATTATTTGCGGAGGCATTATTTATGTGAAATTGGCTTAGTTTAAAACTTCAGTTACCTGACCGGCTCCTACAGTTCTACCACCTTCTCTGATAGCGAAACGCAATCCTTTATCCATCGCTACTGTACTGATCAATTCAACAGTAATTGTAACGTTGTCACCAGGCATTACCATTTCAACGCCATCAGGTAGCATGATTTCTCCTGTAACGTCAGTAGTTCTGAAGTAAAACTGCGGACGGTACTTGTTAAAGAATGGAGTATGTCTACCACCCTCTTCTTTTTTAAGTACGTAAATCTCAGCTTTGAATTTATCGTGAGGAGTAACAGAACCCGGCTTACAGATTACCATTCCTCTTTTGATTGATTCTTTTTCTATTCCTCTAAGAAGTAGACCAGTATTATCACCAGCTTCTCCTCTGTCTAATATTTTACGGAACATTTCTACTCCGGTAACAGTAGACTTCAAGTTTTCAGCACCCATTCCGATGATATCAACAGAATCTCCAGAGTTGATAACACCTCTTTCAATTCTTCCGGTTGCTACAGTACCTCTACCCGTGATTGAGAAAATATCCTCTACAGGCATTAAGAAATCAAGGTCAACAAGTCTTTCAGGAATTGGAATGTATTCATCAACAGCATTCATCAATTCTTCAATTTTTTCAACCCACTTGCCTTCACCGTTCAAACCGCCTAAAGCCGAACCTTGAATTACAGGTATGTCATCACCAGGAAAATCGTAAAAGCTAAGAAGCTCTCTTATTTCCATCTCAACTAATTCCAATAATTCCGCATCATCAACAAGGTCAACTTTGTTCATGAATACAACGATTGCCGGAACACCTACCTGACGAGCAAGAAGAATGTGCTCTCTGGTTTGAGGCATTGGACCATCAGTTGCAGCCACAACCAAAATAGCTCCGTCCATCTGTGCCGCTCCGGTAACCATGTTTTTTACATAGTCAGCGTGACCCGGACAGTCTACGTGAGCATAGTGTCTGTTTGCAGTTTGATATTCGATGTGCGAAGTATTAATTGTAATACCTCTCTCCTTTTCTTCCGGAGCATTATCAATTGCATCAAAATCTTTTTTCTCAGCAAATCCTTTATCGGATAATACTTTAGAGATTGCTGCTGTTAATGTTGTTTTGCCATGATCCACGTGTCCTATAGTACCTATGTTAACGTGGGGCTTATCCCGCTGAAATGTTTCCTTAGCCATTTCTTAATTCAATTTTAATTATTAAAAATTTTACAAATTACGTTTTACTTTCCTTAAATCCTATTTTATCAGCAGAGCCAATGACGGGAATTGAACCCGTGACCTCATCCTTACCAAGGATGCGCTCTACCCCTGAGCTACATCGGCTTTAAAAATTATAAGAGCGGGAGACGAGGTTCGAACCCGCGACCTACAGCTTGGAAGGCTGTCGCTCTACCAACTGAGCTACTCCCGCTTATTTGTGGGGAGAGCAGGATTCGAACCTGCGAAGACATAAGTCAACAGATTTACAGTCTGTCCTCGTTGGCCGCTTGAGTATCTCCCCTACTCTTTCCACGTACTTTGTTAAAGAACGAAACAAGCCTTTTTCAAGAGCTTTTCCTCAGTTTTTACGGCCTTTGCCGAAAAATAGGAGTGCAAAATTATACGGTTTTTCGGTATAGACAAACGAACGTCACAGATTTGTGGATGCGGGGGCTAAAGTTGGTGAAATGACCCTCAAGGAAGGCTTAAAAACTACAGGTAATCACATTAGGATGATCTCTTTCACGGCATCCTGACCAAATTCCTTCTGCAAAATCTCCAAAATCTTACCTTTATACATGCTGAGGTCGTGCTTCATGGAAGGCGACTCCAACTCTACAAAAAGAACCTTGTTTCTGATGTACACCTTCTTGGTGCGCTTGGCCACGGGCTTCCCGACCAGTTTTTCCCAGGAACCCACCAAATTGGCCTCATCAAATTTTGCCTTAATATGAAATGAGGTCAGCATTTTGCTGATAGCCTGGCCAATGTGTATGGCGTTCCCGTCTCCCTTCTTGCTGTCCATAGCTACTTATACCTCCATTAACCTACCGTTGTCAATATGAAAAACTCCCGCTTCAATGTTCGCTTCCTTCAGCAATCCCTGACTCCTGTCGGGTCGAGCATCGGTGATTAGCAACTGTCCGAAGGTGTCATTGACCACCAAGGTGATCAGTTTGTGAATTCGATCGTCATCCAATTTGTCAAAAATATCATCAAGCAAAAGTATGGGTTTCAAACCTTTCGCCTTTTCAATGCTTTGAAATTCAGCCAACTTCAGGCTTATCAAGAAGGATTTTTGCTGACCCTGCGACCCTTCTCGTTTCAACTCATAGTCACTTAAGTAAAAAACAAAGTCATCTCTGTGTATCCCCACTGTGGTCCGCTGTAGTAAAAGGTCCCTTTTGAGGGCGTCCTTATACATCACCTCTAAATTCCTATCCGTACAATCCGAACGATACTTCACATCCGGGGTCTCCACTGGATTATCCGCGATGAACGCATAATGCAAAACCAGAAGCGGAAGGAAGTCCGTCATGAAAGCCTTCCTTTTCTCGTGAATATAGGCTCCACTTTCAATCAGCTTCCTGTCATAGCTATGCAGCAGATCATAATCTACTCCCTGAACCGCGAAGAGCTTAAGTGCGCTGTTTCTCTGCTTAAGATGACCGTTATATATGATCAATTGCTCCAGGTACTTGCGGTCCAGCTGAGATATCAAACTATCAAAAAATTTCCTGCGTAATTCACTCCCACCCCAAATGAGTTCTATATCGTTAGGGGCCACCAACACCATGGGGTAATTGCCGATATGATCCGACAACTTGTTCACCTCGTTTCCGTCCACCTTCAAGCTCTTTCTTGTCCCTTGAGTGTATGAGCAAGCCACCTCACTCTTCATGTCGCCTTGGGAAAATGAGCCTCTTATTGAGAACTGACTTTCACCGTGCTTCACGTTTTGTCCATCATGTGCATTCAACGCACTCTTGGTAAAGCCCAGATAGTAAATCGCATCCAGGGCATTGGTTTTGCCCACGCCATTCTTACCCAACATGCAGGTCACTTTGCTACCGAATTGAAAGTAACCTTCCTCGTAATTCTTAAAATTGTACAAATAGAGACTTTCAAGCTGCACTACTGTTGATTTGAGGTTTGGGTATTGACTTCTACTGCCTTATTTTCGCAGTTCACCTTTTTATCAAAATTAACAATATGGCCACCACAACCCAAGCTAAGGGCAAATCCTCAAAGAGAGGAAAGAACGAGTTCTCAAAGGAGACCTATCTGTTCTGGTATGAGAGCATGTTTCTCATGCGAAAATTTGAGGAGAAGGCGGGACAACTTTATGGTCAACAAAAGATCAGGGGATTTTGTCACCTTTATATTGGCCAGGAGGCTTGTGCCGCAGGTGCCGCCAGTGCGCTTACCAAAGACGACAAGTGGATTACGGCATACCGGGATCACGCCCACCCACTGGTTCTGGGCTCCAGCCCAAATGCGGTAATGGCTGAATTGTTTGCCAAAGAGACTGGTATTTCAAAAGGTAAAGGTGGATCCATGCACATGTTCGACAAGGAGCATAATTTCTTTGGTGGTCATGGCATTGTGGGCGGTCAAATTCCACTAGGTGCTGGAATTGCCTTTGCAGAAAAATACAGCAAAACCAAAAATCTTTGCATTTGCTATATGGGTGATGGCGCAGTGCGTCAGGGGGCGTTTCATGAAGCGCTGAATCTAGCTATGGTATGGAAGCTACCTGTGATCTTCGTAATTGAAAATAATGGGTACGCAATGGGTACTTCTGTGAAACGAACCTCAAATGTAACAGACCTATATACCTTGGGTGAGTCGTACGATATGCCTTCAGAGCCGGTGGATGGTATGAGCGTAGAAGATGTACACATTGCAGTTGCCAAAGCTGCCGACAGAGCCCGTAAAGGAGATGGACCAACACTGCTGGAATTCAGAACTTATCGTTACAAGGGGCACTCTATGTCAGACCCCGCCAAATATCGCTCAAAAGAGGAGGTAGAAGAGTATAAGCAAAAGGATCCTGTGGAAGTTGTTAAGAAAACCATCCTAAGCAACAAGATGGCTACAGCAAAACAAATTGAGGCCATTGAGGAAAAGGTACTTGCTCAAGTAGAGGAGGCCGTAACTTTTGCCGAAGATTCAAACTACCCCGATCCAAGTGAGGCCATGAAGGACGTGTATGCCCAGGCCGACTACCCCTACATCACAGACTGAGACTCTTTTGTTTAATATCTGCTAATTCTTAGTTTTGCACCCCTATCTGAGGCTTCTCGCGAAGCTGGAGTGGGATAGGGTTAGCATACAAATCAATCATGGCGAAAAAAGAAGAGAATCAAGACTTACTGGAGAATCCGGAGGTTATTGCAGAAAAGCTGGAAGGTGCGGAGCATTGGATTGAAGAGAATCCTAAAATAGTAATTGGCGTCATTGCTGCTGTCGTGCTTATCGTAGGTGGCTACTTTGGCTTCCGTTATTTTATCAATTCTCAGGAACGCATTGCACAAAGTGAAATGTTTCAGGCCGTGCACTATTTTGAAGCTGACAGTATGGATCTGGCACTCAAAGGAGATGGTAACAATCTTGGTTTCGAGCAGATTATTGACGATTTCGGGATGACTGATGCCGCAAATCTCGCCAACTACTATGCCGGTGCCATTTGCTTAAAGCAGGGCAAATATCAGTTGGCGATTTATTACTTCGAAGATTTCAGTTCAGACGATGTGTTGATTCAACCGCGCGCCTATAGCCTGATGGGAGATGCCTATATGGAACTGAAAGATTTTGAAAATGCGGCCAAGTACTATGGAAAGGCCTCCACTTATAATCCTAACAAGTTCTTCACGCCATCCTACTTGATGAAAGAAGCCTTGGCCTATGAGAAGTTGAACCAAAATGATAAGGCAATTAAAGTATATCAAAGAGTAATTGACGAATACTGGGATACAGCCGAATATCAAAAGGCCAGAAAGTTTAAGGCCAAGCTGGATTCTAATTCTTAAACCATTCTCTCGGCAGTCCCCGATCCGGTTTTATCGATTGATCTACTTTTTGTTCTAATTCGTCACACGTATATTTGTATTAATTACACGTATGGCAACAAAATTGACACTAACCATCGATAAAGCCGTCATTGAAAGGGCAAAGCGTTATGCGGAAAAGACAGGGCGGAGCTTATCCCACCTGGTTGAGTCCTATCTAAGTACTATTACCAAATCAGACCCAGGTCCAAAAGAAAAATTACCTGAAGATTTGCGCAAATTATTTGGAGTCATTTCGCTGCCCCCAGACCTAGACCATAAAAAAGAAATCAGAAAGATTCTTGGCAGCAGGAAAAAATGAAAAATGTATTCCTGGACACTGATATCTTAATCGACTTTCTTGGCGATCGAAAACCATTTTCAAAATTTGCACTCTCTATCTTTGTTGCCGGATATAGCAAAACGATAAATATTTACACGTCAAGCAATTCCATTACCATTGCCTATTACATACTCGCTAAGCAAGTTTCTGAGAATAAAGCCAGGGAGCTGGTATTAAGCTTAATGGAACGATTAAATGTAATTGCCGTTTCAGAATCAATTTTGAAAAATGCATTTTCTTCAGAATTTAGGGATGTGGAAGATGCGGTTCAATTTTTTAGTGCCTTGACGGTTGAGCGCATAGATTGTATTGTCACTCGCAATATCAGGGACTATAAGAAGAGTACACTTCCTGTGCTCAGTTCTGAAGAATTTCATTTAAAAAACCTTTCACAATAGATCAAAAGTATGGCAGGCACGCTCAAATCAGCATCAGGAAAAAAGAAGAAAAATATCAGTTCTAAGAAGTTTGCTATTGTGGTAGCACAGTGGAACGAAGAAATCACCGAAGCTTTATATGAAGGGGCGCATGAAACGTTGATCAAGCTTGGCGCAAAGAGAAACAACATAACGAGAGTGAACGTGCCCGGCAGCTACGAGCTACCGCTTGCCGCACAGCGCATGACCAAGCAAAAAGATACTTCAGCGGTCATTTGCCTCGGGTGCGTGATCCAAGGCGAGACGCCACACTTTGATTATATCTGCGATGCAGTGGCCAACGGCATCATGCGCGTAAACTTAGACTCAGGAAAACCTGTTGCCTTTGGCGTGCTTACTACGCTCGACAAAAAGCAAGCCCTCGAGCGCGCAGGAGGAAAGTACGGCAACAAGGGTGAAGAAGCCGCGTTGACCGTGGTAGAGATGCTGTAGATGAGAACTACTTCTCTATCCTACCATACTTCTTCATCAATTCAATCACCTTCTCTTTTGGCAAGGACTTGAGTTCTTCGCCATTACTCAACTTTCCAACTGGTTTAGCGGCAAACAATGAGTTGATGATTGCTTCTTCGGTTGCTTCAATGGTTGCCATGAACAATGGGCTCATGTTGTCGTTGCGTAGTGTAGTAAAAGTATCTGTGGCCTTTTCAGAGCTGTAAGGGATGCGCATGGATTCGTTCGTAGAAAAGGCAATCACATAATCACCACTTCCGTTGGAGGCAATCCCTCCCGTTTTTGCCAACCCCATTATCGCTCGCTTTGCCAATCGTTTTAAGTTTCTTGCATCCAGGGGAGCATCAGTTGCTACCACCATCATGCATGAGCCATCCACTGATCCCTCAATTGCATCTTTGTATGCATACTGGCCTAACTCCTCACCAACAGGTACGCCATCAATCTGCAATACACCGCCAAAGTTTGTCTGTGCCAGTACGCCCACGGTATAGCCACCAAGGTCTTTGGGTAGTACACGAGAGGAAGTCCCGATCCCGCCTTTGAATCCAAAACAAATCGTGCCCGTGCCAGCTCCTACCGATCCTTCTGAAACCTCTCCACTTTTGGCATTCGCGATGGCCTGAACCACGTGCTCTTTCCTTACATGTCTTCCCTGAATATCATTTAGCCCTCCATCATTTGTTTCGCCCACCACGCCATTTACAGATCTTACATTGCGATTTTCATCAAATGAAAGCGTATAGTCAATCAAACCCTCCAGCCCTTTCGCTACACTCAAGGTGTTTGTCAAGATGATTGGCGTCTCTAGATTACCCAATTCTTCAACCTGCGTTGAGCCAGCCAGTTTTCCGAAACCGTTGCCCACATAAATAGCGGCAGGTACCTTGTTTTGAAATATGTTTTGATCGTGAGGAACAATTGCAGTTACTCCCGTGCGAACAGTTTCTCCTTCTATCAAAGTGACATGACCAACTTTGACACCTTTCACATCGGTGATTGCATTATGACTTCCTGGGTTGAGTACCCCAATGGAGATGCCTAATTCGCGAGCTCGCTGCTGAGCCGTAGCAGCACAAAATGAAAATAGTAATGCAAGGACAATGTGGACTTTAATCATCTCGCCAATCTTTTAACTTGAATGTAAGCATACTCGTGCTAAACAAAAAAGCCCCGACCAATGCCGAGGCTCCTTCATTACATTCAGAAATGAATTACATGTTCTTCACAATCTCATTTCCAAACTCTGAACACTTCAGCAAAGTGGCTCCCTCCATCTGGCGGTGGAAATCGTAAGTTACTCGCTTGGCTGCGATAGACGCTTCCAATCCCTTTACAATCATGTCAGCGGCTTCCTGCCAGCCCAGGTGCTCCAACATCATCACACCTGATAGTATCACAGAACCAGGATTCACCTTGTCTTGTCCAGCATATTTCGGTGCGGTGCCATGTGTTGCTTCAAAAATGGCATGACCGGTCATGTAGTTAATATTTGCTCCCGGGGCAATTCCAATTCCACCCACAATGGCAGCCAATGCATCCGATACATAATCGCCATTTAAATTTAAGGTTGCGATCACATCATACTCAGCCGGGCGCAACAATATCTGCTGAAGAAATGCATCTGCGATTACATCTTTGACAATAATCTTTTGTCCGCCTTTATTTATCTCCATCCATGGCCCACCATCAAGCAGTGTGGCTCCATATTCATTCTTGGCCAAAGCGTATCCCCAGTCGCGGAAAGCCCCTTCGGTAAACTTCATAATATTACCCTTGTGAACCAGCGTCACACTAGGCTTCTTGTTGGCGATGGCATATTCTATTGCAGCGCGGATTAACCTTTCTGAGCCCTCCTTTGACACAGGCTTAATTCCAAATCCTGTGGTCTCAGGAAACCTTATCTTCAAATACGCTTTCCCAAAATTATCCTGAAACATCTTCAAGAACTTCGCGTTGTCTTCAGTTCCCTGCTGAAATTCAATACCGGCATAGATGTCCTCGGTGTTCTCCCGGAATATCACCATATCCGTCTTTTCAGGCTCCTTCACAGGCGAGGGAACTCCAGTAAACCAACGCACTGGCCTCACGCAGGCATATAAATCCAACTCTTGCCGCAAGGCTACATTGAGCGACCTCATGCCGCCACCAACCGGAGTGGTAAGCGGCCCCTTTATACCTACCAGTAAATCCTTGAATGCGTCCAGCGTTTCTTCGGGCAGCCAGTTTCCTGTCTTATTAAATGCTTTCTCACCTGCCAATACTTCTTTCCACTCAATCTTTTTCTTTCCGCCATATGCCTTCTCTACCGCACTGTCAAGCACATGTTTGGATGCCGGCCATATATCAACTCCAGTTCCATCACCCTCGATGAATGGAATAATAGGATTATCAGGAACGTTTAGTTTTCCATTGCTAATTGTGATTTTCGTACTCATTGCTTGCTTGTTAGTTGTGTAAGTTCATCCAGCGGCCCTTACCTATAAGCCAAAGCCTGTCTTTTGCAGGAAGGGCGAAAATAGAAAAAAACGCTCAATATGCTATGCGTGAGCATCATTCTGGCACGCTAATCGATATAAAAAAGTATATTCCACGCTATGAGACTATTAGCCCTATTATTTCTGATTTCCTGGAACTCGCCCAGACCCACATGGCCAAACGAGACCGAACCTGAAGTGTGCGTCAGTGAGGAAGAAAAAATACTCTATGATCTCATCATGGAGTATCGCAAAAGCAAGAAGCTTAAGCCCATACCCTATTCAGCAAAACTTACTCAAGTAGCGCGATCTCACGTGCGCGATTTAGAGAACAACTTTGATTATTCGAATAGAGGGGAGTGCAATCCTCACAGTTGGTCGGACAAGGGCAATTGGTCTGCCTGCTGCTACACTTCGGATCACAAGCAAGCAAGTTGCATGTGGGACAAGCCAAAGGAAATTGCAGGCTACGAAGGGAATGGCTTTGAAATTGCCTACTACAGCTCTGCGGGAGCAAGTGCCAGTGAAGGATTGGATGGATGGAAAAAAAGTCCCGGTCACAATCCGCTTTTGATTAATTCAGGAACCTGGTCAAAGATGGAGTGGAAGGGAATTGGTGTGGGTATTTACGGCCAGTACGGGGTGGTATGGTTCAGTGATGGCGAGGAAGAAGACAGTAAAATCGTGATTTGCAAATAGCGCAATGCTGCCTAGTACTTCTCATCTTCGTTTGGAAAGGACTTCGCCTTCACGTCAGAAACATAGTTGCCTACGGCTCTTGTGATCTCTCCTTGCAAGTCGGCATACCTACGCAAAAACCGGGGCTTAAATTCCATGGTAATTCCCAACATATCCTGCATCACCAGCACTTGCCCATCGGTGTCCGGTCCAGCACCAATGCCGATAGTCGGTATGCTCACGCTCTCCGAAACTTTTTTGGCCAGCGAAGCCGGAATCTTTTCCAACACTATACCAAAGCAACCGCATTTTTCGAGAAGTTTTGCGTCCTCGAGCAGTTTGTTTGCTTCTTCCTCCTCCTTTGCTCTCACCGTATAAGTTCCAAACTTGTAAATTGACTGAGGCGTTAGCCCCAGATGTCCCATGACCGGCACTCCAGCACTTAATATCCTTAGCACGGAGTCTTTAATTTCTTTGCCACCTTCCATCTTCACTGCATGCGCACCACTTTCCTTCATTATACGGACAGATGAACGTAGCGCCTCCCCTGAACTTCCTTGATAATAGCCAAAAGGAATATCTACGACAACAAGGGCTCGCTTAACTGCCTTTACAACAGAAGATGCATGATAGATCATTTGATCCAGGGTGATGGGCAAGGTAGTTTCATTTCCTGCCATCACATTAGAGGCAGAGTCTCCCACTAGTATCACATCTACTCCTGCGCCATCAATCAGCTTTGCCATACTAAAATCGTACGCGGTAAGCATAGCAATCTTTTCACCCCTGCTCTTCATCTCCTGAAGACGGTGCGTGGTGATTTTTTTTGCATCTTGTTTATGAACTGACACAGGGTAAATTAATTATCGTAGAAAAACTGCTGATTTTTTCCCAAGCACAACTTCCACATGTTCGTTCAGTGTAGTTGATAATTCAAAGCCTGTATATTTTGGCTGCACCGGGAATTGTGTATGACTCCTGTTGACCAAAACCGCTACTTCTATTTTCTTCACCTCTACCGTAAGGAACGGCTTCATACCGAATGCCAGCGTCTTGCCCGTATTCAATACATCGTCCACTAACACAATACATTTCTTTCTAAATTCCTCCTCCTCGCAATCTACGCTTACTTCACTTTGCTGAGGAGCTAACTTGTCCAAACTAACCCTTACCAACTTTGTCTTAAGTGGTGAAATTATCTCCAGTTCTTTTGCAATAAGTTGAGCAAGCTCGTAGCCCTGCCCATCAATACCTGCCAACACAATCGACTTCTCCTTAAAACTACTCTCATAAATCTCAAAGGCGATTCTACGAATCTTCTGCGATACGTGCGTTGCATCCAGCACCAGGCTTTTTTCGTTTGTCTTACTCGTCATGGTATCGGAACGGCTTTCGTATCCTTAAAAGTGGAAAGAATCACCATGGACTGCATATTGTCAACGACTTCTATGTTTGAAACCTTTTCCAGCATCAACGTTTGATAAGATGGGATATCAGTACTCACTACTTTTAGCAAGAAATCGGACTGGCCGGTGAGGTGATGGCATTCAATCACTTCTGGTATTTTTCCTACCTCAGCAATAAACTTATTGATATTTTCCTTGTTGTGTCCCTTCAGAGTAACCATTACATACGTACTGACGCCAAGGCCCACACTTGAAAGATCCACTGCGGCATGGTAGCTTTTGATCACTTCGGCATTTTCTAATTTTTTCACCCTTTCCAAAGTGGGCGCAGGAGATAAGCCAATTTCTTGAGCCAATTGTGCATTAGTAATGTTAGAATTCTTCTGAAGTAACTCTAATATTTTACGATCGATGGCATCGAGTTTTATTTTCATGTCGAACTAATTCTCACCTATTTAATTGCATTTAAAATTAGGAAGAATAAGAGAAGTAACTAACCTATGCACCAAAAATAAGTGCTAATTCTGCACCATAAAGGGATAACTGTTCCGCGTGTTCCCGGACACAAAAACGATGTAGTAGATACCCGCATTAAGTATTGGCATCTGAATAGAAAGACTATTTAAGCCTACTTCGAAATTTGGAATGCTATTTTGAAATACGCTTTGTCCATTGGAATTAAAAATTGTGACCTCTGCACTACCGGAGGTCGCTGCAATCCAGTCAAAATTAAGCTCGGAGGTGCTGGGATTAGGGTATGGATTAAAAGCGACAATTTCTGAATTTAGGTTTTCGCACTTCTTGTTGTTGTCAGGATTCACATCACCTTCAGCTATTATCTCAACACACACAAACTCCAGGGTAGTCTTGGTTCCAGCAATCCTTGTCTTTAACGCCTGAGTGTATGCCTCTCCGGGAGGAATAGTTGCACTGATTAGTTCATTAATCAAAGCCGCGCCCCCAGCATTCACGGTCGCAGCTAAATTACTTGTGGTGAAGTTGCTATGATTTCTTAAAGTAACCAGGATGCTCACCTCATTTGCTCCTGATTGTATCAGGGTTAGCTCTTCAAGGACAATGTCGAGTGATGGAGTAATTACTGAAATTATTTTACTTGTAACATCTGAACAGCCTGAGGCATTTTGAGCACGCAAGTCTACCGTGTAATCTCCCAATTCGTTCAATATGAATGTGGGAGAAACCTGCGTACTGCTAAAGTTCTCAGGACCATTGATTGTCCATTGTCGTGAGACTGAATTAAGTGATTGATTGATAAGGCTTACGGACAAAGGAGGCCCTCCCTCCATTGCGCTCGCAACAAAACTCGCGACCGGGGGATTAACAATTTGCACATTTTTGGTTAACGTGTATTCACATCCAGACTGACTAGTTACAGTAAGTTGAGTGGGGAACGTACCCACCGATGCAAAACTATATTCAGCACTTGAACCCAAAGCTTGTGTACTTCCTTCGAATAGCCAACTACGAGTTGACGGCAGGTCTGACCCGTATTGGGAGTTGTCCGAAAACAGGGTAGTTTGAGTCGCACAATTATTTTCCACCAGAAAGTCTAAAACGGGAGGCGCTGGAACATTAACTGGCCTGAACAGGGTGGCAATACAATTGTTTGATCCCGTTACCGTGAGGGATGCATTGTAAACCGTTGGCGCAGGAAAAGTGTAAGTTGGATTTTGTAATGTGCTTGCGGTTCCGTTAATATTCCATTGCCAGGCGGTAACACCTGACTCAGAGAGGTCTGTAAACTGCGTAGCCTCGCCTACACAAGCAGCCTCAAATTGAAAATCCACTCCGGGCGACTGGAAAATGGTAACCTGCTTCTGAATGGACTCTTTGCAACCAAAGTTGGTCGTCACTTCCAGCTCCACATCGTACATACCCGCCTGCTGATACACGTACTGTGCATGGCGCACTGTGGATGTGCCATTCTGAGGGTCGCCAAATGTCCAGGCCCAACCCGATAGGTTACTGTCGGTTGGACTTGGCGTAAGGTCGTTGAACTGCGAAGCAGTTCCTGCACATGAGAATGGAGGAAGATCGATGGAAAAGTCGGTTATCGGTTTGGAATAAATTTGAATGGGCTTGACGACTGAATTAATACAACCTGCAGCATTTGTGGCTTGCAGCGTCACCTCATAGTTACCAAAATCAACAAAAGTATTTGACGGGTCAGTTTGTAATGAAGAATTCCCATCACCGAAGTCCCAAGAAAAGCCAATGGTAGTTCCTGTTGTTGCATTGGTGAATAGAATTGATGCATCTTCGCAATCGTTGCTGAATGTAAAATCGGGTGAGGGTCCAAATTCGACCGTATTGATTGTTTGCATTAACTCAGTTTCGCATCCAGGTATGGAGGCAATCAATTTTACATCCTGCATTGTAGCCGTGGGAATCGAGTAGTTCAAATCTTGATCAGAAGAGACTGGAGATCCGTTCACCTCCCACTGCCAAGTTGGGTCAGATCCAGGGTCAAATGTAGAGGTGTTGGCGAAGAGATACTCCTGGTTGGTACAGATAGGAGCTGGGCCGGTGTTGGGCAGATCGAAGTTGGCAATGGGTTGGTTGTAGATGGTGATGGTATCCCTGGCCAGGTTGTTACATCCGTTGGTAGCTGTTACCTGCAATGATACTACATAGTCTCCTGCCGAAGCGTACTGATGGGTAGGGTTTGCCAATATCGAGGTGTTGGTGTCTCCGAAGTCCCAGTTGTGGTCGGTAATGTCGCCTGAGGTATTTTGGGAAGTGAAGTTGATGTCGTGGTTAGCGCAAACATTTTGAGAGGTGAATGAGATGTCGGGGGCCTCACTAGACGTGACTAGGATAGAAAAAGTTTTGAAGTTGCTATTTCCTAAATCATCTGTTTTTTTTAAAGCTACTTTATATTGATTAGGTTCGCTATAATTTAATAAAGGCGGATGTCTCTCTGTTGAGGCTGGCAAGGACGCGCCACAAATGTTATCAAAGTCAAATCTCAAAAGATTATTTGTCGCTAGATTGAATGTAAATGCACTCCAACTGGAATTTGCGGTCGCAACATCAAGAGCATATGCCCCACCTGTCAGTTCGGGATAGCTTAGTTTTTCAGTCAAAACCACAGTATTGACAATCGATTCACCAAACGAGATGCGATAAATAGACGCATTGACTGCTTCAATCCTTGCATTTTGAACAAAAGCGTAGTACTCTCCACCTTCAGCTCTAACTTCAATATTGACAGGAGTATTTAACAAACCAGATGTGTTGAGAATACTAGTGGTAGGATTAATATTTAAATCAGTCCCAAAGTCTAGACGGTAGAGTGCATTCGTGTTTTGAGACAATGCAAAACCAATCCAAGAATTGCATTCCCTTACAAAGGACATACCCCTGATGATATTTGCAGAGGGGAGGCTGAATTCAGAAACTGTTGGATTCGCATTATCAAGTGATGTGCCAAATGCCAGTCTTACTATTTTAGATGTCGCTACTGAGGTTCCGACCGAAATAAAACCAAAGTAATTAATGCCATCGTTCACAATTCTGATCGCGTTGGGTCCGCTATTATCAAAAACCAAAGGTGTATTCAATAACTCGACTGTAGGCACAGATTGAATTCCATTAACAAAAGAGTAAGCAGAAATATTTTTACTACCACCATTCGCCACAAAAAGTTTCCAGGTTCCATTCACCTTTATCATGTCGAACGAGAATGCCATATTAAGAGCCAAACCCACGTTCCCAAGATTGTTGAACAATGGAACAGAATTGATTTCAGTGCCAAAATCAAATCTCATTAGTATATTGGAAGTAGCGCTAATAGCGAAGCCAAACCATTCTTCACCCTCATTGATCAACTTAAAGGATCTAGCTCTAAAGAAATTACTATTATTTAGCACCACATTAGCGACTGGGTCTGAGACTAAGTCTCCTGAGCAGAAGTCCCACTCAAATGCAAAACTGCCCGCTGGTGTCGTATTTTCAACTAATATAGATTCGTCCAAGCATCCGGTTACTTGAAGAGAAAAACTTGGAGGGACGCATTGACAGTGTGCTCCTTGCCAAACACCTAAAAGCAAAAAAAAAGTAAAGATAAACCTTGCCAAGTACCTTATCATAAAAAAAGTGAGTCGTAAAGTGTTTTTAGCTCCTTTGACGAATTTTCTATATTGAATTTCTCTTTAATACGCACTGTAGCTAAGGTCATTTTCTTCCTTAATTCTTTGTCAGAGTGAAGGGTAACTAGTGCCTCAGCCATTTCCTCTAAATTCCTATTTTCTACCAAAATACCATTTACACCATTTGTAACTATTTCTTGCGGACCTCCAGACTTACTTGCAATTACAGGTGTGCCGTGAAATAGGCTCTCGAGGCAAGTCATCGAGAAAGATTCCGATTCTGAGAAATTCACTACGACATCAGCTTCGTAGTAATATGGAGATAAGTCCTCGGTACCATCCAAAAATTCTACATTGTTCTGTAATCTTAATGCTGATGCCATGTTTTTTACTTTTTTTAAGTACTGCCTGTTTTTTACTTTTCCTAAATCCCCACCGATAAAAGTAAATTGGCAATTTGGAATCTTTGGAAACGCGGTTGTCAATGCTCGCAGTGCATGGTCATGTCCCTTACCTGGAATAAAATTCCCCGGATATAAAAATTTAGTATAGCTCCGGTCTTTTTTAACCTTGCATGCAACTTTTGGTGTAGCATCATATATGATCATTTTCTTTCTGGAGTCAGGAATTGATTTTGACACAGCCTGGGAGACGCATATTACAGCATCTGCGTACCTGAGGATTAGGAGTAACCAAATTTGATACAAAGCAGAAGCGTAGGAGCTAGGTAAAAGGCGGACATGGTAAACCAATTTGATTCCAGGTCTAAATAATTTTAGAATGACACCGACCATGTTATACAAATCATTTACATGGATTACTTGGAACTTGTGTTGCCTAACTAATCTTAGAATCTTTAGGCTATTTGAAATAAGAACAGGAAAATAAAAAAGGACTTTGAAGCTCTTCTGTATCTCTAGAAATGGTATCAGAGTCACTTGTTTTGATCGATCTCTTAAGTATTTTAAAAGTGTCGATCCGTTTGGGATGCAATAATGAAACACATGGCTCTCCCGTAAGGCCTCCGTTTGCGAGTAAATCGCTTTAAAAGCTCCAGTTATTCCGATAGAGTTATCAATTACTAAAACTCCGGTTTTTCTCATGCCTTCTGAAGCCACAATGAAGCAAGTGATCTCTTTGTATTTCGACAGTATACGGGAAATGCCTCGCACAGCTCCTCTACGTAATGAATCGATAAGTATGATAGAGCAAGCATGATTCTGTATTTATCATTATTCCATAGAAATGCCTCAACGAGGTATTGTTCATTCCACATTCTAAATTCCTCCTTCAGCCAATTTTCAGGATAATCCAGTGGACTAAAAATATCATGAAAGTGTATTAGCACGCCACTTTTTAGAACAGGTAGAATTTCAAATATTTCGAATAGAACGTCACCCTGAGGACGCATCATGTGGGAAGAATCAATAAATAAAATATCTCCTTCATCCAGCGTTTCAAAGAGACCTAGATCAACCTCTTCTACCTTTTTAGATAGCAATTCGACTCTAAACGCCTTGAGCCAATTCATTTCATAAGGCTCTATACAAGTCATCACGCAATCATATCCCTTGTCTTCCCTTCGATTTAAGTCTATGGCTTCAAGAGCTATCAATGTGGAGTATCCAGAGCCAATCTCAATAATCTTTCTTGGCTTGAATTTTCTGATAATCGAATAGTAGCACTCCGAATCTCCCGACTCAAACGAGCCATTATTGAAAAAGTACGTATCCACACTGCCTTTATCTGCTGGCTTCGCAGTGAGCTCCGCTCCGTACCTAAAGGATCGCAAAATGCCTAATTGTCCTTCAGGATTGAAATTCACTCCTTTGACATTTCGAATTCGCTGAGAATACGATCTAAAATCGAATTGCGGTTCATAGTAGTGACTTACAACCGGAAAGAAGCCAATATTGTGGAATATCCATCGATTAATCGGGAATTTCTTTATTCCCAAAAACTTCATGATTCGAAAAGAACAGCCTGAGACTATTGTTAAAGGAACAACTAGTAAATCGAAGGCCCATGCTATTCTTTCCAAGAACCGAATGACATTTTTGACGTATTTCATAGAGCTACATCTTCAAGATGTACATTGAACCAAAGGAAATAGCAGCCGCAGAATCCCTCTAAGTCTATAGTCTTCCCAAAATTTTACTTCAGAGTACCGAGCCAGCTTCCAACGAGTCTTGTTTCCCAAGGGGCGTCTAAGATTATGTTTCTGCTCAAGAAACGAAAGCACAAACTTGCCAAACCATAAAGTCAACATATTTACAAAATTAATTCACAATTGAAGGTTTGTTCAACCGCAATAACTCCATCCATCTTTCAACAAATACCTCTTCCGACAATTCAGAGGATCTCCTAGTTGATCTTCTTTTGAATTTGTCAATTTCCGCCTTGTCCTCCATTAGTGCAATTATGGTTTTGGCCCATTCCAAAACCAAATTTTCATACCGCTTCTCTGCATCCACTAGAGGCATTAGTACCCCGTAATCAACAAACTCAGGGCTATCTAGAGAAGGGTTTGCTTTCGAGCTTTTGGCAGATAAAATGTCCCTTACCCCAGTCTCGCAGTCCGATGCAATTACTGGCAATTCGCACGCAAGGGCCTCACATACCGCAAGTGGGAAACCCTCAAAATTGCTTGTCAGAATAAATAGACTTGATCTTTTCAAATATTTAAAAGGGTTACTCTGAAAACCTGTGATAAATACCGAACTAGTGGCCGTATACTTCATTTGTTGAGAGAAATCACAAAAATTTATATTCTTTCTTTTACAATTGCCTATGAGCTCATTCTTTAGGGGTCCGTCTCCCAAAAAAATCAGGTTACAATCAACTTTTTTTCGAACACTATCAAAAATATCAAGAGCGAGAACTGGATTTTTTTGCAGAGCCAACCTACCTGAGAAAACTATTACTGGTTTTCTAAAAATCAATTGATGATCAAGCGGGAGATCTTCGAGAACCCGCTCCCTAATCATTTGCAGGTTTATTCCGTTATTAATGACGCAGATCTTATTTCTCATTACTCTAAAATGAACAATCAGTTCATCTCGAATACCGCCACTCACAGCTACGATGTGATCTGCCAAATTAAAAAAAAATGGAATCAATAGGTAGTTCTCCAAAAATTTGACCATACCACTTCTGTTAGGATCCTTAGCTACCTTTGATCCATGAACACAAAGTATTTTTTTTCCGTGCCCAAATGAGAGCAGGTTCACAAAATTAGCGCCTTCCATGTGACTAATGCAGGCACTACTTCTGAACTTTGCCTTAAGTCTATATAATTTCCAACACCTCCATAGAAAGTATGCGGTTTTGGAAATCAGATTTGACCCACCTGGAATATTTAGCGATATTTTAATTCCATTGCCATCATAAACATCCCGCTCATCATCATTGAAAACCACTTCAACTACATTAAACTCTGATGAGAATGCTCTTACTAATTGAGAATGTACTCGTTGAGCTCCCCCAAAACCGTAATTTGGAATCAACATTATAATTGTCTCCTTATTCATCCCATAATCTTATTACTTCCTTTAAGTCGGAATTACAAAATTAGTATAGATGGAATGCACTTTAGAAGGATTGGAGAAAAACATATCAGAATATTTGGAGGATAAAATGATCATTATATTAGACTATGAATATAAAAGAGAGGGAACAGTAACAGGCAAATTATTACATGCATAGCCCTAAATGTCCCATTCAGTGATAAAAGCGCAATTGAAAACGAGAAGAAGGAATCACAAAAAAATCGTTTACCCTTCTCTCTTACGTTTTAGTTTTCAATGATTTGATCATTATGATTCTAGTAGTTGCAAGAAATGTATTGTTTAAAGTAATTCGCCAAGAATATGCAATACCTTTTTTTAACAATCTAAAGGACCTACTAACATTCCCTTCTTGCGCGTATAGCAATGCCACACTCACAATACTTTTTGCAAAGAAATAATCGACCCTTCTCTTAGAATAATACTTAACAAAGGTTCTATCATTTGACAGAGCTCTTACAATCAACAATGTGCTTTTCAAGAATTTAAATGCATTCGTATCATTCAAACTCCTATCCTTGTGTAACCCTACAACGGAAGTCACTCTTGATACATGATGAAACTTATACCTAGATGCTAAAGTAAGCCACAAGTATAAATCCTCTGCCATGATTGCACTTCTATGAGCGATAAACTGATAATTCGTTAAGATATCTCTTCTTACAAAAACACCTATCACGCCTATTTCGCTGTTGGACAATAAATGATCATTCAACAATTTCGGCAACTTCATTCGGCGAGGAATTATTCGCCCTCCCACTACATCACGATATTCATAGTCCGTGTGCAAGATTTCAGGCTTTTGCAATTCCTCAATTGATTCAATAGCTGTTTGAAGATAATCAACATATAACTCATCATCAGAGTCCAGAAAGCTAATATAATCCCCGACAGCTTTTGATATCCCATAATTTCTGGCCACTCCTCGTTCTTCATTTATTTTATAATAAATTTCCACTCTACTATCATTTATTTCTGATAAAACCTGCTGCGTATTGTCTGTGCTTCCATCATCTACAATAATTATTTGAAAATTGGGGAAGGTCTGATTTAGCACTGAATTCACTGCGTTTAAAATATGCTCAGCCCGATTATAGGTTGGGATTATTAAACTAAAAGAAGGGTTGCTCATAATTCTTTTGAGAATAGCTCCCAGGATGTCAAGCCCAACTTGACATTTGCCAAAACGTTTTGCCGCAACCCGTTAAGCATCTCCCCGTAAGTGAGGTTGGCTTTGCTAAGCTCCTCCTCTAGAATAGCTACAGTGGGGTGATCTCCAATAATTGAGGTCCCTAAAGGAATCATTTTTGAAATCTCTAACAACTTTGGTGATACTACAATACAAACTGAAGGGACACCATAAATCGCCCCAATAATTACACCATGCGCTCTGGCCGAAAATAAAATATCCTGCAATGAAAGCGTAGCTAAAAATTCGTTTAGAGTCATATCGTTCGGCCTCCAAACTTCATAATTATATTTACTCTCAAATATGCTAGAATATCTTTTATCAGCATTTTCATCAAAAGAAAAAAAAGTAACTGACTTTCCAACATCAATTTGTTTATCCGCAAATTTTTGAAACTCTGAAAACCTGGAATCATCACCATCTGGCCAATCCAGCAATATGATTCCGATTTTATCGATAGGCTCCTTCGGCTTGGCTCTAACCGGTTTCTCTAACCCCGCAGCCCATAGGAAAGCAACATCAGCGCACAACCCCTTTACTCCTACATAGTTGATTAAATTCAAAAATTCCAGACTCGTCTTGTCCCTGACAAATAACACATCTGTAGAGCCAATCTCCACAAGATGCCGATAAAGCATTATTGATGATCTACTGTATGGGCCAATACCAATACCAAAGCCCATTCTTCTTTTAAAACGAATATGTCTTTTCCTTCCAGTTATCCACCTTATAAATTTATCGAATCGGTAAACATGATTAGCACCTATCCGGATTAGACTTTCATTTAGCAAAGTTCTTATTTTCGATCTCTTTTGCGAATCGAAATATACACCACCTCCACCATCGAACACCAAATCAAATTCACCTCGATACGTCCAATTTATTATTGTCAATTGCTCCCCAAACAGTTTATGGATATATTTATTGTAATCAGGCTGCCTATTGAATCCCTTTAGATCGGTATCATAATTAGAGAAAATAAAAAACTGAGCCGTGGGATACCTGTTTTTTACAACCTTGTAAATTGTACACATGAGAATGTCATCCCCTAAGTTACCAAAGCCGTAGTAGCCCTTAAGTAGTATTTTCATTGAGTTTAAATACCAATAAAAAATCTAGACGCCCAAATTAATAGGTAGCCTAATATGCAAATAGCAACCCATCTTGCTAAGACACGAGCATACGGAACTCCTGACAATCTAAAAGCAAAGGCAATACCAACTAAATAGATCACACAATTACTTATAGAAAAAAAAATGATTGCGGCATCAATGTCATTAAGGAAAACGCCAAGAACCAATCCCAAGGAGTTGAGTATGACCAGTGACAAATTCAACAACAGTAATATTCTCTCTTTGCCATAAATTCTAAACAGCGATGTCAGGGGTACATAAACTACTGATAACAAAAAGTATAATCCCATATACCTAGCTAACCTCCCCGACTCGATCCACTGATCTCCTAAAACCATCTCAAATATTACATCACCATAGACAATCAGCACTAGCATAGGTAATATTCCTACTAGAAATAGTCTGTTCGCAAGTTCATATACTATACGGCTCATTTGGAGAGGACTATCATTATAAGTCTCACTTGCCTTCTGCAAGAAGACTGGTGCAACGGCACCCGCCATAATTGTTACAGGTAAGTTCAACATTGAATTAGCAAAACTGTAAAAGCCAACCGAAGTCGCATCAAAATAGCTCATGAAGAAATAGATAGGAAGCTGCGCACTTAGCATGCTTAACCATGTAGCCGGCAAAATATATGATGGATAATTTCTATAATATTTTATCGTTGAAAATATCTTGAGGTTTAAGGAAAGGCTCAGGATCTTTCTCAATTTCTCCCTTCCTAGTAGAATAATACTCTCAAAAATTTTGCTTAAAAAATCGCCAACAACAAGCGCGCCATATTGTGCGCTGGTTAATAGTCCTATTACGAGTGCTGTCGAACGGGGAACAACAGAACCTGAAATCTGAGAGGAGGCGTTCCTAGAAAAAAGTTTCAACCTGATATTCCAGCTCCTCAAAACATCGCCAATTGCAATAAATAGAACTGTAATAGGGATTAGGTACAACCAAAAACCATTGCCTCCAATTGCCTTGAAAACCAACTCTTTAAATAACAGCACGATAACTAGTAATAGGAGAACTACTGTAATTAATACAACTAGAGTTGTGCGCAACAATTCTAAAAATTCTTCTTCACTCTTAGGTAAAATAAATGCTCGAGTTAATTGCAGCGTAGAGAGAATTCCAAGATTTGTTGTAATTGCAATGTAAAGAGCAAAGTACCCATAAGTATCAGGAGTGAAAATCCTTGCCAAAAAGGGAGTAAAGATAAAACCGAGCAATAAAGCAGCAGAACTACCAGAAAAAGTAATGGCAAAGTTCTGAGCAAATGACCCTTTACTTGCAAATACAGAGTTTAGCTCTTTAGAATATTTACTCAGAAATCTGAGCATGATTCAGTGGGTTCATAAAAACTTAAAACCACAAACTTCGTGAAAATTTTTAACTTGAGTATCCTGTTTGTTGCGGGGATTAAACGATCTCATTCTGCCTATGAATAAACCAGTTAAAAGCATTGCATTCATAACACCTTATCCACTAGGGCAAGTCGCCTCCCAACGCTTCAGATTTGAGCAATATTTTACCATTCTAAAAAAAAATGGATATCAATTAACATTCTTCCCATTTCTCAATGCTGGATCAATTTCCATTCTTCATTCTCCTGGGAATAGGCTTGACAAAAGTTTAATGCTGCTTTCAGGTATATGGAGAAGGTTAAAAATGCTGTTTGCGCTTGGACGTGTTGACTATCTCTTCATTCATCGGGAGATAGTTCCGGTTGGGCCTCCGGTATTTGAATGGTTAATTTCTCATCTTTTTAAAAAGAAAATGATCTATGATTTCGATGACGCCATCTGGACAACTGATCGTATTAAGGAGCCATGGTTCAATAAAATTGTAAAGTGGAGAAGGAAGGTTTCCAAAATTTGTAAATGGAGTTATAAGGTTAGCTGTGGTAATGATTTCCTAGGAGACTATGCAAGGCAATTCAACAAAAACGTGGTAATAAATCCCACCACAATTGACACTGAATTTTCACACAATCCTAAATTGATCAAAAAAGATTCATCAAAGGACATCATTATTGGGTGGACTGGCAGCCAATCTACATTAAGATATTTGAATGAAATTGAAGTACAACTGCAGGAAATAGAGCGGAAATATAACTATGTAAAAACTTTAGTGATTGCTAATCAAAAACCACGGATAGATCTCAAACGAATGGAGTATATCAGTTGGGAAAAGTCAAATGAAATAGTTGATCTGTCTAAAATCGACATTGGCATCATGCCCTTGCCAAATGATGAATGGACTAAAGGGAAATGCGGATTCAAAGCTCTACAATATATGGCAATGGAAATACCCTGTATTGCCTCCAATGTCGGTGTCAATTCTGAAATAATTGATCATGGAGAGACCGGCTTTCTGGCTACAGAAAATAACGACTGGACTGAGTTATTAAACAAGTTGATAAATGATCAAAATCTTCGCATTCAAATGGGGAGGAAAGGGAGGGAAAGGGTTGTGGAGGCTTACTCGGTCGTTTCCAATACCGCTAAATTTCTATCATTATTTGAGTAATTTAGAATATTTGCTAGGGCTAAAACAAAGAATGGAAGAAGTGGAATTTTATACCGTGCTAGGGTACCAAAATTAAAAGTTGATACACCAACTGCGAATGCAAATGTTAAGCTAAAAACAAGGCAAAAGATAATTGTCGGATCAGTAAATGAGCGAATCAAACTTTGCCGTTGATGAACAACTACATAGATTGAAAGTAAAATTAAAGCAAAACTCTCTAGAGCAGAAAGCAGCATTAGCGGGTTACTGACCTCCCACATGTATGGCCTGTAAAGTGCAACATTAACAGCTTGCGGCACTTTGGTAAGCATTCCATCAAATGTTCCATCCAACTCACCAAGACTATAACCGCTTCCTGCATCTCGCCCGGTATAGAAGCCAATATCGTAGGCTGTAATTTTGGCTGTCTGAGCCAATCTATCGATGGAATATCTGGGATCGTCTTCGCCAACTAGTACAACTGCATAGTAGGCAGAGGCAATCAATATGAAGCCAGCAAATGGAGTAACGAGGATTTTAAAAGCAATAGATTTTATCTGCGATAACCTCTTGGCATACACCCAAAGTAGCGCAGCCGGCATGTAGCAAAGCAAGATATATTTCTTAACCGAATATAGAATCCACATACTTAGCACAAAAAGCAGAATGCTTGACAAAGAAAATTTCTTCTCAATTAATAGATACCTTATTACATAAGTGAGGAACCCGAGAGCCATAAGCGTTAAGGTATCCTTCATCACTCCCGACCCCCAAAATATTACAGATGGGATAAATAATGCCGCAATCGCCTGCCATTTATGCATGCCTGGGGATTCTTTATAAAACGCAAGAAATAGCATCCAGCCTCCGACAAAACTTAAAACAGAAAAAAGGAGCGCGGTTGCGGAATATGATGAAAACGTGATAAGATCAAATATTGCCGCAATCTTTACCACAAAAAAAGAAGCCGGGTCATTATAAAAAGTTATTCTAGATGCATATTCATATATCCCCAGTGAACTCGTACCATCCGAAAACAATAGCATGGCTCCGGAACTTGGTGAATCCATAAAAGCCTCCCAAATTATCCTACTTCCGTATGTATGAAAATTAAATGTATCCCCTCCCCCGTAGTAAAACTGGTAAATAAATCCTATCGCGATAGCACCCAGTACTCTGACTGTTAGCCCAGGTAAAAAATATTTTCTATTGACTGAGTCCGTGACAAACGGCCGAATGAAATAGGCCCCCATATAAATCAAAATGGTTACAATGGGTGTAACAATCAGATCTCTTATTTCCACAGCAATTACCTAAAAATAATCTCTCTCCATATTTAAAGTAAGGAAAACTTTTCCTTATACTTTAGAAAAGGTGTTTCAAAATACTTATAGCTAAAAAAAGCGATACCGACCGTTATTAAAAGAGCAAGTGTGGTCTCAAGTATTAATACTGACCAAATAGAATCGTTTACGAACAGGATCTTGGTAGTGTTTGTTGCCACCAAAATTCCTATAAATTGATAGCAATATAAGCCATAAGAAATAACGCCAAGCTGAGAAATGAATTTAAACTTACCCAGTTTGAAAAAGGATCGTGTTGAGTAATTCTGCTCTAGGATAATCATTAGAAAAACGATTGCAATCAAAATTCGCTCAAGAGCAAGTACGATAAGGTGCAGTTGAACTACCTCTTTTCTATAGAAGAAAAAGAGAATTGCAGCCAAATACAGTACAGTGATTAACTTCCGATTTAGATTGATAAAAAAAATTTTAAACTTCTCATCCTGAACGGCCCATGCCCCCAAAGCTCCAATCGCCATATCCCCCATGCATGAAAGGGTGTGATGCTCAAGAAATATTGGGTCATTGTACAAAATTCTAAAAACAATAGAGGTTATCACTATTCCAATAAAAGCCAAAGGATACCACCTAATGAGCAAGATGGACAGCAAAACTGGCCACACAAAGTAAAATTGCTCCTCCACTGCAACACTCCAAAGCACTCCCAATATCGAAGAATCTGGAAGCCCATTTTTAATCAAATCAAAATTATTAATAAAGAACAAGTAGAACACTGGACGCGCAGTTTCTAGAGGCGCCTGGTCAAATAACTGTTTAAGGACAGGAAAGATCACGAACCCAAAAAAAACGCATACATAGAAGACTGGCCAAATTCTTAGTGCTCTGCGCAACCAGAAGTTTCTAATACCTATTCTATCATTTTTAGATTTTTCTATAATGAGTAAATAAGTGATAAGAAATCCACTCAAAACAAAAAAGAAATTTACTCCAAGATTTCCATTGCCAAACAATGTATATTTCACAAATATGTAGATTGGGAGGGATTTTAGAAACTCAGATTCTGTATAAAAACTATGAAAGAAGAAAACAGATAAAAAGCAAATGAATCGTAACCCATCAAGGTTCTCAAAATATGTTTTTTGTATTTTTTTTGGATCCATTGCTACAGATCAATCTCCCTTTTCCATGGCCTTCAATCTTCGCTTTGCATCCTTGAAAGCCTCGTCTTTGCGGCCAGACTTCTTCTTTACCTCTTCAAAATAAGCCTTCGCTGTATCTTTGTCTCCCTGCTTTTGACTTATTTCGCCCAAAGAGATTAAGGAAAATAAGTAATAGCCAGACTCAGTGGCATCGATCTCTTCGGCATATTTCACGGCCAATTCATAATATCTTTTGGCTGAATCCAGTTCCTTTCTTCGCTCATACATCTGGCCCAGAAAAAATGCCGCATATCGTCCGCTGGTAGCCTCGTACCCAACCATTCCTGAATCAATCCTATGAATGATCTCCTTGGATTGTTTCTCCATTTCTGCCGAGAACCCACCCGCTCCATACAGCATTCGAGCATAGTACCTATGGAAATAAGGATTGTCAGGATAAGTTTGGTACAAATACTCAGCTATCTGAAAAGCCCTGGCTTGCTTGTTCTCATAACTATTTAAGATTCGCATCAACCACACCATTGCTTCCGTGCGTGTGTAAAATGCATTGTAAGAAACTTCAGTTAACTGCTGTAACCCAAGCTCTTTGTCTCCCTTCTTAAAAAACCAAAGCAAAGGTTTTAGTCCCGGATAATTTTCTGGTACCCAGACGGAGAAATAGTTGTACAAAGCATCGCCAAAAAGCAATTCCGGACTCAGGTCCTGCTTCTCTTTGCTTTCATCCAGATATTTCAAGGCTGTCTTTCCCGCCAATGCCGCCTTTCTCCAACTCTTCCGCTCCTCGTCAGCATACAACCTGCCTTTGAATCCGTAGGCCGCTGCCAAAAAGAATGCAGCTTCAATTCGATATTCCGGTGATTTGTCGTGAAGGTTATCCGCTACCACAATGGTGCTGTCCATGTACGCCAGGAATCTTTCGTCATGTGAGGTGTCTTTCGTATTCGGAAGGATCTTCCACCACTCGCTTAATCCCAACAAAAAATACGGAAGTGGGTGCCAGGCATACTTCTGCTTAAACCAACGGAACTGCTGCTCAGCCTTGTCGAATTTGAAGTTGTACAAATCATTGAGCGCCTGAGTAGCCTCAATTTGTACTCTAATGTCGCTGATGAGAATCAAGGTGGTATCTTTCTTCTCCTGCGACCATGCCATCCCGCTCAGCATTGTCAGCAAAAGTCCAGCAAGCACTGTCCTCTTAAAACTGTCAGTACTTAAATCTGCTAAACGGTAATTCCGTACCTTATGCCTGGCTTTAAAAGTCACTTTGGTATTTCTACAAATTCAAAGAAACAAAATTTAAACACTTAAAAGCTGATAACCATTCATGCAAACGAACACAAATAATGATTCGTTGTTCGAAACTGATAAACGGCTCCTCTTCCTCCTCCTTTGTTTGATCTCATTCCTCATCTTGTTTACCAAGAAAACGTTTATTGAAAACCAGACAGCCGCCTTTGAATTTCTGCAAGACAGACCCGAAGGCGTGATGCTTGGCGCCATTGAATTGATCCAATATGTAACAATCCCCCTCATATACCTTTGGAAATTTACAGTCATTGGATTTGTGATCTGGTTGGGGTCCTTCACTTTTGGATACCGAATCACCTTTACACAATGCTGGGGCATTGCACTTGCCGGAGAGTATGTTTTTCTCATCCCAGAAATCATAAAGAATGTCTGGTTCCTATTTTTTGAAAGCGACCCCACATACAAAGAAATAGTTAGCTTTTACCCGTTGTCTCTCGCCACCCTAATCGATTTAGACACAATAAGCAAAGCTTATGCCTATCCTCTCAAGGCGCTTAATTTATTTGAAATTATCTATTGGTATATCCTGACTTTAGGACTGCAAGCCCATGTAAAAATCAAACAAAGTACAGCCTGGAAAATTATTCTCTCATCCTACGGGATCTTGTTTTGTGGGTGGCTTCTGTTCTACATCGCAGTCTATCGGTGATTAACCGTAAAATTGCTTGACCGCGTCACAAACTTTATCAATCTGATCTTCCGTAATGCCAGGCCAGAGCGGAAGACTCAATTCAGTCTCAGCTATCGATTCGCTAATCGGAAATTGACCTTGTTTCATGCCCAATCTAGAAAAAGCCGTCTGCAGATGCGGTGGTTTTGGATAGTGAATAGAAGTTTCCACTTCTTTTGAGGATAAATAGTTTCGCAGCTGATCCCTTTGGCTTGCCCTAATCACATACAGGTGTGGAGCACATCCCTCACCAAATTTTGGTAAAGTAACAGCATCGCATCCCAACAGGTTTTTATGATACTGATCTGCGATTTTGCGCCTCTTTGCATTCCATCCTTCAAGGTGCCTCAACTTAATGCGCAGTACAGCGGCTTGAATTTCGTCAAGCCTGGAATTAATTCCCTGCACGGGATTCTCAAATCGGCTGCTTGACCCGTAGTTGCAATAGATCTTTGCCGCATTGTACAATTGCTCATCGTCTGTGGTGATCGCTCCGGCATCTCCCAGCGATCCCAAATTTTTAGATGGATAAAAGCTGGTGGCATTGCAGCGACCAAAGCTGCCAGTGTTTTTGCTGGTGTGTGTCGCACCCTGAGCCTGAGCATTGTCTTCTACCACTTCCAGATTATACTTATTCGCCAGTTGCATTATTTCACTCATATCGCACGCATTGCCGTACAGATGAACCGGCAGGATGGCTTTTGTCCTTTTTGTAATGGCTGCTTCAATTTCTTTTGCGCCCACGAGCATGGTGATCGGATCCACATCCACGGGCACAATCGTTGCCCCTACACGCGCAATGGCTAACCAGGTTGCGATGTAGGTGTGAGCCGGAACGATCACCTCGTCTCCATTACCTATTCCCAACAATTTTAAGGACACATACAGGGCGTCCAGACCGTTGGCAACACCCACACAGTAACCTACACCAGAGTACTCCGCAAACTCCCGCTCAAAGGCCTCCACCTCACTTCCCAAAATGAATTGGTTGTTGGCAAAAACCGACCGCAACGCAGCATCAACCTCAGATTTGATTTGTGAGTGCATCACCTCCAGTGAATAAAAGGGAACAGAAGCCATTTTTTAACGTTTGAGAAAGGGTAATTTATCCATCTGGCAGTTTATAAACGATTATCCATACCCAAAAGACTATGGACAATATTCCTTATTTTCGCCCCTTAAATTCCATTTTATAACACCGTGCGCATGAATTTTGGCAAAATAAACAACGTAACTGGCTGGATTGCCTTTGGAGTGGCCTTGATCACCTACTGGCTTACATTTGAGGAGACCGCTAGTTATTGGGATTGTGGCGAGTTCATCGCGGTCTCCTATAAGCTGGAGGTGCCGCACCCCCCGGGAGCACCCTTGTTTTTGCTTCTCGGCAGAATCTTCTCTTTCCTTGCCCTCGGAGATGTCACCAAAGTGGCTTTCTGGATCAATTTCATGAGCGTGCTGGCCAGCGCCTTCACCATACTTTTCCTTTTTTGGTCAATCACTTTGCTTGGGCGAAAAATCATCTCACCAGAGAAGGACGGAAAATTTTCATTAGACAACACATTTCTTCTGATGGGCGCTGGACTCATCGGCTCGCTTGCCTATACTTTTTCTGATTCCTTCTGGTTTTCGGCAGTGGAAGCTGAGGTGTACGCCATGTCTTCTTTTTTCACCGCCTTCGTAGTATGGGCTGTACTTAAATGGGATGTGATTGAAGATGAGAGTAAAGCCAACCGATGGCTTCTTCTTATCGCTTACATGATGGGATTGTCCATTGGCATTCACATGCTCAACCTGGTGACGATTCCAGCGCTGGGACTTATTTATTACTTCAAAAAATATGAAACCTCCAAATGGGGGGTAGCTGCCGCCTTGATCATCAGCGTAGCAATTATCCTCTTTATCAACGACTTTATTGTACCAGGACTACCCTCAATTGCGGGCAATTTTGAGATCTTCTTTGTCAATACGCTGGGTCTTCCTTTTGGCTCAGGTGTGGTTGGATTCTGCCTCATCATTGTGGGTGGGCTCGTATATGGAATTCGGCATAGCCAGCTTCGCAACAAGCCCGTGCTCAATACATTTTTGCTGGCCACCACTTTTATTCTAATTGGTTATTGCTCGTATGCGACAATTGTGATTCGCTCCAACTTCAATCCTCCGATTAATGAAAATGCTCCTGACGATGTAATGACATTTGTAAGTTATTTGAAGCGTGAGCAGTATGGTAGTCGGCCTTTGCTCTTTGGTCCATATTTTACTGCAAAACCTGTGGATATTGAATACGGTGCACCGGTTTACAAAAAGGGAAAAGAGAGATATGAAATCGCAGACAGAAAATTTGAATATGTATACGATGAGGAAGTTTTCTTTCCACGTGCATGGAGTTCGGATTATGCAGAGCAATATAGAAGCATAATTGGATTGAACGAAGGAGAGAAACCTTCTTTCTCTCAAAATCTCTACTTCATGTTCAGGCACCAAATTGGAACCATGTTCATGAGGTACTTTATGTGGAACTATGCTGGCCGAGAAAGTGATGATCAGGGAGCTGATTGGGTTGGCCCGAGCAATTGGTTTGAGAATGTACCTGAGCAGATTGCCACCAATGAAGCCAGAAACAACTTCTTCATGATTCCATTTATACTTGGATTAGTGGGTATGTTTTATCAGTTCACCAGAGATACAAAGAATTTTGCAGTGGTTGGTCTTCTCTTTGTAATGTTGGGCGTTGCCATTGTGGTCTATCTAAATTCCCCTCCGGTGGAGCCCAGAGAACGGGATTATATTTACGCTGGCTCAACCTATGCCTACGCGTTTTGGATTGGCTTTTCTGTACTTGCCATTGCCGAAGGGTTAAATCGCTTTCTGAAAAATGTCAAAACTTCTGCTATTGTCGCCACGATCATTGGATTGTCGGCACCGGCCATTATGGCTGCCGAAGGTTGGGATGATCACAATCGTTCGGACAGATTTTTCTCAGTAGACTCCGGGAAGAACTACCTGGCTTCCTGTGCGGAAAATTCAATTCTCTTCACTGGCGGAGACAACGACACTTTCATGCTTTGGTACGCGCAAGAGGTTGAAGGATTCAGGACCGATATGCGAGCTGTGGTATTGAGCTACTACAACACAGACTGGTACATTGAGCAATCAATGATGAAGATGAACGACTCGGAGCCGTTCAAATATACCTTGTCTTTGAATGACTATAGGCAGGGAGGTCCCAATGACTACCTGCCATTTGTTGACCTCAAAATTCCAGCGCTGGATCTTAAGCAGTATCTCGACCTTTTAAGCAAGAATCATCCTCAACTGCGTAACGATGATCGCAACATTGTTCCGAGTCGTGTATTCACGTTGAAAATCGACAAGGAAGCAGTGCTTAAGTCAGGTATCATTCCCGAAGGGATGGACAGTCTGGTGGTTGATCAAATGCAATTCAGACTTATCGGAGGTGGGCTTGAAAAGAAAGACCTTGCCTTCCTTGATATGCTGGCTACCAACAATTGGGAGCGTCCGATTTATGTAAACCACACTTCCCTATCTCAGATCAAAATCGATCTTAGCGATTACGCGATAATGGAAGGCAACGCCAGTAGGATTTTGCCAATTCGAAATCCGAATCCGAGAAAGGACTTTGTGAATACACAGATCAGCTTTGAGAACCTAACGAAAAATTGTTCTTACCGTGGGCTGGATGACGGAAGCATCTACTACTCCGAGGACTATAGAAACTTTGTACTTAACCACCGAAGCGCATTTAATTCGTTAGCTGAAGCGCTTATAGATGAAGGGAATATGGAAAAGGCCAGAGAAACACTGTTGTTTAGCCTTGAAAAAATGACCGATCGCGCTATTCCTTATGACCACACTACGGCAGCTACCGTCAACTTTCTGTTTCAGGTAGGTGAGAAAGAAAAGGCTTTGGAAATCGCCACAATTCTTGGAGATCGCGCTGATGAAATGGCAGAGTACCTCATCGGGCAGGGATATGGGCTCAATATGGAAATTCGAAAAAATATATATGTGCTGGGGGACCTTCAAAGTACGCTTTTGGAAAATGGGGAAAGCGAACTGGCCACTAAATTTGAAAATGCCTACGATCGTCATGTAAGGAACCTTCAAATCAACGAAGGTGCACAGACAGATTACTAGGAAGATTCTACTTCTTGACGATAAGGAAGAGGTCAAGCGCACTCTTAGCCTCTTCGGTTACAAGATAGTTTTCGTGCGAAATGCTTTTCACCAGCGCATCGTCTGTTGTTTGAAGTTTATTTCTATTCCAGCGATTCAGAATTTCATAGGGAATCCTGAGCATCGAGGCTGGCAACCGATGTTGCAGTTTTAGAATATCAAATCGGGTAATACGCTCTACAGATTTTTTGTTCTGTTCATAATAAGCCATTACTTTGTCATCACCTGATATTCCTTTCATCGTGACGCTGCTAAAAATTTCTTTAGCCATCTTTTCTAATTCGTCCGCCAGGTATTCTCTTACATGCCACGGATTGCGGCTGAGGGACATGATTCTATTGGGAGTAGTAATGTAAGCCATCCCTCCCGGCTTCAAGACACGGTGTATCTCACTTAGAAACGCATGGTCATCACGAATATGTTCGATCACTTGGAAGCTCACTACCGCGTCATAAGCATTGCTTTCAATACCATGGAAAGGCGGAATGTTACCACTGTGAAATTTTCCTGAAGGATACTTTGTACGAAGAGATTCAACAACCTCCTCAAGCTTGTCGATGGCTGTATAGCTTTTCGCTTTTTCTAAAATGAGATCAATGCCCCTACCCTCACCGCATCCCACTTCTAAAACATCCCCTTGGATGAAATCTTTCACCGCCACATAGGCTTTAAAGAGCCTTTGATGAAGTGGATTATCAGAGGGAATTTGATCAGAGGTGATTTCTGTCGTAAATACTTTGCTCATCGAAAAAATTCTGCGTCAAAAGTAAATCAATCCGTTAGATTTATCGTTGTATTTTTATCAAATGAAGAAGTCAAGGACGCAATTCATATTATTCGCATTAACTTTTTTGTATTTCGTTGCAAATGGTCAAAAGTTGGCCGATGAAAATTTCAGGTATCACTATGACCCTGAAAGCGAGATCAGCTTGAGGTGGAATCCTTTTAAAAAAGGAACGCAAATGAATGTCAATTGGGAAGTCTCGAAAGCTCCCTTATCTGATAATGGGGGCTACCTTCTGCAATGGGAGAAGCGAAAGTCATATGCTGAAGCTGAAGGCACGACTATTAAAGTTGACACATTGTCACCCATATCCAGCTCCAGATGGTCCGGCAATCTTCTAGTTGACGTCACCAAGGAACCCTGGTTGCTCGTTGCCAAAATAGTGAGGAGGGCTGATGAAAAAACATGGTTGTACGCGCAAGTGATAGAAGAATCATTTCCTGTCAACGGGTACATTTCAGGGAATACCGGCATGGTCGTTTCGAGATTTGTAAACATAGACCAACCCTACAAACTTCATGGCAATGTCAGCAATGACAGCCTCTTCGTTTATCATTATCGCCAATCATTTCCCAGCGCATTTCCTCCCTACACGGAAGCTACCATCGGCAGCGACCCCTTGCTGCTCCACGACTCTACGTTTGTGGTGACAAGTGAAGCCAGTATAAATTTCAAAGAAGAAGGACTCTACCTGGCGCAGACTGACACACTTGCTGCAGAGGGCTTTTCATTTAGAGTAGAGAGAACACCTTACCCCAGATACAATCGAATCGGAGACCTGGTGCCCCCACTAATCTTCATCGCCACCAGAGACGAATATACCGCACTTGAAAAGGTGAATGGTGACAAAGCAGCATTTGACAAAATCATCTTGTCAATTACGAAAGACAAAGACAGGGCCAGGCGATTCATGCGCAGTTATTACCAAAGGGTGGAGCAGGCTAACCAGTATTTTACCTCATTCAAAGAAGGTTGGAAAACAGATAGAGGCATGATCTACGTGATTTTCGGATCCCCTGATCAAGTAAGAATTTCCAATCAGCGCGAAATATGGTACTACCAGGATTCTCGAACCAATTTTGTCTTTGTGAAAAAAGGTAGCATTTATGATCCCAACTACTACGTGCTCGATCGCGATGTAAAGTTCACAGAACTCTGGTACAGCACAATAGACCTTTGGAGAAAAGCGAGGTTTTAGAAAACAAACTATGTCAATCTTATTGCGTTACGTTTCCAATTCGTGAAATTGGCCAATCATGGAAAAGAAGGAAATGATTTTTGGTACGAGGGCGGTGATGGAAGCCATTCATGCGGGCAAAGAAATCGAAAAGATTTTTGTGCAAGCAGGACTAAACAATGACTTGATCAAAGAACTAATTGCCCTTGCCAAATCAAAGCGGGTACAACTCTCCTTTACCCCACAGCAGAAGCTCGACCGGCTATCCTCAAAAAATCACCAGGGTGTGATCTGCCTTTTGTCGGTAGTGCAGTATGCCAATCTTGACAACGTCATTAGCAAGGCCTATGAAGAAGGACGAGATCCCTTCTTCCTCATACTTGATCGAATCACTGACGTGAGAAATTTTGGAGCTATCGTGCGCTCAGCAGAATGTGCCGGACTGGACGGCATCATCATTCCAAACAAAGGAAATGCGCCACTCACTGCAGATGCCATGAAGACCTCTGCGGGGGCACTCAATCACTTGCCCATCTGCCGCGAATTTGACCTCAGCAGAACAATCCGAAGGCTAAAAGAAAATGGCATTCAGGTAATTGCATGCACTGAGAAAGCAGAAAAGACCCTTTATGAAACCAATCTCTCCGGGCCGGTGGCGGTAATATTGGGCTCAGAAGAAGATGGAATTTCTAACCAGCTGATTAAGGATGCGGACTATCTTGCAAAAATCCCAATGAGGGGGAACATCGCCTCCCTCAATGTCTCTGTATCGGCAGGAATTGCTTTGTTTGAAGTAATCAGGCAGAAAAATTACAAGTAATCTCCACCATCAGATTTAGCTTTGAGGTCATTCACAAACCTCCGAAACAAATCCTCCTTATCTTTTTCGCAAACAATGATCACGTCTCCGAATTCACCTACGAGGTAGCCATCAAGTCCCTGCACTACTATCAATTTATCTTTTGCCCCCTTGATTATTGAATTGCGGGTTTCATAAGCCATTACATTTGCATCCAGCACATTTTTGTCTTTGTCTTTATCCTTGATGTCATATAGCGAACCCCACGATCCTAAGTCTGACCACGCAAAATCACTGAGCCATACATATACGTTATCGGCTTTCTCCATCACCCCATAGTCGATGGAAATATTCTTACACTGCACGTAGGCCGCATTCACAGCCACCTGTTCCTGACCTGTGTTAAATTTGGCGGAAGCCTCTTCAAATACTTCGGCAATTTCAGGCTGATATTTTGCGATTGATTTTAATATCGCCTGCACCCCCCAGACGAAAATGCCGGAGTTCCAGACAAAGTCGCCACTGTCAATAAATTTCTTGGCAAGTGCCAGCGCAGGCTTCTCGGTAAAGGTCTTCACCTTCTTGATCTTCTCCTTTGAGCTTAGATATTGGATATAGCCATATCCTGTCTCAGGGCGGGTCGGCTTGATCCCCATAGTGATTAACTTATCCTGCGGCTTGGCAAAATCGACAGACTTCTTGACCGTTTTTTGGAATACATCTTCATTTTGAATGAGGTGATCAGCCGGACTCACCACAACCACAGCGTCAGGCGATATTTTAGCAATCTTGTGGCACGCATACGCAATACAGGGTGCCGTATTTTTGCGCATGGGTTCCACAAGGACTTGTGCATCAGCAATGTCAAGTTGCTCTTTAGTGATCTCGGCAAGATCCTCGTTGGTGACCACGTAGATATTTTCTTTCGGACAGAGCGGAAGGAATCGATCGTAGGTAGATTGGATCAGCGTCTTACCTGTCCCTAACACATCGAGGAACTGCTTGGGCCTGTTGTTTCGACTATAGGGCCAAAATCTCGTGCCAACGCCTCCTGCCATTAACACCACAAAAAGGTTTTTATCCATTCGAAATTGCTTCGATGATTATTATATGTTTCAAGACTAGACTATCCCTTCCTTAAGGATATCGTGTAAATGGACGAAGCCTGCAACCTTGCTTCCCTTTACTACTACTAATTGGGTAATGCTATTCTGTTGCATCATTTGAAGAGCCTTAACTGCCAATTCACCCGAATCAATCGTGCGCGGGTTTTTAGTCATAATTTCACCTGCCTTTACTTTCTCTATGACCACCCCTTTTTGGAGCATTCGCCTAAGGTCACCATCCGTGATGATCCCCAGAAGGGCCTGGTCCTTATCTACAACGGCTGTGGCTCCCAGTCGTTTCGTTGTTATCTCTATGATCACGTCCTTTAAAGGCGTCTCCGAGCCCACTAAGGGAAGGTTCTTACTTTCCATTATATCATCAACCCTTAAATAGAGTTGCTTTCCAAGTGCCCCTCCAGGATGAAATTGGGCAAAGTCTTCGCTGGAAAAATTTCTCAGGTGAAGCAAGCAGACCGCGAGCGCATCTCCCATCGCCAAATGTGCTGTAGTGCTGGTAGTGGGGGCTAAATTATTTGGGCAGGCTTCCTCGCCAATAGTTGCGTTCAAGACATAGTCCGCTTGCTTTGCTAAGTATGAATCAATGTTGCTCACCAGAGCAACAAGTTTAAAACCTCTCCGTTTTACCAGGGGAACTAGCACCTTAATTTCTGGTGTATTACCGCTTTTGGAGAGGCAGATCACGATGTCCTCATTCTTTATCATGCCCAGATCACCATGAATTGCATCTGCTGCATGCATAAAAAGTGAAGGAGTACCCGTGGAGTTAAGCGTAGCAACGATCTTATTAGCAATAATGGCACTTTTACCTATTCCTGTGATGACTACTCGACCTTTTAATTGGAGGATTTCGTTGACACACGCCTCGAAATCGTCATCAATAAGTTGGGCTAAATTCTCAATAGCACGTGCCTCATTAATAAGTACTTCGGTGGCTACATTCTTAATATTTTTTGTTAAATTCAATGCGCTTACGTAGTTAGATTTTGCCGGAAGGCAAAGATAAGTATTTAATGCATTATTATGTTTTGTCGAATATGATTGTCGCAGAAGAGAAAGACACAATAAAGGAGAAACTCAAGGAGATATTTGGGTATACCCAATTTAGAGGAAACCAAGAGGTAGTAATTAGAAATATTCTAAGCGGAAAAAATACGTTTGTGATCATGCCTACTGGTGCCGGCAAGTCCTTGTGCTACCAGTTGCCTGCCATGATCGTTGATGGTCTGGCTATTGTAATCTCTCCGCTAATTGCGCTGATGAAGAATCAGGTGGATCAGCTAAATGCCTACGGTGTGAACGCGCGATTTCTTAATTCAACGCTGAGTAAATCAGAGATTACACGACTAAAGAAAGATTGCATCAATGGTGAGGTTAAACTTTTGTATGTGGCACCGGAGTCTCTCAATAAAGAAGAGTACATCGAATTTTTACAAAAAGCCAACGTAGCTTTTGTGGCCATCGATGAGGCCCATTGTATTTCTGAGTGGGGGCATGACTTCAGGCCAGAGTACAGAAAAATAAAGACGATGATTGCTCAGTTTGGAAACCTTCCTGTCATCGCACTTACGGCCACCGCAACTCCAAAGGTTCAGATTGATATTCAGAAAAACCTTCAGATGGAAGAGGCCGATGTCTTCATCTCCTCCTTCAATCGCAAGAATCTATATTATGAAGTAAGGCCAAAGAAAGAGACTAAAAAACAACTGATCCGGTTCTTAAAAGAAAACAAGGGTAAGTCAGGTATTATTTACTGTCTGAGCAGGAAGAAGGTGGAGGAAATAGCCCAGCTCTTGAATGTAAATGGTTTTAAGGCTGCACCTTATCACGCGGGCCTTGACCCCGATGTTCGCGTAAGGAATCAAGATAATTTTCTTAATGAGGATACGGAAATAATTGTAGCTACAATCGCCTTTGGTATGGGTATTGACAAACCTGACGTAAGGTTTGTAGTCCACTATGACGTGCCAAAATCCTTAGAAGGCTATTATCAGGAAACAGGACGTGGTGGTCGCGATGGCCTTGAAGGAAAGTGCCTGATGTTTTACAGCCACAACGATCTAAGTAAACTTGAAAAGTTCAACAAAGACAAGTCCGTACAAGAGCGTGAAAACGCTAGAATCCTTCTGCAGGAAATGGAGTTTTATGCAGAGTCCCCTATTTGCAGAAGGCGACAACTGCTACATTACTTTGGTGAAGAGTTTCTGGAGGAAAATTGTGGCTCCTGCGACAACTGCGTGCACCCCAGAGAACGCTATGATGGCACCGAGTATGTAAAGCTGGTGATAGAGGCTGCCCAACAGACAGGCGAAAGATTTGGATTAAATCATTTGATTAATGTATTGCGAGGCGTTCAGGACGAATATGTGAAAAGTTACAGTCATGCCAATTTGCCAATATTTGGAAAGGGAAGTGAGGAGACCGCTGACTTCTGGAAGTCGGTAATCCGGCAAGCGCTGATTTACCAATTCCTTGAAAAAGATATTGACAGCATAGGTGTGTTGAAAATCAAAGAAAAAGGGCTGAAATTCCTGAAGAAGCCGCAGCCCATCGAGCTGGCTCGTGATCACGATTTCACTACAGACCTTGAAGATGAAGAGTCTTCGGAACGCGTACCAATTGACTCCAAAGCTTATGATGTCAAGCTCTTCGAAATGCTCAAGGCGCTTCGCAAGAACATTGCCAAGGCAAAGAATCTACCTCCTTATGTGATCTTCCAAGACCCTTCCTTGGAGGAAATGGCCACCACCTACCCTACCACAAAGGACGACCTGGCGGCTGTGAATGGTGTGGGCATGGGTAAGGTTCAGAAGTTTGGAAAGGATTTTCTAACACTGATCAAGGATTACGTTGAAGAGAATGAAATCGAAACCGCTTCAGATGTGGTGGTTAAGTCTTCTGTCAACAGATCGAAGATCAAAATCTTCATCATACAGCAAGTAGATCGAAAGGTAGATCTGGAAGAGATTGCAGAAAGCAAAAACTTAAGTTTTGAGGAGCTCTTAACCGAAATTGAAAATATCTGCTATTCAGGAACCAAGTTGAACCTTGACTACTACATTGACGATGTACTTGACGATAGCAAGCAAGAACATATCTATGAATATTTCTTGAATTCAGAAACAGACAGTATTGAAGATGCGCTTGCTGATGAAAACAATGAAGAGTTTTCTGAGGAGGAGCTTCGCCTGATGCGTATCAAGTTCATGTCTGAGTACGCCAACTGATTTTATTCCAATAGCATTTCAAATTGCCCTAAAGGGACTATCTTTGATGTTTTCCGCATTTTCAATGTGGGAGATCAAGTACAAGAAAGCTAAATTGTAAAGAATGAACATATTGGTAGTGGGGAGCGGAGGCCGTGAACACGCCCTGGCATGGAAAATAAAGCAGAGCCCTCAGTGCAACGATTTGTTTATCGCTCCCGGCAATGCCGGAACAGCAGAGGTTGGTAAAAATGTTACTATCAATGCTGAGGATTTTACTGGCTTAGGAGAATTTTGTGTACAGAAAAACATTGCATTAGTGGTGGTGGGGCCCGAAGGCGCTCTTGTAGCTGGAATCAGGGATTTTTTTGAAGCCGACAAAGCACTGGCTCACATTGCAATCGTAGGCCCGGGCAAAGCTGGCGCTGCGCTCGAAGGAAGTAAGGATTTCTCCAAGCAGTTTATGCTTAGGAATAAAATACCAACTGCCAAGGCTCAATCATTTGAAGTGGATCAAATTCAGGACGCTTATGCTTACCTGGACAAATGTGATGTCCCCATCGTGCTAAAGGCAGATGGACTGGCAGCGGGAAAAGGAGTGGTGATTAGTCAAACGATTGATGAAGCCAAAGGAGTACTGCGGGAGATGCTCGAAGATAAAAAGTTTGGTGAGGCCAGTAGCAAAGTATTGATCGAACAATTCTTGGAAGGAATCGAGTTGTCTGTTTTTGTGATGACAGATGGGAATAGCTACGTGACGCTTCCGGAGGCAAAGGATTACAAGAGAATTGGTGAAGGTGATACGGGACCCAACACAGGCGGCATGGGCGCCATATCACCAGTAACCTTTGCAGACAAGGAGTTCATGAAGCGCGTAGAGGAAAGAGTGACTAAACCCACCATTGACGGATTGAGAAACGAGAAGATTGATTATCGGGGCTTTATATTTATCGGCTTGATGAATGTGCAAGGTGATCCTTATGTCATTGAATATAACGTACGAATGGGTGACCCAGAAACGCAAGCCGTGCTTCCTCGCATCGAAGGTGATTTTGTAGAATTGCTAAAAGCAACCGCGACAGGGAAGCTTGCTGGACATATGGTGAGCAAAAAAGATGAAGTTGCTGCAACGGTAGTAATGGTGGCCGAAGGCTATCCGGGGTCCTACTCAAAAGGTATGAAGATTGTGGGTTTAAATGAGCAAGGGGGAGCCTTGGTTTTCCACGCTGGCACAAAATCATCAAATGATGATATCCTTACGAATGGAGGAAGGGTGCTGGCCGTGACCGGTATAGGAAAGGATCTGAAAGAAGCCACCGCGCGAGCATATTCAAAAGTTTCTGACATTACCTGGGATGGTTTGTATTTCAGAAGCGATATTGGCAAAGATTTGATGAATTGGTCTGGCCTTGCATCATAAAGTGAAGTAACAATGAGTTGTGCATGTGGAACAAAAGAGGGGGGAAAAGTAAAAGGCTGCAATAATAATGGCGCCTGCGAGACGGGTGGGTGCAACAAAATGAATGTTTTTGATTGGCTTTCTAACATGGAGATGCCAACGCAGGACAAATTTGATGTAGTAGAGATTCGATTTAAGGGCGGTAGAAAAGAATTTTTCAGAAATACCGAAAAACTAAATCTCATCACTGGCGATGCGGTGATCGTGGAAGTACCCAACGGTCACCATCTGGGTCACGTCTCGATGCAGGGTGAGCTTGTGCGATTGCAAATGCAGAAAAAAAAGGTCGCCAATGACGGAGAGATCAAAAAAATCTATAGAAAAGCACACCAAAAAGACTTAGAAAAATACGAAGAGGTACTGAAGCGAGAACTCCCAACCCTCTACCGCACCAGGGAAATACTGAGACAGATGAAGCTGGGTATGAAGTTGTCCGACATCGAATACCAGGCAGACAATACCAAAGCATCCTTCTATTATTCGGCTGATGACCGGGTAGACTTTAGAGAACTCATAAAAGTCCTGGCTGCTGAGTTCAAAATTAGAGTAGAAATGCGTCAGATAAGTTTGCGGCAGGAAGCAGGCAGATTAGGGGGCATTGGTGTCTGTGGTAGAGAGTTATGTTGCTCTACCTGGCTGGGAGACTTTAAGAATGTAACAACCGGAGCTGCGCGATATCAAAACTTGTCGCTCAACCCCAGCAAGCTCTCCGGACAGTGCGGCCGATTGAAATGTTGCCTTAACTACGAGCTAGAGACCTACATGGATGCGCTGAAAGATATCCCTAAGGTGGAGGCGGCACTCAAAACTGAAATGGGTGAAGCGTACCTTCAGAAGACAGATATTTTCAGAAAGATAATGTGGTTTGGATATAGCAAAGAAAATACCTGGTATCCAATCAATGTAGATCGGGTAAATGAAATTCTGCGGCTTAACAAGGAAGGAAAGAAGCCCGCGAGCCTGGAAGAAGATAGGGCGGCAGAGAAAATTCCAATTTCTTCTCTTAATAGAGATTTGGAAAATCTTGACAAGAAGTTCACGCAGAAGCGTAAGAAAAAAAAGAGCAAGAATAAGAAAAGGAGGAGGAATCCGAATCAGCAAGAGCGGAGGCCTAACAATTCTCAAAAGAAAGAATGAGAGCGACCACTCTATTGCTAGTATTTGCTATTTGTTTCGGCTGCGATTCTTCCAGGGTTTATGAGGAGCAGGTAGATTTTGAAGAGAAGGCCTGGATCGTCAGTGACAAGCCAACCTTCGAATTTGAAATTGCGGATCGCAGCCTCAACTACAATATTTACTATACCGTTAGAAACTCACTGGAATTTCCGTACTCGCGCCTTTTTGTCAACTATACGCTCAACGATACTTTGCAAAATGTCCTGGCTCAAGACCTTGCGTCCGCCTACCTCTTTGATCAAAAGACTGGTGAGCCACAGGGCACGAGCAGCATCGGAGATTTGTATGATCATCGCTTTCCGATTTTGATTAACCATCGTTTTGAAAAAGCAGGTCGCTATCTCATCAAACTTGAGCAGTTCAACAGAAAAGATACGCTTGATGGCGTGCTGGCTGTAGGTATCCGTGTGGAGAAAGCTCAACTGCCTTAGGATATAAAAAAACGGTTTCAAGCGCTAACCTGAAACCGTTCTCAATTCTAACCTAATCTATCTAAGCGATTGCCGGTTTACCCGCCTCCTTCTTGTCAAAGTCGTAGACTACAGAAGCAGCTACAAATACGGATGAGAATGTTCCCACCAGTATACCAATGAGCAAGGCGAATGAAAACCCGCGCAATACCTCACCTCCGAACAAGAACAAAACAATCACCACCACCATGGTCGTTCCGGATGTGATCAATGTTCTGCTTAACGTGCTATTGATCGCATCATTAAATACCTTGAAACGGTCGTGAGAAGTACCTAGTCCCGTATACTCTCTAATGCGGTCGAAGATGATCACCGTATCATTGATTGAGTAACCAATGATGGTGAGCAACGCTGCAATAAACACCTGATCTATCTCAAATGAAATTCCAAGAGCACCTGCAATACCAAAGATTGCGATAACAAACAATGCATCGTGGGCAGTCGCAATGATTGCTCCCGCACTAAACTGCCATTTCTTGAATCTTACTAAGATGTACAAGAAGATTGCCACCAGGGAAAACAATCCAGCTTCAAAAGCCGAATCTTTAATATCATCCGCAATGGTGGCCCCTACTTTTGATGAAGACAAAATCGAAAAATGCTGATCATCCACCTTACTATCATCTTCTACAAATTGAAGGCCCGTAAACTTCTCAACGCCTGCTACCAGTGCCTGTTTTACTTTCACATCAGCATTGTCACTTTCATCATCAACCAAGTAGGATGTAGTCACCTTCATTACGATGTTGCTACCGTAGTTCTTTACCTCCGTACCAGAGTTTTCAAAACCTTCCGTTAGTGACAACTTCATATCTGTGGCGGCTACCGGATTGTTGAAGGCTACCACATAAGACCTACCACCTCGGAAATCCACACCCAGGTTTAGTCCCTGAATGGCAATCAGCACAAATCCCAATACCGTGATAGATCCAGAAATGATATAAGCAATTCTTCTGTGCCCAATAAAGTTAAAATAGTTTCTCTGGCGCACAGTTTTTGCAATAGCAGAGTCAAATGACACCTTCGCAGCGTCTCCTTTGCGGGTCATCCATTCTACAATTACCCTTGAGATATATACTGCCGAGAAAAACGAAGTCGAAATACCAATTATCAATACGATTGCAAATCCTTTCAACGGACCTTGCCCCAACACAAACAGGAAGATGGCGGTGAGAAGCGTAGTCACGTTGGAGTCGAAGATGGTGTCAAATGCGCGGGCATATCCTTTTTTGATAGCCTCCTTTAGCATGCTGCCCATTTTCAATTCCTCCTTGATACGCTCATAGATCAGCACGTTGGCGTCCACGGCCATGCCCATTGTCAACACAATACCTGCGATGCCCGGAAGGGTAAGTGCGGCATTAAGCTGAGCCAGAATTCCTAGAATGAAAAAGATGTTGAATAGCAAAGCAATGTTGGCCACCCAGCCTCCTTTAGAGTAGTAGGCAATCATGAACAGAATTACAATTCCCAATCCTGCTCCCATTGAAATCAATCCTTGATCGCGTGCCACCGCACCTAGTGTCGGTCCAATGATCGCTTCCTCTACAATGCGTGTGGGTGCCGGAAGCGAACCAGCTTTCAATACGTTGGCTAAGTCCTTTGCTTCTTCCAATTCAAAGCTTCCCGTGATTTGAGAATTACCATTTGGTATCTCTCCCTGAACGGTAGGCGCAGTGTACACATAATTGTCCAGTACAATCGCCACACGACCTTGCGGTGATTTGCTCGCAGCATTGGCAGTGATCTTCGCCCAGGCGCGTGAGCCCGCAGCATTCATTGTCATACTTACCGCAGGACGAGCAAATTGATCGTAGTCTAGCCTCGCATCATTGATTACTTCTCCTGTCAATAGAGGCTTCCCATTTCTTCCCATGCTGACAAAGTTCAGCCTCAAATCATCGATACCCGGTGTGATCTCAGGCTCGGGTTTTACATCCCAAAACCACGCTATCGTACGAGGCATTAATGCTTTTACATCAGGTCGTCTAAGGATTCTGCTAATTTCGGCAGTGTCCTTCACATCGTATAGAAAAGGAGCACCGGGGCTACTCAGCGCAAAAAGTGGAGATAGGCTGGTGTTGGTAAGTGAATCCAAAACCGCGTTTGCACTGTCTTTCACTTGTTGCAATTTCTCCTCAAGTGCCGTAAGCGTAGAGTCACCCTCTGTCTCCGCGCCAAGCAGTGCACTTAGGCTTTCCTGTTTCGTTGTATCCCCTTCTGATGGAGTCAATGCCTTGTTTGCCTCCTGCTCCTTTAGCAACATTTGATTGATGGCAAAAAGCGCCTGGTTAAGTTGTGGGTCATTGTACTCTGCCATATCCCAAAACTCCAATCGCGCCACGCCTTGCAGAAGTTTCCTCACGCGCTGCGGATTGTCGGCACCAGGTATTTCAATTTGAATTCTACCAGTGCCCTGGAGGCGCTGGATATTTGGCTGCGAGGTACCGAATTGATCAATACGGGTTTTAAGGATCGTGAAAGAGCGATCAATGGCACTTTCAATCTCCTCATTCAAAAATTGCATTACCGCATCATCGTCATCAGAAAGACTCACCCTTCCACGGTTAGCTGCCGATGCAAAAATAGAGGCAAGGCTCTGGTCAGGGTTAGCTTCTTTGAAGGCATCTCGAAATAATGAACTGTAAGGTGCTTGTGAGGTCTTTTGCATCTCGCGCGCCTGATTGAGCGCTTCGAGGAATGCGGGGTCCTGATTGTTGCCGCTCAATCCCTTGATGATATCGGCTGGCGACACCTCAAGTGTAACGTGCATTCCACCCTGAAGGTCCAAACCAAGGCTTAACTCATTTTCCTTAACTTCTTTAAAAGTGTATTCCGCTCCGAAGAGATTATACACAGGCTGATTCCACAGGGAATCCATATATGCAACCTTTTTGCTCAGGTCCACTGCACCATTTTGTATGGTAGCATAAGCCACCGCATCATCTTGCACTTTTCTGGACACAAATGTGAATGATAAATAATACAGACACAGTGCGGTGATGATTATTGTCAATACAACAACTACTCCTTTGTTACGCATTTTAGATATAATTAGAAATGAAAATATTTAACTGATAGTGGGCTTTGATAAAAGCCCTGAAGATTCGGATATCGGATTTTGTTTAGGGGGCGTTTGGGGAAATAACAGCCCTCAGCAGCACATGAAAATATCCTACAAATACATTGTGGTAGTAGAATACAGCGCGCTCCTCTGTTCTTTCAGGAAGAATGATTTCAAGCAGTGACCGGGAGCTCTCATCAAGTTGAACGGCATTTCCACTCGGCACAATATCTGCAGGAGTAGTGATGAAGGATTGCTCAGTTGATGATTCTGCTGCTTGCTCAGTTATTTGCTTTTCCTTAAAAGAATCTGGTAGCTGCGGGAGGTTTTGGGATAGCACGATGACCATCGAGGCCGACAAGCCTACCACGATCATCAATACCCTAAAAATTGACCTCCTTTTCATATTGGGATACAAAAGTAGGGAATAGAACCCAAAATACAAGAGTTAGCCTTTTGCCCTTAAATAGGGCTCCAGCACTGTCAAAACGCGTTCCAGATTGCCATTATTCGGAATGATCAAGTCTGCGCTGTGCTTGAGTGGGGCTATGTACTTTTCGTACACGGGCATGGCATGATGCTCGTATCGATACAAAACATCCTCAAGATCATACCCTCGTTCAATTTTGTCCCTTCTAATTCTTCTCCCCAGCTTGAGGTGATCTTTGGCCTCTACAAAAATGCTTAGGTCCAATAATTCGTTGACTTCTTCGAAGTATTGAACGAATAGTCCCTCCACAATTAGCACCGGAGCAGTCTTAAACTCCAATTGTTTTGGCGAGACCAGCGGATTGTTATAAGTATATTCAGACTTAAGCACGACCTCTCCCTGCATCAGCTTGCGCAAATCTTGCAATAGTTGATCTCGGTCAATTGACTCCGGTAAATCAAAGTTCTTTACACCGCTGCTATCCAGCGGCTGCTCATCGCGAGGTTTATAATAATGATCCATCGAGATGATGCACAGTTCCTCCTCGGAGAACAGCTTTCTTATTCCCCTAATGATGTGGGTTTTGCCTGCGCCACTGCCTCCTGTCACCCCAACAATTAAAGGCTTCTTCATTTATCAGAAAGGTAAGCGTGTAATTTCTGCACTGCTCTGCCCCTGTGACTAATGGCATTCTTTTCCGCGGAAGTCATCTCTGCCATGGTCTTTGAATATCCATCCGGAAGAAAAATCGGATCGTAACCGAAACCTCCAGCCCCCCTCTCCTCTTCTGTAATTACGCCATTTACAATTCCTTCAAACTGCACCACCTCGCCTCCTTCAATGAGTGTGATCACCGTTTTGAATCTTGCACTGCGATCTGCCTTTCCTTCGAGCTTGGAAAGCAGCAACCTAATGTTGTCAGTGCTGCTTCTCTGGGCACCAGCATATCGCGCTGAGTACACACCGGGTTCACCGTTTAGCTCCTGCACTTCCAGACCCGTATCGTCCGCAAAACAATTTACGTTGTAATGGTCAAACAGGTATTGAGCTTTCTGTAGCGAATTGCCTTCAATGGTATCCGCATCTTCCGGCAATTCTTCTTCGCACCCTACGTCTTTCAAAGAGAGTACCTCAAACGAGTCACCAAGCACTTCACGAACCTCCATCAGCTTGTGGTCGTTGTTGGTGGCAAAGCACAGCTTCATTTTACAATCAACGAAAGTTTACCATCTCAATTTCAAAAATTAGATTGGCATTGGGAGGAATCCTTGGGCTAAAGCCAATTTTGCCGTAGGCATAAACAGAGGGAATGTAGATCGTTGCCTTTGTGCCTTTTGAAAAGGAGGGGAAAGAAAGTTGCCATCCTAAGATAAGATCTTTCAATGCGAAAGTAACCCCTACATTATTCAGATCAAATACAGAGCCATCGCTCATCAACCGTCCTTTGTAAATCACGGTAACCTCATTTTCCAGACAAGGGGTATCACCATTTCCTTCTTTTTCTACGATATAGGTAATTCCGTTAACCTCTTGTGTTGGCCCAAGATTATTGGTTGAAATATAATCTTCGATCAATTGTTGGTCAATGGCCAACTGATTCTTATCCGTAAGATCTAATAACTCTTGAGACACCTCCTTGGTACAACTCTCTTTGTCGCAACTGATTGACAGCACGCAAATGCATGCTAGTATGAATAAATTAAATTTCATTGTTGAATTATTTAACGTCAACCATCTCCATGTCAAACATCAGGATCGAATTCTCTTTGATCAACGCGCTTCTGCTCCGTGGCCCGTACGCCAATGTGGAAGGAATCCAAACTTTCATTTTCGAGCCCTTGTTCATAAGCAGCATGGCTTCTTCCCAACCAGCAATTACCTGTCCTTCTCCTGCATTTAATGTAAGAGGGGTGTAAGGCCTTCCTTCCGTATAGCTGCCATTTTCGCGCGCTACTGATTCCATACTACTGTCAAAGAGAGTTCCATCTAGCAAATAGCCTGCATAATGGATTTGAACCTCCTGGCCAATGGCAGCATTAGGCCCACTCCCTTCTTCAGTGATAAAGTATCTTAAGCCTGAAGGCGTAGATTGCGCTTCAATACCGATCTCTTCAAGGTGTGCGTCAATAATCTCAATATCCTTCTGAAGTTGCTTGGCTACCATCCCTTCTTCTACAGCCTGCAATCCTGCTTGGTCAAGAATTTCATTCAATTTCATATAAAAAGTGAATTCCGTACTTGAGTCCATTGTAGGCGGCATAGGCTGACGCCAGGTTTTTTCAAAGAAATCCTTCGCGGTCATTGTAAATATTACACTGTCTCCTTTTGACAATAATCGAAATATTTCCTCTATGCCATCTTCAGTTTCTTTTACTTCCTCACCCTGGATGCTCAAAATCAAAGGCACATCCTGATTCCGGCTGTCATTCCATACAGAGTCATTGCTGTCTTTGATAACAATGTCCATTAGAATATACTCTCCAGGATTTGCCACCACGCCATCCCCTTTGCTAACCACCACATATTTATGGCCTTTTGGTGTCTCCCTGGTTTCTTTACCGCAGGCTGCCACCAATAATATCAACCCTGCAAATACAATAACTCTCTTCATTCTATTTTTCTCTTTTTAGTTTACAATAAATAATCCTCTGCATTCAATTGCGCTTTATATTCTGGCAAGATGGACAGGAACTTCTTTAAAGTTTCCTCTAAAGAAACTTTACTCGATCCACCTGCAGCATTTTTATGCCCTCCACCTTCAAAGTAGTTTCTAGCGATTTCGTTTGCAGGAAAATTACCCAATGATCTGAACGAGAGTTTAATTTCCTCTTTGCGATCATACATAAAAACGGCTAGTCTGATTCCATCAATAGATAAACCATAATTCACCAAGCCCTCCGTGTCCCCCGTTTGTGTACCAAATTTTTTTAATTCTTCTTGCGTAAGGGTCATGTACACCGTGTTGTATTCCGGCAGAAGGGTAAGTTTTTCGCTAAGCGCATAGCCAATAAGTTTCATCCTGGCTAAAGTATTGGTATCGTAAACCATTTTAGAAACCTTGGATGGGTTTGCGCCAGCGCCTACTAATTCAGAGGCTATCATAAACTCCTTCTGAGTTGTATTTGAATGTCTGAAGCCACCAGTATCGGTCATAAGTCCTGCATACAAACAATTCGCAATATTTTTATCGATGCTGGATTTATCTCCAAGCATGTCAATAAGATCAAATATCAAACCTGCGGTGGAAGCGGCTTGCGGATCCCAATACTCAAAGTCGGCAAAGTGCTCAGGTTCCAGGTGATGATCGATGAGCACTTTCTTTGCCTTTGAGGCTCGGACATAATCACCAAGGGCATTAATACGGCTAAGACTTGAAAAGTCAAGACAAAAGATCACGTCAGCATTTGCAAAAATTTCTCCCGCCCTTTTTTCAGAGTCGTTGTCCTCCTTCGTAACCATCAGCACCCTGTCATTGCCAGGCATCCAGGTCAAAAAGTTGGGGTAGTTGCTGGGAGTAATCACCTGTACTTTGTGACCCTTCTTTGAGAGATAACCTGCAAGACCCAAAGAAGACCCTAATGCATCAGCATCTGGCTTGAAATGCGTAACGATCGCGATGGTCTTGGGCTCACTTAAAAGTGATTTAAATCCAGTCAAATCTTTCATTGGAGGGGCAAAAATGAGCATAAATGACAGGAATACAAACTGGCACGCACACTGCAGACAATGCCAAGGCAAACGAAGCTCCATTTCTGCATTACTTTCGCACTTTTAGTGTGCGCTTTTCTTTGATTTTCGGTACTGGGTTCTAATCTACGAATCACTATTTTTGCGCCTGTCTGCGGTAGGCAGGCCTGCCGAAAGAAAAGGCAGGCCTGCTTGCCCACTGGGCAAGCCGAACGGAATATGACTAGACATACCCAAAAGTGTGTCTTTGAAAACAAAATCAACAACTGATAAAACCTTAAACAATGGCAGGAAAGAGAACATTTACTATGATTAAACCTGACGCAGTAGGAGCAGGTAATACCGGAGCGATCATCAAAATAATCGAAGAGGCAGGCTTTAAGATTGTTGCCATGAAGCGGACTCAACTCACTGCAGACCTTGCAGGGAAGTTTTATGAGGTACACAAGGAAAGGCCTTTCTACAGCGCACTTTGCAGCTATATGTCATCGGGTCCAATTGTTCCCATGATTTTGGAGAAGAGTAACGCCATAGAAGACTTTCGTAAACTAATTGGCGCCACCGATCCACAGAAAGCTGAAGCCGGAACAATACGTGCGCTTTTTGCCAAGTCTATAGATGCCAATGCAATCCATGGCTCCGACTCTGATGCCAACGCAGAAATTGAAGGAAATTTCTTCTTCTCTCAATTTGAACGTTGTTGATCAATTGTTGTTAAAAGGAATATCATAAAATCTATTCTTACCGTCCCGATATGAAGACGCTTCCTAATTATACTGAAAAGTTCGAGGCAAGACACAATGCACCTGACTCGATTCAGGTCAATGAAATGCTTAAGGTTGTCAACGCCAAGTCTGTTGATGAATTGATCGATCAGACTGTGCCGGCAAACATTAGGTTAAAAAAACCGCTGAACTTACCTGCAGCTCAATCTGAATTTGAATTCTTAAAGGACTTCAAATCCTTATTGTCGAAAAATAAAATTTTCAAGTCTTATATCGGCACGGGATATTACAACACCCTTACACCTGCCGTAATACTTAGAAATATTCTTGAAAACCCGGGTTGGTATACTGCATACACACCCTATCAGGCAGAAATTGCGCAAGGCCGTCTCGAAGCGCTCATCAACTTCCAAACGATGGTCATAGACCTTACCGGAATGGAGATTGCCAATGCCTCGTTATTAGATGAGGGCACGGCTGCTGCCGAAGCAATGCACGTGTTGTATGCTTCGCGTAAAGGATCTAAGAAAGATGCTACGAAATTCTTTGTCGATGCGAACACCTTTCCGCAGACGATCGATGTACTTAAAACACGATCCAATCCCATCGGAGTGGAGTTAGTAATAGGTGACCTAAGTACTTTTGATATCACTGATCCAGGTTTGTTCGGGGTGTACCTCCAATATCCGGACAACAATGGAGCCATTGCAGATCACAGCGCATTCATCGCTGCCGCACATGAGAAGGAAGTAAACGTTGTGATGGGCACTGACCTCATGAGTTTGCTCCTACTGAAATCTCCAGGCGAAATGGGAGCCGATATTGTAGTAGGTTCTAGCCAGAGGTTTGGCGTGCCCATGGGATTTGGCGGACCGCATGCCGCTTTCTTCGCCTCAAAAGAAGAATACAAGAGGGTAATTCCGGGAAGGATTATTGGCGCTTCGCTGGATGCCAACGGCAAGCCTGGTTACAGAATGGCGCTCCAAACGCGTGAGCAGCACATTAGAAGAGAAAAAGCCACCTCCAACATCTGTACCGCACAGGTGCTATTGTCGGTGATGGCCGGAATGTACGCAGTTTATCACGGGCCGGAGGGCTTAAAGAAAATTGCCCTGCGCATACATGGCCTGGCGAAGTCTTTGGAAACAAACCTGAAATCGCTTGGACTTACACAAGTAAACGAAAACTACTTTGACACCATCAAAGTAGCAGTGCCTGACAAAAACGTTGTCGAGGAAGAAGCCATAAAGCATCAAATCAACTTCAAGTACTATCAAGATAATCACGTAGGAATTTCAATCGATGAAACTACTACCACAAAAGATCTCGAAGCGATCGTTGGAGTCTTTGCCGCTTCCGTAAAAAAATCAGCATCTCTAAATGTCGAAGCGCATGAAATCAGTTGGCCTGCCTCCCTGGTAAGGACCTCAGCTTACATGACACATCCTGTGTTTCATTCGTATCGTTCGGAGCATCAGATGCTGCGGTACATTAAAAAATTAGAAAACAAAGATCTTTCCATGGTTCACTCCATGATCTCTCTGGGGTCATGCACCATGAAGCTAAACGCAACTACGGAAATGATTCCCGTCACATGGCCAGAGTTAGGTCAGATGCATCCATTTGCTCCCTCCAATCAAACGGAAGGATATCAAATGATGATCAAGAATCTTGAAGATTGGTTGATGGAGATTACTGGCTTTAGTGGCATTTCACTTCAGCCGAATAGCGGAGCGCAAGGCGAGTATGCCGGCTTGATGGTGATTCGCGCTTACCATATGAACAACAACGAGGCACACCGCGACATTGCGTTGATTCCCTCATCCGCTCATGGGACGAATCCCGCAAGTGCCGTCATGGCCGGAATGAAAGTAGTAGTGGTAAAATCAGATGCCGAAGGTAAAATCGATGTGGCCGACTTGAAGGCTAAGGCTGAACAACACAAAGAAAACCTTTCTGCATTGATGGTAACCTATCCTTCCACACATGGCGTGTTCGAAGAATCCATCATTGAGATATGTGAGACCATCCACAAGAATGGCGGTATGGTGTATATGGACGGTGCAAACATGAATGCCCAGGTAGGACTGACTTCGCCTGCAAATATTGGCGCTGACGTGTGCCACCTTAATCTGCACAAAACATTTTGTATTCCGCACGGAGGCGGTGGCCCTGGAATGGGACCTATCTGCTGCAACGATAAATTAAAACCTTTTCTTCCTGGTCACGCCATTGTGAAGACGGGAGGAGCACAAGCAATCAGTGCCGTTTCTGCAGCGCCATGGGGTAGCGCCAGTATTCTTGCAATCTCTTATGCTTACATCGCTATGATGGGCGCAGAAGGATTGACCAATGCTACCAAGCTCGCCATTTTAAATGCCAACTATATCAAAGACAAGCTAAGTAAGCATTACAAGATATTGTACACCGGAAGCAATGGAAGATGTGCGCACGAAATGATTGTCGATTGTCGCGACTTTAAGAAGGCAGGCATTGAAGTAGAAGATCTTGCCAAGAGACTCATGGACTATGGTTTTCATGCTCCAACTGTTTCTTTCCCCGTAGCAGGAACTATGATGATCGAACCTACCGAAAGTGAGCCAAAGGAGGAATTGGATCGCTTCTGCGATGCGCTAATCGAAATCAGAAATGAAGTGCGCGAAGTAGAAGAAGGAAAGGCCGATAAGGAAAACAACGTGTTGACGCGTGCACCTCATACTGCTGCCATCATTACTGCAGATGAATGGGACAGACCCTACAGTCGACAAAAGGCGGCTTATCCACTACCTTTTGTAGTGGAAGCTAAGTTCTGGCCATCGGTGAGCAGGGTAGACAACGCCTATGGAGACCGAAATTTGGTTTGCAGCTGTTTGCCCATTGAGGAGTATGCGAGCTAGAGACTTAGCTCAAGAGTTAAAAGAGGGTCAATTGACCCTCTTTTTTTAGCCTCACTTCACTTCAATCCATGCTGATCTATGAGATAGATTAGCGAAGCCATGGAAGCTGCCCCAAGCTCCAACTCGCGCTTATCTACCTTGTCGAAAGTATCTTCTTCCGTGTGATGGTAATTGAAGTAGCGCTGCGAGTCTGGTAAAAACCCAATCAGTGCAACGCCTTGCGGTCCAAGGGGACCGATGTCCGCACCACCACCTTCCTGACTAAAGTCTGTAAGTCCGTATGGTTCTAATAGTGGCTTCCAACTTCTGATTTTTGATTTCACTTCCTCTGCTGCCGTCATGGTGAAGCCTCTAGGCGTAAACCCACCTCTGTCAGACTCCATCGCAGCCATGTGTTTTTCTTTGTTAAGCTTAGCCAACTCTGCATATTTCGTTCCGCCTCTTAACCCATTCTCTTCATTCATGAACATGACCGCTCGGATGGTACGTTTCGGTTTGTACCCCATTGCTTTAAAAATTCTCAATACTTCAATTGACTGCACGCAACCTGCCCCATCATCATGCGCCCCTTGCGCCAGGTCCCATGAATCAAGGTGTCCGCCCACCACAATGATTTCATCAGGATTAGTGGAGCCTCGCAATTCTCCCACCACATTGAATGATGGCACATCCTCCAGGTTTTCACAGTGTGTTTCAATATAAACCTTCAACGCCTTGTCATCTCTCAGAAGATTGCTCAGCATCTCTGCATGCATGGTGCTGATTGCAACGGCAGGGATCTTTTTTACGCCATCCGCATATCGCATTCCTCCTGTGTGCGGATACTCCTCGATATTGGAACCCATTGAACGAACCAGCGCTGCCACTGCACCATACTTGGCAGCTTCCGAAGCACCCGATCCGCGCTGATTTACAGCTCCTCCGTAGGCGGCAAAAGTATTGATCTTCGTAGGGTCCATCGGGCGACTAAAGAATACAATCTTGCCTTGCACCCCCTTGGCACCAAGTTGCTTGAGTTCTTCAAAATCCTTGACCTCCACCACCTCAGCACTTACGCCTGCAGGTCCGGTACCAATGCTGCCACCCAATGCACAAATATTTATGTCCACGTTGCCCATCTTACTGGAGTTCACAATTCTACCCACTTCCTTCTTGCCCCTCACCCAATGAGGAACCATCACAGGTTGGAGCCACACGGAATCGAAACCATATGCCTCCATCATCTGTCTGCTCCATTCTACACCCGCAGCAGCGCCCGGAGATCCTGAGAGACGCTGCCCAATCTTAGTAGAGAGGTATTCCAACATCTGATAAGAATGACCATTTTTCAGTGCCTCGTCAAAAATAGCTTGAACGGTGGCTTCATCTCCCTTTTGCCCCAAAACGAGAAGAGAAGACAAAAACAAAGTGAGCGCGATTGAGAAGAATTTCATTTCGTAAATAGTTTGATCTAAGCCTTCAATATAGTTGATTTTGAACTTTGACTAAAGCCTGCTGTTTCAAAGTGGTATTCGCAGACATTTGAATTCTTCTTTTAAAGCCTCAACTTTGAATACACAAAACTTAAGTCTATGAACTTTCTTTTTGATTCGTTTGAAGGGTGGAAAAAATATTGCGAAAGCAATGATGTCTCACTGGTGCATGCAGTGGTGGAGTATGAAAAAACTCAGAAGGGAAGAACGGAAACGGAAATCTGGGAAGGACTGGGCCGAGCATGGGAAGTGATGAAAGATGCGGTGAAGACCGGATTGGAAGAAGACATGACATCACGCTCAGGCATGATTAACAATGGAGCAAAAAAAGTCTACAACCACAAACAAACGGTACTTTCCAAAGAATTTCAAAATCTTATCTCTCGCGCGTTGGCCGCGAAAGAAGTGAACTCCTGTATGGGCCGAATAGTGGCAGCACCTACCGCGGGGGCAAGTGGCATCATGCCTGGTGTTTTGTACACCGTTCAGGAAATTCATAAAGTGCCTGACAAAAAGATTCTTGAAGCAATGCTATTGGCTGCAGGAATCGCACTTATTATGGAGCAAAAGGCATCCATCTCAGGCGCAGTGGGCGGCTGTCAGGCTGAAACGGGCACAGCTGCCGCAATGGGTGCAGGGGCCATTGTGTATTGCCTTGACGGAAACATCGATCAAACCTTCAATGCTGTGGCCATCACGGTACAATGTATGTTGGGATTGGTGTGCGACCCCGTAGCTGGTTTAGTAGAAGTGCCATGCGTGGTTCGCAACGCCAGCGCTGCAGCCATTGCCAACAGCTCTGCTCAAATTGCGCTGGCCAATGTAAGCAGTGTGATTCCGGTAGATGAAGTAATTGAAGCGATGGGTGAAATTGGCGCCAGCATGGAGACGCGATATAAGGAAACTGCATTAGGTGGATTGGCTGCTACTAAAACAGGCCAAGCCATCTCAAAAAAGGTATTGATCCACGACATCGAGATGCTTCCTGACGAAGAAAATTCTTAGGTGTTGACAAAACCTGGCAGCACAGCCCTGCCAAATTCGTAAATAATCAAGGTAAAGATGGTTGCCCATAGCAACGCACTTAGAAACATGTAGAGAATAATTCGATTCTTTGGGCTGCCAAAACTCACAGCCACCACCGTGCCTCCGATTGGCGTCAGCAGCAATGGCATCAAGGTAGCCACACCGAAAAGGCCGTACTTCCTCCAAATTTTTACAATGCGCCTGTTGTTGGTTGTAAACAATTTCTTTTTACCCCCCCATCGATCCAGGACTTTGGAACGCAACCATTTTCCAAAGTAGGTGAATGCAATCACACTGGCCATTGTCCCTGCTACGGTAGCAGCAATAGTGGTGATCGGGTGCAACCCGATTGCATATCCTCCGGTGGGGCCAAAAATAAATTTGAGCATACTGGATAGGAAAACTGGAACCGCCTTTAATATTTCCTCCCACATAGGTTATATGAGTACATACCTTTCAATCATCTCCAAATTCTTTTTTATGATCAAATTTTAGAATAAAGTTGCACAAAGGAAATCAACTTATTCCATACTACTGAAAATGAAATTGTTAAAAGAGCTTTGCGAGGTGCGGGCTACCTCCGGCAGCGAGGAGTCTATGAAGGACTTCTTGTTAGACTATATTGTCAGGGAAAAAAAGAACTGGAAAGTAAAACCTAAAATAATTCAGGGCGAAGCCTTTCAAGACAATCTGATATTGGTCTTTGGAAAACCCCGTACAGCCATATTTGCCCATATGGATTCCATCGGTTTTACCGTTCGATATTTCAACCAACTGCTGCCCATTGGCAGTCCAGATGCTGAAGCAGGAACCGTGCTGGTTGGCACTGATAGCAAAGGGGAAATTGAATGTGAGCTGGAATACGACAAAGATAATCGTGCATTTTATAAATTCGGAAGGCCCATTGATCGCGGAACTGCTTTGAGCTATAAAGTCAATTTTAAGAATAGTAAGACTCAAGTTCAATCCGCCTACCTGGATAACAGACTAGGAATATACAATGCACTTAAAGTTGCGGAAAAGCTAAAAGATGGAGTAATTGTCTTTAGCTCATGGGAGGAGCATGGAGGAGGCGCGGTGCCCTACCTGACCAAATTCATCTTCGAGGAATTAAACGTCCGGCAGGCTATAGTCTCAGACATAACCTGGGCTACTGATGGCGTGCACCTTGGCAAGGGTGTGGCTATCTCTATGCGAGATAAGAATATTCCTCGTCTTCCCTATCTAAATAAAATTATCACCATCGCAGAAAAACATAAAGTAAAATTTCAACTGGAGGTGGAGGGCAGCGGCTCAAGCGATGGAGGTGAAATTCAGCGGTCTCCCTATCCTATCGACTGGTGCTTTGTGGGGCCTCCCTCGCAAGATCCACATACTCCACATGAAAAAGTAAATAAGAATGACATCGCGTCCTTCCTAAGTTTTTACAGTCTATTGATGAAAGAACTGTAGCATTTCTTTTTACAATTCCAAGAGTAAAAATCCACTACTTTTGTATCACCAACCGAGGGCGTGTGATGAAAATTAATGATCTCGAATTCAAGAAATTTATACAGGAAGAAAAAATCCTGGAGAAGGTGGAGTCTCTTGCAAAGCAAATCAATAAAGATTACAAGGATAGGGCACCACTCTTTATGCCCATCCTGAATGGCTCTTATGTTTTTGCTGCTGATCTCACTCGTCACATTAAAGTGCCCTGCCGCGTTTCGTTCGTAAAGCATAGCTCTGTGCAGGGAACCGCCAGTACTGGACAACTCAAAACTTTAATTGGCATGCAGGAAAGCATTTTCAACCAGGACTTGATTTTGGTGGAAGATGTGATGGATACGGGGCTCACACTGAGTAAGGTGGTGGAGGAACTGCAAACGCTGGGTACAAAATCTGTTGAAATCGTCACATTATTCAGAAAGACGAAAGCACGAGCACATGCAGTGCAGCCCAAGTATGTGGGCTTTGAGATCGAAAACGAATTTATTCTGGGTTACGGACTGGATTACAACGGCTTTGGAAGGAATTATCCTGATGTCTACAAACTGCTTGGTGAACCTCCCGCTCGCGAGAGTTAGCTATTCGGTCATTGAATCTTTATATTCGCTTCCTTTCATAAACTACAATTCAAAATATTAGACATGATTAATCTCGTTTTGTTTGGGCCGCCAGGTGCTGGAAAAGGAACTCAAAGTGAAAACATCATTAAAAAGTATGAACTCAGTCATATCTCCACTGGTGACTTGTTTCGCAAACATTTAAAAGAGGGTACCGAGCTTGGCAAGCTGGCACAAAAGTACATGGATGAAGGCAATCTTGTTCCTGACAAGGTTGTAATTGATATGGTTGATTACAAGATCAAAACAGATAGTAAAGTCAACGGCTACATATTCGATGGCTTTCCACGCACGGTGGAGCAAGCGAAAGCATTGGATACCTTAATGAATAGCAAGGACACTCCTATCTCTGGAATGATTGCTTTGGAGGTTCCAAAGGAAGAGCTTGTCAAGAGGCTTCTCAACCGCGGACTAACTTCAGGTCGTGCAGACGATCAGGATGAAAAGAAGATCAACAATCGAATCCAGGTGTATAACAATGAAACCGTACCCGTTGCTGAATACTATGAAAAGCAAGGAAAGTTCAATTCTATAAATGGTGTTGGCTCTTTAGATCAGATATTTGCTGACATTTGCAAAGTAATTGACAGTTTCTAACCGCCCTTGCCTAAGTGTCTTCTCCCAATTTTATTGACTATGTGAAGTTCAATTCTCGCTCTGGCAAGGGAGGAGCAGGATTTATGCATTTTCACCGCGATAAAATGACCAACAAGGGTGGACCTGATGGTGGTGATGGCGGAAAAGGAGGAAGCATAATATTAAGAGGCAATGCGCAACTTTGGACTTTGCTGCATCTTAAATATCGCAAGCATGTAATTGCAGAGCCAGGCAAAGGCGGAGAAGCTCAAAACCGCACTGGCTCCGATGGCAATGATGAAATTCTAGAAGTGCCACTTGGGACCGTGGCCAAACGAGCAGATACTGGAGAAATCTTGTGCGAGGTAAATGAAGATGGTAAAGAAGTTGTGCTAACCCCAGGCGGACGAGGGGGTAAAGGCAATGCCCATTTTGCAACCCCAACTCAGCAATCACCACAGCATGCACAGCCCGGAGAACCTGGAATAGAGGAGTGGATTATCCTTGAATTAAAACTATTGGCAGATGTGGGCCTGGTTGGTTTTCCAAACGCAGGCAAGTCCACCCTATTGTCGGTAGTCTCTGCAGCCAAACCCAAAATTGCGGACTATGCATTCACCACACTGACTCCGAACCTGGGAGTGGTTGCCTATAGAGATAACAAATCTTTCGTGATGGCAGACATACCGGGAATTATCGAAGGAGCAGCAGAAGGAAAAGGATTAGGTATTCGATTCTTAAAGCACATTGAGCGCAACGCCATCCTGTTGTTTCTCATACCAACAGATAGCAAGGACATTAGGAAGGAGTACGAAATTCTTCTCAATGAGTTGAAGACCTACAATCCGGAGTTACTAGATAAAAAAAGAATCCTTGCCATCTCTAAGTCGGATCTTCTCGATGCAGAATTGATTGAGGAAATGCGCAAAGAACTTCCCACAGAAATACCTAGCATGTTTATTTCCTCCGCTACCGGTGCTGGAATCAGTGAGCTAAAAGACCTAATCTGGAATAGCCTGAAATAGCATTAGTTTGATGTCATATTGACACAATTGCATTGCTGGCAAAGTTGTTGCCATTTTGCCAGCATTAATTCGATTAATAATGGAAAAGAACGTTCAGCAAGACCCAGAAATAGATAAAAAGGAGGAGTTATCCGAAGAAATCGCGGCTCAGCAAAACCCTGAAGGGCAAGAAAAGGAAGTTGAGACGAAAGAAACCGAAGAACAAATAGACCCTTTTAAGAAGGTGCAGGACGATTTGGCAGAAGCCAAGGACAAGTATTTGCGGCTATATGCCGAGTTTGACAACTACCGTAGGAGATCATCAAAGGAGAAGCTTGAGATGATTCAAGGTGCCAATGAGCGCCTGATTGTGGAGCTTCTACCAGTAATAGACGACTTTGAGAGGGCCGAAAAAGCCATGACTGAAAAGGAAAGTAAGGAACTTGAGGGATTCTTGCTAATTCAGCAAAAGCTGAAAAAGATTTTAGAACAGTTCGGTGCAAAGCCAATGGAATCGGAACCAGGCACTGATTTCGACTCAGACCTCCATGAAGCAATCACGCAGGTTCCTGCTGCCGAAGAAAAGCTGAAGGGCAAAATTGTTGACACTGTCGAGAGAGGATACTTCTTGAATGACAGAGTAATTCGTCACGCGAAAGTAGTTATCGGTAGCTAAGGCGATTCATTTTTAAATTCTAAGATCGATGTCAACAAAACGTGACTATTACGAAATCCTTGGTGTAACCAAATCAGCATCCGCGGAAGAAATTAAGAAGGCTTACCGCAAGGTGGCCATCAAATTTCACCCCGACAAAAACCCCGGTGACAAGGAGGCTGAGGAAAAGTTCAAAGAAGCAGCTGAAGCTTATGAGGTGCTGAGCAACGCGGAGAAAAAAGCACAGTACGATAGGTTTGGTCATTCTCGTCCGGGTGGAAGAGGTGGATTCCAGGGACACGACATGAACATGGAAGATATCTTCAGTCAGTTTGGAGATATTTTCGGTGGCGGAGGAGGCAGTCCGTTTGACAGCTTCTTTGGTGGCGGTGGTTCAAGATCCCGTCAGCGCAAAGGATCAAACCTGAGAATAAAACTCAAGCTCACCTTAGAGGAGATCGCCAACGGGGTGGAGAAAAAAATAAAAGTACACCGATTGGTGAAGGCAGAGGGAGTAACCTTTAAAACATGCTCTACTTGCCAAGGCACAGGCCAGGTGCGAAAAGTAGTGAACACCATGCTTGGTCAGATGGTCTCCACTGCCGCTTGCCATACCTGCGGTGGAGCCGGTCAAATGATTGACCAGAGACCTCCCGGAATTGATAGCTCCGGACTTAAATCGCAGGAAGAACTCATTAGTATTAAAATACCAGCCGGAGTTGCTGACGGCATGCAACTATCAATGAGTGGAAAAGGTAATGACGCTCCTGGAGGAGGCGTACCTGGAGACCTACTTATTCTTATAGAGGAAAAAGAGGACAAGATCCTCAAGAGGGATGGCAACAATGTAATCTATGACCTTCATTTAAATTTTGCGGATGCAGCACTGGGAACTACGGTCGAAATCCCATCGATTGGAGGAAAGGTGCGCATCAAGATTGAACCTGGAACGCAGAGCGGCAAGATGTTGCGACTGCGGGGTAAAGGCATAAAGGACATAAACGGCTATGGCGCTGGAGATCAGCTCATTTACGTCAATGTGTGGGTACCAAAGAAATTAACTGCTGACGAAAAAGCAAAGCTGGAAAGTCTTCGCAGCGCACCCCACTTCCAGCCAAATCCCGAAAACCCTGAAAAAGGGTTCTTTGAGCGGATGAAGGAATATTTTGCCTAAACTCAACCCTTTACTTTCGTTTACGTATACCCCATTCTGTGCCTGTGGGTATTTTTTATTCAAGTGGAAGATCTACGCGAAACTTGAAGCAGACGTATTCGTAATACTATAGATCATGTGGAGGTATTTTTTAGTCTCAGTAATAAGCACTGTCGCCCTGGCGAGTTTTGGGCAAATCAAAAAACAGTTCTCTGTCGTAGATCGAGATGAATTCGAATCCGTAGACTTGCGCCTCGTTGCCAAGACTGGCAATTGCTTTATCCGACCCAGTCAAAATGTGGACGTTCTAAATGTATATAGCAATCAGGATTTGGAAGAGTATGGACACACCTTTAGAAGTGAAATTGTAAATGAAATATGTTATATAAGCCTCGCCCTGGAGCAGCAAAGCAAAGGCGTTGGCCAAAAGATCTCCTATCAGGTATTCGGAGGAGATACAAAACCGAGTGAAAAGTTCTGGAAAGTATACCTTACGGAAAATAAGCCCTATACCCTCGACCTTGACTATGGGTTGGGTAACGCCAACATAGACCTTTCCGGTCTATCTGTCGAAAAACTCAAGATTAAGACGGGCAGCGCAGATGTAAATGTATTCTATGGATCGGGTGTGCAAAACCAGGTTGAGATGGATACATTCTTTGTGAAGGTGGACATGGGATCCCTCAATGCCCGACAGCTTAACCTGGCGCGTTCCAGGGTGGTAGTAGCAGACGTTGGGTTTGGAAATATTCTATTGGATTTCACCGACACTCCAACGGTTGAGAAACATGTCATTGGAAGCGTAGGTGCCGGCAACCTTGAGATCCTGCTGCCAGACGAGAAGATACCAGTAATGGTCAAGGTGAATGATTCCTGGCTTTGTACGTTGGAGCTTTGCAAGGGACTGCGGAGAGTCGGTGAAAACACCTTTGCAAACAAAGCTTACGGCCAGAGCTCAGAAAACGCACTTACTTTTGACCTGGATGTCTCTTTAGGTAAGATAATGTTCCGCGAGAAGGCGGACTAAACGACTTCTTTCCTGCCCGTTCCCCTTTCTTCTGATTCTCTTTTCTATTTTTACCACTGTCTCAGTCACCAGTGGAAGCATTAACAACCAAAGGCATTTATAAGCATTATTCTAATCACACGGCATTAGATGATGTGAGCATTTCGATACCTGAGCAAAGTATCTATGGACTTCTTGGTCCAAACGGTGCTGGCAAAACCACTCTGATTCGGATCATCAATCAAATCATTACCGCAGATCAGGGCGAAATTTTTTTGGGAAGCGAGACGCTTGGCCCAAAACACATTGGAACAATAGGATACCTTCCCGAAGAAAGAGGTCTCTACAAAAAATTGAAAGTTGGAGAGCAACTGGTATACTTCGCACAATTGCGTGGGCTTAGCAAGGAAGAAGCATTTCGGCAAACCGGGTATTGGGTAGATAAGCTAAACATCAAAGAATGGTGGGGTAAAAAGGTTGAGGATCTTTCCAAAGGCATGGCACAAAAGGTTCAATTCATCAGCACGGTGATGCACAAACCTAAGCTTATCATTCTTGATGAGCCTTTTTCTGGTTTTGATCCTGTAAATGCTAATCTCATACAAAACGAAATTTTAGAATTAAGGGAATGCGGCTCTACAATTATATTTTCTACACATAGAATGGAAACAGTGGAGCAGTTGTGTGACCACATTGCCCTAATTCACAAGGGCAAGAAAATATTGGAAGGGTCCAAAAAGTCAGTCAAACAAGGTTTTCGAAACAATACCTATAGTGTAATTCACAGAGGGCAATTCACCGAAAAGCCAAAACATGCATTAACAGTCAAAACGCGCCAAGTGGGAGATGAACTATTAGACACCACCCTCCAAATCAGCGAAGGCTCATCAAATGACTTGCTCGCAGAGCTTATTGAATTAACAGAGGTCCACCGGTTTGAAGAACAGGTTCCAGACATGCATGAAATATTCATTCAATTGGTAAAGGAGGAGCCTCATGGATAAAGTCTGGATAATTGTCAGGCGTGAATTCCTTAACCGGGTGCAAAAAAAATCATTTTTGATCGCCACGATACTGCTACCGCTAATCTTCCCTTCAATAATTGCATTGCTGGTTTACTTCTCGCAAGAACAAAAGAAAAATGCCCTCCCCCAGGTCATTCATTATGTAGATGAGGGTGACTTCATAGATCCAAAACCGTTGAGCGATGATTTTGATCTCAGAAAATTTGATGGCGGGATCGATGACGCAAAGAAAGCATTTAGCCACAGCAATGACTTTGGGCTACTCTATATTCCACCACTTAAATTATCAGACCCGAAAGGCATCCAACTGTTTACCAAACAAAGCCCTAGCCCCTCTGTCCTTTCCAAATTAGAATCAGAAATTGAAACACAAATTCGAAGCGCAAAGCTACTCGTATATGACATACCTCAACATATACTCGACAGCCTCAATAGTACTTCCACAAAAATTGAATCTATTAAGGTTTCTGAATCAGGACGGGAGGAGTCTAACAACGCAGACGTACTCTTTGGTATTGGCATGACGGGAGGTATTCTGATTTATATTTTCATTTTTATGTATGGCTCGCAAATCATGCAAGGGGTCATCGAAGAAAAGACAAGCAAAGTTGTAGAGATCATCATCTCAACAGTAAGGCCCTTCCAGCTCATGATGGGGAAGATCATCGGATTGGCTGCGGTTGGATTGTTGCAGTTTAGCATTTGGATCGTACTAATCACGGTACTCTCCTCTGTGGTGCTGAATTACTTCGGCTTTGAAATTCCGCAAAAGGAATTGACGGAACAAACCGTTAATGCAATTCCGGCAGATCAATTGAATGGACCTTCAATTGAAATAATTCGCGCTCTAGCTGAAATCAATGTTGTATACGTGATTGGTCATTTTCTTTTTTACTTTGTTGGCGGCTACCTGCTCTACGGTGCGCTCTTTGCGGCAGTGGGGTCTGCAGTAGACAGTCCTGCAGAAGCACAGCAGTTTATATTTCCGATTACTATACCCATGCTCATTTCCTATTTTGCACTATTCCTCTTCATACTTGACGATCCCTATGGACCAATCAGTGTGTGGCTTTCAATCATACCTTTTACTTCGCCTATTGCCATGATGGGAAGAGTGGGATTTGGTGTGCCGCTCTGGCAGTCAATTCTTTCCATGGTTTGCCTTGTGATTGGTTTTACATTTACCACATGGATTGCAGCGAGAATATATCGCATTGGAATTCTAATGCATGGGTCAAAAGTGAATTATCGCGTTCTTGCGAAATGGTTTATGATGAAAGCATAGCACTGCGCCTGACTCAATTGACGGTATAAGTTACTTGCCGATGGGTTCATCAATATTTTTTAGGTAACTTCATAAGTTATGGCGCGCAAAAATACCCTGCCTTCCATGGAGTTTTATCAGGACAACACCAAATTGAAGTGGATCATTTTGGCTGTGTCTATCGTCATCAGTATTGGATCAATCTATTACACAAATATTCTTGTCAATCAACTCAAAGAAAGAGAGACAAGACAGGTACGTCTTTATGCAAAGGCATTAGAGTACACACTAAACGACACAGAAAATAACATCCTCTTCATTACCGAAGAGATCATCTATAAAAACAGTTCCATTCCCACCATCTTAACGAATGAGGATGGTGAATTCGTCTACTCCGGTAATCTCGACATCGACCCTTCGTGGACTCCCAAAAAAAAGAATGAGAGGTTGGAGCAGGAATTGTCTGAAATGAGAAAAACCTACCCTCCCATTGAAATCGTTTTGAAAGATCCCAATACAGGAGAAGTCTTTGGTAAGCAATTTGTGTACTACAAGAATTCCTTCTTGCTCACACAATTGGTTGCCTACCCATACATTCAGCTTTCAGTAATCGCCATCTTTGGTTTTATCTCTTATCTGGCATTTAACTACTCAAAGGCCGCGGAGCAAAACAGAGTCTGGGTGGGGCTTGCCAAAGAAACAGCGCACCAACTGGGCACCCCCCTATCCTCGCTAATGGCATGGATAGAGGTGTTACGTGATGATCCTGACATAAAGAACAAGGGTATTGTGGATGAACTCGATAAAGACATTCATAAGCTGACGGTGGTGACAGAGCGATTTTCGAGCATCGGATCCACCCCTACCCTCAAAGACGAAAATATCTATCAACTCATAAGTAATGTGGTGAGCTACCTTGAGCCGAGAGTCTCCGCCAAAGTCAAGATTGAATTGTACACGCTTTCGGAAAACATAATTGCCAAAGCGCATGCCCCACTGTTGGAGTGGGTGATTGAGAATCTCTGTAAGAATGCCGTAGACGCCATGGAAAACTCTGGTACAATTGCCATCAAAATCCTCCGGGGTAGCGATGGAAAGGTATTTGTCGATATTTCAGATACCGGCAAAGGCATTCCCAAGGCGAATTTGTCCAATGTATTCAAAGCAGGATTCACCACTAAAAAAAGGGGCTGGGGTCTTGGGCTGGCATTGGCCAAACGCATCGTAGAGTTGTATCACGAAGGCCGAATTTTCGTCAAATCTTCGGAAGAAAATGAGGGGACTACATTTCGAATTGAACTCAAAAGTGCCCAACTCTAAAATGGCACTTTTGCCCCTGAAATACGCTGTTTATTAGCTAAAGATTTTTTGCCTTTGAGGCCGAAACTGCTACTTTTGCGCCTGCCTACCGACCACAGGGTCGGAAAGACTAAAATCATTAACAATACAGACAAAAAAATGGCAAATACTGGAAGAATCACTCAAGTAATTGGACCTGTAGTAGACGTAGCTTTTGACGGAGAAGGGTCTAGTTTACCAGATATCTTAAACTCATTGGAAGTAACTAAGAATGACGGCACGCGAATCGTATTGGAAGTGCAGCAGCACTTGGGAGAGGATAGAGTGAGAACGGTGGCCATGGATGGAACGGAAGGTTTGGTGAGGGGTACGGAAGTTAGGGATTCGGGTTCGCCCATCCAGATGCCTGTGGGCGAGGATATAAAAGGCCGATTGTTCAACGTGATCGGTGAAACCATCGATGGAATATCCGAGCTTGAGCCTGGAAAATCTCTACCAATACACCGCCAAGCCCCGCTTTATGAGAATTTATCAACCTCTTCTGAGGTTCTTTATACCGGAATCAAAGTTATTGACTTGATTGAGCCTTATGTAAAAGGTGGTAAAATTGGTCTTTTCGGTGGAGCTGGAGTTGGTAAGACTGTATTGATTCAGGAATTGATCAACAACATTGCAAAGGCTTATTCCGGTCTATCTGTATTTGCAGGAGTAGGTGAGCGTACACGTGAGGGTAATGACCTACTCAGAGAGATGATCGAAGCTGGCATCATCAACTACGGTGAAGACTTCATGAAATCTCTTCATGCTGGCGGTTGGGATTTGTCAAAGGTGGATACCGAAAAATTAAAAGACTCTAAAGCGACATTCGTATTCGGTCAGATGAATGAGCCTCCAGGAGCCCGCGCCAGAGTGGCCCTGTCGGGTTTGACCGTGGCTGAGTACTTCCGCGATGGTGATGGCACCGGAAAGGGAAGAGACATTCTTTTCTTTATTGATAATATTTTCCGCTTTACGCAAGCAGGTTCTGAGGTATCGGCTCTATTGGGTCGTATGCCATCGGCTGTGGGTTATCAGCCTACACTTGCCACAGAGATGGGCGCCATGCAAGAGCGAATCACTTCAACAAAGAATGGCTCAATTACATCAGTGCAAGCTGTGTATGTGCCTGCCGATGACTTGACAGACCCTGCACCTGCAACCACATTCTCTCACTTGGATGCCACCACGGTACTTTCAAGAAAGATTGCGGAGTTAGGAATTTATCCTGCAGTGGATCCTTTGGATTCAACTTCAAGGATTCTGCGCGAGGACATCGTAGGAGAAGAGCACTACAAGTGTGCGCAGAACGTGAAAGAGATTCTTCAACGTTACAAGGAACTGCAAGACATCATTGCCATTCTTGGTATGGATGAACTTTCTGATGAAGATAAACTGGTTGTGCACCGCGCAAGAAGGGTACAGCGTTTCTTATCGCAGCCATTCCATGTGGCAGAGGCATTTACCGGATTGAAAGGAGAGTTAGTAGATATCAAAGACACCATCAAAGGATTTAACATGATCATGAGTGGTGAAATGGATCACCTTCCTGAGGCAGCTTTCAACTTGGTGGGTACCATTGAACAAGCTGCAGCAAAAGGCGAGAAATTGATTGCTGAGGCGAAGGGATAATTTACGAATCAATACTTTCAAATTATGCACTTAGAAATAATTACGCCAGAGAAGAAGATATTTGAAGGTGAAGTAACTATTGCCACATTTCCTGGTGCAGACGGATCATTTCAGATTTTGAACAACCACGCACCTCTTGTAAGCCTCTTGAAAGAAGGAGTCGTAGAATACAAGTCTAAGGAGGCATCAAACAAGATTAAGATCACTGGAGGAGTGGTGGAAGTTTTGAAAAACAAAGTGATTTTGTTGGCCGATGGCCTCGCAGCCTAAAGCAGCCTCGCCAATATCTGAGAAGAATTGGTCTTTTACAGGTTACAAAAATAAATTTTTCTCTAAAAAAGCAAAGGCCTCCAAAAAATTTTGGAGGCCTTTTTAATTCTAAAATCCCAATATTCTTACTGTCTCACCAACCACTTCACAAAGAATACCACTCCCACGATCATGGCAATTCCACCAATGATCCAGAACACGTCACCACCAATAATTAGCGCTACAAGTCCTACTGCTCCAAAAATTGCAGCCAACTTAAGGTCATTGTCCATTGCATTGGTCTTTTGCACTGCTTTTATATTGTCCTTCTTTTCTTTCAAATAGTTCTTGATTGTCTTTCTAACCTCTTTGCGCTCAGACTTTGTCATGGACAAGTAGGTCTTCCTGACTTCTTCCGTACTAACTGCAGGAGCAGTCATCATCACGGGGGTTGAGATTTCTGTACTTGCCATAAGTTCATTGGCATTGATAGGAGCCGTTACTGATTCTTCGGCAACTACAGCTGCGGTTTTCTCACCATTCTTTCCAGAATTATAATCGTACGTATCAAAGCGATAGGCGTACTTTGGCGATGAACAAGAGGTAATGACCATTACGGCAACCAGAAAGGAAAGTGTAATCTTCATATGAAATTTAGTTAAAGTTTTTAGCTTCTAAATATACCCATAAGTCTGCTTATGAATCTCTTTTCAAAGGACCAAAAAAACTGGAATTGTCCAAACAATAGCCCGTAAAATAAAAGAAATAGGTTATAGACGGGCAATATCAGTATATAATACAGAATACTTACCCAGACCGGAATTTCCTCCACCCCATAGAAGAATTCAAAAATAGGGCCCTTGATCAGGACCACCGTGGTACCTGTGCAGGCGAAGACGATAAGGATCAGCACCACCTTATATGCGCTGTCTACCTTCCACCTAGTCTTTAATTTTTCATCCCAAGTCATTCAAATGTATTGCGAGCAAGATAGATATGTTACAATCCAATTTTATACCTACAGCCGGAGCATTTATCCAAACAGTTGCCAATGTTCTTTGTTCGGGGCAGGGGCTTCGACCCTGATTGCTTCCTTGCGAACAGGGTGAATGAATTCCAGCGTTCTGCTATGCAAACAAATACTCGCATCTGAATTGGCCCCTTGGAATCCGTATTTGAGGTCGCCAGCAATTGGACAGGTCATGGAAGCCAACTGAACCCGAATCTGATGGGCTCGGCCAGTGATCGGATTTACTTGCAGTAAATAGAAGCCGCTTTGAGCTTGAATCACCTCATAATGAAGCTCGGAGCGTTTGCTTCCCGGTACCTCAGCATCATGTGCTGTCGCCTTATTCTTTTTTTCATCTTTGGTAAGCCAGTGTACAAGCGTTCCCTTTTTTTCAGAAGGTTTTTTGCCAACTATAGCCCAATACGTTTTTTTTGTTTTTTTGTCGCGAAAAAGTTTATTCATTCGCTCCAGTGCTTTTGATGTTCTGGCAAAGGCCACCACGCCACTGACTGGCCTATCCAGGCGATGTATCACTCCTAAAAAAACATCGCCCGGCTTGTTGTACTTGGTACCAATGTATTGTTTACACAATTCGACCAATGGAACATCACCAGTGGCATCTCCCTGTACTAAGACCCCAGCAGGCTTGTTGACAATCAGCAGATGATTGTCCTCAAATAAAACATCAACCTGACTTATATCCATTGGGCTTTTAGTAACCACTACGATGTAACCTTCTCTTCTTTAAACTCTGAAGTGAAATGAAACTCGATTTCCGGAAAGTTGTCTTGCACCATTTGCAGCCAAGCCTTCGACTCCGCCATGAATACAAGCTTATCATCTTTATCCCTTGCGATGTGTCGCTGCTTTGATTCTATGAATTCTTCCAATTTCCTTTGGTCGCGACTGCTGATCCAACAGGCCTTGTAGATATTTTGAGAGGCAAATTCTACAGTAGCGTTATACTCGTTCTTGAGTCGGAACTGGATTACCTCAAATTGAAGCGCGCCTACTGTACCCACTACCTTTTTGTTACCTAACTGGTAGCTAAAAAGCTGAGCCACCCCTTCCTCCATCAGTTGAAGCAAACCCTTCTCGAGTTGCTTGGTCTTCATGGCATCCTTGTTGATCACCTCCTTGAAAATTTCAGGAGAGAAGCTGGGTATACCTGTATACATTGTTTTTTCACCCTCCGTCAGCGTGTCGCCAATCTTCAAATTTCCGGTGTCATAAAGACCAACAATGTCGCCAGGCCATGCCTCTTCCACTGTCTCTCTGTCTTGCGCCATGAAAGCAGTGGCATTTGAAAAGCGAATGTTCTTGTCCTGCCTGACGTGTAGGTAGTTGTGACCTCTCTCAAACTTTCCGGAGCAAACGCGCAAAAAGGCGAGTCGGTTTCTGTGCTTCGGATCCATATTGGCATGGATCTTAAAAATAAAGCCACTGAATTTTTCTTCGTCCGGGCTAATCACACGAAGCGTGGTCTCCCTGGAGATTGGCGGTGGCGCAATTTTGATGAATGTATCCAGCAGCTCCTTAACGCCAAAATTATTCACCGCACTACCAAAAAACACGGGGGCCACTTTCCCAGATAGGTAATCTTCCACCTCAAAGTCCGGGTACACGCCTTCAATCAATTCTACATCAGCTCGAAGTTGCTTTGCATTGTTTTCTCCCACGTAACCGTCTATTGCAGGATCGTTAATATCTGCAATCTCTATTGCTTCCTCCACCTTGCTTTTACTTGGCGTAAATAGCTTTAGACTTTTTTCGTATAGGCTATACACTCCTTTAAAAGTCTTGCCCATACTGATTGGCCAACTTAAGGGTCGGACCTTAATGTTCAATTTCTCTTCGATCTCATCCAGCAAGTCGAATGGATCCTGCCCCTCTCTGTCAAGCTTGTTGATGAAGCAGATCACCGGTGTGTTTCGCATGCGGCAAACCTCCATGAGCTTTTCCGTTTGCATCTCCACACCCTTTACGCAGTCAATAACCATAATTACACTATCCACTGCAGTCAGTGTACGATAGGTGTCTTCGGCAAAATCCTGGTGACCGGGGGTATCAAGAAGGTTGATTTTTTTATCCTTATAGTTGAACCCCATTACGGAAGTGGCCACAGAAATTCCTCGCTGCTTTTCAATCTCCATCCAGTCGCTGCGAGCATGATCTTTTATTTTGCTGGATTTCACCGCTCCGGCTTTTTGAATTGCTCCACCGAAAAGGAGTAATTTCTCGGTGAGCGTAGTCTTACCAGCATCGGGGTGGCTGATGATTCCAAATGTCCTGCGTTTCGCTATTTCTTGTTCTAATGCCATAAATTAGGCCTTGCCATTTGGCCATAAGGGCCTGCTTGCCGCAGGCAGGCGCAAAAGTAAGAAAATCTCACAGAGTAATCTCACCGCCCTGACCGCACCGAGAGGCCCAGAAATACACCTTTCAGGGTATCAATCTCAAATATTCCTGTGCTTGCTGAATTTTGGATGCCTCTGCCATTGTGTCACCTTTTCGACCAAAATCTTCATTGGCACAACCATTGATCAATGGAACTTGCTTAAAATTAGAATTTAACAAACTGATCATATCATGGGAAAAATTATAGGAATAGACTTAGGAACAACGAACTCCTGCGTAGCGGTAATGGAGGGTAATGAGCCGGTCGTTATCGCAAATAGCGAAGGCAGGAGAACTACTCCGTCTATCGTGGGATTTTTGGATAATGGCAAGGGGGAACGCAAGGTGGGAGATCCAGCCAAAAGGCAGGCCATCACGAATCCCGGAAATACGGTAACCTCTATCAAACGCTTCATGGGAAAGAAGTTTGACGAGGTTTCCGGGGAGAAGAAGATGGTTTCTTATACGGTTGAGAAAGGTAACAATGATACCATACGCGTCCGCATCGGAGATAGGCTTTATACCCCTCAGGAAATTTCAGCAATGATTCTTCAGAAGATGAAGAGCACCGCGGAAGACTTCCTTGGAACAACGGTTACCGAAGCGGTCATCACGGTACCTGCCTACTTCAACGATGCCGAGCGTCAAGCCACCAAGGAAGCCGGACAAATTGCGGGGTTGGATGTAAAGAGAATTATCAATGAGCCTACCGCGGCTGCACTAGCCTACGGAATGGATAAGAAAAATCAGGATATGAAGATTGCCGTGTACGACCTTGGTGGTGGTACATTCGATATCTCGATTCTTGAACTAGGTGATGGCGTATTTGAGGTAAAATCTACCAATGGTGATGTGCACCTTGGTGGAGATGACTTCGATCAAAAAATTATCAACTGGCTTGCAGACGAATTTAAGAACGATGAAAACATCGACTTGAGAAAAGATCCGATGGCGCTTCAGCGTTTAAAAGAGGCGGCTGAGAAGGCAAAGATCGAACTATCAAGTTCATCCGAGAGTGAAATCAACCTACCCTACGTTACTTCAGTGGATGGTGTGCCAAAGCACCTGGTGAAGAAGTTGACGAGGGCAAAGTTTGAGCAATTGGTTGATGACCTGGTCCGCAGAACCTTGGAGCCTTGTAAGAAAGCCATGGAAGATGCCGGTATGAGTACCTCCGAAATCAACGAAGTTATTTTGGTTGGAGGATCGACTCGCATTCCCCGCATACAAGAAGAAGTAGAAAAATTCTTCGGGAAGAAACCTTCAAAAGGTGTAAACCCGGACGAAGTAGTGGCTATTGGAGCAGCGATCCAGGGTGGAGTGCTAACAGGAGAAGTGAAGGATGTACTCCTTCTTGACGTCACTCCTCTTTCATTGGGTATTGAGACGATGGGCAGTGTGATGACTAAACTAATTGAGTCAAACACCACCATACCTTCTAAGAAATCTGAAGTGTTCTCCACTGCATCTGACAACCAACCTTCTGTTGAGATTCATGTACTACAGGGTGAGCGTCCAATGGCTAAGGATAATCGCACCATTGGAAGATTCCACCTGGATGGAATTCCTCCTGCACCACGTGGGGTGCCACAGATTGAGGTGACCTTCGATATCGATGCCAACGGTATCCTTAATGTGTCTGCAAAGGACAAAGGGACAGGCAAAGAGCAAAAGATCAGGATTGAAGCATCTTCTGGACTTACTGAAGAAGAAATCAAGAAGATGAAGGAAGAAGCGCAAGCCAATGCCGAAGCCGATAAAACTGAGAAAGAGAAGATTGAAAAAATCAACCAGGCTGACTCACTCATATTCCAAACTGAAAAGCAATTGAAGGAGTTTGGCGATAAGCTCTCGGATGGTAACAAGACTGCGCTTAATGAGGGGCTTGAAAAACTAAAAGAGGCTCACAAATCTCAAGATCTGGCAGCAATTGACGCAGCTATGAATACGCTCAATACGGCATGGCAAGCTGCATCGCAAGAGATGTATGCTGCCGGTGCAGATGGCGGAGCGCAGCCAGGTGCAGGATCTGGAGCTGAGGGAGGCACGGATGGTTCAAGCAATGGCTCAGCAGAAAATGTGTCTGATGTGGAATACGAAGAAGTAAACGACAAGGACAAAAAATAGAGTCTTTTAGATAGATGTAAAAAGCGGCTTCAATCTGAAGTCGCTTTTTTTATGTTCAGTAGCCAAATCCTCCCTTTTGCTGGTCATTTAAAGTAATAATCCGCAGTTTATCGATAAGTAGCACAAAATCAGGTTACATGGCTGCCGTCATACCTATCCATTCAGGTATGAAAACCATTAAATTATTCCTAATTCTTGCACTGCTAGCCTTAGGCCCCACTGCCTGCGACAATGAAGCGCTGAAGGGAACACTGAAAATTTCCATCACAGATGCCCCTATTGATTCCAAAAATATCAAGAGTGTAAATATCTTTTTTAAGAACCTGGAGGCAAGTCAAAATGGGAGTTGGAAGTCCTTCAAGAACTTTGAACAGCCCGTAGGTGTAAATCTGATGTCATATACCGGAGGCAAGTCCTTCTTACTGATTGATCAATTCACAAACCCTGGGGAGTTCCAGCAACTCCGAATGGACCTCAATATTGCCAACAGGAATAGCAGCCTTATAGTCAATCCTCAATCAAACATTGAATTCATTGATGGGTCAACTCAACCCATTTACATGAAAGAGGGATTAGAACCTCAACTTATTGTAGATGCACAATTCGGAATTGCGTCCAGGGGATTGACCGATATCACCCTGGACCTGGATTTGAGAAAATCAATCCGAAAAAATGACGCTGGAGAATTTGTACTAGAACCAGTCATTCGCGTATTAAATACATTTGACACAGGCTCGATTAGAGCAGACGTCATCAATACCACCACCGAGAAGGTAGTTGTTTATGTATATAAGCAAGGTGCTTTCAATTCCAGTGAACTTCAATCAGGCAATGGCATTTCATTTCCCAATGCCATCAGTTCAGCAAGTCTTGCCAACGACAAAGTACAGGTAGGTTTTTTATCTTCCGATTCCTACGATCTGATCTTTGTGAAACTTGCAGAAGATGGAACCGTTCTCGATGTGTTGGGCAAAAAACAAAATGTTGAAGTCACAAAAGGTAATGTGAATGAGATTCAGGTGGATATTTCTGCGCTAAGCCCTAGCTAATCCTCTTCGAATATTCTTGCTAGCTTTACACCAACTTACTGAAAAAGTTATGTTGGTTTTAAAGTTTGGAGGCACCTCAGTAGGCACTGCTGAGAGAATGAGAAAGGTTGCTGATCTGGTAACCCATACCCCAGGCAAGAAGGTGGTGGTTTTGTCTGCCCTTTCCGGCACTACAAATGCATTGGTTCAAATTAGTGAACTGCTGGTTCAAGGTAACAACGAGACTATCACTTCTAAAATTGATACTCTAGAAGATCACTATTTTAAGTTTTCTGAATCGCTATTCACCGATTCTGCATTTATCGCAATCGGAAAAGAGATTGTCAGAAGGTACTTCGGACTAATACGATTGCTGGGTGCCGGGGCCGTGGGTTCATATACTGATGGTGATCGAACAATTCGTGAGCTCCTCGCGCAGGGAGAGCTCATAGCCACAGAGCTCTTTCACAACTATCTGAACGAACAGGGATGGAAAGCGCGGATGTTTCCGGCACTTCACTTTATGTCGATTGATGAAAATGAGGAACCTGAATTAGAAAAAATTAGCGAGCGCTTGAAGCCGCTTCTACTTTCACTAGAGCAAGAAGATATCCTAATCACACAAGGGTTCATTTGCCGCAACCATCTCAACGAGATCGATAACCTTAAGAGAGGTGGGAGCGATTACACCGCATCACTGATAGGAGCAGCTATAAAGGCCGAAGAGATTCAAATCTGGACCGATATCAGCGGCATGCACAATAATGATCCAAGAATAGTGAAGCACACTTTCCCAATTGCTTCCCTTTCATTCGAGGAAGCATCAGAGCTTGCCTACTTTGGCGCAAAAATCTTGCACCCAGCTACCATTGTTCCTGCCCAAAAGCATGAAATACCTGTGAGGTTAAAAAATACAATGGATGAACTGGCAGAAGGGACACTCATCAGCAACTTGAGTACTTCCGGGGAGGTGAAGGCGATTGCAGCCAAGGATAACATTACCGCCATCAAGATAAAGTCGTCCAGGATGTTTTTGGCTTACGGCTTTCTACGAAAAGTTTTTGAGGTTTTTGAAAGGCATAAAACCTCCATCGATATGATCACCACCTCTGAAGTGGCGGTATCTGTGACTATAGATGACGATCATTCATTATCTCAAATCTGTGAGGACCTTAAGCAATTTGGGATCATCGAAGTAGACGCGAACCAAACAATCATCTGCATTGTAGGCAATCGGCTATCCGACAAGGAAGACGTGCTAAAGAAAATATTCAATGCAATCGGAACAGTGCCTATTAGAATGGTTTCTTACGGTGGAAGCAGGAACAACATCTCGTTGCTGACCGAAACGAAGCACAAAGAAACAGCACTCAACTTATTGAATGAAGGACTATTTGCAGATGCATGAAATGATCAACTCATCCAAATTCAATGCAGAGGTCTACTCTATGTTAACCTACGAGAACTAAATCGCGAAGCAGAATAAAGGATATGCCTCCCACTACAAAACCTAGTAATGCCAGCAATCCGATCTTTTTCAAGTACCAGAAGAAATTGATTTTCTCCATTCCCATAGCTACCACACCAGCTGCAGAACCAATAATGAGAATGCTACCCCCAGTACCCGCAGCGTAGGCGATGAAGTGCCAAAGTGGATGATCCAGGGGTTCAGAGAACATTCCGATGCTTGCAGCCACCAGAGGCACATTGTCTATTACTGCCGAGCCAAGTCCTAATATGCCGACCACAATATCTCTATTTGGCACAGCCTCGTCCATGGTAATTGCAAAATTGAACAGCATTCCCAGTGACTCTAAAGCGGCAACGGCCATTAATATTCCCAGGAAGAATAATATACTAGGCATCTCTACCTTACCGAGAGACTTGTGCACCGGACTATGATGTGAAGCGGCATCGCTGGCATCCTTCTCTTCTCCTAAATTCGACAAGTCGAACAAGCGATTGCTATAAATTTCAGCGAATGCTGCGACTACAGCTAGTGACAACATCATGCCTATGTATGGTGGAAGATGCGTCACCGTCTTAAAAATTGGAACGAAAACAATCATCCCTAACCCTAAGTACAGCATCATTGCGCCATACTTTGAAGTAGACCCGGTTTCGTTCAATTCAATATCTAGCTCTCCGGAAAAAACCTTGAATCTGGAAGCCACGAAGACCGGTACAACCATGCAGAGTAGAGATGGAATGAAGGTATGCAAGATCAACTGCATAGTAGTTACCTTATTGGCAATCCATAGCATAGTGGTTGTTACATCACCAATCGGTGACCATGCACCGCCCGCATTAGCTGCAATTATTATCAGGCCTGCGAACCACAGGCGTGTATCCCTATCTAAAACAACTTTCTGTAAAATAGTGACCAGTACAATAGTAGCTGTAAGGTTGTCGATTATAGCAGAAAGAATAAAACCTAAAAAGCTGAAGATCCAAAGTAGACTCACTTTACTTTTTGTCCGAATAAATCCTTTTATGGTGGCGAAGCCATCGAAATAATCGATGATTTCTACGATGGTCATTGCGCCAATAAGGAAAACCAGAATCTCTGCTGTTTTACCAAGATGATGCAGTAAGATTTCTTCGAGGTGCGTGGGTTCCAGTTGCTTTAATTCGGAATTCACATTAAAAACATCGAGATGATTTAATGCAATAATTGCCCAAAGCAGGGCCATCATCCCAAGCGCGGGGATTAGCTTATCAACCTTAAGCGTATGTTCGAGCGTGATGGCCAGATAGCCACCGATAAAGAGAATAACAATGATCAATGAAACATCCATAGTAAAACGAGGCTGATTTGATTATACTAGTTAATAAATTTGATTGTCTTAAGCTACTTTCCCAACGTTTGGCTGAAATATTCTGCTGACATTTGAGCCTTTTCTCAGCATATTTACACTTGTCGGATGGCAATTCTCAAAATCAGCTTGCGATTTTCATTGCTTTGAAAGAGCTAAGATCAAATTTCCCTATAATTAGAGAACACCAAATACCGATCGTGGAAAAGGTATACAGTGAAGCTGATTACAGACTCCTATATCAATAGAATGTAGGCGAGGGAGTATTTTTTAGCTTATGTTCCGATTAGACCAACTGATTCAGTGCGATCTCAAATGACGACTGAGCGATCCCAGTTTTTGCAGGATTTACTTTTTTGGCACGCTGCATAGCCTTCAATATCGTACTTGAAATATCGTTGAATATTTCTTCATCAATCATTTCCACCTCATTCTCCATGAAATAGGCAAAGACCCGCGCCATACCACAATTGGCAATAAAATCCGGTAACACCGAAAATTTCTGATCGGCATACAAGCCTGTAGGCCCAAAAAATATCTCAGGATCTGCAAATGGAACATTTGCGCCACAAGAAAATACCTCTAGCTTGGAAGCTATCATTCGATCAACTTGATCTCTGGTAATCAATCTAGATGCCGCTGCCGGAATAAATACTTCGAACTCAAGGTCCCAAATTTTTTCGTTCGCAATTTCAAAAGGCAATATGTCGGGCGAGTTGAGTTTATTGTTTTTCCTGTTGATCATAAGCTGCTCTACCTCTTGCAGGTCATAGCCTGCCTGATTAATGAGACCTCCCTCCCGACTTATGATTCCCACGACTTTCATTCCCATCTGCGCCAGGTAGAATCCCGCGGCTGCTCCTACATTACCCCAGCCTTGCACAACCACCCTTTTGCCCTCCACACCTTTCCCCCAAAGGTCATAATAGTGCTTTACTGCCTGCGCTACTCCATATCCTGTACACATATCTGCAATCGTGTATTTCATTTGAAGAGACGGAGTGAATCTTTCATCTTCAATAACCTTCACAACGCCTTGCCGCAGCTGTCCAATCCGATTTACTTTCTGAGCTTCGGTGGGTTTGTAGTGACCTGTAAACACTCCCTCCTGCGGATGCCAGATGCCTGCATCTTCGGTAATTGGGATCACCTCATGAATTTCATCAACGTTTAGATCACCACCTGTACCATAGTAATACTTTAGTAGTGGCATGACTGCCGCATACCATCGAGATAGTACGCCACTTTTTCGAGGGTCGTTGGGATCAAAGTTAATTCCAGACTTAGCGCCACCGATAGGAGGCCCGGAAACTGTAAATTTGACTTCCATGGTTTTTGCCAGAGATTCTACTTCTCGCTTATCCAAACCCTGGCGCATTCTTGTGCCGCCACCGGCAGCCCCACCTCGCAAGGAGTTAATCACAACCCATCCTTCCGCTTCAGTCTCAGCGTCCTTCCACTCAAAAACTATCTCCGGTCTCTTATTCTCAAATTTTACAAGTAACTCTTTCATCTAATTATAGATTCACATTTCAAATACAATCATCAAAAACCAACGGTCGTTCCTGCGATGGAATTATTGGAGGCGCCAGTGACGCTCTTCAGCACATTGACCTCCCCCCTCACCTTTCTTACTCCAAGAAATCCAAACACCATCGCTTCTTTAAATTCCACGATAGATTTATCTGGCACCACTACTTCCTGTCCTTCGCTAACCATTTCACTCAATCGTGCAATCAAGAATGTATTATAGGCACCACCACCTGTAACCAGGACTTTTGCTTTTTTCTTTTGAGGTAAGCTTTGAACGATCTCTTGACAAATAGACTCGCATACTGTACGCAGACAATCCGGCACTGAGACTTCATTGTTATTCAAAATAGGCTCTAAATACTTCTCAAAACCTTCGCGACCCAAAGAGGGTCTGCTGCGTTTCCATTTTGAATAGACCGCATCCAACCTACCCAAAAGTTGCCTATTAACTTTTCCACTTGCTGCTATTCGCCCGCCTTTATCGAAGCGCTTTTGTACTTTGTCGGCAAGGTAGTTCAGCGCCATATTAACAAAGCAAATATCAAATGCAATTCTCTCCTGCTTCGCCTTAAAGGAAATATTTGCGATTCCACCCAGATTGATACACGCATCATAATTTGAGAAGAGCAAGTGATCACCCACAGGCACCAACGGTGCCCCCTGTCCACCTCGCACCACATCCAATGTCCGAAAGTCAAATACCACCGGAATCTTAGTTATAGAATAGATGGCGATTCCATTGCCTAGTTGATAAGTAAAGCCTGCCTGAGGTTGATGAAAAATTGTATGACCATGAGAAGCAATAAAGCCCACCTTTTTGATTTTCCGCTCTTTAATGAAAGAATTGCAATGCTTACCAAGTAGCATACCAAAATCAAAATCCAGTTGTACAAGCGATTGACCAGAAAGCGCATGGGCAGAGGAAAGTTTCTTCATCCAGTTTGAATCATACTTAACGGTGGTGCACTCCAGAATTTCAAAAAGCCACGAAGCATTGTTCAAACTGTACTCACAATAAGCAATGTCCAGCCCGTCAAGAGAAGTGCCGGACATTAGACCAATTACCTTATACTTATCTGGTGGTTTCATTTGGCAGTTTAAGGAGGTTTTGAATGCGTAAAGTCGTGAGGCATCATTATCAGATCTCGGGGTTTACTTTCTTTAATGCCGATTTTATAGTTTTACTTTTCTGATTAGCCAACTAAAGTAGTCATTTGCTAAAGTTTTTGTATGAATGCTGTCATAGATTATGGAAACTCAAGGATTAAAGTCGGGCTATTCGAAAATAGTGAACTGCGCAAAAAAGAAACTTTTTCCGAAGAGAAAGACTTCATCAGTTTTATCAATGATAATTCAATCGCGAACCTTCTAGTAAGTTCGGTGACTAAGGCTGAGCATGACCTGCCGAAGGAAATCCACGTTGAAGGCAATCGTTATTTCCTGACGCACACGTTGCCCCTGCCTGTTACTATTAAGTATAAGACTCCCGAGACCTTGGGTGTAGATCGAATTGCCGCAGCTTGCGGTGCCGTGGCAGTGATGCCGGATAGGGACCTGTTGGTAATTGACGCTGGTACTTGCGTCAATATAGAATGTATCGACAGGGAGTTGACGTATCACGGTGGCAGCATTGCACCTGGCATCAAGATGAGATTTGATGCGATGCACCAGTTTACATCCAGGCTTCCCTTGATCTCTGCAAAGGCAGACCCTGACTTAATAGGAGCCAGCACAGAAGAGTGTATGCAAAGCGGGGTTGTAAATGGAATGTTGGCAGAAGTAAATGGAATTATCGATTTATATAAAAGAATATACCCCAATATGGGAGTCATATTGTGTGGTGGAGATTCATCCTTTTTTGAAAACAATGTGAAACACCCCATATTTGTAGCCCCTGATTTGGTGTTGATTGGTTTGAACAGGATTTTACTTCATAATGTGGGTCTCTAAGAGCGTCTTAATCTGTCTTTTTCTCGCTTTCTCATTGCACTTTGACCTCAGAGGTCAAGCTGCGAGAACGCCCTTTTCCTCCTTTGGGCTAGGTGAGTATTTTGGTAACGAGTTGGTGCACAATCAAGGCATGGGTGGGATTGGCGTCAGCAATCCTGAATATTTTTACTTAAATAATGTAAACCCAGCCCTGTTGGTATTTAATAATGTCACCGTTTTCGAAGCGGGAATTCTTGGTGAGCAACGGACCGTGAGAGGTACCGAAGCCTCCGAAAAAAGTGGTGACGGTAATATTAATTACTTGACCCTGGGGTTCCCCGTAAAAAGATTAAAGTGGTCAATGTCATTTGGACTGCAGCCCGCCACTAATGTGAACTACACATTGAATTACCAGGATCCCATTGAGAACAGCACACAAACTGTGGACGTGGCTGAGAGCGGTAGCGGTGGCATCAATCAGTTTTCCTGGGCCAATGGTGTTGCGATAACAAGAAATCTTTCAGTGGGCGCAAAGGCCAACTATTTCTTTGGCGCGATCGTAGATGAGTTTGCCAACACGCTGTCGGAAACGAATCAGCAAATAGTAATTACCACCGCCATCCATGACCAAAGGTCATTTAGCGGCTTTGGTCTCACAGGCGGCATCTCCTATAGGTTTGACTCCCTCTTCAAAAGCAAAAAATATCAGCTTAACTTAGGCGCAACCTATGGGATAGGCTCGGACCTAAATACGAAGTTCACGGAGAGGTTTGAACGGAGAAATGTGGCGGGTATAATTGACTCTGTTACACTGATCAAAGATCAACCTGGAACGGTCACGCTGCCCAGAGTTGTTGCAGGGGGTATCTCATTTTCACAAGGCACAAAATGGCTGGTGGGTGCTGACTTTACTTTCCAGGATTTTTCAACATTTGAAGACCCCTCCGAAGGTACTGGCATTACCACGATTGGAAACGCCTGGATATTTGAGGTAGGAGGAAAACTCACGCCAGATGCGGGATCTATCAGTAGTTACCTAAAGAGAGTGACCTACCGAACGGGCGTAAGCTTTGCAGAAGCGCCCTATTCAGTGAACGGAGCACCTTTGCGTGATTTTGGCATCAATTTTGGATTATCACTACCAGTAAATAGAATTTCGAGCCTAGATTTAGCAGTTCAATTTGGACAGCGGGGTGATTTACAGAAAAACAATATTGAAGAAAACTACTTTAAGTTATATTTTGGCATCACTTTTAACGATCGGTGGTTTATAAAAAGAAGATTTGACTAATAGAAAAATAAAGAAGATGAAGACGAAAATCCTATCAGCAACTTTCTTGTTGGCATTTGTTTTTGCGCTGAGCAATACCGCTGTGTCGCAGTGTCGCGAGTTTAAATGGCCCGAGGACAAAAGCACGGCAGAAGAAAAGGTAGCATTGTATGGCGATGCGATGAAACAAGATCGTTATCGAGATGCAGCTGCACCTTTCAGATGGATGTTGGCAAACGCACCAGACTGGCATGTGAAGCTCTATATTGATGGCGCTGATATCTACGACAACCTCGCTTCTGCAGAGAAAGACCCGGGAAAGAAGGCCCAATTGGTGGACACTATGTTGATGATGTATGACTTGCGTGTGAAGAACTGTGGAGATGAGGTCAATGTGATGAACAGAAAAGCATACTACGCTTATAAGTATAACGTGACTCAAAAGGATAAAGCAAAGGAACTGCTTGATCTGTTTGACTACGTTGCTAAGATCAGCGGCAACAAGATGAGTGACGGAAACCTGGTGGCATATATGACCGCGGTTCAGGCCAATCACGTGCTCTTGCAAAACCTGAGTGATGAGCAGATACTTGAGCGTTATGACAAAATCATGGCCATTGCTTCTGAGAAGATCAAGAATGCTGAGGCAGCGGGCAAAACTAAAGATGTCGCTAAGTTGAAAGAATATACAGGCGTAATTGATGACCTTCTTATTGGAATGGTCAAAGTGGATTGCGATTTCGTGAAATCGAATCTAGAGCCCAAGTTCAGAGCGAACCCAAAAGATATTGCGCTGGCCAAGAAAATATTTGGATTCATGCTTCAGGGGAAATGTACTGACGATCCATTGTGGTTGGAGGCCGGAGAGGTGATACACAATGAAGAAAAAGATTTCGGACTCGCTAAGAACCTTGCTCTGAAATATATGGGTAATGATGATCTTACAAAGGCAGAATCGCTCTTTAAAGAAGCCTTGAGTCTTGCAAATGCACCGAATGAAAAAGCTGATATCTATATCTACCTCGGTACCGTGCAATCTAAGAGGAACAATAACAATGGTGCGCGTGACTACTTCCGCCAGGCTGCCGCTGCAGATCCTGGGAATAAGGAAGGTTTTGAGAAGATTGGAGATTTGTACTACAGTAGTTTCAACGACTGTAAGAAAGGCCAGAACATGGCGGAAGATCGTTTGATCTACATTGCCGCTTACAACATGTATGCAAGAGCAGGCGCCTCACAGAAAATGGCACAAGCAAAATCACAGTTTCCTTCAAAAGAAGAAATATTCCTTTTCAACTGGAAAACCGGAGACACCATGCGTGTGGGTTGTTGGATCGGTGAAACCGTAACGATCGACACCAGAGACTAGGCAACAATTTGAATTAATAAAAAGGCTGGCTTCGTGCTGGCCTTTTTCTTTTCTGAATATGGGCAAAAGTAGATTATTCGCATGCTTTCTCATCGCAGCCTTCTGGCTATTGGCAAGCTGCTCCACTCAGGAAGGCACGCAGCCTATTGAGTATAAGGGGCCACTAAAAGAAGCTGAGGATGTTGAGATGTTCTACACTGAGAATGACCTGGTCAAAGTGAAGTTGGTAACAAAAAAGATCTTTGAATATGAAAACGGAGACCGGGAGTTTCCAGAAGGTCTATATTTAGAATTCTACGATGAGGAGGGGAAAATAAGCTCAACCCTACGGGCAAACAGCGCTTTCTACTTTCAAGAAGAAAACAAGTGGCGCGGCCAAGGTAAGGTAGAGGTCAGGAACATTGAAAAAAACCAGCAGTTAAATACCGAAGAGCTCTTTTGGAAACCCGATACCAAGAGAATATTCACCGATAAGTTTGTGACCATCAAGCTGGAAAATGAGGTGATATATGGAACAGGGCTCGATGCTGCCCAAGATTTAGCTGATTACACCATAAAGAATCCAGAAGGCGAGTTTGAGGTAATCGACTAAGCCGACCCGTCCGTATTCATCTATATGCTTATCTTTGTCGTTCCATGAAATTGGTAGACGTATTACTCCTCTCGCTCGCTGTTGTTTTTATTGTAATTGGAGCTTACGAAGTGATGACATTGGGTCTAAGTCACGCCTATTGGTCACTAATGCTTTCCATGATTCTATTTTTTGCATACACCATTAGAAAAAAAAGAGGTGCTGAGAAATGAACACTGACCTGATCATCCCTGTATTAGTTGCCTTGGTGTTCTCTTTCTTTTTCTCAGGAATGGAGATCGCCTTCTTTTCCGCAAACAAGCTTCAGATCGAACTACAGGGAAAGCAAGGTGCACGCTGGGGAAAGATCATGTCGGTGTTTGTCAAGAAGCCTTCCTGGTTCATCGGCACCACGTTGATCGGTAACACGCTGGGTCTTGTACTCTTCGGCATCTATATCACACAAATGATTGAGCCTACACTCGTCACTCTTCTACCCACTGCGTTTCAGGGCGAAGCTTATGTGATGCTGGTGCAAACTATCCTCTCCACCATGATCATCTTGTTTAGTGCAGAGTTCCTTCCAAAGAGCCTCTTTCTCATCAACCCCAACTTCATGCTGGCGGCACTTGCTATTCCGTTTAAGATAATTTTCTACATACTGGCGCCACTTACTTTCTTGATCGTATACCTGTCCAAACTGGTCATCGTGAACATCTTGAGGTTACCCTACTCCGAAGAAAAACCTGCATTTGGACTGACCGACCTTAATCACTATCTCAAAAATATGCTGCTGGTAAAGCATGAGAATGAGGAAGTTGAGGTAGATAAGAAAATTTTTCACAACGCGCTGGAGTTTAAAACGGTTAAGATTAGAGAGTGCATGATCCCACGCACCGAGATAATCGCAATCGCCTCCGATGATGAGATTGACAAGCTACGGGAGGCATTTATCGACAGTGGACACTCCAAAATTGTGATCTACAAGGAGTCAATAGATGACGTCATTGGATATTGCCACTCCTCTGCGCTATTCAAGAAACCTCAAAAGATCACCGACATACTTACTCCAATTATCATCGTACCGGAAGCGATGATGGCCAATGAACTAATGATTCAGTTTATAAAGGAGCGGAAGAGCCTCGCGGTGGTAGTTGATGAATTTGGTGGTACTTCGGGAATAGTGAGCATGGAAGATATTATTGAAGAGATTTTTGGTGAGATTGAAGATGAGCATGACGAGGACGATCTCGTAGAGCAGCAGCTTGATGATCATACCTACCTGCTCAGTGCACGTCACGAAATCGACTACCTCAACGACACCTTTGAATGGAGTCTGCCCAAAGGGGAGTATGAGACGCTCAGCGGCATGATCCTTTCGTATACGGAAGACTTCCCTGAAGTGGGTGACACTATTTCTATTCCACCCTACACATTTACCATCCAATCAACGGAAGATAACAGGATTGACACCGTCAAAGTGGTTATCTCAGAAGAAGGAGAAAATACCCCATAAGAGGAGGCTAACTCCCTGATAATCAATAAAATTAATTGCGATTTTATATTTGCAGCCCTTTGTCGAATTGATAATACGGCTTAAATTTGCGGTTCTTTAAAAATATCGACATCAAATAATTAATAATACCGGAGTATGGCATTGATAAGCACCTTGAGGAATAAGATGACAAAGTGGGTAGTAGGTTTCGTAGCAGTGGCCATTGCTTCATTTGTTCTTAATGATTTATTCGGAAGCGGTTCCGGATTTGGAATGCCTGAAAACATAGTGGGTGAAATTGGTGGACATGAAGTTTCGCTGGAGGAATTTCAATCGGCAGTCCAGGATAGAGAAAACAGCTATATCCTAAATTTTGGCAGGTCACCCGGTGAACAGGAGCGACCCGCACTTCGCCAGCAAGCATGGGACCTGCTGATTTCAAGATATGCAATTACCCCTCAGTACGAAGCCGTGGGTGTAAAGGTGACAAGCGATGAAGAGTGGGACATCATCCAGGGTAAAAATGTGGATGAAAACATTAAACTTAGCTTCACTGACTCTGCTGGAAATTTTGACCGCAATAGTTTAATTAGTTACATACAATCCTTAGATGCGCAGCCTGTCAACTCGGAGCCTCGAATCAGATGGAATATTTTTAGAGCTGACCTCGCGCCATCTCGTGAACGCATCAAGTTCGAGAACCTGATTCTAAAGACTAACTACGTAACAGAAGCTGAAGCCGAGAAAGAATACCATCTGCAAAACGATGTAGCCGAAGTAAAGTACCTGTATGTACCTTTTTATGCCATCAGTGATTCACTTGTGAATGTTTCAGATTCTCAACTAAAGGATTACTATAACAAGAATAAGGAAAAGTATAAAGCCGAGGAAACCAGAGATGTGAGCTACGTGCTTTTCCCCCTTACCCCTTCAGCGGAAGACTCGTTGTCCATCCGGGAAGAAATGGAATCAATTGCTGCAGACTTTAGGACTACAAAAGAAGATTCGATTTTCGCCTCCATCAACTCCGATGGTCAGGAAGTATTCACTAAATACACCATCGCCACCATTTCACCCGCAGTGACTGAAAAGATCAACTCAATGTCGGTTGGTGACGTGGTTGGGCCTTTTCTGGAAGGCAATCAATACAAAGTGATGAAGCTCGTCTCTGTTGACAACGATACAACGTACAATGCAAAGGCGAGCCATATTCTGATTCGCTGGGATGACACAACCGATGCATCGAAAAGAGCAGCAAGGGAAAAAGCGCAAGGTATCCTAAATGACATCAAGGGAGGAGCAAGCTTTGCAGCAATGGCTAGGGAATTTGGAACAGATGGAACATCATCTAGAGGCGGTGACCTTGGATGGTTTACTTCAGGGCAAATGGTAAAACCTTTTCAAGACGCGGTATTTAGAGCCACAAAGACAGGATTGATTCCCAACCTTGTTGAAACAGAGTTTGGGTATCACATAATTGATGTCACTGGCGTAAAGGATAATACTTCCTACACGGTTGCTACTGTAACGAGAGACATCACCCCGAGCGATGAGACACAAAATGAGGCCTACAGGAAAGCTGACTTGTTTGCCAGCGGCATATCAGATCTTGAAGACTTCAAAGCAGCAGCTCAAGGAGATAACTTAACCATTTATGATGCAGAAGAAGTGGGGACAACCACAAGCAGGATTAATACGGTTGATGACGCCAGGCAGGTGGTTTTGTGGCTGTTTAGGGATGCTTCTGTAGGGAGTATATCGGAGGTTTATGATGTGACAGATAGTTACATGGTGGCAGTAATGACCGGAAAAACCGAAAAAGGGTACCGCTCTTTTGAGGACTCCAAAGAAGAAATCATGCCAATTGTTAAGAACGAAATAAAGGGCAAAATGATTGTTGATAAGTTGAAGTCCCTGAGTGGGACACTGGACGAGATGGCTACAGCCTATGGAGGCACCGATGCAGCAGTTTATTCATCTAGTGATGTAAAGCTAAATTCAAACTCACTACCAAGCGTGGGCATCGATCCCGTTGCAGTTGGCAAAACTTTTACGCTTGAGGCTGGTAAGAAAACTGAGCCTTTCGTAGGTGAAAACGGTGTATTGTTGATGGAGATGGTTAATAAAACCATCGCACCGGAAGTTGGTGATTATTCTATCTTCAAGAATCAACTGCTGCAAACCCTGAATGGGCAAGCAGGTTTCAATATTGCTGAAGCCCTTAAAAAAGGTGCAGAAATCGAAGACAAGCGTTACCTATTCTATTAACTTTTTAAGTTTGAAGTGACATACATTCTTTCTGCGGGAGTGTATGATTTGGCATGGACGACCAATCAATCAATTCTTTTAGAGAGAAGCTGGAGGGGCATTACGCCTGGCCCTCTTTGTATACCTTCAAGTTTATCGTGCCAAAAGGAAATGAAGAGAAAGTAAGAGCGCTTTTCCCGATGCATGAAACCAAGGAAAGAGCATCCAAAAACGGTAACTATATCAGTTTTACTACACAAATGATGATGCCCTCAACGGAGTCAGTCATTGAGATTTATTTGAAGGCAGCCAAGATTGAGGGAGTTATTGCCCTATAATTTCACATCCGATCTCTCCAAAAGAAGTAACTTTATAGGTGTTAAACCAAACGCCACTATCATGTCCTGGATTGAGGAGGATCACAAACTTAAAAAAGAGTTTCAATTTGAAAATTTTGTGGAGGCTTTTGCCTTCATGACAAAGGTTGCCATCCTGGCGGAAAAAATGAACCATCATCCATTTTGGACCAATGTTTACAATAAGGTAAATATTGAGTTAAGCACCCATGACGCTGGTGATGTCGTCACAGAAAAAGACCGAAAACTTGCTGCAGCCATAGACCAACTCAAGTAGTGGACACCAAAGAAACCGCACTATTTCTGGTGCCTACACCAATTGGCAACCTTGCGGATATTACCCTGCGCGCGATAGAAACACTAAAATTGGTGGACACTATATTAGCTGAAGATACCCGAACCACTGGTGTGCTTCTAAAGCACTACGAGATCAACAACCGCCTTCAAAGTTTTCACATCTTCAACGAGCACAAAGTCTTGGTCAGCTTGATTGAACGCCTGGCCAAAGGTGAGAAGATGGCCTTAGTTTCCGATGCAGGCACGCCTGGTATTTCTGACCCCGGTTTCCTGTTGATAAGGGAGTGCTTAAGATCAGGAATAAAGGTCGAATGTCTTCCAGGCCCCACTGCCTTTGTGCCGGCACTTGTCAAGTCTGGATTTCCCACAGACCGATTTGTTTTTGAAGGATTTCTACCTCACAAAAAGGGAAAACAAACAGCGCTAAAAACCCTCGCGGAGGAGGAACGCACAATAGTATTATATGAATCACCTCATCGTTTAGGTAAAACGCTTACGCAAATGATTGAATACTTTGGCGAAACGCGACTGGTGTCAATTTCAAGAGAGCTGACAAAAATTCACGAGGAGACCTTTACCGGTAGGTTGTCCGATGCCATTGCACATTTTGACAAGAACAAGGTGAAAGGAGAAATTGTAATAGTGGTAGATGGCAAAAAAGAATGAAATACATTCAATAGCATTGTTTGCAGGAGGACTCCTCCTTTTGCTCCTGGCATGGCTCCTTAAATCCTTCCCCCTACTTATTTTTATTGCCTATAGCCCCTTTATCGCAATCGCCAATAGAAGCAGAAAAGACAGACCTGCCTGGAGTCAGGTGGAATTGGTTTTAGTCGCCCTATCCCTTTCGCTCTTTGCCTCAACTTTTTTTGAATGGGATATGCTCCTTTGGTGTGTGATTGAGTCTATTCTGATTTCACTGCTGTTTCTTTTGTATACCTTCATGAGAAAGAAGATCGGAAGTGGAATAAGTATAATCACAATCGCACTATTTTGGATGGCGCTGGAGTACGTTTTTATAAAAATCGGCAGCTCCAATTACATTTTTCTGGCCGATGCTTTGCAGTTGGTTCCAACTTGGGTTCGATGGAATACCTACACTGGTTACCTTGGCGCTTCACTTTGGATACTTTGTACTAACTTGTTGCTCTACAAAGCAATACTAGAAAGTAGAAAAGTAAATTGGATCTATACCTTTCTGTTTTTACTTGCGGTCATTGGGCCGTTGGTTTACAGTCAAGTCTTGGATCTTCCTCCGATAACACGAGAGCAAATGCTATCTTTTTACAATGACCATACAGAAGACCTGCCATTCACTTATCTTGCAAGAGGGGAATATATCGCAAGAACTGCTGCATGGGTTTCCGTACTAATAGTCTTATTCGTCTCGGTTCGATTAAAAACCTCTAGAAAATGATCGATTTAATAAAGTTGGAAAAAGAGGTAATTGAGCTAAGCGAAGAAGTTGCAGATTTCATCGAAACAGAAAGTAAAAACTTTGACAAGTCTAGAATTGAACAGAAAACCAGTGCTAACAATCTTGTTTCCTACGTAGACAAAGAATCAGAAAAAAAGCTGGTGAAGGCGCTGTCCAAATTGCTTCCCGGAGCAGGTTTCCTTGCGGAAGAAGGTACTTCATCCGAAGGGAGCAACGAGTACCGCTGGATCATTGACCCCCTGGATGGCACCACAAATTTTACACACGGACTTCCTCCCTACGCAATCAGCATCGGCCTATCAAAAGGAGATAGTTTAGTGCTGGGAATTGTAAACGAGATCACGAAGAGAGAATGCTTTCATGCCACATCTGAAAGTCCAGCATTCTGCAACGGTTCAGAAATTCATGTCTCTACACCGGCATCTTTAAACGAAGGTTTGCTTGCTACCGGTTTCCCTTATTATCACTTTGATAAAAGGGACGAGTATTTGTCGATAATCAAGACCTTTTTAGAGCTTACCCATGGCGTCAGAAGAATGGGAAGTGCGGCAACTGATTTGGCGTACGTGGCTTGCGGTCGAATGGACGGATTCTTTGAGTACAATTTAAATCCATGGGATGTTGCCGCGGGTAGTATTATTGTGCAGCAAGCTGGAGGTGAAGTCTCGGATTTCAGGGGAACCCAAAACTTCCTGTACGGAGGTGAGATTATTGCTGCAGGAACAATTCTTACAGAAATGGCCGAAGTGATCAAGAGGCACTGGGGCTATAAATAGTTAGAAAGTCATCATCGAGAACGAGCACATTAGCACGAATCTTGAAACTCGTTAGAAAACGATCTCATTGCGCTTATGGAATTATGCTAAAACCTCGGTTTATCACCCAATGACAGTGATGGCACTGTCAACGAAGGTCATTCCTGATATAAGGCTCTTTGGAATTAAAGAATTCTTCCTAGTTTCGCAGGGTTAGTACTAACTATTTGTCTTCCACCCGAATCAAGTAAAATTATGAGCGGCTCCTCTCGTGGCGAATTCACTTCTTCCTTTGGTTTTATTATGGCCGCTGCGGGATCAGCAATTGGCCTTGGAAATATTTGGGGTTTCCCTACACAAACTGCGCAAAATGGCGGAGCAGCTTTTGTTCTGCTGTATCTCCTTCTTGCCTTTGTGGTTGGATACCCAATTCTACTCGCAGAGTTTACGATTGGAAGGCATGCACAATCAAATCCCGTAGGTACTTATCAAAAAATTCAGGGAGGGAAGCGTTTTGTACCGGTGGGCTTTTTAGGAATTACAACTGTGGGTTTTATCCTCAGTTTCTATTCCATCATCGCAGGCACCATGGTGGCCTACTTTATTAATCCCATACTCGCACTGCTAGGGCTTCATGAGGCTGCCGCCTGGGTCATATCCCAGGGCGTGGTGAGCAACATGATCTTTGCATCGATATTCTTCTTTGTCACGATCCTTATCGTTGCAGCAGGCGTGAAAGATGGTATCGAAAAATGGTCAACCCGTTTGATGCCCACGCTTCTGCTAATCCTTGTGTTACTTGTAATCTACGTGCTTACACTTGATGGCGCAATGGAAGGATTGAAGAAATACTTGCTGCCAGATTTTACAAAAATTCTCGACACACAATTATTTACGAGTGCTTTGGGGCAGGCCTTTTTCTCCCTTTCCCTTGGTGTGGGAAGTATGCTGGTATTAGCATCCTACACCAGTAAAAAAGAAAATCTTGTAAGGCTTGGGCGCCTGGTCACCCTCAGTGACGTAGGCATTGCATTCCTAGCAGGCTTGTTAATTATTCCAGCTATGTATGCCGCTGCAGCCTCAGGCACTCAAATTTTTGACGAATCTGGAAATTTAATCTCCGGCCCTAATCTTATTTTTCAAGTGTTGCCAGCCCTGTTTAACACCATGGGTCCTATTGGTATCGGCTTATCTATCGTGTTCTTCTTTCTGATGGTCATTGCTGCGCTCACCTCAACCATCTCCATGCTGGAGGTGCCGGTATCCTATGCTGTGGACAATCGAAACATGAGTAGGTCGAAAGCCAGCATTACGATTGGTATAATCTTCTGGACTGTATCCATGATCATCGCCTTGAATTTCGATTTGCTGTTTAATCTTGTGGTTGGTGTTACTACTCAATTCATACAACCGCTTCTGGGTCTTTTTATTTGCCTATTTGTGGGATGGGTTATGAATCGTAATACTTTGATTGAAGAGATCAAGCAAGGAAATCCAGAAATTGAGAATTCCTTGTTTATGAAAATCTGGCCGCTCTTCATCCGCTATGTCTCACCTATACTAATCCTGATCATCCTGGCGCAGGCTTTTCTTTAAGACAAAGAAGCCCCGGCTTTCACACCGAGGCTTCAACCCCATCAACGAACCCAATCTTTAGTTACTTAAAGACGACAATCAAGTTGCTAGTTTCTAAAGGATTATAAGGGCTAAGATTTTCCAATCTTGATTCGAATACATCCCATTCCGTACCAGGTGATTCACCTCCAGCAATAAAGCCAACCTTGTCACTGAAGTATCCCGGTGCTTCTGTATTTTTTAAGTATGAAGCTAAGAGTGCCGGATCAAGCGTTGGCCATACTTCATTAATCTCATTCGTAAATACATTCTTGATCGAGTAATCTTTTAGCAAGACATTCCGATCTGATTCATCCAAATCACTTGGAGGCAATCCCACTTCGGCCACGCCAATCTCCTTTGGATCAGATCCCGAGGCCACGAAAGCCCAGTTAAACCCTGTATTGCCTGCAAATAGAATCGCGTTAGGATGGTTTGAGTTTCCATAGACGTCCACGATATCTCCCTTCTTTCCAGCAAACATATGAAGCGTACTAATCGCATAGGGGTCCTCAAGCGGGCTAGGTAGTGGTAGACCCGAAATGAACACTTCCATTTCTGCGTCATAGTCCTGACTACTCACCTCACTGTAATCAATTCTTATTATAGCATCGCCCGCATTTGGATTCTCCTCTCTATCAATATTATAAGGCTTTATAATTGCAATGCCCTGAATAGGCCTGCGCTTATTCCAAAAGACTTGCATCGCCTTACCTCCGTCCAAGTTACCTTCTGAATCTGCATCCGTCACAGTAAGTTGATACTCCCAAGTCTGATCGTCAAACTGCACATCAGAAGCTACCACCAGGTTTTTAGTTCTGTTATCATCCTCGCTCACATAAGTCAGGGAAATAACTCTATCAATCTTGTGCCTACGTAAGCCAAGAATGATTTCTTCAACAATTTCAGCGGCTCCGTCTCCGATTGAAATGAAGGTTCCGAGGTTTTCGTAGATCGCATTGCCTTGCAACGTATCCTCCTTCGATCTTCCGGATTTGCGGCCCCCAATGGCATACTCGCCATCACTAATTGCAGATGGTATCTCCACCCTGAATGTTTCTGGTAGAATATCTTTCGATGGAGTTATCTCCTCATTTTGATCACAAGATGTAATTATCAAAGCGAAGACCAATCCAACTAAGACTTTGTTCGAAATGAATTTAAATTGCTTCATGATTTTGGTATTTAGTTTCATAATGTGACGCCCTAAGCTGCGCCCTCTGTCACTATAACACACCATGGGCTCGATACCCTTATGCGCCAATGGAAAAAAATTGAAATAAATACCTAGAAATACTTAAGCCCTACTGAATGATGGTGGTATCAGAAACTACGGTTGACACGGCAAAAAACCCAATTGCTCCTGCAGATAAGTTGGAGGATGCATTGTCACGCTGAATATCAAAAACACCTCCACGCCATTCGGTTTCAGATAAGACCCCTCGCAAGAAGGACCTGTATGATGGATTAACGGAATATTTCTTTCTGACTACAATGGCACCTGCCGGAATCAAAAATTCCTTTTTATCAGGTTTGAATAATTCGTTTGCGTCCGCAGTCTTCAAGTCGTAGTGCACAATTACTCCACCGCAGGCTTCATTAACCTGGCAGGATTGCGTTCCTTGCCACGAAATGATATGGCTAATAAAATTCGGGTCCCGACCGGACTCGTTCAATTCAATTCTAAAAAGATCTGGCGAGGCGGCTGATTGCGAATATTGAATTGTTTCCAACGGCTCAACCGGTGTGGACACATTTTGCGCAAAAAATACCTTTCCTCCATAAAACATTCGCAACGTATACACTTCGCCTACCACCGCTCTCATCTGCTCTGTAAAATATTCACCCGACCCTACCGGAAACTCAGTAACAGTAAATTTTTTGGTATCACCTTCGTATATCTCTAGTACTGCTCCCGAAACAGGAATTCCTGTTCCACCTAGTTCAGTATGAGGACGAGTGACCTTAATCCTGTGATTAAGGTTTTCGTTGGTTAATATTCCATCTACAACAATTAAGTCCAGGTCTGTCACGTTAAGCTCAGCTACAAATTGTTCTTCACATCGCATGAGCAAAAGTGCCGCTATTATTAACGCTATCGTGCTTCGTACAGTCATAGCCATTTAAAACTATAAGAGAGGGATGGAATGAGGCCGAACAAATAAAATTGAGTAGGTACTTGAGTATTGTCCAACAAATTACTTTTCACTTTAAACTCCTCTCCATCTTGCACCTTATTGTAATTCTCAAAAATTATATTTTCTCTATTATATAAGTTATACAGAGAAACTGTCAACTCATGCTTAAATCTGTTTTCAGTACGTTTGTTCAGCTTTAAAGTAGCCGCCACATCAAGTCTATGGTAGTCGGGCAGACGATCATTATTCTTCTCGCCATATATAGGCACTTCTAATCCGTTGACCTTATAAAAACTTACGGGGCTAGAGAAGGGAGCTCCCGTGTAGTAGATATAATTCAAACTTAGACTCCAACGTAATGTCAAGTCGTAGTTTAGTGTCATATTAATTTGATTTGGCCTGTCAAAAAATGCGTTGTAGGCTTTTCCATTGTTGATTTCCTTAAATCTCCTTTGCGCTCTCGAGTACGTATAACCCACACTTCCCTTCAGTCTTCCGTTTTCCTTTCTCAATTGTGTTTCTAAACCGTACGAAGTAGTTTCACCAAATCTCATCTCGCTTTCAATCAAGGGGTTTAGTAGCGTTTCGGCATGTGGTTCGTAATCGATTTGATTTTGCATTCTTTTGTAATAAAACTCCGTTTCGAAGGTCAAACCTACTTTGTCAAAAAACTGTTGATACCCTAGCGAAACCTGATCCGATAACTGCGGCTTGATATTAATACTGCTGGGAAGCCAAACTTCAAGAGAGGTAAAGGGGCTAATTGAATTGGAGATAAAGTGTATATTTTGAACATTTCTTGAATAGCTCGCCTTCAATGTTGTATTCTTTTGCAAGAAATGACTGACGGTAAATCTAGGCTCTAACCTTACATAGTTCTTATACCTATCCCCTTGCTCAAAGTATAGCGTATCGATTGCATTCCTGTTGTCATCAAATATGAATTCGAATGCCTCTCCCTGATTCGTCCAGGAGGAGAGCCGAAGCCCGTAGTTTACACCCCATCGTTGGTTAATCTTCACGTCATGATTAGCAAAGAGTATTGCCTCGCCCGAATTGCGAACGGAGGTGATGGGGCCTGCATTTGTACCATCTGAAGCGATGTTTCCTGGATTAAAATTGTATCCATTGAGGCTTGCACCAAAACTAAGGTCCTGCTGTGGATCAATGAAATAGCTGAAATTTGCTTTTAAGTTGAAGTTTGAAATATGTGAATTCCAGCGCGTATTTGTCGCTGGGTCCACACTTAGAAAGTAATCGTAAGCGCTTGCCGCAACTGTGGTGTTTAGAAATAGTCGGCTACTGATCACATTGTTCCAGCCGATCGTTGCTGCGTTATTGGTCCATTCAATTCCACCTGTAGAAGTAAGATAAGAGTCCGATCCTGTATAAAAGGAAAGGAATAACCTATTCTTGTCGTTCAATGTGAAGTTTGCTTTACCTGTCAAATCCGAGAAGCGAAACTTCTCAATATCTGGTGCGGACTCCTTAAATATCCATTTTATCCTGGAGAGTCGCCCAGAGACCAAGTAGGAACTCTTGTTCTTTTTGAAGGGTCCTTCAATCCCTAGCTTGGTTGAAATAAGGCCTACATTGCCCCAAATCGATAAATTTTTGTCGTTTCCCCTTTTAGTCCGGACGTCCATTACGGAAGATAATCTGCCGCCCAGGGACGCTGGCATTGCTCCTCTGTAGAAATCTATATCATTTACCGCATCGGGGATAATGGTAGAGAAAAATCCTAGTAAATGGCTAGGGTTGTAGATCGGAGCGTCATCAATCATGATTAAGTTTTGATCGCGGTCTCCACCTCGCACATAGTAATAGGTGGAGCCATCGGAGTGCATCTTCACTCCTTGCTGAGATTCTAATGACTTCACGGCATCCCACTCTCCAAATAGTGCGGGTTTTTGTTCGATGTCAATTGGTTTAAGGTTCGCCTTAGACATCAAATTCTCCTCAAGCAAAGTTGGAGATCGAGCCTCAACCACAATTTCCTGCAACAATGGTGAGTTCTCTTTGAGATAGATGACCCTGTTGCTTGAAACTCCCAGCTCAAGTGATTCACTTACATTGGCAAACCCAACAAATGAAAACATTAATTGATAGGTTCCAGGAGGCAGCGTAAGTGAGAAGTAACCGTACGAATTTGTGACCGTTCCGACTTTCAAATCCTCCACAAAGACGGTCGCACCGATCAGCGCCTCTCCGCTTGCTTCATCTTTTACATAACCACTGAAGGTGTAATTGCTCGACTTAGACGTTCCTTTTTTCGCAGCCCTCAATATTACCTGACCCTCCACGAACTCGAACTCCGTGCTGCTCTGCCTGGTAAGTTCTTCTAACACTTTGCGCAAGGGAGATTGGTTTGCCTGAATGGTGACCAATTTATCAACGGGAACTTTGCCGGGATTATAGGAAAATGAGAGTCCTGTTTGCTCACTTAGCTGGTTAATTGCTTCTTCCAAGGTCACCCGACTAACATTGAGGGCGACTGTCTGTTCCAGGATAGGCTGCTGTGCTTGTGAAAGTATTGGCAAGAAAACTATTAATAGAACTATGGCTACTTTGGCAAAAGCCATAACCCAATTCGAGGTTAACATTCTACCTCAGTAATTTCAATCTGGCCCTTTGTGCGTTTGTAGGTAAGGCCCAATGTGGACTGCAATATTTTCAAGACCGAGTCCAAGTCTTGATTATCGAATGTTGCTGTGACAAGGCAGGAGGCAGGAACATCTACTGCAATGCTAATATCTAGACCATAAGTTTCACTTAGAGCAGTTACTACGTCAACCAAAGAACTGCCATCAAATTCAAGTTTTTTGGTCTTCCATGACATGAAATTAGCATCATCGTTTTTTTGCTCAGTCAACCTGCCACTCACCCTATCAAAAACTCCCTTGTCGCCAGCTTCCAGTAAAATTTCCTCTTTCTGTTTCATGCTGGCAAGTTTCACTTTCCCAGACGACACCACTACCTCCAGTGTACCTTGAAAATTTGAATTATCAATGTTAAAGGATGTGCCAACTACCACTACTTCTGCCCCATCGCATTCAATGACAAATGGCTTCGTTGGATCTTCTTGCACCTCAAAAAATGCCTCTCCCCGTAGACTAACCCTTCGTTCCTGCTCCAGAAAAGAATCAGTAAATGTTAATACTGAATTTCGATTTAGAACTACCTGGGAATTATCCGGCAAGGTTACTACCTGAGTATTTTCAGCAGTCTGATAGACAAAATCACTTCCACTATTAATAAAATAATTAATCAGAACTCCCGAAGCTATCAATAGAAGAATGGCAGCTGCAATGCGCAACCAGTTTGAAACAGTAGGCATTCGAAGCACATTTTCGGATTGATTGGCACTCTCCAAAAAGCGATTCCACTCCTGATCAACGTCTATATTCAAAGGCTCTTGCGCAACAGGCTTGTGCTTAATACTAATCTCTAATGCTGCCTTCGTCTTCTCAAAATGAATTCTATTTGAATCGTTGGCAGCAATCCACGCGTATAAGGTACGCTCCTCATCAGGGGTAGCTTCACCCATCAAATGCTTTGCAATTAATGTTTCTTCAATATCGTGTAATTCCTTATCCACTTCTTACCTTAATATAATAACACCAAAAATCACTTTGACCCTTATACACTCATAAAAAATAGCATTAAGGTCAAGAATCTTGCTAATACTCTTCTTAGAATACCTAATGCCTTTGTCATTTGTCCCTCCACTGTCTTTACCGAGATTCCCATTTCTTCGGCAATCTGACTATACTTTAAGCCCTCATATCGACTTAATTCAAAAATCATACGGCATTTCTCCGGCAGGGAATTTATAGCCATTTCGACTTGCATCTCCAATTCCTGCAATTCCAACTCACCCGACTCGGGCTGCATTTGCTCAGGTGAGTCCTCCAGCGCCACGTGCTTCTTGCCAGATCTAATATGATTCAAACACCTATTGCGAACGGAGGTATATAAATAGCTCTTGTGATTCATATCTGATGGAAAGCTTTCAAACTTTTCCCACACGTTAATAAATACCTCATGAACCAGATTCTTTGCTGCATCCAAATCTGACACATACTTCATGGCAAACCTTGTGAGCGGCTCAAACAGCTCCTTAAAGAGTTTCTCAAACTTGTCTTTATTGGCGAGAGGCAATGTATTATCTTTCTATCCAACAATATCGGGATATTATCTAAATTGATTGTAATCCAAATTGTATCACCAAAGAAAGTTATCAAATTAAGAACCTGAATTCATAACTCATGAACAACATCCATAGGAGGAAATTCATAAAATCCGCATTTACGGGAATAGCAGGCACTGCTTTTCTCACCAAGCTGGAGGCAAAGGATTCGATTGAATTGAATCCTGAACTGCTGGCAGAAGACAACAATTCGGAAGACTATTGGAAAATGGTCAAATTGCAATTCCCACTGCTGGACGGCCTCCACTATTTTAACAATGGTTCACTGGGTCCCTCTCCTGTTTCGGTTCAATCTGCCACAAATAACTACCGGAAAATCTTAGATGAATTCCCTTCTAAGTACATGTGGGGCGATTGGGATGATGAAAAGGAAGCAGTGAGAAAAAAAGCGGCTGAACTCTTTTCCGTATCTGTAGAGGAAATTGCCATCATTCACAACACCACAGAGGGCATGAACATGATTGCAAGAAGTTTTGATCTTAAGCCTGGGGATGAAATAATTCTGGCCGATCACGAGCACAGTAGTGGCACTATTCCATGGCAAGTGTGGCAAGAGTCAAAAGGTGTTAAACTTGTGCGCCCTGTGTTACCCATTCTTCCCGAGAGTGAAGAAGAAATAGTGGAGATATATCGCAAGGCAATCACACCAAGAACAAAAATCATTTCCATGTGCCACATCGTAAACACCAATGGTATGATACTGCCCCTGAAGGGAGTTTCAAAAATGGCGCACTCGAAAGGTATCCTGGTGGCCGTGGATGGCGCGCAGGCAGCCGGCATGGTCACCACAAACTTACACGACCTTGATTGCGATTTCTATGCTGCCAGTTCCCACAAATGGCTTTTCTCACCGAAAGGCGTTGGTATTTTCTATGCAAAGCAAGCAAGCCAGCACCATCTTCGGCCATTGATAGTTGCCAATGGTTACAAGGATAAAACCATTAGAAGGCTGGAGAATTACAACACACGAAACTTACCGGAAGTGCTTGGGCTTGGGTCAGCATTGTCATTCCACAAATTGATTGGTTCTGAAAAAATTCAAAGCAGAGGACTTGCGCTTAAGTCCTACTTCAAAAGCCAACTGGAAGGAGATTCAAATTTTAAACTTAAGTCTCCCGCCCCTGACCAACTCTCTGCTGCAATTCAAACGGTTGAGCTGGTGGGCAAAGATGTCAACAAAGTGAAGGACGAGTTATTTAACTCGTATGGTATCGACACGCGACCAATGTCAACTTATGGATTGAATGGCCTGAGAATTTCATTTGCAATCTATAACACAAAAGATGATGTCGATTACCTGGTCAATTCCTTAAGAAAGGTTTCTTGACACTTAAGAAGCTGCAACGATTGACTCTTTTCTTTTTCAGTCTGGTTTATGGAATTAGCACTGCTCAAATTCCTGTCCAAAAGGAGCCCTTGCACCGCCCCGTCCTTAAAAATGATTTTGGAAGAGTGCTTGATGTCAAGGCACAAGCGGGCGATACTTCGCTCATGCACGTTCACGCCAACAACTACGTATATGTGGCGCTGCACGGAGGCAAACTATGGCTGGAAGAAACTGGCACCTTCCGTGTAGTGAATTTGCCCGATGGATTTATTGGTGGATACTTTGAAAACCCTTATGAGCCTCTGGTGCATAGATTCGCAAACATCTCAGACAAGGAAGTAAGGCTCATCACAGTCGAAAACCTTGCTAAGCCAAATACCATAAAACAAAAGTCAGATAGATCGGTCGAAAATGAAGTGATAAATAATAGCTCCTTTAAGGTTTCCAAAATTACTATCAGCCCTGAGGATTCACTGACTCAATCCATCAATGGCCCTGCGGTGATCGTCAATGTCAGCGCAGCTTCCATTAGAGTGATTGAGGACCGAAACCTGGTAGAATTAAAGGATTGGAAATGGCTCAACCAAGGAGCTGAATATCATTTTCAAACCGTGGCACTGACCACGCGATCCTGGTCTTAATAAGGCTCAAGTAAACTATTTCTGAGCATCATGGATATTTGACCACGTGTATAAAATTTAGCAGTCGCTTTTGGGGCAACCCTTATATTAGCCGCCTAAATGCTTAACACGTGAAGAACAGATTGCCTCAAATCATCCTACTCGCATTGCTAGTGCTCACAGGCATTTCAGCCGGCTTCAGTCAATCTATGCCCGATGTAAGAGATAGACCTAAAACGAATGCGCACAAACTGGAGGGCGATCCTGAAATTGATGGCGAAGTAATTGACGATGAATTTTGGCAAAAATACGAACCCTTCGATGACCTGAAACAAATCAGGCCCTACTCCGGTCAACCTGCATCCGAAAGGACTGACATTCGGATTGGCTACACGGAGACGATGCTTTATGTGTCGGTAGTTTGTTATGATTCACAACCAGACAAACTGGTTGTATCCGATGCCAGAAGAGATGCATCATTGGACGGTACTGATAGCTTCATATTTATTATAGATACCTACCACGATAAGCAAAATGGTTTTGTATTTGGCACCAATTCGCTAGGCATAGAATATGACGCTCAAGTCGACAACGAAGGCCAAGGTAATTTTAGCAATAATCGCCAGCAAGGAGGTACAATTGGAGGTTTTAATCTAAACTGGGATGCCTCATGGGAAGTCAAAGCAAAGGTAGGTGACTACGGATGGAGCGCGGAGTTTGCAATTCCATTACGCACCATTCGATTTGCCTCTGGCGATGACCGCACTTGGGGATTTAATATTCAGCGCAACATCCGCAAGACGAACGAGGTGGCCTACTGGGCACCACTCCCAATTCAATTTGACCTGAAAAGACTTTCGCTTGCAGGTGAACTAAATGGCCTGGACCTGCGCAGCCCCGGCAACCTAAAGTTCATTCCCTACGCACTTGACAATGTGTCGCGTGATTACTCCAATGAGACAAATAAGACAAAGAATAATATCGAGCTCGGTGCAGACTTGAAATACAGTATCACTCCCTCGCTCACGCTTGACCTCACTTACAATACGGACTTTGCCCAGGTGGAGGTTGATCAGCAACAAATCAATCTGGATCGTTTTAATCTGTTCTTCCCGGAGAAGAGACCGTTCTTCTTAGAGAATGCCGGTTTTTTTACAGTGGGTAGTCCTGGCGAAGTAGACTTATTTTTTAGTAGAAGAATAGGTATTGCAGAATCTGGCCAAATCGTTCCTATCATCGGAGGAGCCAGAGTTTCTGGTCGCGTGAACAAGACCAACATAGGTGTACTCAGTATGTTCACCGATGATGCAACATTCAGCGACTCCACCTCCGTTCAAAAAAATAGCTTTAACGTAGCCCGAATCAATCAGCAGGTAGGTAAGCGGTCTACGGTAGGCGGCACATTTGTGAGCCGAGAAGGTCGAGGCAATCTTGAAAATGATTTCAATCGGGTTTTCGCTATTGACGGAAAATGGGGTATTGGAAACAAGGCGCAAGTCTCCGGCTTTTTCGCCCGCTCCAATTCGCCAGATTCTATAGCAGACGGTAATTCGTTCAAAGTACAGAGTCAATACGAATGGAATGGACTTAATGTAAATCTGGCTTACACGCAAGTGGATCCGGGTTTTGATCCCCAGGTTGGCTTTCTAGCCCGCACGGCATTCAAAAAACCAGAGTTTCTTGTACTCAAGCAAGTGAGAATGAAAGGTCAATTTGGGTTGCTGGAGCTAAGACCACACGTTTCATGGAGAGGATATTGGGACTTCGATGATTTCCAACAAACCGGCTTCCTTCATGTGGACAATCATTGGGTTTGGAAGACGGGCTTTGAGATCCATACTGGAATCAACTTCACTACAGAAGGAGTGGTCACACCATTTGAGATTTCAAAGGGTGTGACAGTCCCTGCCGGAACCTACAAGAATGAGGAAGCCCAAATCGTATTCATTACCAATCCCAGCAAGAAATTCTACTTGAGTACGCGACATGTGATGGGCGGCTTCTTCAATGGATCTCGTTCTGCGCATAGTGGAACAGTTGGGATGCGCGCTGGCGATCGATTTAATACTGAAGTGACTTTCAATCACAACGACATTCATCTGGCAGAGGATGTTTTCGCGACCGACCTAATTGGAGCAAGAATTTCATATGCCTTTGCGCCTCGCATCAACCTACAAAGCTTTATTCAGTACAATAGCGCAATTGATCTTTGGTCAGCAAACATACGGTTCAACTTACTAGAGCAGGCAAACACCGGCTTATTTGTAGTATACAATGAAGTGTGGAGAGAGGGCGATATTAACAGTCGCAGTTTCACAATCAAATACACGCACATAATCAACGTGCTTAAATAACAGCTATGCTATATAAAATAATTGTAGTCCTTTGTTTTGCAGTCTTCCTTGGCTGCTCGTCAACTACCCCTGAAATGGATGAACAATCTTATAAACTTGGAGGTATTGGTGCATTTGGAGAAATGGTCAACGCAGGAGTTAAGCAGTTAGCACTCAGCGCAACACTCTCCTCGCAGGAGATGGATGCTTTTCTTCCGGTAGCGGAAAAAGTAGCTGCAAAAAATAATGTACTGCTCTATCGCGAAACAGACCTCATTGTCACAGACCTCTTCCCTGCTGACATTGCAAAAGACAAAGAAGTGCTTCTGATTTATCAAGGCACCACAAAAGACCAGTACTTGCAGTTGAAAGCTGATAAGGACAAGCTTGTGAAAGCGGGCAAGTATGAAGGACATGAGCGAGAGCAAATTGCCAGACGATTTGGCAGAATGCTTAGCTACTCTCCATTCAAAATAAACCAGCTCTTGAGCGAGAATACAACCTTCAGAACAATGAAAAATTTTGGAGTAAAGGCCACCAATTTATTTCTGTACTACAAGGACCTGGACGCAGCTACAAAGTTCTATACCCGGACACTTGGCTTCGAACTACTTTCTGATTACACGATGGCTAAAATCCTCAGAATGACAAAAGATTCCTATTTGATCTTGGTTGACGCAACGAAAGGGATGCACACGGCACAGGAACCAAAAACTGTCGCAGTAGCCCTTCTTACCAATCAACTAGAAGATTGGTACAACTATCTTAAAACAAGTGGTGTTAAAATCAAGTATGAGTATAAGTCAAAAGAGGGAAGTGCACATGATGGATTTGTTGCCATTGATCCAGAAGGATACCTTCTTGAATTCGAAACCTTTAAGCAACACCCCGAAAATGAGTTGTTCATTCCAAAATTGGCTAAAGCCGAAGTAGTTAAAGCAACTCCAAATTCCAATGTACCTGAAGGACTAGGTTTTAATTCTACGATAACCTGGTTATACTACAAAGACATGCAGGCGATGGAAAGGTTCTACCAGGAGGTAATGGGACTACCATTGGTAGTTGACCAGGGCTGGGCGAAAGTCTATCAATCTTCAGCAACCGGATATATCGGACTTGTGGATGAGCGAAGGGGAATGCACAACTTCACTGAAAAGAAAGCCGTCAACATCTCCTTCATTATGGAGGACCTGGATGGCTGGTTCAACTATGTAAAACAAAACAAAGTTTTTCCCTTGCGATCAGAGGAAATTGGCATTGGCCCGGAAAATAAATACCGCGCTTTTGTGGGGTTTGACCCTGAAAGCTATTACATGGAATTTGATGCCTTCTACGAGCATGCCGACAACACTCAACTGATGAAGTACCTGGAGCAGTAGGAGAACGAATTCTCCCACTTTCCCAATTTAAAATTTTCCAAATTTCATAGTCAGGTTTAGGGAATGCCCGCTGATGTCGGAATTCTTAAGCTGCAAAGCATCACTACCGTATGCCATGCGGTATGAATAACCGGGGCTAAAGCGCATCCATCGAAATATATTCATTTCAAGTTGGATGCCTGGTTCAGCGACAAAGAACCAATTCTCATCCATTGGGAAATATTGGACTCCCACGGACCTTTCGTCATGGAAGTACCTGTCGTACTGCACAGTAAATCCCGCTCCAGTATTGAGCGTAAACACGAGATGAAAGGCCTTATTCGAAGCGATGGCATACTCAGTGCGTAAACCAAAATCACCATACATGTAGCTTAACCGATCCCCAGGTATCGCACTAAATGATGCAGGCACCGGGATGTCGTTAGTAAGTGCACTTGCACTAAGTCCTAAAAGAAACTTATGGTTGACGTACCACCCTCCATAAATCTCAACCAGGTTGGCGTAATGGCCATTAATCGTTGTGAACTTATTCGAAATTGCTCCGTAGCCTCCGGAAGATCGAACCGGATTCTTCTTGAAAATAGTTTGTAATTCATTACCACTATCCTCTTGCGCACGTCCTGAAAACGAGAAGAAAAATAAAATTGCGAGCGCAGGTAGAGTTATGATACACTTGTTCATTGTCTTTAATTGATTGATTCAATTAAAGACAATCGTGAAGTATCTTCCCCCTATCTGAATTAAAATCTACTGTGGCAAAGCGTTTTCGCCCCATCGCGGTGGAAGCATGGAGTTCCCACTTTCTTGAACCCGAATTCTTTCAATCCCCTCTTGATCCAACTTTGGCCAGTCCTCCGGAACCTCCATTTTCTGATCTGGCTTCAAAACTTTGAGATCTTCGTACCTCCCTTTAATTTCTCCCCATGTAGTCTGAGACCAATTACTTTCGTCATAAACCTTGAGCGGCATATCCTTTAATGGACCAGACACTCCCTTGCTGATAAGCGGCCACCATGTGCTTTCCGTTTCGCGGTCCCACCATACAAAGCCGTCCATACCATCCCACACTTGGGGGTCATAATACGTATAGCCGCTTAAGGCAAAGGTCAATACGGTGTCTCCAAGCTTTCGACTGTACATGGCACCAAGGTCAGCCAAAATACAATAGGCCGCAGCAACAGGCTCACCGTTAACAACATCATTTACCACCTCGTGGTGCGTGAGTAGATCAATACCATATGCCCGTGCATCATCGCCTAAGGTGAAGAGAAGAAATCTTGCAGAGTCTGCATAAACTTCATCGGCCTCCTGATCGGTGATAAACTGAGGGTCGACCAGTGCATGAAATTTCTCTCTACCAATTCCATAATGATATTGGCTATCAATTAGAGGACTGTTGCTCACATCGAAGTGCCATGTGGAGTCTTCACCTCCATATAAATATTTCCGACTTTCAATTTCAAATATCTTCCCATTCTTCAAAGCAGATGGGTAAACTCTCTTCTTTGGTTCCTCCACTTTAACCTTTTGTTCACAGGCAAAAACAATTAAGGTTAGGATCGCTACATAATATTTCACTTCTACTCTATTGAATTTCAAAATTCTTAAAACCTTGCAACTCCCCATCCTCCACTATCGTTTGCTCCACTCGGGATAAAGGAGGACCACTCTTACACCATTCTATGAATTTAAGCAGTGCAGCCTCCGGCCCTTCGGCTTCAATATAAACACTTCCGTCACTTTCGTTTCGCACAATACCATTCACCCCCAGCTTACTTGCTTTCTTTTTTGTAGACAGCCTAAAGAAAACTCCCTGCACCTTGCCACTTACTCTTATCTTCACATGTTTCATTTTACAGCTTTTTACAAATCTCAACCCCTGCACTCGTTCCTATTCGATCGGCACCTGCTTCTAGCATCGCCATTGCTATCGCCTTTTTATTAATTCCGCCTGAAGCTTTGATTCCCACGGATGATGGCAGCGCATTGCGCATCAATGCAACATGGTCGGCAGACGCTCCTCCACTGGCAAAGCCGGTTGACGTCTTCACAAAATCCGCTCCGCTGTCCGCACAAATCTTACATCCCTCCACTATTTCGGAATCATTGAGATATGATGTTTCAATAATTACCTTCAGCATTTTGCCAGAGGCATGTGCAAGCTTGGCGCACTTGGCTAGCTCAATTTTGGTCCAGGGAAATCCAGACTTAAAGGCGCTTAGATTCCACACCACATCAATTTCATCAACGCCATTGTCGATTGCCCTCTGGATCTCGTCCAACTTTGTTTCGGTCATCTGATATCCCAGCGGAAACCCTACCACAGTAACCAACGTCAGCTTACTATTCCCTATCTCTCTTCTGGCACGCTTTACCCAAAAAGGAGGAACGCACAAACCAAAACAATTGATTTCAATCGCTTCATGCGCCAGCCGATCTACATCACTGACTGTAATTAAAGGGTTGAGATTCGTGTGCTCAATGTACTTTGCAATATCATCCATAAAGAGACATTACTCAGTGTTTGATGTGACAAACTTTGCATACTTTTTGTTTGCCTATAGGTCGAATCTTGGGTGGTCGCTTGTGGCCAAAATAAGGGGGTTGCGATTTGTCCGGCTTTCGCTTTCCACTAACGTTCTTTTCCGCTTTCTCTCTTTGCTTCCAATTTTCTTCCATCCGATCCACAAACTCGCTACGCGCCTCGTAACTGACACCTGATTTTTTCTTCTTAGAAGCCCTCGCCTCATAATCCCTGGCAGGATAATCTGGGTTTACAGAGTTGCCACTCTTTTCTTTGGACTTCTTTTTTTGCGCTTGCGCCACAGTGGTGGTCAGCAGTGCGTAAAGTAAAAGTGCGAAGATCAGCCTCATCATTTACAAAGATAAGTATCTCCGCTGAGCATCACCAATTCACGCACAAATCATAGTAGTGATGAGCTCAGTGCCTGATATGACACTCTTTGCAAAACCGCATCTTATGTGAAGCGCGCCTTTTGGGCTTACGCTTGTGGCCAAAATATTCCGGGTTGGCAAATTGTGGCTTTGAAAGCCTTTTTAAAGCACGCTGTCTGTCTTTAGCGGCTCGTTCCACTCGTTTGTAAAACTCGAATTTAGCCGTGTGCTTCACATTGGGCTTTTTGCGCTTAACAGATTTGACCTGACGCGGTGAGTAAAATGATTTAGCGTAATTAGGACTAAGGGAATTTGGGAGAGGATCAACTCTGGTTTGCGCTCGAGCCACTACCACACCAACCAACATTTGCAAGACCAACAGATACCTCAATACTTTCATCTAGGCTAGCTAACGACCCGCTAGCCAAAATATTCTCCGCTGACGCTAAGTATTTATAATCTGCACGAAACTCATTTATTATTACAGTATTTCTCAATAGAGAATCGTGCCTTTTCATCACCAAATTCAACCGCCTTGCGCCAATCAAAGCATGCCTTGTCTTTGTTTTTCATCTGGTAATACAGATTCGCTCGCAACTTGTAGAAGGAAGCATCAGTGCCATTAAGGGATATCGCCTTATCTAAGTCTGCAATTGCACCACCTGCCTCGCCCTTCATCGACTTACTGTAAGCCCTGCCGTAGTAAGCCGCTGCATCATTGGGCGCCAGCTGTATGGCTTTGTTATAGTCCAATACAGCCGCTCCATAATTTTCGATTTGCTCCTTTATTACAGCACTATTATAGAATACGTGTGCATTGGTAGGATCCAGCTTTTGAGCTTTTTCCAGGTCTGCAACCGCTTCTTCATATCGCCCCAGTCCAACGAAAGCCCTGGCCCTCTCCAGATGCAGATCCAACATTTTGCCTTCTGACTTTTCTGCCTGATTAAATACCATTATGGCATCATCGTACCTTTTCAGCGAGACCAGGCAAACTCCTTCAAGCGAACTAAATGAATGCATTTTCCCCTCAATTTCGTATCGAGTAAATCCCAGCTGCCTGGCGGAGTTAATGTCTTCCAGTGCACCCTCGGGATTTTGCAGATTCACTTTTGACACAATCAACTTGCCCATTGCATTCGCATCTAGTTGGCCAGCCAAAGCTTTTGCCAGAGACAAATCCGTTATCACTCTGGCCCAGTCATTCTTATAAAAATAGGCATTTGCACGAAGGAGGTATCCTCTGGCATTATCTGGTTTACGATTGATGACCTCCTGAAAATCTTCGTTTGCCAGGTCGAACTTCCCAAGCTTTAAGTAAACATTTCCACGACTTTCATAAACATTCAATTCACTGTAGTTAAGGGTGATGGCCGTGGTGTATGATTCGAGTGCCTTGTCAAAGGACTGCAGTTCTAAAAGTCTATTTCCCATTTCAAAATAAACTCTTCCGTACTTGCTTTTCATTGAGTCCGCTTCAAGAAGATAGTGCAGCGATTCTTGATATTGTTTCTTTGAGGCATAGCTCAGTCCAAGCACCTCACAGATTCGTAAGGTTTTTCTTTCTTGATACGTCTTCTCCAAATCAGAAATAGCAAGATCAATTTGACCTACATAAAATGCTGCGATACCACGGGATTCGTAAAGTTTTGATTCCTTCTCTCCGGCCTCTGCAGCAGAATTTAATTCAGAGAGTGCCTCCTCATATTGATGTGCTTCGAGATATAAGTACCCCAGGTAGAGGCTTGCTTTACTGTTCCGATATCCTGTAGTTAGCGCTTGCTCTAAAAAGTATTTTGCAGCTTGCCATTCGTGAATTTTATACTTGCAAATACCCAATAATCCTAAAACTTCCGGCTCAGTAGCTGACTCCGATCTTAGTCGATCCAGATCCTCAATGGCTCCAGTATAGTCTTGTAGATGATACCGGGAAATGCCTCTGAACTTGAACAAAGTGGAATCATCAAACCCTGTAGACACCAGTCTATTAAATATTTCCAAAGCTTCGGGATATGCTCCATCTCGAAGAATACGCTTGCCCTTCTCAAAATCAAGTAGGCTCGAATTGCCGGATTGTGCATAATTGGTCAGCGTTAGCAGTTGAAGCACAAAACCAATCGCGACAATTCTAAAAATGGTGTAAGGCATAAACGCACAAAACTATAGAATATATAGGCGTGCGACAACGACAAGGAGGATCGGGTATGAAGAAGAAGCTTAGAGGAAGAAAGTGGTGACTAACGCATATACCAAGTAGCCAACTGCGACAGCTACCATCAGGTACCCAAACATCTTAGCTCTCTTGTAGTAACTTTTGACGGAGATGCGTTTACGATGCTGTGCCACCATTACAGAATCTCAATTATGATCCTTATTACAAAATAAAATACAACGCAGACGCCCAGTAGGATCGAAAGTGATCGAGCCTTTTGCGCGTGTACTTTGGTCCCAATTGATTTCATAACTATATGATTACGTTGATCTTAGCCCCATATATACGAAGAAAAAGTTGAAAAAGAATCTAAATTGCTACAAATGCACAAAAAACAGGGATAAATCGCCTCTTTATGGATTAAATCGACCTAATGAATCCTATGATTTCCTATAAAAGTGAATACAAATCATTCCGAGAAAGTAAGCTCAAAAAGGCCGTTGATATCTAACGACAAAAAAAACGCCCTAGCGGGCGAATTTTCTACTTCTCAGGGCTTGGATAGATCACATGTGAATGATCTCATCGTAAGCTGCTGCTGCAGCCTCCATTATCGCCTCGCTCATAGTAGGATGTGGATGCACCGTCTTAATGATTTCATGGCCTGTGGTCTCAAGTTTTCTAATGGCCACAATCTCCGCGATCATCTCCGTCACGTTTGCACCAATAAAATGGCCACCCAATAATTCTCCATACTTCGCATCAAAAATCAGCTTCACAAATCCCTCCGTGGCACCAGCCGCTTTAGCTTTTCCTGATGCGCTGAAAGGAAATTTGCCCACCTTGATCTCATAACCTGCTTTCTTGGCAGCCTCCTCTGTGTAACCAACTGATGCCACCTCTGGGCTACAATAGGTACAGCCAGGAATATTGTTGTAATCTAAAGGCGATGGGTTCTTGCCCGCAATTTTCTCCACACAAATGATTCCTTCCGCAGAGGCCACATGGGCCAAAGCTGGTCCCTTCACAATATCACCTATCGCGTAAATTCCATTCACATTGGTCTTGTAGAAATCATCCACCACCACTTTCCCTTTGTCAGTCTTCACTCCCGCTTCCTCCAATCCAATGCCTTCAAGATTTGTGGAAACACCCACAGCAGACAGCACGACATCAGCTTCGATTTTTATCTCACCCGTTTTTGTCTTCACTGTAGCTACGCAGCCTTTACCTTTGGTGTCTACCTTCGTTACTTCTGCATTCGTGTGGATAGTCATCCCTGATTTCTTGAACGACCTCTCGAGGGTCTTTGAAACCTCCTCGTCCTCCACAGGAACAATTCGTGGCAAGAACTCTACAATAGTTACCTCTGTGCCTATCGCATTATAGAAATAGGCAAACTCAACACCAATTGCACCGGAACCTACGATCAACATTTTCTTTGGCTTCTTGTCCAGCACCATCGCCTCACGGTAACCAATAATTTTTTTGCCATCGATGGGCAAACTTGGGAGCTCTCGTGATCTCCCTCCTGTTGCAACTATCACATGCTTTGACTCATAGTCAACTTTCTTGCCCTTGTCATCAGTCACTTCCACCTTTCCACCTTTCTTGAGTTTGGCAAATCCTGCGATATGATCGATCTTATTCTTCTTGAACAAGAATTGAATTCCCTTGCTATTGCTATCCGCAACTCCCCTACTCCTCTTTACCATCGCGGGGAGATCTGCGTCTGCACCCTTGATACTAATTCCGTAATCTTCGGCATGCTGCATGTACTCAAATACATTGGCGCTCTTAAGTAATGCCTTGGTAGGAATACAACCCCAATTCAAACACACACCACCTAGCTCTGCTTTTTCTACCACTCCCACTTTCATTCCCAGCTGCGAAGCCCTGATTGCGGCCACATATCCTCCTGGTCCACTACCGATTACGATTAGATCATATTTTGACATAAAAAGATGGATTTAAAATTCGTTGCCAAAGATAAAGTCTCACCAGCCAATTGAAAAGCCAATTGCGTAATAGGTACCGCAATCTTTCAATTCAAGGTAATTAACTCATATTTAACTATAAATCTCTATTTTTGAGATACCCCATATTTGTACCTGAACCAATTATTATGAAACTATTAGAAGGAAAAAATGCCCTCATTACCGGGGCATCAAAAGGGATCGGCAGGGCAATCGCAATGGCTTATGCAGTGCATGGTGCCAATGTTGCATTCACCTACCTCTCCAGTGTGGAGCAAGGGCAAGCCCTGGAAGCAGAGTTGCAGGCGAAAGGCGTTAAAGCGAAAGGATATCGTTCTGATGCGTCTGATTTCGCGCAAGCCGACAAACTCATTAATGACGTGGTAACTGATTTTGGTACGCTCGATATTTTAATCAACAACGCAGGCATCACCATGGATAACTTGCTGCTTCGAATGACGGAAGAAATGTGGGATAAGATCATGGACGTCAATTTGAAGTCTTGTTTTAACACCGTAAAAGCTGCAGCCAGACCCATGATGAAGCAGAAGGGTGGATCAATCATCAACATGACTTCCGTAGTGGGAATTAAGGGCAACGCGGGTCAGGCAAACTATGCCGCCTCAAAAGCAGGGATCATTGGTTTTACAAAATCGATTGCCTTGGAACTGGGTTCAAGAGGCATCAGATCTAATGCAATTGCCCCGGGTTTTATTGAAACAGAGATGACTGGAAAGTTGGACGAAAAAACGGTGCAAGGATGGCGCGATGCTATTCCACTAAAGCGCGGTGGTCAACCTGACGATGTGGCTAACGCTTGTGTTTTTTTAGGTTCCGAATTGTCTTCCTACGTATCCGGTCAGGTGATACAAGTAGATGGGGGTATGCTAACCTGATGCATGCGCAGCACTGAGGAAATCAGCCAAAACCTGATTGACATCTACAATGGTGACGCATGGCATGGTCCCAATATCATGTCAGTGGTTTCAAAAATTGATGTTTCCAAAAAAGACGCAAGGATAGGAAATGGGCACTCCGTCATTGAGCTAGTCATGCACATGGTTGCCTGGAGAAAATTTGTCACTGAACGGCTCAACGGCAACAATGACTTCGATATTAGTGACGAAAACAATTTTCCATTGGAGTCAAATTGGCAAAAAGCAATTTCAGAATTGGAGAGAAGTCAGAACGTTCTGCTTGAAGCAATTAGTCAATTTGATCCCTCAAGACTCGATCAAACCGTACCCACCAGAAAAGATTCTTTTCGAAAAGTATTGCAGGGAATCATCCACCACGATCTCTATCATTTAGGTCAAATCACCATGATTATCAAGCAGTTCTGAGCCCGAGTCGGATTCAGGATGAAGGTGTGTTTTCCCTAGTCTCGCTTTGGCGAATTAAAAAATTTCAATATTTCTTTTGGAAACTCTACCAATCTAGTATACGTTTGTGCCATCAAGTCGAGCAAGCCAATCGCTTAATCGATTTATAAAGAAGTGCCGAGAGACAGGCTCTATGACGCACTAGCAACCTCATCAAGATGATAAAGGTGCTAATTCCTGATCCCGACAAGTGTCGGGAGAATATAAAACGATTTGAAAATGAAAAACTACAATTCAACTTCATCCAGTAATCTCTCAAGATTATTGAATTCGCGCGTTCGGCCGTTCCAATCCATTATTTCTTCAACAATGTACATGTCAACACAAATGTGTGGTACCTGTACGTGCTGTTGCTGCTAGTCGGTAAGTAAATACCGAGCACCGCAGTAACAAATTAGGCTCTGACAAGTCCGGTCATTGCTGTGTTCCCCCTTATTATATTCTCTTTTTTAACCATAAACAATTTAACACAATGTCAAACTATCGTTTCGAAACACTACAACTTCACGCTGGTCAAGAAGTTGATTCAACAACAAGATCAAGAGCTGTGCCTCTGTATCAAACCAGTTCGTACACTTTCAAGAACTCCGAGCATGGCGCAAACCTATTCGCACTCAAGGAATTTGGAAATATCTACACTAGGATAATGAATCCTACCACTGATGTTTTTGAAAAACGCATTGCTGCACTTGAAGGCGGAGTGGCCGCACTTGCAGTGAGCTCCGGTCAAGCTGCACAATTTATTGCGCTTAACAACATACTGGAAGCAGGCGACAATTTTGTCTCCACTTCATTTTTGTATGGCGGATCGTACAACCAATTCAAAGTTGCCTTCAAGCGATTGGGCATCGAAGCCCGATTTGCCGAGGGAGACAAGCCCAAATCGTTTGAAAAACTAATCGATGAAAACACGAGAGCAATCTACCTTGAAACAATTGGCAATCCTGGTTTCAACATCCCAGACTTTGATGCTTTAGCTGCGCTGGCTAAGAAGTATGACCTGCCTCTTGTTGTAGACAATACGTTTGGAGCGGGGGGCTATCTTTTCAGACCAATAGACCATGGCGCAAATGTGGTTGTAGCCTCGGCTACAAAGTGGATCGGTGGACATGGTACCTCCATTGGTGGGGTGATCATAGATGGTGGAAATTACAATTGGGGAAATGGAAAGTTCAAACAGTTCATTGAGCCATCAGAAGGATATCATGGGCTTAAGTTCTGGGAAACTTTTGGTGAAAATAATCCACTAGGTCTCCCGAATATCGCCTTTGCGATCAGAGCGAGAGTGGAAGGCCTCCGCGACTTTGGCCCTGCGCTTAGTCCATTCAATTCATTCCTCTTCATTCAAGGACTGGAGACACTTTCTCTTCGCGTACAGCGATCTGTTGATAATGCGCTTGCCCTGGCTAAATGGTTAGAGCAAAATCCATTTGTAGAAAGTGTGAATTATCCAGGTCTGGAAAGTAGCACCTACCATACCCTTGCCAAGAAGTATTTGCGAAATGGATTTGGCGCGGTACTATCATTTACATTGAAGGGCTCCAAAGAAAGGGTAAGCCAGTTTGTAGATAGCCTAAAATTAGTGAGTCATTTAGCAAATGTGGGGGATGCCAAAACGCTCATCATCCAGCCTTCCGCAACTACACATCAGCAATTGTCTTCTGAAGAACAATTAGCATCTGGCGTACTGCCCAACTTACTTAGGCTGTCGGTAGGTATCGAACACCTTGATGACATCAAAGGTGATTTGGAGCAGGCGTTTGAGCAAGTGTATAAGTCAGAGCAGGTGCCTGCATAAGTCTAATGAAAGCGAAAGACTACTTGTACATTCATGACGAACACTTTCAATTGGAAGCAGGTGGGCAACTGCCTGCCTTTCAATTGAAGTACACCACATTGGGAAATTTAAATGCTGAAAAGTCAAACGCAGTGTGGGTTTGTCATGCACTTACAGGAGACTCCCAATTCACGGATTGGTGGTCAGATCTCTTCGTAGGAGCTGGCGCATTTGACCCAAATGAGTACTTCATCATTTGCGCCAACGTGCTGGGAGGTTGCGCTGGATCAACAGGACCCTTATCCGTAAACCCCGTGACCAATCAACCGTATCACAGCACTTTTCCCATGATCACAAACAAAGATGTGGTGCGCGCCTTTGACCTGCTGAGGATTCACCTGAATCTAAAGCAAATTAACACACTCATTGGTGGGTCACTTGGCGGACAGCAAGCACTCGAATGGGCAATCTATCAACCTACTGTTTTTCGCAACGTAATCCCAATTGCCTGCAATGCATTTCATTCATCATGGGGTAGAGCGATTAACGAATCGCAGCGCATGGCTTTAGAGAATGATTCAACATGGGGGCTACAAAATGAAAGTGCAGGACTAAATGGACTACGGGTGGCACGCGCAATAAGCATGAGCTCGTTTCGCACTTATGATGCATACGCTCTTCAAAATGATAACGATGAAAGGCTTCAAGGTTACAGCGCTGCATCGTATCAACAATATCATGGAAATAAATTGGCCGAACGATTTAACGCATATAGCTACTACATGCTCACTAGAATGATGGATAGCCATGACGTTGGCAGAGGAAAGTCAAGTGCAGGAGAGGCTTTGAAAATCATCGAAGCAAAAGTTCTTATTATCGGAATAGATACTGATTTGCTGTTTCCCTTGTCTGAACAAGCGTATTTGCACGAAAGTATCGACCATGCGAAGCTGCGTGTATTGAGTTCGCGATTTGGACATGATGCCTTCTTGAAGGAGGCAAATAAATTAAGTGTAGTCATCAAAGACTTTGTTGGACAAAAAACAAAAACACAAGTAAATGTTTAGGAAAATCAATATAGGACTGATTGGGTTTGGGTGTGTTGGACAAGGTCTCTACCAAATTTGGAAAGAGGATGACAACCCACATATTGAAATATCAAAAGTGGTAGTCAAGAATGACTGGAAAGAAAGAAGTATTGACCCGCCACTGCTAAGTACGAATACGAACGATGTGCTGAACGACCCTGAAATCAATGTCATTGTAGAGGTTATAAATAATTCAGATCAAGCATTCGAATTACTTAAGCAATCACTGAAAAACGGCAAAGCATTTATCACTGCCAACAAGAAAATGATAGCTGAACACCTTGCAGAAATTTTCGAATTGCAAAAGATCTATGGCCTTCCGGTACTTTACGAAGGAGCTGTGTGCGGTAGCATTCCTATAGTAAGGAACCTGGAGGGTTATTTCTCTAGCGATCAAATACACGGGATCTCAGGAATTTTTAACGGATCTACAAACTATATTCTTACAGACATGTTCCAAAACGGAAGTGGTTTTAAGAAAGCATTGGAACACGCTCAGCAACTTGGGTTTGCCGAAGCTGATCCTACGCTGGATGCGAGCGGCCTTGACCCGAAGTACAAATTGGTAATTGCCATTGCTCATGCCTTCGGCACAATTATCAATCCTTCACAAATCCTTAACATAGGTATAGATAAGATAAGTAACCAGGATATTCGGAATGCAAAAGCGCATAATTTGGCAATCAAATTAATTGCACAGGCCACAAAGTTTGATGGTGAAATCACAGCAGTTGTCGCCCCTAAGCTGGTGAAAGCAAGTAGCCTTCTTGGCGGAGTAAGCTGGGAAAATAACGCCATAGAAATTGAAAGTCATTTTGCGGGCACCCAGGCGCTAATCGGCAAGGGAGCTGGAAGTTTACCTACAGGTTTTGCTGTATGGGCAGACATAATCCAGCTACAATCGGGGTTTCATTATAAGTACGAAAAGATTAAACAAAAGAACACCGCAACTTTATGCGAAGATGCACTGGTAAATGTTCGCGTGAGCTCGGCCAATGACTTGCCCTTAAATAGTAATGATTTCGAGCAGTTCTGCGGAGGGCACAGAACCAAGGACCTCCATACGATGATTGGTTGGATAAGACTCCAATCACTTGCCGAGTGGAGTGCAATGCCTGGATTGTCAGTAATACTTGAAGAAGGCGAAGCACTGAAGCCTATTGAGGAAATCTTGACCCCTAAACAATGTCTTATTTAGCGTGTTGAAAGAGTGAATGAAGAACAATCACCAATCCTCAAAATTTATGAGGCAAAAGTCCTTTTTTAGGGTACTCTCAATATATTTGTAGTGCATTTAAACGCTTTCGGAACATGTTGATTCTCACATCCATTACTGCATTTACCATCGTTATACTTATCCTGGTTTTTGTGCTCTTGTTGGCGCAAAAGCAGCTGGTTCAATCTGGGCCGGTAAAAATTGTGATAAATGGCGAAAAGACGATCACAGTTGCTGCAGGAAGTACACTCCTAACTACATTAGGTAATGAGAAAATCTTTCTTCCATCAGCGTGCGGTGGTGGTGGTACTTGTGCGATGTGCAAATGTCAGGTACTATCGGGAGGCGGGGATGTGCTACCTACAGAAGTAGGTCATCTCAGTCGCCAGGAACGCAAAGAGCAGGTACGGCTTGGGTGTCAGGTGAAGGTAAAGCAGGATCTCGACATAAGAATACCAGAAGAAATATTTGGAATCAAAAAGTGGGAATGCGAAGTCGTGTCGAATTACAACGTATCAACTTTTATTAAAGAGTTTGTAGTGAAGCTACCTCCAGGGGAAACCTTGAAGTTTGAAGCGGGTGGGTACATTCAGATAGATGTGCCACCTGTAGCCGTTGATTTCAAGACCATCGACATAACACCCCATCCTGAATTAGGTCACAAGCAGGACGTTTTTCAAAGCGATTGGGACAAGTTCAAGTTGTGGGATCTCAAAATGAAAAATGACGAGCCGATCTTCAGGGCTTATTCCATGGCCAACCACCCTGCGGAAGGTAACATCGTGATGCTAAACATACGCGTTGCCACTCCGCCATTCGATAGGGCGAAAAACGGTTGGATGGACGTAAATCCGGGCATATGCTCTTCTTACATCTTTTCAAGAAAACCGGGTGATAAGGTGACGATTTCTGGTCCTTATGGAGAATTCCACATTAACAATACTGAGCGTGAAATGATTTATATCGGAGGTGGTGCAGGAATGGCCCCGCTGCGTGCTCAAATCTTTCACTTGTTCCACACCGAAAAGACAAAAAGAAAAGTTTCCTACTGGTATGGAGGCAGATCTAAGAAAGAACTCTTCTATACGGATCACTTCAGAAAAATAGAAGATGAGTTTCCAAATTTCCAATTCCATATCGGATTGTCAGAGCCTCTTCCTGAAGACAATTGGAAGGTAAAGAAATCGCTTGATGATAAAGAAGGAGACGGGTATGTTGGATTTATTCACTCCTGCATGTACGATAACTACCTCAAGAATCATGACTCCCCCGAAGATGTGGAGTTCTACCTTTGCGGGCCTCCACTTATGAATGCCGCGGTGCTGAAGTTGTTAGATGATCTTGGTATTCCGAAAGAGAATATCCGTTTTGACGACTTTGGAGGATAGAAGAGGCCTCGCATAAGTGAAAGCTTACGTATTTTTTAGCCTGTGCCACTTACACTCAATGGCTTGAAAAATCACATTTCAAGTTGCTGATTCTTCTTTTATGGGATAGTTTTGTTTAAACATCTTAATAATGGATTTAACTATTCTTTTCTCACCGCTTGACGAATCCATTTACGAGGGCATAGAAGATTCAAGTTCTTTCTTCAAAAGCATCAGGGTGTTTGGTGATAAAATGCCAGACTACAAGAATGCGCAGATCGCCATATTTGGAATAAACGAAGAAAGAGGAACCTACAATAACCAAGGATGTAAAAGTGCTCCCGATGAGATTCGCAAGAAACTCTACAAACTGAAGAAGGGGATTGGAAAAAATAATATTGTCGACCTGGGTAATCTGAACCCTGGAATTGATCTTGACGAAACCTATGTGAGGGTCAGTGAAGTTTGTCGCATTCTCTTAGAGAGTAACACACTACCAATCATTCTAGGCGGTACGCATGATCTGGACTACGGACAATACCGAGGATATGAGGAGATGGACAAACTCGTTAACTTGCTTAACGTGGACGCCTTTCTGGATTTAGATGATCGCAAGGAAAGTCATAATTCAACAAAACACATCAATAAAATACTACTTCACGAGCCAAACTATCTTTTTGGCTATACGCATTTAGCACATCAGTCCTACCTTATCGATCCGCTTGCCGTAGCTATTCTTGAGAAGCTATATTTTGAAGCCTATCGAGTGGGACAATTGCGAAGCAATCTTTCTGAAATGGAACCGGCCATTCGCAATGCGGATATGGTATCATTTGACATCACCTCCATCAAATCTGCTGATGCTCCCGGCAATTCCAACGCTCAGCCTTTCGGCCTGACAGGTGAAGAAGCGTGCCAGATTTGTTGGTATGCCGGCACCAACGAGAAGTTAAGCTCAATAGGCTTCTACGAATACAATCCAGAACAGGATGATGCACATAAGAAAACCGCATCTGTGATCGCAACGATGGTGTGGTACTTTGTTGAGGGCTACTACCACAGAAAAAATGAGCAGGACTTTAAGAGTAATGATTTTCTTAAGTACACGGTCTCCATGCCTGTAGATCCTGAGATTCTGACTTTTTACAAAAGTAAGTTCACCGAAAAGTGGTGGATGGAGGTAAACCATCAAAGAGTTGATGATCGCTACAATCGCGCCAGCATCGTGCCCTGTAGCTACTCCGACTATGAAAAAGCTACTTCTGGCGAACTTCCCGAGCGATACATCTCTACACTATCTAAGTTGATCTAGCGGTTTGTCACGCACTAGACAAACTAATGAAGTAGCGATGCAGTTAAAGGACCAAAGAGCATTACTTATGAAAAAACCCTTACTTCTACCAATCCTTCTACTAAGTGTTTTTGCGATCGGCTGTAAAGGAAAGCTTACAGACCCTCAAGAGATTATTGGCAAGGCAATTGAGACGGCCGGGGGCGATAAGTATTTGAATTCTACTATTGAATTTGATTTTCGTGATATTCACTACATCGCCAGGCGCAACGGAGGCGCTTTTTCTTATGAGCGGGTCTTCGAAGATTCACTGGGCACCATTCATGATATGGTCACCAACGATGGCTTCAAGCGAGAAATCAACGGTCAAGTTGTAGTAGTGCACGACACTATGGCCACCAAATACACTTCCTCAACTAACTCCGTAAATTATTTTGCACTGCTTCCCTACGGCCTCAATGATGCAGCGGTCAACAAGAAGTACTTAGGGGAAACTACCATAGATGATCAAAACTACTACAAAGTACAGGTCACGTTTAGCGCTGATGGAGGGGGCGAAGATCATGAAGATGTATATCTATACTGGATCAATCAAGAAACTTTTGCCGTGGACTACCTGGCCTATTCCTTTGCAGAACTTGATGAAACAAGTTTTCGCTTTCGCACTGCCTACAACCCGAGAGTTGTCAACGGCATCCGGTTCCAGGACTACGTGAACTACAAACCTGTTGACAATTCATTCACGGTAGATGAAGCTGAAGAATTGTACAAGAAGGGTGAACTGCTAGAACTCAGTAAGATAATTACCGAGAACGTTGAAGTAATTTAGAGCACATTACTCAGTTGTTCTTTAATCTTTTCTAGCTCCTCTTTCATCATCACCACATGCTTTTGAATTTCAGCATCGTTGGCCTTACTTCCAATCGTATTTATCTCCCGGCCAATTTCCTGAGATATAAATCCTAACTTCTTTCCGTTGCTGCTATTACTCTGAAGTACCTGTTGAAAATAGTTAAGGTGCGTCTTGAGTCTCACCCGCTCTTCATGTATATCCAACTTCTCTATATAAAAAATGATCTCTTGTTCCAGCCTGTTGGCATCAAACCCTTCCTCACCAAAAAATTCCTCCACTCTTCCCTTTATCCTACTTCTTACCTTCTCCACCCTTTTTGGATCAAGTGACTCAGCCATAGCCAGCCCCGATTCAATAGATTCGCAATAAGAGATTAGCTTAGACTGCAAAGCTTCCCCTTCGGTCATTCTAAACTGGTTGCATTTGTCGATAGCCTCACTCACACATTTACTGATCAATTCCCACTCGGCCGGATTCATATCCTCTTTGGCTCCAGCCTCAATTACATTAGGAGAGTTTAACGCCATCGCAAATAGATTATCATAAGGGGCCATCACACGATCTGCCAGCTTCTTAAGTTGCGCGTAATACGCAACAAAAAGCTCCTCATTGTATTGCTGCCGGATTTCCTCTCTTCCTGCTCTGCTCACCTCCACGCTGACGGAAATTTTGCCGCGCTCCATCTTCTCTGTAATCCAATTACGCACCTCTATTTCCTTTTCAGAATAGATTCGGGGCAGCTTGACGTTCAAATCAAGAAATTTCGAATTCAAGCTTTTCACTTCAACGGACACTGTAATGTCATCAGCCGTTAAAGTAGTCTGGCCAAAGCCAGTCATCGACTTAATCATAGAAGACTTAGTTTACCGGTTTAGAAATCAAAACCTAAGGTAACAAATATGCGTGGGTCTTTCACCTGGTAGTTTTCGACAGGCCATGCCAGGTCAAATTTGATGTAGTAGCCGAGCATCATGGTGCGTATGCCAAAGCCATAACTGTAGAGCCACGGATTTAGAAAATCTTTGATCTCCGCCCTGAACGGATTTCCTGTTACTTCCGCAGGCACTACCCGCGTTTGGCTACTGTTGTTGGAGTTTATTGGAGGCCTGCCGGTCCAACTCGTTCCAATATCGTAGAAGCCTATCAACTGCATATTTCTAAAAAAGTTAGAGGAAATCGGTCCGCCAGCCAGTGCCCTCACTATAGGTACTCTCAGTTCAGCGTTTGCCAAGGCCACGCTATTGCCATACAAAGTAGCATAGTCGAAGCCGCGAAGACTTGTTGCAAACTCCGTGAATACCAGGTTGTCATTATAAGCCTCTGTATTAGCCAAAGGGTTTCCTCTACCTTCCCTATTTGTGTCATTACCAAACCAATTATCCATTCCTCCCAGTGCATAATTCTTCGGAGCATTTCCAAAGAAAGTGCCGGTAAAGCCTCGAACTGCAAATACAATCTCTTTGTAAATCTTTTGATAGTGACGAATGTCTATTGATGCATTAGAAAAACTCATCTGGCCTTCGCCCACCGCTTCATAATGCGTAAAATTTATTTTACCTCGAGTGCCTTCGATGATATTCAAACCGGTTGCCAGGCTGTTGTCGTACACAAGTTCAAATTTGGATCCTGCGTAGAATTGATCAGCCTTAGGCAAGAAGACTGGCGGAGCGGCTGGGTTTATGTTACTACCAAGATCGCTGTACCTGGTATAACCTAAAAATGGCTTCATAGTGATGCGTGTCCGCACCGTCAAAGGCAAGGAAGCACCAAGCTCTACCTTTTGCCAAGTATATTTCTGTTGATTAGAGGCCCCATCCCAAAATATCACCTTCCGATCTATGCGGGCACTGTAATCGATACGATGAGGGAGATATTGAATCTCGCCATAGATATCTCCGCTTTTCCAATCGAACGCAGTTTGTATCCCCCCAAAAAATCTATAGTTCTCTAGAATGTCATTCATTTGGGTTTCTAACCTGACACTGAATCCCCTAAGTGGATCGATTACAAAATTTGTAATCAGGTTTTCATAAGTAAATTTTGGTTCGTAAGGAAATGGCCCCCTAATACGCGAGCTTTCCCTCGCCTTCATATAACGATTCAGGAAAGTTTCTGACGGCTGACTGCTGGGAGTTTCATCCTCAAAGGCATAATCACTTGTCTCAACAACATCCTCCGTAGTCACATCTACAGCAACCGAATCAGTTCTTACAGCAATGGTTGTTGAATCAGGCATCGTATTTAACTGCTCTACCACTTCCTCAGAAAATTCATAATTGTCTGTGTCAATGACATCACTTGAGGGAGCTGCCTCCAGAGAGTCACTTGGTGTTTCCACTTCAGGTAGGTCAATTGACACTGAATCCGCTGCTTCAGCTGGAATTGGAATCGTATCATTTAAATCACGGAGCCTGGAATTGATAAGTTCCTTAATCGAGACAGCCTGCTGTGGCGCTTCCTTCTTTCTCCTTTGGCTCAAGTTTTTAGCTTGCAGGACTTCCTTTCGATGTGTGGCTGGTGTAAATACCTGTCTGTTGTAGTTAAATGGATCCACTACAAAAATATCTTCCTTGAGCTTTTTGTCCATGACCATTGCAAGGGTCTGGTTGTAAAAATCGATATCGTAATCCTTTATGCTGGAGTTGTAATTCGTGATTTGAGAGTATATGCCAGTACTTCGCTCGTATCTAAAAATATTGACGATACCTCGTTGATCACTTAAATAATAAATAGTATTGGCATCCAATGCCTGAGGAGCATAGTCTTTGCTTAAAGTATTGGTAATTTTTGTGGCCACATTGGTAGTGGTGTCCAGGTCAAAAAAATACAAGTTGTAATTATCCGGAATATCTTTAATTCCACGCACAATGGTATTAAGAGTATCCTTCGTTCGGTTCGAACTAAATACAATTGTATTTGAGTTTGGCACAAAGGTCGGATCAAAATCATCAAACAAATCGTTGGTCAATCTTCTCGTTCGGTCTCTCCTTGTGCTAATCAAGAACAGGTCGTTCTGTCCATCTAAATCAGCACTGACCACCGCCAGCCTTCCATTGCCAGAAAAGTTTAAACTTCTCACGTTGCTAAATCGGCTCATCTCTCGTGGCAGCTTGCTTTTTGAAGCGAGGTCATAAAGCCAGAAGACATACTCACCGTATTGAATACCAATCACACCCAGGGTCGTGGCATCTGACCAGGCAATCAGAGGGACGCGATAATCTACATCCTGGTTAAATACTTTGTTGCCGCTCGTAAGTACCGTAGTCTCCTTTCCATTCTCCAACGATTTTACCTTCACCTGAAACCTGCCTCTATCATTTTCTGCGTAAGCCACATTCTTGCCATCCGGGCTAATTTTCACCGTGGTGTACACGATGGTCTTTCGATTCTTGCTGCTAACCATTGATGAGTCTGATGGAGCAAGGTAGCTTCTGCTCACCCTCTCCTCCTGATCAGCATAGAACTTCTGCCAGTCTAAAATGAGTTGCTTGAAACTTATGCCTAATGTAATGAGTACGCTCTTTTGCTCGTTGCGAATGACACGAGTATAGTTTAGAATATTTGAAATGCTGCTTTTCCCATACTTTTCTACTATGTAATTCCATACCGATTGACCAACCAACTCCGCATCCCTGCCTGTCAACTTAAGGGCCTTATTTATCTTTTTGGTTCTTACCAACTGTCTTATATAATCATCCATTTCTGCATCCCAACCTTTTGCCACATAGTTGGAAGCTCCTTCAATGAACCACTCCGGTAAATTGAGTAAGACTGCATTTTGAAACATGTCTTTCAAACTGCCACCAAACATCATTTCATTAACCATTAACTCAGTCACCTTGTAGATAAGGTGTTCCTTGAATTCATCAAGCGTGCCAGGATGTGCAATTTCAACATAGGGTTTTACAAACTCTGTTTCACCACCCACATTATAAGGTGTGTGATTCAACCCAATATTACTTTGCTGATGATCGGACTCAGAGTTGTAAAGGAAGACTTTTGTTTTTAGATAAGGTGGATATCCGATGAGATCGGTAATCCTGTCAAACTCACCTTCGAGGTATTGAATTGCTTCAGTTGCTACCCTGCGTCTATTATCATAGTAATAGACGTCAAAATTTTCAGATGACAAGTACTGCCACTCAAACTGCTTGTATTGAATTCGATTCTTTCCAAATGTCTCCCGTGCTTGCTGTGCCTGAACGGGCGACTGGAGAACCGATAATATCAAAACTCCCGCACAAATTGAGAGCCACCTCATACGACCATTCATGATACTTTTCCCCACTAGAACTTCGAATATAACGGTTTTACGCGAGTTATATTTGCCTCCTTATCTAAATCCCCCATCCCCTCCATACGTTTGGCAAGCTGATGTGAAAAAAAGGGTGCCAAGCTCACGCCTTTGGTACCCAAACCATTGAATATCCAGACATTTTTGTGGTCTGGGTGCACGCCAATCAAAGGGCGCCTGTCCGTTGTTGAAGGCCTGATACCCCAATCTTGGTGAGTGATTCTGAATGGCAATTTCAAAAGAGATCTTGTTTTTGATTCTAACTCAGTTTGGGCCTTCATTGTTATGTCATGACTTAGCCTTTGAAGCTCATAAGTTGCACCAACCTTACAATGCTGAGCCTCAGTTTCGATGACATAGATACCACGATTGTAGATGCACTTTAAAGGCTCAGTTACCTTCAAGTTCAAAACTTCTCCCTTAAGGGGTTTCAGGGGAATCCCTTCGAAGAGTGGGCTCTCCAATTGATGAATACCTCGACAAAAAACAATATGATCAGCCTGTACGTCTTTGTACATGATCGATTCATTATCAAAAGCCATCTTTTGATCTAAAAATTCTTGCTGTCTATACGAATTGCTACTTATCAACAGATCTCTGGTATAATTCAAAAATTTTGGCACATCGACATGCCCACAATTGGAGAGTAACAGCCCTCCTAGAGGATCATTCACCTGGTCAAATCTTGAAGAGGTATAGACTGCGACAATATAATCGGCAAAAGAAGGATCTTCACTCTTTGCCATCCACTCATTTTGCTCTTCAACACTAAGAAATGGTGTGTACAAGGGTGTTTCATAAAGCAATTTTTCATCGCAATCCTGCTCCACCTCCCTATAGAACTTCTTCAGGTATGGAAATAGCTCATCGGCAAGCCATGTTTTAACGATTCCCTTTCCCGTCACAGGGTTATAGAGCCCAGCGGCAATAGTTGAGGCACGGTTTCTTTCTGGAAGATCGTACACAACGATCCGTCTTTTCAAACGAATCAGTTGATGCGCCAGACAAGCACCAGCCAATCCTAATCCAACAATGATGTAATCAACCTTTTTCAACCGATATATCAGATCTCCTAACCTTAAGTCTACCAGAATGATTCCTCCAAAATAACCACTATCAATTCTAACATTTGACTATCCCGGACAATTAAATTGGCAGAACATGGTAACTTTGTTAATTACTAGCTAACAGATGATTACAGTCAAATCTTTCGTATTTAATCCCTTTAGTGAAAACACCTATGTGGTATCCGATGAAACAAGGAAAGCACTCGTTATCGACCCCGGATGTTATGAGTCGCATGAAAAGAAGGAACTTGATACGTATATCGCCAAAGAACAACTAGAGATCGCCTACTTACTCAATACGCATTGCCATATTGATCATGTACTGGGCAACGACCACGTCAAATCAAAATATGATCCGCCCTTTCTGATTCACAAGAACGAAGTACCAGTGCTTAAAGCAGTGGGCTCCTATCCCTCCAACTATGTCTTTGCAAAGTACCAAGAGGTACTACCCGATGGCTTTCTTTCTGAGAAAGATAAATTGGAATGGGGAAAAAGCAAGTTTGAGATTTTATTCCTGCCAGGCCATGCACCTGGCCATGTGGGTTTTTACAATGCAGAAGAAAAAATATTGATCAGCGGAGACGTGCTATTTGAGAGAAGTATTGGCAGAACGGACCTACCAGGAGGAGACATGGATACGCTGATTGAAAGCATTCAAAAGAAGCTTTTTAAACTGCCAGACGACACGGTGGTTTATACGGGTCATGGTAATGAAACAACGATCGGAGTTGAAAAGATCAGCAATCCTTTTTGTGCAATATCAAATTAGTTAAGTGGGCATCACAAAACATATTCCCAACTTGCTCACTATTGCCAATCTGCTCTGTGGCTGCCTGGGCATTCTCTATGCATATGAGTACCCTCCTGTACTATCAGCGTACTTCGTTTGGATAGCTTGTGTTTTTGATTTCTTTGACGGGTTCACTGCTCGTGCCTTGAAAGCCTATAGTCCTCTTGGTGGACAACTGGACTCACTGGCTGACCTGGTGAGCTTTGGTGTGCTGCCTTCCATGGTGATGTACACCTGGATTGACGCGGTAGCTCCAAATGAATGGATGGCTTATAGCGCCTTCCTGATCGCTGCTTTCTCGGCCATTCGCCTGGCAAAGTTCAACATTGACGATAATCAGAAAGACGCATTCATAGGTTTACCAACGCCTGCCAACGCATTGTTTATTACAGGTCTCGTTTTTTTGCAGCCGCCATTTAGCTTTGTCACAGCGGATGCGTTTGTTCTGGTGATTATCACCGTGGCTTTTTCAATTCTTCTAATTGCCCCTCTAGACCTGTTTGCGCTAAAATTCAAAAACTATACCTGGCCAGACAACAAATTGAGGTTTACCTTTGTTGGGCTATCTGTATTGCTAGTAGGGTTTCTTTTGGCTGCGGCCGTACCCCTAATCATACTACTATACATCATTCTCTCGTTAGTTGGGAATAAGTTTGCTAAGGGTTAGGCAAATTAGATTTTTGAGGCTTTGAGGTCAATTATTCACATATATTCAGCTTGCATCCTTGCCCTGATATTAGGCACAGGTGTGACAGCACAACCCACGCTTGCGCAATCACCATTAAGTTCGGGGACTTGGGCAAAGTTTTCAGTTGAAAAGAATGCGATTTATAAGATTGACTATAACCTGCTAAAGACAGCGGGGTTCAACCCTGCTCAACTTGACCCTCGCAAGCTCCAACTGTATGGAAATGGAAATGGCATGCTGCCTCAAGCAAACAATGCATCGCGGGTTAACCACCTGCAGGAAATTGCTATAGAAGTTGTGGGAGAGTCGGATGGCGTCTTCAATACCGGAGACTACATATTGTTCTATGGTCAGGACCCAGACTACTCAACATACGATATTGATAAGGACATCTTTCTATATGAGAATAACTTGTATTCCGATAAGAACTTTTATTTTCTCACCCTCTCGACCAACAACGGGAAGCGACTCGGTTCAAATGAAAATGTTCAAGGCATCTTTCCCGTCATTTCCACTTATGATGATTTTATCTTTCATGAGGTGGAGAAATACAATGAACTCAACTCCGGACGACAATGGTTTGGCGAGCGTTTTGATATTACCCCAGAGCTATCTCTATCGTTCGAAGTTCCAGGAATAATCGCTGCATCTTCTACCAGGATTGTTTCAGGTGTTATGAGTCAATCCTTCTCATCTTCCACCTTTACCTTAATCTTGAACGGAACACCAGTGCTGAATCAAACGATTGATCCAATTGCAAACACTCAATATGGCATCAAGGGGAGACAAGTCACTGACACGGTCACCACCACCAGTTCTTTGGGTACTTCCCAAATTTTCCGATATCAGTTTCAAAAAGGAGCCTCAGGCAAGTCGATCGGTTATTTGGATTTTCTACTTGCACAGTTTCAGAGGACGTTAGCACTATACGGAACTCAAACCTTCTTCCTATCTTCCAAAAGTCTGAATAATAGTGTCACAACTTTTGAAATATCTTCCTTTCCTCCAGATGCAAGCATTTGGAACGTAACTGATCCTTTCAATTCAGCAAAACAAAGCTTCCAAGTAGCACAAGGTACAGCCACATTTTCTACGAGCACTTCTTCCCTTCAGAAGTTCGTGGCACTATCGGGAGAGAATATGCCATTCCCTTCTTTCGAAGAACAAATAACTAATCAAAATCTTCAATCTATTAGTAGTCCTGTAGAGTTACTGATGGTGACTCATCCGGATTTGATTACTGAAGTACAGAGGTTAGCTAGTCATAGACGGTCGTTTAATGGGCTATCTGTTCTGGTGGTTTCCACTGAAGAGATCTTTAACGACTTCTCCGGAGGCAAACAAGACCCAACTGCCATCCGCGATCTGGCAAAAAGTCTTTATGACAACAACGGACTTAAAAACTTGCTACTGTTTGGAAGAAGTTCATTTGACTACAAGGATAGAGTCAACAAAAACACCAATCTCGTTCCAACATACGAATCCAGAAACTCGCTTTCGCCACTAGAAACTTATTCATCAGATGACTATTTCAGCTTTATGGAAGCCGATGAAGGAGAATGGCAAGAAAGTCCAGCCATAAATCACACGCTCGATATTGGAGTAGGCCGCCTTCCTCTAGTTTCTGTTGAAGAAGCTGCAATAGTGGTTGACAAGCTCATTGCTTATGACACCAACCCAAATGCATTTGGTACTTGGCGCAAAGAAATAATTTTCGTGGCAGACGATGGTGACTTTAACCTTCATCAGAGCGATGCGGACAAGCTCGCTACAGATATCGAAGCTTTCCAAAATGGCTTTGATACTAAAAAAATATATCTGGATGCGTATAAGCAAATTTCAAAGCCCAGTGGGCAAGAGTCTCCAGATGCTCGCAAAGCACTGAACAAAGCGCTGAACAAAGGCGCTTTGATTGTCAATTTTACGGGCCACGGATCTGAACGCGTCTGGTTGCAGGAGAGAATTTTAGATGAAGAATTGGTTGAGAATTGGGAAAATGAAACCGTATTCCCTCTGTTGGTTACGGCCACTTGCGAGTTTGGAAGGCACGATGACCCGACACAAATTTCAACTAGTGAATTGGCCTTAACAAAAAAAGGTGGTGGGGCAATAGGTCTCGTTACAGCCGCTCGACCTGTGAGTGCATCAACCAATGCATTTCTAAATAAGGCGTTTTATGAGGCATTATTCACAAAAGAAAATGGATCGTATCGCACCCTGGGTGCAGTGTTCGCAGAAACAAAGAACAACAGCGTAACAGGAGTTTCAAACAGAAACTTCTCGCTCTTAGGCGACCCTTCTATGAGGTTGGCCATTGCGAACCGCGAGGTAGTAGTTTCATCTATCAAGACCACAACCGGATCAGACACACTCAAAGCTCTTTCTCGGGTGGTGATCAAAGGTGAAATTCAAACGGGTGGAATTTTAGACACCCAGTTTAATGGCACCTTGACCGCCACGCTGAAGGATAAGGAGTTTACATTCAAAACGCTCGGAGATGAAAATCCTGTCTTCACCTACAAGGACCGCAACAACACTTTGTTCAGAGGGCAGGCAAGCGTCTCCAACGGTCAATTTGAATTGGAGTTTATTCTTCCAAAAAACATTGCCTACCAGGTCGGGTTTGGAAAGCTCAGCCTGTATGCGCAACATGAAGAAAAACTCGCTGATGCAATTGGAGGAGCGGCTACATTTAAGATTGGAGAAAGTGAGCCGAACGCTGATGATGACATCACCGCACCCGAAATAAAACTATTCATGGGTGATACTACTTTTGTAAATGGTGGCATAGCCTCAGCTAACACAAAAATGGTTGCTCAGCTGTCTGATGCCAGCGGAATCAACATTGCCAACTACGGGATTGGTAACAGTCTTACTGCCATCCTGGACGGTGAGATAAGCTTCGAAGTGGGCGAGTACTACTTGGCAGCAAAAGATGACTTTACTAGAGGAACGATCACATTCCCCATCGAAGACCTTCAGCCCGGAAAGCACACTATTGAATTACTGGCCTGGGACGTACATAACAATCCGGCCAGCGCGATGACTAACTTTGTGGTGACTGATGGGGATGGCATAGTTATAGAAGAACTTTCCAACTATCCGAATCCTTTTTCCAGCAGCACCGCGATTAAATTTACGCATAACCGAGCGGGAGACGACCTTGAGATCATGGCTACCATCTATGACATTCACGGGCAAACTGTGGACGCTATCCAATACGAAGTATTTGGAAGCCAGTATTTGGTTACTTTACCAGAATGGACGGGTACTAACACATCAGGCGCAAAATTAACTGATGGCGTATACGTTTTGCGGCTCATGGTTCGTTCCCTATTGGACGGTTCGAAAAATGAGCGAATTTCCCGCCTTATTATGTTGAATTGATTATCTTTAGAGCTTAGATCTTGACTATGAAGAAGTTAAGGGTTTCATTACTCCTGCTTATATACCTCGGAATTACAACTGGCGGGTTCTCTCAAAATTTGATTGGCCAGGACAGCACCAACAGGGTCATTACTACGGCCGTTCCATTCCTAACCATAACGCCAGATTCTCGAGCGGCAGGAATGGGAGAAACTGGGGTAGCCACCTCAGCGGATGCGAATTCAGCTTATTGGAATTCGGCCAAACTCGCATTTATTGAAAAGGACTTTGGTGTAGCAGGATCCTATACCCCTTGGCTGGGAAAGATAATCAATGACATGTCCATATTCTACCTCAGCGGCTTCTATAAAATCACAAGGGAACAAACGGTGGCTGCCTCAATGAAGTATTTTGATCTTGGTGAAATTCAATTCAATAATGGTCCCGGCATCAACGACTTCCTGGGAAGGTTCAATCCTAGAGAGTTTGCATTTGATGTAACCTACTCAAGGTTGTTGACGGAGCAGTTCAGCATTGGTGGCGCATTGAGATACATCCACTCAAACTTGACTGGTGCTTTCTCTTCTGGGGGCATCGATGCGAGACCCGGCAATTCCGTTGCAGTGGATATCGGTGTATACTACACCAAGCCTTTTGTATCCAAGAATTCTAACCTTTCACTAGGTGCAACAATCACCAACATCGGAGCAAAAATTTCGTACTCTGACGCTAATAATAAGGACTTTATCCCCACAAATCTGCGACTTGGAGGAGCATTTGAAACGCAACTGGATGCGTTCAACAGCCTGACTTTTGCTCTTGACGTAAATAAATTGATGGTACCAAGTCCTACTCCCGGGAGTAAGAGCGAACCATTGTTAAGTGGAATCTTTGGATCCTTTACAGATGCTGAAGGAGGATTTAGCGAAGAGATCCGCGAGTTTACATTGTCCACAGGAGTTGAATATTGGTATAACGAAACCTTTGCTGGTAGAGTAGGATATTTTCTAGAAGCAAATGACAAAGGAAATAGAAAATATTTCACAGCAGGCATTGGGGCAAACATCAAGAAATTTGGAATAGACGTAGCCTATCTCGTCCCAACCAACAAACGGGAAAATGCACTTGCAGAAACTATTCGCTTTACCATTATGATGAACTTCGATAAGAAGACCAAATCTGAAGACTCGGTTGTCGACTAGAAGATGCTTGACAGAACCAAAGCACCTCCTTACTCGCACACCACCAATTTACTGCTCCCAACTCCAAAGAAGATCAAGATCCACGAGGATGCATTTGCCTTCAATCTCGTAGATCTAAAACAAGACGTTGTCAAGATAGAAATCGTTGTGAGGGCGGGAAAGTGGTCAGAGTCCTTGCCCGGTGTGGCCAATTTTGCGTGCCAAATGCTCAACAAGGGAACGAGCCAAATGAATGCTGCGACCATAGCTGCTTTCTTTGACCAGCACGGGGCGTTTTTTGAAGCGAATTCAGGAGCTGACTATTCTTCTATTTCCCTTTATTCTCTCACCCACAATTTGGAAAAAGTACTCCCCGTCTTTTTACAAATTGTGAAATCTCCATCCTTTCCAGAAAGCGAGTTTGAATTGATAAAGGATTCTTTCGTTCAAAACCTCAAAATAAAAAAACAGAAGACCAGCTACCTTGCATCGAAGGCACTGAATCGTAATCTCTTCGGAAGCCAACATCCCTATGGCAGGCCAGTCGAAGAAGAACATGTACGAAATATTTCGACTCTAGACCTCAAGAAATTTCACCAAGATCACTTCCAACTGGATTCAATATTTATTGTCGGAAGCGTTTCGGAAGATTCTGTTAAGAGGCTAAGAGATGCGTTTAGTCAAGTTGCCTCTAAAATTACTGCAGTAGCACACCCTATTGAAACCAGCGCAATTGGAAGAACTACAATAGACACTGAAGCTGGTTCACAAGCCACAATCCGCATGGGCAAGAGATCCATTATGAGGGCCCATAGTGATTATTTTGATCTGATATTCCTGAACCATTTGCTTGGAGGCTATTTTGGGTCCAGGTTAATGAAAAATATTAGAGAGGATAAGGGTTTAACATATGGCATCAGCTCAGCCCTTCAGGCATTTAAAAATGATTCCGTATTTCTCATCGGTGCAGATATCAATAAGGACAAGATTGAATTGGTCTTTGAAGAAATAAGAAACGAATTACGAAGCTTGATAGAGACTCCCGTCACTCTCTCTGAGCTTAATTTAGCCAAAAATCATTTTATTGGAAATCTCCAAATAGAGTTAGCGAGTCCGTTTTCAGTGATGGAGAAGATTAAGAAGATCGAGCTGCATGAACTTGATCAAGATTATTATCAGCAGCTAATCAATAAAGTGGAAAATTTTGATGACATCACACAACTGCGCGTAGCATCAACCTATTTAAGTGAAGATTCCTTTCACGAAGTTGTCGCCTTCTAAGTAGCTCCGGATATTTCGAGCTTTGGTACATGCTAACCCTTCACGCTGTTAAATTTCTCAGTAATTGAATAGCATAAAAAAAGCCCCCACATTACTGTAGAGGCTTTTGAATAAAAAAAGGCAACGACTTACTCTCCCACGTTTTACCGCAGTACCATCAGCGCAGGTGGTCTTAACTTCTCTGTTCGGAATGGGAAGAGGTGATCCCCACCGCTATAGTCACCTTAAGCTCTTAAGTCTATGGTCCATG
>JAVJOD010000006.1:0-628135 GCA_040216915.1 Cyclobacteriaceae bacterium
AATCGACTTCATAGAAGAAGACTTCTGTCAAAACAACTGAGTAAGGAATCAAAAATAGTTTCCAAGGATTCATTGGAAATTCTGGCTGAGTTTGAAAAGTTGAACGATGAGAATTAAGCAATTTGAAATCTGGGTGGCTGAACTAAATCCAAGAATTGGGACAGAGGCCGGAAAAATCAGACCTGTACTTGTTGTTCAGACCGACTTACTTAATAAGGAGCATCCTTCAACTATTATCTGCCCAATAACAACAAATGTAAAGCTTGACTCTGAGATATTGAGAGTTCATTTAAAGAATTCAAAATTTGGACTAAAGGAAGACTGTGACGTAATGATTGACCAAGTAAGGGCAATTGACAATAAACGGCTTACAAAAAAAATTGGCGAAGTGGACAGTTACATCGCAGACAAAATTAGAGAAAACTTAAGAGTAGTTTTGGATTTAGACTAGTTGGCACGAAACGCTAACATTATGTATATGGCATGTGCATCACTGCCTATCTGAAAGGGCTTACAGCTTAACACGGAACATGGGATTATTCAAGATACATTGGATTTACAACCAACTTTAGAAAATGAATTGGTAAGCATTAGGCCCATGGAAAATGGTGATTTAGAAGCACTATACAGGGCTGCTAAAGATCCAGCAATATGGGAGCAACATCACTCCAACCGACATCTGAAGGCTGAATTCAAAACATTCTTTGCGGAATCAATAAAATCAAATGGCGCCCTTGTAATTCTCGACAAACAAACTGGCGAAATAATCGGAAGTTCACGATTCAAATCATTTGATGAATTTTCCAATCAAGTCGAAATCGGATGGACATTCCTTTCGCGGAAGTACTGGGGAGGTAAATACAATATGTCAGTCAAGAATCTGATGATTGGCCACGCATTCAAGTATGCAGACTACGTAATATTTTTTGTGAACAAACATAACCTCCGTTCCCAAAAAGCCATTGAGAAAATCGGTGGTGCACAAATTCAAGAATCAGAATATTGGAAATATCCAAAAACAAGTATTGATAGTCTGACCTTCGTGATTAAGAGAAAGCCCACTTAAGCCCAATGAGCAACCCCCAACTTTAGGATATTGCTCAATCAATTGGTAAACTCAATTACATTTGCACTTACTGTAAGCGTTCTCGTGTAATACAATGGCGGCACCCCTCCCACGTGTTCCTCAGTGACTACATTAACCAGCGCTTTGGAACCAGCAGTAATATTGGCATTATTCACCATGTCCGCGTAAGCATTTTGAAATAAGCGCTTCTTGTCCATACCACCAAAAATTAGAACATAGGATACTTCTGCCGTGCCGGTGACCTTGTCCGTCACTTTGTAATTATTCCTTGTAAGTTGCACCTGAGTCGCATTGCTGTTGTGGTTGTATACCCTTGCAATATTTACCCCACACGAGTTGAGTCCTAGCACCATCATAATGGCTAAAGACAATTTCTTTAACTGTTTCATTAATTTTGATTTAGATTACTTCTGTTTGATTTACTTTATTTTGAAGTCAAATATTCATCAGTAGCTCCAAGACGTACATACTTGAAATTTGATATATTTTCTGAGCAAAATATCAGCAGGTAATATTTCATCAATACCTAGACTCCTTTAGCCAATTCCCACCGTTTTCCAGAGCTTATTTTTGCAATGATGGCTAAATTCTGAAGAATGACATAAGACATAAATCATCTGCAAGGATGATCTTAGTTGGGTTAGGGGAATTTGCTTTGATGCTAATTGGCCAGAACTATTGGATTTGCTAGCTGTGCTAACTACGCTACAGGTAGAAAGCAGCACTTGACTGAAGCATTTTAGCCTTCCCATCATAAAATTTAGGTCAGCGTTCGTACCTGGTCAGCACAGACAGCACGCTATCCTTGTAGGTGCCACCTAAGGGAATTTCTTTTCCGCCCACCTCAAGGTGCGAGCCGGTGTATGACGTAATCTTATCAACTGCCACAATATAAGATCGATGCGTGCGGATAAACTTCTGACCAGGCAGCGCATCTTGCAAATAACTGATTTTTTGATAGCTGATAATCACCTTGTTGATCGTATGAATCTTTACGTAATTACTAAGGCCTTCGATAAACAAAATGTCCTTCAATAAGATCTGCACCATCTTTTTGTCAGCCTTCAAATAAATGTACGCTTCTTCCTCCAGCTGCTCTTGCTGGGAAGCAAGCTCCTCAAGGTTATGCAGTTTGAGTACCTTGTTTACCCCCTTTACAAACCGCTCGTATGAAATGGGTTTTAGCATGTAATCGACCACCTCCAATTCAAATGCCTTTAATGCATACTCCCGATAAGCTGTGGTGATTATTACCTTGGGCTTGTCACCAGTCATGGTATGCAGCAAACTAATTCCGCTGATATTGGGCATCTCAATATCCAGAAAAAGTAAATCTATGCTCTCCTTTTGTAATAATGAGTTTGCTTCGAGCGCATTCTTACATTTCCCTACCAGCGATAGTTCTGCTATGGGTTTGATGTACCGCTCCAGAATACTCTGGGCAATGACTTCGTCATCGATAATTACACACTTCAGCGCCATCTATTTGTCAGTGATCAATTTGATTTCCAATTCTACAATATACTTATCCCCCTTCTTACCATGATGCAAAATGTACCCAGATGGAAAAAGAAGGTCTAATCTCCGTTTCGTATTTGATATTCCTAATCCACCGGCAGCTTCCAACTTGGTGCGCATCGTATCCGCGATGCTATTCTCTATGCTAAACTTAAGCAGTTCATCCTTCACATGTACCTTGATGTTGATAAACCCATGTTCTGTCTCCTGGTGAATGCCGTGTTTGAAACTATTCTCTACAAACGGTAGTAGCACCAGCGGAGGCAACAAAACATCTGTATTTCCTTCAATGCTAAGGTTGCAGGTAAAGCGCGCTCCGTACCTTACCTCCTCCAGCTCAATATAATTCCTAATGTACTTCAGTTCTGTGGCCAATGGTAGCTTCTCTTTGTCAGATTCATAAATCACAAAGCTCATTAGTTCCGACAGCTTCAAGACTACCTCCGGTGCCCGGTCCGATCTTTCTTGTGTTAATCCATAAAGGCTATTGAGCGTGTTGAAAAAGAAATGGGGGTTAAGCTGCGATTTCAGAAATTTCAATTCCGATTGAAGTTTCTCTCGTTCCAAAAGTTCCGTTTTCTCCCTGAGCTTGAACACATGATGCAACACAGAGAAGCCAAGCATGAATATCAATGGGGAGTTAATAATCACGCCTGCCTGTAGCAATTTATAAGGGATGAAATAGTTTACTACATCAGAAGTATTCGGGTAAAGTACTGGAGCAACATAGTAGAACATGATGGCACGCTGAACAAAAGACGCTAACAGCAAGGATAGTACAGTAACAATTGCGTAGGTATAATATCTGCCTTTGAGCAACAACTTGGGGAAGAAGATCAGTATGTTCACATAAACCACAATCAATCGCAATGGCAAGTGCGCCAACTCAATGTAGAAGGCACGGTCGAAACGATTGTTGTACCCGCCATCTACAATGGTGAAAATTGCCGTATAGGCTACCCAGAATAGAACGTGCAGAAGGATCTTTTTTTTTGACGAGCTCAATATAGAATGCTGATGATCTAAACTTATTTAACGACAAGAATAAAAATTGTTTGCATCAATTCTCTTTCCATACGGATTCGCATAAGCAATCGAGTATTTCGCATCAAAAAATGACGTGCTATCTCAAGCGAGGCCCCTCATCCAGGATGCTGCCTCCCTGACTAAATCTGGAACAATATGCTGCTTTGATACTTTGAATGAGTGATCCGCATTTTCAAAAGAAACAAGTGTAGCGTCATTCAATTCCTTTGTTACTTTTTTTATCATAGAAATATTTGCCAGCTTATCCTTTGTTCCTTGAAGGAATAGCATGGGAACCTTTACGTCAGCGAGGTGCACCGCCCTATCCATTGATGGCTTGCCAATGGCATGAAGTGGGAATCCAAAAAATACAATTCCATTGAGGTAGTCAGGACACGCTTTAGCTATCCGCTGCGATGTCATTCTTCCTCCGAACGATTTACCTCCTGCAAAAATCGGGAGCTTTGGGTAAAGTTTGTGCGCATTCTCCATCACTACACTCACGGTCTTTTCAGCTACCGCTGGCGGATCAGGTCTCCTACTCTCCTTTTCCATGTAAGGAAAATTGTAACGCAAAGTGGCTATACCATTTTCGGCCAGTTCAGCAGCAACTTCTTCCATAAAAGTATGCGTCATTCCTGCACCTGCACCATGAGCGAGCACCAAAAGGGCTATCGCCTTTTTTGGCACTATGGCAAGCGCTGAAACTGACCCAGTGCGTTCGGAGATCTCGATTTGAATTAGCTTCGCTTTGTCTGGCATACTGCCAAGATATCGCTTTATAAATAAGGTTAAAAGGCGAACGAAAAAATTTAAAGGTTTGTCTTTAGAGTACGAATTCCTGCCTAAATTGATCGAGCCAATAAACATAAGTTATGCGCAACAAAAGTAACCGTGTCGCGATTTTGGGAAGCCTACGTATCCCCTTCGTAAAATCTTTTCAAGAATATGCAAGAACCAGCAATCAGGAGATGCTCATCGCAACCTTACAAGCAATGGTGGATAAATACAATCTTTCCGGTAAGCTTCTGGGCGATGTCTCGTACGGGGCGGTAATGCAAAGTTCAATCGAATGGAATTTTTCAAGAGAAGTAGTGCTAGGTGCAAAACTGCATCCCAACACACCTGCTTTCAATGTGCAGCGCGCCTGCGGCACAAGCCTGGAAACCATCAATTTGATCGCCTTAAAAATTGCAGCAGGGCAAATTGACTCAGGCATTGGTGGCGGGAGTGATACCAACAGTGACCTGCCGGTGATGGTGCAACGAAAACTGGCATGGAAACTCATTGACCTTAACAGCGCAAAGACGTTTGGCAATAAGCTGGCAAAATTTCTGCGCATAGGTTTTGGAGATCTTAAACCCGCCTTCCCAGCAGTGGTAGAACCACGCACCGGCATGTCGATGGGGCAACATACGGAGAAGATGGTGAAAGAATGGAAAGTGTCGCGGCAAGAACAAGATGAGCTTTCGTACCAAAGCCACATGAAAGCAGTGAAAGCCTATGTGGAGGGATTTTATGATGACCTGCTTACACCTTACAAGGGTGCTGTAAAAGATACCATCGTGAGGGAAGATACCAACATGGAAAAACTGTCTAAACTAAAACCCGTTTTCGACCGGTCAGCGGCTGGAACCCTGACAGCAGGTAACAGCACATTGCTTACGGATGGGGCCGGAATGGTGCTGTTGGGTTCGGATCAGTTTGCCAATGAGAATAATCTTGATGTACTCGCCTACTTTGCAGATTGCGAAGCTGCTGCGCTCGATTTCGTGCATGGCGCGGGTTTACTTATGGCACCTACCCTCGCGGTCGCCCGACTGCTTCAGCGTAACAACCTCACGCTGCAAGACTTTGACTTCTACGAAATTCACGAAGCATTTGCGGGTCAGGTGCTATGTACATTGAAGGCTTGGGAGAGTGATGCGTATTGCCAGAGGGAACTGGGACTTGACAAAGCACTAGGTGCCATTGACCGATCCAAGATGAACGTGAAAGGAGGCAGTGTCGCATTGGGTCACCCCTTCGGTGCCACTGGCGCGCGCGTGGTGGGAACCATGGCAAAGTTGTTGCATCAAAAAGGAAGCGGCCGAGGTTTAATCTCGGTTTGTACCGCTGGCGGCATGGGAGTTGCAGCAATTGTAGAGCGTTAGTTCACAGCTAAGATCATCCTACCCCACTAGCATAATTTCACTTCCTTATCAGGGATAATAAATCTAATTTAAAGTTCATCGCTAACACCGAAACTATGAACCACCTCACCCTGTCCTTTAAAGCCTCGTTCTTGTTTAAATTCTCAGTTGTCCTCTGCCTAATACTCTGTTTTGATTGCTCCCCTCCTGCCAATCAAGAGAGCGATGCAGTCGCGCAACTCAATGAATTCATCACTGAGTTCTCCTCTCGCAACGAGTACGAGGGCTCCACCAATATCAACGACATGAGTGCGGCCACCTATGCTGCAGAACTTAGCAAAATAAAGGAGCAGCTCAAAAAACTAAGAAGCATCGATGCCTCCCAATTGAAGGGCGATGACCTCATCGACTGGAAATTTGCAGAGAGTCTGCTGGTGGGTCGCGAGTTGGAGTATGAAAAAATGCAGCCTTGGAGAAAGAATCCGAGACTATATATGACATTCACCAGACGAATATCTAACATCATTGATAAGCCCGGTGAGAACAATAACAAGATTGGGCAAATAGAAGAGCTACTCAAACTTGTGCCCACGCAACTGAGCAATGCCGCTGCTCAACTTGACGTTTATGTGCCACGGTTTCAGGAACTCAGCGTATTTATGGCAGAAAATGGCAGAATACTTTTTGACCAACAACTACCTGCCTTTATCGAAGCCAACGGTGAACAAGCCGCGAAACTCAGACCACTCACTACCGCAGCTGGTGAAGCACTCGAAATTTTCATCACCTTCTTGAAAGAGGAATTACCCACGAGGCCGGAGGGCGACTTTGCAGTGGGCGAAGCAACTTATAATGAAATGCTGAAGGGCCAATTTCTGCTGGGTTACGATGGAGAGTCATTGTGGAACTACGGATGGGAGCGCTTCAATGCTACTGTAAAAGAATTGGAAGAGGTAGCAAAACAGATTGATCCCAAGAAAACCTGGCAGCAACTAGCCATTGAGATAAAGAATGAATATCCCGACAAGGATAAAATGATTGCAGCCCATCAGCAGTGGGTAGATAAAGCGGGCGAACATATTAAGTCAAAAAATTTAATTCCAATTCCGTGGGATGAACGCGTGTATGTAGTTCCTCGCGCTGAGTACCTGAGAAAAACTTCCTACTATGGAAATTTCTCATCGGCAAAGTCGAAAGATGAGGATGGGATCTTTACCTCAGAGTGGATGATCAATCCTTACGAAGAGCAGTGGGACGCCAAAACCAAGCAGGAGTATTTGGTAGAACACGATTGGGGTGTCATCATAGTAACCGCACCACACGAAACCTACGCGGGCCACCATGTGCAGGGACTGTATCAAATGCACAACCCAAGGCCCTTGCGAAAAGAGAATGGGATTTCCATTTTCAGCGAAGGCTGGGGATTATACAACGAAACACTGATGCAGGAGACCGGCTTCCTTCCCAACGAGCGCATTCACTTGCGCCAACTTCAACTTCGACTTTGGAGGAACGCACGCGTAATCTATGATGTGGGAATGCACACAGGAAGACTTTCATATGAAGAGGCCATTAGCTTGATGACGGACAAGGTCGGCTTTCTCCGTTGGGCTGCACAGCTTGAAATTGACTCTTCCTCAGCGAGGCCGGGTTACTTCATTGGCTATTTCATGGGCATGTCTGAAATCTTAAAAATGCGGGACGAGTACAAGGAAAAAATGGGTGACCAATTTTCACTTAGCGACTTTCATGAAAAACTGCTAAAGATTGGCAATATGCCGCCAAGCTTGATGCGGGAAGCACTCTTTCTCGAAGATTGAGCAATCTCTATTTCCTACTAAATTCCCAAGTAGCCAGCAGCTTTGTGTTTGGGTCAAGCTCCACCTTCAGTGGCGCTGAATCTAGCGTGAATTCAAATTTACCAGTGTGCTTATCCAACACAACAGACTGAACATCCGGTTTCTCACCTTCTTTTCTATATATGGCAATTTCAACTGGTACACTAAAAGAGTAGTCCTTCTGCACTTGTGCCAGATCTATTGTAATCTTTTTCATTTTGGAATTGTAACTCCAACTTCCTTTCAACTCCACATTTCCACCTTGATACAACCATTGCTTAAAAAACGCATCGAGATTTTGTCCTGAAGCCAACTCCATCTCGGTTTTGAAGTCCGCAGTAGTGGCATTGATATTAAAATACTTGCGATAGTAGGATTTAATCCCAGTCTCGAAGGCCTTGTCTCCCAAGTTATTGCGAAGCATATGTAAAATCCACGCGCCTTTTTGGTAAGTCTGAATCGTACTTACTTTACTCATGTCATCCAGGTTATCATGCACGATGCGATAATCGGGATTGTCCTTATAAAATTGATACACTTTATCTCGCGCTGACTTAAGTCCCTCCACGAATTCATCGCGGCCATATGCATGCTCTATATATAACAGTGTGAAGTAGGTTGCAAATCCTTCGCTCAACCAAACGTCATCCCAATCATATTCAGTGACCGCGTTACCAAACCACTGATGTGCCACTTCGTGAATGATCACATTGCGCCATCGCTCCGTTCTATCACCGGTTACCGAACTTGGATGATAGAAGATGGCAGTGGCAGCTTCCATTCCTCCTCCTCGTATACTATTGGCCTGCACGTTGGCAAGTTTTTCGTACGCATATGGCCCTACGTAATCAGAATAAAATGCCATTACATCTTTAGTAGGTATCGCAAAATTGTAAAAGCCGGAATCCCTGTCTTGTTTGTACACCCAGGTTTGTATAGACTTCCCTTCAAACTCCTCCACGTACTGCACGGCAAACTCTGCCACGCCCAGGGCATAAAGCCATGTCGCTATCGGCACGGATTGTTTCCAGTGGCTAAGCTTTTGGCTACTTGGCAAATTGGTAGTTTCGATCAACAGCCCGTTTGAAATAACCTGGTAATGATCCGGTGCCGTTATTAAAAATTCACAAGTGGCTTTGTCATAAGGGTGGTCTACAGCAGGAAGCCAATTTCTTACCTTGTTAGGCCAGTTGTCACTGAAGAAGGTTCGGTCTCCATGTTTGTTTGGGCCAATGATCAGGCCCGTGGCCGGAATACCCGCATAAACGATTGTCACTTTTAGTGGGCCTTCCTTGCGCGATTCCTTGGCCAATTGAATAGAGAGTGCGTCACCAGCATGATTAAAGTTGGCAGGGGTTCCATTAACCATAACTACACTGACTATCATGCCTTTACCACCCATATTTTCTGACTTCCCTATAAGATCAAAACGCAAAGATTCTACTCCATCTTTCTTCAGCAAAACGCTGATTTCCGCTTCACCTCTAATGACATCGCTATCATCAGAGAGCGTGAGGGCAAAGCGATAGTTATCAATATCGATGTTGGGATTTTTTGGATAATTATCCGTGGCGTTCGCTTGTAAGGCAAGGGCACAAAGAACGCACATGATGTATCGTTGCAATTTCATAAGGACGTTTCAATTAGAAGTGATAATAGTAATAAACAACACCCATTCCACCAACTTAATAAGGATCACCTACTCCAATTCAGATTTTGAAGGCGATTAAGCACAAGAAGCCGATTTATTGTACCTTTGCAGCTTCATTTTCAGAAGCTTATGATTGCAGCCAACAACCTTTCCCTACAGTACGGAAAAAGAGTCCTTTTTGATCAGGTCAACATCAAGTTCACGGGAGGCAATTGCTATGGCGTAATTGGCGCTAATGGTGCCGGTAAATCTACCTTCTTAAAAATCCTATCAGGCGACATAGATCCAAACTCGGGTCATGTGACTATCGATCCAGGGAAACGCATGGCCGTGCTACGTCAGAATCACTTCGAATTTGATGAGGTAAAAGTGTTAGATACCGTAATAATGGGTCACACCAAGTTGTGGGGCATCATGAAAGAAAAGGATGCAATTTATGAAAAGCCCGATTTCTCCGAAGCCGATGGTGTAAGGGCCTCTGAATTGGAAGGCGTGTTTGCCGAAATGGATGGCTGGAATGCGGAGTCAGATGCTGCAGCCCTCCTTAGTGGTTTGGGAATTGAAGAAGATGCCCATCATAGTTTGATGAAAGACCTTAATGGAAATCAAAAGGTACGTGTATTATTGGCACAGGCAATTTTTGGAAACCCCGACATACTAATCCTTGATGAGCCTACCAACGACCTGGACATTCACACCATCACATGGCTGGAAGATTTTCTATTAGAATTTAAGAACACGGTAATAGTCGTGTCCCACGACCGTCACTTTCTGGACACCGTCTGCACACACGTTGTTGATATCGATTTCAAAGCCATAAAGTTATACACCGGTAATTACTCCTTCTGGTATGAGTCGAGTCAGCTGGCACTCTCCCAGCGCTCAAGCGCCAACAAAAAGGCAGAAGACAAGAAAAAGGAATTGCAAGAGTTTATCGCCCGATTCAGCGCGAACGCTTCTAAGTCTCGCCAGGCTACAAGTAGGAGAAAACTGTTGGAGAAAATCAACATTGATGATATTCAACCGTCCAATCGAAGATACCCCGCCATTATCTTTCAGCAGAATCGTACCGCAGGAGATCAGATTTTACAAGTCGAAGGACTCACTGCCAAAACAGAAGGCCGCACGCTGTTCAGCAAACTGGATTTTTATGTGAACAAGGGCGACAAGATTGCATTCCTTAGCAAAGACAGCCTAGCAATCACTACCCTATTTCGCATACTTGCTGATGAGATCAAAGCTGAGGCAGGAGAGTTTAAATTTGGACAAACCATCACCAAAGCCTATCTGCCCAACGACAACGAAAAGTACTTTCAATCTGACGACAATCTCATCGATTGGCTACGTCAATTCTCTGACGAGGAAAAAGACGAAGTGTACATCAGGGGGTTTTTAGGCAAGATGCTTTTTTCCGGAGAGGAAGTATTTAAAAAGTGTAACGTGCTTTCTGGAGGAGAAAAAGTGCGGTGCATGGTGTCGCGCATGATGCTACAAGGGGCCAACCTGCTGATACTGGATGAACCCACCAACCACCTTGACCTGGAGTCCATTCAAGCCTTCAACAATGCTTTGAGAGATTTTCCTGGCACGGTACTTTTCACCTCGCATGACCATACGTTTACACAAACAATTGCTAATCGTATCATCGAGCTCACGCCAAATGGTAACATTGACAAGTTGATGACCTACGATGAGTACATTGAGAGTGATAAAGTGGCGCAGCAGAAGGAGGCCTTATACGCGTAGTCTCTATTTATTAATACTAATTTTGACAATTACGGCTATGCCGTAACCTTTGCTGTCATTTCATTCTGATAGTTCTCAAAATCAATCTTTTTTCGTTTCCATCGCTTGTGACTCCAAAGCCAATAGGCGGGTTCCGATCTTATATCCTCTTCTAACATTCGTGTGTGTCTTTCAGAAATCTCACCGAGCGGTAATTCATTGGGATGCTCGCAAACTAATTTGTACTCCACCTCATAATGACCCCGTAATACTTTATGAATAAAGCCGTAGATGATGGGCGAATCGTTATCTCGCGCAAATTTTTCAGTTCCAAATTGAACTCCCGTTTCCTGGTTTAGAAACACCGTCCAATAAGGCTGTTGGGTAATATTCGGGCTTTGATCTGAGCCAAAGATAACGGTTACTGGTTTGATGTCCTCCAATACAAGCAGTTTAACCTCCGCGTAACCTTTCATCCACAAACCGAATTTGGATCGACTCTTCAATATCTTCTTATTCATGAAATCATTGTGAAGTGGGGAGTAGAGCGCCACAGGCTGATGCGATAAATGCATGGCTATACTCACCGCAAAAAATTCCCAATTGCCGGAATGGCCGCCCACTAAAGTAACGTGTTGTCCATTGTCAAAATATTTTTGAAACAATTCAGGATTACGCTGAACAAATCGCTTTTCCAATTCCTCTTGTGAAATTGTAAATGCCTTGACTGACTCTACTAGCAAATCACAGAAATGGCTGTAGAATTCTTCCTCGACCAACAATAGTTCCTGTGCAGAATATTCCGGAAACGAATTCTGCAAGTTGTTGCGCACCACTTTCTTACGGTAACCCACCATTCGATACAAGACCAAAAACATCACATCAGAAATCCTATACAGAAGGTAGCTCGGCAATAAACTGAGTGGCCGCAGGATCAGATAGTACAATAAGGGCATGAACGGTGGTTAGGTCATCACAATGATAGGTAGATAAATTTGAAAGTGAGTGACCTTTTGCAATCTAATACGCAGAGCAGGCAAGGCGCATAATTAAAATTAGTCTATATCTTGTAAGTGTGCCACACGAAAGTACTACTCTACTCTACTCTACTCATTTGCTACTTATTTGCCCTGCACCTGGCCAAATCTGCTTCAAATTTGAGGGCGATCTCTCTTTGTTTCAGGGCCTCCATGTGGCTTGCCTCAGCAGCCTGCATGCTCATCAACAGTTGCTGCTCTGCCTCCGCTTGAGCAGCAATCGCTAAACTCTCTTGTCGATGCGCTTCTGTATTCCAATAGATGGAACTAACAATAAGTGCGAGAGATAGTAAAATCAGTAGTCCAATAATGATATTCTTAGTCATACTTTAAAATTTGAAGGGGGTACTTAGAATAGTTCCAAAGCCCGCTGAAACGACACAACCATCATGAAAGTAAGGAAGCCTGCAAAAATCGCTCTTAACAAAGTAATCCATGCCACCTTCCAGGTCGAAACATAAAGTAGCAAACTCACCAGCATGACCACCGAAGCCAATGCATGCAAAATGCCCGCTACCTGCCCCTGGCCATCCAGATCAGTATCTATCACCATAAATTCGATGAAGCCAATCACCGCGCCAACCATGATAATAATATCTCTTGCCTTTTGAGACATAAAGTCTATTTCAAAGTGCCGATTAAATCATTGTTCAATTTTAAGTAGTCGGGATTACCCGCGGCCATTGCAAGCTCAGTAGATTTTTTGGCACTCGCTTCCGCGTCCTTCTTCATACCATTGCGCGCCTCAAGCTTGGCTTTTAGGTGCCACATCCAATATTGTTCTTTTTCACTTAACTCAATTCCTTTGTTAATCCAGCTTAGCGCCAGCTTAGCATCGCGGTCAGTGTCATAGTAGTATCCTGCACCATCGTAATAACTTCGTGCGCTTGCCTCTTTTCCGTCAATCAACTGTTTCTTGATGTCTGCCATGATCCTTGCATCAATATCAGATTCGATCTTAAACATGGCCTTCGTGTGCTCCCACTTCATATTGAGGTTCGCAGAATTTCTTGCAAAATCAGAAAAGCTGATCGTAAAGGTTTCATAGTGACTGCTTGGATGCTTCACTGGCACTTCAAAGCGCAAAAAGTCTTCCTTTTCATCATATCCGATAGTCCCCCACCAGGTAAGGTTCTTACTTAATATAACAGTAGCTTTTTCTTCACCAAAGATTGTATACAATGCGTACTCCCCTGCTGGCACTTCATGGCCGTCAAGCTTCACCGTTTCACTGAAACTTATTTTTGTAGAGCCATTTGCTCCCGTACGCCACACCTCACCATAAGGAATAAGGTTACCTGCTACTTCTCTGCCTTTGGCACTGGGTCTCGAGTAAACCACTTTCATATCTGCAAAACCTACCGTTCCCTTCACCTCAAAAGCTGGGCTCGGTGGCGGTGTTTTGATTTGAGCGAAAACCAGTTGACCTGCAAACATGAGTAGGAGCAAGGATATGTTAATCTTCATAAATTCGATTTAATCATCAATAAACACGGAATGTTAGAAAGGCAATTTAACTATTGCACGATCAAAAAGGGTGCTTTTCCACTACCAATCGGTTTCAAAGTCCTTTGAAATCCGCTATTTTCGCCAAAACCAAAACTTTGGCTGGCTTAGCGTAACTAGTTTCATATGTATAAATCGATAATCGGCTTTGCTTCAATCTTATTGGGGCTTGCTTTTCAAGCCTGTGAGAATGAGAAAGCTGCGAAAGAAGCACCAATCGTAGAAGTTCCCGTGATTCAGGTGCAGTCTCAAGATGTGCCTATCTACCAGGAGTTTGTCGGGCAAACCTTTGGACAGTCTGATATTAAAATAAGATCTCGTGTAGACGGCTGGATCACTGGAATTCACTTCAAAGAGGGCAGCCCTGTTAAGAAGGGACAACTTCTTTACTCTATTGATCCACTGCAGTATCAAACCACCGTAGACCAGTCCAAAGGTCAGGTTGCTGCGGCTGAGGCCGAACTCGCGAATGCGGAAGCAAATCTCAAAAGAATACGACCCCTGGCCGAAATAAATGCTGTGAGCAAAAGAGAACTCGATGCTGCGGTGGCTAGCTACGAAGCAGCCAAAGCGCAGAGAGATGCCAACATCGCAAACCTTGCTAATCAGCGAATAGAATTGAGCTATACTAAGATTAACTCTCCTATTGATGGACTCATAGGTATCAGCTCCCTTCGCGAGGGTGATTACGTAAGCGCACTCGGATCCAGCATTTTAAACACCGTTTCTGATATCAGGAATATCAGAGTGCGTTTCTCGATAAGCGAACGAGAATATTTACGAATTCAAAGACTTCTTGCTGAAAATCCAAACGCCCGCAAAGAGGTTGCGAAAACGCATCTTACACTTGCGGACAATACCGTCTATCCTGAAACGGGGGTCATTAACTTTGCAGATAGACAAATCGATCCGCAAACAGGAACACTAACCATCGAGTCTATATTCCCAAACCCCAACAACGTGCTCATTCCCGGGCAGTTTGTAAGGATAAAATTAGTGCTGGAGGAGCGAAAGGGGGCCATCCTGGTTCCTCAACGAGCCGTGAATGAAGTGCAGGGCGTGTATCAGGTTTTTGCCGTTGACCCAGAGAACAAACTCTCTGTCAAAATGGTAAATGCAGGTCAGCAGATTGGCGATGAATGGATCATTGATAAGGGGCTTTCCAGTGGTGACCGCCTTGCCATAATTGGAAATCTTTTCATACAGCCCGGCTCTACCATCAAACCTGTTGACGCTAATTGGCCAGAAAAAAAATGAGCGGATCTTCGATCACGTATTCCTATCTAGACTAACTACTTAATGCATGGGTGATTTTTTTGTAAGACGTCCAATCGTAGCAATGGTGATTTCAATTGTCATTGTGATACTAGGTGGGCTGGCACTTCTTGGCGTACCTGTTTCCCAATATCCAGATATCACCCCTCCTACCGTTGAAGTTCGCACGAGTTATACTGGAGCAAACGCCTTAAACATCGAACAGTCCATTGCGACTCCCATTGAGCAGAAGGTAAATGGAGTGGAGAACATGATCTACATGAAGTCTACCAATGCTTCCGATGGATCAATGCTGCTTAACGTCACTTTCGAGATCGGAACAGACCTGGACAATGCCAACATGCTTACTGGCAATCGCGTAGGGCAAGCAACTCCTACACTTCCGATCGAAGTGAAGAACTATGGCGTCACTACACAGAAGTCAATGGGATTCCCGTTGATCATCACCTCCCTTACTTCACCGAACGGAACTTTCAATACCAATTTTATTGCCAACTACGCAAAGATTAACGTGGTCGATGTGATTTCGCGTGTCAATGGGGTCTCTCGCGTGGCAGTGTTCGGAGGCAGTGATTACTCCATGCGTGTCTGGCTTCGACCCGATGTGCTTACCAAGTTGGGAATATCCGTTAACTCCATATCGGACGCAATAAAAACTCAAAACGTGATATCGCCCGGTGGAAAGTTTGGTGCCGCACCCGCACCCGATGGCACCGCGTTCACATACAGCATTACCCTACAAGATCGGCTGATCTCGGAAGAAGAGTTTGGAAACATCATTATCAAGTCCACGGAAGCAGGTCAGCAGGTCAGATTGAAGGACATTGCACGAATCGAACTGGGAAGCGAAAACTATGACAACCTGGGACGGGTGAACCAGAGTCAAGGCGCAATCATGCTCATCTACCAGACACCAGGATCCAATGCCCTTGAAGTAGCCGAGAACATAAAGACTACAATGGCAGAGCTCTCCAAACGATTCCCCGATGATTTGGAACATCAAATTCCGCTAGATACCACTTTAGCTGTGGATGCAGGAATTGAAGAAATTATTCACACTTTGTTTGAAGCAGTATTCCTGGTGCTGCTAGTAGTATTCATCTTCTTGCAGAATTGGAGAGCTACACTAATCCCTCTATTAACCGTACCTGTTTCATTGATCGGTACTTTTGCGTTGTTCCCACTACTAGGATTCTCCGTAAACGTGCTTTCCCTGCTTGGATTAGTGCTCGCCATTGGTATTGTGGTAGACGATGCGATTGTAGTGGTAGAGGCAGTGATTCACAAAATTGAGAGTGGTAAGTCTCCCAAAGAAGCTACCCGAGAGGCAATGAAAGAAGTTACAGGTCCTATTATCGCTGTATCACTTGTCCTGATGGCTGTTTTCATTCCAGTGGCAGCCACACCGGGCATCACAGGCATGCTCTACCAGCAATTCGCTATTACTATCGCAATCTCAGTTTTCTTTTCCACAGTAAATGCACTTACGCTAAGTCCCGCCCTCTGTTCCATTTTGTTAAAGGACAAACAAACCACAGGCGGCATTCTTGGAAAATTCTTCGGGGCTTTTAATAGGGTATTTGAAAAATTTACAAATGGGTATACCGGCTTCACGAGAATTCTGATCACAAAATCTATCAGAAGCGCATTATTTATTCTAATCCTTGCAATTGCCGCTGGTTTTCTGGGAACTAAAGTACCGGGCGGTTTTGTGCCGGAGGAAGATCAAGGCTATCTTATGGTAGGCGTCAATCTTCCTAACGCAGCCTCCCTGCAGCGCACCGATGACGTGATGAAGAAGGTGGAAACCATTCTGGCAAATCAAGAATCGATACAGTACACAACTGCCATTGTAGGGTATAGCCTTCTAACCAGTACCAACGCTTCAAACCGTGCCTTCATTTTTGTTTCGCTAAAGGAGTGGTCTGAGCGGGAAGAGACAGCCGCGATGCTCACCGCAAAGCTTAATAAGATTTTCGCTACGCAAATTGCAGAGGCAACTACCTTCGCATTCGGGCCACCTCCCATCCAAGGTTTAGGGCAATCCGCTGGTTTCTCCCTGATGGTTCAGGACAAAGGTGGCAATACGCCAAACTACCTTGAAGTTGAAACAAGGAAGTTCATGGAGGCAGCCAGAAAAAGACCCGAAATTGGGGGTATCAGCACCACCTTCGGAAGTGGAGCACCGCAATATCAGATCATTGTAGATCGGGACAAGGCCCTTAAGCTCAATATACCCCTCTCGGAGGTAAACGCCTCACTAAGCGCTTTTCTTGGAGGAATGTATATTAACGATTTCAATCGCTTTGGTCGGCAATACAAGGTCTTTCTTCAGAGTGAGCCAGAGTATAGGGTTATCCCAAGCGACCTCTCCAATTTCTTTGTGAAAAGTAGCACGGGGGAAATGGTTCCTCTAACCACCATCGCTTCTGTGGAGAAGACTACTGGTCCCGACTTCACTTATCGCTTTAACATGTTTCGAGCCGCTGAGGTCAGTGGCACTCCAGCACCGGGATTCAGTTCTTCCGAGACCATGAAGGCCCTGGAAGAAGTTGGCGCAGAAGTCCTTCCTGCAGATATGGGATTTGAATGGACCAACGTGAGCTACCAGGAAAAACAATCTGAGGGAAAGGCAGGTATCGTTTTTGTGTTTGCCATCATCTTTGTGTTTCTCATACTGGCTGCGCAGTACGAGAGTTGGTCGCTGCCATTTAGCGTATTGCTGGGAACTCCCTTTGCTGTATTTGGCGCCTTCCTCGGCCTGTTCCTCGCCAGGCTGTTTAGTGAAGGTTACGTAAACAACGTGTTCGCGCAAATTGGTCTGGTATTGCTTATTGGATTGGCTGCCAAGAATGCCATCCTCATCGTTGAATTTGCGAAGGAAGAATATGAAAAAGGGACACCTCTCGTTGATGCTGCCCTTCTAGCTGCAAAGCTTAGATTACGTCCCATTCTCATGACGGCATTTGCATTTATTTTAGGAGTGGTGCCGTTGCTAACCGCTGCGGGAGCAGGTGCGGAGGCGAGGAAAATTATGGGTATGACGGTGTTTAGTGGTATGGCAATGGCAACGCTCTTAGGCGTGCTGCTGGTACCCGTCTTGTTTGTTATCATTGAAAAGATGGGAACAAAAAAACACACCGAAAAAGAGTTCGGTACAAACGGGCAAGAACGGTAATATGAAAAAAATAAGCACTTTTCTATTCGTAGTTCTTCTCCTCGGTAGCTGTATGATTGGCCCCAATTATCAGAGGCCTGAGACGGACCAGCAGGAATCATTTGTAAACAAAAGTGAATTCATTACAGAGCAAGACTCTGTCCTAAATCTGAAATGGTTTGAACTTTTTAAAGATGACGTCTTGATTGGGCTCATCGATACCGCTTTAAGAAATAACTACGATCTAAAGGTCGCTGTGGCGAGGGTGGAGCAAAGCCGAGCACTTTACGGATTCTCAAAAGCAGATCTCTTTCCAGCCATTGGCTATGGGGTGCAGGCAGGCACAACCGATCTAAGCGACAATACCTTCCTGGGGGAAATACCTGCGCAGTCAAGTTATCAGCTGCTGGGTAATGTAAGCTGGGAAATAGATGTTTGGGGCAAGATTCGCAGAAGTAATCGTGCCGCATACAACGAGTTACTGGCAAGCATGGAAGGGCAAAAAGCTGTACAATCAACCTTGGTAAGTGACGTGGCTTCGCTTTATTTCCAGCTAAGAGATTTTGACAACCGTTTAGCGATCTCAAGGAATACATTGGCATCTCGTCAAGAGTACTATGACAATATGAAAGCGCGCTTCGATGGTGGAGATATTTCAGAGCTTGACCTACTCCAATCGGAGCAACAGTTGAGGGAAGCAGAAGCATCCATACCTTTCTTTGAAAGACAGGTGGCTTTCATCGCTCATGCGCTCAATGTCTTGTTGGGAAAGCCTACCATTCCGGTAAGCCGTGGCTTGTCAAACATGGAACAACCAGAACCTCCAATAATACCTGCGGGACTGCCTTCCACCCTTCTCTCTCAACGGCCGGATCTTCGGCAGGCTGAATATCTATTTATGGCAGAAGTAGAAAGAATAGGTGTTTCCCAAGCCCTTAGACTTCCCAGCTTCTCATTGACTGGCTACCTTGGCGTCTCAAGTTCAGAACTTTCAAATATCACATCGAGTGGTGCGATGACAAGTAGCATCATAGGTAGCGCAATGGGACCTATCTTCAATTTTGGGAAAAACAAAAGAAGAGTAGATGCGCAAAGGAAGGCTGCGGAAGCAGCCCAATATCAATATCAAAAAACGCTCCTTACCGCTCTGGCTGATGTAGAAAATTCTCTGGTCGCTATCCAGACTTTTAGAACAGAATCCAGCGCTCGCCAGCTACAACTCGCTGCCGCAGAGAGGAACTTACAACTTTCTCGCGCACGATATGATGAAGGTTACACTTCCTACCTGGAAGTGCTTATAGCAGAGAGTAACCTCTTCAATGCAGCACTCTCCGCTTCTTCAGTGAGAGCACAAGAGCTGTCCGCCACGGTTACGCTCTATCGCTCCCTTGGTGGCGGATGGCAATAGTAGCAACTTCACAATGTCGTGAAGTAAGGTCGACAGAGCAGCAAGGCGGCAATTTCTTTATTATATTGTAGTCAGACTCTACAAACTAATTGGGGCAGTCTATATCCATCAATCTACAACGCATGAAGAAGGAGAAGCAGCAGAAGTTTTTTAAGCCTGAAAAACTGCTTGACCCATTTAAGCCGGCAAACATTCTCCATGCCATTAAGAATCCTGACGAAGTATTGATTAATAGTCTGAAGTCATTAACCCATATTACGGGTAGTATCACTGGCATCAATTTCAATTTCTATTCGCAGGTCCGAAGTGAAGCTAAGCAGAAGACCGAGCTCACCTTTATTGGCCAGAAAAAACTAGAGGAAGTCAAAATTCAGTTATTTCGTTACAATGAGAACGAATGCACCGAAACGGAAGAACAGCAAGATTATCAACTCATTCGCACAGAGGACCATCAATTGAACTATTGGCTTAATGTGCATGGAATGCATGAAGTTGAACTTGTGGAAAAGATAGGAGAAGCCTTAAACCTGGAGAGACTCACTGTCCGCCAACTCCTTGATACGACCCAGCGACCAAAAGTGGATGATTACGATGAATATCTTTTCTTTAGTGTCAATTCAATACTAAAAACTGAAAGTCAGCAATTAAATATTGAACACCTGTCCTTTGTGTTGGGAAGAAATTATGTACTGTCCTTTCAGGAAGAATTGGGCGATCACTTTGATCACATAAGGTACAAGATGAGAGAAAATCTTGGGCTCGTACGAAAGCGAGAGTGCGACTTCCTATTGTTTCAAATGCTGGATGCAATTCTTGATAACTACTTTGAAACCATTGATATCATCAATCACGAGGTAACGCTGGTGGAAAGAGAGACAATCTCCAACCCCAAACAGTCAACCCTCCTGCTCATAGAAAAAAACAAGAAGGATGTCGACAAGATTAAGAAGTCCCTGTCGCCCTTTAAAGAAGCCTTGACCAATATCCTAAAGGATAGGACTCATTTCATCAATAAACGCAATCGTAAATACTACAGGGACCTTAAGAATAGTTGCATGAACGCGATTGAAGAGGCCAATGCGACCTACACGGCATTGGAAAGTCTTACTAACATATACTTCTCTTCACTAAGTCAAAAGATGAACGAGACTATGAAGGTATTGACTACCGTAGCCACCATTTTCATTCCACTCACCTTTATTGCCGGCATCTACGGGATGAATTTTGAGCACATGCCTGAGCTGAAGTGGCGATATGGTTACTATACCATTTGGGGCGTGATGATTGGCGTGATGATCGGTATGATCATCTACTTTAGAAGGAAAAAGTGGCTTTGATAGCTCGGATCTCTCGAATTGGAGCCGTTCATAAATAACCAATTCCATATTGTCTTCAATAATGCAATATTCAAGGCCTAAACTCAACTTCAAATTATGACACTAAAGAGACGAGATTTTATAAAGATGTCCGCAGGATCAACGGCAGGCGTTGCATTACTTGCCGGTTGTAGCACTCCCGCAGCAACTCCATCCTCGGGCCAAGCTTCAGCGCTGGATGCACTAAAGCCCATGACGGAAGGTGTGGTTCCTATATCAGTGCAAGAGCGGGAAGGCAGAATTGAAAAGGCTCAGCGCCTCATGACAGAGAACAACATTAAGGCACTCTACCTGGATGGAGGATCCGCCATGAATTACTTCACAGGAATTCAATGGGGCACCAGCGAAAGGATGATGGCGGCCATTATTCCCGCCAAGGGCGAGGTCAAGTACATTAGCCCTTCCTTTGAAGCCGAGCGTGTCAAAGAGTTAATGACGATAGGCAATGATATCCGGGTTTGGGAAGAGCATGAAAGCCCCTACAAGCAGGTGGCCATGGCGCTTAAAGATATGGGTATCTCCACTGGCACAATTGCCATGGAGGAGCAAGTACGATTTTTCCTATTTGATGGCATCAGGAAGGAAGCCACTCATCTCAATTACGTAAGTGGAGATCCGGTGACTATCCCGTGCCGCATGTTCAAAAGTCCGGCTGAACTAGCGCTGCTTCAAAGGGCCAACAACATCGCCTCTGAAGCCTACAAGGCCAGTATCACCATGCTGGAAGAGGGCATGACCCCGCAGGAGTTTTCAGCCATCACAGCTGAAGCCCATAAAAGACTTGGTGTGCGCGGAGGTATCGGAGCTAACTTTGGAGAAGCATCTGCGTATCCACACGGAAGCATTCAACAACAATATTTAAAGAAAGGCGATATCGTACTGATGGATGGTGTTTGTAAGGTGGAAGGTTACAGCTCCGACATCAGTAGAACGATTGTATTTGGTGCCGAACCTACAGACAGACAGCGCGAAATCTGGAATCTGCAAAGGAAATCGCAGGACGCGGGATTTGCTGCAGCAAAACTTGGTGACCCCTGTGAGAATGTGGACATAGCTGCTCGCAAAGTGTTGACCGATGCCGGGTTGGGGCCAGGCTATAAGGTACCAGGCTGTCCACACCGTACAGGCCATGGCATTGGTCTAGATACACACGAATGGGGCAACATGGTCCTTGGCAATAAAGAACCATTGAAACCCGGCATGTGCTTTAGCATTGAACCAACGATCTCCATCTACGGAGAATTTGGTGTCCGCATAGAAGATTGTGCTTACATGACAGAGGAAGGAATCAAATGGTTTACAGAGCCGAGCCCTTCGATCGAACAACCATTTGTTGGAAGTGTAGCATAATCGTATCCTCATAACTAAGAACATAAACGAATACTCATGTCATTAAAAAGAAGAGACTTTATCAAACTTTCCGCAGGTAGCACTGCAGGTGCTGCGCTACTTGGAGCTTGTGCCACTCCTACCGAAACTCCTGCCGCAAGCAATGATCCCCTGGCTGGATTGGAATCTATGACAAAAGATATCGTACCGATTACTGTCCAGGAGCGTGAAGCGAGAATTGAAAAGGCTCAGCGGTTGATGACTGAGAACAATATCAAAGCGTTGTTTCTGGATGGTGGCACCAGCATGGAATACTTCACCGGCATACGCTGGGGCACAAGTGAACGAATGATGTCTGCCATCATTCCTGCAAAGGGTGAAGTGAAATATGTAAGCCCCGGGTTCGAAGCGGAACGCGTGAAGGAACTCATGACAATCGGTAACGATATTCGTGTTTGGGAAGAGCACGAGAGTCCATATAAACAAGTAGCATTGGCTTTTAAAGACATGGGAATCTCGAGTGGTGCCATTGCCATGGAAGAGCGGGTAAGATTCTTTTTGTTCGATGGAATCAGAAAGGAAGCTGGTAACCTGAACTATGTAAGCGGAGATCCCGTCACCATACCATGCCGACTGTTTAAAACTCCCGCAGAACTTGCGCTCATGCAGCGCGCCAATGACATCACCATAAGAGCACATAAGATCTGTGCGAGTCTGCTGGAAGAAGACATGACTCCTCAGGATTTTCAAGCGTTGTTCACTGAAGTTCACAAAAGATTGGGTGCACGCGGTGGCTGTATCGTAAACTTTGGTGAGGCTTCTGCCTACCCACACGGAAGCATTCAGCAACAGTACCTCAAGAAGGGAGACATTGTACTGATGGATGGTGGATGTAACGTGGGTGGTTATGGTTCTGACATCAGCCGCACTGTGGTGTTTGGCGCGGAGCCTACAGATAGGCAAAGAGAAATTTGGAACCTGGAAAAAAAGGCACAGACTGCCGGATTTGAGGCTGCAATTCTTGGTGATCCATGTGAAAATGTGGACATCGCTGCAAGAAAGGTACTAGTCGATGCCGGCTTTGGACCAGGCTACAAAGTGCCGGGCCTACCTCATAGAACAGGGCACGGCATTGGAATGGATGGTCACGAATGGGGTAATATGGTCCTTGGAAACAAGCAACCGTTTATGCCTGGCATGTGCTTTAGTATCGAACCCAATATCTCGATCTATGGCGAGTTTGGAATCAGATTGGAAGACTGTGCCTACATGACCGAAGAGGGAGTGAAATGGTTTACCGCACAAAGTGATTCAATCGATGAACCATTTAAGGGGGTCGCGTCTTAATACTGATTATTAGTTAGTTAAGTATTTTCAAAGTAAGTGTTTATCCATATGAATTTCAGGGTACTTGTAGGTCTATTTGCACTACTTTTCATATTCGTTACACCGGGTATGGTGACGGCAAGTGATTTTCTACCCATTGATTCTACCGCGATTGATGCCGTAGACTTTGATGCCGAGCAAGCAACTAAGGCATACCTGGACACACTTACTCCAGCACAAAAGGAAAAGTCAGACAGCTATTTTGAAGGTGGCTATTGGTTATTGGTATGGAATCTTTTGTATGGCCTTGCCTTGGCCTGGCTATTTATGGCAAAAGGAATTTCAAAGAAGATCAAATCTATCGCCTCGAAGGTTAGTACTATTAACCTCCAAAACTTCATCTACTTTGCGTTGTATTTTGTCATTGCCTACCTCCTCTCCTTTCCAATTACCGTATATGAAGAATTCATTCGAGAGCATCAGTATGACCTATCCAATCTTTCTTTCGGAGGCTGGCTTCAGGAAGAGCTGACTGGTCTGACAATCGCAATCATAATTGGAGGTTTGGTGCTTGTGCTGATTTACAGTGGAATTAGAAGGTCACGAGAAACCTGGTGGGCCTGGGGTGGTGTGTTCTCCTTTTTCATCTTGCTTATTCTGTTTTTCATTGGCCCTGTTTGGATCAGTCCCCTGTTTAATGAATACAAGCCGCTGTCCGATGAAAAAGTAAAAGAGGACATCCTGTCGATGGCGCGGGCAAACAGCGTACCTGTGGACAACGTATATCAATTTGACGCTTCCAAGCAATCGGATCGAATTAGTGCCAACGTGAGTGGTATTGGAAGCACCATTAGAATTTCACTAAATGATAACCTGCTGAATCGTTGCACTCCGGCAGAAGTAAAGGCAGTGATGGGTCACGAGTTGGGTCACTACGTGCTCAACCATTCTTATGAAGGGCTCATATATTTCACTATAATCATCTTCTTGGGATTCGGTTTCGTTCACACTTGCTTTAGTCGCGCCCTCAATAGGTGGGGTCAAAATTGGCAAGTAGAAGGTATATCAGACGTGGCAGGGTTTCCACTTTTCGCAGCGATTTTCTCTATCTATCTTTTTCTTGCTCAGCCAGCCATTAATAGTATTATCAGAACCAACGAAATGGAGTCTGATGTATTTGGATTGAATGCCGCACAAGAGCCTGATGGGTTTGCCTCCACCGCTATCAAGCTGAGTGAATACAGAAAAATTGACCCCGGATACTGGGAAGAAATGCTAATGTTTGATCACCCTAGCGGTCGAACGAGGGTCTCAACCGCAATGAAGTGGAAGGCTGAACAACTCAAGAAGTAATTACTTCTTTTTGGGCGGAAAATTCTTCAGCGTACTAGCGATACCCTTCTTAATGTTCTTATCCGTCAACTCCGGATGTACATCCATGTATCCGATCGACTCAGATCTCCAAACCATCTTGCTTTCAGACTTATCCACTATGTCAATTACTATTGTCCCTTTTAGATAGTTAATGATTTCTTCCTCAGGAAATTGCTGATAGTAATACTGGTCATCGTCTCTATGGTGGTAGATTACAGAGGTCTCATTTTCCACACTGATATGAAAATCTACTAACAAGTCAGGGTTATTCTCATCGTTGACAAACCCTTTGCTTTCCAGTTCAACCACTATTGCTTCCTTGATCTTTTCCCTGATTTCCTCGTCCTGTAGGTAATCAGGTCCGGTAAAAGTAAACTCACAACCATTTAGCCAGCAGAAAGTCTTGTACTTGGTGAAGTCTACAGATTCATCATACGCAGAGTGCACCTTTACAGCACAGCTGCCTATGATTAAAGGAAAAATCAAATAGGCTAAATATCTCATTTCAAGAATTAAATTTGACCTAAAGATATCATTTGAATACAATCCAGATCGTGACTTTTATCACCTTATCAAGTAATTTATCTCACTAATTTTCCTTCCTCAACCCAAACATCTTCTCCTACCTTTACAGTGGCATCCGAAAAGAAATTCCAACGTACATATCCACCTGACACATTACCGCCTAACTCAGAATTATCACCTAGTGATAGGCGCACGACACCAGCTCCATAACCATAGTAAGGAATCCATGGATTATCTGATGGAATAGCAAGCATCGGATTGAAGCCTAGCGCAAACTCCCGGAAGGCCCTGGCTCCCTTACCTCCCTTGTCTAGTTCACGCTCCACTGCCTCAATGTTTTTGGTGGCCGTTACCTCAGTCACTTTGCCCTCAACTATGGTAACCACTACTCCTTCCGCAAGTTCTCCATCCCACATCGCATCGGGGAATGCTACTTTTCCGTTGACACTCTCCTCAATAGGTGCTACACGAATGGCTCCAGCAGGCAATTCTACCTCTCGATCAATCAGCGTTCTCGCAGTGCTCATATGCTGCAGTGATGCATTGCCATCCTGCTTAGTCACTTGTCTGTCACCGATCTGAAACTGTACATCTGTACCTGCGGGTGTGGTCACGTGAATCCAGCTTTTCCTCATTGCACTATCAAATTCCAGTTGACTCTTTGCAAGTGCTTCATAATCAGTGTTCAGCAAAACATGTTGATAAAAACTGTCAACCTTCTGGTCTGGCTCAAAAAGGTTCCCATTTAAATCGTAGGCACCCTGCCAATGAAAGTGGATCGTGCGACCATGTCCCTCGCTCAAAACCTTTTGCAACGCAGCATAAGTCTTATTTGCTGGAGTAGCCCCAGGCAACATAATCCCCAAGTCCACATCCTTCAGGTAATTGGCTAGCGCCTCCTGACCCAACTCGCCCATAAACTTTGTGAATTCAGTTTGCCAAGCCTCCGGATGATTACCATCAATGCTTATCGCACCAAGGAAGAGCGCACCACTACCCACAATCCGTTCCTGCAGCAGAGGCACAAGATCCTCAAATTGCCCCAACTGACCCACAATTAATACGCGCTCTCCGCTTTCCAGCTGGGACTGAGAAATCAGTTTATCAGCAATCAGTTCCAAATCTAGGGAAAAGCCGTCTGCTTTCATCTCCTTCTGGGGCTGATTGCACGCGTAAATAAGAAAGAGCGCACAAACAATGACAAGACCTTTTGTATGTTTCATAGTTCCAAATTTTTGGTTTTAACTAGCATTAATTCTTCAGTCCGATACAGATTTTTCCAATACTCTCTCTATGATCTCCGAATAGTAAGCACCAAAGTATGGACCTACCCAATTGAGGGCTCGCACTTCCTCGTGAGCACTGGTATCGTAGTGCTTGTCGGCAGTGATGTAACCCGTATAGTCCCCGTTAAAGCTTGTAACGATAAGATTCAATCCAAGCGCATCAGCTTTCCGCGAAAGCTCCTCCTCCACAAAGACCTCTCCCGAGAAATCACACGGCATTCCCAGGAATAAGATATTTCCAATTTTTAGAATCCTAACTTCTCCATGCAATGGCCCCACCACCTGCCTGAATACCCAGTCTCGTAATTTGAGATCCTTTGTCAACCTTAGCTGGGAAGGACCCATGGCCACCTCAATTGCTCCGGTCTTGATCTCCAGGGTATCCGATAAGGGTTGTGCTTCGGCACCTCTCATCTTGGAAGCCAGAGATCTACCAATAGTGGACGTTAACTCAAATTCAAAAACCTTCAATCCCATCACACCATGACTACCCATCATGCCCGCGAGAAACTGTGTGAATTCATATTCTCTTGATAAGTCCGCTACTGCTTCGGCAGGGTAGTCACCGGATAAGGAAGTTTTCTTTCTCCCGATCAAGGTGGGGTGTACGCTGTAAGAAAACAAAAGACCTTTGGAACTGTCACTTCTCAATACAGATACTCCACGAATTTTTCCATCTACAAGGCTCTCTCCTGTCTTATCAATTCTGTGAGACACATGTTCTGAGGCATCCACCTCCCACTCGAATAAAGATGCGCGCTTTAGGTCTTCTTTCGCCAATGACATATGCTCAATAATACCATCTGCAACATGGTTCATCCAATCCGCTTGATAATCCCCCATCAAAATATTACCCAGAAGTGTGGGGTCCCACCCGCCTACACTGGTATGGGTATGAGAGGCATTGAAATAAACGAAGCTCGTTGCTCCTCCTAGCCTTTCTTCCAATAGTGATTTCAACTCTGGTGGAAATATTAGCAAATCCATGCTGACTATGTAGGCGGTGATGCTTCCATTATCCACAGCCAGTACCCTTGCATACAGGGAGTCATGCACGTCAGTGAATTTGTCTCGAATTCTGTATCCGGACATCGGCACAGGTTCTTCTGGAATGATGGAAAACTTACTCCAACCCACGCGGAGCGGTGCAGCTGCCTCATGATGATCAAGGGAGAAATCATCCAACCTCTCCTGCATTTCGAGATAGAATGCCTGATCTCTCAATGGCGTCCTGTCTATTGGCGCTACTAGGCAGACCAAGAGCAAAATGATTGCACTCGATGTGAAGATTAGTCTACGTAAAATCTTACTCCAATTCATTCCCGTTTAACGCGACATCTCGCTTCTCATCGTTTGATGGTTCTAATCCCAAATACTGGCCCAGTTCGGTGGCCGACATGACCAATAAACTTCACTGTTATTAAGTTTGCGCTTAGCGTAAGTTCTTCAGGGATATTATATCTCACCTCTATAAATTCTCCATCCTTCTTGCCGCTAATGTTCTCGGTAGCGATTTTTACATCGTTAACCAATATGTCAAAGGTTTTTCCTCCCGTATATCCACCCCAATACTCCACTACCAATGCCATAGGTTGGCCTGTCATTACCTTCATGTCAAAGGAAAACCATCCCCCTCTATTGGCAACCCTGGCCTTCCTGTCTTTCATGGTCTCTATGTATACACTGTCGCCTTTAAAATTGTGATCACGTTCTGGTTGCATCTCTCCCGGCTGCACATAATCATAAGTCACCGCCTCCAACTTTTTCCTTCGTTCTCGTTCAGCCTGAAATGAATCCTTGTAGTTCTGCCAACGCTCTTCATTAAAAATATCCCAATAGACTGAGTAGGTATGATCATATATCTCATAGAATGGTCGCAATACGAAATCGCGTGGCTGACTCACACCGGTCACTTTAAATTCATTGACATTGCCAGTTGGGGCTGTCCATGCGGCAGGATCCCGATTCTCGGTTAGTAGAATAGGCACGTAGTCAGGATTTGTGGCCAGAGGATCGTCTTTAGGCCCTAGCTCTCCGGCTAATACCAGTGGACCGTACATGAAAGCCACCCGGTTCTCATCGTCAGGCATGGCTTCCAGCCTTAGAGAAAAAGGAAAAGAAAACGATACTTGATCTCCATCTTCCCATTGTCTGTGAATTCTAATAAAACTACCAGGGCTACTGGATGCTGTGAAAGCCTCATCATTGATTTCAACTTCGACACCCTCCGTGGCCCAGTAGGGATGCCTGAGTACGAGTGCAAGCTGAGTTGGATTCTTAAGCCAGAATGAAAGATTTGTTTTCTGCTCTTTTGGGAAACCCGTAGACTGGGTCAGTTGAAGTCCCTTCTCTTCCCATAATAATTCAGAGGCAATGAACTGAGTAACATAAAGTTCTTCCTCATTGTGGAAGTAAATTGAACCACCATATTTCGCATGCGTCTCCATGCCGGAGTCAACACAACAAGTAAAAGCATAGTAGTCTTGAAAATATTTGTTGCCTCCCATTTCTAAAGAGACATTATAGATCACCTTGCCGTTCTCCGGATGTTGTGACGAGAGAATGTGATTGAATAACGCACGTTCATAGAAATCGGCAGCTTCCACGGTAGGCTCCCACTGAAAAACGTGGTTCGTAAGCTTCAGCATATTGTACACGTTACATGTTTCTGTTGTGCCATCGCTCAATCGATTGCGTAATTGATCCGGTGCCCCAAAGTACTCATGGTTGCCATTTCCGCCCGTCACGTAAGAATGATGATTGACCACCCTGTCCCAAAAGAAGGAGGCCGTCTGTCTTGCTTTTTCGCTTTTTGTAAGCTCATAGTCCCTGCTCATGCCGATGAACTTGGGTATTTGGGTATTTGCATGTAAACCTCCCAGCACGTCAACACCATTAGCAAGCGAGTCTAAGACGGCTTTATGGTAAAATTTTCTTGAAAGCTTGAGGTACTTTTCATTTCCCGTATCACCATAGAGGTCAGCCAGCACTTCGTTCATTCCACCAAATTCGCACTCGAGCATTTTCTGCACCTGTTCCTCCGAAAGGGGATCCACCACAGTAGCTACCCAATCTGCAAAAGCCGCTTCAATCTGCAGCGCGTCCTCGATTTCCAGCAGCTGGTAGGCATCCCTAAGTCCCGCCATCATCTTATGATAATTATAGAATGGCGACCAAAGTCCGTTGAGATCAAACCCTTGAGAACGGATGTCTCCCTTTGCAACCTGATCCACAAAAATTGATTTGCCATTTGGTATAGCTCCAATGTATCCATCGCCATGCGCACGCTGACATGCCTTCAGTTCCTCAACGATATACAAGGCGCGCTTCCTAAACTCTTCTTCGCCTGTGGTTTGGTACATCAAAGCCATGGCTGACAGATAGTGTCCCAGGCTCTGCCCGGCAATGGTGTTATCCTCCCAGCCATGATAGTGCTCTGCCTTTGGTTCCAAACCCGCTTCAATGCGGAACTTTGCCAACAATCTATCCGGCTCATAGTTGAGTAGTACTTTCCTATTCAGTTCGGTGGCATGCTTAAAGGGCCCTTCCAGAAGAGTAACATCACTTAGGGAAAATGACTCTGCCCTATAAACAGAGGTCTTCTGACTCTCTTGCTGACAAGCACACATCAGGAAGCATATACAAACGCAGGTGGAGATTACTTTAAACATGCATAAAAGTAGTACTATTTGACATTTAGATATCAACATTGACACAATCACATGGACGCTGTCGCTCGTATAATATCTATTGATTTTTGTTGCAAATACCAATACTATTGATTCAACATCAAAAAAAATAATTTAATGAGTTCAAGATACATCAATTACCTACTTGCGATCGCGTTGATCTTCACGGCACCGATAGCAAGTTATTCGCAGGCTCCTACTGGCCTCGACCCGTCCTTTTATGGAAAAATGAAATGGCGAAATATTGGCCCCAACCGTGGTGGTCGATCGCTTAGTTCCATGGGAAGTCCCGGTCGCAAGAACGAATACTATTTTGGTGCTACTGGCGGAGGCCTTTGGAAAACCATTGATGGCGGAAACGAATGGTTCCCGGTAACAGATGGTCAAATCAATAGCTCCTCCATCGGTGCGGTGGCGGTGGCTGAAACGAATCCAGACATTGTCTATATCGGTGGTGGTGAAACCCAGCTACGAGGAAGCATCACCCAAGGTGAAGGTGTATACAAGACCGTGGACGGAGGAAAAACATGGCGCGCTTTAGGGCTAAAAGAAACGCAAGCAATTTCTCGCATTCGCGTGCATCCAACTAACCCGGACATTGTTTATGTAGCTGCACTCGGACATCCCTATGGTGATAATGAAGAACGAGGCGTCTTCAAGTCAACTGATGGCGGCAACACCTGGAAAAAAGTATTGTATGTGAGTCCTAAGGCCGGTGCCGCGGATCTCATCATAGATAGGACAAACCCCAACGTACTGTACGCCTCTACATGGCAGGTATACAGAAAAGCCTGGAAGATGTGGGGTGGTGGTCCCGATTGTAAGCTTTGGAAGTCTGAAAATGGAGGAACCACGTGGACGGAATTAACCAAAAACCCGGGGATGCCAGCAGGGCCTTTGGGTAAAATAGGTGTTACTGTTTCACCTGCTGACCCCAATCGCGTGTGGGCTGTGGTTGAAGCCAATGAAGGAGGCGTATTCCGCTCTGATGATGGCGGCTGGACCTGGAAGTTGGTAAACAATGAACGAAAGCTTCGTCAGCGTGCATTCTATTATTCACGTTTAGTAGCTGACCCTATCAACCGTGACATTGTATATGGTCTCAATGTTGATTTCTGGAAGTCCACTGATGGCGGGGTTACTTTCGACACAGAAATTCATGTACCACATGGTGATAACCACGACCTGTGGATTGATCCCAACGACCCGATGCGAATGATCGCTTCCAATGATGGCGGTGGGTGTGTAAGCGTGAATGGAGGTAAGACATGGACCGAAGAAGACTACACGACAACCCAGTTTTATCATGTCATGACCACCAGTGACGTCCCTTATCATGTGGCAGGTGCACAGCAGGATAACAGCACCCTGGCGATGCCTAGCGAGGGTTGGGAACATATGCAGGCCCGCGGGCCTAACCATGGATGGTACTATGCCGTGGGCGGTGGTGAAAGTGGTTGGATCACGCAAAGCCCAACAGATCCCGATGTATTTTATGCCGGAAGTCAGGGCGCATTACTTACGCGCTACAATAGAAAGACAGGTCAGATCAGGGATATTCAGGTTTATCCGAGATTTTTCTCAGGAGAACCAGCAAGTGCTCTGCCTGAGAGATGGCAGTGGACTTTCCCGATCATGTTTGCTCCAAAGGATCCGAACATCATGTACACTTGTTCGCAGCATGTGTGGAAAACCACAGATGACGGGCAATCCTGGGAGAAGATCAGTCCAGACTTGACCTATGCCGACCCAGAAACATTGGGAGAAACTGGTGGTATTATAACCAATGACATGAATGGGCCGGAGATATACGCAACCGTGTTCGCTTTGGCTCCCTCCTTCCACGATGTAAATACCATTTGGGCAGGATCTGATGACGGAAAAATTCACATTACACAAAATGGTGGTAAGAACTGGAAGGACATTACACCTAAGGATCTTCCCAAGTTTTCCAGAGTAAGCATCATCGATGAATCACAGCACAACCCTGGTACCCTGTATGTGGCTGCAAATCGTTATCAAGTAGATGACAGGCAACCCTATGTCTTCAAGACTACGGACTACGGTAAAACGTGGAAAAAGATAATCACTGGCATAAAGGATGGTCACTTTGCAAGAGCTGTTAGGGAAGATCCCAAGAAAGCCGGTTTGCTTTTCCTTGCCACCGAACATGGCGCGTATGTGTCTTTCAATGCGGGAGACAACTGGCAGCCGCTGCAAATGAATCTACCCGACACACCAATTAGAGACCTGGTGGTAAAAGATGACGATGTAGTACTTGGTACACATGGTCGCGGATTCTGGATTTTAGACGACATCAATCCACTCCGGCAAATGACACCCGCCATGCTGAATGAGACTGCGGTGTTGTTCAAGCCTTCAGACGCCATTCGCGGTGTATATGAATTTGCAGGCCAATACTATCTCAAGAATAAGATGGACTCAGTAAAGATTGAAATTCTTGATGCGCAGGATAAAGTGATTAACACCTTTGTTGGAAATAAAACTGAATACAAAGCTGACCCTAATCAGCCATGGTGGATGAGAGGTGGTAGCTCAAAACCTACGACAGCGCCAGGATTGAATTCCTTTACATGGGACCTGCGCTATCCAGGTGCTACAGTATTTGACGGTATCATTATTTGGAGCGGTCGTCCACAGCGCGGACCATTGGCCCCTCCTGGCGATTACAAGATCAGAATTACTGCCGGAAATTATACAAAAACTGAATCCTTCAAGATCCATATCAATCCTAACTTGAAAGGTGTGACCGTTGCTGATTTGAAGGAGCAGTTTGATCTTGCCAACAAGATTATCGCAAAAGAATCGATGGCTAATGAGGCCGTAATTGAAATTCGCAAGATGCAAAAGGCAATTAATACAGGTATGGCAAGTGGCGCTGATCCTGCAGCAACAGCAGCTGCCAACGACTTTTTAAAGAAGATCACCGTTATAGAAAATGACTTGTATCAAACCAAAAATCAAAGTGGTCAGGATCCACTGAACTTCCCGATTAAGCTCAACAACAGATTGAGTTCTTTGAGAAGAAGTGTAGAGACTGGTGATGCCAAACCCACGGCAGGAGCTTACAAAGTGTTTGAAGAGCTATCAAAAGAACTAGATGGACATCTCACTAAATTGAAGGCACTTACCAGCGGTGAACTTCCGAGCCTAAATCAGAAATTGAATTTAGAAATGAAAAATTAGTGCCGTACTATCCCACTACTAAAAGGGCTACAACATTTGTTGTGGTCCTTTTTCTTTATACTACTTCAGAAAAAATTGTATAAGTACATAAAGTATAGAAGGGCAAAGCAATGCACTTAAGCCGGTATAGAACGTGGCGGTAAGTGCCCCGTATGGAACAAGCTTCGGATCTGTAGCTGCAAGACCTGCCGCTACGCCACTGGTGGTGCCCAACATTCCGCCAAATACCATTGCAGAATGTGGGTTATTTAAGCCAATTCTTTTCGCAATGATTGGTGTGCCAATGGTAACCACGATGGACTTCACCACACCAATAGCTATACTAATAGCAATGACATCAGAACTTGCGCCAATCGCAGTGCCAGTAATCGGACCGGTGATAAAAGTACACGCCCCCGCTCCTATTGTCGCAAAACTTTTAGCATCGGTGTAACCCATCACATACCCGATCAATCCTCCGGCAAAAAAAGCTACAGCTACACCAATCAATAGCGACAATACACCAACCCATCCCGTCTTTTTGATTTCTGTAAAGCTTGCTCCCATTGCGGTAGCCACTACTGCAAAATCGCGAAACATTGCACCTCCAAGAATCGCCATACCGGAAAAAATTGGCACATCAGCAATCCCCTTTTTACCTCCAAAAAAAGCGAGAATTAAACCTGAAAAAATTGCAATAGCTGCGCCCGGGATCTTGTTGTTGGTCAACTTCTTTGAGGCCCAATAGGAAATCAACATGATGACGCCTACCAGCAAGAAGGCAAATACCAACCCATTCCTTACCAGAATATCTTCTACTAAACTCATTCGTCCCTAGTAGTAGTTTCTTCTCCACTATGCTTCCCAATTCTTGAAACAAGTGGAACAAGTAAAAGACAAATTAATGTTGCCACTATGCCGACTACCAGGGCTACCCAACCACCACTTAGAGCCGCAGCAACGTTTTGAGTTGACGACATCGCTATCACAATGGGTATGTACATGGCACTCCAAAAGAGCACACCTCGCTCCGTATCCTGCTGCAGATGCCCCCGTAACTTTAATCGATCATTAAGCACGATTAGAAAAATCATTGCAAAGCCCACTCCACCAATATTGCCATTGATGCCAATCAGAACGCCCAATGATTCACCCGCAATTTGCCCAACCAGAAAACAGGCCGCAAGAATTGCTACTCCGTATATTTTCATGGGTAACAATATATGACAATGCCCCACATACTACAAGACATAGTATGCAGGGCATTTGAAAGAACTAAACTGCAATTATCTGTAAGCTATCTTCAAAGGCTGCTCGCCCACCACTGCCCTCACCTGCTCAAGCTCCTTTGTAATCGATCCCCTCTTTATCAGTGTATACTTTGCAATGCCAATCTCGTCAAACCAATCTTGCCAAACCCCCATGACATGATCCCATTCCATGTCTTTCTCTCTTGGAGACGCTTCAAGTAATACCACATGAAGATCGGGAAACTCATTGTTTATTTCAAAAAGCTTTTTCTGATTATGCCCTACGATTGGATAACCATCTGTAAGAATAAACAAGTAGTTTTCGGTATGCGCATCCCTGGAGTAGTCCATTGCCAGGTCTTCGTAAAAGTATTTCCAGATGTCTGCACCATGGTAGTCTTTAGGATTTTTGCTAAACACTGCCTGCTGGTACAGTGTATCCACGTTGGCATAAAACTGAGCCCTTCGCTCCTCCTCCTTAGGCTTGCGCGCGATCTTATCAATGTAGTTCATGTTCACATACAGGCGATCTTCAAAAACATCTCTTCTCAGCCTTGTACCGCGTTGCGGAGCCATCACAATTTTGATCTCATCGCCCGACTTGATATACAAGTCCCGCCTCACCTTGTCTTCAAATAAGGAATACAAATTTTTGATAATTTCCTTGTCCCTCTCCGGCTGATTTTCCTGTACGATCAATCGGTCAGATAAATCGAGCAGCACGATATAATTGTGCTTCAACCTGGGAGCCTCTGTCACTTTCTCTGGCTTCGGAATCTCACAGCTCATCAGCAATGCAGCTCCTGCAATAGCTGATATGATTTGGTTTACCATGCTTTTCATAATGCAAGTCTTTTGGCTACCACCTTCACATCACCACTCTTTACCTCGTGCTTCGCCTCAAAGTCCTTCTTCAGTTGCAAGCAATTTTCTTTCACTTCCTTCATTGTGTTGGGAGACAAGTAGGAAATCCATCCAGACGTAAATTGATCGATATAGCGCCTGAGATTTCCGTACATCACAGTGCTCAAGTCTTCGCGATAATTGGCGATTTGTGCTTTAGGAAATGACACGTCCTCCAACTTCTCTTGCAATACCTTTATATCTCCTTGCAGATGCTTAATAATTCTCTTTAGGTTATTCGTTATCTCGCGTTTGTCCCACTCTCTTACCAACGAGTCGAGTAGGATACTCCATATAACGTACACCAGAAAACCTAAGAACAGAATGATGTAAAATGAAGGACTTGCGCTCCAATGTACTGATGGCAATCCCATTAGTGCCTTGGCCCCCTCTGTATTATTGCTGATAATCATCGCAAGTAGAAAGTCAACCGTAAAAGTGACAGCGATAAGCATGGAAACAAAAGCATACTTCGCTTTCGACTTCAACTCAAGCAACACATGAAAGGCCCAACCAAAAGCGTAGAAAACAAAGGGCACCACAAACAACAGGTAGTTAAACTGTAAGGCCTCCGCAAGTTCATAGGCGCCAGGCATAATACTCCCGGTACCTTCTCCTGCAGCAATGCTACTTGCAATTCCTTCGAAGTCTACATAAAGTGCCTTATACGTAGCAGACACGTAGAAGAAGAACAAATAGATTGAAAGCATAGCGAGTATGAAGAGATTGAGTGAGAACTTAGCCACGCTGAAATTTTCAGACTTCAACTTTTCTTTGCTTTTAGAGCGAGCTTCTCTGATTTGAAGAAGATCCTTCCGGTATTTATCAATGTCCTTCTCCTTCAATTTGATCTCCTCCTCTACTTTAGAATTTAAGGCTTCCTTTTCCCTTATCCCCTTTTCGAGTTCTTTTATTTGACGGATTCGATCCTTCTTCTCTTCATCTGTAAACCCTTTGAAAGGCTCTTCCACCAAGTCTCCATTGAGTATGCGATTCAAATAAGTCACATACAGGGTTGGATCACCGTTGGCATTTCCGGACTTTTCATATCCGAAGTCGTAAAGGTTCACCCTATCGATATGATGCATCACGCGCAGATTCGATCCGTTTGGGCTCACCTCTTTTGTTAATTGGCTTGTTTCCATTTTAGTTTTGGATTAATTAAGTGGTTGATTTAAGGCTTAAATAAGAATATTATTCTATTGCCAACTGTGTATACGGAGCCATTGGGGCAAACATCCGCAATACGCCTTCCAGCAGTACATACTTGCGATAAGAAGACAGAATTTTATGTCCAATGGATGTAACTTAAATTATAGCTTTAACGATTAGTACAATACCTCGAAGAGGCAATAAGGCAATTGAGAAAGATTATTCACATTGACATGGACGCATTCTACGCGTCAATAGAACAGCGAGACAATGAAGCTTATCGAGGGAAGCCACTGGTAGTGGGCGGAAGTCCCGATGGCAGAGGTGTAGTAGCTGCAGCAAGTTATGAGGCTCGAAAATTTGGTATCCGTTCCGCCATCTCCTCCAAGCGCGCCATCCAGCTTTGCCCAGATGTAATCTTTGTATATCCCAGGTTTAGTGTGTACAAAGAAGTATCGCAGAAGATCAGAGAAATATTCAGCAGGTACACAGATCTTATTGAGCCCCTTTCGCTTGACGAGGCCTATCTAGATGTAACGGAAGATAAGTTGGGTATTGGCTCGGCTATCGACATTGCAACAGACATCCGAAGGGCTATCAAAGAGGAGTTAAATCTAACTGCCTCGGCAGGAATTTCGGTAAATAAATTTGTAGCCAAAGTCGCCTCGGATCTGAATAAGCCGGACGGGCAAGCATTTATTGGACCATCCAAAATTGAATCCTTCATGGAGGAACTGCCAATAGAAAAATTTTACGGTGTGGGAAAGGTAACTGCGCAGAAAATGAAGAAGATGGGCTTGCACAAGGGCACGGATCTCAAAAAACTTAGTGAAAGCGAATTGGTGAAACATTTTGGCAAAGCCGGGAAGTTCTATTACAAAATAGTGAGAGGAATTGATGAGCGAAAGGTCCAGCCCTATCGCAAAGTGAAATCTATTGGTGCAGAAGATACGTTCCCCTATGACCTGGAAGAACTTGAAGAAATGGAGGAGCAGCTCGACAAGATCGGAGTACTGGTCCATGACCGACTGACTAAAAAGGATCTGACCGGAAGAACGGTGACGCTTAAAGTGAAGTACCACGACTTCAAACAGATTACGAGAAGCAGAACATTTGAAGCTGCATTTCTAAAAGAAAAGAATGATATCGCTGCACAGGCTAAATCCTTATTGCGTAATATTGATTTGACAGATAAGAAAATAAGATTGCTTGGCATCACCATTTCAAATTTTGAAAGTGATGAAAAGGATGAAAAAGAGGCAGCGTTCACCGCGCAACTAGAATTATTTAGAACCAAATAGCATAGAAATGAAATCATTCCTAACCTCAATGCTTTTATTGCTCCTGACTCACCTTGGGTTGGCGCAAAACAAAACACTCCCTTACTATGAAATTCCAGCATATCCCGATGCGTATACTCCAGGCACGGTGGCAGCGCGCATTATTGACGGTGCCGGGTTTCGCTATTATTGGGCCACAGAGGGATTGAGAACCGAAGACCTTAAGTATAAACCTAGCGTAGAGGCAAGAACAACCGAACAAACATTGCAGCACATATACGGGCTGTCGGTAAATATTGTTAATTCCACTTTGAAGAAGGTGAACAGCGGAGAAGATGAGGAGCTGCCCTTCGAAGAGCTGCGCAGGCGCACCCTAAATAACTTCAAGCAAGCAAGTGACATCTTGAAAGCCAACGGCAATGCGGGCCTTGAAGAGTTTGAACTCATCTTTGAAGGTCGGGACCAAAATTACGTTTACCCTTTCTGGAATCAGCTGAACGGACCCATTGCTGATGCACTTTGGCATATAGGCCAGGTGGTATCACATAGAAGAGGTTCGGGCAATCCGTTCGACAGCAACGTCAGTGTGCTAAGCGGAAAGCGAAGAGAATAAGCGAAGAGTTTTAAGCAGATATCCTTGGCAGGCAACATCTCTTCAATCGCCTAAGCCCGTAATGACCTGACCACTCAGGATACAAATCGAACCCTTCACCAATTTGAAGCCCCGCTGAGCAGTAATTTGGAAGAGGAGGCTCGTATGATTACGGTATCAACTTAAAACTCAACGATTATGAATAGACTGATTATCTCATTAGTATGCCTTCTAACGGCATTTCAAACCTGCTATTCCCAGTCGGGGAAGATCTCAAAAGAAGAAAGGGAATTCATCACAAATTTCATGACTACCACGCATGATCAGCTATTAGCCACGCTGGAAAACGTGGATGATCGACAATGGGAAGCTAATCCCATTACCGGGGGCTGGTCGGTAGCCTACTGCATGGAGCATATCATCCTTGCAGAGAATGCAGTATTTGGTCAGGTAAAAAAAGCCCTTGCAGAACCGGCTAACAAGAACCAAAGCACCAAGGCGATAGACGGCTGGCTCCTTGGCAAAGTCACAGACCGTGGTGTGAAGGTAGAGACACCACTGCCACCAAAGGGAAATGGAAAAAGTAAGGCAGAGATGATTGCTGAATTCCAAGCAAGTAGAAAAGTAATTGCTGACTTCATTCAAAATGATAAATCTGAACTTCGCAATCACTTTGGTAAATCGCCATACGGTCCGGCAGATGCTTACCAACTGCTTATTGTGATTTCAGCTCATACCATGAGGCATACCAACCAGATGATTGAGGTTTTGAATACTTTGAATCAGTAGTATCTCGAAGAATGCTCGCAGGTCATAGTCATTCAAGGTTTTGTCCTGCTTGCTTTAAAATGGATTATCAATGTAATTGATAAATCTCTCTCCATTCTTCAAGATTTCTCGTTTCATCAAGGGAACCAAAATTCCTGAGCTGCCATAGAAGTAACCTGTGTAGGCAACTGTGGTGTCTTCTGTTCGCATAAATTCATAAGGTGAGAATGGCCAAGATGCTTGCCCGTTTTCCACTGATGCCCTTTTGACAAGAGCTGTACATACTGAATCCGCCAGCCCACCAACAGAAGGGTCATCCGCGATTCGTTCATAATCTAGTAGGAAGTCAGCAACGCCTGCCATTCCAAATCGGTAGTCTATGGGAAATTCATCATAGCCAAACAAGGAATCCGGATTATTAGGAATACCACTAAGCTCAATAGCAGCGTAGCATTTTCTCAACCCTTCCAAGTATCTGCCCTCCTGTGTTCGTTCATACATCACATAACAAAACCTAGCCACTCCTGCCGGCCCGTGCGCCCAGCCAATGTCATACGGATTACTCCATCCCAGATCGGGCACACCATAAGGAAGCAGCATGATGGAGTCGGCTGCACTTTCCTTTTCAATAAAGTCGTATGCTTTACTGGCGCCAAGTAAGAATACCGAATCTCCGCTAGCCTCGAACAACTTTGCCAAAAAGTATCCTATCCCCGCTGTGCCATGAGAAAAGTTTGGAAGATAGTATTCATCGCCTTGCTTCCCGGTCCAATTCAAGCCCGCCTCCGATTCTATTGCCCTACTCAGCAACAAGTTACCAACGCTCTGGGCATGATTGAGAAAGCGGTCTTCTCCCAAGTTTTCGTGAGCATACAAGAGCAACAACCCGGCACCCGCATCTCCAAACAAGATGTCATTGCCATTGCCCCACGAACCTGTAGAATCCTGATGGGCCATCACATGGTCCAGCCCTTTAATAGCTGCTGCGGTGAAGGCCCCTTCACCAGTAACCTTAGACAACTCGACCAGCGCGAAAATTGAACCGGCAATACTGTTGTAAAGCGTAAAGTCGCTGGGGCGAACCTGTACGCTATCAAGTTGCTGCAAATATTCCTGAAGCTTTGCGCCAATCATCTTCGCTTTTTCCAAATAAGTAGAATCATGCGTCAGTAAAAACGAGTTGAGCAGAAACACCAAGTGCCCAGACTGGCCGTTTCCATAGGTAAGACTTTGTGTGGTATCATTTGCTCTATCCACCCAATTGATAGAATCGAGCCAGCTGACAGAAGCCTGATGAATTCGCAAGGTTTCATTGTCTTTGACAGCAGAAGAAGAACAACTGATAAGGATACATAGCAAAACAGGGACCGATGTACTTAGGAGAGCACGAAGCATTATAACTGTGTGGTTTAAAATCTTTCCTCCAAATATAGAGGATCCAGCTATTTCAGCCTCATCACGACATCGCAGAAATAACCTCTTTCATCATATAGCTTCTCTACAACCTCCAACCCTGCATGATCTGCCAGGCGCTCAATCATTTTTATATCATACTTCTGCGAAACTTCCGTATGAATGATTTCCCATTTTTTAAATGCGATAAACCTATCCAAAGCTTCAATGAACACATTTTGATCTGCCTTACTAATCAAGTAGCTCTTGGTCACGCCCGTTTCTGGGTCATAAAAAGGATAGTGTGAAAATTTTTCAAGATCGAATTGTGCACCTAGCTCGCGATTTAATCGGGCGAGCAGATTCAAATTAAATTCCTTCGTGATTCCACCTTTGTCATCGTAGGCGGCCAGAATAAGTCTCGGATCCTTTTTCAAGTCAAACCCAATCAATAGCAGGTCACTTGAACGCATATTAGCAGCAAGATCCTGCACGAAGTCTTCAGCAGCCGACACGCTGAAGTTGCCGATGTTTGCGCCAAGAAACATAATGACCTTCTTCTCCTCGTCATTCGCGTTGAGATCCGTCAGCGCGTCCTGATACAATTTATTTTCTGAATGGACCTTAAGGTCCGGTAGCGAAATTTTCAGTCGCTTTTGAAGTTGATCAAGTACTGCTTTTGATACGTCCACAGGTACATAGGTAAAATTGATATCCTCGGTGGTAAAGTAATCGAGCAATACTTCTGTCTTAGTTCCATCACCGGCACCCAGCTCTACCAATTTGAAGGAATTTCCCTCTTTAGAAAACAAGTCGGCAATCCTTGATTTTTGCTTACAAAGTATTTCGTGCTCGCAATCCGTGAGGTAGTACTCCGGTATCCGCATGATTGCCTGAAATATCTTGTCTCCCACTTCATCATAGAACAGCCAGCTTGGCAATCGCTTAGGAATGGAAGTCAATCCCTTTTCAATGGTCCTCACGACTGTCTGATCGTAGGTCTTTGTTTCTATCATTCTATTACTTTTTGCACAATCGTATGCCAGAAAATTGCCACTGGAGGCTGGGGTGAAAAAAATTCCTATATGTTTTCCGGGAGTGTCCCGGAGAAGTTACTACTGAACTCCCGCGCAAGACCATCTGGTTTACCATAAACTTACCGTTATATTCACCAATAGCACCCTCAGCTTTGGAAAATCCGGGGTAGGGCAAATAAGCACTGTTGGTATGCTCCCATCTTTGGCCCCATGAAAACTTATCAGAAGCGATTTCCCATTCAAATTCGGTAGGCAATCTCATACCGGCCCATTCTGCAAAGGCCGAAGCCTCGTAGAAATTGATGTGGGTAACTGGATCTTGTGGCTTCAGATTCGTCAAACCACTCAAAGCGTAACGCTTCCACTCACCGTTTATCTCATGCCAGTAGAGCGGTGCATCAATGTCATTTTCATTTACCCAGGCCCAACCGTCACTGTGCCAATACTGTGGTTTTTTGTAGCCGCCATCATTCATAAATTCCAGATACTCCTCGTTTCTCACAAGGCTTTTTCTTATTTCAAAAGCGGCCAGATAGACTTCATGCGCACTTGCTTCGTTGTCAAACGAAAAACCATCCCCGTCAAACCCTACCTTGTACTTTCCTTCCTCCATTTTTACAAACGCATCATCTGTTTCAGCGTCAGCCGCTTCTTCAAAGGTTTCAAGATAAGGTGGAAACAAGGGGTTGTGTCCGAGAATGTATTTGATATCTGTATAGAGTAGCTCCTGGTGCTGTTGCTCATGATTGAGCCCCAACTCCAGTAATTGCAGCGCATCCTCATCCATTTTGGGAATGAACTCTGACATATGTTTATCCACATGCTTTCGATAGGCACGAATTTCATCCACTCCCGGGCGAGACATATTACCTCGATTGGGTCTTAAAACCCGTTGACCTACTCCCTCGTAATAACTGTTGAAAAGAAAATCATAACGAGGATGAAACCGCTCATAATTCGGATAAAGCTTAGCTAAAATAAATTCCTCAAAGAACCATGTCGTGTGAGCCATGTGCCACTTGGGCGGACTCACGTCTACAATCGGCTGTACCACGAAATCTTCCGTTTGTAACGGACTGCAGATCTCATCCGTCATGGTACGTACTAACGTGTATTTATCAATCATTAATCCCTACTGTATCTTGAACATTTCATCAATGACCATTACACAGTTGTAGAATTAATAGTTCCGAAATACAAGGAATATTTAGACACAAAATGACAAATCACTTGAATTCAAAAGATTGAAAATTCAGCAGAAAAAATCAAGAATCAATTGTCCTTTTTTTCCATGGCTGACTCAAACGTCCTTTTGAACTTCTCGTAGTCATAGTCGATTTGAAGTGATTTACTTGCAGATAATTTTTCATGATAGGCGTCTACCAATTCTCCAGCTGACAATTCTATTGCTACGTAGGTCTTATAATTTCCCTCGGGCGTCCGAAAAATTCGTTCGCAGATCTTTCTTATTCCTCGCAATTTTTGACTTACCACTTCCCTGTTCAGGCTTTCAAACCTCTCCTCCACTGCTTCTCTGTTGTTCAGCTCTGTGGAGTTCACATAATTGTCCGTGACTGTCTTGACAGTAGTTTGAATACTTGCAGCCAGATCCGCTCTTGCATTCGTCATGGCCTTGCGTTTGCTCACATTTTGATCCATACTCTCTCCAATAGAATTGGCCCGAAAAACCTCGCTATCCGTGTAAAACTCAGGCCCAGAGCAGGGCACGATGATCTCCACCTCGCCCTGAGGTAGTGTTGCGGGCTCAGGCGTGGAGGTCATTTGTACACTCTTACATCCCCCTATCATCATAATAAGCAATAGCACAAGTCTAAACACCATCGTAACTTTCCTTTATGTACACATGCATCATAAATGATGCCACCCTTAGATTTTCAGTAGTTCCTTAATCCTGGCATAGCCCGTCTTACTGAGTGGCACGACAGTGCCATTCTTCAATATCGCAATATGTGAATCCTTCTCTCTTTGTTCTATCTTGTTCAACTCCTGAATATTGATCAAATAAGAACGATGGGCTCGTGCAAAATTGCTCACATCCAGACTATGCTCAAAGAAACTCATGGTCTTTTTCTTCAGGAAGAATCCTTCTTTCGTATGAATTTTGACATAATCGCCATAGGCTTCAATATAGAGAATGTCACGTATTGGAATTATCTTAATGGCGTTACCCACTTTCACAACGATGCGATTCGTTTGTCCCTCAAATTGTGAAGCGGTATCATCTAATAATCTATGCACCATTTCGCTCCCTGCGCTTTTGCTCTGGGTACGCCATTTCTCCATCGCCTTAGCGAATCGTTCTTTACTAAAGGGCTTGAGTAGATAATCCACTGCATGAGCTTCAAACGCCTTCATGGCATACTCATCAAATGCTGTCGTGAAAATTACCGAAGGTTGCTCCTCCAGTAGCTCCAACATTTCAAATCCTGTAATCTTTGGCATTTGTATATCCAAAAACACCAAGTCGGGTTTATGTTGCTGGATAGCCTTCACCCCTTCAAACCCATCGTTACATTCATCTACAATTTCGATCTCTGGAAAGCTGTCCAGGTATTCTTTCACTATACTTCTCGCCAGAGGCTCATCATCAATAATTACTACTTTCATACGGATTGCGGAATTCTAATACATATTTTAAAAACGGTGGCGTCCTTTTCGATAGTAAGCAAATCATTTCTTCCGTAGATCAAGTAGAGTCTGCGAGAAATAGAGGATAGACCGAAACCAGTTCCCTTGCTGGGCGGTGCTGATTCTGGATCATAAGGATTTGATACGCACACCATCAAATCGCCCTCCAGCATTTCCGCACTGATGGACAAGGTCACATCACCTCTTACATCATACAAGCCAAACTTAATAGCATTTTCAACTATCGGCTGAAGTAACAATGACGGAATCAACCTTGACACACTTTGCTCGTCATGATCAATCTCTGTTTTCAATCGATGCCCAAACCTCACCTTTTCAATTTCAAGATAGAGTTTGAGGTGATTCAATTCCTCCGCAAAAGTCACTCTATGCGTTTCCTGCTTTTTTAGTGTCCCCCGAAAGAAATCTGAGAGCTGTTGAACCATACTGCGCGCCTTTGTGGGCTCAGATTGGATCAGGGCATTGATCGAATTCAAGCTATTGAAGAGGAAGTGAGGCTGTAGCTGTTGTCTCAAACTCGACAACTCGGTTTCTCGTGATAACTTCTCTACATCGGCCTTGCGGATCTCATTCTCTTGTTGCGATTGTAAGTAGAACCATACCCAGCCCAACACTGAAACAAACGCCAACATCAAGAATGCAAACCCAAAACGCAATAGCATGGTGGTGTCCAGAAATTGGAGATACGCTACATCGTCAGCAAACATGAAGCTTAGTGCAAACTCGATGACGACCACGGAAATCCCCGCCAAAGCGGCACTCCAAAACAAGAGATAGTAACTTTTTGATTTGTCAGGCTGGTAAACCTTGAGCATCATAATGATCGAATAAGACTCCCATCCCAGGATGAAGTTCGTGATGATCGAATCAACCACACTTACCTTCCATGAAAATCCGGCAAGAAGGAGAGCGGTCATCTGAAGGCAAGTCCAGATGAACCACCATCCAAATTCTAATAAAAGAATCTTCCTGCTTTGGTTCATCAGACTCTTTCGCTCTCGGGTTCTAACTTACTTCGTACGTATGCGGTCTTCATTTGCACAGTCTCAATATACAACGCTCGATCCCGTTCCTCACGGATGGAGGAACAAAGTTCCATGCCATCACTAAGTTCATCTATTGGATACAACTCCGACACACCCACGAATTCCCATTTTATCATCTCATTTTTATCATTCAGCATCATCTCCTCTTCACCGTGACCTAATCTCTCTGCCTTTTCAAATGCAGCCTGTATCGTTTGTTCCTTAATTAGCCTGTACTGCTCGTCAAATTGTGGTGTATGATTGCCTTCTCCTATTGCAATGTTAAATACCACTTTAGCAATGTACCAATTCATAGTTTTATTCTTAAATAACCGTCTTACTTAGAAACTCTTTACATCAATTCCTCCAAAAATAGAAGTGCCTTTCAATATCAGTGTCTTTGTCTTTTCTGAAGTATGTTCTTTCAGAGGTGCTCGTTTATCTTCAAAGCCGCCAAATACTGACACCACCTCTGATTGTACTTTCCAGTGCGAAGGAATCACCAGTTCAAAACCTCCAAACACCTGCGTAATTTCAAGTGTAGCCTTATCTTCAATGTCGGCCTGACTCATATTAATGGAGGAGCCACCAAAGAAAGTGGTCACTTCTCCCCCTCTAAAATTCTTTGTCACCATGTTCTTTTCGAGTCCTCCAAAGACGGTCACGGAATTCAGGTAGTCATCGGAACTTTCCTGACCACTTTTCTCCTCCGCAAAAAAGCGTGTTCTTCCCCTTCGCCTTCCCCCCATACCGCTTCCTGCATTAAGCATAATATATAGGCCCACACCAATTATCACGACTGGCCAGATGTACGGTCGGAAACTCAATTCCGGCACGATTCGATCCACTAGAAAAAAACTTCCAATAGCTATTGGCACCAGCCAGCCCCAACTGCGAAATGAATGCTTGGCGCCTGCATAAAACCCTATCACAATCAGCAGCATTTCCCAGCTAATGACCCAGCGGGGAATCTCCGCTCCAAACTTGTTAGCAAGTAGTACAGCACCCACCGTCACTACAATCATTCCAGAGAGTATTTTACCGCTCCTTCCACCGACAAATCCACTTTCATTTCGGTTTCCTGTATTTTCTTCATTTGTGCTCATATCTGTATTGTTTTTTGATCAAAAGTAGGCGCAGGGTGCGCACAGGACAATATCAGATAGTTGAACGAAAGGCAAAAGGTAGATGAATGACGGAATACGGTCGATGAACAAATCGCTCAATGATCATTCGTTATTCGGTTCAAAATGAATAAATTGTGAGATCGAGCTCAAAACCCGAATTAATTATTATGAAAATCTATACCGTAGTCATACTTTTTATTCTAACCTACTCACTTTCCATCGCACAGCCAGCCTTCCCTTCGGAAGCCGCACAGATGAGCGGGGCATTGGCTGCAGCTCCTGATGCCAAAAAGGAGAATGCCAAGGTCTACGGTTTTACCAAAGCAGGAGAATTTATTGTTTTGAGAGAAGGTACAAATGACCTCATCTGTTTAGCAGATGATCCCAATCAAAAAGGATTTAATTCCGCTTGCTATCACAATACGCTTGAGCCGTTTATGGCGCGCGGACGCGAACTAAAGAAAGAGGGGAAATCATTTAAGGAAATATTCGACATTAGGGAGGCAGAAGTCAAAGCAGGAAAGTTGGAAATGCCAGCCAACACAAGTCTATTTGTCTTGTACGGCCCTGATGAAGTATTCAATGCAGAAACTGGCGAAGTCACGGGCGCTAACCTTCGCTCGGTGGTATACATTCCATTCGCTACTTCGGAGAGTACTGGCTTACCGCTAAAACCAGCCGCACCCGGCATGCCATGGATCATGGATCCCGGTACACACAGGGCACACATTATGATTACTCCTCCGGCTAAGGAGAATTAGATGCATTGCTAATCAGCGTTTCTTGTTGGTCTACAAACCTCGTTGATATACTGATCAACAAGTTGAAAAGATTTCGTGTAACTGATTACCGCTCTACTGGTGGTCATCTGGCAATCAAAGGTCATCTGATCACCTTCTCTCACCATATGGAAATCCGCATTAGGAGCTGGAGCAGATTTACACTCGCTAGGTTGGGAGAATTCCAACAATGGATTTGTGGTAATCAAATGCTGGACCACTTGGGTGAAATAGAAGCTTCGACTGTTTTAGTGAACGCCATTGAAAATTTAGCGGAAGCTGGCCAAGTCCTGACAAAAGATTTAGGCGGATCTTTCAGCACCACCGATGTGACTTGTGAGATCGTTCGAATAATTGAAAGTCTGTAGAGCAACGTCTTCCTATCAAGGTAAATATTTTGGCCAAGAAGCGATCTCACGCTACATTGATCCATCTGTGCGTTCACACCTAGTTCCTTACCGCGATCATTTTATAATTTGTCACTGACTTATGTCTTGACTCTTTGTCTTCAAAAGCGTACTTGAAATCCTTCTCAACAATTTTTTCGAGTGACCCACCTAAGTCAATCGCTTCCTGTAGCATTTTCACCTTATTGCCTGTATTTTGAATACAAAATACCAGCAGTGTCCCAACATCTACTCTTTCTACTAATCGTTTAACAAGATCTGCTTCTTTCGCACGATCAGCTTTTGTAAAGTGAAACATGCTGTCGAGTAGGACAAAATTGAATCGCGAAAGATCATTAAACTCATAAATATCCTCCACTCTGCCGCTCAATGATAAACTGTCTTTCTCAGCAGCGCGCATCATCTGCCCAATTCCCACCTCAGAATGATCCACTCCTGTTACCTCGTAGCCCAGTCTGGCCAAGGGAATAGCATCTCTTCCCTGACCACAACCCAGATCCAGCAATTTACCCCTCGTGGGGTAGTCGTAGAAGAATTGGATTAGTTCAGGATATGCTTCTCCAAAGAGGTTTTCAGTTTGGTAATACTTATCATAGCCAACACCCATACCTGTTGCGATTTGGTGGTTGCACCAATTTATATGGTACGGTCAACAAGATATCAGAATAGATTCACTTTCAATATAAGAATGTACTATGAATAATGATCGAATCCATGAGTATCATCAATTTGACTTCTCCTCACCATTCCCTCTCTGCGCGATTAACTCATCGAGCTTTCTATCCAGCATATCAATCTTATCCTCCAACTCATCGGTATTGTCACTCACCATCGCATCCACGAAAATGGAGTTCACCAGCGAAAGACCGAAGATACCTCCAGTGAGCAATATGAAGATGAAGTAGAAGTAGGTAAAAAAGGATGCCGTGGAGGAAAGTCCAATGGTTACCTTCTCGGGGATTTCAAACCAACCTTCGACTGTAAAAATCTTAAATATCGAATAAAGTGAAGTAAGCGGATTACCAAAATATTCAGGTGCGTTGACTCTGAACAAATAGAATGATAAAATACCGACAATGAAAATATAGACTGCAAAACCGACCAGCACGATGACGGAGGCTTTAAGTGCTCTTTGCACACCATTGATGAGGTGATCCATGCCGGGCACAAACTTCAGAAAGCGGAAAGATTTGAACACGCGCATCACCCTAAAGATCAAGAGATAACTCACTCCCACCACATCCAAATCGAAAACGAAATATATCAAAGCGGGGATTGAGAGGGTGATCAATAGAAAATCAAATTTGTTCCAGTTTGACCGGAAGTAACCACGTACGCCATAGACGCGTATCTTAACCACCATCTCGGCAATAAACAATGCGGTAATTGCATTGTCTATGAGAAGCAACCAGAACATCTCACTCGACTCCAAGTCAAAACCGCCAAAGAAAATAATGGCGGCATTGATCAGAATCAGGTTTAGGATCACCTTATCATTGAGGAACAGCTTTCGTAGCATGTTGCTAAATTAAAGCAATATTGTTACTCCCTGCACATTATTTTGCAACACGACCACCGCATATTACTTCTCCCAGCTTTGTAACTCAATTAAGTTTCCCTCAGGATCCCGCGCGTACACAAATGTGATCTCGCCCACTCCTTCTACTACACGTTTCGTTATTTCTCCCAGCACTGAACCACCATTGCCAAGCAAGGACGTCAGGAGGGACTCCACATTTTCAACTTCGAATGCGATGTGCCCAAATCCTCTCTTGTTTGGCATCACTTGATCCTGATGTTCTACCTCTTCATACTGGTATATTTCCAGGGTAGGGCCACCCTCACCATATCCGGGAAGTAGCAGATGCGCTCCTTCTAGTTTAGCGCCTTTTAAACCCGTTCCCTTTTCCAGCCACTCTCCTGACTGCTTTCTGATCGGTGGTACGATTTTGCAATTAAACGTTTGGACGTAGAAATCAGCAAGCTTCTTCCAATCAGTACTGACAATATTGGTGTGCGCAAATCTCATACTTCAAATAGGCACTATATTTTGTATTCTAAAAGGGTCAATGGAAGATTCCTGTTGTGCACCGGCAATTCCATAGTGTCAGGAGTAGTAAAGTTTTCAATAAACTTAAATCCAAATCGCTTGTAATATTCGACAATGTTTGGATTTGCCGCCCAGGTGTCCATGCGAACAAACTTTAGTCCCTTCTCATTGCCATGTTGAATTGCCCATTGTAAGATGGCTCCAAACAATTGCTGCCCTTTAAAAGCTGGGTTCACCACAATTCGATGCAGATAGATGGCATCCCCCTTTTCCCGCTCTCTCCATATCACTCTGTCCGTGTAGCACACACTAAACACGATGGCTATCTGACCCTCGACCACTACTTTGTATTGATTCTTCTCTTCAATGTCCCTGACAATTGCACTACGGTCATAGTTTTTCCAAACTGGAAATCCACGCTTCTCCTGATACTTGATGGAATGGTCAAACAATTCGTAGATGACGGCAAGGTCCTCTTTTGCGGTGTGGCTTACTTCGTAAGAGTCGATCATTGATACGCTTGGTATTTTTGAGTGCCAACATGATGAACAAGCTGTTGGGGTCCTTTGCTATCAATCAATTTCTCAATTGTCTTGCTGCAACCTGCGAAAACGCAAATAGATAGAACAAGTTGGATTAGCTGAATTCTCAGCATCATATTTGGGACATACCAAAATATGGTAAAAATGCTTAAAGCAAAAGGCGTTAAGATTATAGCGCTCGCCTGATCTCTTTCAGCCAGACCAATGAACAAGGATAACTGTTCTAAAAGCTACTTCTTACGTTGCGGTCTCTTGCCTTTACCTCCTCCTCGGAAAGGCGGGCGACCGCGCTTGAAATTGGAATTCCCTCCCCTTGCCCTGGGATTGTATTCAGGCACCTCTCCAATATCGATGGGTGACTTGGTCTTCTCAATTTCGCGTTCGATCAGCTTTTCTATGGAACCAAATTTCTGTTGGTCCTTCTCGTTGATGAACGTAATGGCCGTGCCCGTCTTCTCTGCGCGAGCAGTGCGCCCTATGCGGTGGATGTAATCTTCCGGGTCAGGTGGCGCATCAAAGTTTACTACCAAGTCAATTCCCTCTACGTCAATCCCGCGGGAAAGTATATCGGTACCAATAAGTGTGGATATTTTCTTACTCTTAAACTCACGCATGATATGTTCGCGCTCCACCTGGTCCAGGTCGGAGTGAAAGGCTTTCACGGCCATGCCATTGCGCTTGAGTGTAGACTCCAGCTTCTTTACGTTTTCTTTGGTGGAGGCAAAGATGATCACGCTGGTGTAATCGCCCTGACCAAGCAAGTGTGTCAATAATTTAACCTTTTGCGTATCGTACACCATGTAGGCCTGCTGTAGGATTCCCTCCGCAGGTTTGGAAATCGAGATAGCAATTTGCTCAGGGTTAATCAGAATCTTAGAAGAAAGCGTCTTGATGCGAGGCGGCATGGTAGCCGAGAACAAAAGGGTTTGTCGCTTCACAGGTAAATAGCTTACAATCTTGATCAGGTCTTCAAAAAAACCCATGTCCAACATCCGGTCGGCTTCATCCAAAATAAGGTGCTCGATCTTGTCAAACTTCACAGCACCTGAGGCAAGCTGTGCAATTAGTCTTCCCGGAGTAGCGATCACAATATCTGCACCCAATTCCAATGCCTTTCGCTGCTTGTCCCACGTGGCTCCGTCACCTCCTCCATACACAGAAATGGAACTCACGCCTACGAAATAGCCAAAGCCCTCCACTTGCTGGTCGATTTGCAGCGCCAGCTCGCGGGTAGGTACGAGTATTAAAGTATTGACGTGGTCGGTATGCCCCATCTCGGAGATCATATTCATGATGGGCAGCAAATAGGCTGCGGTCTTGCCCGTACCCGTCTGGGCGGTTGCAATCAAATCTTTTCCTTCTAAGATGACAGGGATAGCCTGTTCTTGTATAGGTGTGGGCTTGTTGTAGCCCATGGCATCAAGTCCTTCGGCTAGCTTGGGACTGAAATTAAAATCTTCAAATGTCACTTGCGGTAATTAAGTTAAGTGCTTGTAATTCAGGAATGTTATGTTGGTTGATCTCGAGTGGAACAACCGGTATGTCTCGTGGTTGTCATCAGCAGAATCCATCAATGGGGATTCAAAAAAAAGCCCTCCCGAAATTGGGAAGGCTTTATATGCACTCGTAATATTTTAGTCTACTAGGCGTACATTTACGGCATTTAAGCCTTTTTTACCTTCTTTCAGTTCGAAGGTAATTTTGTCGTTCTCACGAACTTCGTCAATTAGTCCGGTAACGTGTACAAAATACTCTTGCTCCGACTCTTCTTCTCTCACAAAACCAAAACCTTTGGTCTGATTGAAAAACTTTACTGTTCCTTGTTTCATTATAAAATTTGATATTGTTAATAATCCTGCAATGTACGGAGAATTCTACAATAACATTGAAATTATTTCATAATGGCCCTTTAGGCGGCTTTATTAATTGCCTCTACTTGCATTGACTTCTGATTGGCAATCGTAATAATCCCCAATTTGTTGAGCACCTTAATCACCTGATAAGTTGGATCAATTTCATGCCACCTGATTCCACCGAAGTTTGCCCTAGTGCCAAACTTGTGGTGGTTGTTGTGATAGCTCTCTCCCATCATCAGGAAATCCACCGGCAGGAAGTTGCGAGAAGTGTCGCCAACCTCGAAGTTGCGATAGCCATACTTATGTGCAAACCAGTTAATGATCGCACCATGAATAGGGCTAAACAAGAACTGCATCGGCAACAATAGCCACAGGTACCAGGCATCGGCAAACTGCCAATAAAAGCCTACATACAAAGCACCCCAGAACAATCTGGATGGCCACGAACGCGCTACCTTGTCAAAGGCATCCCACTTGGGCACGCCTTCCGTAAATCGCTTGTCAGGCACCATTTTGCCGTTGGCAATCTGAGAATAGATTGTTTTGGTCTTCCACATCATCTTCCAAATCGTTTCATCGTATTTGGGAGAGTGCGGGTCATTTTCCGTATCGGCATAGGCATGGTGCATTCTATGCATCACCCCGTAGCCAAAGGGGCTCAAATAATTCGACCCCTGAAAGATCCAGGTAAGTACAAAAAATACCTTCTCAGTGAATTTATTCATCGTAAATGCTGCGTGAGAAGCATAGCGATGCAGAAAGAAGGTCTGAAAGAATAGCGACAGGTACCAGTGCGCTACAAAGAATATGAGTATCTCCTTCATAATAAATTTAGGTTCTGTTTTGGTTTAGGCAGACTTTGAGTCCACTAATAGCAAGACAAGGCGGGCGCCTATTTGTGACAGAATCTGGAAAAAATATTGAAAAAAATTTAGGCGGTTTTGATAACTGCCTGATTATCACCCAAGATGTCTCTGATTAAATCCTGAGAAAAGCCTTCATCATAGGCTTTCTTAAAGGATTCCACCCATTTGGGCATGGTATTCCAGTCTATAGTGATCTTGTGCGCCTGGTCTTCAAGCTTCTTTTTGGCACGGCTAAATAACTGACGGCAGTGATCCTGCTTCTTGGCCAAAAGCTCCTGTAGGGCTTCGTAGTCCATATTAAAGACCTCCCTTAGCAAGTAGACAAGCTTCTCCAGAGGCTCTAGCTTCTGATTTATCACACTCAAGGCGGCCTTCAAATCGATATTTAAGTCCATTTGACTTAAGTCCATCTCCTTAAACTTGTTGATGATCTCCGGGAAATTGAATGAGTCAAAGTACTCTTCCTGCCGCTTCTTGAGCGAATTGAGGTGATTGAGGCAATTGTTGTGAACTGACTTAATTAAATAGGCCTTGGTATTCTTCACCTTGGTGGAATCAATACTGAGCCATTTTAGGAACGTATCCTGGACAATATCTTCCGCGTCCGCTTTGCAACGTACCAGTTTCATAGCCACCTGCTGAAGCACAGGATGGTATGTAGATATGGTTTGCGCGGGTGTCATATGTTCACAATTGCTATAAAGGTAAGGGTAATCTCGTCAATTCACCAAACACACCCTCATAACAGTGATGAGCGGAAAAAGATCTCCTACCGGCCATATTCTTGCCACTTTTCATTGTTACCTCAGGGCACTATATTTAGCCTATAACCACATCCCCATGAAAAGACTCTCACTTCTCCTTCTCACTACCAGTTTTCTTCAATTCGCCATAGCTCAGCCCACTCAAAAGCCTGTGCTGCATGGCAAACACTGGATGGCCATCACCGGCAAGCCTTTGGCGGCAACGGCAGGCGCGATGACCTTCCAAAAAGGGGGCAATGCAGTAGATGCAGCCTGCGCCATGCTGGCAGCGACATCAACCATGTGGGATGTGCTTAGTTGGGGAGGTGAAACGCAGGCCTTGATCTACAGTCCCAATACTAAAAAGGTTATTGCCATCAATGCGCTAGGTGTAGCACCTACAGGGGCCACTGCAGAGTTCTTTATAGAGAAGGGCATGAAATATCCACCACAATTCGGTCCCTTGGCAGCAGTAACACCCGGCACTCCCGGTGGACTAATGACCATGCTGGCGGAATATGGCACCATGAGTTTGAAAGACGTGCTCGCTCCCGCTATGGAGTTGGCCAAGGGCTATCCAATCGAAGCGCAAACCGCCAACGCCATGGAGAACGGTAAGGAACGCATCAAGGAATGGCCATACTCAAAGAAGGTTTTTCTTCCCCACCTGGGTGAAGAAAGAGAAGCACCTGAGGCAGGCGAAATCTTTGTTCAGGAGGATTTGTACCAGACGCTCTCCAAGCTTGTAGAAGCTGAAGCGCAAGCATTGAAGAAAAAGAAGAGCAGGAAAGAAGCGATCTATGCTGCATACGACCGATTCTACAAAGGTGACATTGCAAAAGAAATTGTGAGGGGTGCCCGAGAGCAAGGTGGCCTATTTACCGAGGCGGACTTAGCCAACTGGAAAGTCAAAATAGAAGAACCACTGAAGACAAACTACCGAGGCATCGATGTGTACAAGCTGCAACAGTGGACACAAGGCCCCGTGTTGTTACAGACATTGAACATTCTTGAAAACTTCGACTTGAAAAGCATGGGCTACAACTCTACTCGATACATCCACACTTTGTATCAAGCCATGAATCTTGCTTTCGCAGACAGAGACTTCTACTATGGTGATCCTGCCTTCGCTCCTGAAGAACCGATGGAGGGATTGCTTTCCAAAGCATACGCCAAGGAGCGTATGAAACTAATCAACCCCGATAAGAACGATCCGAACATAGGGCCGGGTGACCCCTACCCGTTTGAAGGAAAGCAAAACCCTTACTTAGATGTGCTTAAGTCGTGGGGAAAAAGTCAGGCATCGCTTTCCAACGGGCGTACTGCCGTGCCCACACTTGACGCGCAGTATCTGGAGGACTTCACCGCAGGCACTACATCCGTGGAAGCGGCCGATGAAGAAGGTTGGGTAGTGTCAATCACCCCCAGTGGTGGTTGGGTGCCGGCCGTGATCGCAGGAAATACGGGCGTGGGGATGAGCCAGCGCATGCAATCATTCGTGACAGATCCTAAGGAAAATCCTTTTAACGTGGTAGAGCCCGGCAAAAGGCCACGCGTGACACTCACACCAAGTATGGCCTTGAAAGACGGTAAACCTTTTATTTCTTTTGCCAAGCAGGCCGGTGACGAGCAAGATCAAAATCTCATCCAGTTCTTCCTCAACATGGTTGAGTTCAACATGAACGTGCAGGAGTCTGCTGAAGCGGCCATGTTCAAGACGTATCAGATGTACTCAAGTTTTGGAGATCATGAACGCAAGGACGGATCGCTGGTGCTAAATTCTGAAACACCCTATTGGGTAAGCAGAGATCTCAAGAAGATGGGATATCATATTTCCTACCAGGATCGCACCTCTGGACCTATCAACGCCATCTTCTTCGATTGGAAGCACGGCAGTTTCTGGGGAGGATCGAGCAACCATGGCGAGGACTATGGGATTGGATGGTGAGCCGTAACTGTGAATCGAGGAGGTAATACTGTAGCGGAGACTCTTACCACCTAGCGCTTAGCTAATCGCAGGTTTGCAAATTCCTGTTGGATCAGTCTCGCCAGAATATGAAAGTCTCCTTTCTCTATTCGCTCATCTGTCATTTTGGTCAGCAGCTTATGAAAAAGGCGATCGTACATCTCCTCAATTTCTCTTTGATCCAGTGAATTACTGTCCTTTATGGCTAGAAATTCCAAGAAATATATATCCAGTTGATCCTTCTTGCGCCTTGCCATTCTCAACCGGATGGCCTGAACTGCTCCGTAGGCGATGGCAAGGAGTGAAATCAATAGCGCAAGGGAATCGGAGTAGCGCTCCAGAAACGTAGGCTGATCACGTCTCAAATATGCGTCTGCACCCAAGTGCATCGGGTAGAGCAAGGATTCCCTGTCTACCTGTTCATTGATGGATGAATACATTCGATCATAAGCCAACAAGCTAAGTTTGTGCTGGTAAATGTATTCAGTGAGATCGTGCACTGCCCGCTCACCCAACTTGGAAGAACCCACCAGCAGCGTGGAAGTCTTGACGGTCATTAGTTCTGCGCCATTTGTCCTTCCCGGAATTCCATGAATCACAAATTCTTGCAAGGCAGGGTTTGTCACGGTAAGATATTGTATCCAATCGGGAGTAAGGCTCACCGGTATGTAACCTTCTCGCTCAAAACGTTGTGCGCGCGGTCCGTAGTAGGTACCCCAAAAATGTTGGATATCCGCACCTTCTTCCGCAGCGGTGTAGCTCACAGACTCCACTTCTATTTTCTGAAGTACGCCACTCAAATTTGATTGGGTCTCGCCCTCCAAAATCTCAAGCCCAATGCGCTTATTACGGAACATATCACGTGTTAGTATCGAATCTCTCTGGTCTTTACTGTACCAAAACATCAATCTGGTATAGAGTGGCAATATGGTGCGCAGATTAGAACCTACGTCCGAGAGTGATTCCGGGATAAAGAGGCTGCAATTCATGATAAAGGTCAGGTCAGCTCTTCCTTCGGCTACGGCTCTATTTGCCTCAATAGCATTTGCCGTTTCCATTGTTTTGATCTTGAATCCGCCCTTGGCCAGGAAAGCTTCAAAGTGCTTACTCGCATAGTGATAGCTCGCATCATTTTTTGGGATGGCTACCACAAAAGTCTTTTGTGTTGAAACAAAGTCGCAACCTGAGAAGATAACTACAATGAAAAATGATATACCTATTTGTTTAATTCTAGCCATCGTTTGTATGCGGTTTGGAAAAGAGATTAAGACGATCTCCAACGCTATTCTAGGAAATCTATGCGGAATAAGCTAGCAGGGATGGAGGTAAAAAGATTAGCTGGATGCTGGATGCTAGCGTTTGGTGTGCAGACTACAACTTTCTATCCGATTCTTTGATGGGCTGGTCGTTGATGCTAGCATAACGTTTCTTCATCAGACCATTCTCATCAAACTCCCAGTTCTCGTTGCCATGCGCCCGATACCATTGGCCGGAGTCATCATGCCACTCGTATTCAAACCTGACTGCGATGCGGTTGCCACTATGCGCCCAATGTTGCTTTTTTAATTTGTAGCCTAGTTCCTTGTCCCACTTTCGCTTTAGAAAAGCTTTTACCTCTTCCCTGCCATTGAGGAACTCCGTACGGTTGCGCCACTCCGTATCTATCGTATAAGCCATTGACACACGCTCGGGGTCCTTGCTGTTCCAGGCGTCTTCTGCGGCTTGAATTTTCTGCTTAGCTGTCTCTTCTGTAAATGGTGGGAATGGTGGTTTTTGTTCCATGGTTAGATTGATCTAATTCTCAAAATCTGACTTTTTTAGAACAAGTTCCATCTATGACTACTTTCATTGTTGTCGGTGTTGTCACCGTCAACCCCTTTTTTCACAAGCAACCGTCACTCCTACAGCTGCACAATCCTCAACTTTGTATTATCTCCAATTCTTATCATGATCTTCTTCGTTGATCAAGAAGACCAACAAAGGCTAGAAAGGCTACAGCCGAAAGACTCACACCATTGGAATACCTGTCATCCCGGTAAAAAAGGCATTTCGTTATGATAAGATCTCTCTTCAATAATCAATCATTACTAACCTTAAATCACATGAATTAATGCTCCTACCTGGCAACCAAATGCCAAAGCAATTCCAACCAATGGTGCGTTAAACCAATACTTAACTGCCAGCCACAGGTAGAAGCCCAGCACAACTGTGTTCAGTATGAAAAAGAAAGGATCATGGGTTACAATCTCCTGATATCTGACTACTAGGTAAATATTGATTATCCCAAAAAATATTGCACCGATGCTGTGACTTCCGTTGAACCCTATCCAGGCGTTCCACACGGTGGTGCCCTTAGTGAGTACAGGGTAGTCGGCCTTCATCTTCTCAACTGTGACGGCATCACGCGTTGAAAACTTATTGGTAAAAAGCGTGTAGTACAGGTGGAGGGTGCCAAGGCACAATAAAATAAGATTTCCGGTAATGATCAGGATTGGCGTCATAACACAATTATTTACCTCTAGGTTTTTCCCGTGTGAATATACCCAAACCTCTTAAAACAAAAAACCCCGAACATGTATACCTGCCGGGGCTTTAAGGATTTAAGATGGACTTCATCACACGTTACGTTTGGTTACACTTACTTTTTTGAGCTCCTCGTGGGGCACGCTGTTGAAGCCGAACACACCGCGAACGTAGCTTCTCACAGCCTTAGCTGTGTTTACCAGGCTATCTTCATTATCATAAAAGATGCTCTTTCGCTGCTTTCGGAGTCCCGCAAGCCTCTGCTCCGCCTTCATCGCCGACTCATTGAGGCTACGCATGGACAGCACCTTTTGCTCCAGCCCTTCTACGGAAAGCTCCTGCTCCGTGGGGTGGTACTTGGGTTCTGCCGAGGCGGTCTCCACCAACTGTGCAAAGTAGTGAGCCTGGCTCACAAAGCCAGCTGACCGGCTTCTGCCTATGGCTTTAGGCTCCTCGCCTTCTGCGGATCTTGGCTCCGGTGCTCTGTACTTCAGCCTGCCATTCAGCTTGCGGTTGCTCGCCACTGCATCGGCCAGCGTGAGCGGATTTGCGCCCGATGCCCTCAGCAAATAGCAGATGCGTGAACCCAGCGACCGTACATCGCGGAAGGCCAGCTCCCGTTGGTTGGTGATGTTGTCATAAGCCGTTTTGGCCATAATGATTTCATCCATCACTTGTTGTGCGTTGAACTGAAGGGTGGTCAACGCTTTCACCTGGAGGTTTTGTTGTCCGGGCTTGTAGGCTCCTCCTAACCCGGTGCATATACCCTTGAGCTTCCCAAAGGATTGCATGGTCTTAACATAAGACATAACATAAATTTGTTAGGTTGTTATACATACTATGATGTACGGAATTTCCTACCACAAAGGTTTCGGATTACAAAAAAATCTGAAATATTTTTAGGTTTTTTCCAACCTATCAAATTCTTGCCATTCGGCAGCCACCTACAGTCCATGGGGAGGCTCTATTCAAAAAGGCTGTGGAGTCATTTTTTTGACTACTGTGATCAGATTTACGCGGACCATAAGCTGCATTTGCCCACTGTCCAGCTCACTTTACCCGTGGTCCATGAAGTTTTATGCGCGCATCGATCTGTGTTACCCGCATGCCAATTTGCTTTGCGCGTGCCATGGGGTGCGTTTGCCCCAGGTCCGGTTCACTTTGCGCGTAGTCCAATATGTTTTTTGCACACGCCAATTCGCTTTACCCGTGGACCATGGTGCTCTTGCGCACAGTCCAATATGTGTTGCGCGGCAGCCCGCGTCACATTGATTGGGTTCGAACGTAAAAAAGCCCTGACAGAATACCTGTCAGGGCTTTTTTGGATTAGCTGCAAAATACCCAACCTATATCCTTGCCTGGAAGGTATACAACTCGTAGTACCTACCCTTCTTCTCAATGAGTTCATCGTGTTTGCCGCGCTCCGCTATTTGGCCCTGCTCGATCACCAAAATCTGATCAGCCTGCCTGATGGTACTCAACCTGTGGGCAATGACAAAAGTGGTGCGTCCTTTCAGTAGTTGTTTCAAACTTTCCTGAATGAGCGCTTCGCTTTCTGTATCCAAACTGGAAGTAGCTTCGTCCAGCAGCAACACGCGTGGATTGGCGAGAATAGCCCTTGCAATGGTCACGCGCTGTCGCTGTCCGCCAGAGAGCTTGATACCTCGCTCTCCTATCACAGTATCCAATCCCTTTTCAAATTTGTCGCTAAACTCATTTACGTAAGCGCCATCGATGGCCGCCTGTAGCTCCTCGGGAGTTGCGTCAGGCTTGGCAAATAAAATGTTTTCACGAATGGTACCGTCAAAAAGGAAGTCATCCTGCAGCACCACGCCCAACTGACTGCGGTAACTTTCCAATGACACTTTAGTGAGATCATGGCCGTCTACCGTAATAGTGCCCGACTGTGGCACCAAAAAAGAGGCGGCCAGTCCAGCGATGGTCGACTTTCCTGAACCCGAAGTACCCACCAGCGCAGTGATAGATCCAGCTGGTGCACTGAAGGTCACGTTTTTTAACACCTTCTTGTCTTCCTCGTAGGAGAATGACACATCATTGAATTCGATGTCGCCTTTCACCTCGCCAATCTCAATAGTACGTACAGACTCATCATCCTCCACCATCATATTCATCAACTCTTCCGTGCGGTCAAGCCCCGCAAAGGCCTCCGTCAATTGACTCCCAATATTGCTCATCTGAAATATTGGAGCGATTAAAAAACCAAGAAAGAACGCAAACTGCGTCAACTCTCCCGCGGTTAAGGTATTTTCGGTAAGCATGTATCCACCAATACCGATGATGCCCACCAGGGCCACACCAAATAGAAAACTTCCGGTGCTTGTGACAAAGCTGGTGGTGGTCAAACTGCTCTTCACATTTTGAAAAATACGCTCCACGCCCTTTTCGAAAACCAGCGCTTCCTGCTGAGCAGCATTAAATCCTTTGATTACCCGGATGCCACCGAATGTCTGTGTGAGGCGCCCGGTCACCTCAGCCGTAATGGCGCCTCGCTCGCGAAAGATCGGTCGGATGCGACTGAAAGCCTTCATAGAAATCACACCAAAAAGGGATAACGGTATCAAGGTAAACAGAGTCAACTTCCAACTGATGCTAATCAAAAAGAACAAGCACACCACCGCCATAATCACACCTCCAATTAATTGAAGAAATCCTGTGCCCACCAGGTTGCGCACGCCCTCCACATCTGTCATCACACGACTCACCAGTTTTCCGGTTTGTTGGTTGTCAAAAAAGCGGGTTGGTAATCTAAGAAGGTGCTTCTGTACGTTGGCACGCAACACAGAGATCAGGTGTTGAGCCTCCACACTTAGCAGCATGGTGAGCGCATAGGAGACTACGGCAGAGATTAGAATCGAGGCAGAGACTCCAATTAAAATGAGTTTCAGATTTGAAAAATCTCCCTTGCCAATCACATCGTCAATGATCGGTTTGACCGAGTAGGGCAACACAATCGATGATGCCCGGCTGACGATAATAAGCACAAATCCCAACAACAATAACTTTCTGCGCGGCCAAACGATAGTCTTGAAGACCTTGGCCATATTTACTTTTCCTTTCTTTTCAGCCATAACAAACCTTTATGAGCCCCAGAAACAGAGGCGTTCGATTGAGTTTTTAATAATTGTGCAAATAAACCTAAATAATGCCTATGGAGTGTAGTCGAATGAGAGAAAGAAATATTGCAGGCGGTTTATAAAACAACCTTCCTGCACGCTCCTTCTGCCTTTTATTTACTAAAATGCGCCTTCGTTTTAATATTTACTCCTATGCCTAAAAGTGCTTTAGATTCCACCGCCATTAGAAGTCAGTTTCCATCACTCAAAAGAAAACACGAAAACCACCCAATGGTTTTTTTGGATGGTCCCGGTGGCACGCAGGTGCCCAGGTCAGTGATTGATGCGATGGTGAATTACTACACCACATCCAATGCAAATTCTCATGGCGCATTTATCAACGCGATGGAGACAGACGAGACCATCCATGGCATGCGCGAAGCAATGGCGGCCTACCTCAACGCGGAAGGTCCGGAGTGCATCTCCATTGGTCAAAATATGACCACGCTAAACTTCTCTTTGGCGAGAGCCATGGCAAGGATACTTCAACCTGGTGATGAGGTATTAATCACCAAGCTAGACCATGAAGCCAACAGAGGGCCATGGCTCACACTGCGTGAAGTAGGTGTAGAAGTGAGAGAGGTTAATCTCTTGCCCAATGGCAAACTGGACTATGATGATTTTGAAGCGAAAATAAATGAGCATACGCGGCTGGTGGCCATGGGCATGTCATCTAACTGTATCGGCACGGTCAATGATTTTAAACTGGCAAGGAAGCTTAGCTACAAATACAACGCATGGCTATTGCTTGATGCCGTACACTATGCACCCCACTTTGCCATCGATGTACAAAGCATTGGCTGCGACTTCCTCTTGTGTTCTGCCTACAAGTTTTACGGTCCGCACGTGGGTCTACTCTATTCCAAACCCGGGACACTAGATCGCATTCCAACTGACCGGCTTCGGGTGGCAGGGCAAATTGCCCCTGAGTCAATTGAGACTGGAACACTCAATCACGCAGCCATCGCAGGTGTGAAGGCGGCTGTTGAGTTTATTGCCACCTTCGGAAAGGGAAAGACGTTACGGAGCAAAATCGAGAGTGCCTTTGACAACATTGGCAAACACGAATTTGAGTTGGCCAGCTATCTGTACAAAAAACTGAAGAACCTATCCGGCATCACCATGGTGGGGCAGGACTTTTCAAAAACCTCCCGCACCCCTACGGTGTCCTTTACGCTGAAAGGTAAAACACCGCTGCAAGTGTGCGAGCATCTTGCCAAGAAAAATATCTGCGCATGGGACGGGCACTTTTACGCCATCCGCGCTATTGAGTCGCTTGGCTTGTTGGAGCAAGGTGGCGTCACGCGATTAGGCATCTCGATTTACAATACGAAAGCAGAAATGGATCTCACTATAGGCGAGATCAAGAAATTGACCAGGTAGAAACTACTTTTCCGGAGTATCAGCTGTGCCTTCCCAATCGGGATCGGCTGCACCATGCCACGTCTTAGTTAATGCATCGTAGTAGATCGCATGCACTCGACCAAAGCTACCCTGGCTCTCCACTTCCTTGACGGGCAGTCCCCATGACTCGAACTGAGAAATATCCTCCCGCGTCCAGGTGCTTCCCAGGTGCGTCTCTACCAGCATGGAGTCAGAAGCATGCACCCGTCCCGCAGCCAACGCTTGCTCCAGGGTGAGTCCGCGGTCAATAAATCTACTGATCGTTTGCACGATGGCTGTGACGATCATGCTCCCTCCTGCAGCACCCAGCGCAAGATAAGGCTGGTCATCTTTTGTGATGATAAAAGGTGAGATGTGCGAACTGGCACGCTGACCTGGTTGAAAGTCGCTCAGATAACCTCCTGTTGTCGAAGCATACAAAAATCCCAGACCAGCGGTGGCCACTTTAGAGCCCATATTGGGACCCAAAGATTGCGTGAGCGCGATCATGTTTCCTTCTTTATCAGCTACGGATAAGTGCGTGGTGTGGCCTTCAAGCGCAAGCCATGCCTCAGGAGTATTTTCTTGACTGCGAAGTTGTGCTGCCTGCTTCAACTCCTTCTGAACAATTTTAGCTGCGAGTGACTTGGCGTATGCCTTGTCGGTAAGTATGGTCATGTTGCTATCCGCATCTTGTGTTCTCCGATCAGCATACGCCAGGGCGTTTGATTCATAAACGATCCGTCCCCACTGCGCTTCTGTCACTTCATTCATTTCAAAGTTTTCCATGATGTGCAGCATTTCGATAGTAATGGCTCCATAAGAAGGCATCCACAGGCCACTAAGGTCATAACCGCGATAACTACCTTTGACAATTTTGGAGGGGTTGACACTATACGATGCAAGAGACACACTATCTAAAGCAGCTCCATTCGCCTTCATATCTGCAACGATCTTACTGGCAATTTCTCCCCTGTAGAAAACATCAGCACCACCTTCTGCAATCAACCGGAGTGTGCGTGCCAAATCCGCTTGCACAAAAAGCTCCCCTTCCTGATGTGTCGTGTCCCCATTGAGAAAATACTGAGACGTACCATCAAACTTTCTTATCGTCTTGATGGCAGATCCTCTCCGGCTTGCCTCACCAGCCAGCACCTTGTACCCTTCTTGCGCATACCTGATGGCGGGTGCCATAACCTCTTCAAGCGACAGCGTGCCGTGTGCCTCCAGTAAAGTGGTAAGGCCTTTGACCACACCGGGCACACCTATCGTGGGGTATCCGCTAGAAGCCCTTGGCGCAGTCTCAGGATCGTAACTTAGAGGAGCTTGTGTAGTGGCATCGTAACCACTAAGATTGCCATCGCTGGTTCGCAGGATAGCTTGTAGCCTTCCACCCAAACCGCTCATTGTGGGCTCAACCACTGACAGTGCAAAACCGGCAGCCACTGCTGCATCTATGGCATTGCCATCGCGCTCGAGCATGAGCACACCTGCTTGTGTAGCTAGCGGGTGAGCGGTCACCACTATACCATTTGGAGAAGAGGCCACCTGACTGGTTGATATCTTTTCATCATCAACTTTCGGTGCCTGACATGAGAAAGTAACTCCAAAAATAAGGAGCGCCAAGGAGTGCAATCTTGTGTTTACCATAGTACCAATATATCACTTTTGTGAATTGAAATTGAGCGGACCGTCATGAATGGAGCGCACCTTTCGCGAAGTGGCTTAAACAGCTTATCCAAAATAATTTTGTCTAACCATTTGTAGTATCAAATCCTTAGTTAAATTCGCAGCGAAAATGGAATGGGTTTCCATTCAAAAAACAAAAACCACAACAAAAAAAACCATGGCAAAAAAAGCAAAGAAGGCCGCTAAAAAATCTAAAGCAAAAGCTAAGAAGGCGGTAAAAAAATCAGCAAAGAAAGTTGCTAAAAAAGCAAAGAAGGTAGCCAAGAAAGCTAAGAAGGCTGTAAAGAAGGTAGCCAAGAAAGGTAAGAAAGTAGCGAAGAAAGCTACCAAGAAGACTAAGAAAGTTGCAAAGAAGGTAGCCAAGAAAGGCAAGAAGGTTGCGAAGAAGGCTGTTGCCGCTGTGCCAGCTCCTGCTGTGCCAAGCAACGACTCTAACTCCGGAAGCGCAGCGATGTAATTCATCTTCGACTTCTCAACTAAAAGCGGATTGGTTCTCAATCCGCTTTTTTTGTTTTTAGACAATCTAACTTTGATCACAAGCCTCCATTAAGTGCTGGCAAATAGTTAATTTGTAGGTTCTAATTCTTAAGCTACAAATCATGTTTCGACTTTCCGCGAAAAAGGTGCTTGGTACATTGGAACTACAGCGAGAAAAAGCCAGGGACTATGCCAACATTGTCCTTCTTCAGGTGGTGATTATAGTTTTCGGACTTACCCTCACGCAGCCTGTGCAACAGGATCCCACCTCCGAAATTTCAAAGTTCATCATTTCACTATTTTCATTTTTTGGAGCGACCTATGCCTTTCTACTTTGGGACTTACTTAGAAATTTTACCTCAAACCGCAAATTGATCATGGGCATTCTCATTGCACTGGTCGGTATTGTAATTGCAGGAATAATGGTGGAGTTTCCGTATTACCAAATCCTGGAAGTCACCAACAAGCAAGGTTATCTCCTCGTAATCCACGGCATATTATTTCCAATCGAAGTGATCATCATCACCTACGCCATTAAGGACGTGTTTAGTGGGGGCTACCTTACCATGGACAAACTATGGGGCGCAGCATGCGTTTTCCTCATGATAGGGATATCTTTTGGAAGCCTCTATGATATCATCAGCACCGCTTTTCCCGGCAGCATGGGTATTTCACCCTCCCTTGGTTTACCCAATTATGCAGAGTGTGTAGGATTCAGTTTTAGCATTCTTGGGGGTATAGATACCAACCTTGAGACAACGAAGTTGATTCATAATATCAGCATTATTGAGGCCGTTTGGGGAAACCTGTATGCTATGTTAATTATCGGTAAATTGCTGGGCCTTCCCAGGCTGGAGAATAAATCCGAACTTTAACTCGTCTTAATTGTATATAACTGTATAAAACTATAACCTGAATTAATTATGAATAACAAAAGACTGCCAATTATCATCCTAGGTGTCGTTGGCTTTATCATTTTCATGACCTTGTCGTCAAGTCTCTTCTACACCATCGAAGCCACAGAACGAGCGGTTGTATTTTATCCTTTTGGAAAGGGTTTGGACAAAGACAACGTGATGACCCCGGGTTTGCACTTCAAAGCACCATGGAATGACGTATATGCCTACCGGGTGAATGAGACCAACTCAGAAGAAAATATGGATGTCTTAGACAAGAGTGGTCTCTCCATCCATATTGATATAAGCGTGCGTTTTTATCCTCTCCCTGATAAAATTGGATACGTGCATGAAAATTTTACACGAGACTATGTTAATGTTTTGGTCATTCCAGAGGTAAGATCTACTGTTAGGCAAGTGATGGGTCGTTTTACCGCTGAAGAAATTTATTCTACTAAGCGAGCCGAAGTCGAACTTGCTATTAAGACAGAAACTGAGGAAACCCTTAGCAAGAACTATGTGCATGCCACGGCAGTACTCATTCGCTCCATCGAGCTTCCTGCTCAGATCAAAGGCGCAATTGAGGACAAGTTGCAGCAAGAACAAGAAGCCCTTGCCTACCAGTTTAGGCTGGACAGAGAGAAGAGCGAGGCAGAGCGAAAGCGCATTGCCGCTGAAGGAGAATCGCGGGCCAACCTTATTATTAACAATAGCTTAACCGCTAATTTATTGAAAATGAGAGGCATAGAGGCGACTTTAGAACTGGCCAAGTCACCGAACAGCAAGGTGATTGTAGTAGGCTCCGGCAAGGATGGGCTACCAATGATCTTAGGGAATAACTAACTATCAATAAATAGCTTAGACAGCTTTTATATAAGTATTGATAAAGCTATTTTAGAGAAAAAGTATAAGTAGAACAAATTAGAACTTTAGAGAAGAATATGGCTGAGAAAACTGCAGAATTAAAGATTGACGGAAAAGTATACGAGCTGCCCCTCTTCACGGGAACAGAGAATGAAGTCTCTATTGATATATCCAAATTAAGATCGATGACGGGAGCCGTTACCTTAGATCCGGGATATAAAAATACGGGGGCAACCACCAGTGCCATTACTTATCTGGATGGCGACAATGGTATTCTAAGATATCGTGGCTATTCAATCGAGGAACTGGCAGAAAAATCATCATTTATTGAAGTGTCGTACCTTCTCATCTTTGGAGAGTTACCAGGAAAGGATCAATTGCAACGCTTCAGAGATGACATCAGGACGCACACGCTCGTGCACGAAGATGTGAAGAAGATTTTGGATGGTTTTCCTTCTACCGCCCATCCTATGGGTGTGCTTGCTTCGCTTTTCTGTTCACAAACTGCGTTCTATCCTGAGTCCTTAGATCCTAATCGAGCGTCTGAAGGCACCTACATTAGCATTATCAGGTCAATGGCAAAAATGCCAACCTTTGCTGCATGGGCTTATAAGAATGCCATTGGACATCCCGTAAACTACCCCGACAACAGCCTGGAGTATTGCTCACGATTCTTGAAGATGATGTTTGCGCTACCAGCAGAGAATTACAATCTGGATCCTGTGGTAAGTGATGCAATGGATAAACTTCTCATCCTTCATGCAGACCACGAGCAGAACTGTTCTACTTCTACGGTGAGAATTGTGGGATCATCTCAAGCCAGTATCTATTCCTCTATCTCAGCGGGTATCAACGCACTTTGGGGTCCGCTACATGGTGGGGCCAATCAAGAGGTAATCGTAATGCTAGAAAGTATTGTGAAAGATGGTGGCAATATTGAGAAGTGGATTGCGAAAGCCAAAGACAAGAATGACCCATTCCGACTCATGGGCTTTGGTCACCGCGTATACAAAAACTTTGATCCAAGGGCAAAAATAATAAAGAAAGCTGCTGACGATGTCTTAGCTAAACTTGGGGTGAAAGACCCTATACTGGATGTTGCCAAGAAGCTAGAAGACATTGCCCTGCGGGACTCCTACTTCATCGAACGCAAGCTGTATCCAAACGTAGACTTCTACTCCGGAATCATCTACAGGGCACTTGGCATCCCTACAGATATGTTCACCGTGATGTTTGCGATCGGACGTCTACCTGGTTGGATTGCTCAATGGAAGGAAATGAGAGAAAACAAGGAACCTATCGGAAGACCACGTCAGATCTACACTGGACAGAAAGAGCGTCAGTACATTCCTGTCAGCAAAAGGTAAATTCGAAAGCATCCCGTATATTTAAGTCCTCTATCGATAAATATCGGGAGGACTTTTTTTATGAACTTACAGGAAGAATTTAACAAGGCTGTCAGTCAATCGAAGGAATTGACCCAGCGTCCAAGTAATGATGAGTTGCTGAACTTGTATGCATTGTACAAGCAGGGCTCCGAGGGTGATGTGTCTGGTGAGAGGCCCGGTGGATTTGACTTCAAAGCTATCGCAAAGTATGATGCATGGGCTGGCAAGAAGGGAACTTCAAAAGAAGAGGCCATGCAACAGTACGTTGATTTCATGAAGCAACTGTACGAACAATATAAATAGTCTTGCAGGTTTATTATCAACCATTAGTTGGGGAGGGCGTAAATCATCTGGACCCCGATGAGTCTAGACACGCGACCAAAGTAATGCGATACAAAGTGGGTGATCCGCTGACCATCTCAGATGGCAAAGGTCATCTCTACGATTCCACCATATCTGAAATCACAAAAACCGATTGTCACTTTGAAATTTCCCAGGTTAGATCCATTCCAAAAAGAGATTTCAGTATAAGAATCTGCATCGCCCCTACCAAGAACATGGATCGAATGGAGTGGTTTGTGGAGAAAGCGGTGGAAATCGGAATCGAATCGATTGGGTTTATGAACAGTGCCAACGCAGAGCGTAAAATCATCAATACCGAGCGACTAAGAAAGAAAGCGGTCAGCGCCCTTAAGCAAAGTGGGCAAGCTTGGCTACCATCCATTGAGGAGATACAACCTTTTGAGAAACACCTCACTTTCGAGGGGCAACAGTTTATCGCTTTTGTCGATCATACAAATAAAGCATTTCTAAAGGACACCCGGAGTAAGTCCAACTACGTGGTGCTTATCGGTCCTGAGGGTGACTTCACCAATGATGAGGTAGAACGAGCTGTAAAGGCAGGGTTTAAGATGGTGAGCCTGGGGCCTCACACTTTGCGCACCGAAACTGCTGCACTGGTGGCGTGCCATACATTAAATCTTATTAATCAATAAGTGTTAATTTAGTTCTTGCCATGACCACCGCGGAAGCAACCAAAGAAATTCAAAGGCTCACCAAGCTCATTGACAAGTACAACCATCTCTATTATCAGGAGCACAAAAGCGAAATCTCTGACTATGATTTTGACCAGCTGCTATCAGCGCTAGTTCAACTGGAAACCAAATTTCCGGACCTACGTCAACCTGACTCCCCTACCCAACGTGTGGGCGGTTCGATCACTAAAAACTTTGAAACTATTGAGCATAGATATCCAATGCTCTCATTGGGCAACACCTATTCCAAAGAAGAACTTGAGGACTTCGACAAACGAGTAGCCAAGGGGCTGGCCAATGAGGCCTATGAGTATTTTTGCGAACTGAAATTTGATGGTGTCTCAATCAGTCTCATCTATGAAAATGGAATTCTTGTGAGAGGTGTGACACGGGGAGATGGCGTGCGTGGCGATGATGTGACTGTAAATGTCAAGACGATAAGAAACATACCTTTAAGAGTGGTGGGTAAAGATGTTCCCTCTCATTTTGAGGTAAGAGGTGAAGTGTTTCTCCCCAAAGAAGTATTCGCACAGCTCAACAGAGAAAAAGTGGACATCGGTGAGGAACCTTATGCCAACGCAAGGAATACTGCCTCGGGTACCCTAAAAATGCAGAACTCCACAGTGGTAGCAAGACGAAAGTTAGATTGTTTTGTCTATTACTTACTTGGTGAAGACCTCAGTGTAAAGAAGCATGCTGATGGCATTAAGAGATTAGAGAAGTGGGGCTTCAACGTATCCGATTCCTATGCTGAGTGTAAGGACATTCAAGAAGTGTTTGCATATATCAATACCTGGGAGAAAAAAAGAGATAAGCTTCCTCTTGAGACTGATGGAGTCGTGCTGAAGGTAAACAGTCTTTTGCAGCAACGAAAACTTGGATACACAGCAAAGAGTCCAAGATGGGCTATCTCGTATAAGTACAAACCCGAAAGTCAGAGCACCAAGCTCAATGGGATCACTTATCAGGTGGGAAGAACTGGAGCCATTACTCCCGTTGCGGAGCTTGCCCCTGTGCAACTTTCGGGCACTACGGTTAAAAGGGCATCACTTCACAACGCCAATGAAATTGAGCGGCTTGATCTGCGCATTGGTGATCATGTGTTTGTAGAGAAAGGTGGAGAGATCATACCCAAAGTGACAGCAGTAGATCCAAAGTACCGTGATAAGAAATCTAGACCGATTCAATACATCACCAGGTGCCCAGAGTGCAGCACGCCACTGGTGCGGCACGAAGGAGAGGCAGCCCACTATTGCCCAAATGAAAAAGGATGTCCTCCGCAAATCAAAGGCAGGATCCAGCATTTTATTCAACGCAAGGCAATGGACATCGACTCGCTTGGAGAAAAAACCATTGAGCAACTATACACGCTCGATTTTGTAAAGAGCCCAGCAGACCTTTATGACCTCACTGAGAATGAAGTAGCCCAGCTAGAAGGCTTCAAAGCGCTGTCCATAAAAAATCTACTTGGGGGAATTGAAAAGTCCAAAGCCACTCCTTTTGAATCTGTACTGTTTGCAATAGGCATTCGCTATGTGGGCAAAACTGTGGCCGAGAAACTGGCCATTCATTTTAAGTCGATTGACAAAATTGCTACAGCATCTTACGAGGAGCTGCTTGAAGCCCCTGAAGTAGGTGAAAAAATTGCGCAAAGCGTAGTTAAATTCTTTAGCGATCCTGACAATCAGAGTGAAGTGAAGCGCCTGCAAGAAGCAGGATTGCAAATGACACTTGTGGAAAAGCAAACAAAGAAGCTTGGTGATTCACTCAGCGACAAGTCGTTTGTGATTTCAGGTGTTTTTGAAAATTACGGCAGAGATGAGCTCAAGGAGTTGATCATCGCACATGGCGGCCGGGTGCTCTCTGGCGTATCGGGCCAACTTGACTATTTGCTAGCCGGTGAAAATATGGGACCTGCCAAACGTCAAAAAGCAGAAAAACTTGGCGTGACCATTATAAGCGAAAGTGAGTTTGAGGATATGATTTGAGGTTTTGACTATTTCATTATTAATATTCAATTTGCATGACAGTCTATAAACGCTAAGACCTTGTTCAAGAGCCAGTTTCTTCAACTTCGCACCAATTCAGAACTCAAAAAGAACAAAAGCATTCGAGGCAGTGTACCTTACAAATATGCCACGCAGGTGGGCATTCTCTTTAGCGTTGAAGACAAAGCAAAGCACGATGCCGTAAAAGAGTTCATCAAAATTCTGGAGGCTGATGGCAAGAAGGTGAAGGTGCTGGAATTTCTTCCCAATAAAAAGGAGAACTATGAATTCATGTTCGACTTCTTCACCATAAAAGACCTTTCCTTTTGGGGCAAAATAGATTCACAGGATGCTTCAAAGTTTAGCGAAGTGCCCTTCGACTATCTCTTTTGCCTGGACACCGAATCAAACCCGCTGGTACAGCACCTACTTGCGAGAAGCAAAGCGAAATGTCGCATCGGCAGGTATGCAGAAAAAGATCAGTCATTCTATGAATTGATGATTGAGCAGAATGGCACAGCCCGCGGGTTGATCGACAGCATGTACAAGTACACCAAGCAACTAAAATAACTCTTGATGAAAGCACTTCACGGTACTGGTGTGGCATTAGTAACACCAATCAATCGGAATGGATCGGTAGACTTCAAGGGCCTAGAGAGACTTTTGAAACATACCGCCAAGAGTGTGGACTATTATGTCGTCATGGGCACAACAGGTGAGTCAGCTACGCTTGGTAGCGAAGAGAAAAGGGATGTACTTTCATTTGTAAAGTCGCACAATCCAAAAAAGCTACCTATTGTCTATGGCATTGGTGGAAACAACACCAAAGAAGTCTTACAAAATATTAAAGCAGCCGACCTGAACGGAGTATCGGCAATCCTCTCTGTGAGTCCTTACTACAACAAGCCTTCCCAAGAAGGAATTTATCTACATTTCAAAGCCATTGCCGAAGCCTCACCTCTCCCCATAATTCTATATAATGTACCCGGAAGAACAGCGAGCAATATTGCTGCGTCCACCACACTTCGTCTTTCAGCCGTACATGGAATCATAGGTATCAAAGAGGCATCAGGTAATATGGAGCAGTGTATGCGCATCGCAAGGGACAAACCCAAAGACTTCCTGCTAATTTCCGGGGACGACTTGTTGACGTACAGCTTCTATGCCATGGGAGGCGAAGGAGTCATTTCAGTATTGGCAAACGCGCTTCCGGAAGTCTTCAAGTCAATAAAGGACAAAGCACGCAAGAAGGATATTTTGGCTGCTGCCAAAGAACAGTTTAGACTGCTGGATATCAATGGTCCCATGTATGAGGAAGGCAATCCAGTGGGAGTCAAAGTGCTATTAAAGCATTTGGACATCTGTGAGGTTCATACCAGATTGCCACTGGCGCCTCCATCTAAGGGCTTGACCACAAATATCGTTGCTTGCTACAAGCTCCTTAAAAACAAGAAAGGATAACCTCGTAGAGATTATCCTTTCAAAATACCTTCTTTCAAGGATTAAGATTGTTTATTCTTGAATTCTTGAACTTCAACCCTGATAGCCTGAGCCAGGTTCTTAAGGTCTTGCATACCTTTTCTCACTCGAGTACCAGCCGCGCTGTTCCCTTTATTGTAGAATTTATCAGCGTCCCCTTCAATAGAAGCAATCAGTTCTTTAAGCTCTTCGAATCTTTTCATTTTGATGGTATGTTTAATTATTAGATTTAATTCCTAGGCCAATTTAAATAAAAACAGCTAAAAACAAGCATCTGGCCTACTTTTTAGGAAATAAACCTGCTTTTTCAGGCCTGTTTCGTCACTGAAACCAGGGCCTCAGTGCGGTAAAAACCTTCATCCAACTTGTGCTTCAGGGCTGAAAAAGCGCTCAAAGTCTCCTCCACATCGGCCAACGTATGTACCGCTGTAGGGATGATTCTGAACATGATAACATCCTTAGGCACAACGGGATAGATCACTACAGAGCAGAAAATGCCATAGTTCTCTCTCAGGTCCATTGCCATATTAGCCGCTTCACCTACCCCACCCTTAAAGAGCACCGGAGTGACCGGTGACTGCGTAGAGCCAAGGAAGAAGCCCCTTTCCCTCAAACCATCCTGCATGGCCTTCACTATTTTCCACAAATTGTCCTTTAGTTGGGGCTGTGTCCGCAGTAATTCGAGCCTTTTCATACCTCCAATCACTAACGGCATCGGCAAGCTCTTCGCAAAAATTTGAGAACGCACGCTGTATCTAAGGTACTTCAATATATTCTTGCTGCCTGCCACAAACGCACCAATACTGGCCATAGACTTGGCAAACGTAGAAAAATACAAGTCAATCTGATCTTGCACGCCCTGCTCCTCACCTGCTCCGGCACCAGTCTTGCCCATGGTACCAAAACCATGTGCATCATCAACAAAAAGCCTGAAGTTATATTTCTTTTTGAGCTCACATATTCCCTTTAGGTCGCCCATTGCTCCGGACATACCAAATACGCCTTCCGTAATAACAAGTATTCCTCCTCCTGTCTCGTTAGCAATTCTGGTTGCGCGTTGCAATTGACGCTCCAGATTTTCCATGTTATTATGAGGGTAAACAAAGCGCTTACCCATATGCAGTCGCACGCCATCGATAATGCATGCATGTGATTCCGCATCATAGACAATTACATCTTTTCGATCCACTAAAGCATCTATGATTGATACTACACCCTGGTATCCATAATTGAGGAGCATCGCATCTTCTTTTTGCGTAAACTCCGCCAATTGGCGTTCAAACTCGAGATGGTTTACTGAGTTGCCCGACATCATACGGGCTCCCATGGGCGCACCCATTCCATACTGAGCAGCAGCCTCCCCATCGACTTTTCTTACTTCGGGGTGATTTGCCAATCCCAAATAGTTATTTAAACTCCAATTGAGCACTTCGTGCCCGTTAAATCTCATTCGTGGGGCTATCTCGCCCTCCAATTTTGGAAAGAAAAAGTAGTCGTCTGGTAGGTGTGAATACTTGGCCAGCGCCCCGGCCTCCATTTTTAGCTTTTCAAATAGGTCAACCATCTTGTATTCGGTTAAAATTGCCGCAAAAATAGAAAAAAAGTCAACAAGAAACAGGGAACCTTATCAGCCTAAATTTTCATTTTCACAATTAATACTTAGCATTGCAGCTACGCTGTTAAATTATGCATAAAATACACAAAATATTGATAGCAAACAGGGGCGAGATCGCATTAAGGGTAATGCGTAGTGCACGAGAGATGGGCATAGCCACTGTTGCAGTGTTTAGTGAAGCAGATCGAAACGCACTCCATGTGCGGTTTGCAGATGAAGCGGTTTGTATAGGCCCTCCGCCATCATCAGAATCCTACCTGAGAATTGACAAGCTCATCGAAGCTGCAAAAGCAACAGGAGCCGATGCCATTCATCCCGGATATGGATTCCTGTCGGAAAACAAAGGCTTTGCATTAAAAGTAAAAGAGGCAGGTCTCATATTTATCGGCCCGTCACCCGAATCGATAGAGCTAATGGGCAGCAAACTTGCCGCTAAAGAAGCAGTTGCAAAGTTCAACGTGCCTTTGGTGCCGGGTACTGCGGAACCGATCACTGATACTGCCAAAGCAAAAAAAATCGCTAAGGATATTGGATATCCTGTCTTGATAAAGGCCAGTGCTGGGGGTGGAGGAAAGGGCATGCGAGTAGTGGATGTGGAAGAAGACTTTCAAAGTCAGATGGAACGTGCCATCAGCGAAGCACAATCTGCTTTTGGCGATGGATCTGTCTTCATTGAAAAATATGTGACCTCCCCTAGACATATTGAGTTTCAGATTTTTGGAGACCAACATGGCAACACTGTTCACCTCTTTGAACGTGAATGTTCGATACAAAGAAGACACCAAAAAGTTGTAGAAGAGGCTCCCTCTTCTATTCTCACACCCGAAATAAGAAAGTCGATGGGAGAAGCAGCTATCAACGTAGCTAAATCGTGCGGATACTATGGCGCAGGCACTGTAGAATTCATCATGGATGAGGGTAAGAACTACTACTTCCTCGAAATGAATACACGCCTGCAAGTGGAGCATCCCGTGACGGAAGAGATCACGGGTTTGGACCTTGTGAAATTGCAAATAAAGATTGCACAAGGAGAAAAGATACCTTTCAAGCAGGAAGATCTACGCATCAATGGTCACGCGATCGAAGTTCGTGTATATGCTGAAGATCCAGCAAATAATTTCCTTCCCGACATTGGAACCTTGCAAACGTATAGCAGGCCTCAAGGTCACGGCATAAGAGTTGATGATGGGTTTGAAGAAGGAATGGAAATTCCGTTTTATTATGATCCAATGATTGCCAAATTGGTGTGTCACGCAGAATCAAGAGCAGATGCGATTGAGAAAATGATCAGAGCAATTGACGACTATGAAATCACGGGACTGCAAACCACATTGGGTTTTTGTAAATATGTAATGCAACACGATGCCTTTCGATCTGGAGACTTTGATACTAAGTTCGTTGAGAAATACTTCACACCAGAAGTGCTTGACCCCAAAAGTAATGCGATCGAAGAAGAGTTGTCTGCAGCACTTGCCGTGCACCTATTCGATAAGGTGAACACAAAGCAGGCTCCCTCATCAACTGCGAAGGCAGTTAGCAATTGGAAAAAAAACAGGCTTTAATCCAATGGCCGAAATAAGACCGTTTAGAGCCTGGAGATATAACCGGGAACTATCCAAATCAATCGATGCATTAACCTCCCCTCTCTTTGACGTGGTCTCAGAGAAACAAAGACGCGTGCTATATCAAAACCCCAATAACAGTATTCACATCTCAGTTCCCAATGGCGCCAATCCCATAGCAGATGCAAGCCAACGTCTAAGAGAATGGAAAGCCAACAAAGTAATTGAGCAGGATTCTCTCCCCGGAATCTATGTATACTATCAATACTTTACGCTGGCAGGATCCAATAAAGAATCTTGCAGAAAAGGTTTCATCGCCAATATCAGAGCTTATGACTGGGATGAGGAAATTGTGCTAAGGCATGAAAACACCATGCCAAAGGCGGTGAATGATAGGGTCGAACTTCTAGACGAAATCGAGCTGCATGCAAGTGCCACACACGGGTTGTACACAGATGAAAGCCACACCCTGGAAAAATACATGGATGAGGCTATTACAAACCCTATCTATGAAACGGAAGATTATCAGGGCGTAAGAGATGTACTTGCCGTCATTCATGATGCAAAGGTGATTAGGGAGTTTATGAACTTACTGGAGCCTAAGAAAATCATCCTTGCTGATGGCCACCACCGATACGAGGGATCAATTGCACATAGAAAAAAGATGATCGCTTCCAATCCTCACCATACTGGGAAAGAAGGCTACAACTTTCATCCTATGTATTTTACGAACACAGAAGCTGACGACCTTAGAATTCTACCCACACATCGTTTGGTTAAGGGTTTGCCTAACTTCAATGAGGAGGACATTATTTCAAAACTATCCGAGTATTTCATTATCAAACCGGTTGAAGATGCCGACACAATAAATGAAATCATACTCGGAAAGAAGTGGGCATTTGGTTTGCTGTTTAGGGACAATGCCATTAAGGTGAGACTTAAACCAGAGTCGATCGAAAAAATGACATGGGACTTTCCACAAGAAATAAAGGAGCTAGACCTTACTGTACTTCACTACTTCATCATCGAAAAAGTGTTGGGTATCCCGGGTAAATTGCAGCGTCAGTCTGATAAGATTGAGTTTGACAGAAGTTTCTCCGATTGCCTGGCCAAAGTAATCAAACAGGAAGCGCAGATGGCCATCATTACGCAAGAAATATCCATTGAAACTGTGAAGAGGGTTTGCCAGAGCGGATACACCATGCCCCAAAAATCAACGTACTTTTATCCAAAGGTGATCTGCGGATTTTTATTTAGTTCAATAAAAGAGGATGAGTTTGCATCGCCCCCTTATTCTGGGATCTAACAGCCCGCGAAGGCAATTCTTGATGAGGGAAGCTGGATACCGCTTCAGTCTGGCTAAGCCTGATAGTGACGAAACCTTTCCTTTGAGCATGAATCCCATTGAAGTTCCGAAGTATCTTGCCCACAAAAAAGCCGAATCACTTATCAAACTCTTAAGCGAAGACAATATTATCATGACAGCTGACACTGTAGTGATCTTAAAAAATAAAATTCTCAACAAACCCGTAGATCGCACAGAAGCTCTTGAAATGCTCACCCAACTCTCTGGGCAAAAACACAAAGTCATCACCGCTGTTTGCTTACGCGACAAAAGCAAGGTCGACTGCTTTGATGATGCCACTGATGTCACGTTTCGGAATCTCAGCGCGCAAGAATTAGAATTCTATGTTGACACTTGCCAACCTTTCGACAAGGCGGGAGCTTACGGTGCGCAAGATTGGATTGGGATGATTGGAATAGAAAAAATAGAAGGCTCTTACTTTACTGTGATGGGATTGCCGATGCATAAAGTGTACACACACTTACAGAAATTCTAAGTAACTCTGTTGTACACCTTCATCATATCGACTGCAATTCTTTGAGGCTCAAATTGTGTAATGTATTGGTTGGAGGATACAATAATCTCTTCCCTCCTTGTTCTATTACTTAATAGGTCATTTGTAAGTCGTGCCAACTCTGAACTGTTTTCTGGATCAAAGTAGATGGTGCCAGGTCCGCCTGCTTCCGTGAGACTGGAAGTTCGAGCTGCGATGACTGGTGTTCCGCTAGCGATCGCCTCCACAATGGGAATCCCGAAGCCCTCGAATAAGGAAGGGTAAGCAAATAACTCTGCTTGTTGATAGATCGCTGGCAAATCTTTAAAATCAACTTTGTGAATAAAATTCACTCTGCTTTCAAGCTTGTGCGCTTTTGCAAAGTGTTTGATCTTATCTGCGTAGGCTGTTTCCCTACCTATAAAAACTGCCGAAATCGAAGGATCTACTTCACGCAACGCTTGTACAATAACCAGCGCATTTTTTCGATCCTCCAATGTGCCCACGTTTAAAAGATATTTCGCTGGCAATTGATATTTAGCTCTAACTTGCTGTAAGACGTCCGCATCATATCTCCTATGGAAACTAGGATGGCATCCTTGATATATCACATCAATTTTGTTTTCTGGATAGCCATAGTAAGTTGATATATCACTGGTGGTTTGCTTACTGATTGCCACTACCGCATCGGCTGTTTCCAGTGCCTTCCTTAACTTATAGTCGTAGATCTTAACATCAATTGGTTTGTAAAAAGATGGGTATCTCTTAAAAATTAAGTCATGCACAGTGATCACCGTCTTTAATCCTGAAGGTTTCGTTTTAGGAAGTTCATTACTCAAGCCATGTAATATTTGAACTCCATTTTTCTTCGCGACTTCCCCAAGTTTGACTGATCTCCAAAAACTTCTAAGTCCCAATTTAGATATCAGTTTAGAAGGCTCCACAATTGTAGTATTCTCACTTTCGTGAAATATCTTGGTGTCATCGTTGTGTTGCACCTTGGGTGTAAACAAGACATACTCGTGATCTGCAGCATATCTAATCAAGGCCTCAACTACAAAACGACTATAGTTGCCCAGCCCGGTGTAGTTGTTAAAAAGTCGCTTTGCATCAAAACCAATCCTCATCTCTCATCGCGTTGCTTGTAAAGCTTAAATATAGGATGAGAAAATGAAAATGTAAGATGAAGACTGCTCAGGGCATATATCGCTTGAAGGAGTCGGACTGCCAGAGTTTAGAGGCCAATAAAATGATCCAAATGAAATAGATGGAAAATATTATTCTTTGACCAATTCCTGGAAGTTCAGGAAACACAAAATACCAGCCTCCAAAAAAGACCGTTCCCCAGACAAGAATCAGGGAAGGCATGGCCGCAGACCTCCAAAAGCTTGTTTGCCTCATCAATTTCGGAGAGGTAAATGCTGAGACCAAATAAAATATATAACTTCCTATACTGCTGACCATGTGTACAATGCTGGTAATAGACCTTCTATTCTCCATATCAGCAGGAAAGAATCCGGACAGTGACATGAATAGCCCGCTTAGTACCAGGCCAATGAGTGGTAATGAGCGATCATTCGATCGGCTCATACTCTGAAAAAGACCGACAGCGAAAATCGCAATCAAAATTCCAGGTACCACGTAGCCGAATACGTTCCAAATCCACCCGAAGGGCGCATCGACTGAACCCAACTCGCTTACCGCCTTGGTAGCGTGATAGTACGTTACACGCCTCGCTGACAAGATCAAGTATACGATAATAAACAGTGCGGGGGCGGCCAGACCCGTCAATGCATATTTCCTACGGCTTAACATTGAATCCCACTTTAGATTTGAAGTTGGTGTCTAAAAAAGTGAAGACTGAATCAAAATGAGCCAGAGGCGCAGCATGATTACCCTCAATGGCAATGTGTTTGTACGGATGGGTAAAATTAGATTGACTAAGCAAACTCATCATGGCTACCGACATTTCTTTTGATGGCCACATTTCATCGTCAGTAGCCGACACGAGCAAAATTGGGCCATTGATCTTCTCAATTTGGATACGTGCCTCACGCACAGCCTCAGTGTCTTCCAGCATTACTTCGAACGCTCCCCTAAGATTCCCACCTATTGCAGCTGGCACGGCTGACCAGGGCATTGGAACATATGGCACCTCCTCATCATTGATGCTCCAGGAGGACGTAGAAGCCATGAGGGTCAGCGCAGGAAATACTGCCATCGCTGGAACAATGCCGACCACACATTTTATTTCGGGAAAGTTGCTAGCCAAAAGAAGAGCTAGTTCAGCTCCCTTTGACCCTCCAATAATTGCGATACGATCTCTGTCGATAGCGGGGTCATCAGCGGCTTTAAGTATTTCTTCATACACCGCATTTACAGATATTCTATCCAACTGCTCTGGAAGGCCAGGCAATCCAAAATAGCCAAGAGCCAGAAAAGCATATCCTTCTGTTAAGAATTGCTCTCTGGTCTCGCGCCAATAATCACCTGCCCACGCATTACCCCCTTCTGAGCCACCCAATCCCACCACCAAAGGCTGCTTGTCACCGTTTCCTTTATATAGTAGACTCACTACGCCACCGTGATTCGCTGGCAACTCCGAGTCTGTGCAGCCAATCGGTACCAGCGCAAAGGAAATAAGCACTAATAATAACAGATACTTCATAGATTTAATATTTGGTTGTTACTGCGCAAATATCAATCTGGTGGAACGATTATGCGTCCAAGCCGCGTGGACTGTACCTATTTCCGGAAGGGTGAGTTATCTTTAGATTGTTGCTGAAATTCGGAGGGTGTGATTCCTGCTAACTTTTTAAATACACTGTTAAAGGATGTCTTAGCGCTAAACCCACTATCCAGTGCAATCGCGAGCAAAGTATATCTGTCAAATTCTGGGTTGCTCATCTTACGTTTCACCTCTTCTACCCGATGGGTATTCACGAAATCAAAGAAATTCTGATGCTGAACCTGATTTAGCACTTGAGATAGATGGCTCACAGAAATCCCGAGTTGGCCTGCCAAATCGTTGGCATTGAGATCGCCATCCAGGTAAGGCTTCTCCTTTTCCATGTGGCTGATGAGTTTCGTATGGATCTGGGAAGCCTCGGCCACCGATAGACCTGAACGACTGTACTTTCGTCTGGATCCGCTATTAACTACAAGTGCGCCCCCACCAAAAGTAGATGTTTCTCGAAAGCCATAGTACCCCAAAACAAAAATGAAGATCACATTGGCCAGTTGCAACAATATCACTGGCAACTGAGGCGGTATCACGCTTTGCCCGACACTCAAGACTGTAATTGGGAACAGCACACAAGCAGAAACTACCCAAATGTAAAAAAGTAAATTAAGCCAATAAGTATTGACGCGTTCATAATTTGATTGTGAATCGCGCGCGGTCTTCTTGTAATCTTTTAACAACAGGTAGAACCAGACAAGATAGAAAGGATCCGTGAGCATGAAGAGCACAACAAAGCCAGCCCAAACAATTGAAATTGTGCCATTTATATATAGGAGACCATCCACAATCACCACCTGATTTTGATCGAAAACCCAGAATTGATAGTAGACTGTAACTGCCGTATAAATCAAGAACGGAGAGATCGTGCTGAAAACAAGGCGCCAAGATACATGCTTACCGCTAAGCGCATACACGTAGAAAAAAAACAGCGGGGCGCCAAGCAGGTAATAACCTTTTCCTAATAAGACAGTCAAATTGCCATCGAGCCTCGCAGACTGCTCTAAGAACAAGTGCGTCTGACTGACGACAAAAAATGACAAGTAAATAATTAAATACTTATCTGCTTGTAGCTTTGGTTGCTTGCTGAGCACAAAGCTGAGCAAGAACAAACCAATTGCTGCTCCTGAAATGATAAGAATATCCATGTCCGGTCTAAGGCGTAATTGATTTTGGTGACAACCAAAATTATGAACAATGAACTCAAAAAAAATTTTTAGAAGTAAAAACCATGTGGCTAACAGATTGGTGAGACCCAACCTGACATAATGAATTTACTGATCGTCCTCTTCTTTCTTCTCCATCAACTTAACCTGATCTCCGTCCTTCAACCGCTTGGACACCACCAAAAAAGGTCCAATGATCACCTCTTCGTTTTCCTTGAGCCCGGAAATAATCTCGATGTTGTCATAATCACTTATGCCTGTCTTTACCTCGCGCATACTTGCCACCCCGCCTTCATTGACAAAGACAACAATCATGTCCTCCTTCACCTGGCTCCTCTTACTCTCATCGATCACCTGCCTGTTATTAGATCTCTCATCACCTCTGCTTTGCTCCTTTTCGGCTTTTTCCTTTTCCGGGTTCCTTGTGGTAACCGAACCCAACGGCACCGTCAGTATGTTTTCTTTGGTGGATGTGAGAATCTCCACGCTAGCAGTCATGCCGGGTCGGAAGGGGTATCGATTGCCACCTTTTACCAACTCTTCATAAGAAGACCTGAGAATCAATATTCTTACCTCAAACTCCGTGATTGCGTCAGCTGATAATTTTTCTTTGGCGGTATTGGCAATGTTGGTGACTATACCTTTGAAGGCTGCATCCGTACTGGAATAAGCATCCACGTCAATCAATACCGTATCATTCTCATGGACTCTGACGATATCATTCTCATTGACATCCACTCTTACTTCCATCACATTTAAGTCAGCGATACGCAGCATTTCCGTACCTGCCATCTGAGCAGTTCCCACCACACGCTCCCCCTGCTTCACATTCAATTTGGATATTACTCCTGTCATTGGAGCTACCACAATAGTGCGCCTTACGTTTTCCTGTGACTCTGTCACACCTGCCTCCGTGCTTCTTACAATGTACTTGGCAGCCTCCAGCGACTGCTTTGAAGATTGAAGGTCATTGCGAGCAATAGCAACATTTTGTTGCGCGAGCTGCCAATCTGCCTCCGATATCACACGCTGATCCCATAACTTCTTTTGTCTCTCAAATTCCTGCTCTGCCCGTTTCAATGTTGCTTCGGCACGTGAGAGTGTCGCCTTGGCAGACTCCACATTTGCCTTCTGCTGATTCAAACTAGCCACCGATCTGTCCAATTGACTTAGCCATACGTCTGGCCTTATCTTCACCAGGACATCGCCTTCTTTTACAGCATCACCGTCTTCCACTTTGAGTTCAATTATCTCACCACTCACCTCTGGTGCCAGCTTCACTTCCACAACGGGCTGAACCGTTCCAGATGCACTCACTTTCTCCGTGATGGTAGCCTTCTTTGCATTTGCAAGTTCCACCTCGACCACATTACCATCCCCAATCCACCCTTTAGATCTTGCGAAAAGCAGCACTACGATTAGAAGAATAGTAACACCGATTAAAAGGTAGATGAGTTTATTGGACTTCTTTTTCTGCTTTGCCATGTGGACGTTGAGTGAGTGGGGTGTTAGTAGTCAATCGGTTTTCCCTGATAAAAATCAAGAATCTTTTTCTTGAAGATAAAATCGTATTTCGCTCTGGATAGGTCGGATTTCGATTGAAATAATTCGTTTTCTGAAATCTGAAATTCAAAACTGTTGATTGCTCCCGACTCAAATCTTTGCTTCGACATTCTATAGGCCTCCTCGCGGGCTTTCACTTGCTTCAGGGAAGCAGAATAGCTCTTAGCCGCGGCCAGGGCGTCATTATATGCTGTTTCTATTGTCTGCCGAAGGGCATTCTTCGTTTCCTGTTGCGTAATGTCTGCAATCTCTCGGTTGATTGCAGCGCGCTGAACATTTGTCCTGTTCTGCAGTCCATTAAATAAAGGAATAGACAGTGAAAGGCTGATGGATTTAAATACGTTGTCTTGAAGTTGATCTCTGCGCCCATAACCCTCAGATATCAAGCTCGAATTCGGCTGGAACCCAAACACGTCATCTCCTGTTGCCGTCACTCTGCCAATTGGGGAAGAGGTAAGTGAAAAGGTGCCATCGGGCGCAAACCTGGCATTGTCTGAAGCACTTGAATAATTTGATGCAATAGAGCCATTCAAACTCAGTCTGGGATAAAGGTTTCCCTTATTCGCCTTAAGTGCCAGGTCTGCGCTCTCCACTTTGAGCTGGGCACTTTTGACTTCCGGCATCGTTTCAATCGCGATCGCATAAATCTGCTCCGGATTATCTTCGAGGATCAGGTCTTCGGGCTGGATTTCTGGAATTTCAACCTGCAATGGTGTCCCCCCCGGCAATTGCATGGCCTGCTTCAGTTGCAGTAAGGAAAGATTTAGGGCATTTTCCTGATTAATGAGATTCACTTCATTGGTAGCTACTGTCGCCTCCTGATTGAGCTGGTCGCCCAATGGCAAGCCACCCGCCTCTACTTGCTTCCTGATTCGCTCAAGTTGCTGCTGGCTAGAATTCAATTGAAAATTTGAATTAGCGTACAGTTCTTGATTAAAAATAACATTTACGTACAGTGTCACAATACGGATGATCACATCATTCTTTGCTTTTTCCAAGTCCTTTTCGGAAGCAGAAAAATCCTTTTGACTTTGTCTAAACGTATTTTGGATACGCAGTCCATTAAACAGCGAGAGGCTGGAGGTGCCTTGTATATTAATGGTAGTGTTGTCTCGATTAATGAATAGATTAGTTACCGGATTTAGTGCTCTTCCATAATTTTGTCCGTAAGAAGATCCAACATTTGCAGTGGGAAGAAATGCCATCTTTGATTGGAGCAGATTAACCTTAAAGGTCTCTACGTTGTAAAGCCCCCTGCGCACATTTAGGTTATTGTCTATCGCAATCTTGATACACTCCTGAAGCGTTAGCACATTCTCTTGCTGGCTGTAACTCGTGGTGGTTATGATGAGTACAAGAAAAATGCTGATGCAAAATCGAAGATGTTGTAGAAATATTTTCAAATCTGAGGTATATAAATAACTTCCTTTACCCAATCAAGACTATTGAGATACTCAAATGTTACATCTTTGATATCAGAATCCATTTCTATTACCAGGCAAGCAAGGTCATTCTTACCTTTTCTGGACACAGACATTGTACCGATGTTGCATTGATCATTGGCCACCACATTCGCAATAAAAGCAATGCTGCCCTTCACATCATCGGCATAAATGATAAGGGTATGGCTGGAGGCAGTAAAATCGGCCTTGAATCCATTTACTTCTGCAATATTGATCATGCCACCACCCTTGCTTTCCCCCAGTACCTCAATTCTACGTTCTCCCATTTTCAACCTAAGCTTGATCGAATTGGGGTGATAGGTCGAGGCATTTCCAACTGATTTGAAAGTATACTTGAGGCCATGATCCTTCGCCAAGGTCAGCGCATCCTTGATCTGTTTATCATCAGTCGCAAAACCCAATAGGCCTGCCACAATTGCCCGGTCGCTGCCATGACCCTCGTAAGTCCTGGCAAAAGAATTGTAAAAGGTAATTTCCGCCTCTTCCGGCTTGCCGCCCAATATCGCGTTTGCCGCTAGTGCAATCCTTACCACACCGGCCGTGTGTGAACTTGATGGACCGATCATGATGGGGCCAATCATGTCAAATACACTGCTTTTTTCGGGCATAAGGATAAAACGGATTTATTGGCAAATGGATTCTGCAAGTGGGAAATACTTTCACGCAGGGTAAAATTACCTAGTTCTCAGGTAATCGCTAATAAAGCACCTGAAAATATTTGAGTCGGAACTAGTGCTTCACGATTCGCAGCGACTGAAGGGACTGACCATCAGAGACCCTGAGAATGTAGACTCCTCTGGGATAGGTTTGCAGGTCAATTACGATTTCATCAGCACCGCGACTAATAGAGGGAGAAACTATTTGACCTACGTCATTGTATATCCTGAGTTCGGAATATGCACTAGCGCCGTTCAAAACGAACACTCCAGAAGATGGATTCGGGTGTACTGCCAGGCTCGGAATACCCTCAAAATAAACCCTCTCGATATTGGAAAAGGAAACTGTACCATCATAATCAGTCTGCATCAATCTATAGTAAGAATCGCCATGGTAGGGCTGAAGATCTACTGCTTGATAGGACTTTGGTGTAGCAAGTGTACCGGCTCCAATCACTTTGAGCACAGCTTGCCATTCCTCGGCATCTAGTGACCGCTGCACCGTGAAAAAATCATTATTTAATTCTGATGCGGTGGTCCATTCAATCACAATCTCTCTTCTTGATGGCACTGCGGAAAATGCAATCAACTCTACTGGCAAGGGCCTTGTCAAATCGGTATTCCCAAGTGTAAAACGATCACCATTTTGAAAATTTACATTGGAGAATGTAACTATCCCGTTAGAAGATGATCCTGAAATTGGCGTCACATCATTATCAGCAAAACCATCTCCATCCCTATCGATAAGAAGGCGCAGATTAGAACCGAGCGGAGAACCCGTAAGGCCATTGTAATTAATAGATACCGAAGCCGAGCCAACGTCACCGACTTCGCTTACTCTCCAGACCCGCTGCAATCTTTCTTCAATAATGGTTCCGTCCACTGCAGTGCCCACTGTAGAGACAGAACTCGTTAGCGCAGTATTATCATGACCCCACAAAAGAAATTCACCATTGCCAAGATTATCAGGATTCCACATCCTCACTACGCCTGAACCCCTGGCGTCACGATGGTTTGAGCCGTCAGAGGCCTGACCTATGCCAGCGACTTCGTAGTCGTAGTTTCCATTTGCAGGACTATCCATCAGGTAGACATCGTCACCCACTGTCAGTGAAGTCAGATATTTAGCAGAAAGGTAATTGCTAATAATTATTCGTTGCGCCTGATTGACAGCAGCGTTGTATGCAATAACCTCAGAGATATCGCCATTCCATGTTTCCGAGCCCTGTCTGCCAATTCCAAAGTCCGTCCAGGATTTCAACGTGCCATTGTATGCCACCGAACCCGATATTACATTATCAATATATTGGCCCACTTGAAGTGCTGTAGCGTCATATAGATTCAGAATACTTCGAAAGGTGGAGACGGGCATCGCGGTAACCTGAGAGATGTTCACTATGCTATTGTTAGACTGAACACCTCTTCCCCATGGATTACCCCCGCTACTTACCCACATACCCACACTTTTATTGTTGCCTGCAGTGGAGAAAGCTTGCCCCGATGGCGACCCCTGAACAAGTCCAGGATTTGTGGAGGGCAGCGAAGAGTATCGAGCTATGACATAAACACTAGCGCTGTTACCTGTCGTCACATTGGCGGCAAGGAGGCGATCGCTGTTATCAAACCGTATTGCGGGAAAACCATTTATGATATTTTCGAGAAAAGTTGGTGTGTTTATAGCCTCTACCGCATTACGCGCATTCCCGGATTGATCGTTCCATTGTTGCACCAACTGATTATTTGTTGCGGCAGTCACGCCACCATCAACAAATACTGAAGTGTTAGCCCTCAACCATAGTTGGTTATTTGCAGCGTTTCCTACACCGCCTGGTCCAGCATTGCCAACAATAAAATTTCCAGTAGGTGTGATGGGAAAAGCTGCACAATTAGAAGTACATGTAACGGTGAAAGAACTACAAATCTGGTTTAGTGAAGCACCATTAAAAAATTGAACAGTCGGATCTGCACCACCATTACCAAGATTCATCGTTCCATCTCCACAAAGTCTGGCGTCCGTGTGATCTATGTAGATGTCGTCAGCGCCCAAAGAGAGATTATCTATAGTAGTAATACTATTCCCTGAAATAATAAGGTCGTCAGTGTTGCCAAAATTTCCACTGGTAGAAATTTCTAAGAAACCTAAATTCACAATATCCTCAGTCACACTGAGCGTTCCACCGTTCTCGATTGAGGTGTATCCCTCAATCATGAATTCCTCAGATACTGTTAATGTCCCACCATTGGCAACAAGAATATCGCCTGTTTGATAAAACATCAAATCCCCTGATCCCGTAAAGGCCCCCACATTAGATCTACCCAGACTGTTCGGTGAGACCCCAGAGGCTTGGTTGTCGGTTACCGAGTTTACAACGATGCTGTGTCCACCCAATATCACTACGTTGTCTGTACTTGCCGGCCAGATTCCTGTTCCTAAGGGTCCTCCAGAGCCATCGGATATCGTTGTCCACGAGTTGGGATCATCCCAGTTTCCCCCAGATGTTGCGTTTCTGGAATAATAAGTTACTCTCTGAAATACAGTGCCATAAAAATTGACATCAACACTCGCAGGAAAATCGATTCCTCCATTGTTACTCTGATTACCACCACCATCCTCGGTGGACCAATTGGCACTGTTAGCTATGGCTGCAGCACAATTGGCAATAGTAGTAGTACATTGAGTACTTCCGGTATAAACCATCACATCCTCATCTCCTGTGATCGAAGTAGCATTAGTTCCCGAAGTAAGCCCCGTGTTTGTCAGTTGACCATTGCCTGCACTAAAACCATCATTGGCAATTGCACTGAGAAAAAGGGAGGGCGTGCTGGAGTCAGCACCTAAGAACATATAGAGAACCTCGTTTCCGGCACCAAGTGCAATGGTCCCGCTGGACACCGTTCCCAGTGTGGCTGCAGGAGTAGTCGATGAATTATTAATTACTATGATCGTGCCTGCAGAGATGCTGTTTCCTGTGTTATTTAGCCAGGTCATCTCACCCTCTGTCAAATCGTTAAACGCACCACCACCGCCTATTGCCGAGCCATTCCATTCATTATCAGAAAAGTGAATTGTAGTTCCAGTTGGCAATGGCACAAGCGTTAGAAAAGCGAATCCATCGTTTCCATCTGCATTAAAACCAACAAACATCACTTCACCAGCAGTTTGAGCCCTGGAGCTGAAAATAAGGCACAATACCGCGATCACGGATAGCAAAAACCCACGAACCCTCATTTAACTAACCAATTTGATCCTTTTACTATGGGGTTAATCTACCCCACAACTTAAAAGTAAGCCGATTCTCTCTGAAATCAAATTTGAAAATACATCAGGGTGCTCCAGAAAGGCATCGTAAATCTTTCATAAATCTGAGGAAAACTTGACCCTTTAACGATAGAAAATACTAACGCTTAATGATTCTGACGGAGCGAAGCAGAGCGCCTTCAGAAATCTGAAGGATGTAAACTCCTGGAGGATAGGAATTTAGAACGATCAAAACCTCACTATTATCCGACCTTAGTTCAGGTGTTATAAGTTGACCTACGGTGTTGTAGACTCTGATTTGTAATGGCTCAGCGCTATTAACGCCACCCACTCTAAAAATCCCACTTGATGGGTTCGGATAAATCTTCAAGCCCGGTGTGCCATTAAAAATTACCCGCTCAATGGAAGAAAATGAGACCAATCCATCAAAGTCCGTCTGCTTTAGTCGGTAGTAAGATACTCCTAAATGCGGCTGGGTGTCTAAAGCCTGATAGGTTTGTTTCTTAGTAATAGTGCCTGCGCCCTTTACTTTAGAGACATCCTCCCATTCTTCTGCGTTGGATGATCGTTGGACTGTAAAAAAATCATTATTTAATTCTGATGCAGTAGCCCAATCAATCCGCACTAAATTATCTGTTGATTGTGCCGAAAAACTTACAAGTTCCACAGGCAAGGGCACAGATGCATCAGTATTTCCTAGCGTAAAGCGGTCACCATTCTGAAGATTTACATTTGAAAATACAGCAATACCATTCGAAACTGTTCCAACAATCGGGGTCACATCGTTGTCGGCAAATCCATCGCCATCTCTATCTATAAGTAGCCGCAGGTTTGAACCTAATGGGCTTCCACCTATACCACTAAAGTCAAAGGAAATTCTAACATTGCCCACATCACCTGTCTCACTCACTCGCCATGTGCGAGACAACCGCTCCTCAATAGGTGCACCTACTCCTGCAGTTGTCGAACTTGTAAGGGCAACATTGTCATGGCCCCAAAGGAGAAACTCTCCATTGGCTAATCCATTGGGATTCCACATCCTCACAATGCCGGTTCCTTTCGCATCACGATGATTTGAACCGTCTGCCGCTTGGCCGATACCGGCCACTTCAAAGTCGTAGTCACCATTGCCTCCGTTGTCCATGGTGTAAACATCATTTGCGCCTAATGCCAAATTGTACTTAGCAGAGAGATAATTATCAATGATTATTCGCTCCGCATTATTTACCCCTCTACCAAAAACAATCGATTCTGCAATATCACCATCCAGGAAACCTGCTACACCTGTACCCCCAGCATCAGCAATAGCACCAAGATACAAGAAGTTAGTATGAGCGATTATATTATTAGAATAAGCATCTGTCCCTTGGCTGGTTTCGTTATGAAGCAATTCCAGGTTGGTTTGGTCATAAATACCTGAAAGAATTGTGTTTGTGCCATATGCATTCGTACCCACTACTGCATTGGTCAATGCGTCAATGGTGAAGGCAATATTGGCAGTCGCCCCATTCCTAACCAGAGCATAACCATCGAATGGATCTACACCGACTCTTATTTTGGAGACATATCCTGCAAACGCTCCTGAGCCTACCGTGTGATTACCCACAGCAAATATTGAAACTGATGTAGGATCTAAACTATTATCATCAGCAACTCTTAAATATTGGGAACTTGCTGCTGTGAAATGCACGTCAGGAAAACCATTAAGTTGGTTTGTATTAAAAACTGGCTCAAAAGTAGCAACAGCAACTGCATCATTTCCATATCCCGATTGATCATTCCATGTAGTAACGTTTGTCCCATCAGCTTGATTGATTGTGTTAGCATCCAGCCAAAGTCTCACATCTCCGGCACCACTAGTGCTGCCTACACCACCAGGCCCAGAATTGCCAGAGGAGAAGCTTCCAGTGCCTGTAAAGGGGAAACCCACACAATTTAGTGTGCAAGTAACCGTAAAGGTGCTACAAACTTGCGCCAATGTGCCCCCATTAAAGAACTGGATAGTAGGATCAACGCCACCATTTCCCAAATTCATTACCCCTTCCCCACACAAAGTTGCGTTGGTGTGGTCAATGTAAATATCATCTGCGCCAAAAGAAAGATTATCTATAATTGTGATGCTGTTTCCGGACAGGATTAAGTCATCAGTATTGTTAAAATTAGCTGTTGGTGCTATCTCAAAATAGCCAAGGTTAATAATATCCTCAGTTACCGTAAATGTTCCACCATTCTCAACCAGCGTATAACCTTCAATCATTACCTCCTCGCTTGATGTAAGCGTTCCTCCATTGGCGATCAATATATCCCCTGTATGATAAAACATCTGATCGCCCGAGCCCGTGAAAGCACCCACATTCCCCAATCCCAAACCGTTAGGAGACTGAGAGCAGGGATTGTTGTCCGTCACCGAGTTAACTGTAATCGTATGACCGCTTTGAATTACCACGTTATTGGTTCTCCTCGGGTATACGCCAGTTGGAACAGCTCCGCTAGAACCATCTGGAGTATATGACCACGATGTGTTTGATTCCCAATCTCCCGTAGCAAAGGAATAAAATGTGTTTTGTTGAAGACCAGTGTCCTCGAACGTAACTATTTGCCAGGGAGCATTTGCTGTCGAGTTGCCCCCTGTGCTGCCAGTTGCCCTTGTAATCTGCAAATTGGTGCTTGAGGTTATCTCATAGCTAAACCAGACGTGACCAAAATTGTCTGTGCTAAAGAATGAAGAACTACCCTGCCTGCCGAGATTCCCTGGCGCAATCACCCCTGAAGAGGCAGTCGAGGAAATAAGTACCGGCTGTGTTGTCACTCCGGAAGCAAACGACTGTGTACCCCTCGTCACTGTGGACTGATCCGTGAATTCCACCACATAAGTTAGCAAGTTGACATCACCCGTACTTCCAACCCTGGTGTAAGTCACCAAGTTTGCGCTAGTCAGTTCTGTCCTAGGCAAATCATCGGGATTCATATTGGAATCATGACGGTGATTACTAATCACAAAAGTCTTTGATAGGTTGGTCACAGGGCTACCGGTCAAGGCAGTTAGATTGGAAGTAGCACTAGTCGCTCCATCAGCAAGTGTCGTTGTCACTTTCTTAACTGCTGCACCTTGGTACTCGATCACCTGCCAGTATATCTCTTCAACATTCCCACCTGCACCCCCACCTCCATTTGTATTAAGTTGCAAGTTGGTGGAGCTTGTTAGATCTGCAGTGAATCCGTCATCATTTCCATAAGTCGATCCAGACTTTCTCGCTGAAACGATTACAAAGCTTTGTGTGAGATCAACACAAGAGATCGCTTCGTCCGTTGTTGCATCTTGAGCAACGTTAAGCGATGATCGATGCTGTACAAAGACCCCACTCTCAAATTGGAATACCTGCCAGCTAATGGTGACGGTGCCAGTGCCGCCTTCGCGCCTGAAGGTAAGAGTGGTAGAGTTAGTAATTTCTCCGCCAATCTGAAAAAACGCAGGCTGATTGCCGTCAACAGTAGATGAGAATACTAAAAAAGACTTCGACATATCCACCGCACTGATCACCACGGTGGTACTGGTACCAGCCATGGTGGTAGTTCCAGCCTGTTTTTGCAGGAATTCTGCTCCACGGGAGGGAAGTGTTATAACCGTAGCAAAAATACCGATCAGCAGAAACCTAATAAATGACGTCATGTGAGCCCTATTTGCACAATATTTACTTATAAATACCACTCCCAGTCTAAAGGTAAAACCTTTATCTAAATATGCAAATCCCAAGTGATTAAGCTTGTTGTATGCTAGTGCGACTATTCCAAATTGGGGATATCCTTCTTGGTGATCTCATACAGCTTATTAGACTCCTCTTCTTTGAATTTCATCACAAGATTCAAGGCATCGGGAACCACATCACTGCTTAGAACAATCAAAGAGCCTTTGGTGGCGTTCTTAATTGCAAAAGTAATGGCCTCTTTTTCTGACGGAATGATCGTGACCTTCTTTTTGGGGTCAATGCTTTTGATACCGTCACTAATCATATTGATTAATTCATCAGCAGTCTTGCCTCTCAAGTGCTTGTCCTGCCTGATGATTATCTCATCAAACATTTCAGCGGCTACTTTGCCAATTTCATTATTATCCTCCTCACGCCTGTCCCCTATACCCGCAATGATTCCAATCTTTGGAGAACCCTCCATCTTCTCAACAAACTTTTGCAACGCCCTAAGGCCAGCAGCATTGTGTGCGTAGTCAAGCATGATTTGAAACTCTTTAAAGTTAAAGAGATTCAACCTGCCAGGAGTCTGCGAAGGTGAAGGAATAAATGATTCAATAGCCACCTTGATATCTTCAATAGAGAAGCCGCGAACATATCCGGTCAATACTGCAGGCAACACATTCTGAATCATGAAGGCAGCTCGTCCATCAAACGTCAAGGGAACGTTCACCGCCTTGGTCACTCTCATCTTCCACTCTCCTTTGCAAATCGTGATATATCCATTTTCATACAAAGCGTACAATCCGCCATTCCGCGCATGCCGCTTTATGTTAGGGTTTTTCTCATCCATTGAAAATAAGGCAACATTGCACTTGACCGTCTTTCGCATATCGTACACACGATCGTCATCAGCATTCAAGATCGCATAACCATCTGGCAAGACAGTCTCGGGAATTACTCCTTTTACCTTTGCCAATTGATCAATGGTGTGAATTCCTTTGAGACCCAAATGATCGGGCGCCACATTGGTTACGATTCCAACATCACAATATTTAAATCCGAGGCCAGCCCTCAACAATCCACCTCTGGCTGATTCTAGCACCGCAAAGTCAACGGTAGGATCTTTAAGCACAAATTCTGCACTTGCAGGGCCCGTGCAGTCTCCAGTCATTAATAACCGATTCTGAATATAAACTCCGTCAGAGGTTGTGTAACCGACTTTATACCCTTTCATCTTCACCATGTGAGCGATCAAGCGAGTGGTGGTGGTTTTTCCATTAGTCCCAGTTATCGCGACAATGGGAATTCGTGCTGTGGAGCCCGGTGGATATAGCATGTCGATCACATGTCCAGCTACATTTCTTGGGAGCCCCGTTGCAGGTGCGAGGTGCATCCTAAAACCAGGCCCGGCATTTACCTCCAACACCGCTCCACCAGTTTCCGGCAAAGGCTGACCAATGTCCGTAGTCATGATATCAATTCCGCAGATATCCAGGTCAATAATTTTAGAGATTCGCTCAGCCATAAAAATATTATACGGATGCACAACATCAGTTACGTCTTCCGCAGTACCACCAGTACTTAGGTTCGCAGTGTCTTTTAGTTTTAAGAACTCTCCTTTTGGAATTATGCTATCTACAGTCAAATTCTGCTCCTCCAAAATGCCTAGTGTCAGATCATTAATATCAATTTGAGTCAACACTTTTTCATGGCCATATCCTCTTCTTGGATCTTTGTTTACTTCATCTACGAGCTGTTTCACAGTGGATTTACCATCTCCAAATACATGGGCAGGCGTACGCTTGGCCGCTGCGACCAACTTATAATTAATCACCAACAGTCTGTAGTCATCGCCCACCACGTACTTTTCTACAATAACGGACCTCGACACTTTCTTGGCAGCCTCAAAGGCAATCAACGCATCTTCCCAGTTGGTAATGTTTGTGGTGATCCCCCTGCCGTGATTACCACTAATCGGTTTTACTACCAGCGGATACTTTACGTACTCCACTGCCTCTCTAAGTCCTGCTTCAGTTCTGATTATTTCGCCTTTAGGAATGGGGACTTCCGCCTGCTCCAGAAGAAATTTTGTATCCTCTTTGTCACAGGCAATTTCCACCCCGATGCTACTGGTTTGGCTGGTAACAGTGGCTTGTATTCGTTTTTGGTTGGCTCCATAGCCAAGCTGACACAATGATTGTCTGTTCAACCTTATCCAGGGAATTCCGCGGCTAGAAGCCTCCTCAATTATGGATCCGGTACTTGGCCCAAGACGCTCCGATTCTCTAATCTCGCGCATCTCTTGGATATCCGCATCCAGATCGTAAGGCTTATTATCGATGAGCGCCTCCGCAATACTTACTGCAGACTTGGCGGCAAATCGACCCACTTTCTCTTCCAAATAGTCAAACACCACATTGTAGACCCCCTCCTCTCCATATCCGCGAGTTCTCCCAAATCCAACCTCCATTCCTGCAAGGGACTGCGTCTCCAACGCAATATGCTCAATCACGTGTCCCATCCAGGTGCCCTCTTCCACACGTTGGAAAAATCCTCCAGCCTCACCTACGGAACAACGGTGGCTGTACATGCTTGGAAACATTTCCTTTAGTCTCTCCAAGAAGCCCTCAATCTCATTAGTAGGGCGTTGCTCCATCTCCTCCAGGTCCAATACCATGACAATAAGGTTGTGTCTTCTTATTGACCAATAGTTAGGTCCTCGCATCGCATTGATTTCACGTATCTTCATAATAACTGGACTTGAGAAGTTATAGGATTAATGATTTTGTATAAATATATATTTTGTTAAGAAATTATCTTCAATTTGCGCTCGAGTTTAACGGCTAATGTTAAAATGATTGAAAATAGTATTATAAAAGGGATATTGATACCCATTGGAGGAAATGAAGACAAGGGGGATCGCTGGGGATCAAAACTAGATTTTAAAAGGAACGGCATTCTCTCACACGTACTTCAGGAGAGTAAGGGCAAAGAATCAAAAGTTGTAGTAATACCTACTGCCTCTCGGATACCAGAAGAAGTTGGACAGAATTACATAGAAGCTTTCGACAAACTGGGATGCAGAAATGTTACCGTACTTAATATTAAACGAAGGGAGCAAGCATCAAATAAGGAAACCATCAAACATATTTCGGAGGCCGATTGCGTCATGTTTTCGGGTGGAAATCAGTCAAGAATCAGAGGTAAAATCGCTGATACTGAAACGCATCGCATACTCTCAGATCGATTTGTAAAGGAACCAATCGTGATTGCAGGCACCAGTGCAGGGGCAATGGCTATGGCTGCTGAGATGATTGCCGGTGGCAGTAGCTCAGAAGCACTAATAAAAGGTGCAGTGAGGATGCGAAAGGGCTTAGGCCTGATTCCGAAGTTGATCATTGACACGCACTTTGTAAGGCGAGGAAGGTTTGGTCGACTTACAGAGGCGCTAGCTATGCACCCTGATCTTATTGGAGTGGGACTAGCCGAAGACACTGGGCTCATTATCAAAAACTGTAATGAGTTCCGGGTAATCGGATCAGGGATGGTCATTGTAATGGATCCATCGAACTTGACGCACAACAGTTACCAAGAACTAAAAGTTGGTACTCCTATGTCGATGTCAAATCTGACAACCCACTTTCTGGCAAATGGGGACAAATTCAGATTGGACAATAAAGAGATTGAAGTACTTCCTATTTCTGAGGCTTTCGCCTAATAGGATTGGTTGTATATCGCAACAAGCTTTTCGCCTTTGGAATTCAAACTTGCCCGATACATACCATCGGTGTTAAATGGCATGGTAATGTTTCCTTGGCAATCAACCGCAATCAATCCGCCATCACCACCAATCTTTTTGAGTCGCTGATGAATCACCTCGTCAGCAGCAGCCTTTAATGATAGCCCTTTATACTCTATAAGGCAGGAAACGTCATAGGCTACCACTCCTCTGATAAAAAACTCTCCACTACCTGTACAAGATACAGCACATGTTGAGTTATTGGCATAGTTACCCGCACCGATCATCGGGCTATCTCCTACTCTACCAAATTTCTTATTCGTCATTCCACCGGTAGAAGTTGCTGCTGCAAGGTTTCCTGAAGCATCCAGCGCGACTGCGCCTACGGTTCCAAATTTTTTTTCGTCAAGAGCGGAATGATCCAACTTCACTTGATCAGTCCCCTTCACATGTTGCCACTGCTTAAAGCGTAATTCATCATAAAAATATTCATCCGGCTCAAATACGCAATTCATCTGCCTTGCAAAAGCAGCTGCACCTTCACCCGCCAGAAAAACATGACCAGATTTTTCCATGATCAGACGGGCAAGAGATACAGGATTTTTCACCCCGCGAACCATGGACACAGCTCCTGCAAGCAGATTTTCTCCTTCCATAATAGATGCATCCATCTCGTGGGTTCCTTCCGAAGTAAAAACAGAACCTTTACCGGCATTAAACAATGGACTGTCCTCCAATTGCTTTACCGCCTCTTCCACGGCTGTCAAGGCGCTTCCTCCTTCTGCCAGAACACGGTGACCAGAGGACAATGCCAAATCTAACGCTGCGCTGTATGATTGCTCCATGTCACTCGACATGTTCTCCTTAAGCAAGGTCCCCGCTCCACCATGAATTGCAATTGCTACATTTTTCAAAACTTGGTTCTTAAAAATACTTTCGGATACCTATCAATATCCAACGCTCAAATTTGATTTAAAGCCTGCTTCAAATCAGCAATTAGATCCTCCACATTCTCAATACCCACACTGTATCGAATCAAACTCTCCGGAATTCCAAGTGCAGCGCGCTGCGCTTCAGTAAGTTCCACATGGCTAGTGGTGCGAGGAGGTCCTGCTAATGTACTCACTGACCCTAGACTGGCTGCTAAGTGCACAAGTTTCAGTTTCGGCAAAAACTGTTTCACCTTCTCATAGCCCCCTTTCAGCGCAAAGCTCATCATTCCACCAAAGCCTCGCATTTGCACCTTGGCAAAATCATGGCCCTTGTGTGTAGGTAGTCCCGGATAAAATACCGCTTCCACCTTACTATGCGCTTGCAAAAACTCAGCAATCGTTTGCGCATTTTCGTTTTGTCGCAAAATCCTTAGCTCTAAAGTTTTCATTCCTCGCGCCAGCATGGATGCAGAGGTAGCTGCAAGACTTGCACCATTAATTTCTCTGAATTGAAATATCTTCTTAATAATCGTAGCATTGCCACAAGCGACACCTCCCATCACATCAGAATGTCCTCCCAAAAACTTCGTGGCGCTGTGCAAAGCTATATCAGCCCCCAAGACTATAGGGTTCTGATTTATGGGTGTGGCAAACGTGTTGTCCACAACTACAATGGCACCCACTGCCTTTGCAGCTTTAGTTAAACGCTTCAAATCCAAAACTTTTAAAGTAGGATTGGTAGGTGTTTCCAAATAAACCAATTTACAACCTTTGCTTATCTCTCGCTCCATCTGCTCATGGTCTCCCGTCTCGCACATGGTGACCTCTACTTTGAACTTTGGTAAAAACTCTAAGAAAATCCTGCTGGTGCCACCATACGTATCCTTGATCGACACTACTCTGTCGCCAGGCTCAAGTAGCGCAAAAAGCGTATTGCTGATCGCTGCCATGCCAGTAGAAAAAGAAATCGCTGATTCCGCTTTTTCCAGCACCCTTACCTTCTCTTCAAATACCGCAATGGTTGGATTGGTATTCCTGCTATATATGTAGCCCTCCTTTTTACCTAGTGCTACATCCGACCATTCATCAAGGTCATGGTACCCAAATGTTACACTGTTAACGATCGGGGGTGTGGTTGCACCCATAAAGAAGTCCTGTAATTCTCCAGCCCAAACCGCAGCGGTGCCTGATTTACTTTCTGAAATATCCATACTGACTAAAATTTCTAAGTGAAGTGTGAAGCTACTACTTTGAAAGTAGGTAAAAAAGTAAACTGATCAAGGTGATTCCGCTGACGATCGCAAATGCAATTTTAGACCAGCTCCAAGGCCGTTCGCCTTGTACTTCACCAGTGCGCGCGTTGACAAGAAATCTATATAATTTTCCTTTAAACCTATAAGCGCTTATGTATGCTGGCAGAAGAATATGTTTAAAAGTGATGTCCTTGTAGTCTGTGTGAATTGACATAATACGCTGTTCATCACCCCCGATATCTTGTTTGGCCAGGTTTCTCATTTGGCTTTCCATTTCCTTCTTTGCAATCCCAAAACCCTCTTTGAGATCCAGCTGGTACTTTTCAGTGACAAAACCACTCAGGTATTGCACTTCAAATGGTGTCAGGTTATTTGTATCCCACGGCTCCAGTTTTTTTACGTATTCTGATGGCACTGAGGTGGATGCGCAAATCAAAATGTCATCAAAATTGTTGCTCACCTCTCCATTTACATTTTGCCACCTGGTCCTCCTTACCTGCCTGGTCCTTCTCACAGACTTTCCATTTTCTGTAGTCGTGTACGATTCGCTCACATAGTAATATTGACCCCGCTGACCGACATATTGCGCATGTGCATTTGAGTCGTAGGTCCAGTAAGGCAGGTAGACCCCCTTGAAGTGATCAAAGTTTAGGACAGCCTTTGTCAGTTTAGTGGGCACAAACCACAGCTTCTTAATCCAATCACTAAATCTTTTCTTCGCCCCGGCAGCATCTAACTTGAATGGCAAAAGAGACTTAGGCCTGATCACCATTTCATCATGCGCATTCCTTTCGATGAGCGGTGTACCACAATAGGCACAAAATGTCGATTCAATTTTCGGGTCAATGGACGAGTTGGCGCCACAGCTCTCACACTTTACAGCATGAATGGATATTACTTCAGCTTGCGCAGAGGCGCCTTCAAGGAACGCATTGAAATCGAGTTCTTCAATATTGTGCTGAAGCACCGGTATGTCATTCTCTGCACTACAGTATTCACACTTCAGATGTGTTGATCCTGGCTTGTATTTTAGCTCTGCCCCACAGCTCGTGCACCCAAACGAGTCGGTGTCTTTTATTACCTCCGCCTCGGCCATTCTTACCCTGGTATCGGTGGAGGGGTGCTACTAAAGATAGATGACAACTCATTCACTTCGCCAGCAGCGACCCACGCAGTCATTCCTTGCTTCCAAACCAGTGATTCTCTTGTCAATTGATTCTGGCTTACCATCGTTTGCAGTGCCTTCAAATCAAATGGGCCCGTTTGCTGCCCGTTCACGGCAACGAAGTAAGTTATCGTTTGAGGTATTGGGGGCGGACCTCCTGCTTGAGGTTGACCCTGCTGCGCTTGCTGCTGAGAAAACATATTCCCCATCTGGTTAGCCATTGCAAATCCCATTCCCATTCCCATACCAGCCCCAGCTGTTCCACTAGGGTTTTCCGCAGCTTTCTCCATAGCCTTGGCAGCTTTCATCTGCGCCAACTTGGATAAATCAATTTTACTCAGTCTACTAAGCTCAAATATCTCCTTCTTGATTTCTTCAGGCATAGAGACATTCTCTATCAAGAACTTTGTTAGCGTAAGGCCATATGCATTGAATTCAGTGTTCATGATATCACCAACCATTTCTGAAATCTCGTTGGTCTTTGCCGCATACGATTCTACAGGCAAACCCGCTTCGCCAATAGCGTCAGTGAATCGTGTCACCACCATACTCTGCAATTGCTGGCTTATCTCTTCACTTGTAAAATGACCATCGGTGCCCACGATCTCTTTGATAAAAATACCGGGATCTGTCACCCTTACTACATAGGTTCCGAATGCCCTCACTTCAAGCATCCCAAATCTATCGTCAGATAATGTGATTGGATTTTTTGTTCCCCATTTTTGATCTGTAAAATTTCTTGTGCTCACGAAATATACTTCCGCTTTAAAGGGGCTATTAAACCCATACTTCCAACCTTTTAGCGTAGATAGTATGGGGAGGTTTTCGGTATTAAGGGTGAACATTCCCGGCTGAAAAACATCTGCCACTTGACCCTCATTGATAAAAACGGCTGCTTGTCCCTCGCGCACCGTGAGTTTAGCACCAGTCTTAATTTCGTTACCATATCGCTCAAAGCGATAGACCATGGTGTTATTCGAGTCATCGAGCCACTCGATGATATCAATAAATTCACCTTTTATTTTATCCCACAACGCCATAGACAATTTTTTTTAATGAAAGAATGTGTTTTGACAATCTTCTTAAAATTATAGCTAAATAATGAATTGACAAATCTGATCCAACTTGATATGCTAGACCGCTATTGGTGCCTTGATACCTGGATGGCTCTGATAATTCAAGATTTCGAAATCCTCAAATTGATAATCAAAGAGCGAGTCAGGCTTTCTTCTGATATTCAGCTGCGGCAAAGGGTACGGGGTTCTGGCAAGCTGTGTCCTGGCTTGCTCCAAATGATTGGTATATAAATGCACATCGCCTCCCGTCCACACAAAATCGCCAGGAAGCAAATCGCATTGCTGCGCCACCATGTGTACCAGCAATGAATATGAGGCAATATTAAATGGCACCCCGAGGAAGTAATCTGCGCTCCGCTGATATAGTTGGCACGACAGCTTGCCATCGGCTACATAGAATTGAAACAAAGCATGACATGGCGGCAAAGCCATCTTATCTACTTCAGCAGGATTCCACGCAGATACGATATGCCTTCTGGAATCAGGTTTGTTTTTGATTTGATCCAATACTTTGGATATCTGGTCGATGGATTCTCCATTTGGCACAGGCCAGCTCCTCCATTGACTTCCATATACGGGTCCAAGTTCACCCTTATCATCTGCCCACTCGTCCCAGATACTGACCCCATTGTCATTCAAGTATTTGATGTTCGTATCTCCATTGAGGAACCACAATAGCTCATAAATGATGGAGCGAAGATGAAGTTTTTTGGTGGTCACTAGTGGAAAGCCTTCCGATAAATCAAATCTCAATTGTCGGCCAAAAACGGATAAGGTGCCTGTGCCGGTTCTATCAGTCTTGGATGAGCCATTATCCAAAATATCCTGCATTAATGCGAGGTATTGCGTCATGGTAGAGAAAATTTGTAGTGGTGATGCAAATATAAAACTTTGAATCTAATTCAATCTCCAGGGAGCTTGTTTAACCAAAGCTTAAATAAGTCATCATCCGCAATGTATCCTAATTCTCCGTTCTCAGCTATTACCTGGCTGTATGTAATGTCTCACTCTCGGTATCATACCTAAGGTATCATCCTAACCAGGTAGTATGATGCAAAGAACATCTCACCAGCGTTGCCTAGATACGCAAAAAAAGGCCACCCCCGCTTTCGCAGGAGTGGCCACACCTATACCCCCTCAACCAATCAAAAACTATTTTCCGCTTACTTCAACTTCTCTCGACTCTCCATTAATGGTCACCTTAACTATTCTATCGCACTCACCGTCTCCATAGTCAATCGTGATCACTCTATCCCCTACTTGTAAAACTTTCACACCTTTCACCGCCATAAATATTCTGTTCAGCACAGCACATTCTCTTTTGTAAACTAACGCTTCCTTCACTTCCATAGTATACACCGTACCATTTCTATTTGTACCGGCAGCGGTTCCAGTCACGCTCCACTCATCATTCAGAGGATTGACCGCTCTAATCCACTCTCTGGTCCTATTCGCTTCGCGAGTGGCAAAAGTGCCATCAGGCCAGGTTGCTTTGCCATTCTCTACCACAATATTGAACTTTGGGAATTCTTCGAGACTGCCAGAAACGTTGGTGACAGTGCGCTTTCCTTCGATTTTCACCCCATTAATCTCGTAGCCCTCAAAAGTGGTAACGATCACCGATCCAGGAAGAAATCTGCGTCCTTCGTAATTAATAATGATGATTCCTTTCCTGACATTTCCCCTTGCATCCTCACATCCATCTCCAAAATCGATTGTGATTGTGCCCTTTGGGCTTTCGGGAGTACTGTCATCAGCAACTTCAATAGTGACCTCTACGCCATCGCATGCAAGCCTAAAGTCATTGATTCCAATCTTGCGACCACCAGTACCCACTTTTCCTCCTGTTTTAGTGGCATCATCACTTGCCACTGCTATAAGGGCCAAATCGTCTGTCTCCTCAAAATAAGAATCAGTGGTGGCTTCATTTTCCACGCTGGCGGAGTCATCTACCGTCAAGTCAATACCACCATCCTCATTACACGCACTAAAGAATACCATTAAGGCCACTATCAAACTAAATCCCAACTTTTTCGTTGTTCTCATATCTTATTTTTTGTTTGTTTGATGCTTAGAGTGTGATATTTTCAAAAGGTTTAAATCGCCTACAAGATTTTTTTTACAAAGTCATCACCTCCTTAAAAAGGATGTAATTTGAAGAGCTTATCATTGATATTGTACATGCTGATTGCGCTACCCCTGGTAACCGAGGCGCAATTGAAGATTGCAAAACTCAAGTATAACGGGGGAGGCGACTGGTATGCGAACAAAACAGCCCTGCCCAATCTTATTGAATTCTGCAATAAAGAACTGGGCATGAACTTGGTCGCAGATGAGGACAATGTAGAAGTAGGTAGCCCTGACCTATTCTCTTATCCCTATGTGTACATGACTGGTCATGGCAATGTGGTGTTTACAAATGAGGAAGCTTCAAACCTTAGGAACTATCTGATTGGAGGCGGTTTCCTCCATATCGATGACAATTATGGCCTCGATAAATTTGTAAGAATAGAATTGAAGAAAGTCTTTCCCGAACTTGAACTCATAGAGCTACCCTTCACCTACCCTATCTATCACCAAAAATTCGACTTTCCCAATGGACTTCCCAAGATCCACGAACATGATTCAAAACCATCGCAGGGGCTTGGACTAGTATATGAAGGTAGATTGGTGCTCTACTATTCGTATGAATCTGATTTGGGAAATGGATGGGAAGATAAGCGCATCCACAACGATCCTGAAGCCAAGCGACAAGAAGCACTAAGAATGGGCGCAAATATTATCTCCTTCGCCTTCACCAGCAATTAGCCTTCCCCTAAAACCTCTTCCAACTTCCTCTCAAGTCCACGCCCTCTCAGGTTTTTACCAATTATTATTCCATCAGGATCTACCAGTACAGAAAATGGGATGGCAGTGATATTATAGTCGGAGGCCGCTTGTGAATCAAAATACTTTAGGTCAGAAACATGCGTCCACACGAGGCCATCTTCCTGAATCGCCTGAACCCAATCTTCACGTGTACGATCTAATGACACACCAAAGACCTCAAAACCCTTGCCGTTATACTTATGGTAGGCTTTTACTACATTCGGATTTTCACGCCTGCAAGGTCCACACCACTTTGCCCAAAAATCAACAAGCACATATTTTCCTCGAAGCGAGGAGAGCTTGACAATTTCACCTTCAGGATTTGGCAACGCAATTTCCGGAGCGGGCTGACCAATCGCCAGCACTTTCATCTTTTCTACCATGCTGATGAATTCTTGCGCCACCTCATAGTCTTTCCATTCTCCTTTCAATTCGTCCGCCACATGCACATACAAGTCGATATATCGGTCTCTGTCCAAGCCTCCATTGCCTGACAGTATGTTAATGACGGCTAATGATGGTCCCTGCTCTCTCAGCAAAAGAGCTATTTGATCATACCCTTCATTGAGCATTTCCAGGTATGCCTCCTGCACTTCCAGCACTCGCTCCTGGTTGTTATTTTGACGTGCTTCATTAAATTCTGCTGTAAGGCTCGCGCCTCTGGGATTATTTTGAGACTGCGCAAGGATATTTTGTACCTGGCGCACCAGCTCGAGGTCAGGAGAGCCTTTCACCTCGAAAAAACCAGATGGGTCGTTGCCATCGACATTAATCTCAAGATTGCTTTTGTACACTGCCATATCTACGAACTGCTGACCGTAAAAATTCAGTCGGTAGTAACCTGGCTCTTCAATGGTTATTGTCTTTTCAAAAGTACTATCACTTTGCACATCTACTATTTCCGCATTTGCGCCTACATCGTTGTTCATCTTTTGAAGACTCACCTGCTTAGCCGCATCAGGAAAGTTTATCTTTCCAGTGAACGTCACATCCCATCCTTTTTTCTCCTCTGCGCAACTCACGGCAAGAAGTGCCGCAATGCCAAGTACAAATAATTTTCTTTGCATCATCTTAATTCAATTTTTCCTTTATCAACTCACTGGCAATTTTAGGATCAACCTTTCCCTTGGTTTTTTTCATCACCTCGCCCATAAACATGGATAGCAATCCCTTCTTACCCTTTTTGTATTCACTTACCTTTTCAGGAAACATTGCAATCACTTCCTCTACCGTTCGTCTAATGGATTGTTCATCCCCATCTTGAAGTAGATTCAATTTTTCGGCAATAGCCAAGGGTTCGTCATTAGCAGCACTTAGAAGCTCAGGGAAGACCATCTGAGATGCCGCAGTGTAGTTCAATTTGCCTGTGTCCACCAGATCAATTAAATCTGAGAGCCTCTTCGGTGTCAACTTAAGTCCCGCAACCGTCTGCTTGCGCTCGTTCATTTGAGACTTTAGAGGTCCCATCACCCAATTTGAAGCCGCTTTATAGTTTCTGGAATAAGTACAAAGTTCATCAAAAAAAAGTGCAATTTCTCTGTTCTCAGTTAGTACGCCTGCATCATAAGTTGGAATGCCAAATTCCGAAGTGAACTTCAAATACAACTCATGCGGAAGCGCAGGCATCGATGATTTTATTTGTTCTAGCCACTGATCTGAAATCTCCAACGAGCTCAAGTCTGGGTCGGGGAAATATCGATAGTCGTTCAACTCTTCCTTAGTCCGCATACCAAAGGTCTTACCTACTGTGGCATCAAAGGTTCTGGTTTCGGACACGATCTCTTTACCTAGTTCCAGTAGTTCTGCCTGACGTCTTGTTTCAAATTCGATAGCCTGTTGCACATTCCGAATGGAATTCATGTTTTTGACCTCTACTTTTTTTCCCAATGCATCAGTCCCCTTTGGCTTAATTGAAATATTGGCATCACACCGCAACGATCCCTCTTCCATGTTGCCATCACATATTTCAAGGTACCTCACCAGCTTTCGAATTTCCCCTAACAGGGCTCCAGCATCTTCAGCGCTTTCAATAACAGGCTCTGTCACTATCTCAATCAAGGGCACGCCAGATCTGTTAAAGTCCAAAAGTGTGTCATTTCCGCGCTCATCATGAATTGATTTACCGGCATCTTCTTCGATGTGAATTCGGTTTAGGGCAATGCGCTTCTCTTCTACACCCTCCTTCCACAAACTGACATAGCCGCCTACGCAGATTGGCGTCCGATCTTGCGTCAACTGGTATCCCTTTGGTAAATCCGGGTAGAAATAATTTTTGCGATCAAAAATCTGATACCTCGATATCTCACTGTTGCACGCCAAGCCCATCTTTACAGCAAGTTCGATCACCTTTTTATTTAGTTTCGGTAAAGTTCCGGGATGTGCCAGCGTTATCACACTTACGTTCTGGTTCGGAGACTCTCCATAAGAAGTTGAATCGGAATTATAGATCTTACTGTCAGTGAGAAGTTGCGCATGTACCTCTAACCCTATCACTACATCATACTTTTGCAGCAGTTTGGCTTCCATCACTTTGGAAGTAAATCCTTAGCTTGCTTTACCACCTTATCTAACCCTGACAAGTCCTTCCCACCGGCAGTCGCAAAAAATGGCTGACCGCCTCCACCTCCCCCAATCTCCTTTGCAAGCGCCTTCACCATTTCTCCTGCATGGTACTTCTTAGTCTTTTCTGTTGCCTCTCCCAACATCACTGCCACCTGCGGTCTACCGTCAATATTGGCTGCCAAGACCATAAACAAGTCATCAAACTGATTGCGAAGTGCGTACGCTACATTCTTGAGTGCATCCGCATTCGGCAAATCCACCTTTTCAATTATTACTGTATGATCAGAAGTCTTTATCGCCTGCTGTGCAAGGTTGTCTTTAAGCTGATTGGCTTGCCGCTGAAATAGTCCTTCTAACTTTTTTTCTAACGCATGCTTCTCTTCAACCAAACCCCTGGCTGTGCTTACAAGATCTTTCGGGTTCTTCAGGATGGACCTCACTTCGTCCAACAGCCCCAATTGCTCTTTCATAAAAGATTCCGCTCCCTGCGCAGTAACTGCCTCGATCCTGCGCACTCCTGCGGCTACAGAACTCTCATTAAGTATCTTAAACAATCCAATTTGGCCTGTGGAAGACACATGTGTGCCCCCGCATAATTCCACCGAATACTTAGGATCAAACGTGATTACCCTAACAAAGTCTCCGTACTTCTCTCCGAAGAGCGCCATTGCCCCCATCGATTTTGCCTTCTCAATCGGCACATTGCGTTGCTCCTCCAACTTAATATTTTCCCGAATGCGTGCATTTACAATTTTCTCCACTTCACTAACTTCCTCGGGAGTCATCGCTGCAAAGTGAGAGAAGTCAAATCGCAGAATCTTCTCATTTACAAGTGATCCTCTTTGCTCCACATGTGAGCCAAGCACTTGGCGTAATGCAGCGTGCATCAAGTGAGTCGCTGAATGGTTGTCCATCGTGAGCTGCCTCTTGAGCGTATCAACTTTGAGGTTAAATATAGCATCAAGCTTTGAGGGTAGCTTCTCAGCATAGTGAACGATCAGGTCATTCTCCTTCTTGGTATCAATCACTGGCAGCGTTTCCTTGTCATTTTCTATGATGCCGCTATCGCCAACCTGACCGCCACTTTCAGCATAAAATGGTGTTCTCTCAAAAACAAGTTGATACAGCTCTTTATTCTTTTGCTTGATTTTTCTGTAACGCAGAAGTCTGGACGAAGCAGACAAATTTTCATACCCAACGAACTCAGGTTTTTCTCCCTCATTTACTGTAACCCAATCCCCGGTTTCTTTCACTGCATCGGCCTTTGACCTGGCTTTCTGCTTTTTCATTTCCTCATTAAACCCCTCCTCATCTACAGTCAAACCCTTTTCTCTGGCAATAAGTGAGGTCAGGTCTAGTGGAAAGCCAAAGGTATCATAAAGCTCAAAGGCCATCTCGCCACCGATCACCTTTCCAGACAATTCCAATTCAATCCCCTCCATTCGCTTAAGTCCCTTTTCAAGTGTTCGCAAAAAAGACTGCTCTTCCTCCACGATCACCCTCGAGACATACTCCTGCTGCTGAAAAAGTTCAGGAAAGGCGGTCTTCATTTGCTCAGCCAATAACGGCACGAGGCGATGCATAAAAGGCTCTTTAAAGTTGAGGTAAGAAAAAGCATAGCGTACCGCCCTCCTCAAAATTCTTCTAATGACATAACCCGCGCCCGTATTGGAAGGAAGCTGTCCATCGGAAATGGCAAAAGAAACTGCCCTCACATGATCGGCAATTACCCTAATGGCTATGTCCTGCTTTTCATCCCTGCCGTATGAAGTCTTGGCCTCCGCGGCAATAAAGTTCATGAGCGGTGAAAATACATCCGTATCATAATTCGATGTCTTCACCTGCACCGCCATACAAAGCCTTTCAAATCCCATCCCTGTATCCACGTGCTTGTCCGGCAAGTTTTCAAGTTTTCCTGATGCCAGTCGGTTGAATTGTATAAATACCAGGTTCCAGATTTCTACTACTTGCGGGTGATCTTTGTTTACCAATTCCTTTCCGGAGATTTTCCTTACCTCCTCTTCCGGCCTTAAGTCTATATGTATTTCAGAGCAGGGACCACACGGGCCTGTTTCGCCCATCTCCCAAAAATTATCTTTCTTACTGCCATGGATAATTCGATCTTCTCCCACTATTGGCTTCCAAAATTCAATCGCCTCCTCATCAACCGGAAGATTGTCACTTTTATCTCCACCAAACACACTGGCATATAATCTATCTTTTGGCAACCTGTACACCTCGGTAAGCAATTCCCAAGCCCAGGCAATGGCTTCCTTCTTGAAGTAATCTCCGAAGGACCAATTCCCTAGCATTTCAAACATGGTATGATGGTAAGTATCAAAGCCTACATCTTCCAGATCATTGTGTTTCCCGCTTACTCTCAGACATTTCTGGGTGTCTGCAATGCGCTTGCTTTTAGGCAATGAATTACCGAGGAAATAGTCCTTAAATTGGACCATTCCGGAGTTTGTGAACAATAATGAGGGATCATTTTTGAGTACCAGGGGGGCACTCGGAACGATCAAATGTGCCTTTTTTTCAAAGAAATCGAGGAATTTGTGCCTGATTGTACCCGAATCCAATACCTCTTTACCCATAGCAGTCTTTTGTGCTTTAAATTTTGGCTATATTTAGCGCCTTAAATCGCCAAATTTAGCAGGAATTAAGGATTTATATGTCTTCAAAGAAATATAACTACAATCCTAAAACACTCTCCTTCGAGAGGAAGAGAATCTCGCCATTAAGGGTGCTGACGATGGCCGTTGCATTTCTTGCGTTCGGACTTCTGTTCTTCGTGGGGCTTCTCTTTCTGCAGAACTATTTTGTAGAGTCACCATTCGAAAGACAATTAAGGACTGAGAACAGCGAACTGAAGCGACATAAGAAAATCGTGTCGGATAGGATCCAGAATGTGAATTCTCAACTAGAGCGCCTCCAAGTCAAGGATGATGAGCTTTATAAAAAGATATTTGAAATTCCTAAGGAAAGTAGTCTGGCTTCGAACACCGACTCCAAAGAAGATATCTTAATTGCGTCCTCTCCTGCTTTTGCCAGCTGGACTTCCACTTTATCCAACGAATTTGAGAAGGTAGCGGGAGCAGCGAAGAGAAGCAACTCGTTCTTTCGTCTTACGGCAAGCGTAAACAAGAAGGATTGGAATAGGCTGCAAGCAACTCCAGCACTGCAACCGATTGAAAATTTCAAGATTGATCAGTTGGTCTCCGGGTTTGGCGTTCGCATCAACCCTTTTCACAAGGGAAAGTATCATCACGATGGTGTAGATATAGCCGCAGCCCGTGGCGCCAATGTAGTGGCATCAGGGCCAGGAATGATCACCGCGGTGAAAAAGAGCGACCTGTTGGCAGGGTTTGGGAACTATGTGGAAGTGGATCATGGGTTTGGATACATCACGCGCTACGCGCATTTGGAGGAAATACACGTGCGAGTAGGTCAAAAAGTATTAAAGGGGTTCGTCATTGGGACAGTTGGCACAAGCGGTGGCTCGATAGCACCCCACCTTCACTACGAGGTGATGCTTGAAGGCAAGAATGTAGACCCTGTTCAATTCATGATTCAAGGGCTTGACAGTGATGGATATGCAAAGCTGTACGTTGCTAGCAAAAAAGTAAACCAATCTCTTGATTGATGGCGAAAGTTAACTACATCTACAATCCAGAGACCTGCAAGTACGAGCCTGAGTTCGCTACAGGCAACAGCATATTGAGAAGTCTTGGCACCTTCATGGGTATCTCTTTTATGATTGGTGTGGTTGCCTTACTCGTTTTCAATGCCAACTACGAAGAGGTTGACCTAACCCTTTTAAAAAGGGAGAACGCTTCATTGCAAAGCGACTGGGATGTGCTCTACAAAAAGCTGGATAAGGCCTCTCAAGAACTCACCGCGCTAGAGCAAACCGATGATAACAACTATCGCATCATCCTAGACCTGGATCCACTGAGCGAGTCCGTAAGGGAAGCCGGTGTTGGTGGTAGGCTCAAAGAAAATGCTCGTATCAAATACCCTCTGATAAAGGTGGGCTATGATAAAGTTGACAAGATCTCGAACAGGCTCGACATCGAATTTCAGTCATTTGAGGAGCTGAGCAATGAGCTCGCGATGAAAGAAAAAATGTGGGCCTCTAGGCCGGCAATTCAGCCAATCAGCAACGAAGACCTTACCTATCTACACACTACGTATGGCATGAGGAAACATCCAATATTGGGATACTGGAGACCGCACAAAGGACTGGACTTTACTGCTCCAAAGGGTTCACCGGTTTACGCTACGGGAGACGGAGTGGTAGAAGCTGCATACATTTCTGTTTCCTTCGGTAAGGTGGTCTACATTGATCACAATTTTGGATTCGAGACACGCTACGCCCACTTAACGCAATTTATCGTAGAGAAGGGGCAAAAGGTGAAGCGAGGACAAGTTATTGGCTATGTGGGCAATACCGGACTATCCTATGCCACACACTTGCACTACGAAGTATTATTCAAGAACGAGCAAATTAATCCTATCAACTTCTTTCAACGCGACCTCAGCAATAAGGAATATGAGAAGTTAGTCGAGCTAGGTGGCATTGCCATTACTGCGCTTGATTAAGGTCACTCAACAAATGCGCTATTTTGTATTCCTGTTTTTGATTCTCGCGTCATGCGCCACACCAAGGCTAGCTCAGAATCAGAAATCAAAGAAGAAAACAGTAACACAACCTGATAGTCTCCTTGCGCAGGTAGATACCACCATAGTTGTAATCGATACCGTCACTGTTGATGTGGGCCAAATTCTGATTGACTCCGTCATCAGATACGCAAGGAAGGATACACTCACCTTCATCGGGGTGGGCGACATCATGATGGGCACAAATTATCCAAACACCGACCGCCTTCCTCCCAACGATGGCAAGGATTTGCTCAGAGAAGTATATGACACGCTTGCAAGTGCTGACATCACCATAGGTAATCTGGAGGGTGTACTGCTGGATTCTGGTGGGATGGCAAAGAGCTGTCGAAATCCAGATGTGTGCTATGTTTTTCGCAGCCCCACCCGCTATGTGCAAAATCTGACACGTGCGGGATTTGATATCATGAGCCTAGCCAACAACCATGCGGGCGACTTTGCAGATGGTGGTCGAATAAGCAGCATGAAAACCCTGGACAGCGCAGGAATAAATTATGCAGGCCTGGTGAACAAACCATTTGTGATATTTGAGAAAGAGGGTGTGACCTACGGATTCGCAGCCTTCGCCCCCAATACCGGCTGTGCCAGCATAAATGACATACCCAGCGCCAGGAAGACCATAGCCCACCTCGACTCCATTGCAGACGTGGTTATCGTCTCCTTTCATGGAGGTGCAGAAGGTTCTAAACATGAACACGTTCCTCGAAAGCACGAACTATTTGTGGGAGAGGATCGAGGTGATGTTTACGCATTTTCGCATGCAATGATCGATGCCGGAGCTGACATCATATTTGGTCATGGCCCGCATGTCACAAGGGCTGTAGAAGTGTACAAGAAAAGATTTATCGCCTATAGCCTTGGAAACTTCTGCACCTACGGTGGATTTAACCTCAGCGGAGTAAACGGACTAGCCCCTATCATCAAAGTGTATACTAGTCCTGTGGGTGAATTCTTTCAGGCGAGTATTGTCCCGATCTATCAGACACCACTCTCACCGGTTCGCATCGATCCTTCAAAAAAGGTGATCAGACGCATCAAGGAATTGACCACTGAAGACTTCCCAGAAAGTATTATCACTATCTCAGATGATGGCTGGATCACTTATTCCACAAAGTAATTGTTGAAATATTGTAGATTAAATTTAGGCTTTCGCTTTGCACCGACTGCAAAGAATTGCTACTTTGCATAGATTGTAAAGGCAGAAAATCTATAATCGATAGCGCTTTAGCTACGTATGGCATATAAGGAAAAAGAAATCGAAAAACTCTACTACTCAATTGGCGAAGTAGCAGAGATGTTCAACGTAGCTCCGTCCCTTATTCGTTTTTGGGAGTCAGAGTTTGATCTTATACAACCTAAGAAGAATAGAAAAGGCAATCGTCAATTTACTGTTGATGACATCAGCAATGTGCGCACCATCTTTCACCTTGTAAAGGAAAAAGGATTTACCCTACAAGGTGCTAAAGAGATGCTGAAGAACGATTCGCAATCAGTGAAGGATAAGATGGAGATGATAGACTCCTTAAAAAATATTCGCCAGTTCCTGGCAGAAGTCAGAGACAGGCTTCACTAGCCCTATTCCAGCATTCCAATTTCTTGATTATTGGCTGTTTGCTTATTATAGCAGCAAAATCTGCTATTATGAGCACTGAAAGATTAGCCTCCCTTGCATTGCACTTTGTGCCTGGGATCGGTGATTTTCTGGTAAAGCAGCTCATCAGCTACTGTGGCTCCGCAGAAGAGGTCTTTAAGTTGCCGAAGGGCAAACTCCTGCGAATACCCGGCATTGGAGAAGCATCCGCTACCGCGCTGAAGCAGAATCCTCCGTTTGCCCAGGCAGAGGCAGAATTTCAGAAAGCCGAACGCACCAATACTAAAATTCACTTTTTTTTTGAATCAGATTTTCCAAAACGACTGAAGCATTTCGATGACTGCCCTTCACTTGTTTACTTGAAAGGAAATGTCAACTTAAATACGGCTAAAACTGTCGGCATTGTAGGAACACGCAAATGCACAGAATACGGGAAGGAGCGAGTTGAGGAGCTTGTATCCGGTTTGGCCGGCCACCTCCCTTTGATTGTAAGTGGCCTCGCGTACGGAATTGATATACATGCGCATAAACAGAGCTTACAAAATGGATTACCCACCCTGGGCGTGATGGCCAGCGGCATGGATATCATCTATCCCGCAGTTCACAAGGATATTGCAAAACAAATGACTGAAAATGGTGGGCTCATCACTGAACACTGCTTTGGGACAAAGCCAGATGCCCACAATTTCCCCGCGAGAAATAGAATCATTGCCGCACTCTCTGATGCACTCATTGTAGTGGAAGCCGCTGAAAAAGGAGGTGCACTTATCACTGCAGAAATTGCGAACACCTATAACAAAGATGTATTTGCAGTTCCTGGGTCCATCGGCAATACTTACTCTGCGGGCTGCAACAAATTAATTAAGACAAATAAAGCGCACCTCCTTACCTCCGTGAAGGATATTGAGTATATCATGAATTGGAGTGCAAATATTTCAAATTCACCTAATCAATCTGAACAGCAACTTGACCTAGAATTGTTTGATGAGCAGGAAAGAAAAATCATCAGTCTCTTGCAAGAGAAGAAGGCTACCATGATGATCGATGAACTAAGTCGGAAGTCATCACTTTCACCAAGCACGCTGGCCTCTCTCCTGCTTGGTCTGGAGTTCAAAAACGTGGTCAAGTCTTTGCCCGGAAAGATGTATAAGCTGGCAAGGGCTTAGCGTCCCGAAAAGATCGCATCTGCCATTTTCAATGCTTTAGCTAATTCCTCCTCGTTGATTGGCGGTCTCGCCTTGTGGGATGTCAGGACGTCAAGAATCGTCTCCGTGGCCAGGTTTCCGACCAACTCGTCTTCCGCCATTGGGCAGCCACCCCAACCCTTAAGAGCTCCATCAAACCGCGCGCAACCTGCTCGGTACGCAGCTTCAATTTTCTCTTTTGATGACTTGGGGTTTGAGTGTAAATGGGCACCCAATTCAATATGGGGATACTTCGCCAGAAGCCCTTTGAACAAATAGTCGATTTGATCAGGAGTGGAAACACCTATCGTATCGGAAAGTGACACCACCTTGACATCAAGAGTAGATAAGATATCAACAAATCCTTCAACGATGCTCACATCATAAGGGTCCTTGTAGGGATTACCAAAGCCCATGCTAATGTAGGTCACCAGCGTTTTGCCCGCGCCTACACAAATAGATTGGATTTCGGATAAAGCATTCAGCGCCTCAGGAATTGACTTGTTGGTATTCCGTTGCTGAAATGTCTCCGATATTGATAGTGGAAAGCCCAGGAAGCTGATTTGCTCAAAGTTTGATGCATCCCTTGCACCCCTCTCATTGGCCACTATTGCCAGCAATTTGGAGCCAGAGCCCTCAAACTCAATTCCCTCCAACACTTCGGCCGTGTCGCGCAATTGAGGGATTGCCTTTGGTGATACAAAACTCCCAAAATCTATGGTGTCAAAACCGACCTGTAAGAGCTGATTAATGTACTTAGTTTTTTGATCGGTAGGTATAAAGGACTCAATACCCTGCATTGCATCCCTCGGGCATTCAATTATTTTCATAGATGGAAGTATATATAATCACATCTTATTATTTTAACTTTTATTAACTGATGTTACGCTCCCACGAATTTCCTTTTGTGAATTCCTTGCGTTTTGGTGCCTTTTTGGCCTGGTTTTGCTTACGCTTTGAATTGTCACGAAGCCTCAAAGGCACCAAAAACGCACAAAGTGCGTGACATCAGTTACTTAAAAGTTCGGTAACTCCTTCGTCACAGAAAATTAAATACAATTGCCGTGATTTATTGCCGCTTAACTGAATTATTGAATGATTAGTCGCAAAAGAGCGATTAATTGTAGGATAAATTATACCTGAATGCCTTTAGCCGTACTGTCTGGTCCATTGGGACTCAAAAGAGCTGCTCATCTGCTTCACCGTGCAACTTTTGGTCCTACCAAAGCTCAAATTGATCTCTTTGCTACCTACACCTCCTCACAGGCTGTCTCACAACTGTTTAGAAATAATTTACCCGACCCTGTCCTGCCCCTAGATCCAGAAACTGGTGCTGAATGGGTGCTGAGTGGCACTAGCGATGCCAATAGTGGCGATTCTGATTTGCAGGAATTCTTCAAGGGGTGGCTTTTGGGACAGATGTTAAGTGTCAATGTGCCACCAGCAGATTCGCTTGCTTACAGCACCAGAGAAAAAGTTGTTTTCTTTTACCATACGGTCCTCACGGCCATCCAAACAAAAATTGACAACAGCCGCTCATTGTATTTTCAGAACCAACTCTTTAGACAATTTGCATTTGACAACTTTGAGTTAGCCACAGTAAACTTCAAAGAATTGACCAAGAAAATCTGTGTAGATAATGCGATGCTTCGTCTGCTGGATGGGAACTTAAATGTAAAGGGCAATCCAAATGAGAATTATGCGCGTGAGCTGCACGAACTATACTCCATAGGAAGAGGGCTGGAAGGCACGCTACCACCGGTGAGTGAGCCCGGTGATTACTTTCTATTTAAAGAGCAAGATGTGCAGGAGGCAGCCAAGGTGCTTTCAGGCTGGGAAATCGACAATACGTTTTCCAACATTGATCCAGACACCAACCTACCCAGAGGAAAAGTTCGGGGGTCTGCCACCAATGCTTCTGCACACGACAACACCGTCAAGCAATTCAGTGAGAGATTTAACAACATCACTATACAACCCAATCCTGTCCTCTTAAATGGCACCTCTGCCACAGAAGAGAGTGCACTGGAGGAAATTAGCCAACTGATCGAATCTATATATTCCAATGCAGAGACCGCGAAAAACATTTGCAGAAGAATTTATCGGTTCTTTGTGTACCAGGAAATTACCACCACTTTGAATGATACCATCATTTCAGAGATGGCCACCACCTTTCAAAATAGTGGATATAAAATTCAGCCGGTGCTGGAAGAGCTTTTTCGAAGCGAGCATTTCTACGAGGCGGCAGCAGGAGTAGATGATGACAATTTCGGTGGTATCATAAAATCTCCGCTCGACCTGATGATTGGCACCTATCGGTTTTTCAGTGTGGCCCAACCAGATCCCGTCTCCGAGGCTACTGCCTTCTATGAGCGCACTAGTCAAATGATTAGAACGCTGTCCGGCATGGGCATGAATTTCTATGAACCATTTGACGTGGCCGGATACGATGCATATCACCAGTTTCCCATTTACCACCGGAGCTGGATCTCCACTAACTATCTGACAGAGCGCTATCAATTTATCAGAGATTTGATTGCCGAAGATCAAATGGCAATGGGCTCAATTGACCTGGTTGCATTCGTGTCTACCAATTTTACCAATGCCATTGCCTCGGATGCGAGGATGCTCATTATAGAGCTTTGCAAAGAATTACTCCCTCTTTCCGATAACCTGACCTTTGACCCCGCTGCTGATGACAACTCCGGGTTGACTGCGGAGCGGTTGAACTACTTTCTTACTGCGTTCCTGAAGTCTCCACAAATCGATGCAGATCCGGAAGGTGCGTGGACTTTTAGGTGGAATAATCCCGTAGACCCAGAAGTTGTCAAAGGTCAACTTGCGAATTTATTTAATGCAATAATGCAATCACCAGAATATCAGCTTTACTAAAACGAAATGAAGCGAAGAGATTTTATAAAGAAAGTATCGTGGGCGGCTGTTCCTTTTACCATCGGTGGAATTCCGATCAAGCTGATGGGAAAAAATTCCCTCACGCGGATGGCGCAGCACAGCACCAATGATCGCGTGTTAGTGATACTACAGATGCATGGTGGAAACGATGGCCTAAACTGCCTGATACCTGTTTCAGATTATGATCAATACTATAGCAATCGGGCCAACATTGCCATCCCTGCAAAGAATAGTATTCGAAAAATGATTCCGCTGGATAGCACTCTGCCCCTGGAAGCACAGGTAGGGCTTCATCCCGACATGCAGGCGATGAAGGACATGTATGATCAAGGGAGAGTTGGCTTTGTGCAGGGAGTATCATATAAAAATAACAACGGTTCTCACTTCAGGGGTCGCGACATCTCATTTATGGGCGGTGGGTTCGATGACTACTATTCTTCCGGATGGATAGGTCGCTATCTACAGCAGGAGTTCGCACCGCAGGTTTATCCCGATGATTTTCCAAATTCAGAAATGGAGGATCCACTGGCCATTGAAATGGGCAGCGATGTATCATTGATCTTTCACCAGGACGGAAATATTCCCACCTCTATCTCGCTTAATGATCCTGTATCCTTTGCTAATCTGGTAAAGGAGCTCGAAGGGTTTGTAGACGAAGGCGTAGACCCACGGGGAAAGCCTCCAGCTGCATTGGAAAATTCCCCCTACGGTAAAGAGTTGAATTGGATTTTGGGGCTGGAAGATAAATCTGAGGACTATGCGGAGCGACTTTTCAAAGTTTACAGCAATGCCGCTGAATCCTCAGTGACCTACCCTGAGCGGTATCCCTTCAACGCACCAGGCGGAAGCGCAAGAAATAACCTGTCTCCCCAGTTAAGGCTGGTGGCACGCTTACTTGATGGCGGTGGTGCCGGGCTTGGGGTGAAGACCAAAGTATTTTTAGTGAAAGTGGGTGGCTTCGACACGCACGCGGAGCAAGTAGAAAGCTACGATCCTACTATGGGTCAGCACGCAGCGCTGATGTACAATATTTCCACCGCCATGAAGGCGTTTCAGGAAGATTTGAGGGCACGCGGAATTGAGGACAGAGTACTCACGGTGACCACCTCCGAGTTTGGAAGAAGGGTGCACTCCAATGGCAGCTATGGAACAGACCATGGTACAGGTGGCCCTATGTTTCTATTTGGTAAGGGTGTAAAGCCCGGAGTGGTTGGAAACGTACCTGATCTATCGAAATCAAATGTTGAAATGCAATTTGACTATAGACAGGTATATGCAAACCTGCTGAAGGACTGGATGCTTGTAGATGAGAATATTATCAACAACGACATCTTCTTCAAAAATTTCATTGATGGTACAAATGAAGACACCGGGGGCACTTATCAACCTCTGCCGCTGGCGGACCAGGTGATTTCCTCCACGCAAGCTGACTTCCTTGCCACGCGATTTACCTTATATGATTGTTCTCCAAATCCCGCCAAGGATTTTACAACGATATCTTTTAGGATCAATGCAACCGCGCAAGTGAATTTACAATTGTTAAATTCGCAAGGAGGCATGGTTAAGGTGCTGCTGGACCAACCCCTTGACCAGGGGGAGCATTCTGTAAATGTCGACCTGTCTTCAATGCCCCCGGGCATGTACTTGTACAAGTTAAAAGCGGGGCCACTTAAAGAAACCAAGAAACTAGTAATCGCCAGATAAGATGACGACAAACAAGATTATACCATTCCTATTGATGGTCTTCCTGACCGGAGCTGTCTTTGGCCAAGCCAAGCGAAAGGTACCCCCGGGTTTCAAGAAGAAAGCGAGGGAGCAGCAGAATAGTTTTCTTGACAAACAATGGTGGATCGGACTGACGCTGGGACCGAATCTGACCAAGGCAGTACCCGATGGTCGATATTCTGTGCTGGTTCCAACCGACTACGACATCGCGCAGGCAGACAAGGCTTATGATGGCTTCAGCCAATTGGGCAGCCAGGCAACGCTCGAGATTACCTTTAACTACAAGGGATTCGGATTCAGTTTTCAACCCACTTATCGACTATCGAGGTTCAGCTATGGGAGTGAATTTCTTTGGGAAAATACTGAAAATGCACAGGAGACGCTACAACTTAACTACAAGAGCAAGCAAAGTGTTGACTATGCAGACCTGCCTTTGATTGTGAAGTACGAGTTCACCTCAAATCGACTAAAACCCTTCATTCAAGCAGGTATCTTTTATTCTGTCTTGGTTAATGCTTCAAAGACTGTAGAGCGCTCAGGCATTGATAATGGATCTGGAGGAAACAATCCATTTACCGACCCCGCAGTCACCGTTGGTGCTAAAGACTTATTTCACAAAGGTTATTGGGGGATTATTTCCGGAGCTGGCGTGAACTATAGTCTGGGCAATGTCAGACTTGTGCTGGATGCCTCCTACCGCATTGGTATGAGCAATATTACCAACACAGAAAATAGATTTAGCAACGACAGACTAGCAGGCATTGGTGACGTATTCGATGATATGAAGATCGACAACATCGTGATCTCTGCGGGAGTCCTATTTCCCATGCGATTCTTAAGTACCAGTTTTAAATCCTCAGACCGCTAGACGCCATGAAAAAGTTACTTCTTATACTTTTGATTTCATCTGCATGGTCTTGCAGCAACGAAGCCGATCCGGAGTTGGACAAAGCAAATTTTACAAGGATCTTCAACAGCAACAGATACAATGCTTCTTATAACCCCATCGATATTAAGCAGACAGCTGACGGTGGCTATCTTGTGCTAGCCGGAAGGGAACTAGAGAACTCTAATTTTAGCGGCATCTACATCATAAAGACTGATAATGTGGGGACCTTCGAGTCGGAGTTCATCGTGGATGAAACCTTTGTAAACCCAGTAGGAGAATTAATGTTGGCAAATGAGAATTTCTATTTCTTCTGCATGACCGGTGTAAATCTGCAAACCCAACTGGTTGAAGTGAGTCAAGCGGGTGAAATCAATCAGGTCATCAACGTGGGCGGCACCTACCCTAGCGCAGCAGCAATGGATGGAGGTAATTTCTTGCTTCTCGGATACGACAATGCCTCGAAAGAAACTGTTTTGTCCATCGTGAGTCCCGCGGGGGCAGTCTCTCAATCCGCTTCATTCTCTATTGGGGCTGGCGATGCGGTGGAGGAGCCCATCATAAATCACTTCATACGTACCGGTCGCAAGTACCCCTTTCAAGTGGGGAAGACATTGGGCGGGCAGTACTTCTTTAACGGATTTTACAACTACACTTTTTCGCTCGTGTTCACCGACTTAAGTGAGATTCAAGGGGTAGTACAGGGCCAGCAAGATGATGGAGGAATTAGCTACCTGCTGAACACCACAGGTAACACGTTTGCCACTGCAAGATTTAATTTTGGAGACAACTATTTCATTCCTAACACGCCTATTAATACTTCTGGGGTAAGCTCAAGTACTGATTTGCCAGGATTTGAGTTACTTGAATTGACTGCGGATGCTCCCGTGAAAATATTGGCTTCTTCTATAAAGAACACTGAAGTGCTTGTTTACGCCAGCAATACAAAAGGAGGGCAAATTGGACTCTACATATACGACCGCGCCAGTGGCGACTTCCTTGGAACCAAGTACCTGGGATTTTCAAATCCATACGAAGTATCTGGAGTGATCAACACGGCAGATGAAGGCATTCTGGTATGTGGCACCACTTATGTCGCTGGCCGATTTCCTCGCATCACATTATTCAAATTATCAAAAGAAGAGCTTGACAAAGTTTTCTGATTCTACTCGCGGATAGATTTCTATATATCAGTGGTTTTTTATTCCTTGGTCCTTATTTGACCCATGGCCAAGATTTTAGAGAATGCGAGTTTACTTCCCCACAACACGATGCGTATTGACGCCAAGGCAAGGTATTTCGCGGAGGTAACTACCACGGAAGACTTGCAGGAGATTCTCTCTTCATCAGCTTACCAAAATATGCCCAGGCTAGTGCTAGGTGGTGGCAGCAATATTCTTTTCACAAAAGACTTCCCAGGCATTGTATTGAAAGTAAGCATGAGAGGAATGAACGTAGTGAAGGAGAGTGAGCAAAACATTTGGCTGAAAGTGGCCGCGGGTGAGAACTGGCACGAGCTAGTGATGCACTGCGTGACCAATGATTGGGGTGGCATCGAAAACCTTTCTCTCATACCCGGAACAGTTGGTGCTGCACCTATGCAGAACATTGGAGCCTACGGAGTCGAGATTAAAGATGTAGTAGATCAGGTAGAAGGTATTGACCTTGAGACAGGTAAGCCCCGCGTGTTTAGCAACGCGGAATGTGAGTTTGGATATAGAGAAAGTGTCTTCAAAAGGGGTCTCCGAGAAAAATATTTTATTTCAAGTGTTACTTTAATCTTAAGCAAAATTAATCACCGACTGAACACCACCTATGGTGCCATTCAAGAGACTTTGACTAGTCTCAACGTAAAGTCAATAACAATACAAGCGATTAGTGAGGCCGTCATCACAATTCGGAAGAATAAACTTCCAGATCCCGCAGTCATAGGTAACGCTGGCAGCTTCTTTAAGAACCCTACAATAGATCAATTACATTTCAATTCATTGAAAGTAACTCATCCAACAGTGCCTCATTATCAAATTGATAATCAATATGTTAAAATACCGGCTGGTTGGCTTATTGAACAATGTGGATGGAAAGGAAAAAGAGTTGATGATGTAGGTGTGCATCCTCTTCAGGCACTTGTACTGGTTAACTATTCAAGCAAAAAAGGTGACGCGATTTTGTCACTCGCAAAGGATATTCAACACGCTGTGCTAGAAAAATTTGGAATCGAATTGACTCCTGAAGTCAACATCGTGTAGTAAGATTTTTGCGCAAGTTAAAGCCCACGACTCGCTTGGTTTTGCAACTGATATTTTTTGGTCATCGAAAAATATTTTTGAAAAATTTTTGCAAAATAAAATTTTATCATACCTTTCATCAACGTTTAAACTTAAATAACTAAAATTATTAAACGCTATGGCAAAAAAAGCAAAGAAAGCAGCTAAGAAAAAAGTAGCTAAGAAGGCAGCTAAGAAGGCTACCAAGAAAAAAGCTACTAAGAAGAAAGCTGCTAAGAAGAAGAAGTAATTAGGTAAGACCTAATTCTCTCAAGCTTACAAGGGAAGTGATTTAATCACTTCCCTTTTTTTATATCATATGGGTAACGTTAGCCAACTGCCCTGCGTATTTCTCACATTGCACACCGAACTTTCTAAGGAAGTCCACGCCCTCATCGTTAGCGAGGCCTTTATGCTCCGCATAAGAATTAAAAAAGATCACTCTAGAAATGCCCATCGTGAAAATGATACGAGCGCAAGACAGGCAGGGCGACAATGTTACATAAAGCGTTGCGCCCTCTACCGTGGTCTTATTTCTCACTGCATATAGAATAGCATTTTGCTCTGCATGAATTGCCAATGAACAGCCTCCTTTCGAGTCCCTGGGGCAACCAACTTCGGGCCACTCCGTGTCGCAGTTATGAGTGCCGGCAGGAGGCCCATTATATCCTATTGAAATTATTCGAGTATCCTTTGCCAGCACGGCTCCCACATGCCGTTTTATGCAATGCGAACGCTTCGCCAGATTAACAGCAAGTTCCATATAAATATCGTCAAAGGCAGGTCGCGTCATACTTCTTGATTATCACGAAAGATGTAAAATTTAGATAATAATGACTAACCCTATGTGTGGGTTAGTACGCAATACCTTTGCCACACATAAAAGGTACTTCCCAACATAATTTGAATCAGCGTTTGGAATCAAAATTGCTATATTAGCCGCGAATGTTGATGTGGAAGAAAAATATTGTGATCCTTGCGCTACTTTTGCCACTTGCTGCTGTTGGTCAAGTAGAAAGGCGCGCAAGTCCGCTTTCGATGGTGACTTCGCGTTATAAAGACACTTATCTCAAGATCACCTACAGTCAGCCACAAGCAAAAGAACGAGTCGTGTTTGGCGGTTTGGTTCCTTACGGCAAAGTTTGGCGTACAGGTGCCAATGAAGCCACCGAGTTAACCGTCACCCATCCAATTACAGTAAACGGAATGGAGCTCAATGCTGGCACCTATGCAATATTTACCGTTCCCGACAAGACTAAATGGACAATTATCTTCAATAGTGATCTCGGCCAGTGGGGATCTTACAATTATAACGAAAAGAAGGACATTATAAGGTTTGACGTTCCGGTGCAAAAAATAAATCAACCTGAAGAAGCTTTCAAAATCCAAATTGACCCACTTAACAATAAAGCGATCGTGTCCATGCGATGGGAACATACTCAAGTTTCTTTTGAAATTCTCTACAGCGAACCTCCAGCAAAAAAATAAACTATCACAATGAATTGTCGCCTCCTGCTTCTCTACCTGTTTCTATCAATTGCTGCACCTTGTCTTTCCCAGGAGGACTCCGAATTGGCGAAGCGGAACGGTTTCAAAGATATTCAACTAGGCGCTCCTGTAGATAGTGTGAAGGGCATCAAATTCAAGAAGGATATTCTGGAGAAGAATGAGTTTCCCACCCAACTCTACGAAGTTGACAATGAGGAGTACGAAAGAATAGGAGAAGTAAAAGTTAGGAAGTTAGAGCTCAAATCATACAAGGGGCTTATTTATGAAATAGATGTTTTCACCGCCAAGGACACAAGATTGATGAAAGGTATGGAGAGACTCTATGGAAAGCCAAAATACATTCTGCCCACCGACAGTTATAATTGGACGGCAGATAGTCTGAGCCTCACCTTCAAAGATCATTCAAAAAAAGAAATAAAACTTACCTACCGCTCCTATCCAGTCCTCAAAATGATGCGAATAGACAAAGGGAAAAAGATCGATGATATAGCTGATGACTTTTAGTGTTATTTGCCGGCAGTCTCCAGGATAAATGACTACGCTTTGTAGCTAATCCGGTATACAATCCCTGCCTTGTCATCCGAAACTAGCATAGACCCGTCAGGCATTACCAATACATCCACCGGCCTACCCCATACTTCCTGAGACTCATGATCGAGCCATCCTTCCGCGAAAGTCTCATAGCCCATAGATTTGCCATTCTCTAATTTCACCAGGCTCACCAGGTGTCCGCTTTTCTTAGTTCGATTCCACGAACCGTGCTCAGCGATAAATACTTGCTTGCGATATGCCTCGGGGAACATGTCACCCGTGTAGAACTTTAGTCCCAGGGGTGCTACATGCGCATTAAGATTTTGCACTGGCACAGTAAAGTCTGCACAAGGCTTCTTATCTCCAAATTCCGGATCCTTTATTGTTCCTCCATGGCAGTATGGATATCCAAAGTGCATCCCTGCCGTGGCGGCCTTATTAAGTTCGCAAGGAGGTATCTCATCTCCCATCATATCTCTTCCGTTGTCGGTAAACCACAATTCATTGTTGTCAGGATGCCATGTAAATCCAACCGTGTTTCGCACACCGCTTGCAAACACTTCTACTCCCGTGCCGTCAGGATTCATCCTGGTGATACTGGCAAAGATCGGATCTTCCGACTCGCAGATATTACAAGGAGCGCCTACGGGCACATAAAGCTTTCCATCTGGGCCAAATGCAATGTACTTCCAACCGTGATGCGTCTCAGTGGGGTACTGATCGTAGACAACCACAGGTTCGCCCGGATTTGACAAGTTGTTTTCGATGTCCACAAACTTGAGAATCCTACTCACTTCAGCTACATACAGGTCGCCATCTTTAAATGCCACTCCGTTTGGCATATTAAGGTCCGAAGCGATTACCCATCGCTTGTCCGCAATGTTGTCTCCATCCACGTCTTTTACGGCATACACCTTATCTTCATTGCGATTGCCCACAAACAAGGTCCCACCTGGCGACATCGCCATTGATCTTGCATTCTCTACTTCTGCGTATATCGCAATCTGAAAGCCATCTGGAAGTATTATCCGATCCAAAGGGAGCTTTCCACTTGCTTCAGTTATTGCAGGAACAGCATTATCAACACCAGCGTCAGGAGCTGCCACATCTTTGGCAGAATTGCTGCAACTGGCGAGGAAGAATCCGAAAAGTGTTAAGGATAAAAAAATCCGATTCATAGGACGAGAGTTTGATTTAGGTTCAATGCCAATTGGCACATCTGGTTTTTTACGTTCTAAAAGCTTAGTATTTTTGCCTACAATCTACTAGATCGAGCTTTCAAAAGTATAAATGATTTCAATCACAAATATATCGTATTACATAGGTGGAAGGCCACTATATCAAAATGCCTCCATGTTTATCAAACCAGAGGATAAGATTGGCCTAATCGGCCTAAATGGGACGGGGAAGTCAACCCTACTGAAGTTGATCAACAACGAATTCAGCCTTGATGAAGGGTCCATCAGCATGGCAAAGGATTGCACCATTGGGTTCCTGAATCAGGATCTACTTTCCTACCAGACTGATGACACCATTTTGACGGTTGCCATGGAAGCGTTTCAGGATGCCGTGGATACGCAGCGAAGCATCGAGAAGGTTTTGCACGATTTGGAGCACCATTACAAAGATGAGCTTGTAGACAAGTTGACAAAGCTTCAGGAAAAGTTTGAACACCTGGACGGATACACCATGCAGGCCAAGGCTGAGGAGGTTTTGGAAGGTATAGGCTTTTCTACTTCAGATCTACACAGGCCTCTCCAGGAGTTTTCTGGTGGATGGAGAATGCGCGTGATGCTTGCGAAGCTCCTGCTTGAAAAGCCATCTGTCCTCATGCTGGACGAACCGACTAACCACCTTGACCTCCCTTCTATCGAATGGGTAGAGAACTACTTGCGGAACTACCCCGGTGCGGTGATCGTGGTCTCGCATGACAGGCAGTTTCTTGACAATGTAATCTCCAAAACCGTAGACGTAATCAACCAGCAACTCGTCACCTATGAGGGTAACTACAGCTACTACTTGAAGGAGAAGGAGATGAGAGAAGAAATTCAACAGAATGCCTTTGAGAACCAGCAACAAAAAATAAAGCAGACAGAGCGGTTTATCGAGCGGTTTCGCGCCAAAGCTACCAAGGCAAAGCAAGTGCAGTCGCGTGTGAAGGCACTGCAGCGAATGGATCTGGTGAGCGAAGTGGTAAACGATGTCGCTGCCGTAAACTTCAAATTCAGTTTCAAACAAACTTCCGGAAGGCATGTAGTCACCTTGAAGGATGTTTCAAAAAGATATGGCTCGCTGGAAATACTAAACCGCACTGATGCAATCATAGAAAGAGGTGACAAGATTGCCTTAATTGGCGCAAACGGAAAAGGTAAATCCACACTCCTTAGAATAATTGCTGGCACCGAACCTGTAGAAGGCCATTCTCAGCTTGGTTTTAATGTCATCAAGGGATTCTTCGCACAGCATCAGTTGGAATCTTTGCACATCGAAAATGAAATTCTGGAAGAATTGAAGCAGGCTGGGAGCGGAAAGACCGAGCAGGAATTGCGAGGAATACTGGGATGTTTTCTATTCTCTGACGAGGAGGTATTCAAAAAGATAAAAGTACTGTCAGGAGGAGAGAAATCACGCGTGGCCCTAGCCAAGACGCTTATTTCCGAAGCTAATTTTCTGTTGCTTGACGAGCCTACAAACCACCTGGATTTTATATCTGAAAATATTTTGATACAGGCCCTCCAGCAATACCTGGGCAGCTTCATTGTCGTATCACACAATAGACATTTCATAAGTCAGGTAGCCAACAAGATTTGGTACATTGAGGATAAACAGATCAAAGAATACCCAGGCACTTACGAAGAGTATGAATATTGGAGAAAGAGTAACCCTGCGGTAAATTCAGCCGCTCCTTCTACCACGGTGGTAAAGAAGAAGGAAGGACAAAAAAGCAGGCCGGCTCAAAAAAATAACGAACACAAGCTGAAGACCCTGAATAAGGAACTCGCTGCTGTTGAGCAAAGTATGGAGCAGCTGCAAGAGCAAAAAGATAAGATTGAGCAGGAGATGGCTAATCCTGCCGTATTTGCCAACTTTGAAAAACTGAATGAGAAACAAAGGGAGGTGGAAAGCATCAACCAGGAGTTAAAGAAAACCAATGAAAAATGGGAGTCTGTAGCGATGGCCATTGATGAACTGGGGTAAGCACTCGCAATTTTTACCTCCCAATTTTTGGCTCGGTCATTGCCATTGAAAATATGATCAATTAATCTAACTTTCCCAGTGCTCCTACAATTCACCACCTTATTTACAACACTTCTCCTGCTCTTGCAGGGCGCAAAAAGCCTGGTGTATGAAAATAAGGTGTATGAGCCTGAGATCAAGACCGTGCAGCTTTACGGTGCGAAGACCGATCCGAGAGCTGAACTATTGCCAGCGGTTGCCGCCCTGCGCCAAAATGATCTTGTCCTAGAGTTTGACGACTTGCGGTACGACCACGAGAGTTACTATGTGAGGGTGATACACTGCAATTACGATTGGACACCCTCGCGTCTCCGGGACCTGGATTTCATAAGTGAATACAATGAATTCGTCATTAACGATTACGCCTTCTCCAGCAATACCGTTATACCTTACGTGCACTACAAGTTCAAAGTGCCCAATGTAAAAATTCCCGGCAACTATCTGCTGGTGGTCTATCGTGATGGGAATAAATCCGACCTGGTGCTGTCGCAGCGATTTATGGCTTTTGATAATCGCACTTCGATCCTGCAGGACAATCAAAGCATTGGCTCTATAAACCTCAGATTGACGAATCAGCAACTTAATTTTACGCTGAATTACAAGGGGCTTGAGATCGTAAATCCGTTCGAATCGGTGCACGTGGTCATTCGGCAAAATCAGCGTTGGGATAATGCGAAGTACAATGTCAAGCCAAGCTTTGTACGGGAAGACAGGAAGCAGATTGAGTACCGCTTCTTCGATGAGGACAAATACTTCAATGCAGGCAATGAGTTCCGTTTCATCGATTTCAGGTCGATTAATTTCCCAGGGCAAAACACAGATAGGATTGACAAGGCAGCGAAGCCATTTCACCTCTGGATACAAAAGGACAAGTCCCGCTTGGGCGATTCCTATGCTCAGTATTTGGACTTAAATGGTCAATACTATATCGAAAATCTTGATTACAATAGCGATGACGAGATAACCTCTGATTACATCGATGTGACTATGACTTTGGCAAGCCCTCCTCTGGCAAATGGTAAAGTGTACACCGTAGGCGCTTTCAACAACTACAGGAGGACTGCTGAGAATGAAATGACCTACCAAAAAGCACTTGGTGCCTATGAGTTTACCACAAGGCTTAAGCAGGGATGGTATGACTATCAATACCTTGCGGTTTCAGATCAACAGGAGCCTTACTACTTTGAGGGAAGTCACTATGAGACCGAAAACTTCTACGAGATCTTTGTTTACTACAGGCCATTTCAGCCTGATGCTGACTTACTAATTGGCTACTTCCCTATTACAATCAATCAGCGCTAACTGAAATCGTCTCCTCTTTACTAAGGGGTCTATTTTGTGATTCCGCATTGGCGACATCAAGCATTCCGAAGCCCTTGTGGGAAAAGTGACCCAACCCATGCTCATAAACGAACTGCTGTACCGGCTGTGGCGCATACATGGTAAACGGAAAGGTATAGCCTCTCACTTCCAACTTCACATCAGAATCGAAGACGGGATAGATGCGTGCAAACTTCTTATGGCTGGATTGTATTCGATTTAGATAATCGCGATCTGCCACAATCTGAAACTTATAAAAATCAGCCAATTCATTGGGAGAGTATTTCCCACTGCGCTCCATCCTACTGATGGTGGAGTCATAAAGCAGATCTGAGAATTCGTCCACTTCCGGTGAAATGAAGCGCTTGGCACTGTCATCATTAAATGCTCCGGGCAATAGCACAATCGGAGAAATACAAAGAAATTTAACCGAGTCGGTAATGATGACCGGATCCTCATTTTCGACAGACTCTGGGGTAAGTTGAAGGTTGCCAATCATGAGATCTTTCTGCGCGAATAGCACTTCAAGGAAGTAGTCCAAAAAACCCTTGTCGGCAGATGAGAATACCAGGGTAATCCTTGAGGAAAAGAAATGTAGCCCTTTTCGGCTGATCTTAATCTGACCTTTCAAGCCCGAGAAGTTGTATTGCGTGTAGTTTGCGAATTCCTGCTTGCCTCCAATCATCACCAACCCTTTGATCGTTTGGGCGAGCATAAATTGATGATGAAAGGGGACGTAGGCCCCCCGATTCTTCAATGAAAAAACTATCCGGATTCTCAACACTGCGGGTTTTGCATCAAAAAATAAAACCTATATGTCCGCTAAAAAGTTAGCAGCGGATAGCTAAAATACTAAAAATCAGGTAAATCGAGGCTGACGATGTAAGTATTATTTAAACATTAAATCTAAAGTGCATGATATCACCATCTTTAACCACATATTCCTTGCCTTCGATGGCCAGCTTGCCCGCTTCCCGGCACCCAGCCTCCGTTTTATACATCTGATAATCAGGCAATTTAATCACCTCTGCCTTAATAAATCCTTTCTCAAAATCAGAGTGAATAACTCCGGCAGCCTGAGGAGCCCTCCAGCCCTGCTCAATGGTCCAGGCCCTAACCTCCTTCTCTCCTGCCGTGAAATAAGTGATCAAGTGAAGCAATTTGTATGCAGCACGGATAAGCTTATTTAAGCCAGACTCTTTGAGTCCATATTCAGCTAGGAATTCAGCCCTATCTTCCACCGTCTCCAGCTCCGCTATTTGTGCTTCAATTGCAGCACAGACCACAATTACTTCCGCAGCCTCTTCCTCTGCCTTGGCCCTCAAGGCATCCACAAACTTGTTTCCGGTATGTATCGAATTTTCATCCACATTGGCTACATAAATCACAGGCTTGTCGGTGAGCAACTGCAAATCTTCAATTGCTTCCTTGTCCTCTTCTGAAGCCTCCACCACCCTCACATTTTTGCCCGATAAAAGAGCTGCCTTGTACTTCTGCAAACTAACTAGCTGCTTCTTAGCTTTTGCATCACCACCCTTGACCGTGCGCTCCAGCTTAGCAATTTTTTTCTCCACCGAATCCAGGTCGCGAAGCTGCAGTTCAGTATCTATTATTTCCTTGTCAGAGACCGGGTCGATCTTGCCATCCACATGCACAATATTGTCGTCTTCAAAGCACCTCACCACGTGGGCGATCGCATCCACTTCTCTGATATTGGCAAGAAATTGATTTCCAAGCCCCTCGCCTTTGCTGGCTCCCTTTACCAATCCGGCAATGTCAACAAATTCAAATGTGGTCGGAAGCACTTTTTGAGGATTAACCAATCCCTTCAGTATATCCAGACGCTCATCTGGAACCGTGATAATGCCCACGTTGGGTTCGATGGTGCAAAAAGGAAAGTTCGCAGCCTCCGCTTTATTGTTTGAGAGGGCATTGAAAAGGGTCGATTTACCCACATTGGGCAGACCTACGATGCCACATTTTAGAGCCATATTAATTCACATTTAAAAACGGGTGCAAATATAAGGACTCCATCGGATTGATGGCTGCAAAAAAAGCCTCACCCACATCGGGAAAGGGAGCAGGTGAGGCTATTACTAGGTATAGGTATTGGCTAAACTGTGGGAACTAGTCCCACTTGAGTTCTGTATCTGCAGTGGTTGTCTTGGATTCTTCCTCAACGTGCGTCTCTCTGGGTTGATCAAATTGCTCAAAATCAACGTCTGGTAGCAGCTCTGTTTTTACATGCCCGACCGTGTTATTTAAGGCCTCCACAAACTTGTTGAAATCCTCTTTATAAAGGAAAATCTTGTGCTTCTCGTAGGTGAATCCTTCATCATCCTTGTTATACCGCTTCTTACTTTCAGTAATCGTCAGGTAATAATCATTTGATCGGGTTGCCTTTACATCAAAGAAATACGTGCGTTTACCTGCTTTTACTTTCTCTGAATAAATCTCGTCCCTTCCGTTATTCTTATTCTCTTCCACAGATCTGGGTTTTAGTTATGATTTAAGGGTAATTTGATCTGATCGAATATAGTATTTTAAAAATTTATAGCAAACTTGAGGCACCAGAATTGCGTTAGAAACGTTCTATTTGGTTATGTAGCACAGTATTAGTCCAGCTCATCCTAATATTTGAAGATCATTGAAAATAAATTTTGACGTCATTAAGCAGTCCGGGAGTCTTGAGCTGCTCGCCAGGCAACTGGTGGAGGGGTTTATTACCGGATTGCACAAATCTCCTTACCACGGCTTTTCTGTGGAATTTGCCGAGCACAGGCTTTACAATGAGGGACAAAGCACACGTCATATAGACTGGAAGGTCTTCGCACGTACCGATAGGCTCTATACCAAGCAATATGAAGAAGAGACCAACTTGCGATGTCTCATCGCAATCGATTGCTCTTCCTCCATGTATTACCCATCGAAAACGCTCGCAAAACTCAAGTTCAGCGTCTATTCCGCCTCTGCCATTGCCTATCTGCTTCATAAGCAACGTGACGCTGTCGGTCTTTGCCTTTTCTCAGACAAAATCGATGAGTTCACGCCCATCAAATCGACACCTACACACCTTGACAAGATATTTCAGCTGCTGGAACGGACGGTAGAATCAAACAGTAAGGAAGCCAAAAACACTCGGGTGTCCGATGTGCTGCATGCCATTGCCGAGAAGACGCACAAACGCTCCTTAATTGTAATTTTCAGTGATATGTTTGATGGTGACGAAGATCCAGATGAAATCTTCAAAGCGCTACAGCATCTCAAGCACAACAAACATGAGGTGCTGATGTTTCATGTCACCGATCATGAAACAGAGCTAGAATTTAATTTTGAAGAAAGGCCCTACGAGTTTATAGATTTGGAAACTAATGAAAAACTAAAATTGAATCCTGTCGAAATCAAAGAACGCTATCAGGATCAACTAAAAAGTTTTCATAAGGAGCTAAAACTAAAATGCAATCAGCTCAAGATTGACTTTATCTCTGCCGATGCCAACAACGATTACTTTGAAGTATTGCAGGCGTATCTGATAAAGCGATCAAAAATGCGATAGTAATCTAGCCTTGAAGTTCCTCGTTATGAAGCCAGGCTTTCTTGGAGGTTAGCACTTCTTTCGACTCCACCATGTCAGGATCGGGCACGCAGCAATCAACAGGACAAACGGCAGCACACTGTGGCTCCTCGTGGAATCCAGTGCATTCAGTGCATTTACCCGAAACTATGTAGTAAAACTCATCGGATACTGGAGCTTGATCGGATTGCGCGTCAACTTTCTCTCCAGTGCCAAGTGAGATTTCATTTTTTAAGGCGGTTCCACCAGCCCAAGTCCACTCTACTCCTCCTTCATAGATTGCAGTATTAGGACATTCCGGTTCGCATGCCCCGCAGTTTATACATTCATCTGTAATCTTTATCGCCATACTTTTCGTGTTCTAACCTTAAAACGTAATTTCGTGCCCCAAAAATAGCAATCAGGGATCATCTGACAAACAGTTGTTTAACCTCAAAAGTTTAGTTCTCTATGGATTTAAAAGAGCGCATTGAAGCATTTTCGAAGTTGGGTCAGAGAATTCAATCACTCACTGAAGAAGAGATGTCTGACTTGTCGCAAAAAGCCTTGAATCAAAATCCTTGGTTCACTTCTGAGAGTGTGCGGACCTCTCTTAAGGGCATAGCAAAAATGCTGGACCAGAGCGCCCTGAATAAATGGACTTCCAAGTATTCCTTAAACAAACCCCAAAGTAAGATTGTCGGCATCGCCATGGCTGGCAACATTCCTTTGGTCGGATTTCACGACTTTTTAAGCACGCTGATTGCCGGCCACAAGGCGATGATAAAACTTAGCTCACAAGACGCACAGTTGCTACCCGCGCTTTCCAGGTGGCTACTGGAAGTTGAGCCAAAATTTGCTTCACTAATTGCCTTTGAAGAAAAGTTAAAGGGTTATAATGCAGCTATTGCCACAGGGAGTGACAACACTTCCCGATACTTTGAATACTACTTCAAGAATGTACCTCATATCATTCGAAAAAACCGATCCTCATGCGCCATCATTCATGGAATGGAATCAGAAGAAGAATTGAAGGCCCTGGGCACAGATGTCTTCACCTACTTTGGTTTAGGGTGCCGGAATATTGCTAAGTTATTTGTGCCGGAAGAATATGACTTCAATCTCATGCTAAAAACCTGGGAACAGTTCGGTGATATCATCAATCACAACAAGTATGCTAATAACTATGACTATCAAAGAGCAATCCATTTAGTGAATCGCATTCCGTTCTTTGATAATGGATCAGTTATCCTACTTGAAGACGAAAAACTTGTATCCCCTATCTCAGTGTTGTACTATGAAAGATACAGGGACCAGGATGACCTGGCTTCTCGGCTGGATCGTAACAGGGCAAAAACTCAATGCTTCGTCTCCGCCAAGGGATGGTATAAAGGCAGTTTACCTTTTGGCCAGGCACAGTTTCCTGAAGTGGATGATTATGCTGATGACGTGGACACCTTGCAATTCCTATCTTCCCTGATTGATTAGTGGTCCGCGAAATCCTATTGACCTCTCATGATCTCCACCCAGCCAGTATAGGAATCGCTTGGCGTGCTGATTCTATAGAAATAGACTCCATCTTCTACAGAACCACCATTCCAATCATTTTCATAATTGGTAGAGGAGAAGACTTCGTTGCCCCATCGATTCGTAATCACAATACTGGTAGACTCTGGGATATTCCGAATGAAGAACACCTCGTTAACACCATCTCCATTTGGTGTGAAGACGTTAGGTATAGAAAGGCTGGTGTCTAACCCAATACTAACCACATAGTCCTTTCTACAGTCAAGGGCATCTCTTAGTGACAAGAGATACTCTCCAGCGAAAATATTTGGCGCATCAAACTCAAACTTAAGGTTTAAGGGGTTTCTACTGATAGCCGTAAAGTCTTGCGCAAAAGTCTGGCCAGGGAAAATTGGTGTCACCAACTCGAGTCGTACTTCATATGGTTCTTGCAAACTCTCCGCTACGCCTACCAACATCGATCCTGTTGGCAGATCTGGAACAGAGATTGATTTTGTTACATACAGGGTATCGAGGGCCGCGGTGGCACCCGTCACTGTGAAAGGTTTATTGGCAGACTGCACGGGACTCGGACAGCTAGTAGTGGCCGACTGATCTTGGGAGAGTTTGATCTCAAAATCTCCTAGCCCGAAACCGGATAGCGTTACATCGGTAAGCGACTCAGCTTGGGTGATAGTACCGTTAGCAACTACATTTCCTAATTGAAAAACTTCATAAGTATAATCCGCCAAGTCAGAACCATTGATATTCGAAAGGACAACTCCGCCAGCACTACCAAAACAATTTGCATTATTTGACGAGACGGTAAAATCCACCACATCCGGTCCCAGCAATACAGTTACTTGCCCTGTCTTGATGCAACTTGGATCTCCATACTGTATGGAATAATCATAAATGCCAATAGGTAGGCCTTCAAATAGGGGGTTTGTAATATTTTTTACGGTGTGCCCTAGGTTGGTTGGGGAAATGCCAGTTATGGTCAATTCTACGGACGTAGTACTGACTGTCGGTGTCGAAGGAATTATTTCAAAAAAGATTGAACCTTCCGTTGAGGAACAAATAGCAGGAGAAGCGATTGGTGTTATCGATACTGTATTGCAATTGCCAGTAGGTCCTCCACAAGCGGGATCACTTAGTGCCCTCACTGACACCTGAACAAAAGTATTTGCCAAGCATCCGTTTAGATCATAGGTTACAGTAATGATCGTGTTAGTTCCAGGTGCAGCGGATGGGTCGAACATTGTTCCCGAGACTCCTGTTCCTGAAAACGAAAAGACTCCGCCTGTAGGGTTGGCTGTTACCAAGCCAGCTAAATCCACCTGCGGATCTGTCGAACAAACCACGGTGGAGTTATTCGCGCTTAACGCAATATTTGAAATCACATCAATATCGAATGTCTCGGTCGGAGCCACACAGCCTCCCGCCACATAATCTACAGTGATTGTTGTCGCACCGCTAATTCCGGTCGGATCAAAATTGGATCCCGTTACTCCCGCCCCCCCAAATGTGAAAACTCCGCCTGCAGGACTTCCACTCACTAGACTTGTCAAGTCTACAAGACCTGAAGACTCACATGTATTGGCACTCGCCGGAGTTGTAATCGTTGCATCGTTAACAATGTCAATATCAAATGCTGTAGAGCTCATGCAAGTACCTGAAATATAATCCACCGATATGGTTGTGCTTCCAACCACAAGAGAGGGGTCAAACATTGGACTTATGGTAATACCAGTTCCCGAAAAAGTAAATGTTCCGCCTGCAGGCGTAGCGCTTACTAACGTAGTAAGGTCAACCATAGGGGCACCTGAACAAAATTCCACTGGTGGAGTAGGTAAGTTGATAGTGGAACCGTTGGTCACATCCACAGTCACCTGCGCTGCGGGGGTTTCCCCACATGCGTACACCGCTGTCACAAAGAAATCAGTTGCGCCTACCGCTGTCATATCAAGTTCTGAAGGAGCTGGCGTATAATTAGCCCCAACGAAAACAGGCGGATTTGTCAAGACAGCATCCGTGTACCAGTTAAAGTCTAGGGCTCCGGCACTTACTGCCGTCAAAGTGGGAGCAGGAGAATTTACACAAAGTGAAACTGGAGTTGTGACTGCGGGAGCAGCGGTGCTAGTATAATCAAAGTTAATTCTTGAAAATCCTCCCCGGTCAAAATATTCAATAATCAGATCGTGCGTACCAGCGGTAAGGCATTGAGGAGCAGATGTATAATTCGTGAAAGCATGCACGTCAAAAGATCCCGCAGGCAAGACGCTTACTCCATCCACAAATAATCGCACGCCATCGTCACCACCTACATTAAAGGTGTAAATACCAGCCGCAAAAGTTTTTGTCATTCTGAATCTTATACTGAAGTCGTTGAGGTACGTACCACATACATTGGCACCTGCCAGCGGTACAGAGTTACTAAGATTAAGATCAAATGCATCTGTGGTTGTATTGTATGAGGAAAAGGAACTGGCTGCATCTATTTCCGTCTCATCAATAAACCCTCTGTACTTGGTGTTGTTGTAGTCAATGTTGGTAGCTGGTGGTGCTGGGCTACCGCTATCGTCATACACATAACCCAGCCAGGTTTCATTTCCGAAAGTGGCAGGGTTGCCAGCAATGGGAGCCACGGTGACGGTAGCGGTTCCCCCTACAGTACCTGCACCGCAAGTGGCATCAGTAACATCAACAAGCGTATAGCTCGTTGTAATTATCGGGTTGACCGTAAAAGTGAAGGGATTAGAATTCGCCACTAAACCAATGTTTGAAAATCCATCTGTGTAGGTGAAATTCCACGTGGGCCCCGGTCCGACAAAATCCACTGTGATAGACCCATCTTGCCCTACACAAGTCGTTGGATTTCCAGAAATTAGGGCTGATACTGGTGGCGGGGGTACTACATCGATAGTAGCTTGTGCGGTACATCCATTGGCATCAGTCACTGTCACTGTCACAAGCCCTGCTCCACCATTCGTAAAATCAAAAGTAGTCACTCCGGGAGTTTCAGTAGCCCCAGTGGTATTGGCATCGACCGTAAAACCATAGGCGCCTGTGCCACCAGCCGCTGTGAATGTCCCAGAGCCGTCCATATCTGAGGCACAAACCAAATTGAAGTCAGGGCTTGTAGTTAATGTTAAAGGTGGCGGCTCCGTAATATTAATTGTAGCTTGAGCAGTGCAGCCATTGGCATCGGTAACTGTAACGGTCACCAAACCAATTGCCGCGTTAGTAAAATCAAAAGTGTTAACTCCTGGGGTCTCCGTAGCACCTGTCGTGTTGGCATCTACCGTAAAGGTATAAGCCCCTGTTCCGCCTGCAGCAGTAAAGGTGCCCGAACCATTTGTATCTCCGTTGCATTGCAGCAGCACATCAGCCGTTGGCGTTAGCGTCAAAGCCGGAGGTTGAGTGACATTGATGGTGTGTTGCGTGGTACATCCATTGTTATCCATCACGGTGACCGTAATCGCACCCACTCCTGCATTGATAAAGTCAAAGGTGGTGGCAGTGGTTGAGGTCGTTGCACCTGTCGTATTGCTATCTTCGGTAAAAGTATAAGGTGGTGTGCCTCCTCCAGCAGTAAATGATCCCGTGGCATCTGAAAATCCATTACAAGTTGTCAATACATCTGGTCCGCTCAGCGTCAGGGCCGGAGGCTCTGTGATTGTCACGGTTGATTGTGTGGAGCAACCGTTTAGGTCTGTGACGGTCACCGTTATCACTCCTATGCCTGCCCCTGAAAAGTCAACTGTACCAACATTGATTGTAGTTGATCCTCCAGTGGTATTGGCATCCACTACAAAATTATATCCGGGCGTACCTCCACCCGCTGTGAATGTGCCTGCACCGTTTGTATTTCCATTGCAAAGAAGTAAAATATCTCCAGTGGTGGCCAGCGTAACAGCTGGTGGTTCGGTTACATTAACGGTCGCTTGTGCAGTACAGCCATTGCCATCAGTAACGGTAACTGTAACCAGTCCAATACCAGCGTTGGTAAAATCAAAGGTGTTCACTCCTGGTGTCTCCGTGGCACCCGTGGTGTTGGCATCTACCGTAAAGGTATAAGCCCCTGTTCCGCCTGCAGCAGTAAAAGTGCCCGAGCCATTTGTATCTCCGTTGCATTGCAGCAGCACATCAGCCGTTGGCGTTAGTGTCAAGGCGGGAGGTTGAGTGACATTGATGGTGTGTTGCGTGGTGCAACCATTGTTATCCATCACGGTGACGGTAATCGCACCCACACCCGCGTTGATAAAGTCAAAAGTGGTGGCAGTAGTTGAGGTCGTTGCACCTGTCGTATTGCTATCTTCGGTAAAAGTATAAGGTGGTGTGCCTCCTGCAGCAGCAAAAGACCCTGAACCATTTGGTGTGCCCCCACAAGTCAAATTGATGTCAGCCCCTGAAAGCGTTAGCTCTGGTGGTTCAGCGACTTGAATATTCGTCAGCGTTTTGTTTCGGCAAGTCAGCACGCCCCCTGTCGATCGGACATTAATTCGGTACTCACTTCCTGGATCCAAGTCGTTGGTGGGAATTCCAAAGGCTTCGGCACCCGGTAAGTTCAATGATCCATTGCCCGGGGTAAAGACTATGTTGGTGATGGCCACATCATTATAGAATGCAAGCGGAGTGAGTCCTCCACCGCTGTCCTGAAAGAACAATTCGATATCCCAGGGTGGCTGCGCATTGGGAATATTTCCTGCCGTTATGGTTAGCGCAATTTGACCATCGTTTCCTCCAAAGCAAGTCACTTCTTGTGTAGTGGCAGAAATAGAGAGACAGCCAGGTTGCGCCATCAGATCGATTGACCCAAGGGTCAAACTCAGAGCCAGGCCAAGAAAAATCTTAAGCCGCCTCATCTATTTACTATTAATAAATTCAACGTCAAGTACCCGCTGTTTGCAGAGGAAGGTATCCTCGCTAGTAAAGTTTACCGTAACCCTGTAGAATGAATCATCATCCACGATAAGATCGGAAAATTTAATATTGTCTGTTGAAGAGCCCGAAAACACACTTACACTAAGTTCCTGAATGCCCGAAATCCTCGTGAGTTCGCCCTTGAATGGTCCATCACTTTTTACTGCCAACATGAATGATCCGATGCCGGATTCCGACACGGCCCATTTTTCTGATTTCAGAGCGTTGGTGCATTGCGCACTAGCAGGGCTTGCAATCACATAAAAAAATGAGACTAACGCGATGACAGTTAAAGCTCTACAAGACATCATCTAAAGAAACAATTTAAAAAATTAAGAAAATATACATAACGTCAAAAAATGCTTTGTAACCACAGTTCAATCACATTTAAAGAGTAAAAATGGTTAAAACACGGTTGTCAACTGGCTCAAAAAGTAATATTACCCCATCCAAGTAATATTTAGCCCAAAAAATGAAGTTTTTAATACTTCCTGTTCAAAATCTCACTCATTATAAAAGCCTTCTTAAATCCGTTTGGATCCTTGATCTCGTTGAGAAATCCAAAAGACAACTTCTTCCTTCGTGACTGTCTATAGCCCCTAAAATGCTCCAACCGCACAAGTGACTCCTGCGCTGTGGTCTTCTCCATAATAAGCGGACTTTCCTTGGCCATTTTCTTCGCTGCCTCATACCTTTCGGAGGCCCTTTGATCTTTCGAAAAGTCGTAGTCAACATCTTCCAGGTCCTGAATCTCGTCAGGGATGTCATCGTCATAGTCCACAAAGTCGTACTCTTTTACCTCCTTTTTGGGAGGTTTAGGAGGTGCCTTTGCCACTGCCTTCTCTCCTTGAATCTCTCGTAGCAAGTCCTCAAAACTGATTGGCTTTTGTTCAGGGCGCTGAGGTCTATTTGGCGTATCCTGGGGCTCAGGGGGTTGCGCATTCTTCTTCTTGTTTGCTCTCGCAATCAATGTGATCACCACCACAATCACCCATATCCAAAACTGAATATCCATAAGTTTCAAAGTTATCCAAATATGTCCAAATTCCTGCTTTAGGGACAGATTCCTGTGTAGAAAATTTGTGGACTAATATGGCAAATCACATTTCTCTAATGAGTAAATCAAAGCTATCTTTGCGCTCTTCTATTAAAACAGCCACTATTCAATTACGTATTCATGCAGTTATCGAAGCTGGAGATTAAAGGATTTAAGAGTTTTGCCGATAAGATCGTCATCAACTTTGACGAGGGGATAACTGGAATCGTAGGTCCTAACGGGTGCGGAAAATCAAACGTGGTAGACGCCATTCGCTGGGTACTGGGTGAGCAAAAGACCAGCGCACTTCGTTCAGAAAAGATGGAAAATGTCATTTTCAATGGCACAAACCAGCGATCTCCACTGCAGATGGCCGAGGTATCGCTTACCATTAATAACACAAAAAACATTCTACCTACTGAGTATTCTCAAATCACTATCACCAGAAGGCTCTACAGGTCAGGAGAAAGTGAATACCTACTCAATAATGTGACCTGCCGTCTCAAGGACATTACCAATCTTTTCCTGGACACTGGAGTGGCATCGAATAGCTACGCCATTATTGAGCTCGGAATGGTGGATGATCTACTCAATGACCGGGACAATTCTCGTAGAATGCTTTTTGAGGAGGCTGCCGGCATTTCCAAATTCAAAAAAAGAAAGAAGGAGACGCTTCGAAAGCTTGAGGACACTGATGCTGACCTGGAACGAGTGGAAGACCTTTTGTTTGAAATAGAGAAGAATATGAAGAGCCTGGAAAAACAAGCCAGGCAGACAGAACAGTACTATAAGATTAAGGAGGACTACAAGCAAAAGAGTGTGCAGCTCGCTAAAGTAGTTGTAAAGAAGCAAAAAGAAAGGTTTGACTCCATCAACAAACAAGTCCAATCTGAAAACGATCGTAAGACGCAGCTCACCGCAGAAATCGCAGAGAAGGAATCAACCATCGAGCGGCTCAAGACTGAACTTGTAGATAAAGAGAAAACGCTCTCCACCAGACAGAAAGCCATAAACGAGTATGTAGGTAAGATTCGACAATACGAAAGCGAGAAGCAAATCAAAAACGAACGTTTACGCTTCTTAAATGACCGTGCGGTAAGCCTTAAAGAGCAGATAGAGCAAGATCGAAAAAGCAACGAGCGCGCCAGATTTACCATTCAAAGCCTTGAAACTGAAAAAGAATCCGCGCAACTACTACTAGATGAAATCAATCAAAAAGTAGAAGCAATTAAAGTAGAGTACGATGCGCAAAAGGCTGCCACCCTTACGCTCCAGGGCGAAACTGATGCCTTGCGAAAAATCCATCGCGCCAAGCAAGATGAATCCTACCAACTCAACAAAGCACTAGAAATTCGGGAGATACAGGTGAGTTCGTTCAAACAAGAAATGGAACGTACCGCCACTGACACTTCTAAGCAGAGTGCCAGTGTGGCTGACTTTGAAGAGAAGCTGGTAGTGCTTCAAACTGAAATCTCTGAAAAAAATGCCTACCTCCACAAGCTAAAGGGAGATGAAGAGCAGGTGATGCAGCGCACAACCTCTCTTGAAAAAACAATTGAGTTGATTAGAGAGCAAATGACCGAGGCCAGCAGAAAACTAGACGCTCGCCAAAACGAATATCAACTCACCAAGTCGCTTGTCGAAAATCTTGAGGGGTTTCCTGAGGCCATTAAGTTTCTGAAAAAGAATGTGGGGTGGACAAAGAATGCACCACTCCTTTCAGATATTCTTTCTACAAGTGAGGAATACAGAGTAGCTATCGAAAATTACCTTGAGCCTTACCTTAACTACTACATCGTAGAGCACGAAGCAGAAGCCTACGAAGCCATTAATATTCTAAGTGACGCCAGCAAAGGCAAGGCAAACTTTTTTATCCTTGACTCCTTTGAGAAGTTCACGCCTTCTGACATCCAAATGTATTCCAACGCCTTTCCTGCCACGCAGATTATGGAGTTTGATCCGAAGTATGGGAAACTAATGGCCTTCATTCTGGATAAAGTGTACGTGCATGATGGTGATGTGAAGAGTATCCCGGTCGAAGATGGAAACACTTTTATTACCAAAAATGGTAAAGTAACACGCAGGAAGTTCAGTCTCTCTGGTGGATCAGTAGGCCTGTTCGAAGGTAAAAAAATAGGAAGAGCAAAGAACCTCGAAAAGCTTGACATCGAAATTAAGGAGCTTACCCGCAAAGTCGAAGACATCAGACAAGGCCTGCTGGATAAGCAAAGGGAACTAGAAGCCCTGAAGAACAACACATTGAAACAGCAGATTGAAGAGGCACAGAACGCCATTCAGCTGGTCAATGATGAATTCATTTCTGTAAAGACCAAGAAGGAGCAGTTCGCAAATATGCTTGACACGGCTGACCTGCGAAGGGAGGACATTCAGGAAAAGATTGTTAACCTGCAAAGTGAACTGGAGGAACTGAAGCCACAAGCCGAGCAGGCACTTGTTGAATTAAGTCAACAAGAGGAAAAACTCAAAGTTGCCAATGACGACCTGAATGCACAGAGTGAAATTTTGAGCCAAAAGTCAGCCGCACTTAACGAGCAGAATATATTCTTCCATCAACAGGAGAATCGTGTGAAGAGCATTGAACAAGAGATGCGCTTCAAGCAGGAATCAATGGAGCAAAGCAGCAGTCGAATCGAAGTGAACTCTGAAGAGCTCAAGCAAAACGAGGAAGAAATCCGAACCATTATTGAAACCACGCAAAGCAATGACGAGGAACTCATCGGCATGTATGCGGAAAAGGATGAAATGGAAAAGGGGCTTGGTGAAGCTGAAAAAGACTACTACGCAGCACGAGGAGAAATTGATCAATTTGAGAAAGACCTAAGAGAGGTTCAACATCAGAGGCAGAATATTGATTCAATACTTATGCAGCTCCAGAATGAGTTGAACGAAAGCAAGTTAGAATTAAACTCGGTCAAGGATCGATTGTCTGTTGAGTTTAACATCTCCCTTGACGATGTCATAAAAGAACATACGCCAGTAGAAGGCGAAGAGGCAGCAGCCGAGCTGCCCGATGAGGAAGAACTCCGCAACACGGTATCGAAGATTAGAAATAAGATGGAGAACATGGGACCTATTAATCCTATGGCGATGGAAGCTTACAATGAGATCAAAGAACGCAGTGATTTCATTAACACACAGAAGGATGACTTGCTAAAAGCCAAGGAGTCATTGCTCAACACCATCAGTGAAATCGAGGTTGTAGCAAGTGAAACATTTATGACAGCGTTCACTAAAATCAAAGAGCACTTCATCGATGTGTTTAGAAGTCTGTTCAGCGAAGGTGATGATTGCGACCTGAAGCTTGAAGATCCCACCAAACCGCTTGAATCCAACATTGACATCATCGCAAAGCCAAAGGGCAAGAGGCCACTTACTATCAATCAACTTTCTGGTGGCGAGAAAACGCTAACGGCCACCGCCCTATTGTTCTCGATGTATCTGTTGAAACCTGCGCCCTTCTGTATTTTTGATGAGGTGGATGCCCCTCTAGATGATGCGAACATTGACAAATTCAATAACATCATTCGGAACTTCAGCAAGGAGAGTCAGTTTGTGATCGTGACGCACAACAAGCGCACGATGACCAGCACAGATGTGATCTACGGCATCACGATGGTTGAGAAAGGTATCTCTCGTGTGGTGCCGGTCGACCTGAGAGAACTGGCATAGTTTGGATTACCCTATTATGACTAAAGTCATAGGGTCATCGGTGCACAGTTTCTAGATTGCAGTATGAAAGAGATTACACCAATGAACCTTGCTACCATTGCAGCAGACAAGGAAGTAATAAATCAGGCATTGCATCAAACTGCAAACTTCAAATCATCTCTGGTTTCCATAAAAGCAGGAGGTGAATTGAAACCTCATACCTCCCCTACTGATGCTTTTATTTTGTTACTGGAAGGGGAAGGGGTATTTACGATCGAAGGAAAACCTATTGAGCTCCATCGTCACGACTATTTTTCATTTAAGGCGAATCAACTGCACTCCTTGAAAGCCATCAAAGACCTCCGAATGTTATTGGTAAGATGAGTAGAGAGCGAGCCGATATTCAAAATAAAGATGATATAACCATTCTTGTTGATGCCTTTTACGAGAAGGTAAAGAACGATAAACTTATTGGCCCAATCTTTTCAGATGTAGTGAAGGTGGATTGGCCACATCACCTACCCATCATGTACAATTTTTGGGAGATGGTGCTTTTTGGAAGCGGACCGTACAAAGGAGATCCGATGACAAAACACATTCAACTAAGTAAGAAAACCTCTTTGGCTAAGGAACACTTCTCTCAATGGCTTAAGTTGTTTGGCGAGACTGTGGATGATTTATTTGTTGGGGAAAAGGCTGAAGAAGCCAAGGTCAGGGCCCTCCGCATCGCTGAGCTGATGCAGTTCAAGATCAGTCAGGCTTAGTTCGGGATCGAGCTACCTGTTAATAAGTTCTTCACTGATTATCACCCAACAGTACCTCGTAAGCAGCCACAATCTCTTGCTGATTGTCTTGTACGTACATAATCACGGATGCCTTACTATCTATCTGGCTTAAATCAATTTTGAAGTTTCCCTCTTTCTTAAAGGAAATCGTTTCAAACGCCTTCACCACGTTGGTGTGATTAAGGGTTCTGCCATGGTTTTCACCATTATTCACATAGTTACTCACTTCCCTTTCCACCACGGCAATATTTAACTGTTCCCCATGAGGCTCCTCATTTGAAATATAGGTCACACTAAGGGTGGAACCACCGATCATTTCTTTTCTCTTTAAGCTCAGTCGGTATTTGGGTTTTTCCCTTAGCGCATTTTGAATGGCAGCTCCCGCTTTCACTGTATTAGACCCTACAAATTCGACACTTCCATTCACGATCATCTGTGGGGTATACACGCGCTGAGACGCTATGGACTTCGCATAATTCCGTTGTCTCTCCGAATACGTTTTGCTGCTATAGGGGTCTCGCCATCCGATGTAGTTCCAATAGTCTACGTGAAAAGACAAACCGAATACTGCAATATTTTTCTCTTTTGCATCGCGCAGCAGCGTCACGAGGTTCCTATCCGCTGGTGGGCAACTTGAGCACCCCTGTGAGGTAAATAGCTCGATAACGGCAAATCCCTCTTGCGCCTGAGCGCCTGTTGCCACTAACAACAAAGCAAAAAAAAGGAGTACCCTCATACTCCTAATTAACTCAAAAACCTTAAAGTTATTTGTCTGTCGAATGACGGATGCTACTTTTTCGGCATATCATTCGGCAAAGTCATCAATACGGCCATCAAGTCCACCCCATACCAGAGGTTTCCAATTCTTACATTCTCATTTTCCGCATGCTGGTTGTTGTCATGGTTCACCATGTTAACTGAAATGGCTGGTGTTTTCAGTACATCATAGATTGCATTGTTCACTCGATTCGAACCTCCCGAACTGGGTAAAAACACCGACTTGTCGCCTGTAAATGACTTCACACCATTGATTACATTCATTATTTCAGGTTGATCCATACTCACCTTTATGGCGGGAAATCCATCTTTATCACGTATCACCTTGACGACTTTTGGATACTTCATTCTTGTTTCGTGATCAGGGTCTTCGCGCACAATGTGCCAGCCTTCCTTCTTTATGTGTGCCTCCACCAAATCCATCATTTTCTCTGGGTCATTTCCCTTCACCAATCGCATGCCCAGCTCGGCAATGGCCACGCTCGGAATTACGTTCCTGGCCTTGTCTCCCACTGAACCGCTAGAAAGTCCCCGAATGGTAAGGCTTGGCAGTAAAAGTCGTTCATTCAATGACTGTCCGTTTCCTTCTGTAAAGCCAAGGCTAAGCTCCTCTTTGAGTTGATCATCAATATTTGGAGCCGCAGCCAATTGCTGCTTTTCAAAATCAGTGATAGGCTCTACTGAATCATAGTATCCATCGATAAGCACCGTGCCATCCTCTGCCTTCATGGAAGTTATCAGCCTTGCCAGCATCTGACCAGGCACAGGCGCCCAGTTTCCGTAGTGTCCGCTATGCAAAGGTCGCGAAGGTCCATATACGGTGAGTTGCATTCCAGTGATACCTCTACCACCAAATTTGAATGACGGATCCCCCGACTGATAAACTGCGCCATCACATAATAGCCAAACGTTGATGTCTTTAAATAGATCACCATGTTTGGTCATATACTTTTCAATATGCGGAGAACTTGATTCCTCTTCGCCATCAAAGAAAAGCTTAATGTTGGAGGTGTACCCAATCTTAGAATTCTTCAACGCATCAATGGCTGCCATCATCGCGATGATTGGCGCCTTGTCATCACTTGCCGATCTTCCATAAAGTCTCCATTCATCCTTTATCTCATCGCCAGGTTTTGGCATCGGTATCGGCTTGCCCCCTTTATACGCTGCATTATCGTAAAGTTCAGGCTTGAAAGCGTCATGCGTCCACAAAGAAGGATCCACTGGTTGTCCATCATAGTGCGCATAAAAGCAAAGGGTGCGTTTGGCATTTTTTACTTTGTATTCACCATACACCACGGGCGGTGCCCCCGGCTCCTGTAGGAGTTGCATTTTAAAACCCCTGTCTCCAAACATCTTCTCCAACTTTTCTGCATTGCGTTGAATGTTTTCCAAGTCAGAGGCATGGTTAGGCAACGAGAGCAGTGACTTAAACTCAGCTAATATATTGGCACCATCCTTTTTGATCCATTCGCGACTTGCTTGAACAGAAGGTTGTGCTAAAACCAGGGAGGGTAAAAGAAGCAGGATATGTAGTAGTCTCATATTTCGAATTGTTAGACCATCAAAATACTCAAAACCATGCAATGATTTGATGGTGCCCTTCACGAAAATGAAAAGAAGACTCGTTTTTTACACAAGTGGACAATGGACAAATCAGTCCGCTGAAAAAATCAATCCACTTCGATCATCGCTATGGCTTCCAACTCGACCAAATATTTGTCTTGATACAGTGAGTACACTCCCACCAGCGTGTTGGCAGGCATATTTTTTTCTCCAAGAATTTCACCGCGTACTTTCCTGAAAGTATCAAGATCCGCTTCCTTGTACTTCACTATATAAGTCGTCATCTTCACTATGTCTGAAAGACTCGCCCCGGCATCCCTCAATTGTTTATCCAAATTATTGAAGGCAGCCCTAAGTTGCGCTTCCAAGTCCTTACCCTCTCCCACCTGACCTGAAACATGAATTGTTTTGACATTCCCACTGGTGGTTACCACCACTTGTGTGTAGCCCGGTCCTGGGTTGATGTATTCTTTTTTTAGACTTTGTGCCGAAAGTGAAACCGCGCAAAGGATGATCGATAAGCTTATTAACAACTTTTTCATAATTATCTCAAACATGAAAGATAACTAAAAGTCCAGACTAAGGCTACAACCTCCTGAGTATGGGCAGGCGCTTTGACTCACTCATACCTCAGTGTATCCACAGGATTAATAAGTGAAGCTTTCAGGGCATGATAGCCGACTGCCAGTACAGCAATCAACACAGTGGTGAGGGCAGCCACAAGAAAGACTCCAGGTCCAATGCTGATGTGTTGTGCAAATCCGTCAAGCCAATTGTTCATCGCTATCCAAATGATGGGAATGGCAATGAGATTTGAAATCAGTACGAGCTTTAAAAAATCTATGGTAAAAATTGCAAATATGGATTCTCCCGAAGAACCCAGTGCCTTGCGAATACCCACTTCCTTGGTGCGTTGAGACATGGTGAAAGAAGCAAGCCCAAACAAACCCAGTGAAGCAATCGCGATTCCCAGCACGGAAAAGGCATTAAAAATGTTATTGAGTTTGTGCTCTGCTTCATACTGACTTTGATAAAAATCTACCAGTTCAAAAGCTTCAAAAGGTGTACCAGGAAATAGTTGCCCAAAGATGCGTTCCGCATTAGCCGCCACGTCTGAGGAATGAGCCGCATCTTTTTTGATCGCGAAATAACTTCTCTCCTCCTCCATTAGCCTATAAGCGGTCGGGCTAAAATTCTCTTTGGGGCTTTCGTGAAAATAGTTCTTAACCACGCCTATGATGGTAAGTGTATCCCGATAGATGGCAATTTTCTGTTGAATTGCGTCTTGCGCACTTTCAAAGCCGAATAGCCTTACCGCTTCCTCATTGATTAAGACATTGGTACTGTCTTCCCCAACTTCCACTGCATAGGTCCGGCCTGCTACCAAATCGATATTAAGCAAATCGAAGTAGTCATAGTCCATCGTAGCTACATACATGGTCACCCTCAGATCATCATTACCACCTACGCGCCTGGAGCCATTGTACCAACCTACCTTCTTTCCAGGAATCTCAGAAGTAATCGTTACTTGCTTTACACCCTGCGATCGCAAAAGTCCGGATTTGTAAGTCTCCAATGTTCGGTAGTATTGTTCACTATCAACAATGACATCGGGAGCCTTCACCACCAGAACATCCGCTTCATCGAAACCCTTGGGTTGGGATTGCATAAACGACATCTGCTGATACACTATGATAGTTCCCGATATCAAAACCACGGAGGCCACGAACTGAGTGACCACCAGGATTTTTCTTAGCAAGACTCCATGTCCAGAGGTTTTCCAGCTGCCCTTCAGCACCATCACGGGTTGATAGGAAGAGAGAATGAAAGCAGGATAGATTCCAGACAACAACGTTCCCAAAAGAAAAAGAAGTAACACTCGATCCCAAAAAGCCAGATCCAGAAAAAGATCTTTCTCAGCGATCTGCAATCCCGCAAAGGAATTGTAGAAAGGCAACGCAACATAGATCAGCAGGAAACTAACCAATATGGACATTGCATTTATCATTGCTGCTTCGGCAAGAAATTGAAACCCGAGTTGAAGCCGCGATGCACCAATCACTTTCCTTACTCCCACCTCCTTGGCCCGTTCCATCGCTCCGGCGGTAGCCAGGTTTAGATAATTAATCCAGGCGATGAGTAGAATTGCGATGGCCAGGAGTGTGAGAAAGTAAACCGTTTCTGCATCACCGTTGATCGATGCTTCCATCATTAAATCGGAGTGCAGATGAATATCCGTTAGAGGTTGAAGTAATAATTGCACTCGCTTGCTTCCTCTGCTTTCGCCCCCATGCTTATCCACGAACGCAGGAAGTTTTTCCTCAAGTTCAGTCGGGCTAGCTCCTGCCTGAAGTTCCAGATAGGTATAAAAATCATACCATGACCATGCAGTATCCGCATTCTCACCCCAGAGGGCAATCAGTGAGGAGTAAGAAAGCACGACATCAAATTCAAGATGTGAATTCTCAGGGCTGCGAATCACACCACGAACTTCAAATTCCTCTATCCCGCTGGTACTGCCGATGCTAATTCTTTTTCCAAGAGGATCTGCATTTCCAAACAGCTTGGCACTTAACTCAGGTGTGATTAGTGCGGTATGAACTTCATTCAAAGCCGAAGTCTTGTCTCCTTCAATCAATTCATAGGAGAACATATCCAGAAAAGAAGGGCTCGCATACAGGATACTCTCTTCTTTAAATGACTTCTCCTCATAGCTCACCGCTCCACCCTTGTATTTCTGAAAAACTCTGCAATAATTTGCCACCTCTGGAAATTCATCCAGCAATGCAGGGCCCACTTTTGGGAATGTTCGAGCTGACTTGAAATCCAGTTCTCCTTCTCGCAAAAAATTATGTTGCACACGATAAATATTGTTCTTTCGTTCGTGAAATTGATCATAGCTAAATTCATCCTGCACGTACTTGAGGATCAACATTCCGGTAGCCAGGCCCACGGCAAGACCTGCCACATTCAGTGCGGTGATAAGTTTATTTCGTTTCAGGCTTCGAAAGGAGGTAGTAAAGTATGCCTTTATCATATCTCAATAATTTGATTTTGTCGATTGGTGAACGAAAAGTGACCGCAAATGTGAGGTTGAAAGCAGCATAATTGGGCCGAATTAATTAATTCGTCAGGGATATTCATTAATCATTTGCACCTTACCTCAAGGATGAGAATTATTGTCGAATGATTTCCAAATCGTCCACGTCACGAATGATCTAGCAGATGAAACTAAATCGCAGAGAATGCCTTCGTTTACTAGCCGCAGCTGGTGCCTTCACTATCGCGCCTTCCTGGACAAACTTTGCGCCTCAAATACTAAGAAGAAGCATTCCATCAACGGGAGAAGCACTTCCTTCCATTGGACTCGGAACCTGGAAAACCTTCAATGTAGGCCGTAGTGCCAAAGAGCGAATGCCCCAGCACAATGTCCTCCAAAACTTACTAGCGCATGGGGGCGCAGCGGTAGACACCTCACCCATGTACGGACAATCAGAGGCGGTCATAGGAGACTTGGCTGCAGAAAATAATTTCAGCAACGAGCTTTTCATCGCAACCAAGGTATGGACTACAGGTCAGCAGGAAGGGATAGCTCAAATGAATAATTCATTTTCACTTCTGAAGCGTGACGTCATAGACCTTATGCAGGTGCACAATCTGGTAGACTGGAACACGCACTACAAGACCTTGCGCAAATGGAAGGAAGAAGGCAAAATCAAATACATCGGTATTACCCACTATGTGAATAGTGCGCATGAAGAGATGGAGCAGATCATCAAATCAGTACCAATGGATTTTATTCAAATTAATTACTCTATTACCGCGCGAAATATTGAAAATCGCCTGCTCCGTGTGGCTGAAGAACGTAATGTAGCTGTAATGATCAACCAACCCTACAATGGTGGATCAATTTTTAGACTTAATCAGGGTAAGAAGGTGCCAGCCTGGGCCGCTGAATTCGATTGCTCAACCTGGCCAGAGTTTTATTTAAAGTACATTCTTGCAGATCCCGCGGTCACCTGCATTATACCCGGCACTTCGAATCCAATACACATGACAGAGAATATGATGGCAGGTGTTGGCCGTCTCCCAAACGAAACGCAGCGTAAGAAGATGACCCAGTACGTTGAGAGCTAATCCACACCCTGACCGCGGCTGCGGTTTGGAGACCTGCTGTCTCTTTTTATTTTGAAAGTCACCCGCACTTTGTTGTCTATTAATTAATTTCGTGTAGCTATCGCTCGCTCATGAAACAACTCGTACTGGTCTTATGCTGGCTTGGTGTACTGCAAAGTGTTTTACTAGGCGCATACTTCATCAGCATTTCCAAGAAAAGACGGAATTACCTTTTTCTTGGATTGATGTTGGTAATGATTGGAGTACGGGTAGCCAAGTCCACGATCTACATGTTCAACCCGGATCCTCACCTACTGGTAATGAACGTGGGCTTCGCTGCGCACGCCATGTTGGGGCCGCTTTTCTTGTTCTATATTCAAACGCTAGTGCACAAAGGTTTTACTCCAAAACTTTTTGCAGTACACTTCCTTCCCGCTATCATGGTCTTTGTCTTCAGTCCTTATCTCGAACTCAACGCATTTTGGTACAGTGGCGGGTACAGTGTCCTGCTATATTATACCCTTGGCTATCTTATTGTGGGATGGTACCTGTTCTTAAAGGATAGCGCCAGGGAAAAATCGGGCAAGATGATCCTGTTCTTACTAATTACCCTCACCATTTTTCAATTGAGTTATTTTTCTAACTATATACTAAGACTGACGCCCTACGAGGCTGGTGCGGTTGTGCATTCACTGCTCATCTATGCCATTAGCTTTATTGTCCTCAAAAACAACGATGTATTTAATCTTGAAAAAAAGAAAAAGTATAATAACCTGAATCTCTCTAAGGAAGACACAGAAAGATATACAGAGAAAATTCTTGCCTTAATGGAAACACAGCGACCATACCTAAGTGCTGATTTTACATTAGCCAAGTGCGCTACATTGACCAACATTCCAGGGCATATCCTGTCATACCTAATGAGCGAGTCACTGAAGCAAAACTTTCTGCACTTTACCAACTCCTACCGGATCGAGGAAGCGAAAAGAATGTTGTCAGATGCTAATAAACAGCATTTGTCTATTGCGGGAATTGCCTTCGATTGTGGGTTCAATACGCTTTCCTCCTTTAATACTGCATTCAAGAAGTTTACAAATAGCACTCCCTCTGAATTCAGAAAAAACCAAAGCTTTGTTAAGACGGTCTAGGAAGCTATTGTGAAATACACAATAGCGATGACTATTGCGATGATCATCAAACCAAACACCTTCGCGCGCACCACATAAGACTTTGTAGATAACTTTCCCATAATCCCTCCTTGTTTAGATCATAGATACGCAATCCCGGCTGTGAAAAACCTGTTGTCGTTCAATTTGTCGATAGAACGAACTATCTATCGCTCAATTGCAGTGCCTTGATCCCGTTCATTGGAAAATTTCCCTTATGGCGGGGGCTATTCGCGCGGGCTTTTTGGTTTGGGCGTCAAGCAGGCACCACAGGGTTTTGACTTTTACAATAGTTTTCTGACTGCTTGTTTTTATGATCTCCACCAGCCTTTCCGACTTCACTCCTTCTGACCAGGCTACCCAGGTCCTCACTGTCAATTCATCTCCAAGCAGTGCCTGTCCTGAGTAGTCTATTTCATGTCGCAGCACCATCCACACATACTTGTTTGTAAGCGACTTGGATGCTTGATCTTGCCAGTGGTTCTTTGCAGCATCCTGCGCCCATCGCAGATAGACCACGTTGTTAACATGATGCAAGTCGTCAAGATCTGCAGCTGTGACATTAATACTACTTTCGTATACTTTCATGAACGAGGTTCAATATCCTGGTGTCGATATATGTGACAAACTTTCTCTCTAAACGTAATCTCTTTTTCAAAACTTGCTCCAATGGCCTTGGCCACTTTGATAGAGTTAACATTGTCAGCAATGATCAAGCTAATGAGTTTACAATTTTCAATTGAGGCGAAAGCCATATTCCTTACGGCCGCTGCGGCCTCCGTGGCAAAACCTTTACCCCATGCACTTGGCACGAGTCCCCATTTGATTTCTGTTTCCGGCCAGTCGTTGGGGTACCAAAGACCACAGATGCCAACAGTCCTGCTCGTTGCTTTTTCTTCAACAGCATAAGGTCCATATCCCCGAAGTTGCCAATGGCCAATCATCCCAGCCATTGTACGCCATGTTTCTCCCTCGGTGAGCACCCTGCCAATCGTATATTTCATACAGGCTTCATCGGCATAATATGGATGAAGGTCCTTCCAATCCTCTTCCTGGAACATTCTAAGAACCAACCTTTCTGTCTTTATTCGTGTGGGTACTATGTAGTCCATGTGTAATGCGCTTTTTAAAGAAATTAATTTACAACTTCAATAAACTAATCTTAGTAAATAATCGCTACGATTTCTTTTACCGCATCGATCGTCTCTTAATTTTGCCACGCCAAGCAATACTTTCGCACGCCACATTTTCATGAAAAATACAGATAGAATAGCTAAGGAACTGAGTCTCACCACAAAGCAGGTTCAAATTGTGATTGACCTGCTGGCAGACGGTGCCACTATACCATTTTTGGCGAGGTACCGAAAGGAGATGACGGGTAGTCTTGATGAAGTGGCTTTGGCAGCAATCCGTGACAGGCATGCGCAATTGGAGGAACTTGACAAGCGCAGGGAATCCATCTTGAAATCCATTGAAAAACAGGAGCTGCTTACCCCGGCACTCGCCAAACTTATCGAAGAGGCACAAACACTCACTGAGCTTGAAGACATCTATCTTCCGTACAAACCAAAGCGAAAGACAAGGGCCACCATCGCAAAAGAAAAAGGGCTGGAGCCACTGGCCAAGTTACTCTTTGACCAGGGCAAGCTGGACGTCTCAAAAGAAGCTAGCTCCTTCATCAACCAGCAACTTGGCGTCAATTCCGAAGAGGAAGCACTGGCAGGAGCTCGAGATATCATCGCGGAGTGGGTAAGTGAAAATGCTGAAGCACGTCAACGCGTGAGAGAAATCTATTGGAAGGAAGGGGTCATTGAAGCAGCTGTAATAAAGTCCAAGGCCAAATCGGAAGAAGCACAAAAGTTCAAAGACTACTTCGACTGGAAAGAGCCTATTCAGAAAACTCCTTCCCATCGATTACTTGCCATGCGCAGAGCTGAAAAGGAAAACTTCATCTCACTCAATATCGCTCCTCCAGAAGAAGTTGCTATTCAAAGCCTCGAGAGACAGTTCATTAAGTCAACTGGCAGGACCGCTGAAATCATGAAAGAGGCGATTGGTGATAGCTACAAACGCCTGATCAAACCATCACTCGAAACAGAGGTTCGCTCAGAAACGAAACAAAAGGCCGACCTCGAAGCCATCAACGTATTCTCCAACAACCTTAAAAAACTTTTGCTTGCTTCCCCGCTTGGGCAAAAGAGAGTGCTTGCGCTTGACCCGGGATTTCGGTCCGGAACAAAGGTCGTGTGCCTTGGTGAACAAGGTGAATTGCTCTTTGACACCATCATCTATCCACACGAGCCCCAGCGAGAAACCTCAAAGTCTTCGGCAATCATACTTGGCTTGTGCGATAGGTTTAAGATTGAGGCCGTGGCTATTGGCAATGGCACAGCAAGCCGAGAGACAGAAACTTTTGTAAAATCCATTGATCTGCCCAAGGAAATTATTGTCGTGATGGTCAATGAAAGCGGAGCATCGATTTACTCTGCCTCCGATGTGGCCAGGGAAGAATTTCCAGACAAAGATGTGACCGTACGCGGTGCAGTGTCCATTGGCAGAAGGTTAATGGATCCCCTTTCGGAACTGGTGAAAATTGATCCTAAGTCCATTGGCGTTGGTCAATACCAACACGATGTAGATCAGAGTAAATTGAAGGCCGGGCTTGATGACGTGGTGATGAGCTGCGTAAACTCAGTAGGCGTAGAGTTAAATACAGCCAGCAAGGATCTCCTATCCTATGTCTCCGGTCTGGGACCGCAGATAGCAAAGAATATCATAAACTACCGCAATGAGCACGGGCCCTTCAAGGATCGCGCCTCCCTCAGCAAAGTACCAAGACTGGGAGGAAAAGCATTTGAACAGTGTGCAGGATTCTTACGTATCCGTGATTCGAAAAATCCTCTGGATGCGAGTGCTGTCCATCCCGAACGATATGATTTGATTCAGCAATTTGCCAAAGACCTGGACTGTACGATCAAGGACCTAATGTCGAGCGCAGCACTTCGAAAGAAACTTGATCTAAAGAAATATGTATCCGATAATGTGGGGTTGCCCACGCTTACCGATATCCTGACAGAACTTGAAAAGCCGGGGCGCGATCCGCGGGATAAATTTGAAGTGTTTACTTTTCAAGAAGGAGTAAATGAAATCAAAGATCTAAAAGTGGGGATGTCATTACCAGGCATAGTAACTAATGTGACAAACTTTGGAGCATTTGTTGACGTTGGGGTGCATCAGGACGGGCTTGTGCACATTAGCCACCTGGGTGATACGTTTGTAAAAGACCCGAACCAGGTAATTGCTGTCCAACAAAAAGTGAAGGTTACGGTAGTTGAAGTTGACGCTTCTCGAAAGCGAATTGCACTCTCAATGAAATCTGATCCTTTTGGAAATACTCCCGCAACACCGAAGAAGTCAAGCCCTAAACCTTCCGCACCAAAAGCAAAGAAAGCAGCCCCCAGAAAGGAACAAAGCATGGAGGATAAGCTGGCACTTTTGAAAAAGAAGTTCAACAACTGACGGAGCAGCTACCCTTTTTTAATATCATAGACTTGAAAACCCCTGGCTTCGTAGTTTTTCAATGCCGAAGGATGATCATTGCTGCACGTATGAACCCACAGTCGTTTGATTTCAGACTTCCAGGCTCGGTCTATTGCATGCGACAATAAATGCCCCCCAATTCCCTTTCCGATAAATTTTGGCGACAAACCGAAGTATTCAATTTTAGCGGCTTGTTCTTCCGGTTGCCAAAGCAATTCATAGTAGCCTGCAGGGGTGCCTTCATAGTATGCCACCCATGTTTCTAACCTATCGTTCTCTGCATATTGTCTCCAATCATCCTCGCTCCAGTTCAACTTATCCAGCCAATGCCATAACTCCCCAACTAACGTGTACAAAAAGCGATTGTACCGAAAGTCTTTGATTTTAACCTCAGTCACCGTCAGTCTTCTATCTGTAAGAAATTTGGCCTTAAAATCATCTTTCTTCAGCATTTGCAGATACCAAGTAGTGACCTCACTCATATCAGTGCGAAATAAGTTTTGGTAAAAAAACGAGCAGGCCAATTGCAAGCGCTGTGATGGCACTGACCAACACAGCTGCAGCAGAGAGATCTTTGATTGTTTTTATTCTATCATCAATCTCCTGCGTAGCAAAATCTGCCAACCGCTCGATAGCGGTATTCACAATTTCCATCGAAAACACAAAACCAATGGCAAACACCACAACCATCCATTCGTACGCGGAGATCTGAAAGTAAAATCCGAGCACTATGCTTGCGATAGCCGCACCAAGGTGAATCCATGCATTGTCTTCATTGAAAAATAAGGCACGCAATCCCGCAAAGGCAAACGTAAAACTTTTTAACCTGCGCTTGACGGAAAATAACTTCTGCCTTTCAGTCATAGGAAGTGCGTTCGATTTGCCTCATAGCTGTTCCAACTCTAGCTTCAGCTTCCTGGAAAGGTTGGCTACCACCAAATCATAGGAGGTATCCAGCCACTGGTAGAGCAACTTATCCCCTACGGAGCCATCAAGTGTAACGAAACTCCAATGCTTTTTGCTAAAGTAGGTGGGTTCGTTCACACAAGCATATCTTGCCCTCAACTCCTCAATCGTACTGGGATCGCACTTGATACTAAAGCCATCAAAAGTCGAAAGATCTACCACTGTAAACATTTTACCCATTACTTTGAACACGAGGATGTCAGGTAACTTAGAAAAGGGAATAGACTCGGTGACTCCTTTTTTCGACAAACAATATTCGCGGAACGCTTCGATGTTCATATTCCAAAATTAAGCACATAATGAACCACCACCAATATGCAGTCTCAAAAACATTAGCAGATCTAAACCAACGCCAAGAGTCCGCTATTTAGTCTATTACGGATCCTTGCATTCCCCAAAAATAAATGCCAAATTTCCTACACAAACCAAAACCTACACCTATGAATCTTTCAGTTCGGTACCAAGAATCATTTTCCCGAGGAGAACTGCTACTGCGGTCCATATTTGGATTGTTCTACATCATTTTGCCACACACATTTATTTTGCTATTCCTCTCCATTTGGAGTAGCATACTTACATTTATTTCGTGGTGGATAATTCTTTTCACAGGTAGTTATCCTGAAAGCTTCTACGAATTTCAAGTAAAACTTCTGCGATGGTCAACTCGTCTAAATCTCAGGGTTTACAACCTCGCTGACGGCTATCCTGCCTTTGGGCTGGACGTTCAGGATGAGAGCTTTACGCTTGATATTCCCTACCCTGAAAGATTAAGCAGAGGGACTCTGTTACTAAAGTCATTCTTTGGTATTTTCTACGTGGTCTTTCCACATGGGATTGTCTTATATTTCCGACTCATCTGGACTATGATTCTTGGATTCTTGGCGTTCTGGAGTGTGTTATTTACAGGCAGCTACCCCCAATCTTGGCATGAGTTTAACGTGGGCACACTGCGATGGGGACTTCGTCTTAATCTCTATATGTCTTTCATGTCCGATCAATATCCACCCTTCTCTGGTAAGTGAGTATGGAATACCATGAAATAGAACAGCCGAACGACCTTACCAAAAAGGAAAAGGAGGATGCAATGGGTGCTTACCTAATGATGTTCGCTTCTGTAGGAGCTGGCCTTCCACTTCCTATTATTAATCTGATTGCTTCCATAGTGTACTTTATTATCAACAAGGGCAAAAGTCGATTTGTGAAATTTCATTCCTACCAATCACTTCTCAGTCAATTCCCGACAACTGTCATTAATGCGGTGGGGGTCTTTTGGGCTGTCCAGATTTTCCTTTTGGATAATTATGAGGTGACGGATATTTTTAAAGGGTATGTTCTCATGGCTGTGGTCCTCAACCTTGTATACTTCATATTCAGTATTGTTGGCGCAGTAAAGGCCAGAAAGGGATTGATGTATTATTTCATTTTCTTTGGGAAACTCTCCTATCACTATGCCTATGCAAAATCTCCCACATCAGAAGTAGCAAAAGTTATTCAGAACGTACCGCCCAAATTATAGTCAATGAAGCTGCGCATATTGCGTGATCTTTTTGTTCTGGTTGCGCTTTTTGGCGTAATCTGGATCTTATTTATCTACAATCCACTTTGGGTGGATGGGAAAGATTTGAGAATGTCTTATGAGAAGGAGGCGGAACTGGCAGAATACCTGGAAAAAATTTCATTCGATAAATTCAAAGAGGTAGAGGATACAATAGTAGTCGATGCCATAAATAAAATTACCGATCGCTTACTCAGTACCCTTGATACATCAAAGTATGATTACGACTTCAAGGTGATTACTAACGAAGAAAAAAATGCCTTCGCAACACTCAATGGTAACGTCTACATCTTTTCTGGAATTATCAAATTTGTAGAGTCGCCCGAAGAGCTTGCAATGATTCTGGCCCATGAGATTGGACATGTTGAAAAAAGGCACGTTGTGGACAAGATCACTCAAAAACTTGGAATAGAGGCCCTCTTCGCAATCCTCAACGGAGGTGACCCTGTTTTGCTTTCCGAAGTATCTAAATTGCTGGTCTCAACTTCCTTTGATAGAAAGAAAGAAGCTGAAGCTGATGACTTTGCCTACAAACTGGCACTCAATAGCAAACTAAACCCCAGGAGGCTGGCTCAGTTTTTTATTAGAGTACTCGGTGAAGGCAATCAAACGGATCTAATCATCCTGAACACACACCCCCATAGCTCCAAGAGAGTGCAAAGTGCTTCTGAAGTAGAACTTCCCGCAGGTTTTGAGGAGGTGGAATTTGACATCAACTGGGAAAGTGTTCAGCTCGCACTCTAATTATCGATAGGTTCACATTATTTTTTCGCCTTCTTAATTAGCTTCAGTGCCCAGTCATAGTGACTTGATGTTGCAGAAATTAAATAAGCCGCTAAGGAAGTGGTTCCTGTCCAGTTGAATTTCTTTTTCGCAAACAAATCCTTTTCCGAATGCTTCCTAATGATTGCCTGCACCTCAGCGTACGAATCATCTAGCATCTTTCTCACTTTTCGAATCTTAATTTTGCTATATTTTTTCCAGATCGCCCGGTTCAAATCCGGAAGCGTCTTCCAGGTGTACCCTACTGCCGGGATCGCTGGCTTCTCCCCTTGCAATCCCGCCTCGTACCATTGCTGCAACATCACATGCCACTCATGCAGGTGTGCAAGCACATCCCGGATATTGCGATTTAGAGTTCCTTTTGGAAACTCCTTCATTTGCTCTTTCTCAGAAAAAGTATCAACATACTCATTCAGTGCATCAAAATTCTTCTGGCTTAATGAAAGTAGCTCCTTCTTAGTTTTAGGTCTGGGCATGACTATGAGGTTTCAGGAGTCCAAAGTACACACAGTAATTCCTCCCAAAAATGATATTGATCAGCCTCACAAAAAACAATCATCATGAGCTCCTCAGTGTATGCAGCGGGTAACAAGGCAACGGCCTTTTAACACTATATAATTACTTCTCTTCCCTTCCCAAAATCCTCCGGCAGCCCCATCACTGCGTCCTGACATTTTTCACAATAAAACCCAGCTTCTCTACCTGACTTATGATCCTCATTGATATGCACTACGATAAAGTCTGGGAACTGATACCTTTCTATCACTTTATCAAGATCGAAAATGCAATTATAGTATACCCATTCCCGACAGTTTTTGGACCACGGTTGGCCACGAAGAAGTTCATCGATACCCCGATCTCTTAATTCTTCATCTAACGCAAGGAGATGTTCGCACATAATTAATATTAAAAATTGTAGAAGTAAAAATTAAGGTTGGTATGCAGTCACGCTCTGCTTTTGAGTTCCTATTTTTTCTATTCCCAGCTCAACTACTTCGCCTGGTTTAAGATACCGTGGCGGATTCATCCCTCGGCCTACTCCTGATGGTGTGCCCGTGGCGATGATGTCTCCCGGCAGCAAAGTCATCACACTGCTCGCATAGCTGACGATAGTTGCCAGGTTAAAAATCATATCTTTTGTATTTCCATCCTGCATCGTCTCCCTATTTACTTTCAACCAAAGTCGCAAGTTATGTGGGTCTTCAATTCCCTCAGGGGTCACCAGGTAAGGTCCCATAGGTCCAAACGTATCCGAGCTTTTTCCCTTGGTCCATTGGCCGGTGCCTTCAAGCTGCCATGCGCGCTCACTGTAGTCATTCATGATCGAGTACCCCGCGATATAACCCATCGCAGAAGCCTCATCTACATACGATGCCTTTTTCCCAATCACAATAGCAAGCTCCACCTCCCAGTCCGTCTTTTCAGAACCTTTGGGAATAATCATTGCATCATTCGGCCCGCATAAAGAAGTACTCGACTTCATGAAGATGATCGGCTCCTCTGGAACTGCTGAGCCCGTCTCGCGCGCATGCTCTACATAGTTTCGGCCAATCGCAAGAATCTTTGACGGACGGGCTACAGGTGCACCAAAACGGCTGACCTCAGAAATTTTCGGACACTTATCCATATTCTCACTCACCCATCTTCTAAGTCGGGCGATGCCATCAGTTTCAAAAAAATGTTCATCGTAATCCTCACCGAAAGCAGAAACATCGAGCATACCGCCATTGGGCATCACCACTCCGGGCTTCTCGCTTCCGGGTTCACCGAATCGGAATAGTTTCGTAATCAATTGATCTTGCGCTGAGGTTTGGCAAGACCACATCAGGCTGCATATGGTCAACAGCAAGGCGAAACGCATAAATGAATTTTTCATGGGGTTGGGTTTGATTTCGAAGTAGGTGAATCAGGATAAATGCTTTTGCTTGACTAAATATACTAAGCATTAATGCTTCCAAGGAGGGTTCCTCACGTTTTTCTCCGGCAAGGCCCGGACGGAGCATAATGTGGGCAATCTGATCTGATGCCCAGGAACGGTGCCAATGCGTTTCGGGACATAGCAACTTTCATTAATACAATCTTAAGAAAATCTTCCAGGCGGTCTCTATCGTGAATTTATACCCAGCCCTACTCACGCTTTCGCTCCATTCACTCCCGTCAACTGGCCATTCACTCTCTTCTGGATATCAATTTCTCGTCTCACGGGTTCTTAGGGTTGAAATTGAAATCAATCTTAAATCCAAATTATTAAAACCATGCAAAAATTATTTATTAATCTGACGAGCAGAATTCGAACGATTCTGTCATTGGCTCTGGTCGCAACTTTCGCTATGGCTATCACCAGCTGTGATGACGATGATCCAATTGCCACACTTCCTACTGACAATATCGTGGTGATCGCCCAAGGAAATAGTGACCTCTCCGTATTGGTTGAGGCCCTGGTTAAGTTTCCAGATTTAGTAGATGTATTGAGTGCGGACGGAGAGAATACCGTCTTTGCGCCAACCAACGCTGCCTTCACGGCACTTTTGGGAGTGATAGGCCAAACTAGTCTTAATGATATTCCCGAGCCTGTATTGAGAAGGGTATTGGAATATCACGTAATTGCCGGGGCAAGTATCAAGTCAACAGACTTGACTGATGGACAGAAAGCTGCCACTGTTCTTGGCGATGAAATCACCGTAGGTGTTGCTACCGATGGTGTGACAATCAATTCTGCCAAAGTGGTAACAGCCGATGTGGAGACATCAAACGGAATTGTACACATTGTAGATGCAGTGCTCGTACCAGCGCTCGAACTTAGCATTGTAAACACCGTTGTGGAGCCTGCCTATTTTAATAAGAACTTCACTACTTTGACAGATGCGGTTGTAAAAGCAGGTTTGTTGAACACTTTGATAAATCCCTCTGCCAACTTCACAGTGTTCGCTCCAACAAATGATGCATTTACTGCAGCTGGAATTACTACATTGCCTTCAGCCGCTGACTTGACACCTATTCTGCAGTATCACGTTTTGAATAGCGAAGTTAAAGCGGCCGACTTACCTGCTACCGGAAGTGCCGTCCCTACTTTGAATGGTGATTTCTACTTGAGCAAGAACACTTCAGGTGTTTTCATCAACGGATTGACAGAAGTAACTGCTACTGATATTGATCAAAGCAATGGTGTGGTGCACGTTATCGACCGCACATTATTACCTGCCTCTCAAAACGTAGTTGATATTGCAGTTGCTGCTTCAACTGCCACAAGTGCTGAGTTCGGTCAACTGGTGGCTGCGCTTACAGCCGTTGAAAATGATGGCAGCACGCCAGCATTGATCACCGCGCTAAGTGCAGCGGATGGATCATTCACGGTATTCGCACCGACTGATGCTGCGTTCACTGCGCTTTACACCTTAGCTGGTGTTGCTGACTTCAATGGGTTGGTCAATGCGATCGGAATAGGGACTGTAGCAACTGTACTTCAGTATCATGTGCTGGGGGATCGGGTGTTCTCCACTGATATTCCAAATGCACTAAATGGCAATCCAAGCGTATCGTTAACACCTTTGGCAGGCGGAAACTTCACGTTGAATTCCAACCTGACCATCACAGACGCAGATGTGGCCCTTACCCTGGGAACCACAGATGCGGGCATAGTTGATACAGATATACTAGGTACGAATGGCGTTATCCACGTCATCAACCAGGTAATTTTACCATAACAAAAACTAACTACTACACGGGCCTTGGCTTATAAGGCCCGTGTAGTTATTTTACATTCCTCATGTTCAACATCAAATATCGATATCTTTACATTCTCCTCCTCGCGGCATATTCCTACCTGAATATTCTGTTTACGGAAGGAGATAAATTGTTTGGCTATGAGGTAAATCCTTTCGTTTTTTTTGGCACCCTGCTGGTGATTGTCGTTTTCGTTTGGGAAAGCAATCATTTACTGAGCAATTACATTCTTTCACCCGTCCGAAACTTCAAAGTACATCCTCTCATCATTCTATTTGCATCAAGTTTAGTTTCCGTTGGTCTTATCGCGACAGCTGTGACTGCACTCTTTGGACTCTACTTTTCTAAAGAAGCGCACAGTATGCTTACGCTCAAGCTGACACTAGGCTTCTCCTTTCGCGTCAACTTATTCCTGCACTGCCTCAATGCGATCTATTTCTTCCTTACCAAATACAAGGATGCTCAAGTTGAAGCGGAGTCCTTGAAAAAACAAAATGCGGAGGCGCGATTTGAAGCCCTGCGCAATCAGGTAAATCCCCACTTCCTTTTCAATAGCTTTAATACGCTCTCTTCTTTGGTATACAAAGACGCAGATGCTTCTTCTAAATTTGTGGAGCAACTAAGCACGGTATATCGCTATCTGCTCAACAATCAACAAAATAAGGTGGTAAGACTACGTGAAGAGCTTTCCTTCATAGACTCCTACATCTACCTCCTTCAAATTCGATTTCAGGAAAATATTCAAATTGAAAGGACGATACCTGAATCGTTTAACGATACCTACATTGCACCCGCCACACTACAGTTACTGATTGAGAATGCGATCAAGCACAATGTGGTGTCTAAGAACAATCCGCTCTCCATCAAGATCTTTGAAGAAAATGATCACCTGGTGGTGCAAAACAATATTCAACTAAAAGAGGTTAAGGAGGAGTCTACCAATATCGGCCTAAACAATATTCGGAGCAGGTACGATTACCTGTGTGGCAAGGATGCCCTGATTGTGAAGTCGAATGGTGTGTTTACGGTGAAAATACCAGTGATTCCAGCTGACCTATGAATGTACTGATCGTTGAAGATGAAGCTTTGGCCTGTGAGCGACTAGAGAAGCTGCTCTCCGACTACGATCCGACCATCAAAGTATTAAACAGAATAGACACCGTTGCAGAGGCCGCGACCTACATGCAAGCGCAGATGGGAAAATTGGACCTTGTCTTCCTGGATGTTCAACTCGCGGATGGAAAAAGTTTCGAAATATTTAACAAAATAAAATACCCTCATCCTGTTGTGTTCACTACTGCATACGATGAGTACGCATTGAGCGCCTTTAAAGTCAACAGCATTGACTATCTGCTCAAGCCAATTAAGGCCGAAGAACTAAAAGGTGCGCTTGACAAATTTAAAGACTTGCAAAAGGAACAGTACACTGCACCGGTCATCGATCAAGGTCTGATTGAGAGCATCCTGGCGAACCGTACCGCAAAGTATAAGCAGCGTTTTCTAGTAAAACTGGGAAATCGCATCCAATTTAAGTTAGCCTCCGAAACGGCCTATTTCAGTGCAGAGGACAAGATCTGCTACATGATTCATAATCCCTCTGGTCAGCGATTCATTGTGGACCACACGTTAGAAGAGCTGGATGCAGGGCTCCTGGATCCCCAACATTTCTTTCGAATCAGCAGACAGCATATTGTCAACATCGACTGCATCAAGGAGATGAAGAGCGAAAGTAGTGGCAGGTCTGAACTCGTTCTCCACATTCCCACCAAGGAAAAGCTATTCGTCAGCCGCAGTCGTGCCGCTGACTTTAAAAATTGGATGAATAACTAAATTCGTTTCCAAACTCGGTGGATTTTTAGCATTATTGCTTTCGTAGTATGACGAAGCAAATCCTTCTTACTCTTTGTGTTTTAATCCTGAGTCTGCCCGCCTTTAGTCAGCAAGACATCGATTCGCTCAAGAGAGAAATTCTCGAACTACAAGCCGATGTAGAAAGCATTCATCTGAATTTAGAGACTTCCAAAAGCAAATTCCAACGCGGTATACTTGTGGCTACCATTGGTTACACTGTCACAATTGTAGGGGGCTTGATGCTGGGCAGAGCCAATGATGACGTGGGTCAGGTATTGTTGGTAACTGGTGGAGTGACCGGCCTGACGGGTACTTTTATGCTCGTAGATTCCTTCAAGTATCTGGGACGAACAAGGCGAAAACCTTGATAAACTATTCGTCTAAAACAACAACCCTCACATCAGGAAAATGCAGGGTAAACCAACCCATCCCCCCTACTACATTGGTGGGATAATTTACCGGCTCGCCCAAAAAATCAGAAAAATTGAATCGTGAATCTTTGCGCACTTGCAAAAAGTCATGGTACCCTTTGTCCACATTGGCCAATTGAATCAGCACCGTGTCGCCAGGAATAAAATCTCTTCTGAAGAGGGCATTGAAAGTATCTGTGATATGCTCCCCATCACTTTCCTGCTCATCTTCTTTCAGGTGAATGAAGATGTTTGGATTCAGGAAGTCTTGTGGCTCAGGCGGTTCTTCAGCAGTCACATATTGTAATGTGACCATGTAATAGTTTCTTCCCGGAATGTCTTGCAAGGAATAGTTCACCGTAGCCAGCGTATCAAAGCCCGTATCTTTTATCGAAGCCTCCAATGAATTGAATGGCACGGCCGTCTTAATCTGTGTGGTTGCACTTACCTTACCCATCGAGGGACTGTCCACATACAATGTATAAGTTCCTTCGTCTACAAACGGAATGTTTGTACTTCCATACACGCCAATGTCGATAAGTGTTAGTGTATCCACAAATCCCGTCCCTTCAATCACCACCAATGCATCGTTGATGGCGATTTGATTTAATAGATCCACGGGGTCGCTGTCGTCACTTGCATCAAGTGCGCCAAAACTTCTGGTCAGCAAAATAGCCACCGATTGATCGGGTACCATCTGTGATGACACTACAATTTTCGAATCGACAGCAGGAATATTGTTGACGGGCAGCGGCTCTGGCAGACAGCCGATCAATGAACTCATCACAATTATCAATATGCCTATTCTTCTCATCTCTAAAACTTAAAACTGTAACTTATGAAGGGCAGTAGCCCTATCAAACCCGGCTGCTCATAACTCAACACGCCTGTTGTTTCATCTGTTTCCACGGTAATGGCCACCGGGTTTGCCCGGTTATAGACATTATACACCCCTGCAAACCATTCGTACCTAAACTTTGTGTTGGGTCTGCTCTTGTATTTTATTCCCAAATCCAACCGATGCGAGTCTGCCAGCTTCACAGAGTTGATCGGAGCGAATACCGGCACCAGGTCCACACCCGTAGTCGAAGGCGCCACCACCTGATACTGTCCTACGATGGGCGTGAATCTCGAACCGGAAATAAACTCCCACACGGCAGAAAAAGAAAGTCTGGGGGTAATGGCATATTGCCCCACCAAAGCGCCATTGTGTCTCCGGTCATAGCGAGAGGGAAACCACGCACCACCGTTGATGTTGTCGAACTGCCGAATAGATCTTGACAAGGTATAACTGATCCATCCGGTAAACTTGCCCGCGTTCTTCCGCAACAATACCTCCAGACCGTAGGCTTTCCCTCTTCCCTGTATGAGGCTGGATTGAAAATTACTATTGAAAAATAGATTGGTCCCTTCTTCCAACCCAATCAAATCAGTCATGGGTTTGTAGTACGCCTCGAGACTGATCGTAAAATCTTCTCTCCTAAAATTGCGTTGCCAACCGGCAGAGAATTGATGCGCCTTTTGCGGACGAATGGAATCCGTCACCGGATACCAAATATCTGTGGGTGACGTAGCCGCTGAGTTGGAGATGCGATGCATGTATTGCGCCATTCGCGAGTAGCTGAACTTGATGGCCTGGTCATCGTCAATGGCATATCGTGCAGAGAGGCGAGGCTCGGGTGTCCAATAGGTTTTGTTTTGCACGAAGGCCATGGAAGCGCGAAGACCTGCGTTGATAAGCCAACGGTCCGCTGGTGTCCATTCATACTGACCAAACACGGACAGCTCATTGGATACACGTCCAATAGCTGTTGAGTTACCCAAAAATTCCGAAAAGGCACCGCTGCTGTTGACCACACTGGGGCTCACCTTGTGATGGGTGTATTCCGCTCCGAATTTTACAAAATTGTTTTGCGCAGGGGCATAACTCAACTCCACCTTACCCCCTATGTCTTCGATATCTGAAAAAGCCTTCAACTCGCTGTCGCGGAAAGCATTGAGAATATCGTAATCGTACTTGGTGCGAAGCGCACTCACGGAAGAATTCCAGCGACTGGAGAGTTGGCGCTTCCACTGAATAGATTGATTGTTGTTGCCCGCCTTGAACGAAGTGAGAAAACCGTCCCCATCATTATTTCTGTCTCTAAAAATATTTAAGTCGTCATCACCCTGGTAATACGAGAACGCGATATCATCCTTAGCAGAAGGTTTCCACATCACCTTCGCATTCATATCGTAGAAAAAGTAGGGCAACTCCTCGTTGACTAACTGAATGACTTGATCGACATACGTCCTGCGACCTGCAACCCATACTCCGAGTTTATCTTTTACGATAGGCTGCTCCACAAGCAGACGAGAAGAGATCAACCCAATGTTACCCGCTACGTGAGTTCGGTCCGCGATAGTTGATTTGGTATTCACATTGAGGATAGACGAAAGCCTTCCTCCCGTGTTGGCGGGAAATCCTCCATTGATTGACTCCACAGATTCCAGAATATCGGGGTTGAAGACCGAAACGAAACCCAGCAAGTGGCTGTTATTGTAGATTGTAGCATCATCCAGAAGTACCAGGTTCTGATCGGCTGCACCACCGCGAACAAACAAATCTGAAGTCCCCTCGATCCCACGAACGGTGCCCGGCAACAGCTGCAATACTTTGATGAGATCTGCTTCGCCCCCCAAGACCGGTATGGCCGTCACTTCCTCCGGAAGCAACACGTTAGTGCTCATGCGGGTGGACTCAAACAATTCCGCTCTCAAATCCATCTCGGAGGTGATTACCACTTCATCCAATTGATTGACATCAGGCTGAAGCTCAATTTGTAGTGTGGTATCCCGAACAATCGAAATAGTTTTGAATAGCGTCTTGTATCCCGTGTAGGAAAATACAAATCGTTTGGGCCCAGGAGTGACAACAGTTGAAAATCGACCCTGGGCATCAGATACGGTGGTTATGGAGTCTGGTAGCACGCTGATATGCGCCAGCGGTAAGGCTCCCTTACCATTTTCGCCAATCGTGCCCTTCACTTTGACAGATTGAGCTGCCAAAAATCCCGGTAATAACAATATGATCAGCACTAACCTCATTCTTCCCATGCCATATCAAAAATACAACGAAATAGGAAAAAGGTTTAGGCGAGGTGTTAATAAAATCTGATATCTGAAAGGTCTACCACCTGTGAGCCATTAGAAGCTGATACCATAGAAAATTAAAATATGATCAGTTCCCTTTAGATGACTCAAAGTAGAAAGGTTGCCGTCTACGCTCACCATTCCCCACTTCATTCATCGACTGGGCATCGAAAAGTCGCCCGTTAATCATCACATAATTCACCTGATCCGACTTTCGAATATCACTTAAGATATCTCCATCAATTACGGCAAGGTCCGCTAGTTTTCCTGTCTTAATAGACCCAATATTTTCGTCCAGACCCAGGTGTTTTGCAGGATTAATGGTGGCGGTACGCAGTGCCTCCATAGGGGTCATTCCGCCCTGAGCCATCATCCACATTTCCCAATGCGCGGCCAGCCCTTCACGTTGACCGTGCCCACCAATACCCAAAATTATTCCACGGTCATTCATCCTTTTTGCGGTTTTCACAACGTTAAAATGGTTGTAGTGGTGATCAGGCGCAAGCTCACGTCTCATGGCTCTGGGAGCCAAGATGTTTTGCGGAACATACAAACTCAGTCTCAGATGTTTCCACACATCAGTTTTGGCATACCAATAGTGTTCACCCGATATGCCACCAAAGGAAACCACCAAGGTCGGCACAGAGGCAGCCTCCGTCTGACTCCAGAACTGATATACATCCTCGTAGATCACAGCCAGAGCAACAGAATGCTCAATCGAAGATGCGCCATCCGCAATCTTTGTAAGGTCCTGCTGTAGTAATGCTCCACCTTCGGAGAGCACCATCATTTCATACTCGCTAGCTGCCTTAATAATTTGTTGATATTGTTCCCGTCTAGGGTGGTGATGCATTTTAATGGCGAAAGCACCCACTTCCTTTAGTCGGTCCATATGAAACTGCGCGTCTCCCAAATTATTTACAAAAGCAGTATGACCAGGTTCGTAAGCACCATAAAGGGACATGCCAGTTGAAAAAATTCTGGGAGACAATACTCGCCCTGCCTTTTGCATTTCAGCAGCCCCAAAGATCTCCGCGGTGAAGGTGTTGGGATTGAACATGGTAGTTACCCCAAATGCCATCGTGGCATAGGCACTCCAATTTTGCTGAGGCACAATGCCGTTGGATCCTTGCGGTTGATGTGCATGGGTGTCTATGATGCCAGGTATCACAGATTTCCCTTTTACATCAATAATTTTGGTTCCGTCTGGAATTCTTACCTCCCCCCTTTTTCCAACTGCCCTAATATGATTGCCCTCCACCAAAACAACACCATCGGCTATCACTTCATCACCTTCCATAGTAACCACTTGCCCACCCACCAAAGCAATTGTTCCGGTGGGTTTTTCAGTCACTTGTTTAAAACTGATATTTGTTTGAAAAATATTTCCATTCTCCAGGTCATCCATTGGGTGACTGTATAGCTCGGGCCCAAGATTCCAATGGATCAAATCGCCAGATCCACTGAAGCTAATGTTGGTCCCCGCCCTTTTTGACAATGTGTGCACGTCAGGGAAAGAAGCAGCATCATTAACAACTGTCGGTTGCTCCTTCTCTTCAAAGGGAATGGTCCTCACTCTGTAGTGCTCAACAAAACCAAGATGGTTAGCATTTGGAGAAACCTTAAACTCAGTGGCATATTTTATTACGTAGATAGTTCTGTCATTTTTACCGTCAAGATCCACACCAGCCAATGCAGGCATTTCTCCATCACGATGTATGTATATCCGGTTATTGCTTGCACCAAAGTGTGGAGCTCGTCCATATTTGGTAATCAGTTTGGGTGTTCCGCCATTGACAGGCACCTGAAAAATACCAGTGGTGACGTTGAAACCGGGATCTAATAAAATTTCATCTTTGAATTTTCGGAATACTACTATCTCACCATCTGGTGAAAAAGAAGGTTCTATATATTTGCCAGGCACTGACAAGAGGTCCTTCCCCCCACCAGTTTTTAATACTACTACCCGTATATTGCCTTGGTCTTTATCATGCCACGTGCTGAACACAACCTTCTTGCCGTCTCGCGAAAAGCTGGGATCAAATTCGAAGTGAGTAACTTGATTGGTAAGTCGCTTGGGTATTCCCTTTGGTAATGTGCGAGTATAAATATATCCCAATGCTTCATAAATCGCGAGTTTACCATCTGGTGACACCTCGACATTTTTGAGCATCTTCACATCAAAGTTATCGGCATCAATATTTTTAGAAAACCGCAGGGTCTTATTGACGCGTTTTTCTCTATTCACCTCAAAAACTATTTCTTTCACCTCCTTTGAAGCGATATTAATCTGCTTAATTCTTCCACCGGCCCAAAACAGGATATGCTGACTATCTGAGGTCCACGACATAGCGGGATATACTCCGTGGATTGCCCATGCAGCCTGCTTGTCCCTATCCAATTTATTGTACAGTACTTCCTTCTCCCCAGTTTGCAAATCATAGATAAAGAGCACACTCTGAAAGTCAATCCTGGATACATAGGCCAACTTCGATCCATCAGGTGAGGGCGTTGGGCGAATTGCACCACCGCGGCCGCTAATTATAACTTCAATTTCTCGAGATGCTAAGTCTAGTCGCTTAATAGCGTAGATGCCTTTTTCGCTGTCTTTCGAGTATTCGAAAAAATCACCAGGTGTCACGTCCTGAGAATAATACAAATACCGACCATCAGGGGAAAAGGCTGGCTCTCCCATGTCCTTCTGTTGGTTCGGTCGTTCGGTAAGTTGGATACCCTCACCTCCGGCAGAGGGATACAACCAAAGTTCTCCGGCACCCAATGACCTGGTGGCGGTAAAATGTTTTCTCACTGCAATATGATTTCCGTCTGCGCTCCATACAGGGGAATTTACCATTCGAAATGTTTCGTGGGAGATGGCACGTTGATTCGCTCCATTGCGATCCATAATCCAAATATTTTCTCCACCACCTTGATCTGAAATGAATACGATATGCTGCCCATCTGGACTGAAGGAGGGCTGCATCTGCCACGCGATGTCGGAAGTTAAGGGTCTGGCTTTTCCACCGGCAGCTGGAATAGTATAAATGTCGCCAAGCAAGTCAAACACAATTAGCGCACCGTCAGGGCTCATACTGACATTCATCCAGGTTCCCTCATCTACACTTATGCTGGCCTGGTGTGGCTTGTTGTTGTAGTCATCAACCTTCCATTGCGAAGAGGAATTCGTTTGAGCAAATAATCCCAAACATGGCAAGAAGAAATATAGTAGACACCAGCAATTCCTGTAAGGAAACATCATATTTAAATCCTTTAATTATTTTGTCGAAGTCTGAATATAAGGAATTATTCCCCACCTCTATTAAAGAAATGATCTTCAGATTCCCCAATAAAATAACTACATTTCAATAAACGCACACGAACCAACATTTCTCATATAATGATAATGCGTAAAGCAAGACTCACGTAAAAACCCATTAAGTGATAACTAATTCCAGAAGAAAGTTTTTGATCAACATGGGTACGCTTGGTGCAATTTCAATGTTGCCCCGATGCTCGTTTGTAAGAGAAGACAAGGAACTTAAACTGCTTCTCAATTCCGGGATTTCCGGACCACAAGCATTCTTCTTCGTGTCGAGTGATAAAGGGTATCTGAACGACATCGGTGTAAAAATGGAATACGCAGCAGGCTCAGGTGCAGCTGCCAGCGTGCCCAGAATAATCCCTGAAGGTTTTGACTTTGGATACGGTGACCTCAATGCCCTCATTGACCTTGCGGCTCACGATCCTGAAAATGCACCAGTAGCTATATATATAGTGTTCAATCAGACACCGCTCACCATTGCAGTTGATGCAGATGGCCCCATCAAAGGCCCTGCAGACCTCACCGGAAGTACACTTGGAGGACATGCCCTGGACGCTGCCTTTCTTGCCTTTCCGGCCTTTGCAAAGCGAGCCGGCATAGACCCCAAATCCATCACCTTTGCACCTAATGATCAAAGCATGCGCGGCAATGTGGAAGATATGCTAGATGGGAAAACACAAGGTGTTTTTGGATTTGTGAATACCATCATTGCTTCTCTTGCCACCTCCGGCATTGACCATGAAAGACGGTTGCGTTTTATTGAATACGTAGACTATACTCCAGAGCTGTTCGGAAATGCGCTCATGGTATCCAAATCCCTGTTAAGGGACGAGCCAGAGTTGATCAAGGAAATTGTAAGGGCCTTCAATCAGGGACTGCACGATATGATCGCAGACACCCGATCCGCGATTGAGTCTGTATACAACCACAACAACACGCTTGACCGTGAAGCAGCCCACACGAGGCTACTCGGAACCATGCAGATAGAGATGGGACATCCTGACGGGAAAAGACTAGGAATTGGAGATGCTGACAGCAGTCGTCTAAAAGATGCCATCGCCTTGGTTAGTGAAACCTACAAATTGCCACGAACGCCAGCTCCGGAAGAAATTTTTAATCGTGATTTCCTGCCGCCTCTTGAGGATCGCGTCACATCCCTAGCCGTGATGCCATATCGTATGCTGCTAAATTCAGGGTACTCAGGCGCTCAGAGCTGGTTTCACTTGGCCACCGTCCGGGGTTATCTCAAGGAAGAAAAAATAAATTTAGACTTTACTCCGGGCAACGGTGCCTACACTTGCGCTCCCAGAATTGTACCTGAAGGTTTTGACATAGGCTACGGTGATATCAATTCACTAATCGAGGTCGCTGCCAATAGCAAACCGGGCGAGGCGCCCATCGCAGTCTTTGTCATGTTTAATAGCACACCGTCAACCATCGCAGTGGCTAAAGATGGACCCATCCAATCCATAAAAGACCTGGAAGGAAAACGACTTTTGGGTCATGCCTCGGATGTTGCTTTACAAATATTTCCAGCCTACGCTGAGGTGAATAATATCGATGCTTCGAGTATTAAAATAAACACTTCACCCAAAAGCTGGGAGGAAAATATCGAACAGCTTCTGTCTGGTAAGCAACATGGTCTATTTGGATATGTGAGCACCATTACCACAGCGTTTGAAAGATCAAAGATGGACCTCAGCAAAATTCGCTTCATCAATTTCAATGAAACACTTACCGACTACTATGGCAGTGCCTTGATGGTGTCCCCCGCTTTTATGCGAGAAAAACCTGAGGTTGTGTCAGGCCTGGTGAAGGCCATAAACAGAGGGCTTATCGATACAATTAAAGATCCCGAAGCGGGTATATATGCATCGGCTCGAAAAGACCCTGCAATGGACAAAGTTGCAGAGTTGAAACGATTGAAGGTAACTTTCGCACATGAAATGGCTCATCCCGAAGCTCGACAAATCGGCATCGGTGATGTGGATGATCAGCGATTGACCAGGGCTATCAACCTATTAGTTAAGTCAAAAGGGCTCCCCCGAATTCCAGCCTTAGAGGAAATTTATACCCGAAAGTTCTTACCTCCATTGGATGAGAGAACTAAGGGGATTGAGTAGAAAATCGATTTGTGGAAACGAAAATGACTTGCTATGCAAACACTAAGCGAACCCTTAGATCCAAGTGTTTCTGAAACGACCAAACAAAACCGAACGCAGTGAGCACCAACAATCCTTCTCACCCTCTACAAGTTGCTTTAAAGATGCTTGATTCGAACATTACGAAACTTGATTTCGCCCGTGCCTGAGGCTTGCAACCCAATGTATCCTTCTACAATTTGGTTGTCTTTAAAATCAGCGGTAAGCGTTCCGTTTAACCAAACCTCGATGTGATCATCCTGGCATTTGATCTTATACGCATTCCATTTGCCCGTAGTCTCTATATAAACCTTTGGTGCGGACTTAAGCACTACAGCGCCTGTCCGGTACTCAGGGTCTGGTCGTGAATCCCAAATGTTTATCTCGTAGCATTCCGTAGCAGTAATGGCATGTCCTTCGCAGCGAACGAACACGCCAGAGTTGACGGAATCGCTGGGATAAAACTCCAACTCCAGCTCAAAGTTTTTATAAGTCTTCTCCGTCATGACAAAGCCTGCTCCATCAGTAACAGTTCCTATCAACTCATCATTATCAAATGCCCACTCAGCATCACCACCAATAAACCAGCCCTCCCCGTCCTGCTGAAAAATGGTACTAGCCTCTTGACAAGAAGTGGTGAACAGAATAACCACGATAAGAAGTAGTGAATTTTGTACTTTCATATGGGAGATTGGTTGTGGGACATTTTAGTGTTTGTTGGCAATAGTTAATTGATATAAACTCCACTTTTAAGCTCTAACACTCCTCTCTCTAAATGTGCTAAAAGATTCATGAGTTTCGATTTTGTAGATTCACCCATAAGAACGTTCAATCCAATTTTTGGAGATCCAAATTTTTCCATCTTGGCAGCCAGATCATTGAAGAAATCAACTCCGGATTGGGTCTGGTCATTAGATTGCAATCTTGTTAAGCCATGTTCTGTTAACAAAGCATCCATCTCTGTTTCTTTGAAAAGGAAACTCATATCGGGTGTACTTGCCCAAGGCATAGGGTAAGTAACTTCTCCAATTCCTACTTTAAAGATGTCATAGTAAAGGAAATGTCCCCCTGATTTAAGCACTCTACTTATTTCAGAATAGAGCTTATCTTTATCAGGAATATTCATTTGAACATGCTGAGTCCAGATAACGTCAAAGGATTCATCATCAAAAGGCAGACTTGTTGCATCTCCCTGAATGAAAGAAGTCTTATCATCCAGATCCACCAGCTTTGAGAGTTCCCTTGCGGTCCTAATGTATTCATGGCTAAGATCTATTCCAATAGTCTGACAATTATATTCGTCAGCAAGCATTCGACATGGTCCACCAAGACCACAACCTACATCTAATACCGATAATCCCTTTAAATTTATGCAGTTAGCAAGTTCTCTCGATACTTCTGCTCCTCGTACATGAAACTCATCAGCGCCTGCAATATCGGATCGTTGAACTTTGTTAAGGTCAATGTTCTGTTCCATAAGTCGACTAATGATATCTTCATAAAGTTTCTCTCGTAGGTAATGATTCTCTATGTCTTGATTAAGGTTTTGCATTGTGAATCGACTTTTTGCTCAGAACCAATTATTGTTAACGTGAGTGCAGGTGCCGTAGCGGGGTTTAGGAGGACTTGCCAAATGACCGTAGGGAATGGCAAGGCCGACCTGCTGCGACCTGTCCCACGAGGGTGAACTAAATTAAGAAATGAAAACTACAATGCAACACTGAACCCCGCTATGGTCACATGCACATTGTTATGCAAAGGCGTGGCATGCACCAATCTATTTAGAAAAAAAATCCAAAGCAATTTTATTAATGAGGTCTGCTCTCTCGTCAAAGACAGCATGCGATGTATTGGGTAATATACAAAGTTGACTGTCCTTAATTAGTCGATGCATCTCAATACCATGTTCCAGGGTCACCGCGTCCCTATCACCAAGTACTATCATAACTGGAATCTTGATATCCTTTAGAAAAGTCGGTGAAAAATATATTTCCTTATGCCACATTTTATTGATGTCTTTAAGCATCTTCCTCAAATCACGCGGAGTTGGAGAAATGCTGTCATATATTCTAATTCCGGCTTTGTATTGGATTTCAAATTCCGGACTTTTTAATTCCTTCTCCCAGTCCGAGGTATCATTTAATATTGAAGGATATCCGCTTAATTTATAGTTTGCTCCAGAGGCCAACACTTTCTTTATTTTATCTGGTCTGTTGCTCCCTAGTATCAATCCTGTATTTCCTCCATCGCTCCATCCCATTACATAGGCACTGTCCAATTTTAATATATCAATCATTTTAGAGATATAGTCCGCCATAAGTTCATAACTCATACTGTCGGCTAAACCTGATCTACCTTGGCCTGGACTATCCGGAGCGATTATCCAATAATGTTTTGAAAGTTCGGGGATGCATTTTGCAAAGTCATGAATGCTGCCCATTCCTCCTTGTAGTAATATTAATGGTACTCCATGTCCATATTCTTCATAGTAAATTTCCGTGTCCAGTATGGTGAGGTACTTACCGTTATTGTCACCATATTCTATCTTTTGGTCTCTGTTTGTGCATGCTGTCCACAGAAGACTGGTTAACATGAGTCCAAATAAGGTCTTCATTTTTTTGTTATGTGATGAATCTTATCAGCCACGCTTGTGCATAACAATTTAATAACAGCAATTGCTGTTATTAAGATTATGTCATTTTTGGGCTTTCCCTATTCTATGAAGATAGAAAAAAGTCTCTAATTTGTAGCCTGCGGTGGATTATACGTATAATCGCGCTTGTTGGTGCTCCAAGTACTTCCACCAATTGTGCTTATTAAGCACCTCCATTGCAGTGAATTTATCCAGCTTCCATATATTAGCAGTTCACTGAACACCAGACTACATGAAAAGCAACCGCAGATCTTTCATCAAAAAAGTTGGGTTAGCAAGTGCGGGTGCGCTTGTCTCCTCCGCGGCTTTGGCAAGCGAAACCAAGAACATCACTTATCTCAAGCGGGTCTCTACCTCCCCTGAACTTTCAAAAATTCGAATCGCGCTCATTGGGGCAGGCGGCATGGGCACCGAAGATGCCATGACTGCATTGAGTCACGAGAATATTGAAATGATAGGTGTCTGTGATCTTTACGATGGCAATCTGGAAAAGGCTAAGAAGAAATGGGGTGGTAATTTGTTCACCACCCGCGACTATAAAGATATTCTAAAGCGCAGCGATGTAGATGCGGTAATCATCGGCACTCCTGATCATTGGCACAAACAAATAAGCATTGATGCACTCAATGCCGGCAAACATGCCTATTGCGAAAAGCCAATGGTGCACTCCGTAAAAGAAGGACATGAAGTGATCAAGGCCTGGCAGAAATCAAAAAAAGTTTTTCAGGTGGGCAGTCAGGGGTTGTCATCGCTTGGCAATGAAAAAGCAAAACAACTTCTGGCTGAAGGCGCCATTGGAGATCTAAACTATGCGGAAGGGTTTTGGGCAAGGCATTCACCGGAAGGGGCATGGCAATACCACATACCAGAGGACGCCTCCCCAACTACAGTAGACTGGAAAAGATACATTTCGAATACTGTTGATCGTCCTTTCGATGCCATGCGTTTCTTTAGATGGAGAAACTACCTGGACTACGGCACTGCCATGTCAGGCGACTTGTTTGTGCATCTATTTTCAAGTCTTCACTTTATCACAAACTCCAAAGGGCCCAATCAAATCTCCGCCATGGGTGGCTTGCGCTATTGGAAAGACAAGCGTGAAGTACCCGATGTACTATTAGGAATGTTTCAATATCCGGATAGTGACGCACACCCGGGTTTCAACCTGTCTTTGCGTTGTAATTTTGTGGATGGCACCAGTGGCACCACCTACTTAAGATTGGTAGGAAGCGAAGGTTCTATGAATGTGGAGTGGGAGCGCGTCACCGTGCAAAAGAACGCGAACGTCAATGACGATGATCCTTTCTTAAAACAAAAGATGGCACCCAACGCCAATGGCTATGCGGATCGCAAGAAGATGATTGGACCAAAAGAAATTGTTTACAACGCGGAGGGTGGTTACAAGGGTGCACACTATGATCACTTTGCAAACTTCTTCCATGCCATCAGAACAAATGGTGCCGTTGTTGAAGATCCTGTATTTGGTTTTAGAGCCGCTGCCCCGGCCCTGCTGTGCAACGACAGCTACTTCGGAAAAAAATATATCAATTGGGACCCGGAAAAAATGGAGGTCATTTCTTAATCGCAAACTCGAATGAAACAACTCATTGCAATCACTATAGTCAGTATACTTTTTTCATGCGCTGGGAAAAAAGAAAATGTAGCATCCTCAAGCAGCAATGCCGATGAATGGATTGTACTTTTTGACGGCACCTCCACAGAGGGCTGGAAGATTTACAATAGAGACACATTAAGTGTCGGGTGGATAATAGAAGATGGCACCCTAAAAGGGCCAGGTCACGGAGATGAGCTCGGAGGCGAAGACATTATTTATGCTGCCGAAAAATTTGAAAATTTCGAACTGGTCCTCGAATGGAAAATTTCCGAAGGAGGTAATAGTGGACTTCTCTATCATGTAGTAGAAGGAGACCAGTATCAGGCTTTTTATGAAAACGGACCGGAGTACCAATTGATTGATGACCTTGGATACCCCGATCCATTGGAGAAGTGGCAAACTGTGGGTGCTGACTATGCAATGTACGATCCAGCCGATGACAAAATTGTGAAACCCGCTGGTGAATGGAATGAAAGTAGAATCCTATTTACTCCGGAAAAAGTAGAGTACTGGCTCAATGGAAAAATGACAACCTCTTTTGTGCCATGGTCGGAAGATTGGGAAGCGCGAAAATTAGCTGGTAAGTGGAAAGACTATCCTGACTACGGCAAGTACAAGACAGGTTACATCGGCTTACAAGACCATGGTGGTCTAACCTGGTTTCGAAATATTAAGGTGAAGAAGTTATAGACTCATTAGATTTTATAATGGTGCTAGGTACTAGCATCCAGTATCCACTTCATCTCTTTTCAATCTTCACAGGTTGCTGTCCAAATTTTGAACCAAAAAAGTCTCCCTTATTCCAGGTAGGTCGTTGGGGATCATTGGCCACTTGATAACCTGTCAGAAAATTGATTTTCACATGGGTGGCTGCACCACCAAAGTCAAAGTCTTGATTCATGTCATCATTGGGCTTGTGATAATTCGTGCTGCGCCAAGCCACATCAGATACACTGCGATCAACTTTGTCTTCAGGTACGGTTTTGAAACCACTCTTGATGAACAAAGCAGGAATTCCCTGTCGAATAAAACTGAAGTGATCACTGCGTATGAAAATAACTTGCTCAGGGAAGGGATCCGGTCCGATGCCAATATTCAAATACTTAGCAGTCTCCCCCAATGGCTTTGACAGACTGGAATGCTGTGCCCCGTAAGGCACAATATCTAACACGGGGTGAAAGAAGAAAGGCATGTCCAATGTGAGATTGGCAACAATGCTTTCTTTGGGAATAGTAGGGTTGCTGGCATAAAAATCAGAACCCAACAGTCCAGATTCCTCTGCGGTCACTACGGTGAACAGGATAGATCTTTTGGTCGGCTCTTGCAATTTCATATACGTACGCGCAATTTCTAACACAATAGATGTGCCTGAGGCATTATCATGTGCACCATTATATATAGAGTCGCCTTTCATAGGGACACCCACTCCTACGTGATCTACGTGGGCGGTGTACACCACGTACTCATTTTTTAGGATGGGATCACTTCCGGGGATGAGCCCCACCAGATTTGAACTCTCCACTGAAGTCGTATGGGTGGTCACCTTCATCTTAGCCTCAAGTCCCAGCGCAAAGGATTGTGGCTTGTTGGCTTTGATGCTCTCGATCACCGCATCCAACTTCTTGTTGGTGTTGGCAAACAACTTCTCTGCACTTGCAGGATTGAAAGTGGCGGTAACCTTAAGCTCTTCGTAAGTATTTTGAGCCTTTCCTTGCTGATTGGCCCACCGCGAGGTGCCATGTGAAGAGCGATTGACTGAAGCTTCCCACGGCCTTCTTTGATCTCCTGGCAATTGCATAGAAATGGCGCCAATAGCACCACGTTTGATGGCTTCCTCATACTTGACTGAACCGGAACTGAAAAATGCCCGCTCATTGGATGGGAATGATTCAGGTGCTTGATTGAAGTACACCACAATCTTTCCTTTCACATCTATCTTTTCGTAGTCGTCATAGTTTAGCTCGGGCGCATGCACGCCAAAGCCCACAAACACCAACGCTCCTGACACTTCCGAAATATCATTCACCAGGTTGGGCTGCAGCATAAAATCCACGTCATACACCAGGGGCACTTCTTTGCCCTTCATCATCAAACTCATGCTACTCTTAGATTTGTCTACCACACCGTTTTTCAAGGTCACGGGTTGGCGATAAGTTTTTCCATCCACTCCCGGCAGTAGTCCTATGCTGAGGAACTGCGCCTCCACGTACTTCGAAGCCAGCTCAAACCCAATTGTCCCTGGCTCTCGACCCCTCAAGAGGTCATCCGCCAGGTAGGTCATATCTGCTTTGATGTGACTGGGCTTTATATGTTCGATGGCCTGCTCGGCATCGGGGGTGATCTGGCAGTTTGCCTGCCCAAAAAGTATTAGGAATCCAAACAACAACAGTAAGCGCTTTTCCATTTTCTAAGGGTTATAATCAATAAATATAAGCCCACTCCAAGAATTAATCTCGACCGAAAATAAAATATACCCACGCCAAATCTTAAATTGTACGTTTGTCAGTCTCCGTCTATGGGCCGTTATCTTGTACTCCTGGTTATCACTTGTGCCTCCTTCAACAGTCTGGCACAAGAAGATAAAGTCGTTTCCGAAAAAATTGCAACTGCACTATCTCAAGCCTTTGCCGCACAAAACCCGCAGGAGAGTCTCAAAATTCTCAATCGGATCTCCGCCTCGGCAGAAAAGGCTAGTGATTCACTAAAATTGGAATACTTGGTGGCCAGCGGAATAGCTCACGGCCAGTTGGGCAATGCAGATTCATCATTCTACTATTTAGATCAAGCCGAAGCACTAAGTCTAGAAAAGTCTGACGACTTACTTTTGATCAAAATCTACAACACCAAAGGGCTCGTGCTTATGGGCTTGAGTCGATACGAAGAAGCCCTGGACGCGTTTCAAAAAGGCCTGGCCATCGGTGAGAATAGAGATGATCCAAAGTACCTCGTGGCAGTCAGAAAGATTCTGGGCAATGCGGGCGGAATATTTTATGATTTGGGCGATTTTGAAAGCGCGTTAAGACACAGCCAAAGCGCACTAGATATATCCAATCAACTCAACGATTCGTCAGGTATAGCCTATAATCATTTGAGGCTTGCCATTACATACCAGGCAACCGACAATCTTGACCAATGTTTGATGCACCTGAATCAATCCAACGACATACTCACAAATCTAAATGATACCACTACCCTTCTGTATGTTAAGAATACGTTGGGATTGGTTTATGAGAAGGTACAAAATTGGAACAAGGCACTAAGTAACTACACGCAGGCAAATCGTCTTGCTACAGCCATTGCCAATATGGAAGAAGTAATCCACACGTCACTCTCCATTGGTCAGACACACTTGCAAATGAACAACCTGGCTGCGGCAGAAGAAATTGGCATTCATACTATTGCTGCCACCAAAGACAATGGCATGGCCAACCACAGAAAGAGCGGGTATGACTTGCTTTATGAAGTGGCACTTAAACGAGGCCAATTTGAAAAAGCATTAGGGTTCAGAAACAATTATTATGACCTCCAGGATTCAATTTCAAGTGCTGACGTTAAAGCCAGAATAGCGGAGCTGGAGACAAAATATGAAACTGAAAAGAAGGAAGCTGAGATTGAAAAACTCTCATTGGAGAACGAGTTGAAAACTGCCAATCTGGCCTCCTCCAGGAATGCAAATATTGCCATGGCCATTGGAGGTTCCTTGACCATCACCTTGCTCCTCGTGTTCTTCACATTGCGCCATAAAAAGCAAAAAGCAGAAAAGGAAGCCCAGGAGTTACAGATAGAGGCCCTTAAAAAGCGCTTTATGGAGTTGCATGCCAGCCCGGCTGAATTGGCAGTAGCACTAGAATTCAACGAATTGAACGAAAAATTAAACACGAAACTGACAGAGCGAGAATTCGAAGCCCTAAGATTGAGTCTGGAAGGCAAAACCAACACCGACATTGCCGACAAATTGTTCATCTCGGTAAGCACGGTCAAGTTTCATCTTCGAAATACCTATGCAAAAATGGGGGTAGGTAATAGAAAAGAAGCATTCCAACTGATGCTTAAAACAAGTTGATTATCAATTCATTACGAATTATTTATTAAAAACTAACCCATAAGGTCAGGCAAATTTCTTGTGGTATCAACCACTTTCATTGCATAATCAAAAACTTTTATGCGATGAAAAATTTAAAACACACAATTTCAGTTCTCATGCTGTGGCTGCTCGGGAGCGGGTGGCTGATGGCGCAAAATTTCGAATGGGCTGCCAAGTTAGGCGGAACCGATGCTGACGAAGGTTGGTCCATAACCACAGATGCATCAGGAAATGTTTACACAGCTGGGACTTTCAAAGGCACTGCCGATTTCAATCCCGGAGCTGGTATTAATCAACTGACTTCGAATGGTCAAACTGACTTTTTTATTTCTAAAGTTAATGCTTCGGGTGTTTACCAGTGGGCCGTCCAATTTGGCAGTACTGGAATTGAGGGAGCTAAGCCCACAGTAAAAACCGACCCCTCTGGTAATGTTTATTTGGCAGGGTCGTTCAGAAATACAGTTGATTTTAATCCGGGGGCAGGCACAAATGAACTCATTGCTAATGGAACAAGTCTTGATGGATTTGTAGTAAAACTTAATGGAAGTGGTGTATTTCAATGGGTCAAACATGTAACCGGAAGTAGTAATATTATTACTCAGAATTTAGAGGTTGATGCCTCTGGCAATGCCTACGTTGCTGGAAATTTCACCGGCACTGTTAATTTCAGACCTGAAGGTGCAGCACTTGAAGAAACCGCTCAGGCTAGTGGAGATAGCTTCGTTATGAAGGTAAGTTCTGCGGGAGCCCTGAATTGGGTTAAAATAATTACTACAAATAGTTTAGTTACCAGTTATGGAATTGCTTTGGACGCCAGCAACAATGTTTACATATCAGGCACTCATTACGGCACGGTTGACTTTGATCCAGGGGCAAATACAGCAAGTTTGACTTCTACTGGTGGCACGGATGCGTTTATCACTAAATGGAATAGCGATGGAGAATATATCTGGGCAAAGAATTTTGGTGGGACCACCAATGCAATTGGTCAGGATGATGATGTAGCCAATGCCATTGCAGTAGACCATAATGGCAATGTCGTTACTACAGGATTTTTCAGGGGATCAGCAGACTTTGATCCAGGAGCAGGGGTATTTGAAATCACCTCGAGTGGGGTGATGGATATTTTCGTATCCAAGCTAGATGTGAATGGCAATTTTATCTGGGCTACGGCCCTACCAGGACCTGGAAATAACATAGGGTACGATATCACAGTAGATGCAGTCGGGAATATCTACTCCACAGGTCAGTTCGGTGGCCAAGTTGACTTTGACCCAGGTGTGGACTTTCACAACCTAAGTGCATCTGGTGCTGAATTTGATATCTATGTTTCTAAGCTTAAATCTGATGGCTCATTTGCTGCGGCCTTCAAATTAGGAAGTACTTTGAGAGATAGAGGATATGGTATATCGGTGGATGCAGACTACAACATTTACACCACGGGGTTTTTTAATGGCAGTTTTGATTTCGATCCTACTGCCGGATTGTTTAATCTAAGTAGTGCAGGTCTCGCGGATGCATTTGTATTAAAAATGAGCCAAGTGGTGAATATACCCGATGCCAATTTCAAAGCAGCTTTGCTAGCCCATACCCCGGTGATCGATACCAACGATGATGATGAAATTCAAATAGGTGAGGCTGCAGCACTAACCGGACATCTCAATGTCCCAAATAAAGGCATCAATGACCTTACAGGAGTTGAATACTTCGCCAATATCACGCAGCTTACTGCACTGGGCAATAATCTCACATCTGTCGATGTGTCCGCGCTCATTGCGCTAACGAACCTAGGCTTGTCAAATAATAATATCACTTCGTTGGATATATCCCATAACACCAGTCTCAAGTTGCTGTTCCTCGAAAACAACGATCTCACTTCATTGGATCTTAGTTCAAATGATGAATTATTGAACCTTCAGATTAACGGAAATCAGCTTACCTCTCTGGATTTAAGCAATAATTCGCTTTTACAACAAGTGAGCGCTTATAACAATGATATTACTACGGTTAATCTCACCGGGCTCACAAAAGTTACCAACCTCAACCTGACCAACAATCAGCTCACCTCAATAGACTTATCTGATATGGTCAAGTTGGATAATCTGACGTTGGTTGGCAATGAGCTCAGCTCCATTGATTTAACCAGCAACGGTACCATCCGAGTATTGAATGTCCAAAGTAATAATCTAACCTCACTGGATTTAAGCCCACTCACCAACATCAACTGGCTCTATGCTCAGAATAACGATCTCGCATCCATTACCATGAGTAGCAGCACCGCCATGACCATTCTGTTTCTTGGAGGAAATCAGCTAACCAGCATCGATTTGAGCGCAAACACGGGCCTTACTGATGTGCGTTTGATGGACAATGCGCTGACGTCACTTGATCTTTCACCGAACACTCTGTTGGAGAAACTTTTCATTAACAACAACAGTTTGCAGTCGCTGAATATCAAAAATGGAAATAACGCTGCCATCACCACTTTTGATGCCCGAGGTAATTTTGAACTAACCTGTATCACCGTGGACAACGTTGCATTTGCTGAAGCCAATTTTACAGACATTGATCCTCAAACGAGTTTCAGCGGCCTTTGCAATTCGGTGCACATACCGGATGCCAATTTCAAGGCCTATCTGCTTGCAAGTGCTATCAACACTGTAGATGATGGAGAAATTTCATTTGAGGAGGCGGAGGCACTAACCGGAGGACTAATCATAAGAGAACTTTCTATAGCTGACCTGACAGGTATAGAAGCTTTTGTAAACATGACTTCGCTTGATTGCTTTGGGAATGCGTTAATAACCTTAGACCTGTCAAGCAATACCGCATTGACAAACATCAACTGTAGAAGTAACTTATTGAATTCCCTAAATGTGAGCGGCCTTACTGAACTAAACAATTTAGACTTTACCGACAATCTTTTGACGTCAATAGACGTAACTTCATTAACTGCGGTATATTATATCGGTGCAAGTAGTAATCAATTAACGTCAATTGATGTCTCTAATAATCTAGATTTAGAAGATTTGGGCATTTATAACAGTCCCTTGTTGACAAGCCTTGATCTCACCGCCAACATTTCACTTGTTTATCTTGAAGCTTATGATAATCCACTCCTCAATAGTGTTAATGTCGCTAATGGCAACAATGGGATTATTGAAACACTTGATCTAAGGAACAATCCAAATCTTACTTGTATTACCGTTGATGATGTGGCCTATGCTGAAGCTAACTTTGCGGATATCGACCCCCAGACAAGTTTCAGCACAGACTGCAGAGCGGATAATGAAATTACTTTCAATCCAATTGCAAATCAGTTTCTTGAGCTCGGCACCCTTACCTTGTCCGCTACTTCAAGTTCAGGCCTGCCAGTAGATTTTGAAGTGGTGAGTGGCCCGGCATCACTAGTGGGTAATCAATTGACATTTACTGATCTCGGAAACGTGACAGTGAAAGCTGTACAGCCTGGCGATGATGATTTCAAGCCCGCTATTCCGGTAGAGCAATCCTTTGAAATTATTTTGATTACCAGTGTTCCCGAGCAGCGAGGACCTCAATTTAAGTTTTACCCAAATCCTGTTGATCGCACCCTCGTGGTAGTTCCCAATGGATCAAATAATCAATTGAGTCTGCAAGATGTGCAAGGCCGAGTCGTAACCACTCGAGAGAGCAAATCGAGTGACGTTATTCAGGTAGATGTATCTACACTACCTGTAGGCATGTACATTCTCAAACTGTCCAATGAAGCAGGTATCTCTCAAACCAAAATCCTTAAAAAATAAACACATGAAATATCAATATATATCTATCATACTCATCGTTTGTTTGGCTTTCATAAGCAGCTGTAAGAAGAGCGAGAGCGATGACCCCACACCCCAAACTCCACAAGAGGAGCAAAAAACGTTGCTCATTAACAACGGGCTTTCTTGGACGCTGGGCACTGTGACCAAAGACGGACTTGATGTCACCGATCAGTTCGCAGGATTCAAACTTACAGTTGGTGATTTTACTTACACTACCGTCAACGCGTTGCCTTCTGCATGGCCTGCCTCTGGCTCCTGGTCGTTTGCCAATGAAGCCGGCACACTGGTCGATAGGAATGATGGTGTGCAAATCACCGTATCGGTGAGCACTACTTCACTCAAGCTCACATTCAATGTCACAGGGCTCGGTGATGGCGGAAGAGTAAAAGGTGTGGACGGAACCTATGTGTTTGACTTGATACCTGGATAGCCATGGCACTGCACGCATAAAAGTTGAGGAACCTCACCTTGCAGTGACTGTTGAAGCCCCGAATTATCGGGGCTTCTTTATTTACCTCGATTTGAGCAATTAAATCACACGGCATATTCAAGCCTCATGAAATCAATTGAGCTGTTCCACCATGGCAAAATCCTGCCAACGGTAATGGTTCTAGCGATGAGGTGCTCAACCTGCGCTAGTACCAGAGGTGGCAGAAAGTTCCTAAGGTTGGGAACCTGGTTTTTGGTAATCCTTGCCTGCTGCTCGAACAGATTATTTTAATCTAGGAAAAATGGTATATTTCGCAACGTTCACATGATCTTTTGCCACTCAAATACCTCTGTCTTCTTTTTAGCATTGGTTAGTATTCTACTTTTCAGATGTGCCTTCGAGTCTGATGAGGAATATTTTAGGGAGCTCAAGATACCTGATCCAAAAAGAGCCAGTGCTATAATCCGCCCTATTGATTTATCAAGCTATAATCCTGGGGATACCATTGATTTTTTTGGCAACACCTCATTTTTTTTCTCATTGACTGGTGAACACGGAAGACTCGAATCAGCAACAGTATATCTTAATACCGCTGACAATACTTGGAATGTAATCGCGAGTGGCTCGACCACTCAATTCGCAATATCAAAACACAACTTGATTGATGGTATATTTCCTTTAAGACTTGATCTAACATTGACGTCAGGCTCCGGCAGTCTTGCTGACGCACTGGGTGAAGAGAAATTTGACATTTCCTTAACTTGGTTTCTTCGAGTCGATTTAAGCCCCCCCTTACCACCAACAGTAAATCTTGAAATTGTCGATGGATTTCTAACATTAGAATGGTCAGCTTACAAGAAGCCAAACTTTGAATTTTATGAAGTAAATAGGAAGTTACCCAATGGGGTAACTAATACATTCCAACTCAACGAGAGACAAGCTACTGTTTGGAGGGACGAAAGTTATGTTGGCGGTTACAATTTTCCTATCGAATATTCAATTTCGATCGTGAGCGAGACGGGCCGTGCAACATCACCCCCGATCAGCCGCATAGACCCTCTTGATCTTCGTTTTTCATTTGATCCAAAAGATTCAACATTTACTTTCGATTGGGAACCCACTCCATTTTATGGCCCTTTTGAGGGGTACAAAATTAATTTTGAAACAGGCAAGGAAATCATTTCACTCCCAAATGCAAGCACCTCGACCCACTCTGATAAATTGTCAATGGCCGCTTTTGGCGCTGAATCTTCAGTTGGCTTCCATCTGCAATCGAAGTTAAAAGCTCTCAATGAGCCGTGGCACTGGCATAGTTTTCAATTGGGTACTCCCATAACGTTTTCACTTGCTGGAAAAATTACCTTTAATAGTTACTTAAATAGCCTTATTGCACTTGATACAGAGAATTCTCTATTGCAACTTAATGACAAATTCGAACCTTTAGCAACCCTAGCGATATTGAAAGGTTCCAATTGGCTTTCACCTTTCCCTGGAAACTACGTCTTCTCTACCTCCAATAATTATTCTGATGATAACATCTACAGACTACAACTTGCAACCAACGCTGAGGTGACCTACGACTACTTTTATTTGGGGTCCAGTATTTCAACCTACTCAGTTGCCGGAAATGGACTAATATGCCTGGACTACGATCGACCACCATTGCCGTCCGCAAATATTCCACCACTTTATGTCACGCGTGCTTTTGATCCAGCCACGAACATTAACGTCTACACTGAAAGTAGTAATACCGTAAAGTTGAGTGCTTCCATTTCCGAAGATGGCAAGTATATCCGGGCAGACAATGATCGCGTTTTCAAAATCAATGGTGGCAGCTCAGAACTTGTGGGGTCATTTGCAGGACCAGGCGCATTTCTGGGATTTCGACAGGACAATAGTAGCGAAATGATGTTTGCAGACGGAGATAGAATAAATTTTTATGCCAGCGATACCTTCGAATTTATTAGAACGCTAGAACCTCCTAAACCTTTCTACCGATGGTTCGGCTCCTATGACAGCCAAACAAAAAACATGCTATGGACAAGAAGTGTATTATCCACAGATCCTATCTATGCAGTCCATATCGAAACTGGCAAAGCTAAGAGTGTTCAAGTCTCAGCTAGATCTGCACACAATAAATTCTATTTAGTTAACGGCTTCCTAGTATACGAGGATCATTTTATCAAGCTTTATTGATGAGAGTTCTTGCTCCTCTAGTTTTGCTTATTATTCCAAGTCTATGCTTAGCGCAGCCACAAATATCATTCAATGGCGGGCTGGCTAGCTTCAAGATGAGTGACATGAAGAACCATCAAGCAGAACTCAAAATTCAATTTCCGGTCGATGCCAAAGTTATCACATCATTTCCAGTTTTCTGGTCTTACGATTTTGCGATTACAACGGATGTGTCCCGATGGCTCAGGATTGGAGGCGTAGTTGGATTCACTTCTACAGGCGGAAGGATGAGCTACCGTGATTTTTCTGGCGCGATAGAGAGCAACCAAACTGTCACATCTTGGTCGACTGCAATTCAAACTGCGGTGCTTTTAAACTTAAATGAAAATCTACCTTTTTTCTTTGTATGTAAAACGGGAGTTACTTCCGGACGTTACGATCTTGATATTATGGTTGAACTAAATGGTAGCAAGGATTCTGATAACACAGCATTTCGCTCGGTTAATCTTTTTTTAGAGCCTGGCATTATGGTTTCTAAGCGCTTTGCGCAAAGGTTAAGTGCCAATCTTACTGCGGGATATAATGTCAATGTGGACAAGGGCAAACAGAGGTTAGTCAGCAACAGCGATCTCTACCTTCTCGATAATTCCGGAGAAGCGGTTACATTAGATTGGTCAGGTTTTCGCATTTCCTTTGGAGTGTCAATTGAGTTAAACTAGGCCTTGGCAAGCGGTGTAAACCAAGGTTGGCAAGGGGTCCCCAAGTCTGTACCCAATCCTTATCTATCTTATAATATTTCCCTTAACTATGGAAACTCCCCGGCAGTGACTGTTGAAGCCCCGAATTATCGGGGCTTCACTTTTTTCAACTTCCGAACCATCCTCCGTAAAATTCCGGATGTCAACTGCCAAAAATCCGGATTGATCAAGGAGTCTAAAACGGGCAATTTTAACCTATCATTTAAACGACAACGCCATGCATACAGACTACTACTACCCAGAAGTGACAAACAGGTTCCAAAAGAATTTACTATTTACGGTGGTAATGACGCTTTCTTTCGGAGTGATGCTGCTGATTGCGGCTGCAGCCTAATTTCAATCGAGAATCTTCTTTCATTAAACTCGAAGGGTTATTAGTTTCGTTTTTTTTACAGAAACTAAGCCTGGCATGACACATACCCTGCTTCGATTGACCCTGGTGTTTGGCAGTACAATCCTACTGTCATGCAGCACTCCTACCAAAAAAGAAAACCCCAACGCCCAGATTAGTGATGCTGTGCAGGTGACCCTCGACAGTATCATCGAGCACAACCAGGCGCTTCCCGGTATTCTCATTCACATAGAAGCACCAGACTATAATATCAGTTGGAGTGGCGCAGCGGGAGTGATCGACACCGTTTCAAAAGAACCTCTGCTTCCAGACCAATCTCTTCGCATCGCCAGCAACACGAAGACCTTTGTAGCTGCAACTGCACTTAAATTGTGGGAAAAGGGATTGCTCTCTCTGGACGACCCCATGACGAAATATGTTTCGGACGAACATCTGAAGATTCTCAAAGGCGGTGGATACAAGGTTGACAGTATCACCATTCGGCATCTGCTCACACACACCAGCGGCATTTTTGATCACGCCCAAAGCGATCAGTTCTTCGAAGCCATTGCAGCTGACCCACAGAAAGAGTGGACACGCACCGAACAAATTCAAGGTGCTGTTGATTGGGGTGATGCCTATGGTGCGCCAGGAGAACTTTTCTCCTATTCCGACACGGGATACATTCTCCTTGGAGAGGTCATCGAAAAAGTGACAGGCAAAAGTCTAGCAGAAGCTGCCCATGAAGCAATTGCCTACGAGAAGCTGGGAATGAATGCGACATGGTGGGAACTGCGGGAGCAACCACCTGCAGATGTTAAGCCGAGGGCACATCAGTATTTAGATAGCTTTGATACCTACGATTTCAATCCCACCCTGGACATCAACGGAGGTGGAGGCATCGTTTCCACCACGGGCGACCTGGCGGTTTTCTTCGATCAACTGTTCGCCAGAAACATATTTGATAATCCCGCCACTTTAGACACTATGATCGCCATGGTGAAAAGCAAAGTTCCCAATGAACCTTTCAACGACTATCGCATGGGGTTGTATACGCGCACTATCAAGGAGCTGAGAGCTTACGAGCACAGTGGATTCTGGGGAACCGAAGCCCTATATTTTCCCGACTACAACCTCTCCGTAACGTTGGCTGTTACCCAACAGAATCAACTTCGCGTGCTATTCCATGTGTTGGACAAGGTACTTGAGCAAATAGCGTTGCTAAAAAGTGATGAAAGGTAAAGCCTGGCAAGCTACTGCAGGCTCATAGCATCATATCACCGAAAATATAAAATGCGGTACTGACGGGTTCAAATTTCTGCACCTTTGCGCAAATATTTTTTCGACTTGAAACGATTACCCGGACTACTTCTCCTTTTCGTTGGCCTATCTGTCTATAGTGCCAATGCCCAGGGACCCGCCCTCAAAACCCTCCACTCAAAGAAGGCTGTCGACCTCATCAAATTAGATGGTGTACTTGATGAGGAATCCTGGCAAGATGCGGAAATGGCAGTCGACTTTTGGCAGATCTGGCCAGCTGACTCAACGCCTGCAAAAACCACCACAGAAGTAAAGATCACCTACGATGACAAGTTCTTGTATGTGGGCGCCAAGATGTATAACTACAATGACAAAAAATACCTGGTGAACTCCCTGCGGAGAGACTTTCAGGGGGCAGAGATTGACGGTTTTCACGTCAACTTTGACACCTTCTATGACAACAACAACGCCATTAATTTTGCTGTGAACCCAGCTGGGGCTCAACGTGAGGGCACCATCTCTGATGGAGGAAATGACAGGGTTGATACTTCCTGGGATAACAAATGGTTCTCGGAAGTTAAAGTCAATCCAGAATACTGGATTGCGGAAATGGCCATACCATTTAAGACATTGCGATATAAAGAAGGAACCACAAAGTGGGGGCTTCAAATTTCGCGCCTGGATGGCAACGCCAATGAGCGTATCAACTGGACCGCTATCCCACAGGGGTTTTCCATGAGCTCACTAGCTTTTGATGGTGAATTGATCTTTGAAGAACCACTGGGTAAACCAGGGCCGAATATTTCTGTGATCCCGTACATTGCTGGGGGCTCCACTACAGATTTTGAAGAAGGCACTCCAACTGAAAACAACCTGCAGGTAGGAGGTGATGCAAAAATTGGCGTGACGCCCGGACTTAACCTCGACCTTACTATAAACCCGGATTTCTCTCAGGTAGAAGTGGACCGCCAACAAACCAACATCACACGTTTTGAACTTTTCTTTCCAGAAAGACGTCAATTTTTTCTTGAGAACAGTGATCTGTTTTCTGACTTTGGAGACCGTAGGGCGCGCCCCTTCTTCTCGCGAAGGATTGGAATCACACAGGACACCGCCACAGGGCAAAACATCCAAAACCAAATTCTCGCAGGTGCTCGGCTTAGCGGTAAGATCGATGAAAACTGGCGCGTGGGACTACTCAACATGCAGGCAGCTGCAGATGAAAAAAATGGACTACCCTCATTCAATTATGGCATGGCGGTAGTACAACGAAAACTGTTTTCCAACTCAAACGTCTCCGCTTTTCTTGTCAACAAGCAAGCGATCTTCAACGACACGAACAAGGAATACGATGTAGATCTCGGCCATTACAACAGAGTAGCGGGTTCCGAATTCACTTATCGCTCTCGCAACGGAAAATTCCGCACTACTGCATACTACCATCAGTCGGCCACCGAGGCAGATACCCTTGAGCAGGAGTTTAACAGTGGTATCCAGATGAACTACCGCACCAGAGATTTTAGCATCTTCAGCGTCTATCACCAGGTGGGTAAGGACTTCACGGCAGAAGTTGGTTTTGTCCCCCGGTTAGATTACAAGCGCTCCTTTTCGCGCTTTCAATGGAACTTCTATCCAAAAGGAGGACCACTTAGCAGCCATGGACCGTCAGCGGAATACGAACACATTTGGAATGATGAAAAGGCTCCCACGGATCAAAATTTTAACGTAGGCTATGAATTAAATTTTATCGACCTATCCCGATTTAGTGTAGAAGCCAACATTGACTATACCTACCTATTAAACGACTTTGACCCGGCCAGAGAAGACAATGATAATTTCTTACTGGCCGGCACCGACTATGTTTATAGAAGTGTCAGGTGGCGATTTAGTTCCAATAACAGGAAATCATTTTTCTTCAACTTCAATGGTTCTGCCGGAGAATTCTTTAGCGGCAATATCTTCAGCCTCAATGGAGATCTCAACTATAGGATAAGACCCATCTTTAATTTCTCATTAGATTACAATTACAATAAGCTGCGAATGCCTGAAGGCCTCAACGATGCTGATCTATTTCTGATTGGGCCAAGGTTTGACTTCACCTTTACCAGAAGTTTATTCTTTACCACGCTTGTGCAATACAACAACCAAATCGAAAACATCAACCTCAATGCAAGATTGCAATGGAGATATAAGCCGGTATCAGATTTCTTTTTAGTGTATACCGACAACTATTTCACCTCACCTATTTTTCTAAAAGCAAGAAACAGGGCTATTGTCTTTAAGTTGACCTACTGGCTGAACATCTAACAGCGGCAATTCAATTAGTTAAACCACACCGCATAGCGCTCTCTTCTCAGTTCCAAAGCCAGCTGTTCTTCCATCTTCAACGCTTCAGCACGCGTCATCAAGGGCAAATGGTTGTAAAGACTCGGACGCAGGTACTTGCCATATTTTCGTACGATGTTGGAGGATAGTTTATGTCCCTTCCTACTTCTGGCGCCCGACCTATGCTGTTCAAACCGTTCTTTTGGCGTCTTGCTCGTCATGCCCACATAGAGGCATTCTAATACTCCATTAAATTGTGGATTCGCCTCTCTAAATTTCCTGCTCTCGGTGAATACCTTTTTGGACAGTTCGATCACATACACGCTATAAGTGGCACGAGGCATTTTCTTTACCTACATTTTCTATTCAAACCTCACCCCCGCCTGGCAAACCACGGCAGGTAAATGAAAACAAACTGCACCCCTAAGCGCACAATAGCTGCGGTCCTGGATCCAATAGCCGGATTTTCCTGCAATACGTCAATCACGTGAATGGGTAGAAAGGCAATCATCAATAGCGCAATGCCGCGCAATGCCAGCTTTCTGTATGGCGGAATAAACACCCCCACACCCAAGGCAAGTTCTAAAAAACCTACACCCCAATTCACCAACTGCTCTGGAAGGAAATCGGGAATGAATCCGGTATAGGCCTCGGGGTTGAGAAAGTGACCCACTCCTCCCAAAATGAGCAGAAGCGCCATTAGTATACCAGCTACTTTCTTCGCGATTTTCATAGTTGATCTTCAAATATAATATTTAACAGGAAGATATGTTGCGGTGTAAAATCAAGCTACTATCCTAACCTTACCTATTCTATGAACGCGTCAATATTTACGTCCCTGCTCTCGTCATTGGCAGCCTTCACTGCTGCAAGCATTTGATCCAGCAGGGCTCGGTTATACACCTTGCCTTTGGCAATCACCGTGTTTATCACTTTAGTGTTAGAAATATCTTCCAGGGGATTCTTTTCTAAGAGTACCAGGTTGGCATCATATCCTACGGCAATCTTTCCCGAATTGCTTCCCAACCATTGGGCAGGCAAAGCCGTGGCAGCCAACAACACCTGCGCATTGGACATACCCGCGTCATTCAAACTACCCAACTCATCATGCAAGGAAAAACCGGGGACCGCAAGCGGCAGGTTGGCATCCGTGCCGGTCACAATCTTTACGCCTCTCTCAGATAGATAATGTGCCAGTAGTTCACAAGCTTTGGCATAAGTGTCCCAATACTTCACACTTGCCGCCCTACCCTCCTCGGTTTGATTTGCCGGGAGCTTGTAACGATTGACGGATGGGAGCCAGCCAAGACCCTGCGGAATAAATTCCACCCATTCGCTGATGCCCGGATTTTCATATTCCAATTCTACTTCCTCAAGCACAGCCTTCAGGTCAAATGGCTGCCGTGCAAAACTTTTGGTAAGCCACAAAGTAGAAGTCACCGCCACCTCATTATCTATCAGATCTTTTGCCAGGGCATCACTACGCGTTTCGATGAATTGCAAAAATTCATCTTCTCTGCCTTTGAAACTTCCTATCCTCCGACTGTTCGAATCAAATTCTCTGCTCAATGCATTCATCAACTCCTCAAAATGCGCGATTCCACTTTGCCCATTCTCCCAAATATCCTGGAGCGTCAACTCCCACGGCACATGTCCCATCACGCGCATGTCGAGCGACTTTGCAGTTTCCGTGATCGCCATGTAGCTCTCCCTGTTTAGCTGACTATAGATCTTGATGCCATCGTACCCTTGTTCGTGAAGCCGCTGCACTGCCTCTCTTCCCTGAGACGCATCTTGAATGTTCATATAACCTTGCGACCAGCTCATAAACCATCCCTCTAATTTTTCAAAACTTCCCAGCCGCGGTGAAGCCACGTGCATCTTAGGACCTACTCTCCCATCTTCTACTTCACGCTTCCATTGCAAGTGACTATCCTCTCCTATTAGTTCTTGAATTTCGGTCACCCCATTCGCGAGGTATAACAACAAATCGTTGGGACTTTGAAATAAATGCACATGGGTATCGATCAATCCCGGAATCAAATACTTTCCCATTCCATCTATCTCCGCTGTTCCCGGCAAAATGTTTAGGTTACTATCAATGGCTATAATCAAGCCGTTTTCAATGAGCACCGTCTGGTTTGATATCAGACTGTCGCCATCAAGGGAAAGAATACTTACGTTTCTGATGGCAAACTTTCCTTCTGCCGGTTTGAATTGCGTATGATCTACTTTTGTCGTCAGACCTCCATACATGCGTGTGCCTACACGCGACATGTATACAAATGAGGATATCAGTAGAATAGCCAAGGCAATTGCCGTGTATTTGATCCATTTTTTCCAGTTCATCTTTTTTTGGTTTGTGAATTGATAACCCAAACCTATTGCGACATTGAGTGGCAACCAAAAGCTCCGGGACGACCGTCAAGAAGTGGGATCAAAAACAAGAATAAGTGATGATTTGCAACGCTTTGGGACGAATGACAAGGCAGAAACTACCTTCCGCTACCTAAAAAGAGGCACCCACGTTCTGGAAACAGGGATCACATTTTCACAATCACTAAGGGTGAGCAAGAGCCCTTGCGCATTCCCAGACACGGATATCACCGCATCCTTGTTTACCAAAAAAGATCGGTGGCATTTTACGATGGCACTACCTGCTGCCTTGGATTCCACGGCCTTCAAAGTAACTCGCTCCGTGAGTACCTGAAATTTGCCATCAGTGCCAATGTACCCCACCTGCACATAGTTCTGCAGGGCCTCAATGTATCTGATCCTTTTGGACGGTATCTTAAAGATGATTTTGTCCTTGCTAAGTTCGGCAGATCCCGTGGTATTCTTAGCGCTATTGATCTCATCAGCGATATGCTGATATCTGCTCTGGTTGCCGTACAGCAGCAGCGCGCCAAGCAAGACAATGGGAAAAATACCAATCACAAAAGTACTGTAAAGCATGGTGGGCAGAAGGTTCCACTGAATAAATCCAAAAACTACAATTCGCACAAAAAAGAAGTTCGCCAAAGCGATAAAAAGCATTGCACCCACATTGTTCAATATCCATTTGCCAAACGTCCACCGGGTGCGCCATCCCAGCACTTGCGCTAAGCGTCCAAGTGAAAACTCGTAAATCGCGGCTCCCAAAAATGTCATTGACCCAAAGCCTGCGCAAACTATCAATTTGTATTCACCCAGGATGGAAATGCCAAAGGGCTCAAAGACATAAAGAAAACCTCCTACGAATACGCTGAGGATGGTGAGGTTTCGAAAGTACAGCAGCCAACTCTCCGCCTCCGGAAACGGTTTATCTAGCATATTGAGGGACCTTGTCAAAAAATTCATGCGCTAAAGTTATCAAATCAGTGCTTGTCAGGAGACCATCAAGCGCTCAATATTTACCCTTCCCTCATCTGTCTTCGCCAGACCAACCAAAATTCAACGATCATTAGGGGATATACCCAACAAACCCATTCGTAGACAGTTCTTCTCATATGCTCATCTTCTATAAAGTTGAATATCCCAACAACACTATTTACCTCTGGAAGCAATCGAATAAAAACAAATGCCAGCCCGCAGACGTAGCTTCTGATCATGAATTCTTGATGTCGTCTAATATTTTTCTTTCTGATGAATCTGTACGCAGCTATTGTAGTGAACAACCAAATAGCGGCCAGCAGTCCAAGAGATGGAATAGCCCCGGGTAAAGTATATGTGGTTGCCAATAGGACGTAGACAGTAATCGCTGATATAATAGACCCAACGATGTATAACTTTCCAGCTGCTCGATGAAACTTTATGTACCTATTTCGAATTTTCGGAATGAATTGAAGTGGCCCCAGGAACAATACGAAGGCTGCAAAGCTAAAATGAGCAATAATCCACCATTTATATTGAAGGCGGATCTCGCTTAGTTCAGTGTCATCTCCAAAAAGATAAAAGCTGGTATCCCTGATATAATAATTAGTAGAAAATACTACTACTATCGTGAGGATCAATGCTAACAACCAACTACTTGATCTGCTTACGCTCATCTAAATAATTACTGTTTACATACGAGTAACAACATGGCTGCTGTTCTCCTTATGTCATTATGAACACTATCAGGCTTTCCTTAGATAAATATAAGTAAATTACACAAATCATCAGTGCCGGGTCGGTGACAACACCGACCTAGAGTAAAATAGGTGAATTCCATGGAATCACCTGTATGAGTGACTGTGGGTTTGTTAACCAACAAAGCATAGGGTTGGAGTTCTCACCAACTCCCCTACTCACCTTACCTATTTTATCACCTGGAACCATACATTGACTCCTCTGCAGCCTCCGAAAGGAAAAAGATGCAGTGTTTGTTGTCACCAGAGCGAATAAACATCCTGTTTGCCCTTTGATCGCCCGGCTCAATGACAAAATACCTCGCACCGGACTCAACTTCAAAAAATTGATCCCAGTAGGCACTGGTCCACCCACTGTGAGGAGTGGCGCCTTGAAAGTAACGCTTCTTAAACTGCTCTTTACTAACTTCTATTTCCAACTTACTAAGTAGGTCGGTGAACACCGACCTGAAGTAAAAATATAAGTAAATTCCACAGAATCATATACATCAGTGCGAGGGTTTGTTAACCCACACAGCATAGGGTTGGTGTTGTCACCAGCACTGCGCAGCCGTGTCCGTGAAAGAGACCCACAATGGCTCGGTCTTAATTTCCCTTCTTAGTTAAGTGGGGTAAACTCAGAGAAAATATTTTCTGCTTCGGCCACTGTTCCTACAGGAATGTAGTCGCAGGCTTCCGTAAATTCTTGCCACATCTTTTGCACATTCTCATTGGCGTGGGCTTGTTCCACTGCCTGTTTTGATTTCCAACCAAACACCTCTACAATGGTTTTATCGGCTGCCTGTGTAATGACCGGTTTGCGCGGTGTCACCAGCCCTTCATCATTGAGCCTGTTCCAATGGTCAGCCACCAACTTTTTTAGCACATCTTCTTTTCCCTCCTTTGGCTTATAAGCCACTATAACAATTCGTTCCATAATTTAATTTATTCTTTTTATTTGCCATATAGCCCTACAAGTATCAGGTTGGTGTTGTCACCAACCCAACTTCTATTTCCAAACTCGAATACTCTAACTACCTTCTTCAAAAGCCATTAATTGTGCAAGATCTCACATCGTCTCCCTTGAAACTGTCAAAAGGTAAGGTCACAAGCTTCCTTAATTTTTAAGAATCGAATCTTGAGCCATCCCACTCCACACCAGCAGGAAATAAAGCATCTCTCCTCTTCTTCATTTCAGATGCAATTAATGCGCTCTCCCCCCCTCGCTCCTCCAGTTTGGAGATTATATTGAGGTAACTTTTCTCGTCTCTGTTCTGGCTCAGTTTGAACACATTCTCCAATTTATCCACCTTGATTTCAAATCCGGCAATGCCCGGCATCATCTTGTTCAAAAAGTCATCTGGTAGGTTGTCGTAGAAGGTTTGTGAATGCGTGTTACCTTCTTCAAACTTCAAAGTCAACTTCCGCATAAACTGAATAAGCTCTTCGTCTGACATGAAATTTACTTGCCCCGCCACGTGTACGCTCATGTAATTCCAGGTGGACCCGATCTGAGGATTGCTGTACCAGGAAGCACTCACATAGCAATTTGGTCCCGTGAAGACAAGCAACGCATTGGGATTTTCCACAAGCGCACGATGGTGGTCTGTGTTTCGCATCACATGCCCTTGCAAATACATTTCTCCATTTCTTTCTTCAAGTAACACAGGCGTCTGCGTGGCTACCTGCTTGCCTGAAACAAAACTTCCCGTCATGAAGGCAAAGGGATGCGCTTCAATGAAATCCAAAATTGTCCTCTTGTCGTTTTCTTTAAAATACGAAAAATTGTACATGACTATTAATTAATTATCTATTAGCCTGGTACGCTCAATGCAAATCTTAAGGCGTTCTCTTTCTGATTCCGATAAGCCTTTCAATACAAAAGTAGTCAAAACGTTCAGGTAATCGGTAGCTGAAATGACTTTCATCCCTAAACGTTCAATCTGCGTAAAGTCGTCTTCAGTCGGGACCGAGAAGTAATTCCCTTCATGAGCGTTTTGCTTTTGTGATATAAATAAACCCTTGCTGTCCATACCTTTCAGGGCCCTGACGATAAGTGCAACGCCCCGGGGGTAAAGTTGAACGATATTCCAAAAGAGTGATTTTTCCCTGTTCACATCAAGTTCTGCAATTTCAATTATTTCTCCCGTATCAATTCCAGCATCGGGTATCGTATGAAGCGTACACCCAATATTCCTATTCCCTTCCTTAATGGCATGTAAGGTCCCCATAATCCCCCTGTAAAATGGCAGTATGGCTGAATGTAAATTCAACAGACCGTATTTAGGAATCCGGATAATTTCCTCCTTAAAAATCTTCCCGAAACGAATTGAAATGAACAAGTCCGGACTAAAACTTCTTATCTCCTTTACAAAATCCGATGAATTTACATTCGCACACGCCTCCAAAGGGAAAGACTTAAAGCGATCGTCAAGGAATTCAAAAGTATGTACAATCTTATTTTCCTCTACGAACTCGGATAATTCATTGAAGACGAATTCCCTTTCAAAATATTCCAGCTTTACTAATTGAAAAGGCTTGTCTTTTGGATTCCCAACGGTATCGGAGTAATAGATTCTGACCTCATGCTCCAGGAGTTCAGACTTAAGCAGGTTATATGCAATGTTAGCTGCGAGGTCCCTATTGACAAATAATACAATTTTCATTTAGCCTCTTGAGGTTGACTTGATGTTAGAGCGTCTCCGTATTTCTTTTCAAAATCACCTCTGTAAGTTCTCCCTATGGGCACAGTCAAATCCTTCAGGCATATTGAATTTCCTGTGATTTGGGTAATGTGATTACCATTGACAATAAATGAACGATGGCACCTGATAAAGTATTCAGGCAGGGTCTTTTCCACATGGCTCAAGTTCACCCGCTCCAGAATGGTCCCGTCCTTTGTAAAGTAATTTACATAGTTACCATTGCTCTCCAAATAGTAGATTTCCTCGCTCTGGAGATAAATTTTCTTGTTTCCATCACGAATTAAGATTTTTTTGTTTTGGTGCGACTGAAGCTGTCGCCATCCCTTAATGATGCCGAAAATAAGGGCTGGTAGGAAAAAGAAAAGAAAATTGAGAAGGAAGTTACCTTGCAAGTTCTCACCTGCCATACTGAAGTCCTTCCGATAAAAAGCAACATCGTACGCCAAATCCAGCAAGAACTCTATAGAGGAGAGGACCAGGAAAAAAGCAATCATTTCAACTAATGTGCGGGAAGAGAAGCGCGTAAAACCAGCCATTGTTTTCTCCGAGACAGAATAAAAGAGCAAAGCGTTCAGCATAGTTCCGTAGAGGGAAGGAACCAATAGGGAATAGTCCTCGCTGTAGAAGATATTAATAGTGAGATCAAGGCTTGGGATGTTTATCCAAATCAAACCAATCACCCAAATCAAGGCATGGATTGATCGTTCTTGCCATGTAGGCAGAATTTTACTGGTAGGCCAATCAAAGATCCGAATTTCATTCGTACTCATTTTCATGCTGTTTGTACCAAGGGCCCAACTAGGGCGAAAAAGATCACGTTCACTTTGGCAGGAAGCATTTCCATAGATAATTGTCAAACTCTAAATAAACAAAAAAGTGGTCGTAAGATTCAAATCTCAGGTGCTCGGTCTTATAATGTTGGCTACGGCCAATCTTTCATTCTCATGTTCAAACTCCAATGAAAGCATTAAAAACACAAAAGTCCATCATTCTATAATTTTGACTGACTCCACAAAGGAGATACTAGGCAACTTATTTGGCAGGGAGCATGCCTATCAGCATTTCAGCGGGGTAGTTTCTATCAAATCGGGTACTGATCTTTTCTTTACTCAATCCTATGGGACTGCTGGGCCCAATTTTGAAAACCAACTGGATACCCGATTTGATATTGGATCACTATCGAAGCAATTCACAGCTGCGGCAATCCTACAGTTGGTTCAGATGGGGCGACTGTCTCTACAAGACCCCATTAACCCCCTACTTGGCGAATTCGGTTCCGCCAAGTGGAAAAATGTCACCGTGCACCAACTGTTGACTCATACCTCGGGGATACCCAGTGTCTATCAAACAGAACAAGGACTTGAAATATTTTATCCCCAGCCTGCACCGATTGCGCTGTCCGCACTCATAGATAAATTTCGTGACGGAAAAACACGATTTAAGCCTGGCGAAGAGTTCGAATACAGCAACTCCGGCTACATTCTGCTGGCTGCAATCATTGAGAAAGTGAGCGGCTTTACCTATTTCGACTATATGGAAAGAGAGGTTTTTGACCGCCATGGACTTAAGAACACTTCATTTATCAGGAACGAGAAATCAGCAAGCCCGTTTTATGGTTATCGAGATGACCTGCTCAAGTCCGCCCCCATCTACCACCCCTCCTGGATGATTGGTGCGGGAGGCGCATATTCTACCGCCGGGGATCTATCCAAGTGGATACACACGATTTCGTCTCAAGGCTTTCTGACCCCGGAACTGCAAGAGGTCTATCTCAAATCCCATACGAGACAGGGCTATGGTTATGGCTGGCAGATAAACAAGGCGGGATTCATAGAACATGATGGAGGTTCTGCGGGATTTATTAGCTTTTTGAGTTTCGATCCAAAAACAAATTCTGAAATAATTGTACTTACCAACAGGAGCTTTGAAGACATTCGATATTTTGGTAGAAGTGCCACTTACATCCGCGAGCTGGTTTCCAAATCGTGGAAAATCATGCAGGGCAAGACTGTGGAGATACTACCTGTCATTCAAAAACATACAGCAATGGATGGTACATATAACCTGAATGGAAAGGGTATTGAGATCACGTCATTAAGTGATTCCTCTATCCAGGTCACCGCTACCGGTATGCAACCAAGTCGAGTTATTCTCAATAGCAGTTTGGATGGGGCAAACCCCAATGAGCAGAAAATGATCGCTATCGCAAAGGCATTGGAAAAAAGGAAGTATTGGAAATTGGCAAAATACTGCGATGGCGAGATGACATTTGTGTGCTACTCCGGCCTGATGCGCATTGGTATGTCGGCCATGAGAAAACAGACCGGTGAAATCACTTCAATGATCCCCTTCGCAGTGGCAGATAATCATGGTCTGATGCGCATGAAGGGCGAGAAGGGAATTCTGGAATTGATTACCTACTTTGATGATGATGGAATGATCCAGGGAATTTTTGAAAATGGTTTCAATGACCTTGATGAAGAAATCCCCATGATCGCCTATGCAGCAGGAGATGGAAATTATTGGATTGATGGAATTCCATACGGAGAACCATCACTTGATATGCTGATTGACGATAATGAAATCAGATTTATTTCTTTGGGACGAGAAGTGGTAGCAAAAGTGGAAGCAGCAAAATAGCTAAATATCTTTTGGGCTAAACCTATTGAATACTAATGCCAGATGCTCATAGATCAATCCAAAGCCTCAAACCGTTTCATCCACTCGTTCCGCTCCTCGCTGAAGAAATATTCTCTGGATCGAAAAGGAGGAATATGATGCTCATCTAGTTTGAGCAATGAGACTTCCGGTAAGGCAATGGGGTCAGCAGGAATAAACGAGGCCATTCTAGTCTTTACCTCGATTACGCTATCTGCAGAAGCGAGGTTATACCACTCCTCAGGATCGGATTCTAAATCATAGAGCTCCTCCGAGTCATCGATGTATTTAATATAGTGCCACTTGTCGAACCGGATCGAATAGCTGCCATAATCATAGGTGGTGATGATGGGTCGCGCCAAAATGGTATCGGGTTTTGCCAGGATTGGCTTCAAGCTCACGCCATCAAAGTCATCACGTGGTGGCAGTCCACACAGATCCACCAACGTGGGATAAATATCCATCAGGGAAGTGAGGTTGGTGGTAATACCTCCACGATATGATCCTTCTGGCATTTGAGATACGCCCTTGGGCACTTTCATCATCATCACCGTACGCGTCACATTTTCCCATAGTGCAAACTTGCGCCAGTGCATCTTCTCTCCCAATTGCCAGCCATGGTCGGACCAGATCACCACAATGGTATTGTCTGCATATTTACTTTCGGCCAGGGCCTTCAGCAACCGGCCCACCATCTCATCCGCAAAAGCGATAGAAGCCAGGTAACCCTGTATGGCTTGCTTCCATTGATCGGCTTCCACTACATGCTTGTGATAATTGCCACCTCTGGCAATCAGTTCTTTGGCCACCGCACCCAAGTCGGTAGTATCGCCCTCCATAATTCTAGGAAGCTGTATCTGATCGAGTGGAAACATATCGAAGTACTTCTGCGGCACGTACCAGGGCAGGTGTGGCCTATAGATTCCCGCAGCCAGGAAAAATGGCTTATTGTGAGATTGCTTTAGTTGATTAGTGATATAGTTTACACTTTGAAAGTCGCCAGTTTCCTCATCAGATATCGGCAAGCCACTCCAGTCGAACATGTTGTACATATACTTGAACGGTTTCATGTTAGCTGGGCGCTTCTCCGGGAAATTATCTTTGGGCATGGGGTCTTTGATGGCAGGATAATAGTCATCCCAACCTAATGTGTCCACCTGACCATAGTGATAAATCTTTCCTGCTCCTGCGGTATAGTAGCCGTTATTCTTAAAGTGTTGTCCTATTGTAAGCGACTCCGCCAGCTTGGGCACCTTGCGCCAATCCTGATAGTTGGAATACATGCCTGAGCTATAAGTATGCAGGCCAGTAAGTAATGCAGACCGCGAAGGGTTACATCCCGGGCTCGCACAATAGTTTTTCGTAAAGTTGACTGCCTCGTCACCAAACTTCATAAGATTAGGGGTGATCGATTGGTCATTGCCCGACAAAGGTTGCACCCAGTCGTTCATGTCGTCCAGCGAGATGAACAGCACATTGGGGTGCTCGATGAGTTCTTGCTTGGGTTTTGTGCTGCAAGACAAAATAATAGACAGCACAAGTAGAGGCAGACATGTTCTTAATATCACTTTTTTCATAGAGATAAAACTAACACAACTAAGGCTTAGAGACAACCCGGACCTCAAGACATAGGAGTCCGACTCAACCGACTAGCATATCGCGCATTGCTACAAGCCTCTTCTTTCTTTTGACATGAATACTTCTGTGCTCCCATCGGCCTAACACGGTTGCCGCTACAAATAAGAGTGCAATAACAGCTAAAACCTCGATCGGTTTTTGTTCCAGCCAGGCAGCTAGAATGGTAAAGGCAAAAACGGGTATCACCATTAACAACATTACATGGGAAAGCCTAGCTTGATACGTTGCATTAGAAATTGCATGCTCCAAGTCTCCTAACATGGTCCGGTCAAATTTCTTCTCATCTTTAAGTCGCCTGTTTCTCCATATCACAATCAGAACCGCCATTGCCATAAGAACTATCCCAAGCGCCAATCCATAAAACAAACCCTTCTCGCGATCTATAACATTGAGAGTCAACAAACCAGCACCGACAAATCCATTTACTCCTATCAGGAATAACTCAATTCTATTAACCAGCTGGCTTGTACTGCGCTTGCGGCTCCTAATATTGTCATGCAATTTTTCTTCGTTAATTGCATACACTTGCTCTTGAGCTTGTTCATCCCAAATCTTCTTCATGTCTTCAAATTTCATAATTAAAATATTTTGATTTATTGGTTAAGTGATTCTTGATGCGATGAATTTTTACAGCCACATTGCTCTCGCTAATACCTAAAATGTCAGCCATTTCTTTGTAGCTAAACTCATCAAGCAGCAGGAGACATAGCGAACGCTCAATCTCATTCAAGCTTGATATCTCTTTGTACAACCATTCGATCCGTTCGTTTTGTGCATTTGTTTCTTCAAAAAGTACAAGGCCCGAATGCGGCACTGGCTGGGCATGGTCTACATGTTTTCGTTCTTGGCTCTTCCACCTCAAGGCAGTATTCAATGCGATGCGGTAAAGCCATGTGGTCACTGCCGATTCTCCGCGAAACTTGGGCACAGATCGCCACACTTGCACTGCTATCTCTTGAAAGAGATCGTCCCTGTCATAGGGCTCGAAAGCATAAGCCCTGATGATCTTAAAGAGCAGCCCCTTGTGCTGTCGCAACCAGTCCTGAAAGATAGATTCCTGTTGAGTCTCTGTCACTACAATTGTTTTTCAACTGTATTAGTACCGTGGTGTTCCTATTTCTTACAAGATGTCCAAATTTATTTCAATTAATTAACCGGTGCAGGTATCTGGCGGCAGTTTGGAAAGAAACATGGACGTGGATAGAGAAAAGGTAAGATCGAACTAATCAAGATTGGTGTTGTCGCCAACAAGGGCCACTCTACGATAAAACTCTCACCTTGCACGCAGGTCTAGCAAGGAAACCCCACCCTACTCTCGGTTGGTGTTGTCATCAACCTGGAAGCACCAATCTACTCCTCTTTTAATACATCGACCGGATTGGTGATTCCCGCCTTCACAGACTGATAGATTACAGTAATCCATGTAATGATCAGCATAGTAACGCCAGCCCAAACAAACGAAGTCACATCCATCTCAATTTGATATGGGAACTGACTTAACCAATCTGTCATGGCATACCATCCCATAGGCACGGCAATGACGAATGAAATTAACACGAGGATGGTAAAATTTCGGTTCAATAACAAAACAACCTGAGAAACCGATGCTCCCAAAACTTTGCGAATACCGATCTCCCTTTTCTTCTGTTCAGCTAAATAGGTAATCAGCCCCACCAAACCAATCATGGCAATCACCAGAGAAAGTCCGGTAAATAGGGTAAATAATGCTCCCAACCTCTGTTCCTGCTCGTATTGCCGTGCCCAGTCCTCGTCCAGAAAAGAGTACTCAAATGGTGCCTCATTTACGAGCGCTTCCCATTTGTCACTGGCGGCCTCAATGATATCCCTCGCTTGACTGCCTTCTATCTGCAAGGTAATCACCTTGCCTGCCTCCCACATATCTGAATCTATGTGATAGAAGATTGAAGGTGTGATCTCTTGATGCAATGAAAGAAAATGGAAATCCCGCACCACGCCAATAATTTCACCCACGCCCAAGTTTGGATCCCCTAGCTCCGGGTAAATAATCTTTTTGCCGATCGCCTCTTCCGGAGTCCAACCGAAAAGCCGTACGGTAGTTTCATTCGGAATCACCTTCACCCTATCTGCCGGTCTGTTGATATCAAATGACCTGCCTGCCACCAAGGAAAGCCCCATTGTTTGAAAGTAGTACTCATCAATTTTTGTTTGTGAAATAGATAGCTCGGCATCGCCACCTTCTTTGGTGAATATGTCTTCGTAAGCACCACTTCCAGGAACAGTCATGGCTACACTTGCACTTAATACCCCAGGTACTTTATCCAGTTCATTCCTAAAGGAAGTAACCTGCTCCGAAAGCTTATCCGCATTCTTGATCACCAATACATTTTCTTTATTGAAACCCAGGTTTTTTGTTTGAAAGTAAGCCAACTGCCTATTGACTGTGATGGTAGCGATAATGAAAACAATAGACACCACAAACTGGATCGCAATCAATCCATTTCGTAGGCCAGGTCGTGAACCCACAGAGACTTTACCTTTTAATACACTAGCTGGCTTAAAACTGGTGAGGTAGAAGGATGGATATACGCCTGCCAACAACCCCACGAACAAGGGAAGCAATACCAGCAACCACATGGAATCAGTGCCATCCCAGATGGAGAAAGGCATCTCTAATCCGATCATGTTCGCGATCACCACCCTAAATAACTCTACCATCCCAAGACCTAATAAGGTAGCTACCGTAGCCATAAAAACCGATTCCAACTGGAATTGAAACATCAGCGAAGGCCTCAACGCACCCATCACCTTTTTCACACCAACTTCCTTTGCCCTCGATGCACCGCGGGCCGTAGAGAGGTTTACAAAATTGATGACGGCCAACACCAGGACAAATATCGCTACCATCGTAAAAATCTTCACGTACTTAATATCCCCAGTGGGCCCAATCCGGTTATCGATCTCTCCGGAATAGAGATGAATATCTGCTACAGGCTGCAATGCAAAACGCCACTCCCCTTTTCCCTCCAGAAACTCGTCATAATTAATACCCATGCCGCTAAGGCTTGGCTTTACATGTAACTCTACAATTGCCTGCAACTTCTCTTCAAGGGCAGCTGCATCCGCTTCCGGCTTTAGCTTTACGTAGGTGGCGGTCTGCGTCCAGATCCAGCTCCATTCAAAACGCTTTATACTTGGATTGGTATAAATGGAGATTAGATAATCAAAGTGAAAATGCATGTTATCAGGTTGCGCCTCGGTAACACCAGTGATCTCCACCGCTTGGCCATCGTCACCGAATTGCAATATTTTCCCAAGGGCGGACTCCTGGCCAAACATTTTTGTGGCAACCTTATCGGAAATAACCACTTTATTGAGTCCTTTCAGCGCTGTTTTTGGATTTCCCTCCTTTAGGGGAATTGTAAAGAAATTAAAAAAATTAGAGTCAGCCGCCAGCACATTTTCCTCGTTGAAGGCACTGATTCGTCCGTCCTCGTGCTGGTACCGCACAAGGTATCCTCCTGGAGTATTGATACGCATGGCCTCCTCCACTTCAGGAAATTCCTCTCCCACCACCATCGCAAGCTGAGGACCAGTCGACCCCATCATTCCTCCTTCGGGAGCCCAGATTAATGTTTGATTAACTCTATATAGTCTGCCGAGATCTTTGTGAAAACTATCAAAGCTTTTTTCGAAGGCTACATAACTCCAGACCAGTAAACACACCGCAATACCCAAAGCCAGGCCAACGACATTAATAACAGAGAAATACTTCTCTCGCATCACTTTTCTAATCGCCACTTTCAAATAGTTCTTCCACATATCATTTCAGAGTTTAAATATTTGTTTATTCGGATCTCAGCGTATCAACAGGATTGGTGTAAGCTGCTTTAAATGTGCGATAGCCCACAGTGATAAATGCAATCGCAACAGTTACTGCCACTCCTCCGATGAACATGGTCCAGTTCAAATCAATATGATATTCGAAGCCTTGCAGCCATTGATGCATCACATAGCCTGCAAAGGGTGAGGCAATCAAGAAAGATATACCAACAAGCACCAGCAACTCTTTCGAAAAGATTGCCATGATTTGATTTGCCGATGCACCAAGGACTTTTCGAACCCCTATCTCCTTCTCCTTTTCGTTTGCCATGTAGGAAATCAACCCGTAAAGGCCCAGGCATCCAATTACTATGGCGATCACAGAGAATGTCACAAGCAAGCCAGACATCTTCTCTTCCTTTTCATAGAAGCTGGCAATTTCCTCGTCCAGGAATTCATAAGTAAACAAGTATTCTCCATATTGGGCTTGCCAGACCGCTTCAATGTCTTTAATAGTCGAATTGAACGACCCAGGGTCGACTTTTAGGCTAATGTTTTGAGCTGTCGCCACATCGCTAAACAGTATGGTAGGTTGAATTTTGTCATTGAGCGATGTAGTGTGAAAATCCTTAACTACTCCTACTATGGGTAGCGCCCTTTGACCCCACCGCAAATTTTTCCCTACAATTTCATCGGGTGAGCTTAATCCGGCAGTGCGTACCAACTCTTCATTCACCAGATAACCAATAATAGTATCTGAAGGGGAAAGTTTGCGACCCGCAATGACGGGAATATCAAATAGTGTAAGGAAATCCTCATCAAGTACTTTCTCTTGTACCCTAAGGCGTTCGCCTTCAACCCCATCCACAGCCACTCGTGTCATCCACTGGCTTCCGCTAGATGGAGGAGAAAGACACAACGTGGCACTTGACACACCAGGGATTCTGCTCAATTCAGACTTCAGTACTTTCTTCTTATTTACATTCTCTGTATCCTGAAGGGGAAGTGTAATGATGGCCTCCCTGTTAAAACCAAGGTCTTTGCTCATAAAGTAGTCCATCTGCGTTAGCATGATAATAGTGCCGACCACCAATACCTGGGAGATGACAAACTGAAAGACCACAAGGCCTCTACGCATTGAGATTCCCCCTATCGAACTGTTACTATTCTTACTTTTCAATGCAAGTGCCGGACTAAACCCAGAAAGCAACAGTGCAGGGTACGCACCAGATGCAATGCTTATCACAATCCAAATCGCCAACAAGGTGAACATTTGCCATGCACTGGAAAGATCCACATGCAAATCGGTATTGAAATATGAATTTACCTTTATTAATCCTATTTCCGTAAGCCCAATTGAAATGGCCAGAGCGACAAAAGTGATGAGAAACGTTTCACTTAAGTATTGAAATACAAGCTGTCCCCTTTGGCTGCCCATCACTTTTCTTATACCTACCTCCTTTGATCTGCGCACTGCCACTGCGGTGGATAAATTGACAAAATTGATGCATGCTGTGAGAACAAGAAATAGTGCAATCACGCCCATTGCCGCAATGGAAGCCTGACTGATGGTTTGAAATCTGAAATTGTCGAAACGAGAGTCGAAAGAAAGCTCCGTGATGGGTTGAAGAAACATCTCCACTCTTTCGGAAACACCCTCTCCAAAATGTTTTTCTATCAGCGCTGGAAACTGTGATTCTATCTCTGCAGGTGTATGCGATGCTGCCAGCAGGACGAAACATTGATCATCACTCGAAATTGAATTCCAACCTCTGGCTAGCTTGTCCTCCCGGATGCTTTCATATGAGATAATCATGTCGAAAGGAAAGTTGGTATTAGATGGAACATCTTCCATCAAAGCAACCACCCTCAAGTCTCGGTCATTGTCTAATCTCAGCGTACGATCGAGGGCAACTTCATCGCCAAAGTATCTATTGGCCCATTTTCGCGACAGGATCACCTGATTAGGATTTGCAAACGAGGTGAGACTACCAGCCACAATCTTCCTGTCAAAGTGGTCAAAAAAGTCAGGGGTTGTATAAGCTATGCCGCTCTCTTCGAGGTACAGGCTGCGATCTCCATTACTTTCAATGGATATCTGCCCACTTTCCTGGTAACTTATAAACAGCACATCATCCAATCCGCCAATGTCGCTCCGAACCGCATCGGGAAATGGGGCGGGTACCCCCACCTGGAAGTCCGCAGCACCATTCATTTCTCTAATGGAATTAATGCGATACAATCGGTCTCCCTTAGGATGATAGTTATCAAAACTCGTAAAGTGGGAGATCATTAGAATTAGCACAAAGCTGCAGGTAATACCCAGCGAAAGTCCTAGCACATTCATCAGCGAATGGCTAAGATTCCTTTTGATATTCCTAATGGCTACAATAAAATAGTTCTTTATCATGATCGTATTTATTCGTCTCTCAATGAGTCAACTGGATTCACGGTGGCCGCCTTGACTGCCTGATACCCTATAGTCGCGAATGCAATCAATACGTTGAGCACTCCGCCTGCCAGGATGTAGTATGGTTTTAGCTCGATCTTGTACGCAAAGCCGTTCAACCATTCATTCATCACATACCACACCAAAGGTGCCGCGATTACGAAAGCTATTGTAACGAGTTTCATAAAATTTCGAGACAGCAGTAAGGTAATGCTGGACACCGATGCACCCAACACTTTTCTCACACCAACCTCCTTGGTTTTTTGCACCACCATAAATGAAATCAAACCAAACAGACCAAGACAGGCAATGCCTATGGAAATACCGGCACATATCTTAAATATCGTAAAGAGTTGATTCTCCCTACTGTAGTTCTTTTCGAGATTATCGTCCAGAAACGAGTAATCAAATATATAGTCAGGAAATGCCTCTTCCCAGGAAGCCTTTATGTGTTCGATCGTCTCCGGCACATTTCCATCTGAGATTTTCACCCCAGCCTCAAAATAGAATTTAGGATATTGAAGTAGTACTTGTGGTTTGATGGCCTCATGGAGCGATTTGGTATGAAAGTCTTTCACCACGCCTATCACAGGCCCCTTGGCGCGGCTCAGCCCAAAGGTCAACTCTTTACCAAGGATTTCTTCTGGTGAACTGAAGCCCAACTCCCTCACAGCCGTCTCGTTAATAAGAAACTCTAGCCCCGCCTCCACTTGCTGCTCCTTCAAAAACCACCTGCCAGCCAGCAATTGCAAATCAAATGTTTCAAGATAGTCATAGTCCACGGCTTTTATTCCGGCCAGAAATTCCTCATCAACCCCTTCTACCTTTAGGTCAGAATTAATGTCATTTTCAGAAGTAGGAACCCCAATGGCAAAAGAAACGTGTTGAACATTGCTATTAGACAACAGTCGATTCTTTAGCGACTGAAGCTTAACAGGATCCTGATCACTAAGTCCGGTAGTAACAATGTATTCCTTATCAAATCCCAGCGGCTTGCTGCGGAAGTAGTTCATTTGTTGCGCCACCACAATGGTCCCAATGATCAATACCTGACTGATTACAAATTGAAAAGTCACGAGACCTTCTCGTAAGAAAATGGAAGAGCTTCCCCCCGACCCTACCTTGTTCTTCAGTGCGGCTACAGGCTTATACCTCGACAGCACTAGTGAAGGATAGAGTCCGGAGGTTAGTGTCACAACCATCACGATAGAAGCTAAGAAACTCAACGCAATAGGAGTACGCAGCGCTTCGAAGGACAGACCGGTACCTAATAATTGGTTTATCGATGGCATCAATCGCTCAGCCACACCCAGTGCCATTAGTGTAGATAGCATTGTGAGCACGAATGCCTCGCCTAAGTACTGAGAAATCAGTTGCATGCGAGAGGCACCAAGTACCTTGCGAACGCCCACTTCTTTCGACTTCTTTATCGCTACTGCGGTACTAAGGTTCACAAAATTGATACAAGCCAGCAATAAAATAAATGCACCCACAAAACCCAGGACGTAGAGATAGGTAGTATCAACAGTATAACCAGGATTAAACGAGGCGTAGGCTTTATCAAAGTGTATTTCGCGGAGTGGCTGCAAGGTGTATTCTATTTTATCTGCATTTTCACCCTTGAAATACTTTGATGGTAATTTTGCAAGCTGACCTTCAAAGTCACTCTTTGTCATTGACTGGGGCAGCACTACATAGTGGGCGAAACCAATATTCACACCCCATGAATCATAGTCGAAGCCACCCACAATATCTTTGCTGAAACTATCCACCGTGATTATCATTGAAAAAGGAAGGTGTGAATTGTCGGGAGGATCCTGCAGTACACCTGCTATCTCTACGTCTACTATTTCAGAAAACCGTATGGTCTGTCCAATGGGTGACCGCCCTCCAAACCTGGCCTTAGCCATGGACTCCGTGATAAAGGCGGTGTTAGGTTTCTTAAAGGAGGCAACAGGGTTTCCAGTTAATACCTCAAAATCAAAAACTTTGAAAAAAGCAGAGTCAGCAAAGACCACGTCCTCTTGGATCCACTTCTCATCTTTCCATTGCAATTGATACTCCTCTGGATAGAATACCCGCGTAACTGCATCCAGTGCGGGGTAATCGTTGACCAAAGCTTCCCGCATCGGATAAGGGGTAGAGGCGTTCATCTTTTCGCCAGAAGAAATTATTTCCTTACGAACAACCCGGTAGATTTGATCTCCATTCCGATGGAAGCTATCGTAGTCAAGTTCGTAGCTGACCACAAGAAATACCAGCAAGCAGGCGCTAAGCCCGAGGGTTAAGCCAAATAAATTAATAAACGTTGACACCTTGTTCTTTAGGAGGTTCCGTAGTGTAATCTTAAAATAGTTTTTCAGCATGTCGTGTGTTTATTCGTTCTTTAAGGAATCTACAGGATTTGTTAAGGCTGCCTTCACCGACTGATAGCTCACCGCCAACATGGCCACTATCAATACCGACAACGCAGCGCCAACAAAAAGTTTGATATCTAATGGAGCACGGTAGGCATAGCCCTCAAGCCAATAATCCATAGCATAGTATGCAATGGGAAATGCCAATATCAACGCTATTCCTACTATTCGGGAGAAGTCCTTTGACAGCAAGACCACGATCTGGCTCGCAGTGGCGCCTAATACCTTTCGCACACTTAGTTCTTTGCTTCGCTGTTCACTGGTGTAGGCAGCCAGGCCTAGCAAGCCAAGGCATGCGATAAGCAGTGCCAGAAAAGTGAAAATTGAAAAAATACTACCAAGCTTAGACTCTTCCTTGAATAGATTGTCATACGATTCATCAAGGAAGGCATAGTCAAAGGAAACGTCAGCTTCCTTTTCCCACAAAGCTTGTATCTGTGCGATTGACTCATTGTAGTCTCCAGGCTTTAATCTAACATGAATAAATTCAAGGTCAGTGTCAAGAAGAAAAACTAATGGTCTGATCTCGCTTTTTAACGATTGAAAATTAAAATCCTTAACAATGCCGATCACGTTGATTTCCAGACCATTCCCATCCTCATCCCCAACCCAGAATTTTTTACCCAGTGCCTCACCTTCAAACAAGTAGTTTGCAGCACTTTCATTTATTACGGCAGCACTTGAGTCACTCACAAAATCTCTTGAAAATCCTCTCCCTTCAACCAGCTCAAAGCTCAGGGCATCCAAAAAATCATAATCAACCGCACCCTTATTTACAAGTCGTCTGTTTTCGTGGTCCTCCTCTGTGACTGCCGCGGTGCCATCATAGTCATCTATAGGTCTATATCGCGCAGCACCCACAGCCGCAACAAATGACTGCTGGCGTAGCGCATCTATAAACTTCTGCTGACTCTGCAATTGGCGGCCATTCCTAATGACCAACACATTTTCTTTTTCAAAGCCAAGTTTCTTGCTACGCATGTAGGAAAGCTGATTTTGAACAACGAACGTGCAAGTGATAAGGACGATTGAAATCACAAACTGAATGGTGACGAGGCTATTGCGCAAGCTGCTGCTTCTAAATCCAGACCTAACCTTGCCTTTGAATATCGAAGCGGGCTTAAGTCTTGCAAGGAAAAAAGAGGGATAACTACCAGCAAGTACTCCCAATACAATTACAAACAGTACAAGAATTAAAATACTGATCGGTTCGAGGAGTATTTCAAACGACAACGATCTTCCGGTTAAGGCGCTGAAAGGAGTGCGAACTAATTCTATAATCCCAAGAGAAAATACCGTTGCGATGGCCACAATCATTATGGCCTCCAGAGTAAACTGCTTCAAAAGCGTGGTTGACGTTGATCCTAGAACTTTGCGTACACCCACTTCTTTCGCCCTGTTTGCAGATCGGGCGGTAGTAAGGTTCACAAAATTTACGCAAGCAAGGAGCAGCACCACCAGGGCTACGCCAGCAAAAATGTAAATCGTGGCAATACTTCCGTTAGGTTCAAACTCGCCCTCAATTGCAGACGTCAAGTGAATATCTGTCATCTTCTGCGCTTCAAAAGCTATCTCTATGCCCTGTGCCGGCAATTCCGCATAAGAAGGATTATTCCTGGTAATCAAGTCCGGAAGGCCTGACATAAACTCATTGATGTCCCTTCCCTCACGCAAAACCAAATAAGTGGCCACGTTCATATTTCCCCATGTTTCATCACGGCCCCGCGGAATTGATTCCATAGAGCTAACTGCACTGTAGTGAAAATGAGAGTTGGCAGGCGCATTTTCGATAATACCCGTAATCTGATACAGGATATCTCCCACCTCAATCGATTGGCCCACAACTTTCGTCCAATCAGAAGTCTTGAAATATTTTTCTGCAATAGCCGGAGTGAGAAGGATCTGATGTTGATCCTTCAATGCAGTTTGCTTATCGCCAGCTAAAAGTTTGAAATCAAAGACGTCAAAAAATTTGGGGTCTGCATAAAGCACTTCATCCTCTGCGAATGCGGTGCGGTCTCGCTTGAAATTCACGCCATTTCTATTGAGCAACCGTACTGCAACCTCCACTTCGGTGGACTCCTCATTGATTGCAGCCGCAAGAGGCGGAAACACATAATTTCCACGAATCTTATTTGCCCCCATTCTCAAATCTGAAATAAGTCGGAAAGTCCGATCCGCTTTCGAATGAAATCTATCGTAACTAAGCTCAGTGACAATGTAGATGGTGATCAAAAGTGCGACAGAAATCCCCACCGCCAGGCCTGCAATATTCAAAAACGTGTAGAAGCGTTCCTTCAAGAAATTGCGAAAGGCCACTTTGATGAGATTGCGGATCATAGTTAAAAATTTAAAATCAATTTACCAAACTCATGCCACAGATCTATATAATTGTATATCAATTAGTTATAACCTAGGTACGTTCGTTAATGCTCATTTATTGTAACGAATACGATACACCCTAGTGCATGATTATGATACAAATCTGATACATTTGGGGAAAACAAAGCTGGAATGCAATCAGGCAGCATACTTATAGTAGATGACGACCGCGATGTGCTGGAAACCGCACGCATGTTCCTCAAACAGGAATTTGAAAATGTCGTCATTGAAGACACACCGGAGCGAATTCCAATGATTCTTGAAAAGCAAAGTTTTGATGTGATTTTGCTGGACATGAACTTTAATAAGGGGCTCAACGATGGATCCGAGGGCTTTCGTTGGCTAAGGCAAATTCTTGACCTTGACGCTCAGGCAGTGGTGATCCTAATCACCGCCTACGGTGAAATCGATTTGGCTGTCAAGGCCATGAAGAGTGGTGCAGTCGACTTTGTACTCAAGCCCTGGAAAAACCAGAAGTTGCTTGGCACCATCCTGTCAGCGATGCAATTGAGAAAGTCTAAGCTAGAGCTGGAGAAGGCTCAAGAGACGCAGCAGAAGCTAAGCAGCGATATTGACCATGCGTATACAGACTTTGTCGGAACTTCGCCCGCAATCATGAGGGTGCGAGAACTTATCGAACGGGTAGCGGGAACCGAGGCTGACGTTCTCATCCTGGGTGAAAACGGTACAGGCAAGGAACTCGTAGCACGCGCCATCCACCGTCAATCCGAAAGAAAGGAAAAACCGTTTATAACGGTAGACTTGGGTGGCATCACGGAGACTCTTTTTGAAAGTGAACTCTTTGGCCACGTGAAGGGCGCATTTACCGATGCCAAAGTTGACAAGCCCGGTCGATTTGAGATTGCATCGGGAGGCACTTTGTTTCTAGATGAAATTGGAAACCTCTCGCTTCCCTTGCAGTCCAAGCTACTCACGGTTTTGCAACAGCGAAAAATCCAACGGGTGGGATCAAACAAAGAAATCAATGTTGACTTCAGATTGATCTGCGCCACCAATCTTCCACTCTATGACATGATCACAGAGAAAACCTTCAGGCAAGATCTGCTATACAGAATCAATACGGTGGAAATACGAGTTCCTCCCTTGCGGGAGAGGGTTGAAGATATCCCCGCCCTAATTGATCACTTTCTTTCTTTGTATGGAAAAAAATATAAGAGAGCAGAGATTAAGATTGAAAAGAGTATCTATCCTAAATTGAAAAAGTATCCATGGCCGGGCAATATCCGCGAAATTCAACATGCCGTGGAAAGAGCGGTAATCCTAACGGAGGAAAAAACTATTAAGTCTGCGGAGATCCTCATTGCACAGCCTAATGCGAAAGTGAAAGAAACATCGGCACCAAAAACAATGGATGAAATGGAGAAGCACTTCATAATACAATCATTAGAAAATCACAAAGGGAATGTAAGTCAAACTGCGAGAGCGCTGGGCTTGACAAGGACGGCATTATATCGAAGGATGAAAAAGCACAATATCTAATCTATGACTTTCAAAAGATTCAATCTTCTTGTCGGACTTCGGGTTGCATTGCTACTGATCACGATCATCATTCTGGCGGTGATCTTTGGAGACAAAAGATTGTTTTTTAATCAGATCATTCTATTTACAATCATTGTCATTCAGGTAGTGGAATTGCTGCGCTACCTCAATCACACCAATCGCGAACTGGCTCGCCTCTTCCTCGCCATCCGGCACTCTGATTTTTCCAGCACCTTCAATGAAAAATCACTCGGCAAATCCTTTGATGCACTCCAGGGTAGCCTGACTGAAATAATCAAAGCTTATAAAGATGTCAAGATTGAAAAGGAAGCACAGTACCATTTCCTGCAAATGCTGGTGAGTCAATTACATGTTGGCATCATTTCCATTGTTGACGATGGTGAGATCACAATAATTAACCCCACTGCAAGGGAGCTTACCAAAGTGGGTGCTGCCCGACAATGGAAACTTTTGAGGGAAATCAATCCAAAGTTTGCTTCTCAAATTGAGGAAATGGGTGAGTCGGGAAGAAGACTTATCGAAATCACTGCTGACAATGAATTGAAAACGTTCTCCGTAGACGTGCGTACCCTTACTATTCTGGATAAGCCACACAAGCTTATCACCTTTCAGGATATCAATGCGGAGATTGAACAGAAAGAGATTGAGGCCTGGCATAAGCTCATCAGAATTCTCACACACGAAATCATGAATTCCGTAACACCTATTGCCTCACTTACTGAAACCATGCAATCTGTTTTGGTTGGACCAGATGGAACGCTAAAGCGCAGGGAAGAACTCCGACCCGACACACTTGAGGACATTCGCTTTTCACTACAAACCATTCATAAAAGAAGTGACGGTTTACTTGAGTTTGTTGATAACTACCGGAAGTTGACCAAAGTGCCAAACCCCTCACTTGAGCACTTCGAAATAAAAAGTATGTTTCTAGAAATAGAGAAGCTAATGACAAGCGACCTGGACAGTCAGCGAATTATCATTAGCACAGAAGTTATCCCAACGGACCTACGTTTGCATGCAGACCCCAAACTTTTGGAACAGGTACTGATCAACCTGGTGAAGAACGGCATTCAAGCAATTGCCGAGGGCAAAAATGGGGAGGTAAAATTAAAAGCGCATCAGGAAAATCACAGGGTGATCATTGAAGTATCGGACAATGGAAAAGGAATAAGTGAACAAGAACTCAAGGAGATTTTTGTGCCTTTCTTTTCAACGAAAAAAGATGGTTCCGGAATTGGCCTCAGCTTATCAAAACAAGTTATGAATTTGCACGGTGGTCATATTAAGGTAAGTTCTACCTTAGGATCAGGGTCCACTTTTTACCTCAACTTTAAAGCCTCGTAATTATGAACGTCAGTGATATCAGAATTAACATTTCGAGATTAAATAGCCGGCTCGATCAGATGGCACAGTTCGGTGCACTTCCTTCTGGTGGGGTGAAGAGACTTACGTTGACACAAGAGGATAAATTGGCAAGAGCCTTGTTCTCACAATGGGCAGAAGAGCTTGGACTTAAAGTTGAAGTGGATGAAATCGGCAACATGTTTGCGATCTTAAAAGGTAAGCACCCGGAAAAATACATTGGAACTGGTTCCCATCTTGATAGTGTGCCCACCGGAGGTCGGTACGATGGTCCTCTTGGAGTGCTGGCAGCCCTTGAAGTGGCTGAGGTAATCATAGAAAATAAGATTGTACTTAATCATTCTTTGGTGGTTGCAAACTACACCAATGAAGAGGGTGTACGCTTCTTTCCTGACATGATGGGAAGTATGGCACACGTCAATCCGGAAGAAATCAATAGCTACTTGGCATCAAAAGATCGAGATGGTCTTTCAGTGGCTGACGCTTTGGAGCAAATTAGTTACAATGGAGCGATGAAGTGTGGCACAATAAACTATAATCACTTTATCGAGCTACACATCGAGCAGGGGCCTGTCCTTGAGGAAAGGAAAATAGATATAGGAGTAGTGAAAGGAGTACAAGCTATCCATTGGATAAAGTTGACCATAGAAGGGAAGAGCGGCCATGCGGGGACCACACCACTGTACGCGCGGAAGGATGCCTTGTTTGCCTTCAGTCGATTGTCTAACCATGCCAGAGCACTTTGTCACGAAATTGAAGGACAATTAGTTACCATAGGTTCATTGGAAGTACAGCCTAATGCCATCAATGTTATTCCAGAAAAGGTGGTAGCCACATTTGACTGCAGAAACATTAGTGATGACAATTTAGCCTTGGCCCTGGAAAAACTAAAACAATTCTGGTCAACCGATTCGTCATTTGATAACCTGAGGGTGTCAGAGGAACTGCTGGTACATGTGAATGCTGTCAGCTTTAGTGATCGTGTAACCGAAGCAATTGAAAAAAGTTGCGATACACTAGGATACACCAGTTTGTCGATGCATAGTGGTGCAGGACACGATGCTCAAATTCTCGCCACTAAGTATCCTTCCGCAATGATCTTTATTCCATCTAAAGATGGCATCAGCCATGCTGTGGACGAATACAGTTCTCCAGCGCAAATTGAAAAGGGAGCCAATGTGCTGCTACAAACGGTGTTAAAACTCGACCAAATTGCCTAGCATTCTGGCTCGACTCTATTCGTATTTTAACGTTTTAGCAGGGTTGATCGTAGCAGCTCTCAGCGTTTGAAAACTCACCGATAAAAAAGCAATGGCTACTACTCCGGCACCAGCACCTACAAATAAGAGGGGGTCAATTTCAATATGATAGGGAAATTCTTGTAACCACTGCGTCATGATCCACCACGCAAGAGGCCATGCAATTAGATTTGCCACTAGCACGAGTTGTATAAATCCCTTAGACAAGAGCATCACGATTCCTGGCACAGAACTCCCTAATACCTTTCGAATTCCAATTTCTTTCGTGCGCTGAATTGTCATGAAGGACGCAAGTCCAAACAAACCAAGGCATGCCACAAAGATGGCTAGGGTAGTAAATAGGCCAAACACCTGGCCAAACTGCCTGTCGCTTTCATATTGTCGATTGAAAAACTGGTCCAGAAAGAAGTAATCCAATGGGTTGCCTGGAAAGAAGGTTTGCCAAGGTCCAGAAATAGCCGCAAGGATATCCTGATAGTTTTCGCTCTTTACCTTAAAGGCATAAAATCGACTAAACTGCGGTGTATATCTAAAAACAAGTGGCACTACCGCTTCCTTTAGTGACATCTGATGATAGTTTTCAAGAACCCCAACAATCTCCAACGTATCTCCTTGGACAATATACTGACCAATGGCCGCCTCAGGGCTTTCAAAATCCAATGCATCCGCCATTGCTCTATTTAGAATTACGCCACTTGTATCATTGGTAAATCGCAAGTCAAAGCTTCTGCCAGAAGCTAGCTTCAAATCAAAAGATTGAATGTAATCATGATCAATTCCTACAGTATATCCCGAAATAGCCGCTTCGGGACCTCCCACTAATCTTCTTACTCCACTAGCCCAAAAAATCTCGTCCCCAGGTACATTCGTAGACGCTGTCATACTCTCAATTCCGGCTATAGTTAGCACCTCGGATTTGAAGCTCTCTACCTTCTCAGCATAGGTAGAATCCACAAGTCCTGGACCCTTAATCACCACAGTCTGGTCAATGTCTATCCCTAGGTTTTGATTTTTCATGAAGCTTAGTTGCTGATATACTACGAGAAGGCCTGTGATCAGCACTACAGATGCTACAAATTGAAACACAACCAAAGTTTTTCTCAAGAAACCACCGTGGGCTGTTCGCATAACCTTTCCCTTTAACACAGCAGCAGGCCGAAATGAGGACAATACCACTGCGGGATATAGTCCTGATAGCAACGACCCGACAACAAATAGCAAGCCCACCAAGTACCAGAACTCAAGTTGCAACATATACTGAATCGGGATCTTCCGACCTGTCAAGTCTGCGAAGGCTGGCCATATAAGCCAAACACAGGCTACCGCAACGAAAGTAGCAAGTAAATTGACCAGAAATGCTTCGCCTAAAAATTGATAAACAAGCTGGTTCTGTCCAGCTCCCATCACCTTCCGAACCCCCACTTCGTTGGCACGATCAAATGACTTTGCCGTAGCAAGATTGATATAATTAACCCAAGCAATGGCGAGAATGAACAGTGCGATAAAAGTTAACGCATATACGGCATCTCCATCGCCACGCTCCTCCGGCTGCGATTCCTGCAACAGGTTGGAATAAAGATGAATATCATTGAGCGGCTGTAGAACAAACTCTTGCTTTCTGTTGTTCTGAACCCAATCTTCATTGCGTGCTTCAGCTACAAAGTCACTCCATTTTGATTGCAAAGCCCTCATATTTGTTCCTTCCTCAACCAACACGTATGTATTGAAGTCGTACCAACCCCAGGAAGTCTCGGAGTCATTGTCGGTAAGATTATTTAGCCATTGATAGGCAAATAGAAAATCAAATTTTATATGCGAATTGTCTGGCAAGTCCTCAAACAATCCAGACACCTCAAATTTCGTATTTCCATTTAGGGATAGGGTTTCTCCAATGGGGTCATTCTCTCCGAAGTACTTCTTAGCAGCGCGCTCCGATATCAGCACCTTGTCGGGTCCGCTCAAAGCCGTTGCCCTATTTCCCTTTAAAAGATTGAAATCAAAAATTTCGAATACAGACGAATCGGTAATCTGCATCTTCTCTTCAAGAAACGATACAGGGCCCAATTGTGAATGTTCATATGTAATCACTCCGCTGATGGGATACAGCCGAGTGAACCTTAAGACCTCAGGGAAATTGTCTTTTAGCGCAGGACCTACAGCAGGCACGGCAGCAGCACATTCAAATCTGAGCTTCCCACTCTGCCACTGATTGTACTGCACTCTATAAATGTCATTCGCTTTAGTATGAAACTTATCATAACTCTTTTCATACTTAACATATTGAAGAATGAGCAAACAGGCCGCTATCCCTAATGAAAGACCTACTACATTGAGAAAGGTGAAAGACTTGTGCTTAAAGAAGTTTCTAAGGGCTGACGTCAGATAACTTTTTATCATAAAATCTGATGGTGAGTTAATATCTTTAAACTTAACGCAATGTAAAAGGTTGTCATTTATTCGTATTTCAAAGCTTCAGCCGGTTGCGCCCAAGCTGCCTTTATTGTGTTATAACTAATGGTTAACACTGCTACCAACAGGGAAATTGCTCCTGCAAAAGCAAATGAATCCCAGCCGATGGCTATTCGATACTCAAAGGATTCGAGCCATACATTCATCGTATATAAAGTAAAGGGAACTGAAACCAACAGACTGATCCCAATAAGGATTATATAGTCCTTTGATAATAGGACCAGCAAAGACTTTTCTGTTGCCCCAAGCACTTTTCTAATACTAATTTCCTTCGTACGGTTTTGCATGGCTAGAGAAGCAAGCGCATACAAGCCCAGACTCCCTATAAGGATAGCCAGCATGGTGGCAATTGAAATGATCTTACCCAAGTTTTGATCAGCACGGTACTGTGCTGCCATAGTTTCATCTACAAATGCAAAATTAAACTCTTCACCGCCTGTCAATAGTGTCCACTTTTCCTTAATCGCATCAATCGTATTTTGCATATTGCCCGGCTGAATCCTGACCATCAACTTAGGCACCACAGATGAGGTCATTCCTATACTTTCAATGCCAGCTCTGACTACACCAATGTTCATAACAATCACCAACGGCTCAACCTCTGTATACAGAGAGTTATAATTAAAGTCTTTTACTACACCAATGACCTCATGATCTTCAAAACGATTACCCGGAATCCTTTCACCGATTGGATTTGTAAATCCATATTCTTTAACAAATGCCTCATTCACAATGATAGATCTTCTCTTGTCGGACGGGTTATCTAAAGAGAAGTTCCTTCCCTTTATCATTTGCATGTCCATTCCAGGTATAAAGTCTGCATCTACCACATTAAGGTTAAACTCTCTATACAAATCCTTCGAATCCGTAAACCCCACCTGAATCCAATTGCCATTGCCAAAGTCCTGTGAGGCGCTAAAAACCCTGGCTACACCTGGCACGTTCTTTATTTCATACTTCAGACTTTCTAATCTTTCGAAACCTGCATCAATCCTCTGCATAAAAGGAAGACCAGCTTGCACATTAATCGGCACCACAATCAATTGCTCTTTATTAAAGCCCATATCTTTGTTTTGCAGGAACGCGAGTTGTTCACGCATCACCAGCGTGCTTGAGATCAGAAAAATAGAGAGGACAAGTTGAACCGCCACCAGCGACTTTCTTAAATTTTGCTTCGTGCTGCCGACACTGACCTTTCCTTTTAGTATTGCAATAGGGCGAAATGAAGAAAGCACAAAGGCGGGGTAGCTGCCGGCAAATAATCCTATCACAAAGATTAGACTGAGACCAACCCCTATCATAAACAGGTCCGGATTCAAATCAAGGTTTTTACCGGCCAATTCGTTAAATAGAGGCATACTAAGATATGCTTGCACAAACCCAACTGTTAATGCCAGCACGGTCACAATTACTGCCTCTCCTATAAATTGAAACACCAGGTGCTTGCGTTGCGCACCAACTACTTTTCGAACACCTACTTCCTTCGCTCGCTTGGAAGACTTCCCTACTGAGAGCGTGATAAAGTTAATGCACGCGACAACGAGGATTAGTGAAGCAACCGCCACGAGAATGTAGCTGTAGCGCGGATTGTTAACCGGAGCGTAGGCTACGGGGAATTCCGTATTTAGATGAATGTCCAGCAACGGCTGAAGGCCAACTTTGTACTCTCCTTCAAAGTCCTCTCCTAAAATCGATTTAAACAGAGGCTCAAATTTTGAGGTGAGCGCAATGACCTGCTCTTTGCCTTCTAGCAATATGTAGGTTTCCGGTATTACGTTAAACCAGCCTGAGTTTAAGTTCTGCTCACTATAAAGTTTTACGTTGTTTAGATCAGAAAGGAGTATATCAAACTGTACACTGGAATTGCCTGGCGGATTTTCTACTACGGCTTTAATGACAAAATCCTCATAATCTTCCCCCAACTGTATGGCAATGGTTTTGTTGATTGGGTCTAAACTACCAAAGTACTTTTCCGCAACCTGCTGGGTAACTGCCACCTGCGTGAGGTCCTCCAATGCTTTCTTATTTCCTTTGATAACCTTGAAGTCGAATATCTGAAAGAAGTCACTGCCTACTACTGTGATGGTCTCGGAAAAAGTATTTTCGTCCACACGGACCTGAGCGGCAATGGGAGTCACCTGCGTAAATGCCTCTACCTCTTGAAAATTTTCTTTGAGGGTATTTCCCAGGGGCAGAGGGGTGTTCGTATTCATATACTGTTCATCCGGCCCATAATTTTCCAACACCCACGCACGGTAGATTCGATCTGCCTTCGAGTGAAAAGTATCGAAAGACCATTCATCCTTCACAAACAAAACAATTAGCACACAACAGGCAACTCCGAGCCCGAGCCCCATGATGTTGATAGTTGAATGAATCTTGCTTTTTAAAAGAGAACGAAATGCAATCTTTAGGTAATTATTGAGCATAATGAGATGTTTAGGTAAAGTCCAGTATGATGCTAATTGATGTTATTACGAACAATTTCCTGAATAAGATGTGCATATCATACGCAATCGGAGTGATACGCCATTACCATGTATTGAATTGCAAAAATGAAGTACTCGGCAGCGCTACTTAATCTCCATCACCTTACAGGGGGTAAGGTTTGGGTTTTCAAACGTCACCATATCTCCTGCCTTTTTGCCTGGAATCAGGAATAACCTTGCGGAAAGTGCCTTATCGGTATACTTTAGAGAAAGTGCAGCCACATCAATTAATAAGTTTTCTAGCGTGGTAATCGAAGTCTCGCCAGGTAGGGGTACTACATCAAGACCAGTACCAGAAACAGATGAATACAAAAGCAACTCTTGCACCGTAAAACGCCCTTCACTGGCGCGCTTGGCCAACACCTTGTCTTCAATCACTGGAAGCATCAATCCCGAGTAACCACATCGCTTCACGTCTACGCTTTTCAGTACATCGGTGATCATGGCACATGCGCTCAATGTGGAAGCACTACCAAAAGGTTGCCCCGTGAGTTCTTCGATCGCTTCACCTATGCTTGCGTCCAGACCAGGTGCAGTGGAAGTATCTATGCCATCATATTTCCATCGCTTAGATTTTGACATTTGCTCCGCAATCTTCTCTATGGGCTTAAGAACTTTTTCAAGTGCCAACTTTAAATTCTCTCTAACTTTATCCTCTGGTCCTTTCTTAAAGACATCCGTCAGAATATTGGGTGACTCCACTCCTATGGCAAAGCTTCGCTCTCCTACATGATATGCCGCAGGGAAGAACGGAATACCTGCTGGGCAATTGGCTGAAGCCGTGAATCGAAAGTTGCCCTCCCCTCCCTTCGTACCGTCTGCAATCGCTGCCATGGTAATTGCCGCCTGATGCACGCCATTACCCAAAATACCTTTCCCTTGTTCTGCAATAGAAATACTATAACTTATTGTTTCTGTACTGTTGATTAGTTCCACGCCCCAGTCCGGTATTTCAAAGGCATCATAATCCTCTCGCATGATTGGACCTATAGCCATAATCATTCCCGAACGCTTAACGATTTTATCTAAAGCAACCAGGTAGGGTAATGATTCTTCATATGACTTATCTCCTTTGTACTCATAAAAGGGTTGGGTAGATATCCTCAAGGTTTGCACCGTGTAGCCTTGCGCGACAAATTCATCTTTTGCCTCCACCAAAAATTGAATGGTTGATTTTAGGCTTGTCGAATCTGACAAGCTAGATAAGGAAACACCTGCTGTAATCGTACGTATATTAAAAAGCTCCTTGCTTTGTGAATGACCTTGGTCACAGGCAATCAAAGTCACCAGTACGGTCAGAATGTAACTTGTTAATAGTGACCTTAGGTAATTTTTCATGTCTGTGCTCTTACAATTTCTCTGTTGCGATCAATCCAAAACGCCCAAATCACAAACAGCCATTGCAACATCGCTGACCAGGTAATAGCATCAACACTTGGAGGTGGTGGCCCGATCAAGTTAGCCACGTTAATCACTAAGAAGAAGATAACTAACGACCACAGTCCGATACTCCCCTTCTTATTGAGTGCATTGGTTGTTTTTGCATAGAGGAAAACACCAGCTCCAAAAATTGATAGTTCTACAATTTCAGTCCATAGGACAGAGTGCCACAGTCCTAGTCCAAGCAGTGGTGAGTTGCCGGGAAACAATGGCATGTCAGGCCGGTGGGTTATCCAGTCCAGCACCCAGTGACTTACTACACAAATCGCAACTATCCAGCCTCCGCGAATGTTCTTTGAAGTCAACTTGTAGAAGAACCCAAACAGCGCAGCCCACAGCACCATTGTGGCTAGACTGTGAGAGATGGGGTAACTCACAAAATCAAGTGGGGTAACTGCCGTGATGCCAGGTGCAATTACCACTTCTTCCACTCCGAGAAGCAAAAGGAAAGGCCAAAGTAAGTCTGCCAATTGAACGGCAATAAAATAGGTACCGAGTGATACTTTCGGCTCAATCTTCTTTGCTGCAAACCCAATGGCGAAGTGTCCAATAAACATCGTTACCGTTTAAATATCAATTACAGAAGATGCCTCCATGCAATTATTAATATCAGTTAATACTTTCTAAATTAAGTTGATATTAATTAAAAATTCATGAAAAGGAGAAAATTCTTTAAGGTTGGCGCAGCAAGTCTACTTGCATCCGCTGCGCTGCCTAGTGCATTGGCAAAACAAACTTCCTCGCCCGTTTCTGTTCAAGATGGTTCGCCAGATATCGTAGTCATAGGCTCGGGTGTTTTTGGTTTGTGGTCTGCTTTTTACATGCAGCAACTTGGCGCCAAAGTAACTTTGGTAGATGCCTACGGACCAGGCAATCCCAGAGGAAGTTCAGGAGGTGAATCCAGAATTGTGCGAGCAGACTATGGTGATCAGCTGATGTATTCTAAAATGAACATCAGAGCACATGAATTATGGGTGAAGTGGCAGGAAGAATGGAACCAAAACATCATCTACCCTACCGGCAGACTAACAATGAGTGACGCCAAGTACAGAACGAAGGCAGTGAAGATAAAAAGCGACCTGGAAAAATTGGGTGTAAAATCTGAAATCCTTTCACATGATGAACTCAAATACAGGTGGCCTCAACTCAATCACGATGAAATAGAAACAGGTTTCTATTTTCCCGGTGGCGCAGGTGGAAGTACCGTGTTGGCAAGAGCCTCCTGTCAAGCAGTAGCTGATGCATTTATCAAAGGGGGCGGTAGACTAAAAATTGCCAAAGCCATGCCAGGCACGAAAAATAACAGTGCCATGCAGTTTATTGACATTGGCAACGGGCAAACGATCAAAGCCGACAAATACGTATTTGCATGTGGCCCCTGGATGGCCAAAGTTTTTCCTGAGGTCTTCGAAAAGAAATTAGAGGTCTATCGCAGAGATGTATTCTTCATTGGTTCGCCATCCGGAGATGACCGGTATGCCTATCCCAATTTTCCGGTCTGGATCTATGACAGTGACTATGGTATGCCAGATCTTCTGGGCCAGGGGCTTAAGATAGCACCCTACCCAGACTACAACACCATTGATATGGATACGGATGAACGTATGGTGAATCCTTACGAAACCAAAAGGGTGCATGATTTTATCAACTATCGCTTTCCGGGATTGCGCAATCAACCCATCGTATCTTCCAGGGTTTGCCAACTCACTTTTAGTACAGATGAACACTTCATCATTGACACCCATCCCGAATTAAAAAATGTTTGGTTTGTGGCGGCCGGCTCCGGTCACGGCTTTAAGCATGGACCCGCATTAGGCGAGTACGTGGCCAATCGAATCATTAATAATCAAGTGGAGAAAGAACTTGACTCGGCTTTTAGACTAAAGGACGAGCGTTTCTAATCAACACCTGACTATCGCGACATCCTAATTTCCAAAGGGTTAAATTGATCAAAACTAGTACCAATCAATCCGGTAGCAGTCTCTCCCAAAGTCAAGAAAAGCAAATTATTAGAAGGAAGTACCCCTTCGCAGAATAGAATCGTGGCCATTATTTCATTTTCAATTTCGGTCCAGACTCTTAATTTTACATTCCCCCATAAGGGAAACAGGAATGTATGGGACGTATTTTTGAAAAGAGAAAACACAAGATGTTTGCCCGCTTTGACCGCATGGCCAAGGCATTTACTAGAATCGGCAAGGAAATCTCCATTGCCGTAAGGAACGGAGGCCCGCTTCCGGAGAATAATCCACGACTGCGGCTCGCGATACAAAATGCCAAGGGTGCCAATATGCCAAAGGACCGGGTGGAGGCAGCCATCAAGCGGGCCTCATCGAAAGAGGAAAAAGACTTCCAGGAAGTCACTTATGAAGGATATGCACCACATGGTGTCCCCGTATTAATTGAATGCGCCACAGACAACCCGACCAGGACCGTAGCAAACATTCGACTACATTTTTCAAAAAAAGGCGGTAGCATGGGCAACTCAGGTTCCGTAGCCTTTATGTTTGAGCGTACGGGTGTTTTTAAGTTTGCAAAAGGCACCATTAATCTGGATGAAATGGAGTTGGATCTCATAGACGCGGGTGCAGAAGAAATTGAGCAAGGAGAGGAGGAGTTGATCGTATATACTAAGTTCAGCGACTTCGGCAGCATGCAAAAGTTCATCGAAGAGAAAAATATAGAAGCAATCAGCTCAGAGCTTCAATATATTCCTACTACAACAAAAGAACTATCGGAAGCAGAGCAAGATGAAGTGATGGAGTGTATCACTACGCTTGAGGCTGATGATGACGTGCAAACGGTGTATCATAACCTGGCATAGTATTTAAGATTTCGGCTTAAACATTCAAAGTTCAAAAAAAATATTTACCAGCCTTAGTCTTTTATGATCGCACTTGCTCCGCTGGTTGAAGAATTGACAATGGCGTCACCTCTGTACAGGATCGAGCTCGCACCGGAAGCGATGGCATCCAATGTTAGCATCACATTAACGTATGCATGGCTAGCCCCGGAAGCACTAACTTTAGCGTTCTCCACATCCATCGTGTAGGCCTTCAGTAAAGAGGCACTTGACAAATCTGCATCAAGTACAGCTGAAGTACCTGAGAGCGTCAAATTAGAGGCACCCGAGGCGGAGACTTCAAGACTAGACGCCTCTACGTTTAATTGAGCAGTGGAGGCACCTGAGAGGCCCAAGAAAAATGGTTCAACTTCCGTAAATCCGGCAATTGTACTCACAGTAGCTCCTGAGAAAATCGCTGACCTAAGTGAAGGCAAAGAAATATCAATACTAGTGGTGTGTCTTCTGTTGTTGTTTCTATCAAAGCGGATCATCAGTGTGCTACCCAACTTCTGCACAACGAGGTCATCAAGATTTCTGCCATCTCCACTTGCAGCCACAGAGAATAGTGGCCCCTGCCTTACCGTCACAAACATGGCGTCACCTACTTCAATTCGGTCAAAATCTACTACGGCAAAGGGGCGCTCTGCATAACGTAATGGTCCTGGATCTTCATTTTCGTGGCAAGATGAAAGAACGAAAGCCAGGATTTCTATTAGGGCCAAAAATAGTATACTACGCGTTGACATGATATTGAGTTTTAAGTTGCTTGGTGTTATGACAACTTAAATACAATACCCCCTATCAATAAATCAAAAATTTATTTGCCTGTTCTGCTCGGGCCAGATTGAGGGCCCTCCATCGTGAGATTATCGTCTACCATTCTGTTATTATACTGCTGTACGAATGCTTTTATCCTGGGTTCCATTGCGGCCACAACCTCCGGTTTTTCCTCAATTAGGTTGTCCTTTAGAGCGATGTCGTGCCTGAAATCAAAAAGTGCTACCGACTTGGATCCATCAAATTGAAGTAAATAATCACCAACAAACGCCTGATACATGTTATCTAGATAATTGAAAGCCCAAGGCTCAGCATCGTTCTTAAAAGCGTCTCGGCCAAAGGCAAAGAAAGGCTCATCGTAGTTCAAATAACCGAGCACCGTGGGCATAATATCCACCTGTTGGATAATGTCTTCAGAAAAGGAGGACCAATCACTCCCCGGTTGGTAAAAGAATATTGGAACCGAAAAATATCCCCAAGCGGAATTGTACTCCTGATAGTGAATTGCAGCAGTTGGATGATCCGCGGTGAAAACGAAGAGGGTGTTCTCAAACCATGGCATTTTAGAAGCCGTCTCGAAAAACTTCTTTAATGAATAATCGGTATATTCTATGGTACGGTGAATCGGTAGAGGCCCGCCTTTAAAGGTATCCTTGTACTTCTCCGGCAAAATGTGGGGCGGATGAGAGGTCACTGTAAACAATGTAGTGAAGAAAGGCTCTTCGAATGCATTTAGCTTACCTGCGAAATATTGAAGAAATTCCTCATCCCAAATTCCCCATATTCCATCAAAGTCATCATCGTTATCGTATTCCGTCATCCCATAGTAATCGTGGAAGCCGCTAAGGTTGGCAAAAGCCTGAAATCCCATAGACCCGTTCGGAGCACCATGAAAAAAGGATGTGTAGTAACCCTTATCCCTTAGCAGCGTAGCCATACTATTCACCTTGTTGCCGGAATAGTGGGAAAGCACGTAAGGAACCTCTACCGAGGGCATACTGCATATTACGGAGGGCATCGCATCAATCGACTTTCTTCCGTTCGCAAAAGAATACCGATACGCCCTACTTTTAGTTATCAGCGAATCAAGAAAGGGAGAGTAACCCTGATAATCCTTGATGCCTAAGTCATTATTGTACGCACTCACAAATTCCTTGGAATAGCTCTCCAAAATAATAACTACAACATTCTTTTTATTGAATGTTCCAGTATCACCCGGGGTATGAATTGGAGAAAATATCTGCGACAGAGACTCATCAGACTCAAAGTAATTTACTTTTTCAATAACGTTCGTCTTGGCCGTACGCATTAAGGCGAAGGGAGTATTCAAAACGAGATTGATATCTTTGGGCACTGCCGCATACTCGGCTGCGTTACTTAATGTAATTGGGCGCGTACTATGCCTGAAGCCTCCCCGCACCCCTCCTATAAATAGATAAACCACCACTAGCATCGTTGCCAGGCCGCCAAGATGAAAAACTAGTCGATTACTGACCTGCGGGCCAGTCACTTTGATTTGTGCATTGAGCTTTACAAATAAAATCATCAACACCATCCAGAATACGGAGGCATACCAGTAATCGAAAAGGTAAGAGAAAAACAGCCTGCCCAGATTGGTTTCATTTTCAAACTGTGAAAAAACAGTGATCGTAGTCCTGCGTAGCGTAAATTGATAGTAAACGAAGTCCGCCACATTGGCTAAAAAACCAACGCCATTTGTGATAATGAAGATGTACTTGAGTGCCTTTTGGTAGCCCTCTCTAAAACGAAACCTAAACGGAATAATGGAGAGGAGTATAAACAAGGAGTTGATGTAGAGGATGGCCGACAAATCAAATTTTAGTCCTCCAAGTAGAATGGTGAACATTCTACCTAGCTCCATATCAGGGAAAAAATTGAAGTTAAATAGGTAAAAACCAATTCTGCAAACGGTGTAAAATACCATTACCAAAATCAGCCGCTGAAGCATGACCCAGTAGATATTGCCTTTAAGGCGAATATCTCCGAAGTGAGCACCCTTGCTTTTGATCCAACCTACTACCTCCATGGCAAATCATTTTCTTCCGGGTATGGCACCAGCTTAGGATTAGAAGCATTCAATTCTTCTCCATTCAAAACTTTTTCATATTTCTCAAGGTATTGCCTTGCCATCGCATCAGCATTAAACACATCTCGGGCGTATTCATAACATCGAACGGGCCTGTAATGCTTATAGTTCGCTATCTGCTCTGATAATTCTTTTGAACTGGAAGAAAGAAACCCTACATCTACTTTGACCAATTCCGGCAGTGAACCATAGGGCGTCCCAAAAATTGGACAACCAAAGTAGAGGCTTTCTGTAATAGCTATGCCGAACGGCTCATTCCACCTGACTGGAAATATCAAACCGCGAGATTTGTTGAGCACTTTTGCCTTGGCCTCGTCATCAACCATGCCATGAAATTTTATCTTCGGACTGAGGGTTAATCTAAATCCCATACTAAAATTTAGGCGATTTCCGCCAAGCACATGAAGCTCCTGTTTTGATTGACGCGCGACCTTAATTGCTCCCTTCAAATTCTTCACCCGCCAGCGGGCAGCTCCCAAAAAATGAAAGTACTGTCGCTCATTATTTAGAATTGCACCAGGATATTCATCCCAATTCATCCCATTATACACATAGGCCTGAGCATTGTATCTCTTGGCGTGATTTTGAGATACAAAAATAGTATTCTTATGAAAAGTGCTGCTTGCTGGTGCATTCTCATGAATGGTATAGACAACTGGCTTCTCTATATTTGCATCAGGATCGAAATGAAAATGAACAATGTCTGCTGTGGCGGGAATTTGCTCGTTCCAGTCCTTCCGCTCATCGATAAAAATAACTTTGGCAAAAGGGCATTCAGATCCTGCTTTTGCCAGCAAGGTTACCGCATGTCCCTGCTTACTAAGCGATTGGGCTAAATACCAGACCACGCGTTCTATTCCTCCATACTTGGACACAGGGAACACGGCTCCAAGGACAAGAACTATATTCATGCTATTAGGTTGAAGAGCAACATCCCTATATTAACTACATTGATCGTTAATTGCATCCGAGAAGTCCTTACAAGATGATCATTTGGCGCAAAATAAGGCAAATCAACCCTAAGGAACCTCATTATGGTTTCAGTTTTTGTCTTAGTTTTGTAATTCTGTGGATATTAAAAAACGGAGTTTTATATTGTTTTTGATTCCTAAAGGCCTAAACAAATCAACTTCAACAATGAGGCTTGTTTGCACTTGGTTATTGCTTCTCGCATTCCATTTGGTGCACAGCCAAAATGTAGAGTCCTTTGGTCTATTTGCAGGCTTCAATGTGCCTATCACTTTTGATCAAGGCTTACAAGATGACCCGAGGTATGTGGGAAAGGTGACTTTTCGCGCAACGCCAGTCGGGTTCACCTATGGCTACGATCACGTTGGTTTTGGATTTGTAATCTCCCCTTCCTACTTAAAGATTGGTCAGAAATATATTATTAAGAATACAGTAGGCGGGGATGTGGGAAGCCGCAATGTAAACCTGGATTATTTTAGCCTACCCGTAGCGCTAAAACTTCATCTCAACGACCTTTCCTTCTTCAGACTAAGTGCCGTTGCCGCTCTTAACTTCAATTTCCTGGTTCAAGGACAGGAAGTTATTTCTCATTCCGCAGCAAAACTTACTTATCCTGCAGGAGTTGCAATACCCACTGACCCCGGCTACCAACAAGTATTCGATGGTGTCCTCGTTCCGGAAGTCAACGACCAGGTGTATGTTTCAAAAGACAAATACAATCCTTTCCAATTATTTGGCGCAGTGGGCCTTCGCTCCGACTTTGACCTAAATGATGACTGGAGTCTTAATTTTGACGGTCGCGCAAACTTTGGAATTTTTGATCCTAGAAAAAAGGAATACACTGATCGTTTGCAGCAACCTGATGCACCCGACTTATACGGGTCACGTCATGAGATTTATCTGTCGGTAGAAATTGGCATTGCCAGAATTTTCCAAATCAAGAGAAAGTTTGAACCCAGGCACTCCAGCAAACCACCTGTCATTAACAGGCCTTCTGCTCCTAAGACAAGTCACAAGAAACTTTTCACGAAGAAAAAGAAGAAAAAAAATAAGTAAGACCCTCCCGGACCTTACTTATTATTCTTGATTTCAAAATTCCTATCCTAAGATAATCTGCTCCTTAACAAACGGCTGCTTGTAGAATCGCTTTCCTGTAGCTTTAGCAATGGCGTTGGCAATCGCACCTCCTGCAGGTGGTAAGGCGGGTTCGCCAAGGCCGGTCGGGTCATTGTTGCTCTTCACAAAATGCACCTCCACCTCAGGAACCTCCTTCATTCGTATCAATCTATACTTGTCAAAGTTCTTGTATTGCGGCTGACCGTTCTCAAACGAGAAGTCGCCATACATGGCATGACCAATGCCATCAATCACTCCGCCTTGCACCTGATTAATAGCTGCCAAAGGATTGATGACAATCCCACAATCAATTGCACAAGTTACTTTCTTCACAATTGGAGTGTTGCCTTGCATCACCACGTCAGCCACTTCAGCTACATAGGTATTATGAGAATAGTAGGTGCTGAATCCCTGAAACGTTCCTTCTGGAGCCTTACCCCATCCCGACTTTTCCACAGCAAGGTTAATCACACCAACAGATTTGTCGACATCATATTGCAGGTCGCCCACAGGATTTTCCTTCGCTCTGGCAAAGAGATCGAGTCTCAGCTGAACGGGGTCTTGACCCAACTCATCTGCCACTTCATCAAAGAAACTCTGCTCGGCATAGGCAAGGAAGTTTGTTATCGGTGCTCTCCAGGCCCCCGTGGTGATATTACTTTTTAACTCATGAGACTCAACCAAATAGTGATCAAGCGTTGCAGCGGGGAAATTATTTTCTCGCGTAGCATTGCCCATATTCACTCCGGTTCCCACCAAATGATAGGCTACCATTTTCCCGTCTTTGATTGCAGCCTTGAACTTATACTTCGAGCCAGGTCGATACGTTCCTGCGGTCATATCATCCTCGCGAGAGAAGACGACCTGAACGGGTGTCTTAGCCAGACTGGAGATTTCCGCGGCTTCCCTGGCAAAGTCACCGTATAATCTTCTTCCAAATCCACCACCCATACGTGTCATGTCAATGGTGACTTCGCTTTCAGGTCTACCTAGTAGCTCCGCAACTTGGGTGCGGGTTCTCTCTGGTGTTTGAATAGGTCCAATCAATTCTGCTTTTTCAGCTGTAACGTTGGCATAAAAATTCATCGGCTCCATGGCATTGTGAGGAAGAAAAGGAGCTTCGTAAATCTTCTCTATTACCTTGTCCGCACTCGCAAATTGCGCCTTTACATTTCCATCTGATCTTTTCGGCTCTGTCGCTTTCGTGTTGAGCAGCTTACGCATGGTATCATCGTGGTAACTCGTGCTTTCCAACATGGTATCCTTTTGCCACTCCGCCTTCAAAACTTTCTGTCCCTTCATTGCTGCCCAAGTGGAACTGGCGAGTACCGCAACTTTATTACCAAACTTAATTACATCGTTTACACCATTTACGGCTCTTGCCTCAGCATCATCATAGGATTTCAGAGCCAGTCCAAATGCCGGTGGACGTAATACCACAGCATATTGCATTCCTTCTTTCCTTGTATCTAAGCCAAACAGGGGCTTTCCACTTACGATCCCCTCTATGTCCACGTTACCTTTATCTGTGCCAATAATCTTGTATGCGGATGGATCTTTTAGCTGTACTTCGGCAGGCACTTCCATGGTAGCTGCTTCTGAGGCCAGCTCGCCATAGCTCAACTTGTCAGAGCCATTAACTACGTAGCCATTCTCTGTCTTCAGTGAAGACGCATCTACATTCCATCTCTTCGCTGCCGCACTCTTGAGCATCTCTCTGGCCGTAGCTCCAGCCATACGTAGACTTTGCCAACCTTGCCTGATCGATTGACTGCCACCAGCCACCTGACGCGTAAAACTTTCCGTATTAAGTGGAGCCTGCTTTACAATCACATCATCCCATGAGACTTCTAATTCCTCCGCGATGATCATTGGCATCGAGGTTTTTACATTTTGTCCTACCTCGGGGTTAGGAGACATGATAGTGACTTCACCATTGTCTGCGATGGTGAGATATGCATTGAGGTCAAACCAGGCCGAGGGAACTTCGCTGGTTCCATCCACAGGACTGCACGAAGCCAGCCAACTGAAGCTTAGCATTAAACCACCTCCACCAGCCAGTGAGGCTTTAAGAAATGATCTCCGATTGTATGTTGTTTTAATTATTGACATGGCAATAGATTATTTATTAGTTGTATCACGATTTGGTTGAAGCCGTCTTTACAGCTGCTTTGATCTTCAGGTAGGTGCCGCATCGGCAGAGATTACCATTCATCGCATTTTCTATATCCGTATCGGATGGACTGGGATTAGTCTTTAGTAGCGCAGCAGCGGTCATTATCTGACCGGCCTGACAGTAGCCACATTGTGGCACATCGTGCTCGCGCCATGCTTGCTGCACGGGGTGATCCGCCTTTTCCGCCAACCCTTCAATGGTGGTAATCTTTTTATCTCCTACCACGGAGACAGGAAGCGAACAGGATCTTACTGCAGTGCCATCCAAATGAACCGTGCACGCGCCACACTGACCGATGCCACAGCCATACTTCGTGCCTACAAGCTCGAGGTTATCACGTAGCACCCACAGTATGGGAGTATCGGGATCCACATCGACCTGCTGTGACTTGCCATTAACTACGATATTATAAATTGCCATAATGCTGAATTAGATGGTTGTTAGAATAACAATATAGTGTGATTAAGGCGCTTTTCATAGATGAAAAGTGTTAACGATATGTAAAATTGACAGAAGGAATCGAAATCTGATAAATTGACGGATAGAGCGAAAGAATCGCCTAGAATAACCGGAATCCTCTTAAACAGATCGCACCGAAATCAATTTTTACAAAATTTCTTTATAGAGGTATAGGCCTCGTCATAACCCAATTCACCTGCCTTACTCAAGTCAAGGCAACCTTCGTGTTTTTTACCTGACTTGATAAATGCCATGCCTCTTGCGTAGTATGAAAATGCATCACCGGCATCGAGTTCGATAGCCCTGTCATAATCCATAATGGCACCGAGGTAATCCTTCTGGTCAAGTTTGGCGTCACCTCGCCCGTTGTAGGCATCCACATAAGTGGGATCCAGTTTTATTGCCATATTGTAATCTTGAATTGCATCGTGGTAATTAAGCTGATCCAGCCTTACATCACCTCTTGCTACATATGCTGAAGGATTCTTATCATTGATTTCGATGGCCGTTTCCAGGTCTGTCAATGCTTCATCAAATAATCTTAGTTCTGCATTTGCCAGTCCTCTTTTAATGAGTGCCTCCTCGCTATTCGGATCGATGCCTAGCGCCAAATCGTAATCAACAATGGCGCTTTCAAAATCTAGTTGAATTACTTTGTCATCACCGCTAGCAATGTATTGTTGTTGTGTTTGTGCAATGATCCCTTGCGGCACAATCAAATAAAGGGCAAGAATTAAATAATATCTTTCCATGACTAGGTATCTGTTGGTACTAACTATCATAATTTACTCACCAACTAATGCACTTAAAATTTCCAAGCTAAATTCTCCGATGAATGTGCTTAGTAGTCGATAAAGTTAAATTTGGCCTTACCGATACGGACGGACATACCACCTTTTCAGGTATATTGGAAGCGGAAATAGAGCAGCGTCAACCGTTTTGTTAGAATACCAAATATCTTTGTTGACATTGATCTACCAAACAACGATTTAGGTTTTACCAAGTAGCTTATGAGGTACTTTTTTTGGAGTCTGGTCTCCGCAATATTATTACTTGGATGTAGTGAAGACCCTGCAATCAATGCGGCTTCCACAGTAGCTATTGAAGAGGAAATGCTCCTGCTGGTCAACGCACACAGAGAAGCAAAAAAGCTGGACCCATTGGAAAGTGTGGAGATAATGGCCAGCGAAGCCAGGGCACACGCACAAAATATGGCAAACGGCACCAGCCCATTCAATCACGATGGTTTTGACGAAAGAATAGGCAGGATAAAAGATGTAGTGGGAGGAAGTTCGTCCGGAGAAAATATCGCGAAAGGACAGAAGACTGCGCAGGCAGTGATGGACTCGTGGTTGAGTAGTCCCGGGCATAAGGCCAACATTGAAGGGAATTTTGATCTGATTGGAATTGGCGTGGCACGGAAGGATAATGGGCCCCTATTTTTTACACAGATTTTTTTGAGAAATTGAAAGTTGCCCATTCCATGCACATAAAAGTGTGATGCTTGATGGAATAAAATCAGAACAACGTTGAGATGGTTTTCATAGGAAGAAACATCTTGCCACTTCCGGGTAGGTTAATGAATCCATACTTCGTATAGAATCCAGCCGCTGTCGCGTGTAGAGGATCTACCACAACTGCCATAGACCCAATCTTTGCTACCGCAATATCCAAACTCCGTTTCAACGCATCCAGCAACAAACTCTCTCCCAATCCCTGGCCTCCAAAACGGACATCTACAGCTAGTCTTCCTAAAAGTGTCGTAGGGAGGTCGTGGTAAGATTTAGGCATCTGCCTCTTGATTTCATTCGGCACACTTTCAAGGGGAATACTTCCGCTTGATAAGGTATAATAGCCTTTGATGTCTCCTTGTCCATCATCAAGCACAAAACAAACTGCTAGTTTTCGTTTAATGTCTTGACTTGCTTGCCTATGCAAATAATCGTTGAGTGAGCTTTCAATGCTTCTAAAATTTCTCTTATTATGAGACTTATCAAGAGGGACTGTTAGGTACGCCATTTATTTGATAGCTGCCTTGTACTTCTTGGCTGCTGCCTTGAGTCGAGCACTAGGCTTAGGTGGATGCATCAACGCTTCGAAGAAGATTTCACGATCTTTTTTTGAGGCTAAATAGGTGTTGTGCTCCTTCATAATTAGCTCAGCCTTTTCCTGTGCAGCAGAAAGGAAAAAGTCTGTCATAGATCGGAAACCACCAATGAGTGCCGCTGATTCAAAGAAGTCTTTCTGTTTTTTCGGCATTTTGGCATCGAAACGAGCTAATTCTTCTGTTTTTGTATTCATTTTCGTATTGTTCGTATGTACAAATATACGGTTTATTTCCGTATCAGTTATCTGAATACGGCATATTTCCGTAAAAAGTAAACTGCCAAATTACCTCCCTCCCAGCGACATCAACCCATCCGTACTTTTCCCATCGTTCCCGGACTTATCGGTCATGGGCTTTCTTCCATACAGCTCATCGAGCTGACCTTTTGAGGGATAAGGCTCCCGATGTGTTTTACTATGCGCCACCTTCATGCTTTCCAACACCTGATGATTGGGCCTGTCTTCTTCACTGTACCTGGGATCGGGAACCATAGGCAACTTTTTCATTTTGATAATCTCTACACTGGGAAAATCAAAGTCGATATCTACCCGGCCCAATAGCAGATAACAACCGAGACCGGCAAAAGGATATTGATACAGCGTCTGCGGAAAATGTGTGGTGTCAAAATAAGCACCATGCACATCGATCCAGGTACCAAAATTCATCTTCACACTTCCTTCACCTTTTTTGATAGGCACATCCTTTATAGACACCAGATAACCCAACATCTTTACAACCTGATTTTCATACTTGGGCAATTCCGACACAAAGACGCTACCGCGATAAGCTGTCTGCAATAAATCAAAAGGAGAAATAGAAACGGGAAAGCCAAGTCCCTCCATCTCATCAAAGGCATCCTCAAAAGGTGAACGGTCCATCTCAGGAAGTTTGAGTGGCTTTGACGGAAGTTGAAAAAGTGCATTGTTAACCACATACTTCGGTTGATGATTAAAATGTCTTTTGGATTGGATTATCAATTCACACTTGGATACACCCAAACTTCTCAAAGCACCTACATAAATTAGTTGCTCCAGGTCTTCTTGTCCAATCTGCGTACGAGTAATCAAATCTTCGAGGCTTACGTAATTCCCATTTCGCTTGCGCTCAAGCGGCACCACCTCTTTAGTCCTGCAGGTCACGTTGATCACATGACGCAACCCTAAATGAATCGTTTTCTCCTTTATACTGGTCAAGTGTTCGCTAAAGTTGATATCAGGAGGTTCTATCACTGCACCTGCCACCCTACCTTCATTGACATAAACTTCTGGCCTGTAAAACCCTCCATTGTTATTGATCACTGCGGTAATGAATTCCAAAGGATAGTAAGCTTTCAAATAAAGGCTTTGATAACTCTCCACAGCATAAGAGGCACTATGGCTTTTACAAAAACTGTATCCTGCAAAAGAGGCAATCTGCCTATATACTTCATTGGTAAGCTGATCAGGATAACCAAGGTCTTTACAATTATTAAAGAACTTCTCCTTCACTTGCTCTATCTCCTTCTTCGCCCTTGTTTTGCCAGACATTCCCCTTCTCAACACATCTGCTTCATCCAAACCCAGCTTGGCAAAGTGATGTGCGATCTTGATCACATCTTCCTGGTAGACCATGACACCGTATGTATCCTTGAGTTGCTCCTCAAAAACCGGATGAAAATAAGTGATCTTGCTGGGGTCCCTGTGTCGTTCTACATATTCTCTCATCATTCCACTTTGTGCCACACCAGGTCTGATAATAGAGCTGGCCGCCACCAGTGTTTCGTAGCTATCACATTTCAAACGCCTTAGCAAACCTCGCATGGCCGGGCTTTCTATATAGAAACATCCAAGCGTTTTGCCTTTGGCCAACATCTCGTTGCACTTGAGATCCTTCTTAAAGGCACGCGTATCTGAAATGTCAATTTCCACTCCCTTATTTTCTTTGATAATATCAACCGCATCTTTGATATGCCCCAACCCCCTTTGACTTAGGATGTCTAATTTTTCCAAGTTGATAGACTCTGCGATGTACATGTCTATCTCACAGGTGGGCACACCCTTCTGATACACATTCATGGTGGTGTAGTAAGAGATGGGGAGGTCAGTGATAAATATACCGCACGCATGCATAGAGTATTGATTAGGGAAACCCGTAAGCATAGAACCAAACTTGTGAATGTTATTGACGACTCCATCTTTGGCGTGTTGTTCCACTTCCAATCTGGTCAGGCTATCTAATTCATTTTTAGGAAGACCAAAAACTTTCCCCAATTCTCTGATCGTTGATTTGTATTTAAAATCGGTAACCGTCCCGCAAAAGCCAGTATGTGCTCTCCCAAAGCGTTTAAAAATATAGGCGATGATTTCATCGCGTACTTTCCAACTCCAGTCAATGTCAAAATCTGGCGGGCTCGTTCTTCTACTGTTGAGAAAGCGGGCAAAATAAAGGTTGAGTTCTACCGGATCCACTTCTGTAATCCTTAAGCAATAGGCTACAATCGAATTGGCGCCACTCCCTCTGCCTATGTGAAAATAGCCATGATTGATGCTGTGCCTTACGATATCCCACGTAGTAAGAAAATAGCAGGCAAACTGAAGTTTGTCAATTACATCCAACTCACTGAGCAACCTGTCTTTTGCTATTTTGTCGTGCACGCTATATCGCTTTGCAAATCCTTCCAGTGCCAATGTTTCCAAAAGCATTTTATCCTCGTACCTGCTACCCGTAAAAGTTCTTTTGTTTTTAGGCGCTTTGAAGTCAAATACAAAAGAGCACTGCGATGCGAGGTGCTCGGTATTGCGAACGATGTGTACTAAGTCTTTGAATTCATTGCGAAGTCGCTGCTCGGGCCACATCACTTCTCCTTCTTCCGCATGTTGCTCTGGAGTAAGCCTGGTCAGCAATATATTATTATCAATACATCGCAAAAGTTTATGCAATCGATATTCGGTATCGTCCTTGTAAGTCACAGGATGCAGACAAACCAGCTTATCCTTTCTCTTTAACAGTGGATTATTGTAGGACTTGCGCAATTCAGCCAGGCGTATGCCTATGTATTCGTGTTCTAAAAGTCTGCCTGGAATATTATGCGTGGGATATATCACATATACATTTTCAAATTCAGGCGCAGTCGGCTGCAGCGTAGACTCTCCCAAATTGCATTGAGTCATATACTCATTCAATTCCCGAAAGCCCTCAAAGTTTTTAGCCAAGCCAATAAAAAGCAGTTGCCCTTCCGATCGGAATTCCATACCTGCAATAGGCTGGATATCTTTTTCGTTACATGCTTTAACAAAATCGAATATTCCCGTAGAGCAATTAATATCCGTAAGCGCAAGGCATTTTACATTACACCTTATGGCTTCTTCAATCAGTGCCTCGACAGAGAGCGTTCCATAGCGTAATGAATAATATGAATGACAGTTTAAATACATCTATCTACCCTTAATCAAAGTACCCTCGTGCGCAGACAGCCCTACTGCCCTGCGTATCATCGTGGGGTTATCATATCTCTTTTTCATTCGATCCATCGCCTGGTACAGGTTGATCATTTTAGTAGTATCAGTAAATAGATCTATCTGCTGATTGCCATGTACGAAATGAGAAAACTTCACTCCCACCAGGCGCAACAACATTCTTCGGTTATACAACTTGTCAAACAACTCCAGCACTTTTTGAATGATAAGATTGTCATTGGAGGTAAAGGGAAGCTTGGCCTGCATTGTCTCTGTATCTCTGTTGGAATACCTGATCCTTACCGCCACCGTAGAGCAAAGTAGGTTAGCGTCTCTCATCTGGAAGCAAAGCTTCTCAACCATGGAGATGAGTATGGCTTTGAGTGCAGGGATGTGTTGCGTGTCTTTATCAAATGTTCGCTCTGTAGAAATAGACTTGCGATCGTTGTAGGGCACCACAGGTGAGATGTCGATGCCATTGGCTTTTTTCCAAAGACTGATGCCATTCTTGCCCAGCAGTTCTTCCATAGATTCTGCTGGTAACTCGCGAAGTGTTTTAATCAACCTGATACTGATCCTGCGCAGCAGCCTGAATGTGGCTTCTCCCAAATACGGTATCCTCCGGATCGATTGAGGATCTAAAAATGGCTGCACTTCTTTTTGTGGAACCTGAAGACTGCCATTGGGTTTAGAATAATTGGTACACATCTTGGCTACCGTCTTATTCACACTCAAACCAAAGGACATGGGAAGTCCCGTTTCTTTCTTTACTCTTTTAATAATTTCAGAAGTGAACTGATAGCAGCCAAAGAATCTATCCATGCCACTTACATCCATATAGAATTCATCAATAGAGGCTCTCTCTAAGACCGGTGCTTTCTCACCGATTATTTCATTCACGATGTTGGAGTACTCGGTGAACATGTCAAAGTCACCTTGCAGGAATATGGCATCCGGGCAAAGTTGCTTTGCAAACCGGGTGGGCATGGGCGCATGTACGCCATATTTTCGGGCCTCATAAGAAGCAGACACCACCACTCCTCTGTCGCTTGTGCCCCCAATCACCACCGGCTTGCCGATCAACTCGGGCATCTTGAGCAGGGTGCAGCTGACATAAAAGGCATCCAGGTCCATGTGCACTATTTGCCTGTCATAGCTCATAATTGAAGGAATTCCGCCATTTTATTTAGTAATTACTAATATTTTTAGCAATTTACTTTAGCGGAGATCAAATTCCTATGGAGGGTTTTGAAAAAATTTTCTGGTAGGAAGATTAGCCTTCAGCCATTTTTTTATCGCATATCGCGATACGCGATATTCATCTTCCCTTCCAGTTCAAACTAACGGGTTCAGGCTTCTTCGCTTTCTTCGGTCGAGCGAAGTGAATTACCATCAAGTAACAGTTTGGGTTACGGTAAGGCTATATTCAATAAAGGTTAAGGATGAGTAAAAGTGGGTAAACAAAAAAGCCGCTTTTTTGAAGCGGCTTTAGGGGTTTAGTAGTCCGTACGGGAATCGAACCCGTGTTGCCAGAATGAAAATCTGGTGTCCTAACCCCTAGACGAACGGACCGTTTTTAAGGGCTTTCTATTAAAGAGTCGCAAAGATAGAGTTCGGGTACAGATTAACAAAAGTCCACTTTACTTTTTTCCCTTCACAGCCGTCATTTCCGTTGGTTTTCGCGGCCCATAGTTTTATTTTTGCGCTCTCTATTAATTAACCCAGATACACCAATGACCAGAGTTGCCATTAACGGATTCGGACGCATAGGACGCCTCTCATTTGTAGCATTACTTGCTAAGAAAAATGTGGAAGTAGTAGCTATCAATGACTTGACTGACACTAAGACACTCGCTCACTTGCTCAAGTACGACTCCGTGCACGGTAAGTTCAAGGGTACCGTAGCGCATACCACCGACTCATTGATAATCAATGGAAAGACGGTGAAAGTAACGGCCATAAAGAACCCTGCAGAATTGCCCTGGGCTTCCTTGAAAGTAGATATAGTGCTGGAATCCACCGGACGCTTTGTAGACGAGGCTGGCGCAGGTGCGCACCTCACTGCAGGAGCCAAAAAAGTGGTTATCTCTGCACCCGCCAAGGGCAACATTCCAACTATTGTATTGGGCGTAAATGAAGACACACTAAAGGGCGATGAAAAGATCTTTTCCAATGCCTCTTGTACCACCAATTGCCTTGCTCCTATGGCTAAGGTGCTTGACGATAACTTTGGAATTGAAAAAGGCTATATCTCCACCATTCACGCTTATACCTCTGACCAAAGTTTACAAGATTCACCACACAAGGATTTGAGAAGGGCACGTGCAGCTGCCATCAATATTGTCCCTACCTCCACGGGTGCGGCCAAAGCGGTCGGCTTGGTGCTGCCTCACCTCAATGGAAAACTTGATGGGGTGGCGATGCGCGTACCAGTTCCTGATGGATCGCTTACAGACCTTACCGTATTGTTGAAAAAAGAGACCACCAAAGAAGAGATTAACAAGGTGATGAAGAAAGCTGCGGAGTCTAGCATGAAAGGCATCCTCGAATACACCGAAGACCCGATCGTTTCTATCGACATCGTAGGTAATACGCACTCCTGCATTTTCGATTCTGACCTTACCTCATGCAACGGCACCCTGGCCAAAGTTGTAGGTTGGTATGATAACGAAGCCGGTTACTCTAGCAGAATCGCTGATGTAATCGAGAAATACGGGTAAGCACGATCGCTACAGATTAAAGTATAGGCCAAAACCAAGATTAGGTGAGGCCAGCACATTCTGTCCTGCAAGGGCAAATGCGCCTGAAATGGATACACCCCATCGCTCTGCCGCCTGATAATTAAGTTCGATCACGGGAGAGACAAATTCCATGTTGTTGGAGAAGATTCCATTTTGTGATGAAGGTGTGGTGCCATTCATAAATGATTGAAGGACGTCCAGTTTTAGAATGGGGATAAATTTCTTGAAAGTGGCACCTACTTCAAACCCAAACCTGGCCTCATCCGAGAAGCCGTTCGTTCGGTTGTTGAACCCCACATAAGCCGTAGCGTAGAAAGGTCGGGGATAAAAAGAGTGACTGGCATCTATTCTGATAATTTGATTAAACTCTCCATCTCCCGTTTGCAAGATCTGGGAGTCGCCCCCGCTTGTACTGCCCAAAGGCAGACCCAAAACAAGAGAGGCGCTCACCACAACTGGCTTGCCTGTAATCAAGCCATACTTAATACCGATATCCGTGTCACCGATTGAACTAAACTCATCACCCGGCACTACATTTCCACTCTGCCGGAACTGCACCTCGTTTAATGTATTTTTTACAAAGAAGGGAAAGTATAAAATACCCGTTAGTCGGTTCGTAAAACCATACTCTCCATATAGGCTAGTAGAATATAAGCCGATGGTGGTGATATCTACAAGGTCGCCTTGTGGTCCAAATAATTGGGAGGAGTAGATGAAACTCTGCCCAAGTTTGAAGTAGCCTTTTTGTTTGGGTTGGGGCCATCCGCCTCCGGCAAAGGATAGTTGAGCTGTGAGGACGATTAGTAGCGTAAATAAAATTCTCTTCATAGGTCAATTCAATTGGGCAAAGCCAAAGACAATGGATGCAGGCTTACACAGTACAATCACATATTGATATTGTGAAAGTGTCACGTTTGGAAAATTTGCCGTTACATTAAACGTACGCGCACCATTTTGTGTAATCTCTCCCAACTCAATACCAGCGCTCCGCACAGTAGAACCTGAAGTATTGTTATTAGCGAGATAAATAAATGTGCCTAATGCAAAGTCTGTGGTAAAGTCTGCGCTTAGCTCCAAGATTATTTCACCATCAACTTCCTTGAGTGTCGCTGTTCCGGATGCTTTATATCCGTTGGCGCCTGAAAAGGTGCCTGTTCTATCGCCACTTACCTCTAGCTCGATTGTATTGCTAACAATGCCATCGGATTCTGCCATAATGATAGTCTTGCCACTGCCCACCCCGGTGACAATTCCGTCAATATTCACCGTGGCGACCGCCCCGTTGCTGGAGGACCAGGCAATGGCACCCCCGCTGATTATGGTACCTGAAATGTTTTTTATCTCCGAACTCAGCGTTATCATTTCTCCCAAAGCGAGCGAACTTTTCGGAGTCGTGATATCCACAATAGCTGCAGAGTTCGCGTCCTGTACCACTGTGACTCTGATGGTATCAATGAGTGAATCAAATGAGGCAAAAAGTAATGCCTGACCTGCGGCTACACCTCTCAACAAACCACTTCCATCTACGACTGCAACCGAAGTAGGATTGGTACTCCAATTGACATCGACATCTCGCGCCACACCAAACTGATCAAAATAAGTTGCATTAGCTTGCACGTTTTCACCCACCAGAACTGCAATTCGGTCAGGAGAAATTTCCAATACTTCACTTACCTCCGGATCATCCAGAAAGTCCGTACCAATACAGGAGGATAGAAAACTAAGTAGCACTAATACAGTTGACCTCATGTTAATAAAATATACTCAAAGATATGTCTTGTAAGTTTTTAATAGGTCGTAAGCTTGACAAAGCAAGCGCGAACCTCCAAATAGTAATGTAGCCTACCTAACATAGGGGTAGGTATGCATGCTGCACAGTTCAAGTGGTCTCAGAGCAAATTCCTCATATTGCTAATCCATGTACTTTTTGCCTTCAATGTGAACATTTAGAATTGAATCAAATGAGAATATTTGTCTGAAACAAAAACACAAGATGGGCGACTGGTGGATCTTATTACCTGAGATTGGAAGACGGAGGCTCAAAGAATTTGCCTTAATCATTATTATAAGCCTTCTGGCAGCAGCTATTTCACAGGTAGTGTACATGTGAAAGGTACTTCTGTTTAATCTTCAATTGTAAATACCTCTCTTTTTGTTAATCAATGAAGTTCAAATAGGCTGAACTTTCATTTACTTTGCTTGATGAATCTGAGTGAGGACATTTTTTTGCGACATCTCGCACAAACCACACCCTCCCCAATCTCCATTGCCATCACTCATGCCGAGGGGCTTTATCTTTTTGGTCCTGAACAAAAGAAATATATTGACCTGATCTCTGGCATAAGTGTTTCAAATATCGGGCATCGCCACCCCAAGGTAGTGAAGGCCATTAAGGATCAGGTAGACAGGCACCTGCACGTCATGGTTTTTGGAGAATACATACAGTCAACTCCCAACCAGCTGGCTGCAAAACTGACCTCATTGCTTCCACCTTCGCTCAACTGCTGCTACTTCGTCAATTCAGGAACGGAGGCAAACGAGGGCGCGCTGAAACTGGCGAAGCGCGCTACCGGTAGAACGGAGATTATTTCTTGTTACAAATCCTATCATGGCAGCACGCACGGTTCCCTAAGTGTATCAGGCAATGAGGTGAAAAAGAACGCATTCAGACCTCTGCTTCCCGGTGTGAAGTTTACGCATTTTGGAAAAGAAGCTGATCTAAATTTAATTACAGAGGAGACTGCCTGTGTGATTGTGGAAACGGTGCAAGGTGATGCCGGTGTGCGCATTCCCACTATCGGTTATATGCGGGCGCTGAGAAAGAAATGCGATGAGACTGGCGCCCTTCTAATTTTCGATGAGATTCAGTGTGGAATGGGACGCACAGGAACACTTTTCGCTTTTGAGCAATTCAACATTATTCCTGACATACTCACTGTGGCAAAAGCTTTTGGAGGGGGGTTGCCGATAGGCGCATTCGTGGCCGACAGAAAACTGATGCAGTTGCTTACGCATAATCCTATGCTTGGCCATATCACTACTTTTGGAGGTAATCCGGTTTGCTGCGCATCCGCGTTAGCTACCCTGGAAGTCATTGAAGAGGAAGGTCTTTTGGCAACGGTAGAACAAAAAGGTTTGTTGTTCGATAAATACCTCGTGCATTCAGCAATAAAAGAAGTGAGACGAATAGGACTTTTCTTTGCCATAGATTTCGAATCAGAAGAAAGAGTACAGCAAATAGTTGCAAGAGCACTTGAACTGGGTGTGATCTGCTTTTGGTTTCTCTCCTGCCCTGCAAGTTTCAGGATTGCCCCGCCACTTACAATTACCGAAGAAGAGATAAAAAAAGCCTGCGAACTGATTGTGCAGGCTATCGAAGAAACTAAATAGAAACGCTATAGTTTCTCTACAATAATATTGTGATTGGTGTAAATGCAGATGTCTGCAGCAATATTGAGGCTATCTGTAACAATCTGTTCAGCGGTCAATTGATTGGCATGTTTCTTCAAAGCGAGGGCCGCAGCTTGGGCATACATGGCCCCAGATCCAATGGCAGCGACCTGCGAATCTGGCTCCAGCACATCACCCGTGCCTGATAATACCAGCAATTCATCTTTGTTGGCTGTGATCATCATGGCTTCTAGTCTACGTAGATACCTGTCCATGCGCCAATCTTTTGCCAATTCGATAGCTGCGCGTTTCATATTGCCACCATAGGAATTTAACTTCTCATCAAAACGATCTAGCAACGTGAAGGCATCGGCCGTAGATCCAGCAAAGCCAACTAGTATTTTGCCATCTTGAAGTTTCCTTAATTTCTTTACATTTCCCTTCGCCACGGTATTTCCCATAGTGGCTTGACCATCGCCTCCAATGGCCATCATGCCATTGTGGATCACAGCCAAAATGGTTGTCGAGTGAATTTTTTCCATGAGCTCCTAGATAAGAATTCTAACCGGATCTTCAAGCAGACCTTTTAGGGTCTGCAGGAAAGCTGAGCCAACCGCGCCATCTACTGCACGATGATCGCACGATAGCGTGACCTTCATGATGTTGCCAGGAACAATCTCTCCATTTTTCACAATTGGGGTCTCTTTTATTCCTCCCACAGCAAGTATGCAGGCATCAGGCGGATTGATGATGGCAGTGAATTCTTCTATGCCAAACATTCCAAGGTTTGATATGGTAAAGGTACTTCCCTCCCAGTCGCTTGGCTGTAGTTTTTTGTCATGTGCTCGCTTTGCAAGGTCCTTTACTTCCGTGCCAATATGGGCGAGAGACTTATTGTCGGCAAAACGAACGACCGGAACCATCAAACCATCTTTTACTGCCACGGCTACACCAATGTGCACATGCTTGTTCTTACGAATCTTGTCGCCAAGCCAGGAAACATTTACATCGGGATGTTGTCTCAATGCCGCGGCTACCGCCTTAATGACAATGTCGTTAAACGAAATTTTCACTGGCGCAACTTCATTCATGCTCTTTCGCGCCTCGATTGCCCTATCCATATTGATTTCCATGGTAAGGTAAAAGTGAGGAGCAGTGAATTTGCTTTCTGCCAATCTTCTCGCGATGGTCTTGCGCATCTGCGATACTGCAATTTCCTCAAAGCTTTCTTCACCTACTACAGATGGCAGCACCACCTGCGCTCCATCAGCCTGTTTCGAAGAAGCAGCACCTGGTTTGAAATTTTCTACATCTTTTTTGGTCACGCGCCCTCCATCACCGGAGCCCTGGATATTGGAGATATCGTAGCCCATATCCTTCGCCATCTTCTTTGCCAACGGGGAAGCTTTCACTCGTCCATTGCTTGAAGAAGAAGAGGAAGAAGTGGCTGGTGCAGAATTTGAAGTGGCAGCCGGAGCTGAAGACGAAGAAGTTGGTGTCGAGGGAGCTTCAGAAGCAGACTCCGAAGAACCTGCATTCGCCTGGTGGGCTTTTAGTAAGGTTTTCCAATCTGCATTTTTCTCGCCAATGATAGCCAGCACGCCATTCACAGGCACCGATTCCTTTTCTTTTGCGCCTATATGCAACAGGGTGCCGGTATTGTAGGACTCATACTCCATCGTAGCCTTGTCTGTTTCCACTTCAGCCAATAGCTCACCTGACTTCACACTGTCACCTACCTTTTTATGCCATGCTGCAATGACACCATCAGTCATCGTATCACTCATCTTAGGCATCAGTACAACTTCTGCCTTAATACTTGAAGTATCTATTTTTTCACTTGACGGAGATGATGAACTTGATTCAGAAGCAGATGCAGTTTCCGCTTTGGCCTCTCCATTCTCCTCTTTTAACAAACTCTTGTAGTCTTCACCCTTTTTTCCAACCACTGCCAACACATCGTTTACATTTACAGCTTCACCCTCCTTCGCGCCAAGATGAAGTACCACGCCTTCATTGAAAGATTCATAGTCCATGGTGGCCTTGTCTGTTTCAATTTCAGCCATCAATTCCCCAGATTTGATCGTGTCTCCAACTTTCTTATGCCACTTTGCGATAACGCCTTCGGTCATGGTATCGCTCATTTTGGGCATCCGGACTATTTCTGCCATTTCAGGTTATGGTTTTTCGTAAAAAGAATATAATGAAATCAAAAATAGCTGTATTAAGCCGATTTTCAACCATTTTAGAACCCAATGTTACCAATAATAAACTCCACCACAGGTGATTTTGTTTCTATGGCATATGCGTAGCGCACCCCGAGGTTAAACTGCTGCAGCAATCTCATGACATTAAAATCAAATTTAAGCTCGCCTCCTACTGATGTGTACGCTTGACTGAGCCCAAAGGAGGGGCTGTCGCCAAAGGCATAGTCGGTAAAAATATTACCCCTTATGCGTTGGATATTGAGCACTGGCCCAAGCGCCAGGTCGGGATACATAATGGGAAAGGTATAATTGGCGGATGCCGTATAAAAATTCTCAAATCGCGATATGCTGTGCCCTCTGGGTCCCGGCACCTGATTTCTAAAATAATAGTTATCTATCGATTGCTCAATCAATGTCCACTGATAGCCGCCATAACCCCAGAGCGAGTGGTGCGGTAAGATGCCTGGGAAATATGACGTCACCAGCGAAGCAAACTGGTTGCCATTGTAGTCACTGGCCTGATAAGGTGTCGCAAATAAGCTCGCTTGAAAAGTCTGCCCCCATTTGCTAAAAATATCTCGCCTGCTTCTTTTCAGCAATCGACTGTAAGAAAAAGTGAAGTGATTAAATAAAAGGTCTCCATTGTCTAGATAGCTGCGGAAGAAAATTGCTCGTGTGCTATCGATGGGCACAAGCCTTCCTGAGTTATCAATGCCATTGGTGAACTCAGACACCTTTGTAAGTCCCACGGATCCACCCACCGAAAGTCGTGTGGCATATTTAGTTTGTGTGGTTACCAACGGAATCCTAATTCCAACTTCAAAGTTTGTTTCCTTCCACTCAAAGTTGACCGTGCTTGTCTGTCCATTGACAATGTAATCCTCACTACTTGACCTGTTCCCAAATGAAACATCTGCATCAATAATTGGATACATGCCCTGATAGCTTATGCCCGCTCCCCACAGGCCGGTTCTTTCGGTCACATCGTAGCGGTACCCTACGTTAATCTCCGTGGTGCTTAAAACATCCCGGGAAGTAATCCCAAAGTCGAGAGTGGTAAAGTTGGAGTTTGTGTAGACACCCCAGGAGTGCGGATTGATCATTCCACTAGCTCGATGATAACGTTTGGTGGAGTAGGCCTGATCGGGAATGTCCAACAGAAGTTGCGGATCTCCCTCCTGCTCCGTCACAGTTTTACTATAAATACCTTCGTGCGTTGGATACTTTGGAAGAGTTCTCCAGGAAGAGGGGTCGAATAAAGCGTTAACCACATCCAGACCATTTCTGCTTTGATCATTATAGTACAGTAATTTACCATCCGTAGAAACCGCAGGGTTAAAGGCACCATACCTACTGGATGTAACTTGATATCTTTCCTTTGTATTGAAATTCAGCGCGTAAATATTGTCAATCCCACTAACTGGCGAATTATACAGTAGATAGTCATTGTAAATGATAGGATGACCTACATTTTCAGCCCCTGCATCTAATAGTATATCCATCGCACCGGTCGCCACATTCACTCGCGCTATTTTCTTTTCAGCGTCTTGATGCAAAAGGAATACAATATGTTTTCCATCATTGCTCCACCGGGGCATCGAAATGAATCTATTCTCCTCATTTTCAAATGACCTTATTACGTTACCAGTGGCATAATCTAAAATCACCAATCGTGTTTGGTACAGCACGTCCGTTTCAACTGTAGCCACCTTGCTCCCATCAGGAGATAAGGCGGCAGCTGCATACCTGGAGTGCTTAATTACCACTTGTTTGTTTCCTTTGTATTTGCCCGATGCACTCCGATTTTTGCGAAGAGAAAGCAGCGGCCTCCTTTTCACTCTCTTGAAGTCGAATCCTTTGATTATCGAATAAGATCGAACAAGCCATCGCGGATCCACTCTAAATTCATTCCAAACGACCCGGCCATCCACAGCCGAAAGCATGCCCGCATCGTTTAGGGGACCCGGGACAAAAAGTTCCTTTTCTTTTCCCTTCGCATCTATTGCTGCCAACTGAGAAATATCTCCTATCCCCGATTTTAGCACCACGACATCACCGTTCGGTAACGGCTGAGGAAATGAGTAATCCGTATAGGTTGAATTGTCACGCACGTTCACTTTGTTATTCGGAGTGAGTGTTAAGGTATCCTGCTCTAAAGTCCACTTGCGCTTCAGGTCTGCTGCCATTCCCTTGTACAAGTCTCTGACATACATTCCACTCTCTTTCTTGATGGCATTTGAAAATGTAAATGGAATGAAGGGCACATTCCATGCCCGTTTAGTAATGTCACTCCAAATCTCGGGATTGCCCGTCTTCTCTCGAAGGTAGGACACCATGTGATAGCCGAGCACATAGTGATCGGGAATATTGTCCTTGTAGGAACGGAGGTATTGCTTGTGGTAATTAAAATCTCTACCCTCTAAAAAATTGGTGCGAAGAACCATATCAAACTCAGGTATTCTGCCTCTGCCACTATTGGTAAAGGCGGTTTCCGTCACCACGGCATCACCTTCCCAAAACCATTGCGGCACAGCTACAAAGGACATTCCGGCTTGTCCTAATTGACCAAACAGGTAGTAGATCGCCTTGTTGAAACCGGTGACGCTCTTTTGAAACTGCACCATGTGCCTGTACTCATGTGTAGACAGCAGATTCAACCACTCATTTGTTCCTGTGAAATTATAGTTTTGTGAAGGCATCGTAAAAAACTCAGAGCGCCTTGGTGCAGCTGTTACAAATCCATTGGAGATCGATGATTGGTTATGGAGAATAACAGAATACTTTCTCGGTGTAATGCCTAGCGTGTGACCTGCAGGCTCGCGGATATGCTCCAGGGTATTGGCCACGCGCTGCGCCTCCTGATCGAATCCCTTCGGATATAAAATACGAAAGTGGTCAGAATTAATCTGATACCACCTAAAACTTGCCGGGCTGGTCTCTTGCGTAACGGACTCCTGCGCATATGAAGTGGTGAAAGTTATACAAAGAATAATCCAAACAATACGCATACTCCGGGCCCCTGATGTGGCGACTAAAACTACATCGGTAACGCCAGACTACACAATAAATTTGAAATTATTCTATGACCAATGTTACGGTATCTATTGCACTCACTTGAAAGAATCCCAAGGCATCATTTGACAGATTTGTTCTGGGATTTGCCGGTGGCGGACTGAACATTCCTCCATCACTATTGATAAGAAAAGACAAGTCATTGTAGAATAAGTATCCTTCTCTGCTCAAACTCATCATTTCAAATCTGGCGGTGTCACTCTTACCATAATAAACTGGAGATGGCAAGCCATCAATACTTTCACCCAGTATGGTATCGTCACTGTAATAAATATCCGTATCAGAATAAACGGTCAGGGTATCATTTCGATAAAATTTAAACAGATAGTAGTCTTTCGTATCCTGAGGTTCCTTTGTGAAAATAATTGCCTCATAGAACTTGCCCGGTTCGTTCGGGTCCTGCCGTTCCTCTTCACTAATTCTATACTTTACGGAATCAATTTTTGTCACACTAAACATTCTATCGTCCGCCTCATAAGTTACATTGTCCACAATCACGGTCAGATGATAGGTATGTCCTACTTCACCCACGAATGTCGCAGAAGGCAGGTATACTCCCTTTTCCGCACTTTCCAGAAAATTAAACTCTTTGCCCATGTCATCTGAAACAGAAACTGTAGCATTAGAGATTGGAGTGGATCCTGTAGGCGCGTAAAAATCGACACTGCGGAAAACTTTGACAAACTGCTGCCCCGCTAGGTTGGATACCATTCCTTCAATGACAACCTTCTGCGGAGTTTGTTCAATATCCAGAGGAATCGTCTCTTCACAAGAAGTGAGTAGTAGTAAAGCAAAGGCTGAAAAGTATAGTGTATGTCTCATTAGAATTTGAAATTGAAAGTTACCGATGGGAGAATAGGAAAGAGATAAACCAAACGGGCTTCTTTGCCGGTTCCGTTGCCGATCACATTACCATTGTCATCTTGCTGCGTGCGTGTGTAGATCGTGAACGGATTTCTTCTGCTATACACATTGTACAAGGAGAAAACCCATTGCCCTTTCCAGTTTTTAGTTTGGAATTTCTTAGGACTCAGTGTCGCAGAAATATCCGCCCTGTTGTAGGATGGCAATCGATAACCATTGCGTTCAGAAACTACATCGGGCAGGTAGAGTCCACCGTAGTTATACTTGCCTGACGGGAGGGACATAGGCCTTCCTGTACTATAAGTAAAGTTGGCACCAAATGACCAGACCTCGTTTAGGTCGTACGTCATTGCAATGTTAAATGCATTTCTTCGATCATGGTTTGCGGGAAATACTGCACCTCTGTTTACATCCGGAACCTTCCGCTCCACCTTTGACAAGGTATAACTCATGAACCCTGTAAACCTTCCTTCTTTCTTTTGTGCAGAAAACTCCGCACCGTAAGCCCACGACTTTCCTTGCCTTATCACTGTGATCAGGTCTTGATTAAAGAAGATCTCTGCGTTATCCGTAAAGTCGGTGACGTTATCCATGTCCTTATAAAAGGTCTCCACTGACAACTCAAACATATTGTCCTTTAAGTTTCTAAAGTATCCAATAGCATACTGATCGGATGTTTGCGGTTTGATGTAATAGCTACTTGGGCTCCACGTATTAAATGGTAGCGGCACAGTGCCACTTGAAATCAAATGTGTGTTTTGCACCATTCTACTGTAAGAAGCCTTGATTGAACTTTTGTTATTCAGCAAGTACATCAAACTCACTCGTGGTTCGGGGTTTACATAAGTCTTTATGCTTTCTAAGGTGCCATAATTAACTGTGCCTGTTCTGTTAATATTAATGTTGTCAGTAGGGTCATCGTATAAGATCAGATCTTGAGGCCCGACATTCTGAAAAACAGACAATCTTAGCCCCACGCTTGACACAAATTTGTCGCCCCATTTCTGTTGAAGCTCCGCGTATAGTGCGTGATCCAACGCAAAGGCTTTTGGCTGGTTGACGGTGGCAAAAATTGATCCTTCCGTATTTGGAGAAATATTGCCAGGCTCAAATCTTCTGAAGGTAAGATGATACCCAAAATTCAATTCGCTTTTTGGGTTGATAAAGAAACTTAAGTCGTTATTCAAACTAAACTGCTCCAGGTTCGACTCCCAAATAAATCCCTGAACCGGATCTTCAAATTCCAGTTTGTAATCAAACTTACTGGCCACCAGCGTAGTATTTGAAAACAGCCTGTCACTAAACAAGTGATTCCATCTAAAGGTACCAGTGGCATTGCCCCAACCAAATCCAAAATTGCCATCAAAGCTAAAGTCATCTCTGCCAGTATAGAATGCCGCAAAGAAGCGATTGTTGTTGTTATGGCGCCAGCTCACCTTGGCATTGACATCATAGAAGTATACGAGATTCTTTTCATTTGCCGCGCGCAAGAAAAGATCTACATACGACCTGCGAGCCGACACCAAAAAGGAACTCTTCTCCTTCTTTATAGGCCCTTCCAGCATGAAACGACTGGCTAAGGTACCTATACCACCACTTCCTGATAGCTTTTTGTTGTTTCCATCTTTCGTTCGCACCTCCAGAATAGAAGATAACCTTCCACCGAACCGGGCTGGCACGCCTCCTCGATACAATTCTGAATCTTTGATTACGTCAGAATTGAATACAGAGAAGAGGCCGAACAGATGGGAAGGATCATAAACGGGAGCCTCGTCAATCAGTATTAAGTTTTGATCGGCACTCCCTCCTCTCACAAAGAAACTTGAGGTTCCCTCACCGGCTGAAATAACACCAGGCTGCATTTGAATGACCTTGATGATATCTGACTCGCCAAATATCATAGGAAGTTTCCTTACCTGGGCCATGTTCAACTCAGTCTTACCCATTTGAATGTCGGTGACATTCGCATCCACACGATCTGCCTTGACCACCACCTCCTCCATCTCAAGCACCTCAGCCGCAAGATCTATATTCTGCTCTGTATTTCGCTGAAGATCAAATTCCCGGATAAGCGTCTTGTAGCCGATGTAGCTGTATTGCAACTTGTATTTACCCGCTGGAAGTGTCAGGGAATAAAAGCCATAAGCATTCGTAGTCACACCTGTACTCATTTCAGGTACCAGCACAGTTACCCCAATTAGTTCTTCACCATTGCTGGCGTCTCGCACATATCCATTTACAGTGTACTTGGTCTGCGCCTTCGAAGAAAAAGTGACAATAAAGGGAAGGAAGGAAATTAGAAATCTAAGCATCATAAAATAGGGTCAGTTAACATGGGTTGCCTGAAAGACAATAAAAGGAGAGGTCACCCCTATGGCAGCAGCATATTTATTTTTATTATTGATTTGCGGAACTTGCGGTTGTCAAAACACTTAGGACGAAAGTGAGTCAAAAAAGTTTCCTTTATTGCAATGAATTATTGGTGGCAAATCAGACTAAGCTGACAAGCCAGAAGTAGATGTTCAAACAACTCAAAGAGCTTTATAAGAAGTACAAGCCCTATGTTCGCGTGGACTTGATCATGTACGGAGTATGGTTGCTACTAATCATTCTTTACTTTCTCTACACCGTAGTGTTCGATTGATTTTCCTTTAGAATTTCACGGAGATTATCTTTGATTTTTACGGCCAGTTCATCGGTCGGCAGATCGTTGACATCAGTTCCAAAAGGATCTTCGATCTCTTCCGCAATAAGCTCTACGCTTAGTAACACGTAAGAGATTAATATGACAATTGGAACAGTCATATACTCCGCGATAGTTACAAACCCAAAAGGAAGGGTCAAGATGTATATAAAAATAAACTTCTTGATATACATCGTGTAGGAGTATGGAATTGGAGTATTCTTGATTCTTTCGCAACCGCCAAGGATATCAGAAAATTCCTTAAGCTCCTTATCGACAAGAAACAATTGATCTCCGCTTAACTTCCCGTTCTTATACAAGTTGTTCACCCTTTCGTACATCATAGAGGATATCCTGTTCGGCACGTGTCGCACATCTTTCAGGCGGGCTAAAAGTTGATCATCTACTACCTCTAATTCCTCCAACTTGGTGCCCTTACGCAAGTGCTCTTTAGTTGCATACACAAAATTTGAGATCATCCCTGCAAACCAGTTGCGCTCGGTTACTTCGCTCTTGTCTAAAAATGAATTTATCTTGTATCCTAAGTTTCGGGTGTTGTTTACCAGCAAGCCCCAGAGCTTCCGTCCTTCCCACCACCTGTCATAAGCAGAGTTTGTTCTAAAGACCATAAACAGACCCAGCACAATACCTAGCAGCGAATGCATTGCCGTAGTGCTGTGCAGCTCTTGTTCATGCAAGCGCAGCACATCGAGAATCAGGTAGCAAAATCCAGCAGAAAACACGGCCATAAAAAGAACTACTGGCGTAAGGGTCCTCATCACATGCCTGCTGTAGGAGTGCGCAATGAGTGACATCCAGCTTTTAGGATTGTAATCTACCATCGATTCAAAATTTGCCCTCTAATAAACCTAATCGGAAACGCATTTCCAAAATACTCACTTGTCGCCTAAAATAAGCTTTAGTAAAATTTGAATTTCGGCAATCCATTAGGTACTTGCAGATCATTTGTTACAACCGCAATAAAACATGCACTCTCAGATACTACTTTGCACATTCTTTTCGCTCCTTGCAAGTATTGGCTTTTGTCAATCGTATGTGGTCACCGTGAAGGGAGATACGATATATCACTCTTCAGAGTACGGAAAACCTGAAATCAACTACAGTCATACCGTTAGTTCCATGGGGTCAATCGACTATGTAGAAATACGAGAGGGCTTTCCTAAAAAAAGTTACAACGCCATGCAAGCCAAGACGGTGTATATTGAAGGTGACACCTATCACTCCATCTACCACGAGGAAGACGAATCATTCAGATTTATGAAGTTACTTCAGGATGGCTACGTGCGAATATACGGATATCGGATTGAAAGGCAGATGGAATACAATGGTCGACTCCTTGCAAAAGCAGACGGGTCTACATTCGATGTTCCAAATCTGCAATTTAGAAGGGGACTTCAAAGATTCTTCAAAGATTGTGAGGATGTAGTAGCAAAGCTTAAACTCAAGGCGTGGAATGTAAAGCAGCTCAATGAGATTGTAGACGAATACAATGCCTGCATACAAGCAAAGACTGATGCGCGCTTTCGTGGTGAGGACGTAGCACAGGATAATAGCCAGCAAATTCTGCTGCTCAACTCACTGGAAGAGAAGGTCAAATCACTAAGCGACTTTCCTGAAAAGGCAGATGCACTGGAACTTCTTGGTGACATTCGCGCCAAAGTAGAAAACTATAAGAAGATTGCGAATTACCAGCTAGATGCGCTAAAGGGTTATTTGTCGCAACAAAAAGAAGCAGAAGAGGACCTTGATAGCCTTCTAAAGGTCTTGCGTTAGCGACCCAAGACCTTCCTGGAGAATTGAACCACCTTCTCTTTGTCGAACAACAGCACGATGACAGAGCAGATGGCTACACCTAACGCCAGGTAAAAAAGATAACCACCGTCACCCTGCACCTCGATACCAAGCATAGTCAGATGCATTCCGATGGCCCCTATCATTAGACCCAGGGCGAAGCCTGCGCCGAGCCATGCGGTCGTGGAAATCAATATTAGGACGGAAGCAATTAGCTCCATCACACCCACCACAATTCTTCCCCAAGGCTCCATGCCTACTCTGGTGAAAATGTACACCGATTCTTCAGCTCCACTAAACTTAAAAAAGAGCGTTTGCAGTAGGATTAACGCCACTGCTATTCGAGCTATCCAATAAATAAGCATTTTAACATTCATAATTTACAATGTAAATTGAAGTCGATAGAAGGAACAATCGATATTACAACGGTACTTTTGATTTTCACAACTTGTCCAAAAGAATAATAATAAAGAATGAAACAACTCTTTGTTGACAGCGATATTGCCAGAGCAAAAACAATTTCTACTGATTTCTATTTGAAGGAGGCTTATCTTGAAGCAGCCAAAGAGAAGATATTTAGCAATTCCTGGCAATTTATCGGTGATGAAGACCAATTGGTAGATGAATCTTGCGCGCTGCCAATTACACTCCTGGAAAATTATATCCATGAGCCTTTGATTTTGGTGAAAGATGGTAAGGGAAAGATTCATTGTCTTTCAAATGTTTGTACGCACCGCGGCAACTTACTGGTAGAGCAATACTGCACAAGCAAGGACATCAGATGTAAATACCATGGCAGACGATTCAAGCTGGACGGAACTTTCTCTTCCATGCCTGAATTTAACGGTGTAGAAGATTTTCCGACAAAAGACGACAACCTCACTTCCCTGCCCTTGCACCGATGGGGAAAGTGGTTGTTTACTTCACTAAATAATGAACTCCAACCCGAAAAATTCTTCGAACAAATCATTGAAAGAGTGGGTTGGATGCCAATCGAGTCATTCCGATTTAGAGCAGACCTGTCTAAAGATTATCTGGTTACTTCCAATTGGGCATTGTACTGCGAAAACTATCTTGAAGGGTTTCATATTCCATTTGTGCACCCTGAACTTAATTCAGTGATTGATTTTAGTAACTATTCTATTGAGCTAAATGAACTTAGTTCGTTGCAAATTGGAATAGCCAAGGCAAATGAACTAGCCTTTGACTTGCCAAAATCCTCTGTGGACTTTGGCAAACGAATTGGTGGCTACTACTTCTGGGTATTTCCGAACCTGATGTTTAATTTTTACCCCTGGGGTGCTTCGATTAATATTGTGCAACCCATGGGGGTTGATAAATGCAAAGTTTCATTCAGATCCTATGTGTGGGATGAATCTAAGCTCTCAGCGGGGGCGGGCGGAGATATACATAAAGTTGAAATACAAGACGAGGACATCGTACAGAACGTGCAAAAAGGAATTAGGTCAAGATTTTATAAACACGGAAGATATTCAGTGAAACAGGAGAAAGGCACACACCATTTTCATCGATTGATCTGCGACTACATTAACAAATAGCGCGATTAATTATCGAGCCAACTTTTAAAGTCTTGCACCCGCTCCCTCGCCACTATCACATCTCGATCGTCACTGCCTTTGATAACGATTTTTAGGCGGCTGTTGGTATGACTAATCATGTCTTGAATGCAGTTGAGACTCACGATGTACTTTCTGTTGATGCGAAAGAAATTCTTAGGATCAACCAGCCCCTCGATTTGCTCCAAGGTATAATCCAAAATGTATCTTTTATTATCTCGAGTGTACCCAAATGTGATCTTCTCTTCACTTACAAAATACATGAGATCGCTTACTTCAATAAATTTGAGATGCTCACCCACCTTTGTCACGAACCTCTCCTTAAATTTCTTGGTAAGCATGCTCACCGCATTGCTGATTCTATCAATTGCGCGGCTCCTATCCTCCTCTACCGAAGATAGCTTTTTGTACTTCCTTATCGCATTTGCAAGGTCCTCTTCCTCGATTGGTTTCAACAAATAGTCGACACTATTTACTTTAAATGCTTTGAGGGCATATTCGTCATAAGCGGTGGTGAATATGATGGGGACATCCACCTCGAGAGAATCAAAAATCTCAAAACTAAGTCCATCCGCCAGCTGGATATCCATAAACATCAAGTCCGGCTTTGCATTGTTGTTGAGCCAATCCACAACCCCTTGCACAGAATCAATCTCGCCCACAATTTCCGCCACTGGCTCGAGCTTTCTTATCATCTTTTGCAAGCGAGAAGCGGCCTGTGGTTCATCTTCTATAATTAGTATTTTCATTATCCTTCAGTCAAGAATGGAATTTTCACTACAAAATGCTCACTACCCTTCTGCACTACGATACCATTATCCGATAGAAACTTGTAGCGATTCTTAATATTCTCTAAACCTAGCCCTGGTGACTCGTCAGGTAGAGTTTTTTTAAACTGGAGTTTATTCCTGACCACGAGCTGATTGTCTTTAGCAAATATTTCTATCTTCAGCGGCTTCTCTTCGCTAATCACGTTGTGCTTAATCGCATTTTCAGACAGCATTTGTAAGACCATAGGCGCCACATATGTCTTCACCCCATTCAAATCAATTTCCACCTGCAGCTTTTGACCAAATCGCATGCGCTGAAGATACAGGTATGAGTTAAGAAAATTAAGTTCCTCTTCAAGGGTTACTAACTCCCTCTCCCTGGTGTCCAACACATATCGATATACTTCAGATAATTGCTTTATGAATTTGGCTGCTTGATCCTTATCCTCATACACAAGACTAGTCAGCACGTTGAGGCTATTAAATAGGAAATGTGGATTGACCTGACTTTTTAGGTTGTCATATTTTGCCACAATATTTTCTCGCTCCAGCTTCTCTGCATTGAGTTCAGAATCGCGCCAACCAAACAAAAAAGCGCGACCGTGCATAAACAAAGAAACGACCAAGGTGATCAAAAGGCTCACCAGTAGAAAGCTGGGCAAGTCCCTAATCACTGAGACACCGATCACAAACTCAAAAAACAAAACAATCAATAGGGAGACTACAACAGAATAAACCACGGTAGCCGCCATGCCTGCAAAAAAACTTTTCAATGGATGTCTAATCCAAGGCAGCCTGTCTCCCACTGCACTGCCAATAATGTCATTTCCAATCCAGAGGAAAATCCACAAGCTCGATTGAAAGGAGCCAATCTTCAAAAACCATCCCAGTGATTTGCTGCATGACTCACAAACTAAATAGGTGAGCGTAAATCCAACAAATAACAAAAGTACCGCGGTGATTAAATATCTTCTGTAGTTCAATTTCATATCTCAATCCTAAGGTAACAGTTTAGTCGCAAGAAGGTAAACACCCAGACCATTTCACTTACGCCTCGTGAACCTACTGCTTGAAAACAATTGCTCCCATTTGACTTTAAGTTTCCGCCAGTAGAACCCCCCAATAATCATCGTAAGCAAAAAAGTGATTCCCACCATTCCAAAGAAAGGGGAACGGGGAATTCTTGTAAATGCTTCGGCAAAAAAAGCAGCGTACAAACCCATCACAGACCAATACATCATACTAAAATGCCACTCCACCCAATTCGAAATGACCTGCCTCCAGATCAGTGGTACAAAACCAGCTACCAAAGTAATGCTACTTGCAATAGCTGCATAGTGAAAGATACCAAACCCACCAAAAAGTCTGTAAATCATAAAGGAAGTAGTTAACATTGTTAACATTGCACCGAAATAAACATATCCCCACCGTTTGTGAAATAGGGTTCCTTTTCTACCAAACAGCACCACCGTGCCGGCAATCATTGCAATTATTGCGGTAACAAAATGAACTAACCCTTCGATACTATGCGCGAGGTATTCCATCTTATTGACATTGCTTGATTACTGATTCTGTCATTGGCCTACCCCACCTCGGTGCCAATGGATTTGTTGGGGCCTCCGCATCGTACTTTTCGATGGCGACCTTTGCTGTCTCACACGCCTCGGTAATCGGGGCTTTAAAAAACCTGGCAGAGCCCAGCTGCATTTGCGCCATAAGCCCAAGGGCGCGGGGGTTTTCCGGATTCAATTCCACCGCCTTGCTTAGAGCCTGCATAGCCAGGGCAGAGTATTGCTGACCGCGTATGGCCGGATCGACCGTCAACCTCATCGTATAGATAAAACCTTGCAGCGTGGCCATCTCTGAATCTTTTGGAAGTAACGCCTCAGCTTGTTTGAGAAATTCTTCGGCTTTGTCTAAATATGAATCCTTCGTTGTCGGATTCTCTTCCCTTGTAGCCATCATCACGTAGCCAAATGAAGCATAGTAGAATGGCTCCCATTTACTTTTTTCCGCAGAACCAATGCGCTCAAAGGTGTTGATGACATTCTGCAATTCCTCATTACTTTGTGATTTATACACAGCTGCAATTTGCTGTAGCATGGCTTGCTCATACTTGTCATTTGCCGAAGCTACTGTGCTAGTGAGGAAAATGCATAGAATAATGTGAATACATGTTTTCATATTGTTATTGTTATAAGTTGGGTAATTGATTTACTGACTTGTTCTTCGAAATGGTGATAAACACTCCTAAAAAAAGAAATCTTTTGGCGGGCAGCCGGGTAGCCCTACTTTGGTACACACCGCCAGCATCGGGCAAGGCACTGTATTCGTAGCCAAAAATATTATCTCGCCCAAGGAGGTTGGTTGCGGAAAAGTGGATAATCAAAAATGGCTTGGGCAGATAAGAAATATTCATACTCAGGTCCTGATAAAAGGGTGTACGCTGAGAATTAAACTGATCAAGGTTAGGATCATTGTAAGGCCGTCCACTTGTATAGGAATAGGTAAAGCCCAATTGTGATTTTATCTCTTTCACAAAATGCTTGTACACAAAAGAGAAATTGTGTTTCGATGCGAACGTGGGAGTAGACGCAGTGGGGAAGTCCAGGTAATTACGCTCCGTATCAAGATAAGAGTATGACACCCAGTAGTCCACATTCTTAATTGACTTGTTATCCCTCCAAAAGAGTTCAAATCCTTTTGCAAACCCATCCCCTGTTGATGTGGACGCAAGTGGGTCTCCTGATTCAAAGCTTACGAGTCTTGAATACTTCTTGTAATAGACTTCCGTTCTAAACGTTCTGCGGTCATTCACCACTTGATAGTTTAAAATGAAGTGTTGTGATTTCTCATCTAGCAGATTGTTGTTTAGGCGCACATAGTCGTTGTCTGGTGTTTGTCTGAATTGACCAAATGCAAAAGCAAACTGTCCATTTTGAAAAGGCTTGTAGGCAAGGGAGATTCTGGGATCTACACCCACTTGATCAACCAATCCATTGTACTCCGCCCGAACACCAATCTTGCCAACAAATTTTTTGCTAAAGAGCGCTTCTCCCTCCGTAAAAACCGCGGTGATTGGCGTGGTGAACCTTAGAGTTTCAAATTGTTGGGTATCAGTAAGGCGGGAGGCTTTGTAATCTTGCCCTAATTGTTCAACACCAAATTTCAGCTCGACCTTGTCCGTCAGACTATTTTCCAGCACTACCTTCAAGTGAGTTCCTTGCTCACGCTCAGCCAACGGCACCTCCTCTAGCAACACATCATTTTCAATGAGATTATATGAGAACCCACCGCGAATTGACCACTTCGGGTTTAGCGCCTGCAATACAGACACATTGCCATAACCATAATTATTTGTCAACTCAACCGCTTGTTTTCTTTGAGGGTCAAGAATATCGTGATTGAATAGTGAATAGGTGCTTCGACTAAAATTTCCGAAAAATTTGATTGATCCTGAATCACCTGTTTCTTGCCTGAACGCAGAGCTTGCTTCAAAGGAGACAGGGGGTTTAATCCAATCTATCTCTTGATTAATTAAATTAAAGTATGGCCTAATGTCAGTGTACTGGACTTTGGCAGACAGCGAGGATTTATCCCAAACCTGTGTATGAGCTACATCAGCACCCACAGAAAGAATACCGATGTCCGTTTGGTTAAGCTCCGCCTTGTCCTTGGAATTCAGAACAAGGGCTGAAGAAAGTGCTTGCCCATACTCTGCCGCATAGCCTCCCGTGCTAAAGCTCGTTCCTTTAAACATAAAAGGAAGGAATCTTCCGCGAGATGGTGTATTGGCTGGAGTGGGATTATATGCATCCAACACCGCCATACCATCAATGAAAGTTTTCGTCTCATTGCCATCGCCACCTCTTACGAAAAGCCTTCCGCTTTCCGCTACCTTCTGAGTACCTGGCAACGTATTTAGCGCACCTGCAATGTCTGCAGTGGCTCCTGCGGTGGTGGCAATATCCAAAGCTTTTAAAATGGTCCTTCGATTTTCCTCACCTGCAGTAAATGAACCGGCTGAAATTACTACGGCATCAAGCTGATTGATATCCTCCTTGAGTACTATGTGGATGGAAATCGTAGATCCACCTAGCGTCACCAAGCGAGCGCGAGATTTATAGCCAACAAATGTGGCGAGCAAAGTGCGTTCTCCAAGTTCGGAGGTGCTAAATTCAAATGAACCATCTAAGCTGGTACTGGCACCATCGTAGCTGTCTTGTATAAATACATTGGCTCCGGGAATTGGAGTTCCGTCTTCGCCCCTAACCGTTCCTGAGACTTTGGTTTGCGCCTTTGTAGCCAAGGCTGACAGGATGAAAAAGAAAATTATAAATGACCTCATTTGCTATTTGATGCCCAAATATTCGATGGAATCTGCGATTTATGGCGAGAGAAGCTACCGAGCTGTAGATCGGGGCGGATGAGCTGTAGTCGCAATTGCCAATACTGACCAAAATTTGAAAATTGAGGTCAATCCCCTACTTTCAAACGCATAACCTCCCATAAGATGAAAAGAGTATTCTTGCTGTTCATTGTCCTGGCCTATACCACATGCGAAGCGCAGCAAATCAATAAGTACATCAAAGAAAAAAGAATCACTAAAATCATTTCTACTCTTGCCAGTGATGAGATGAGGGGGCGTTCAGCTACTTCACCTCAGGACATAGAGAAGGCCGCCACTTTCGTGGAAAAACAATTTAAGAAAGCAGGACTTCAGCCAATGGAAGGTTTGGCTGGCTACCGACAGGAATTTCCAAAAAAGCGCGTAGCTCTTGAAGACTTAGAAGTGACTCTGGATGGAGAAGCAATCCCTGAAGAACGGTTGCTCCTGGTGTCTTTGAAAAACGAAATTAGTATGGACGATCAGACCCCTGTTGATACAATAGGAAAAAGTCAACATCTATTTTCTACCATCTCGCAGATCGAAGCTCGACCCGGAAATAAAATCATCTTGGTGGCAAAGGAACATACCGAAAACTTTAAGGTAGCCAAGCAGTACCTGGGTAGACCAAGATTTTGGCCACCTGATGCAGAGGGACAAGGGAGTACGATGTACATTTTGGATCAGGACAGACCTACCTCCGTAAGCATCAACGCCACACAATCCTCACAATTGGTCAACATGGCCAACGTAGTCGGAATCCTTCCTGGTCAATCAAAGCCAGACGAGAAAGTGATTTTTTCAGCACACTATGATCATATTGGAATTCAAGAAGCAATAGAGGGTGACTCCATTGCAAATGGTGCCGATGATGATGCCTCCGGTACCACTGCCGTTATCTCACTTGCTAAATACTACAGCAAGATGAAGTCGAACCAGAGGACACTGATCTTTGTAGCGTTTACTGCTGAAGAAATTGGTGGATTTGGTTCCAAGCATTTCTCAGAACAATTGAACCCCGACCAGATTGTGGCCATGTTCAACATTGAGATGATTGGCAAGCCATCAAAGTGGGGTCAGAATGCGGCCTTTATTACAGGTTTTGAGCGAAGCAACTTTGGAGAGATTTTGCAAAAGAACCTGGAAGGTTCCTCCTTTCAAATCCATCCCGATCCCTACCCTGAGCAAAATCTGTTTTATCGATCCGACAATGCCACGCTCGCCCGACTTGGCGTGCCCGCTCATTCCATTTCTACAGATCAGATTCCCACCGATCCCTATTACCATACGGTAGACGATGAAGTGGTGACTTTGGATATGGCCAATATTACAGCCGCTATCCGAGGCATTGCCCTGGGAGCCCAGACTATCGTGGACGGTACAGATACACCGACACGAGTAGACAAGTCCAAGGTTCAATAGCGCTTCGTCATTCATCTTTTGACTCCCCGCTAAAGACTCCCTTAGAGCTGGCATTCTCATTGGTTTGGCTTATTTTTGCGCTTTATTTTAAGGCACACTACTGAATGGCAGACTACAGCAAAGAGGAGATCAAGAGAATAGAGGAGAAATGGCAGCAGCGCTGGCGCGAACAGCAAGTTTATAAAACCAAGACGGATCCGTCTAAACCGAAATACTACGTCCTCGACATGTTCCCCTACCCTTCAGGCGCAGGTCTGCATGTGGGACATCCCTTGGGATACATTTCAACTGACATCGTGGCGAGGTTCAAGCGCATCAAAGGCTTTAATGTGTTGCATCCCATGGGCTACGATGCTTTCGGCCTGCCAGCCGAACAATATGCGATTGAGCACGGAGTGCACCCGGCAATTTCCACCGCCAATAATATCGAGGTATTCCGAAATCAATTGGACAGGATTGGATTTTGCTACGATTGGAGTCGGGAAGTAAGGACGTGCGATCCGAAATACTACAAATGGACGCAATGGATTTTCTTACAGCTATTCGATAGCTGGTTTGACCGCAGCAAACAAAAAGCAGAAAGAATCAAAGATTTGATATCCATTTTTGAAAAGGAAGGAAATATTAATCACCGACTGCCGAACCCGCCTACCGGACGGACAGGTCCGAAATCGAAGATTCAGAATTTTGGTCCTTCAGAATGGAAAAAGCTCTCTGAAAGAGAAAAAGAGGAAATTTTGATGGAGTACCGCCTGGCCTACCTTGCCTACACCGATGTGAACTGGTGTGAAGCGCTTGGTACGGTGCTTGCCAACGATGAAGTAATCAATGGCTTGAGCTACCGCGGTGGTCATCCAGTGGTGAAAAAGCAAATGAGGCAATGGAGTTTGCGCATCACCGAATATGCGGAGCGCCTGCTGAAAGGACTCAACGAGGTAGACTTCAGTGAGTCAATGAAAGACATCCAACGCAACTGGATTGGCCGAAGTGAAGGAGCAAAAATTGATTTCAAAATTAAGAGTGAAAAGTCCACAGTGAGCAGCATGACGGTTTTCACTACCCGTCCTGATACTATCTTTGGCGTTGACTTTATGGTGGTGGCTCCTGAGCATGAAATGGTGAAGGAGATTACTGCAGCAGGACACCAGAAAGAAGTTGGCGAGTACTTACGGTATGTTGAAAGCCGTTCGGAGGTTGATCGAATGGCCGAGGTCAAAAAGATTACAGGTGCCTTCACGGGGGCTTACGCAGTCAATCCCTTCAACAACAGAGAGGTTCCGATATGGATTAGTGAATATGTACTGGCTGGTTATGGTACCGGGGCGATTATGGGTGTGCCTTGTGGAGATGATCGCGACCACCGCTTCGCAAAACACTTCAGCATTCCAATTACAAACATCATTGGTGAACATTACAATGGTGAAGAGGCAAATCCCACGTACGATGCTACCCTATCAAACTCTGACTTTCTCGATGGCATTAAAATGAAGGATGCCATGCAGGTGGTCATAGAAAAGTTAGTGGCGCTTGGCATTGGGGAAAAGCAAGTCAACTATAAAATGCGAGACGCGGGATGGAGCAGACAGCGCTACTGGGGAGAGCCATTTCCCGTAGTGTTTAAGGATGATATGCCGTATGCGATGGAAGAGAAGGAATTGCCTTTGGAACTTCCTGACACCAATGAGTTTAAGTCTTCGGGTTCAGGAGAGGGCCCACTGGCTAACCTCAAAGAGTGGATCAACATCGGACCCAACGAAAAAAGAGATTCTAACACCATGCCCACACATGCCGGTGCCGCCTGGTACTTTTTGCGGTACATGGACCCGCACAATGAAAAAGAGTTTGCCTCTCGTGAAGCACTGGACTATTGGAATCAGGTGGATGTTTATGTGGGGGGCTCCGAACATGCAGTGGCTCACCTATTGTACGCAAGACTTTGGATTAAAGTATTACACGATCTGGGCTATCTTAATTTTGACGAACCCTTTAAGAAACTAATTAATCAGGGTAAGATCACCGGTGATTCGAGATTTGTTTATAGAATAAGGGGCACCCACAAATTCGTATCCCATGGAATCAAGGATCAATATGAAACCGATGCGCTTCACGTAGATGTCAATATCGTGGACGGCTTCGAATTGGATACCGAGGAATTCAAGAAATGGAAACCCGACTTTGAAAATGCCGAGTTCATACTAGAAGACGGTAAGTACATTTGCGGAAGTGCCATTGAAAAAATGAGTAAATCCTATTTCAATGTCATCAACCCTGACAAGATCATTGAAAGCTACGGTGCAGACACATTGCGCATGTACGAAATGTTTCTCGGCCCGATTGAACAGTCCAAACCCTGGAACACCAGTGGTATTGATGGCGTTTACAAGTTCTTCAGGAAGCTTTGGAATCTAATGCACGATGCCTCCGGAGAAATCAATATTTCTGATGAAGCTCCCAGCAAAGACGAACTGAAAGTATTGCACAAAACCATAAAAAAGGTGGAGCAAGATATTAACAACTTCTCCTTCAATACATCCGTGAGTGAGTTTATGATATGTGTGAATGAACTAAGTTCATTAAAATGTAACAAGCGTCAAATTCTGGAACCATTGGTGATTGCCCTCTCTCCCTTCGCACCGCACATCACCGAGGAGCTATGGGAAAAACTTGGCCACAAGGAAAGCATACTGAACGCTATGTATCCAATGGTTGAAGAGAAATATCTGGTGGAAAGCTCTTACGAATATCCGATTTCCATCAATGGAAAAGTAAGAGCTAAAATGAATTTTGCTTTGGACATGCCAAAGGAAGACATGCAGAAACTGGTGCTGGCATCGGATACGGTGCAGAAGTGGACGGAAGGTAAGGATCCAAAGAAAGTAATAATCGTTCCAGGAAAGATTGTGAACGTAGTTTTGTAAGTTCAAAACTCAAAGAAGATCGTACCTCAGAATAGTTACCCTCAAAGCGTGATTATGAAATGGCCATGTAGAACACTTTCCACCAACCGAATGATTACTTGCCATTCCATATGACCTTAAGAAATAATATTAACAGATGAAACATTCAAGAATTGTTGGCCTCGGACATCATGTGCCAGAGACAGTCATCTCCAACCAGTACCTCTCCAACGTGATCGACACCACCAACGAGTGGATCATCGAGCGAACCGGAATTCAGGAAAGAAGGTGGATTGATCCCAAAAAGGATACGGTAGCCAATATGGCTGCGAAAGCCAGTAGGATGGCTTTGGAAAGAGCAGGGCTGAAGGAATCAGACATCGACTTCATCGTCTTTGCAACCATCACTCCCGACTACTTCTTTCCAGGCTCAGGGGTTCTATTACAAAGGGAACTTGGACTCGATGGCAGAATAGGTGCCCTTGACTTAAGGAACGCCTGCTCAGGATTTATATATGCACTTTCGGTTGCCGATCAATTTATTAAGACCGGCATGTACAAAACCATTCTTGTCGTGGGGGCAGAGATTCAGTCTACCGCGCTAGATATCACAACTAGAGGGAGAAACACAGCTGTGATTTTTGGTGATGGCGCAGGTGCAGCGATACTTCACCCATCCGACAGCCCAGGCATACTCTCTACGCACCTCCACTCTGATGGTAACTTTGCAGAAGAGCTTTATGTAAAGGATCCCGGCAGCAGCAGACCACATGCGGAGCGACAACCGGAGCAGATCACTGACACTTCCTCCTTTAAGGTGTACATGAACGGTAGTCAGGTCTTCAAACACGCAGTGGTTCGTTTTATGGAGGTAATCAACGAGGCCCTGGCGGCCAACAAACTTACCAAGGAAGACATTGATCTTCTCGTGCCCCATCAAGCAAACCTGCGCATCAGCCAATTTATACAGCAGAAAATGGAGCTGACCGATGACAAGGTCTACAACAACATCATGAAATATGGCAACACTACTGCCGCCTCTATCCCGATTGCAATGAGCGAGGCATGGGCCGAAGGCAAAATAAAGGAAAATGACATCGTATGCCTTGCAGCTTTCGGTAGTGGATTCACCTGGGCTTCCGCCTTAATTAAATGGTAATATGAAAACTGCCTCTTATAACCCCAGCGCCCTTGAAGTGGATTTTGCCAATGCATTGCTGATCCTTCAAAGTGACATTGAAAAACACTTGCAGGATAACAAGGTGATACACGTTGACCCGGATTTATCAAAAGACAACCCCACAATTAAGTTTCATTTGCTTGACAAGGATGGCGATCCGCACGAACTTGTAGTGAAGATTGTTCAAATTCCTGATAAACATTAAAAAATATTACAATGACTCCAGAACAGCGCTTCGAAAAACTTGGACACACAATTCCGCCCTCCCCTGATCCATTGGGCGTCTACAAACTCCTGCTTGTTGACGGAAATTATGCCTACGTATCAGGTCACGGCACCCTCAAAGAAGATGGTACCTGGATTGTGGGAAAAGTGGGAGATGACATTGATCTGGAAGTTGGTAAGCAAGCTGCACAGCAAGTAGGTTTGGCTATTCTGGCTACCGTAAAAAAATACCTGGGCAGCTTAGATCGTGTGGAGCGTGTAGTAAAAATTCTCGGGATGGTAAATTGCACGCCAGACTTCACAAGGCACCCCTACATCATCAATGGGTGTAGTGAGTTGTTCGCTAAAGTTTGGGGCGAAGAAAAGGGCGTGGGCGTGAGAAGTGCAGTGGGGGTAAGTTCGCTCCCCGAAGGGATTCCTGTTGAAATCGAGGTGCTTTTCAAATTGAATTAATCCCAATAATCTCATACTAATCCTGTCAATAGCCGTTATTATTCAATAAATTTGAATAGCATGCGGAAGAAGTTGATTGTGTTGTGTATCTCGGTGGCCGCCCTTGTCGGCATTTCGTTTACTCCTCCAGCCGAACGATACTTTGAAATTGCCAAGAACCTGGACATTTTCGCCAGCCTTTTTAAGGAGGTTAATGCGTTGTACGTAGACGAAGTCAATCCCAACCAATTGATGAGAGTAGGTATTGACGCGATGCTGGTTTCACTAGATCCATATACCAATTTTATTGCGGAGGACGAGGTAGAGACATATCGAACACTTAACACTGGTCAATACGGAGGAATTGGTGCAGTGACGCGCGTGATCGGTGACAGAACCCTGGTCACGATGGTTTACGAGGGTTTCCCTGCCGCTGAGAATGGGCTCAAAATTGGAGACGAGATCATTCGTATGAATGAAGTGGAACTGGCCAGCCTCACTATTGAGGAAGCTAATCGCCTCATGCGTGGGCAAATTGGGACTGGCGTATCCCTTACTGTGAGAAGAATCGGAGTACCAGAGCTACTAACCTTAAATTTTAAGAGAGAAAAAATAAAAATCAGCAACGTGCCTTACTATGGTATGGTAGGTGGTAACGTGGGATATGTACAGCTCACAGACTTCACCCCTGATGCTGGTAAAGAGGTGAGAAATGCAGTAGTAAAATTGAAAGAGGAAGGCGCAAAGGGAATCGTACTGGATTTGAGAGGCAACCCTGGCGGCCTGCTTTTTGAAGCAGTTAATATATGTAACATCTTCATTCCGAAGGGAAAGCCGGTAGTGACCACAAAAGGAAAAGTGAGGGACAGCAACATTTCCTACGAAACACTTAACAATCCAGTCGATTTAGAAATTCCCTTGACTGTTTTGATCAATAGAGGAAGTGCGTCTGCGTCAGAGATTGTAGCAGGCACGCTCCAGGACTACGACCGCGCAGTCGTGGTGGGAGAAAAGTCGTTTGGGAAAGGACTGGTGCAGTTGAGCAGACCATTGTCCTACAACTCCCAAGTGAAAATCACAACCGCCAAGTACTACACCCCAACTGGAAGGTGCATTCAAGTGCTGGATTACAGCCATAGAAGAGCTGATGGAAGCGTTGGCTCTATCCCTGACTCAATAAAGAGGGAATTCAAGACCACAAACAACCGCCTGGTGTATGACGGTGGTGGTATTGATCCGGATATCGTGGTGGAGACAGGTGAAATGTCTTCGCTCACTCAGGTACTGTACAATAACGGATTAATATTTGACTACGCTACGCTTTATGCCTCCGAGCATCCTACTATTGCAAACGCAAGAGACTTCAGGCTCACCGACAAAGAATATGAAGGTTTTGTGACTTGGGTTAAGGCCAAGCAGTATAACTATAGATCTCCCATAGAAATGGAATTGAGCTTACTTAAAGAAAAAGCAAAACAGGAGCGTTACTATGAAGACTTAAAGCCTCAGCTCGAGAACCTCACTGAGTTGCTTAAAGAAAGCAGGCGCAATGATCTGCTTAATTTTAAAGATGAAATCAAGATGCTCCTTGAATCTGATATCGTCTCCAGATATCACCTTGAGCGTGGTGCTGTAGAGGTAAACTTTCAATACGATACGGAATTGAGAAAGTCTATCGAAGTCCTCAACGACTCCGCCAGATATAAAAAGATTTTAAACATCCATTAACCAAAGGCATGCAGCAATGGAAATGGTTGCGCAAATGGGTTGTTGGCTGCAGCTGTCTTCTAGCCCTACTTTTTCTAAATGAGTCTTGTATGCAATTTCGCATGAGCTCATCTGAGATAGATGACTTCTTCGAAGCGCATGAAATAGAAGGCACCCGAATCAGCTATCGGGTGGGTAATCGCACCATCAACTATGTGCATTCGGGCGATGAATCACTGCCACTTGTAGTGTTCGTCCATGGTTCTCCTGGGTCATTGAGTGCCTTCATAGAATACCTTTCAGACTCCTCACTGCTGAAAGATTTTCAAATGATCTCGGTTGACCGACCTGGCTTTGGGTATTCCAACTTTGGAGAGGCTGAACCATCTTTGGAAAAACAAGCCGCACTTCTTCTCCCAATACTCAAGAAATACCAAGACCAATCTATTATCCTCGTAGGTCACTCTTTGGGAGGACCAGTAGTGGCACGGATGGCGATGGATTATCCTGATTTGGTCGATGCTATTGTGTTGGTTGCTCCATCTATCGACCCAGATCTTGAGCCCAATGAATGGTATCGAGGACCTTTGGCTACACCCTTCTTAAAATGGATACTCCCCCGCTCCATCAGAGCTTCCAACGATGAGATTTGGAAACTAAAGCCGGAGCTTCAGGAAATGTTGCCACTATGGGAAAAAGTAAAGGCCAAAACAGTTGTGATTCAAGGTGGCAAGGATAAACTCGTTCCTCCTGGCAATGCGGACTTCGCCTACGAGAGGATTGTAAATGCACCAGTAGAATTGATTCAAATTAAAGACATGAATCACTTCGTACCATGGTCACATCCTCATCTCATCAAAAGTGCCATACTGAAACTGGCCGCAGCGGAGTCGGAGGAAATCAAAATATCAGCCAACTAAAAAATAGGCTACCTCAGAAAGAGATAGCCTACATTTAAATGCTGCTGCACTTTATCTTAAAAAGAGTAATTCTCTGTACTTAACGAGCGGCCAATCCTCGTCATCAACCAGGAGTTCTAGCTTATCCACTGCATCTCGTATCTTGTCAAAATACTGCTCTTTGATTCGATCGCAGTAAGCCGTGGCCTTCTCATTAATATCCTCCACTTTGTTGATTTTACGTCTCTCCTCAATCATGCTCTTTACATTCGACTTGATAGATTCAATCAATTCGCTAATTTCCTTTATTGAATTCACCACAGCCTTATTGTCTATTCCAAGTCCTTGCAAGCCGTTGGCATTTTTGATGAGCTTATTTTGATAGTTAATCGCGGTAGGAATAATGTGATTGACAGCAAGGTCCCCAATAACACGCGCTTCGATCTGAACCTTCTTCAAATAACTCTCCAACTTAATTTCCTGTCTGGCTTCAATCTCTTTGTGTGTCAATACTCCGTGTTTTTCAAAAACGGAAACAGATTTATCGGAAAGGTAAGCCTCGATTGCTCTTGGCATATTCTTGAGGTTTTTGAGTCCTCGCTTCTCAGCATCTTTCACCCAATCCTCAGAATATCCATCGGCTTCAAATCTGATGCTCTTAGATTCCTTGATGTACTTCCTTAACACATTAACGATCGCTAAGCGCTTTTCCGTACCCTTCTCCATTTCTTTGGTTACTGCTTCATGGAAGAGCGTCAGCTGATCTGCCACAATTAGATTCAGTGCGGTCATTGGAGTGGCTGAATTGTCGCTGGATCCCACTGCCCGGAATTCAAATTTGTTACCGGTAAAGGCGAAAGGTGAAGTTCTGTTTCTATCGGTCGCATCTAGTATGATCTCTGGGATCTGATCTATCCCCAGTTTCATATACATATTATCACCCTTTTCAATCTTCACATTTCCTTTCTTCTCCAATTCATCCAAAACTGCACTCATTTGATCGCCAATGAATACCGACATGATCGCGGGAGGTGCCTCATTAGCACCCAGGCGGAAGTCGTTGCCTGCCGTAGCAATACTTGCTCTTAGCAAGTCTGCATGCTCATGCACCGCTTTGATGGTATTGACAAAAAAGGTCAGAAAGATCAGATTGTCCCTGGCGCTGCTTGATGGGGCAAATAAATTAACACCCGTATCCGACACCAAAGACCAGTTATTGTGCTTTCCGCTTCCGTTCAATCCTGCAAATGGTTTTTCATGGAAAAGCACCGCCAGGTTGTGCCGTTCAGCCACTCGATTCATCACATCCATCAATAGCTGATTGTGATCGTTGGCTGCGTTCACCTCCTCAAATAGTGGTGCCACCTCAAACTGACTGGGCGCAACTTCATTGTGGCGTGTGCGCAATGGAATTCCCAACTTCCAACATTCAATTTCAAAGTCTTTCATGAAGTCGTAGACACGGGATGGGATTGCGCCAAAGTAGTGATCATCCAACTGCTGACCACGGGCCGGTGCATGACCAAAAACCGTCCTGCCGGCCATCACTAAATCCGGTCGTGCCATGTACAATGCGCGATCAACTACAAAATACTCCTGCTCGCATCCCAGTGACGCAACTACTTTGGTAATGTCTTTATCAAATAGCTGGCAAACTTTGGTAGCTGCCTTGTCCACAACTTTTAAAGATTTCAACAAGGGAGCCTTAGTATCCAACGTCTCACCAGTGTAGGAGACAAAAACAGTAGGAATACAAAGTGTCTTCCCATAAAGGAACATGGATGAGGTAGGATCCCAGGCAGTGTAACCACGGGCTTCAAAAGTACTTCTTATTCCTCCACTCGGGAAAGATGAAGCGTCAGGCTCCTGCTGCACCAACTCAGTGCCCTTGAAGTTTTCAATTCCGGTAAAGGCATCAAAAAAAGAATCGTGCTTTTCAGCTGTTCCTCCCGTCAGCGGCTGGAACCAGTGCGTAAAATGGGTGGCACCTTTGCCCATCGCCCAAAATTTGGCTGCGGAAGCTACGGCATCGGCAGTCTCCGGGTCAATCTTGTCATGGTTCTTTATTGCTTCCGTTACTTTCTTATACACTGCCGGGGCGAGCGAGCCCAGCATTTGCTTGATCCCAAATGAGTTCTCGCCAAAGAATTCAGAAACCTTGGGGTGGGCCATTTCTACATGAACCTTTTCCCTTTCATTCAATTTTTTTAGTGCTTCAAAGCGCAAATGAGCCATAGTGGTTGTATTTTGGTCTAATTTTGCTCAAATCTATACTGTTTTAGGATATATTGGGTCATTTTTTACCCATAAAAAGAATAATTCCTAACATTTTTTTTAAATCAGGGTCAAATTTGAGGTGTAACGAAGCTGATGTCCCTCAACCTTTTTGCAAAAAAATGCACCCATACGTAAGGGTAAGCCGTTATTAGGCTGTCTTTAAGGTGGATTTACATTAAGAATCGATCACTAAGTCTTTAAGAACCATGATCAATCTAAGTGCTGGCACGATGAAATGGCAGATGTCATCAAATGACACTTCGTACCCCAAAAGCTTCGCGGTTGCAATTAATAACCTCGAAAAGAATCTTCAGGAAAATTGGCGATACCCAAGCCACGTGAGAGATGTGAGAAGAGCCGGTTTACAAAAGGTAAAAAGCTCCTAGTTTGACTTTTTTACGGAGCCGCCACTGCTGGAATCAGTGTTTGTCTTCATAGGGTTTCCACGGTAACGCACATCACCCCCGCTAGATGCTTTGGCATCCAACTCCTTCACGGCAGTGACCTTCACGCTACCTGCACTAGAAGCACGGGCCCTCACCACTTCGCTCTCAAGACCATACGCATCAATATCACCAGCACTACTCGCATCAGCATCCAATGACCTGGCTTTCCCCTCTAAGACAATATCTCCTGCGCTCGAAACATCCGCGAGTACATCCCCGGCATCAATACTTAACTCAATAGTGGCTGCACTGCTGGCGCTGATATCCAAACTTTTAGAATTAATTGCGCCATCAGAAAAGACATTAGCCGCTGAGCTCGCAGATATTTTAGACAGCGAAACATAAGTAACATACGCCTTTACATTGGTTCTTCTATAGTTACCTGAGCGCATATGGATTTTTAAATAGTCTCCGGAAACTTCGGTTAGTACATCAGACAGGTCAACACCATCCACCTCTACCCTCACACTTGCACTCGCCCCCTTTTTTAGATAGACATCTACGGCTTCAGCCGCTTTTATCCCACTAAATGATCCCACATTTCTTACTTCACTTTTCTGTGCCACCGCATTGAACAGTGATCCAACCAGAAATCCTACAAAGACTAGCTTTCTCATAAACAATGATTTTGATCTAAGGACAAGGGGGTTTCACAAGGGTTGCTTGCAATATTACCATTAGAAGGTTTTTTTTCAATCGAGGGGAAATTTTGTCCATTTTTAACTAAATTTCGTTTCTATACCGTCACAATTAGCGAAAATTAAAGACTTATGATTAAAGAACAATTAAATATCTTAATCAACTTAGCAGCCAGCGACAAAACCGTTGAGGAAAAGGAGGCTAAGATTATCCATATGATTGGAAAATCAAACGGGCTTTCTAAAGAAGAGATTGACGCCATGATGAAGGCACCTCAACCCATTGGAGACCTTCAGGTCTTTTCTGAAGATCAGAAGTTTGAAAATCTTTATCATCTTATCCAGCTGATGAAAGCGGACGGACAGGTGTTCAAGAGTGAAATCAACTTCTGCGAACAAATTGCTGAGAAGTTGGGTTACAAAAAGGGGGTGGTTGCTGAACTGTCCTCAAAGATCTACAGTGATCCTACCATAACTGCTGATCGCAATTCATTAATGGAGCGCGCCAGAAAGTTCTTGAGGTAAAATTTAATATTCGAAGCAAAGGAGCCCCAAGCAATGTTGGGGCTTCTTTGTTTTCAAGCCTGCCTAAGGCTTTTCATATACTATCTTTCCGCCAACAATTGTCTTGGTCACCTGCGTACCCAATATTTTGTCTTCAGGCACTGTCATGATGTCCTGAGAGTAAATAGTAAAGTCCGCTAACTTTCCTACCTCGATAGAACCAATCGCATTTTCCTGGAATGCACCATATGCAGCATCCAGGGTATAGGAGCGCAATGCCTGCTCTCGGGTCATTTTCTGTTCCGGCTCATAACCACCCTCTGGCTCTCCTTTCAAAGTCTTCCTCGCCACTGACGCATAGAAACTCGCGATAGGATTGATGGGCTCCACTGGCACATCGCTTCCGTTGATAATCATAGCCCCGCTGTTCATGAGGTCCTGCCAAACGTAAGTTTCTTCCACAATTCGTTTCTCTCCCAGTCTATCAATAGCCCAAGGCCTATCAGAAGATAAGTGAATGGCCTGCATCGCAGCAATCACATTCATTTGGCCAAACCTCGGGATATCATCGGGATGCACATGCTGGGCATGTTCAATACGAAAACGATGATCTTTCACTTCGGGATTTTCCTTGAAAGCAATTTCGTACCGATCCAATACCTCTCGATTTGCTCTGTCGCCAATTGCATGCGCGCAAACCTGGAAACCAGCCTTGATGGCATTGCGAGAGACTGATAATACCGTATCCATCGATATGGTGGGCATACCTGTCCAGTTTGCCCTATCACTATAAGACTCTAGTAGCCACGCGCCTCGAGATCCCAATGCACCATCACAATTGAGCTTAATCGACCGTATGGTCAAATATTCCGAGCTGTCAATCAGTGGGCCTTGTTGTATCCATTCGTAAACCAACTCAGGATCTCTGCCACTAACCATTACATAGAGCCGGGTTTGCATGTTGTCATTTGCCCTAAACTTTTTGAAGAGCGCAATATCACTTCTTGTGGCTCCCGCATCATGAAAACTTGTAATTCCCTCTCTTGCGCAGGCCTGCATAGCCAGCTCAAGGGCTTTAGAATCCGTTTCTTCTGAGTTCTCCGGAATATATTCAGCAATCAGGGTTTGCGCACGCTCATTAAATAGCCCGGTTGGATTTCCGAGCTCATCTCTAATAATCTCACCTCCCTCTCCCAGATCTTTGGCCAACCGCTCCACAGACATCTGGTTTACTCCGGCAATCTGCATCGCTTTGGCATTGGCAAATCCTGCATGGCCGCTGGCATGACCCAGATAGACGGGATTATCCGGTGACACTTCACTAAGCTTTTGATGAGTTTGAAACCCATTGATCATCTTCTCCGGCTTCTTGTCCCACTTATCTTGATGCCAACCTCGGCCAAGTATCCACTCTCCCGGTTCAGCCTTGCTTACCGCATCCTTTACCCGCTCTACGATTTCATCATAGCTCTTGGTGTCCATCAGATCAAGGTTTAACTCATTGTAGCCCAGACCCATGATGTGACCGTGGCTTTCTATCAGCCCGGGTGTCATTGTGTTTCCCTTCAGGTCAATCATTTTAGTCTGCTCGCCCTTAAAATCCTCCACACCTGCTAAAGCACCGGCATAAACAATTTTTTCATCACGCACAGCTACCGCCTCCACTTGGGGGCTGCCTTCATCCAACGTGTAGATCGTTCCACCTGAAATGATCATGTCGGCAGGCTCCTGCTTTGAACCGCACGAGAACAAGAGTGCAGCTGCAACTGCAATAATTACATTCTTCATAGTTTACTTTATTTCAATTCTGAAATTAATATCTTTTTACTGCATTTCTGAACAACATTCCACAATCGGCACATAAAAGTTTGATTACTATTATCTTCACGATCAAATTGAGACTATATGAGAAAAATTGCTTTGATCGTCTTCTTAGTTGGTATCGGGTACTGCAATCTGTACGCTCAAAATGTAGGATTATCTTTCTCCTATTTTATTCCAAAGAATGGGTCGTTTTCAACACCAATAAGCCCTTTCTCCTTGAGAGGAGTAGGATTCGACCTGAATCGATATCTGGCTATTGAAACGGGGTTCAGCTTGTATCGCATGGCCGGACTCAACGTGATTGACTTACCTTTCGAAAGCAGCAAATCGCTGACCGGTCCAAACTTCACCATATTTGTACCTCTTGAATTAGTAATTCAATTTAAGGGCAAGCAGACTGAATTTGACATCAAAGGTGGAGGGTTTTTCTTCTACGGATTTGACCAACGTATTGACTATGGAAACATGGACCGCGCATTACAAAAGTATCAGGGATGGGACATAGTCAACTCCTCGCTGGACTTTGAAAACAACCCTGGCTTCGGCTATCATGTAGGTGCCGAATTTGTTGTCTATGTGACAAGGCAATTTGGCATTTCTCTAGAGTGTAATTACCTCATCGGTCAATCTAAGTTTCCAATGACGGGAAGTTACTCGGGTGGGCCACTGGCTGGTCCAAATGAGACCATGCCCGCTGACTTTCGGGATGCAAAAATAGATTTCACCGGACTTGAATTTTCCATCGGAGTGCTGCTCACTGGTAACTAATCAATCCTTCGATCCCAGTAGTAGGATTTGAGTTCAGCATCTTTGAATGCGGTTTGTTTTATTATTTCATCCAATGCTCTTTCCGCTAGCTCGCGGTCATAGAACTTCCCGGCCATCCAGTCAATCCGGTCCTCACCATTTGCCTCACCATGCAATCCGAAAAAATCGATGATAGAATCAGATGCAATACTATCCTGTTTGGGCGTGGTGGCCAGGAGAAGGCGATAATACCGCAACTCCAAAGGTGTGCGCTCAGTCTCTTTGACTCCCTTGTTGTTAGAAAGTAGCTTACGTGAATCGCTTACGAATAGATTGAAGTTGTCTCTCGCAACTTGCGAACGCACAATTATAGTATCAGCAACAAACTCCTTAACAGGCAGTATAAAATATTTCTTGGGTGACTCATCGTTGCGATACACCCAAACGAACTCATAAGACACACTATCAATTTGTGTATTACTAGCCGAATCAATCTTGACTTTCCTTAACTCCACGTGCAGCATAGCTCCGCCATCACGATAACGAGATTGCTGTCCTGACACAAAATTTCCTAATGAGTAAGCAACCATTTTACCACGATCCTTTTCCCAATACATTGGTTGAAGTACATGTGGATGGGCCCCCACAATCAATGAAGCACCGTTGCGAAAGCAAAACTCAGCAAGCTCCCTTTGCGATTTGTTAGGCATATCTTTGTATTCAGCACCCCAGTGCATGAAAACTATGATCACATCACTCCTTTGCTCTTTTGCGGTAAGCAAGTCGCTCTTGATTTGAAGTGTGTCAATTAAGTTCACAACATTCGGTGGTGTGACAGGAATTCCATTCGTTCCATAGGTATAGTTAAGAAGCGAAAGCCTAAACCCATTGGACTCAATAAGCAGTGGGTACGACATTTCCCGGGAGGTGGAGTCTTTATAGGTACCAGCGTGGAGCACCTGAAGGCTATCCAACACGTCTATAGTTCGTTCCAATCCTTTTCTTCTTCTATCCAGGCTATGGTTGTTTGCCGTAACCATCACATCGAAGCCAGCATCTTTGAGGCCAGCTGCCAATTGATCAGGTGCACTAAATTGTGGATATCCCTTGTATGGCGGCCCGGCCAAGGTTACTTCAAGGTTTGCAAAGGCAATGTCAGCCTGTGAAATCACAGGCTTTACATACTGAAATGAAGGTAGATAGTCGTAGGCGCCCGCGTCTGTATGTGCTGCGCGAATCTGGGAATCGTGTTGCATTACATCGCCCACAAACAACATTCGCAGTCGGGTGGTATCCTGTCCAAACCCAACAATAGCGCTATGAAAAATGAACAATATTATCACTACTCTACGCATGATGCATCTCAATAACCTTCTGGCCTGTCACAATAAATACAGCATCTGACTTCTTAACTGCCATCCTTACATAACCAGTAAACGCACCAAATGCCGGAAGAATACCCTTGTCGTTGCCAAAAAAGAAGCAAGGTAGCGTGAGCGACTGCCTGCCTCTGCCATGCAGCCGGACCCCTGGATGGATGTGTCCTGCCAGATTGTACTTGCCCTGTGGAACCGTCTCCATTGGCTCATGCGTAAGTATGAATTGATCGAGGTGCAATTCGGAATACACCTTCAAATTACAACGATCGTACTGTAAGTCGCTCATAATGTCGTGATTACCCCTCACCAATTTGAAGTTCACTGAGGCAAAGTGATGTGTGATTTGTTTGAAACCCTCAAGTTCTTCATTGTAATGGCTGTGAAATAGATCACCCATAAAAATGACCAACTGGGGCTTCCAGTTATTTATCATTTCCACCAAGACCTCAAGATTCTTGTTATTTACCCCCAGCGGTGCCGGAATTCCCGAACGTCTGAAATGATTGATTTTACCTAAGTGTAAATCAGCTATGAGAAGCGCACTGTGCGCTGGCAAAAAAACTGCCTTTTGAGGCAGTAACCAAAGGTCTGTATCCTGCAGTCTAAATTCCCTCACTTTTACCACTTCCACGATTGTCCAACTTAGCGATTTGATTGCCTAAATTTGCAAAACTTTCAATGTTATGGGAATATTAATTTAGAGCAAAAGATCTGTATTAGACTACATCCAAATTGGTATTAAACCGACCATCTAATATCTTTCGCCCCGCATGAGCGTCTACCTCTTTCTAATATACGTACTATTCACTTTAGCCATAATCGATCTCATCGTAGGGGTAAGCAATGACGCAGTTAATTTCCTCAATTCCGCCATTGGATCGAAGGTAGCCTCGTTCCGGACCATCCTCATCATTGCAAGTTTAGGGATCATATTGGGGGCTACTTTTTCGAGCGGAATGATGGAAGTGGCGAGAAAAGGCATTTTTAATCCCGCCTTCTTCACATACGATAAGATCATGATCGTCTTTTTGGCTGTGATGCTAACAGACATTATCCTCCTGGATTTTTACAATTCATTGGGACTTCCTACTTCCACTACGGTGTCGCTAGTATTTGAGTTACTTGGTGGCGCGTTAATCACCGGTTTGCTTATTGCAAATGATAACGGTTATGGGCTTGAAAAATGGAGGGAGATTATCAATTATTCTAGTGCTATCACGATCATAACTGGCATATTTCTTTCCGTAATTATTTCATTCATTTTTGGAGCAGCCATCCAACATGTTTCTCGAATCATATTCACCTTCAACCTCGCCAAAAATCTGCAAAAGTATGGCGCAATATTTAGTGGTCTGGCAGTCACCACGATTATATACTTTCTTTTAATAAAAGGAGTAAGCGGCAGCACACTGGTAAGTGATGAAGTCATTGAATGGGTAATGATTAATACATGGCTCATCGTGTTGGTCTCTCTTGTTTTCTGGAGTATCATCATCCAAATTCTAATGTGGTGGAAAAATATTAATCCACTAAAGGCAGTGGTGCTACTAGGCACTTTCTCTTTGGCCATGGCCTTCGCTGGCAATGATCTTGTTAATTTTATTGGCGTCTCAGTAGCCGGGTTGATTTCATTTCAAACATGGGCTGCCTCCAATGTGCCTGCGGGTGAGTTTAATATGGCAGGGCTAGCACAAAAAGTGGCCACCCCATCATGGATACTTCTGGTAAGCGGCTTGATCATGATCGTCACGCTTTGGACCAATGCAAAAAGTAGAAAAGTAACAGAAACGGAAGTTGCATTGGGCCGTCAAGATGAAGGAGATGAGCGATTCAAGTCGAACTTCTTATCAAGAGGATTGGTGAGCCTCGCCATAGGCATTGGAAAGCTGATGGAGACCATCGTCCCCAAAAATATCACAGACTCTTTGGCGAAAAGATTTTTGAAAAATTCTGATGGTGAAAAAAAATTGGAGAAAGACAAGCCGTCATTTGACCTAATTCGCGCCTCTGTCAATCTACTGGTTTCAAGTGTGGTAATCGCTTATGCTACTTCAAAAAAACTTCCCTTATCAACAACCTTCGTGACCTTCATGGTGGCAATGGGTACCTCTTTTGCAGACCAGGCGTGGGGTAGAGAGAGTGCAGTGTACCGAGTTGCCGGTGTAATCAATGTGATTGCAGGTTGGTTAACCACGGCATTGATCGCTTTCACAACTTGTGGTTTCTTCGCATTGGTACTCTATAAGACAGGTGCCATCGGGGTGGGTGTGCTTGTAACGTTAGCGGCATTTCTGCTGATCAGGAGTCATGTCATTTTCAAGAAGGAAACCAAAGAAGAAGAAGAGACCAGTAGTAAATTTCTAGCAGCTGCCGTGGTCAATTTTCAGCAGGTAATTGATGAGAGCAAAATTAATACGGTCAAGAACCTTAAGACCGTACTCAAAGTAAGCACCTTTAGCATTAAATCACTTCTTTCGGAAGACAAGGAAGCGCTGGTGAAGTCTCGGAAAGAGATTAACAAACTTAAGGCTCAAAATGAAAAGCTTCATAACAAAATCATTAAGTATGTGAAGAAGATCGAGCGAGGTAGGGTGGCCGCAGGTAGGCTGTACATCCTTGTGTTTGATCTGGTGCAGGATCTTTATCAAAGTGCCTTCTTGCTCAATGAGACGTGTGCAGCCCATGTAATCAATCTGCACTCGCCTCCAAAGAAGAAATACGCACAAATGCTAAATGATTTGACTAAGGACTTAAGCTTATACATTCAAGTCACCGCGGAATCGATAGAGCATTTGAATTTTGAGAACCACATGCAGATCGAGACGCAAAAGAATAAGATCCTTCATATCATCAACAAGAAATTAGATGATCAGATACTAGACATTCAGAGCGAAGAATTAGGCAACAGGATAGCACTACTACAAACAAGAATACTTCTTGAAACTAAAGATATTGTAGCTGTGGTTCATCGCATGTACCTATTGTACTATGATTTTGTGCAAGACTCTGTGGCCAAATTAGAAAAGCAAGATTAGGATTCGTACTGAATCATCATCTTCTTTATCCTATCCTCCACGCTTTCAGAAGTCAGTCTCTCCCTGCTTAGGCGATCTACCATAATTGGAAAACCAAATGGCGTTGGACTTTCCGGGTACTTAATAATAATTTTTTGCCTGGCGACTCTTTCCAGCGCTTGCCTTAGCCTGGTTTCTTCCAGCTGAAAGTCCATCACCTCCTCAAATGCCTGGTGCAATAATAAGTTGTGTGCATCGTGGTCGTGAAAGACCTGAAAGAATAATTGGGAAGTAGATTGAAGGTGACGATCCTTTATTTTCTGACCCGGAAATCCCTTAAACACCAGGCCGGCAATAGCCGCAATGTCTCTAAATTTCCTTCTGGCCATTTCAATGGAATTAATACTCGCCTGAATGTCCTGGCCCAGGTTTTCAATACCAAGCACATTGGTTTCGATAGCTTCTTCCAGCGGTATCTCTTGATCAGATAGAAGTTCAAATCCGTAGTCATTCATCGCGATGGAAAACGTAATGGGTGTAATCTTCGCAATACGGTAAGCTACAATGGCTGCGAGCCCTTCATGGACAAACCGCCCTTCAAATGGGTACATCATTACATGATGTCCTTCATCGGACTGCAAATACTCCACAAGAAATTCATTTTCTTTGGGAAGCTTTGAAAGTTTTCGTTGAATCGAAAGTGTAGGCGCAAGAAATTTCATCTCAGGGTCATCAAGCTTGCCCACGGCTGCCCTGTGTATTTTGTAGCGTATCATCTCTCCCATTTCCGAAGACAAGGGCATCCTTCCGCCTTGCCAGGACGGAACCCTGCCCGACCTTTTTTTAGTTTTGCGTACCTGCACCTCCATATCTTTCACACGAACGAGCTCCAGGTTTTTTCCCGCAAACCAGAAGGCATCCCCAGGATTGAGCCTGGAGATAAAGTACTCCTCAATAGACCCCAGCGACTTTCCTGTAAGATATTTTACGATTAGGGAAGTCTCACCCACGATCGTGCCGATTGACATTCTATGACGGTGAGCAATTCTTCTATTTTCAACCTTGTATGTATCACCATCTCGAGTCACCTTTCTAAACTCATCATAGGCGGTTAATGCTACCCCACCATTGGTGATGAATTGCAGTAGCCAATTCCACTCAAACTCGTCAATGGAAGAAAAACTGTACGTACTCTTTATTTCCTTGAATAACACTGAGGGTTCGAAACCCTCACTTACAGCAAGGGTGATCATATACTGCACAAGTACATCAAAAGACCTTATGTAGGGAATTCGTTCCTCCACAACGCCACGCTTCATTGCCTCGCGCAAACCTGCCGCCTCAATTAGTTCAAGGGAATGGGTCGGGAGAAAGTAAATTTTGCTTAGCGCTCCAGGTTGATGGCCACTCCTACCGGCTCTTTGTAAAAATCGAGCAACTCCCTTTGGCCCACCAACCTGTATTACAGTTTCAACAGGTCTAAAGTCAACACCCAGATCAAGACTAGAGGTACAAACCACAGCCTTAAGCTTTCCAATGTGAAGTTGCTCTTCAACCCAATTGCGAAGATCTAAGCTGATGGATCCATGGTGCATTGCGATGAGTCCCGCCAGCTCTGGGGCCTTACTCAATAACTTTTGATACCATATCTCTGCAAATGATCTCGTATTTGTGAAGATAAGTGTGGCGTTACTTGATTTGATAATTGGAATTACCTTGTCTATCAGGTGGATTCCCACATGACCTGTCCAGGGCAAGTGCTCGGCCTCGTCAGGAGTAATTGAATTAATTTCAATCTCTTTTTTAATGTCGGATCGAATGATCTTCCACCTATCTCCTTCCGCATAATCTCCAAGTAATACCTGCGCGGATTGCTGCATATTTCCTATGGTGGCAGAGATTCCCCAAATTTTCAATTCCCGTGTCAAAGTCTTCAGCCGCGACAGCGCAAGTTCTACCAGCACTCCCCTTTTGGAACCGAGAAGCTCATGCCATTCATCAGCGACTACCACTTTAAGATTTCTAAACAAGGTTGGATATCCCTTCTGCGCAAGCAAGAGATGCAAGCTTTCTGGCGTGGTGACCAGTATTTGCGGAGGTTTTTCCTTTTGTCTTTTCCGTTCGATAAGGGTAGTGTCACCCGACCTAATACCTACCTTCCAGTCCAGTCCAAGTTCTATGATGGCAAGTTCGGAGGCAAATTTGATTTCCTTTGCCAACGCACGTATAGGGGTGAGCCAGATGGCCTGCAAGCCCTCATTAGCATCCTTCCCTCTTCCCATCGCTTCCATCAAAATTGGCACAACGAGCGAATAGGTTTTGCCACTACCCGTAGGGGCGTTGACAAGTCCGCATTGCCCATTTAGGTAGGCTTCCCAGGCATCTGTCTGAAACCGAAATGGCCTCCAGCCTCGTTTCTCAAACCATTGCAAACCCACATCAATTCTCTGAGACATTGCCCTCACTTTATGAATGCTAAGGTAGCTTATTCAAGGTTTATGCAAGCCGAATTCCAATGATCACTATGACTTGCCTTATGATTCACCTAGGTTTGGGTTGATCTATCGTCTCACCTTAAACAATTCCATCTTACTCTGTGTTTGGATGTATATTGATGAACAAATAAATGGGAAGATATTCAATTAAGGAGTTAGAGAAGCTCTCCGGAATAAAAGCGCATACCATCCGCATCTGGGAAAAGCGACACCGCCTAGTGGAGCCGCAACGCACCGCCACGAACATCCGATTTTACTCTGACGATGATCTAAAGAAGATTATTAACGTCTCGCTCTTAAACAACAATGGCGTGAAGATCTCGAAGATTGCTGACATGACCGAAGATGAATTGAGTGAGTCCATCGTTCAACTGAGTGACACTCAAAATCCTACAAACCTCTACATTGATCAGTTGATTATCGCCATGATCGACATGGAAGAGGAGCAATTTGAAAAATTAGTTTCTCACCTGATTATGAAGTTTGGTTTTGAAAAGACCATTTTAGAAATCGTTTATCCCTTCCTGGAAAAAATTGGTGTACTGTGGCAAACAGGAAACATTACCCCAGCTCAAGAGCATTTCATCACCAACCTTATTAGGCAAAAAATCATTGTGGCTATCGACTCACTTCCATTTGCCAAGCATGATGCGAAGAGAGCTGTGCTTTTCCTGCCCGAAAATGAACTTCACGATATTGGTCTGCTATTCTACCATTACGTGGTCAAAAAGATGGGATTCAAGACCTATTACCTTGGCCAACACCTACCCTATCAGGACCTGTTCCAGGTGTGCCAGGTTCATAAGCCCGAGGTAGTAATTACTTCCCTGATTATTTCCACAAAGAGGGAAAAGACATCAAATTACCTTAAGACTCTAGTGAAAGACTTCCCTCAGATCAAGGTCTTGGCATCAGGGGGACTTTTGACTAAGATTTCAATAGAAGCACCTAACTTCCACGTTTTCAGCAATGTAGCTACTTTGCGGGCTAATCTGTAATTTTTTTTGTTTATTTATTTTTGATTTTAATTAAACATTATCGTCAGGGATTCGTATCTACAGTATATTTTGTTTAAATTTTGACTATAATTGTTAAACAATATGACTGCAATCGAATTCTCTTCCCAAATCAGTGGTTTACAAGAAACCCTAAAGCAATTCACCTACCGATTCACTAGAAATCCTGAAGAATCTCAAGACCTGGTTCAGGATACTATGTTGAAAGCACTTACCTACAGAGACAAGTTCAGAGAAAATACGAACCTTAAAGGATGGCTCTTTACGATAATGAGAAATACATTCATTAATAATTATCGCAAAGCCAAGCTTGCAAAGACTTCAACAGATAATACTAAGGAGTTGTATTACCTTAATGTCGCTGACACTCATACCTTCAACAGGCCTGGAAAGACCCTTGAATTCAAGGAAATGTGGGAGAACGTAAATGAAATTCGAGAGGACCTGCAAATTCCTTTTAAAATGTATACCACGGGATATAAATACCACGAGATTGCAGAACACCTCAATATTCCAATTGGCACGGTGAAGAACAGAATCTTTCATGCGCGTAAGGAGATCCAAAAAAAATTGGTAGCTTATAAGTAATTCAATCACTAACATCGTTGAATGAAGAAAGTAGCTGTCATTGGGTCTGGTTTTGCAGGAATTTCAGCGGCAACTACTTTAGCCTCGGAAGGTTATGAGGTAACAGTATATGAGAAGAACAGTTCTCCGGGCGGGCGGGCAAGAAAATTTGAAGCAGATGGTTTCGTCTTCGATATGGGGCCGAGCTGGTATTGGATGCCAGATGTTTTTGAAAGATATTTTAATCGCTTCGGTAAACAAGTCTCTGACTACTACCACCTGCAGAGATTAGATCCTTCCTATCGCGTTTTTCTTTCCGACAATGAGGTCTGGGATATCCCTGCAAATCAAGAAGCACTCTACGATTTCTTTGAAAAAGTGGAAAAGGGAAGTAGTGACCACCTCAAGCAATTTTTGGCGGAGGGTGCTTATAAATATAAGGTGGGGGTCGAGGAACTCGTTTACAAGCCAGGTCTGTCAATCACGGAATTATTTGATTTAAAGCTGTTTAAGGGAGTTCTCAAGCTTCATGTCTTTCAGTCGATAAGTAACTATATCAGAAAGCATTTCAAATCCCCTAAACTCATTCAGCTGCTTGAGTTCCCTGTTCTTTTTCTGGGTGCTGCACCTTCCAAAACGCCAGCCCTTTACAGCCTAATGAACTATGCCGACATGGCACTGGGCACTTGGTACCCTGCCGGTGGGATGCACAAGATTGTGGAGGCCATGGTATCCCTCGCTGAAGAAAAGGGAGTTAAGTTCATCTACAATGCAAATGTGGAAGGCTTTGAAATGAACAGTACCCGGGTAAAAGCTTTGATGGTTAACGGTGGGAAAATAGAGGTGGATCAGGTAGTTGCTGGAGCGGACTATAATCATGTGGAGCAGCAACTGCTTCCAAAGGCGTTTAGGAAATACTCAGAACAATACTGGGAGGAGAGAAGTTTGGCGCCCTCCAGTTTGATTTTTTACCTTGGCGTGGACAAACCTTTACAAAATTTATTGCACCACAATCTATTTTTTGACCAGGATTTTGATACCCACACACGAGAAATCTATGATGACCCAGCGTGGCCAACCAATCCACTCTTTTATGTTTGTTGTCCGTCTAAAACGGATGAAACAGTGGCTCCCGTTGGGAAGGAAAACTTGTTTATCCTCATACCGGTATCTCCGGGCCTAAAAGACGAAGTCTCTGTTAGAGAAAAGTACTATTCTCTCATCATGGATCGCTTAGAGAAACTTACCAATCAGTCCATTCGATCGCATGTGACGTACAAGAGGAGCTATGCCCATAAGGACTTCATCAGTGACTACAATTCTTTCAAGGGCAATGCTTATGGCCTGGCAAATACGATACAACAAACGGCCAACTTGAAGCCCTCAATCTTAAACAAAAAGGTCAGTAATCTGTTCTACACAGGTCAATTGACTGTTCCTGGGCCAGGAGTTCCACCTTCGCTCATTTCAGGGCAGGTAGTGGCAGATGAATTAATAAAAAGGAATAAATTGAATTAGTCTGATGGACCAACTAGCACTTTATAATCAAGTAGCAATTCGCTGTAGTCGGCTCACCACTAAATCCTATAGCACCTCCTTTTCGTTGGGAATTCTGTGCCTTGGAAAGGAACTTAGGGATCCCATATATTCCATCTATGGCTTCGTACGTTTTGCTGACGAAATCGTTGATACATTTCACAATCACGATAAGAGCGCACTCCTGGATCGGTTCAAGAAAGATACTTACAATGCGATAAATGAAAAGATAAGCCTCAACCCAATATTGCATAGCTTTCAACAAACCGTAAATCATTATCAAATTGATCACGAGCTCATTGACCAGTTCCTGCACAGCATGGAGATGGACCTTGAAGATAAAAAATATGACCAGGCTACATTTGAAGAATATATCTTAGGATCTGCCGAAGTGGTTGGTCTAATGTGCTTGACGGTGTTTTGCAAAGGGGACAAATCTTTTTACGAGCATCTAAAGCCTATGGCCATGAGCCTCGGGGCCGCATTTCAGAAAGTAAATTTCCTGCGCGATCTCAACGCTGACTTTGTAGGCATGGGACGAACGTACTTCCCCGGCATCGATGTGGCTGCGTTTGACGAAAGCAGTAAGAAAGAAATTGAAAAAAGCATTGCAGCAGATTTTCACTCTGGCTTTGAAGGAATCAAAAAGCTACCAAAAGGAGCAAAGTTCGGAGTATATGTGGCCTATCTCTACTACATGGCACTTTTCAAAAAAATCCAAAACACCCCGTCAGATGCCGTCCTGAAAGAAAGGATCAGAATTAGAAACCGGCAAAAGTTCTCAATCTTGTGCTATTCCTACATTAAATATCAATTGAATCGTATTTGAGCTATGGAGCAGGTGATTCTTGTGGATGAAAATGATATGGAGGTTGGTGCCATGGAAAAGATTGAAGCGCATAAGAAAGGAGTGCTTCACAGAGCTTTTTCTGTACTCCTATTCAACTCAAAAGGCGAGATGCTCCTGCAGAAGCGCGCTAAAGGCAAATACCATAGTGGCGGACTTTGGAGCAATGCCTGCTGTAGTCATCCCCGACCAGGTGAAAATATTGAAGCTGCGGTAAAGCGGAGAATGATGGAAGAGTTGGGCATTGAAATTCAGCCGGAATTCTTATATAAGTTTATTTACAGAGCTGAATTCGAAAACGACCTCGTTGAGCACGAATTAGACCATGTCTTCGTTTGTGAATACGATAAGAGTCCAAATGAGAATAAGGAGGAGATAGAGGCGTGGAAATTTGTCGATCAAGAGTACCTTAGGTCACAGATTAACCTGAATCCTGAAAAATTCACCTTCTGGCTTAAGTTGATCATTGAAAATTATCAAACTCACGTAGAGTAGGCCTAAAGTAAAAAAAAAGGGCTGATTTGCAGTCAGCCCCTTTCCCAAAGCAACAATTGATGCTTAGTCTAGATTATCAGGACGAGACACTCCCGTGCCATAATCTGGATTATTAAATGTAATGGTACCCGGATATAGATAGAATGAGTTTGTTCTGTTTGAACTATTAAGTGACGGACTACGATACCCTACTCTGTTCAAAAAGTAGTTCTGCTCCGGATATCCTGATCCACCAACCAAAACACTTGACGCTGTACCATTTCCATTATAGGCACTGCTTAAATTAGTTTGATCTCCCAATGTAATTACTAAGGATGCCCCTGATCCTCCCAATAGAGAGGTAAAGGTAATGCTCACTTTACCATCTGCGTCACCGGCATAATTACCTCCCGTGTTAAAGTCAATATCGGTGATTTCCCCCTCGTCAGTGTACACAAAGTCAATCTCCGCAGTTGTCTGACCATTTGGCGCTGGTTCTGCAATCGCATAGATCGGAGCAACATCGGTAATAGGGTAGTTACTATTATTCTTCAAAATTCCTCCACTCGTATACATGGCAAATAGCGTCTCGACCATTGCGACCTGAGGCAATACTTCAGGGAAGAACTTTGGATCCGTGCTTAGCTTATTAAAAGCAATTTTCTGATTGATCAACATATCAGGATATTGAACCTCAACTGTTGAACCATATTGGTTCACAGGCAATTTCACTTCATACTTTCCCTCGCTGTCAGTGGTTGCTAGAAACACTTTCTGGCCATTGTTTAAATACACTTTAAATCTCAAAGTGATTCCCTCCATAAACTCTGGAGCATCGTTTGTCAAATCTGTTTCCAATCTTACATCACCCTTCATTGTTGCAAGATTCTCATCGTTAAGTGAATACAGACCCACAGAATAGGTCTCCTGAGATTGACGAAAATTATCAGGATCTATGTAGTCATCCTCAGTTACTGAAGTAAAATTTTCGGCAGTAATGGTATATACAAATCCACCAAACTTTACTTTCGGAAACAGAGCAAATCCGCTTTCATCTGTCGTAGCTTCAACTTTGCCACCACCTTGCAAAAAAGTCACGGTTGCACCTGCGATTGGAGCCTCATCTGCAGAGCTTTGATCAAACACATAGATTGCGAAGTCAACTAGCTGTTGTGCATTTAGGGAATCTTCCTCTGTAAACTGCTCCTTACAGGATATGGACAGCGCCATTAGCCCGATTATAAAGCTTGTAGTAATTAAATTAAACTTGGTTTTCATTGCTAATAAATATTAAAAGTTTGGTTGATTCGATTTAAAATTTTTAAAGTCCTATTCCAATGGTTACGTAAGCACTATGCGTTCTTAAGTCTCCCTGCACCGAGAAAATATCAATATAGCTATAGCTCTTCTTCACAGGGGTAACCCCATAGCGGTATCTAAAGTCAATCATCAGCCGCTTCAGTCGCCCCTCTCCTAGGCTAACCTCCCCGCCAAAGCCACCAGTTACGCCAAATTGAAATGGCTCATACTGGCTCTTTTCCAGCCGGTATGCATTTGCAGTAGTAAACGTTTGGTTATTGTAGTACGTAGTTTGATAAGAATTTTCTGCTCCAAGCGTATAACCTATGGCAGGACCTAACACTACGTTCGGCTGAATATCACCAAATTTAGGGAGTTGATATTTTGCCAAAAGGGGCAAATCAAGCGTGTGAACTGTCACCTCCGAATTGGTAGTGTAGAGATTATTCCCTCCGAACTGACCAAATCTGGTATCATCAGAAAACCTAACAAAGCGGCCTCCCTGCTGCAAATAGGAAGGTTCTGCCTGTAAAGAGAGTTTATCTGAAAAAGAATACTCAACAATGCCACCGACCATAAATCCCAGCTTTGCACTGGTATGCGGTTGCTCATTAGAAAAATTACTTACCGTTGCTCCTAATCTCGCTCCGTATTGGAGCTTTGAAAAAATACCATCCTGCGCCAGTGCGGAACTGGTGGTTAAAAGAGCAACAATAATTACTTTAAATGAATTGAAATTCATACGAAGGATTTTATCATTTTTAATTTCGAAGCGCAAGGTTAAGAAAGAGATACATCAAAAACAATGACCTAATTCAGATTTTCCTAACAAAATGATCAATGTTTGAACGTCATTTTTGAATATCCCTTTTAGGAATTCCATAGAACAAAAACAATTTACCTCTGTTAAGAAATAAGTCATTGCATCTATTTGCTTAATCTTGAGCGCTATGAATACTATCAATGTCAATAAGGAAACCACCCTTTTCTGGTTTAGGAGAGATCTGAGGCTCAATGACAATACTGGGCTCTACCATGCCTTAAAGGAAAGCAAGAAGGCGCTACCCCTTTTTATTTTTGATACCCAAATTCTGGAAAAATTAGAAGACAAGGCTGATAAACGCATAGAATTCATTTATCAATCCTTGCGCAAGCTCAAAGGTGAACTGGAAGAATTGGGATCCTCCCTCCTTGTTGTGCACGGTAACCCTGTTGAGTTCTTCAAATCTGTGACACCTGGTGCGGTCTATTGTAACAAAGATTATGAGCCTTACGCCCGGGATAGAGATGCCCAAGTACACAAAGCACTGACTGAAAGGAAGATACCATTTTTAGCATTTAAAGATCAAGTAATTTTTGAGGAGCAAGAGATTGTAAAAGACGATCAGAAACCGTACACCGTATTTACGCCATATAGTAAGAAGTGGAAGGCAGCCCTAAAAAAGGAGCACTATGCGGAAATGGACACCAAGAAGTTCGGACAAAATTTTCTAAAAACTGCTCCAATTCGCATGCCATCCCTTGCAGAAATTGGTTTTGAAAAGTCAGATGCCGAATTCCCACCGAGAACCATACGCACTTCTGTGATTGAAAAATATCATGAGCAAAGAGACTACCCCGCAATTGATGGCACCTCCAAGCTAAGTGTCCACCTCAGGTTTGGAACGGTCAGCATTCGGCAGCTTGTATCTATCGCGCTCTCAAAAAGTGAGAAATGGCTTAATGAATTAATTTGGAGGGAATTCTACCAAATGATCCTGTGGCACTTCCCAGAGGTCCACAAAGCGTTTAAGCCGGCCTATGACCTCATCGAATGGCGCAATGACCCCGAAGAATTTGAGGCATGGTGTGTCGGCAAAACGGGATATCCCATTGTGGACGCAGGGATGCGAGAACTTAACACCACAGGATATATGCATAACCGAGTCCGAATGATTGTGGCCAGTTTTCTGACCAAACATCTTCTTATCGATTGGCGATGGGGTGAGGCTTATTTCGCCAAAAAACTATTAGACTTTGATTTAGCCTCCAACAATGGCGGATGGCAATGGGCGGCAGGGTCAGGATGCGATGCAGCTCCCTACTTCAGGGTTTTCAATCCCTATCTGCAGACAGAAAAATTTGATCCGCAGCGCAAATACATTAGGAAATGGGTGCCAGAGGTAGACACAGAGGACTACCCGCCCCCAATCGTTGACCATGCCTTCGCGAGGGAGCGCGTGCTTAACGCCTACAAAATCGCTCTTCAGAACTAAACAGGTAACATTTTGGCACTGTTGGTGTTATTAATACATGAAAATATACAACCTGAAAAGAGTGCAATTTCTCCCAATTACCAAAGATGAAGCCTGGGAGTTCTTCTCTTCGCCAAGGAACTTAAGTAAGATTACCCCCAAAGAGATGGGGTTTAACATCATATACATTTCCGGAGGAAATAAGACCTACCCTGGTCAAATCATTCGGTATAAAGTCAAAATACTTGGAGGAATAAGCGTCCACTGGGTAACCGAAATATCGCACGTAAATGAGCCTCATTTTTTTGTGGACGAACAGCGATTTGGACCCTACGCGCTCTGGCATCATCAACATCATTTCAGGGAAGTAGAAGGAGGCGTGGAAATGACGGACGAAGTGAACTATGCAATACCAATGGGTGTCCTTGGCCAATTGGCCAATTGGTTGTTTGTGGGGCGACAGGTAAATGCTATTTTTGACCATCGCTTTAAAGTGCTTGAGCAGTACTTTGAGAAATCGCGTAGAAACCTGGCAAAGGCAGTTTAATATGGATTGGCTAACGATATTGATTTGTGCGGGGATTGTTATCGCCACATTTCTTTTCTGGGAATTTGTGGCATGGTTCACTCACAAGTACATCATGCACGGTTTTTTATGGATATGGCATAAGTCTCACCATTCCGTCCATGATCATGCATTAGAAAAAAATGATTGGTTTGCCGTTGTCTTCAGTTTGCCCTCAATTGGTCTTTTTTACTATGCAAGCATCGTGAGTTATAACCCCTATCTGCTTGCAGTAGGTCTTGGAATTCTATGCTACGGAATTTTCTACATTGTGTTTCACGACTTTATCGTACACCAACGAATCAAATGGAGACCAAAGAAAAGGAGTAACTATCTTCAGCGGATGATCAATGCGCATTACATTCATCACAGCAAGCACACGAAGGAAGATTGTGAAGCATTTGGTTTCTTATACGCTCCCAAAAAATACGAGCCTAAGAAATTCAAGTTGCGAACAGAAAGACAAGAAACTCAATAGCAGAAATTGAACCCGAAGTATCTTTATCTTGTCATAGATTTAGCAGCAATTTCGCTTCCCTTTGTTTTTAGCTTTCATCCCAAGGCAAATTTTTCAAAGAAATGGAAGTTTCTATGGCCAGCGATCTTACTTCCTGCCACTTTCTTTTTGATATGGGACGAGTGGTTTACCACCATGGGGGTCTGGGGGTTCAATCCTGAGTACCTCACGGGAATCTATATCTTTAGCTTACCTCTGGAGGAAATTCTTTTTTTTATTTGCATTCCCTATGCGTGCGTTTTCACCTACGAAGCAGTAGGTTTCTTCTCGAAGAAAGATCCGCTTAAAAAATACGAACGCACGATCACCCTCACGCTGATCATCGGGCTAGTTTCTGTGGGCTTATTTAGCATAGGCAAATGGTATACCTCCGTTACGTTCTTACTGTGTGCAGGTTACCTTGCTTACCTCTTTATTAAGAAAAAGCCGCCTTATCTTTCGAAATTCTATTTGTCATTTCTGTTTATCCTCATTCCTTTTTTCGTTGTGAATGGAATACTTACAGGCACTGGAATTCCGGGAGAAATCGTTTGGTATAACAACGCAGAAAATCTGGGCATTCGGATGGGTACCATACCAGTTGAGGATACCTTTTATGGAATGTTGCTGATCCTAATGAATGTGGTAATCTTTGAAACCCTACAGCAAAAGGATAGGCTAATTGCTAGTCCTTAATTCTGCTAAACCTCATAGCCTTTAGCATATAGTCAGGAAGCGGTTTTAGAGGATCTCTCTTCTCCACGTTCATAAAAATACCTAACTTTTCGATGATAGGAATTTTATATACTTCTATCATCTCGATGAGTGTCCCATCGGGATCCTCTATATAGGTACAGTGAACTCTTGTGGTACCGCCCATATCGAGCGTGTCCTTTGTATCACAACTGAATCCAAAACCCTTTTCTTCCAAATCCTTTCCCAGCTCCACCATTCCCCTGACATCAAATCCAAGGTGGACAAACCCAATATCGCCCCAAATTCTTCCCTCGTATATTTTCTTGGGTGCATAATTCAATGCTTCCACCAGCTCTATGTAGGTGTCAGAGGTCACTTTTGCAAATCCTCCGCCTGGCTTGTCTGACTGTGTAAGTCGCACCCTCCTAAATTCCTTCTCTCCACCCGGAAGTGACTTCCAGTCCTCGAATACGCCCGTCTCATCAAAAATCACTTTATCATACCCCAACACATCAGCATAGAGGGTCATCGCCCTGGAAATACTGGACACCCCAATCACGCAGCCGTTCGGACCTCCCGTAACATGTTTGCCCTTGGTATAAAAACTATCTCCTTTAAGTATTTGAAATAGGAGTCCATTTGGGTCTTGCACAAAGAAGGTTTCTCCACCTTGAGGAAGTATTACTACTTCTGATACAAATTGAGCGCCATTCTCCCGAAAGTATTCGTAAGCAGCCCTTACATCATTTGTCTTTACCTGTCCAACAAAGATACCTAGATCGCCCAATTCAAAATCAACCTCGGCATGTTTTGCGGAAAATGAGGTGGGGTTGACCACTTCCATTGCGCACCCTCCTTGCAGATTGAGGATCATAGTGGCTCGCTTCGTGATCGTCTCATTGTTTGTATAAATGTCCATCAATGGCGCAGGTGCCACTCCATCAAAAATTGCAATATCCATCCCCAAAAATTTGCGATACCATCTTTGTGACTCTTCCGAATCTGGTACGCCTACTCCTATATGCTGAATTCCATTAATACGCTTATACATCAGTCATTTTTACAATTTCACAATAATGGACAACCTACTCAGTTTCAGGGTGTCCAACCTCCTCAAATGTGAAGTTTACCCTTCACAAGACCTAAATATATGGTTTTGATCTTCTATGTCTTCTCTTAAATATCAGTTTTTTTGCCACCCGATATAATCCCACATCTGAACTGATATTTGTGCTGCATTTCTTCTACTGTAGACCACTTCTTTTCCACTCGACCCCACTCTTGAGTGACGTAAATTGATTTGTCACCTCATCGAGTCGCTGCTTTAGCAGGGCGTATACTTCTTGCTGTTGATTGGTGGGCGGAAAATCAGCACTGGCTGTCTGACCTTCTTTGGCTATGGCCAGAAATTTCTCCAGAAGCTTAGCCGGGTTTCTAAATACATCTTGACGCGCTCCTGTTTGATGCACATCAAATATCCTGGACTCCAATTCATACAATTTCTCCTCAAGTGGTACTGCAACTCTTGCAACCTTGGTATTCGAGGATTTCGATAGTAATTCGGCTCTTGCCTTTTCGATCTCATCAATCAAGGCCAGACAATGGTTTACCGAGGTGTAGATTTTCATGCCAAAATCATACTGTTTACCAATATCGGCCAGTGTGCTTTTTGTATTGGGATCTTTTTGGACCTGAATCTGCTTCTTAATAGAAGTATCGCCCATTTGAATCTCCACCGTATAATTTCCGGGAGGCACTAATGTTGGTGTCATACCTGGGCCAATATCCAAGTCATAAATAAACATTTTACGCTCACCTTTTTCATCGAGTTTTACCCAATCCTTTCCCCTCGGCTTCGTCCTCAATGGGGGAAATACATAATCACTGTGTCTCAAATTCCAATACACTCTGTTTATTCCTTTATCAGAAGATCCAATAATTCTATTTACTTCAAGACCTTCTGTATTTTTAATGACAATCTTAACGGAATCACTTGACGACTCTCTCAAATAATAATTTATTGGTATGCCTGCCGGTGGATTCTTACCATCGCTAAAACTACTTTTCGATTTTATTCCATCCACTTTTTGGAATCTGTAGGCTACTCCAGGTGTAAATAAATGTATGCTAGCATTTTGGACCGCTTCTGTATATTCTCTGATTGGCGTAATGTCATCCAGGATGTAAACACCTCGACCATATGTGCCAATGACCAGGTCATTGAAATTCTTTTGAATCGCTATTCCAAATACCGGGGAAGGCGGAAGTCCATGTTTGAACCTAATCCAGTTGACTCCATCATCAGGAGAGAAATAAAGTGCATTGTCGGTTCCCAGCCATAACAAACCTTGCTTTTCCGAATCCTCTCGTATCTGATGAACAAAATTAGAATTGGAGGGAGGGAGATCGATAGTCAATCGCTTCCACGACTTTCCCATATCTGTAGTCTTATATACATAGGTACCAAAATCTCCATCCTGATGGGCATCTACCGAAATATAACAGGTGGAAGCATCAAAATTGGAAGGCTCAATATTTCGAATTGTTCCCCATTTTGGTATGTCGGGAATAAAATCCGAAGCCTTAAACCAGCTTCTTCCGCCATCCGTGGTCACATGAACCAACCCGTCATTGCTACCTGTCCATAATATGCCTTCTTGCACCGGAGATTCTGCCATTGAAAAAATCGTGCTGCCATCAAAAGTCATTAGATTATCGCCCGCCATTCCCCCGGAGCTCTTTTGATGCGCCTTGTCATTCTTGGTCAGATCCAAACTAATGACCTTCCAGCTTTGGCCCGCGTTGGTGGTTTCGTGCACGTATTGACTACCTGCCCATACTTTGCCGCGAACGTGCCTGGAAAGCACCACAGGAAAGTTCCAATGCCATCTGTATTTCAAATCCGCAGGTGCATACCCATACCCTACTTCGGGCCACGCCCGCACGTCTCTCATCTGCATCGTATTCAAATCAAACACATCAAGTCCACCATCATAACATTGTGACCAAACTATGTTTTGATCAAAGGGATCAACCTTGGCGTCACCACTCTCGCAACCTCCTACCCCATGCCACACTCCCAGAGGAATATCCCAACGCCCAAGATATCTACTAGGACCCCGGTAGGACCACGCATCTTGTCGGTTGCCATAGACGTAGTACGGTACTCTATTATCCACTGAAATATTGTACATCTGTGCAATCGGAAGATTGATGTTTTCCCAACTCTTTCCATAGTTGAAGGAAATATTTAGGCAACCATCATGCGCTACCATTATTCGTGACGCATCAGTTGGATCAAACCACATATCATGATTATCACCCCCGGCATCCCACGGGCCAAGCTCATTCGACCACGACTTGCCCCCGTCTTTCGACATCTTCATTGACACGTTAATAGTATACACCCTGTTCTCATCTTGAGTAGAGACTCTGACGCGCGTGTAGTACGCAGCGCGCTGTGCCATCGAGTGATCTTGCTGCATCAATGTCCAAGAATCTCCACCATTTTCAGATCTGTACAGGCGAGGTTCCTTGTCCTCGATCAGGGCATATACTACTTTGGGGTTACTATACGCTACGTCAACTGAGGTTTTTCCAACAGGGTGAGACGGGCCACTTTCTAGTCCATTTCGAAGAGGTTGCCATGTTTTGCCTCCATCCTTTGATTTATAGATTCCACTCCCTGCACCTCCACTATTCAGATTCCATGTCTTAATTTCCACCTGCCACATGGCAGCATAGATCACCTCAGGATTCTGCGGGTCTATCGACAGGTCAGAACATCCTGTATTTTCATTGACAAAAAGCACTCTGCTCCAGGTCTTGCCTCCATCCGAAGTTTTGTATACACCCTTTTCCTCCTGGGGCCCGTGTGTATGACCGAGTACACCCACATATACTGTGTTTGGATCTTTGGGATGGACAATAATTCTACTAATTCTGTAACTGCTCTCCAATCCCATTTTTGTCCAGGTCTTTCCGGCATCGGAGGACTTATAGACGCCATTGCCAACCGCATGTGCGGGTCGAATGAGAAAAGTTTCTCCAGTTCCTGCCCATACCTGCTTGTGATCTGAAGGTGCAATAGCCAAAGCACCAATTGAAGAATCCTCCATTTCATCAAAAACCGGCTTCCAATTGTAGCCGCGATCTTCCGTTTTCCAAATACCACCGGAGGCAGCTCCCAGATAGGAAACATTTGGATTTCCTGGCTCACCAACAACTGCAATAGCCCTGTTCCCATCCGGCCCGATAAATCGAAACTTCAGTTGAGAAAATAGGTCGGTGTCAAATTGCTGCGCCCAGGACGTGTGAAGGGCGATCGTAAGTAATACAGATGCAAAATACTTCATTCTAAAAGGATCAGGTGGATTATTTTAACCTTGTAATTTACAACTTGAATGGATATGGGAAAAGTCACAAAAAGCAAAGGCGCAGTTTCCTGCGCCTCCCAAAAAAGTATCATTTTGACCTACCTGAATCTACTCATATCTTAATGAATTGGTAGGATTGGCGCTTGCTGCCTTCATCGCCTGAAAGCCTACAGTAAGCCAAGCCACAAGGAATGCGATCACTCCTCCCAGCACAAATATCAGAGGGCTAATATTGACACGATAAGCAAAGTCTTGCAGCCACGAATTGGTGAAATACCAGGCCGCTGCAGCGGCTGGCACAAATGAGATAAGGACCAGCACGGTAAACTCTTTTGAAAGTAACAAAGTCAGATTAGGTACGCTGGCTCCCAATGCCTTTCGTATCCCAATCTCTTTGGTGCGTTGTTCCGTAGTAAATGCTGCCAAGGCAAATAGTCCCAAGCATGCAATGAAGATTGCAAGGCCGGCAAATACCATAAATATATTTTTTAATCGCTGCTCAGATCTAAACAGCGCATCAAAATCCTGATCAAAGAAGGTATACTCAAATGGATCGCCAGGTGCGTACTCTGCCCACGATTCTTTTACTGATTCCAGTACTGCAGATGGATCTCCATTGTATCTTACCATCAAAAAGTTTGAAGTATTAGTGAGTGTAATAATCATGGGTCGCACTTCAGTTTTCAGCGACTCGAAATTAAAATCTTTCACCACGCCAATTACTTTCAGTGAAACTGGTTCCGGTCCGTTAAGACTCAATATCTCCTTATTTATCGGTTCATCCCATCCAAACTCTTTTACTGCAGCTTCATTGATCACCACAGTCGAAGAATCTGAAGGAAAGTCTCTCGAAAAATATCGTCCTTCCTTTAACTCGAACTTCATGACGTCCATGTGGTCGTAGTCCGCAAAGTAGGTGCCTGAAAGCCTATCCTGCTCAGATCCCTTCCCACGGAAGATTGTGGTATTGTTTACGCCTGGAAAAGTGTTGTTGGTGTAACTGGCATTTACAACTCCCGCTGTTTGCTTAACTGTGTTTTTAAAGGCCTCCAGGTTTGTGCCCAGTCTCCTTGCATTTTGAAGGATAATGACGTTCTCTTTATCCATTCCCAAATTCTTCGACTGAAGGTATTGGAGCTGCTGCAATACAATAGCAGTTGCGATGATTAAGAAGATGGAGATTGCAAATTGTACCACCACGAGTGTACTTCTCACCCCTTTGCTTTTCATTCCCGCGCGCATTTTACCTTTCAATACTTCAACTGCATTGAAGGAAGTCAAGTAGAATGCAGGATAGCTACCCGCTACAAACCCAACCAGCACGATAAGTGAAATTACGCCAAGCAGAAATGGACCATTCTTCACCGCCTCAAGCGTCAGTGCTTTGCCAGAAATCAAATTGAAATAGGGTAAAGTCAGATAGCAAACCATCAGCGCAATCACGATCGCAACCGCACTATAAATAATTGATTCGGATAAAAACTGCCACACCATCTGCCCGCGAAGTGATCCGAGTGTCTTTCTTAAGCCCACCTCCTTCGCTCGGCCAGCCGATTTTGCAGTGGAGAGGTTCATGAAATTGATACATGCAATTATTAAGATGAAGATTCCTATCAAGGAGAAGATATAAACATATTTAATATCACCGTTTGGTTCCACATCATCCTGAAGTGTAGAGTAGAGATGTGTGTCGGTCAACGGATACACAAAATAACCATAAATACCTCCCTGCTTCTTAAACTCTTCAAAGGAAAAACCCAAACCCTGCTCTACCTCCGGACCGACATATTTCTCCACAATTTCTTCAAGTCGTGTGTTGATAAGCTCCGGTTTGGTAGCAGCATCTTTTCTCACATAAGTTTGCAAAGAGTTTCCTGTCCACCCTTCAAAAAGCAATCCTCTTGCAGACATAAAGGAAATAATCGCATTATAATGAAAATGAGAATTGCTAGGCGCTGGTTGTGCAATACCTGTCACTTTGAATGATTGGTTGTCATTTCCGATTGTCAGCAGCTTTCCCACCGCATTCTCTGATCCAAAATATTTAGACGCCATGCTTGGCGTCAGAACAACTGTGTTTGGCTCCTTGAGTGCGGTGGCAGGATCACCTTCAAGCAACTTGAAACTAAAGAACTCAAAGAAGTTGGAGTCTGCATAAATCACCTCTTTTTCAGTAAAGGCCTTATCACCATTCTTAAAAACCAATCCCGCTCTTCTTGGCCATACCCGCAGCGCATCAGTAATGCCCGTAATTTCGTCCTGCATGGTGGGACCTACAGGCCAACTAGAGCTTGTCGTATAGATTTCCTGGCCTGCAATTCGTCCTTGTAGTCCTACCCTATAGATATTTTCGACATCCTCATGAAACTTGTCGTAACTCAGTTCATCAACTACATAAATAAAAATGAATAAGCAGCATGCCATTCCTATGGAGAGGCCAAGAACATTAATTGCAGAGAAAAATTTGTACTTCAAAATATTTCTCAGAGCGACCTTCAGATAATTTCTGATCATGATTTTGCGATTTTGTATGTATGACTTACCACTTCAGCCCTTAGACGCCTTCAAGCCTTCTTATGTTGCACTCAACAATAAATATTATTCGTCACGCAACGTCTTGGCAGGATTCATACGGGCTGTATTATACGTCTTAACGGCAATGGAAGCCACTGAAATGAGTATCATTATCGAAGCGGACATCAGTAAAGTCAGCAAAGTTGTGTTTTGATAGTAATCCCAAATACTACCCATCAGCATCTCTGCCATGAAGGAGCCAGCCCATGAACCAAGCACACAAGAGAAGAACAATATGATGGCAAATTCAAAATTGATCACTTTGGAAATATTGGCAATGGAAGCGCCTAGCACTTTTCTCACTCCGATTTCCTTCATCCGTTTGATGATGTTGAGAGATACCATTGTAAACAGACCTGTGGCTGAAAGGAATATGGCAATGATTCCAAGGAAAACAAACATCTTAACAATATTGTCATTGACGGTATTTGCCTCTACAACCTCTTCATCCATGTACCAACCTCTGTACATCCTGTTAGGAAACAATTCTTTCCAGGTCGACTCCATAGACTTATTGATTGCCACAATATTGTCCGCGCTGCCACTAACCTGTATATACTTGATTTGATCGTCTTGTCCGTACCGTAGCATGGTAGGTTCCAGTTGATCCCAAAGTCCATGACTATACACATCCTTAATCACACCAACCACATAGAGTTTTACCGTATCCATCCACACGATCTCTTTTCCGATACTGCTGCTCCATCCAAATTTCCTAGCAAGTCCTTCCGTCACGATTACAGATTCTTTGCGATCTGTCTCAGAGTCCTTCATAAATCCTCTCCCTTCCACAATTGTCAGCCCCATTGTCTCTGCGTAGTTGTGATCTACATTGAGGATATCAACTTCTATTTGCTTTTCCTCACTTTTTATGGGGTCATTGTAATAGTTGGAGAAAAAATGATGTTCGCTGCCAGAGATCGACTTAATTTCTGGATTCCTTTGCAACTGATTCCTGAACGTCTCAAAATCCGACTGATTTTCCAAAAACGTGTAGACCACTCCGCTCTTGTTGAAGCCAAGATCCAATTCTCTTTGAAACTGGGCATTTTTTACAAATGCAAGACTGCATACAATTGCAATAAGAGAAATGGCAAATTGCAACGTCAGTAATACTTTCATGAAAGGGTTAGCCCCACCAAATTTCAACTTGCCCTTTAGAATTGATACCGACTCAAACTTGGTAATATAAAATGCGGGGTAGGCTCCCGCCAGAATTCCCACAAACAATAGCAACCCTATTAGGAAAAAAGTAAAGTCTAAATTTCCAAAGTAGTTTGTCATGATCTCAATATCTTCCCACATCACATTGAAAGCAGGAATTAGGAAAATCTCAGCCATTATAACCCCTAGTATGAGTGAAATAAAACAGATTAATATGGTCTCACCTAAGAATTGGGCTACAAGATGCTTTCTTTGGCTTCCCATCACTTTGCGTACACCGATCTCCTTAAGCCTGCCTGAAGATATTGCTATGGCTGTGTTAGTAAGGTTAAAGCATGCAAGCAATAAGATGAGAATACCCATCATGCTTATACCGATCACAGCTGCAATCGGAGAACCTTCCCTTGTCCAAGTGCCTGGCCTCTCTTGATAGCTATCTCTTACTCCCATTCCAACCAGTGGGTCAAGAACAAAGCCTTTGATGATAAAGTCTTCTCTGATGATATTGTTATTCTCCTTGTAAGGCTGAATTTGACTTTCAATAGCCTTTACGCGTGAAGGATCGGCAACCTCAAGAAACAGCGTGTTTCTATAGCGCCAACTATTCTCATTATATTCTAAGTCATCCGGAGTAAATTGATTCTGATAATTGCTGAATGCGAGTTCAAACCCAAAACTGGAATTAGTTGGCTGATCCTTGAACACCCCTCCGACAGTATATTCTTTGGTTTTGCCGCCCTCCAAAAACTGAGTAAGAGGCTGACCGGCAACGTTCACATCATTAAAATACCTCCTCGCTATTTTTTCGCTTAGCAGTATGGTGCCCATCTCCTTAATAGAACTTGGATCACCATCGATGAATTCAAAAGTAAAAACATCAAAAAATTCCGGATCAACATATTGCACTCCGGTAGAAAACAATTCATCCTTTATTCGAAAGTTTGCATTTGAAGGAGAATAGCGAACTACCCTATCCACTTCAGCAATATTCTCACGAATGGCATTTCCCAAGGCCATTGGCACATAGCCATAGGTCGTTGATTCACCTTGAAACTCACGCGTTGTATTTACTCTATAGATTGATGAGGCTTTCTTATGATTTTCATCAAACGAAGCGTTAAAGTCGTAGTGAAAAAATGCAACAATACAGCACCCTATCGAAATCGCCATACCGAAAATATTGATAGAGAGGTATAGCTTATTCTTAAGCATGCTTCGCAAAGTGATTAGAATGTAATTCTTGAACATGTGGTTGGTTTTATTGATGTCAAATGAATAACTAAAATAGTAGTACCTTGTTATACACAGTATTTGGGTCGAAATAAGGCCCCAGAATCAGTGGGACCTTATCTAAACCTAAACCTAAACTACTAAGAACGAATCAGGGTGATCAAAACCTGAACTCATATCAATCCCACATTCGCGGGACCATTCACTTATACGTGAAAACGCTCTTTAATATTCTCAGTCACTACCTTGCCATCAAACAAGTTGATTACACGGTGTGCATAATTCGCATCGTATGGAGAGTGCGTCACCATGATGATCGTGGTGCCCTCTTCATTGAGCTGAGATAATAATTTCATTACTTCCTCCCCATTGGCAGAGTCTAGATTTCCAGTAGGCTCATCCGCCAATATTACTTTTGGCTTCGCAACAATTGCTCTGGAAATGGCAACCCTCTGTTGCTGACCACCAGACAACTGCTGCGGAAAGTGATTCCTTCTATGCATGATATTCATGCGCTCCAGCACCTCCTCCACTTTAGTCTTCCTTTCGCTTGCCGGTACTTTCAGGTACAATAGTGGTAATTCCACATTTTCGAACACCGTCAGCTCATCAATGAGATTGAAACTCTGGAACACAAAACCGATAGAACCCTTTCTCAATTGCGCACGCTGACGCTCAGAGTACTTTGCCACTTCATGTTCACCAAAGTGATATTCACCATTGCTTGGATTATCAAGCAAACCAAGGATATTTAGCAGTGTGGATTTTCCACATCCGGATGGTCCCATGATAGCCACAAATTCACCCTCTTTGATTTCGAGGTTGATGTTGTTTAGCGCGGTAGTTTCCACCTCTTCAGTGGAGTACACTTTTTCAAGATTTTTTAGTTTGATCATTGTATTTGCTGTTTACGATTAGATTTACGTTAGTTATTAGTACTTACTTGCGGCAAAGAGGTTACTCTTTGTATGATGTTTTTATTTAGACGCCTCAAATTGTAAATGGTTGCATTAATCCAATATTAATACCTCATTATTGCCAAAGTTCTCATAGGAAGAGGTGATTACCTTATCTCCAGGGCTAAGTCCTTCCAGCACTTCAAAATGCTCTGTATTCTTTCTTCCCAGCTTTATATCTCTACGCACCGCTCTTCCTCCACCTTCTTCCACTACGAATACCCAGTTTCCTCCTGTATCTTTATAAAACCCTCCCACCGGTAATAACAGCTCCTCGGATGATTGTCCTAGTTCAATCCTTAACCTAAGTGACTGACCTCTTCTGATTCCGTCAGGAGTTTCTCCATCAAAGTCCATATCTACTTCGAATCTTCCATTTTGAATATTGGGATAGATATAAGTGATCACCAAACTGTAGTCTCTGCCTGCAAAGCTTGTAGTTGCATGAAGCCCGGTGGAGATTCTGGGGAGATACAATTCATCAATTGGCACACGAACCTTATAACTTCCCACAATATCTATCTGACCCAATCGCTGCCCCTGGGTGACCGCTTGTCCAATTTCCCAGTGTGGAGTAGATAGTTGACCGCTAATTGGAGCTCTCGTATTGAGGTTATCAAGTATCTTTCTTACACCAATCAGGTTTTCCTTCATCCTGTCCTCAGAAATATCAATGTCCCTCAATTGCTCAATTCTGTTAACCGAATCTTTCCTGTACGCCTCGTACGTAATCTTTCTGCGCTTGAGGTTGAAGTTGTAATTCGCCTCAACCTGCTCAAACTCCTGCTTTGATATCAACTGCTTATCATACAGCTGCTTTAGTCTTCTGTACTGAGGCCCAAGAATATTTATCTGATTATCGATCTCCGCCAAAGATTGTCTTTGGTTCAAATCATTGTTGATGATTGCCAACCTTGTATCGCGCGAGCGGTTAATACTTTCGATTTGAGAAGCTTCCTGCTGCAAGACCGCAATTTCTCTATTTAGATTGGTCAGCTCCATGATGAGGTCACCCTCTTTTACCATTGCGCCACTCTCCTTAACGATCCTTTTGATGTTTCCTCCTTCAATTGCGTCAAGGAAAACTGTTCTACTAGGTTCTACCGTACCAGTCTGAGGAATAAACTCCTGGAACACCCCTCTCTGCACGGTAGAGATGCTTATCTTCTCTGTCTCAATTTTGAGTTTTGATCGCCTGTCCGCGAATATGAACTGATAGGATATGAAAAATACCAATAGCGCAATGCCCCCATAGGTTGCGATCTTCTTCAGCGTCCACTTTTTCTTAGCTATTTTCTTATCCATTGAGTGCTCTGCGATTAATGTTTCTGCCCCTGCTTGGCCAACAAGCGTGCCAACGGCTAAAGATGCCGAAACAGGTCTAAATTTCGCCCAAAACACTTATTTTCACGTCCACTTTTGAACGAACCTGTGCGGAATCGGACGTATCGTTTCAAGTAAAATCGCGCTTTATTAGCCTAAATCAAGTGAGAATGCATATTTATGAGTTCGGTATCAATATTGCCTTCCAGCGGACAGGCAGGCCCAACAGCGGACATAAGTATTCGAATGCGGACCATCTACCTCCGGTAGCAGCCGTGTGAGACCTTAAACAATACCTATGACAGAACATAGAACCGGAAAAATCTTGATCGTTGACGATAACGAGGACCTTCTCAAGGCAGCCAAGATGCACCTCAAGCGGCATTTTGCCCAGGTAGATATCGAGAAGAATCCTGAGACGCTCCCTTCCCTTATGAATAATGAGGACTATGATGTGATTCTGCTGGACATGAACTTTACAAAAGATGTAAGCAGTGGAAGCGAAGGCTATTATTGGTTAGAGAAGATTTTGGAGATAGATCCTTCTGCCGTGGTGGTCCTGATCACCGCCTATGGCGATGTACAAATGGCAGTACGAGCGATTAAGGCTGGGGCAACAGATTTTGTTTTAAAGCCCTGGGAAAATGAAAAGCTATTAGCTACCATCTATTCCTCTATGAGGTTAAGGGAATCTCGCAATGAAATCGAATCGCTAAAGATCAAGAATCAAGAGATCAACCAGGCACTCAACGAAAAATTCAAGGAGATCATCGGGCAAAGTCAACCCATGCAGCGGATTTTTCAAACCATTGAGCGGGTAGCGCACACCGATGCCAATGTTTTGATCCTAGGCGAGAACGGAACAGGGAAAGAACTAATTGCTCGAGCCATCCACAGAAACTCTGCTCGCAAGCATGAGTCTTTTGTGTCAGTGGACCTTGGCTCCATCACAGAGACCTTATTTGAAACTGAGCTCTTTGGTCATAAGAAAGGCGCCTTCACCGATGCCAAAGAAGATCGGGCCGGACGATTTGAACTGGCTAACAACGGAACACTCTTTCTCGATGAAATTGGAAATCTTTCAATGCCACTGCAGGCCAAGCTGCTGACAGTTTTACAAAACAGAAAAGTGAGCAGAGTAGGATCCAACAAGGAAACATCAGTCAACATAAGATTGATTTGCGCTACGAACATGCCGCTGTACGACATGGTAAAGGAGAACAGATTCCGTCAGGATCTTTTGTATCGGATTAATACCATCGAAGTGGAGATTCCTCCAATGCGAGATCGCTTCGAAGACATTCCACTTCTTGCCAATCACTTTCTAAAGCATTACTCCACAAAATATGGGAAGAACATAAGCAAGATAAGTGATGCAGCAATGAGCCGAATGCACAAGCATTCATGGCCAGGAAATATTCGTGAACTGCAACATGCATTAGAAAGGGCTGTCATTCTCAGCAATTCAAGCATCTTGCAACCGGAAGATTTCAATTTTAATGTATCTTCAAGCAAGGAAAGTGACCAGCAACTTAATCTGGAGCAGTATAATCTGGAAGAAGTAGAAAAACTCTTAATTCGAAAAGTGCTTAAGAAGTATAATGGTAATATAACTCAAGCTGCAGGAGAACTGGGACTCACGCGATCCTCACTCTACCGCAGACTGGAGAAGTATGGCCTTTAATGATTTTCGATTCCGGGTAGCCTTTCGAATCACCTTAATTGGCCTTGTGATGGCATTGATCATATTCATGCTTTCACGGCCCAATATGATCTTTGCTGCCCTTCTGACCTCCGGTGTCTTAATCATACAATTCGTGGAGCTGTATCGCTTCACCTCACAAACAAATCGAAAGCTCACGCGCTTCCTTGAATCTATAAAATACTCTGATTTTATCTCCGGATTTACAGCAGACAATGAACTGGGCAAAAGTTTTAAGGAACTTAACGAGGCATTCAATGATGTGCTCGAAGCATTTAGAAATGCGAGATCTGAAAAGGAGGAGCACTGGCAATACCTAAACACGGTGGTGCAGCAGGTACGAACAGGAATTTTATCGTTTGATGCAGAAGGAGAAATTCAAATCATCAACGCCAATGCGAAAAAGTTCATGGGCATGAGTAACATTCAAAACCTGGAAGAACTCATCGAAACAAACTCTAAACTCTATAAGGCTATTTATGATGTGCAGCCCGGAAAAGGAACACTCTACAAAGGTAGCAACGATCTATTGCTGACTATCCAGGCTACGGAACTTCGTGTGAGAGGAAATGTAGTCAAACTTGTAACGCTGCAAAACATCCAAACGGAGCTGCAGAAGCAAGAACTTGAGGCCTGGCAGAATCTTACACGCGTGTTAAGGCACGAAATCATGAACTCCATCACCCCAATTTCTTCCCTCACTTCTACACTAAAAGAAATCCTGGCACATGACATGACTAAGGTGAACGCGCACTATGAACTAAAAAGTGAAGGAGCAGAAGATTTGAAGGAAGGCCTAAGCACCATAGAGAACAGAAGTAGAGGCCTAATCAAATTCATTGATGCCTATCGTGAGTACACCTCACTTCCACACCCCAAGATAAGATCTATCAAGATCGCAGACCTGCTGGAGAAAGTAAGTCACTTCATGCGTAACGACCTAAAGAAAGCCAACATCGCCTTCAATGCTAAAGTGGAGCCGGAGGCCCTGGCGGTAGATGCTGATGAGGAGATGATTGAACAAGTGCTTATTAATCTGGTGAAGAATGCAATCGAGTCTTGCGCTTCGAAGACCGATGCTAAAATTGAACTAAGAGGTCGTTACCACGAAGAAAATGTGCTCATCGAAGTGATTGACAATGGGCCTGGCATTATCAGGGAAGCGTTGGACAAAATCTTCGTGCCCTTTTTCACCACAAAAAAAACTGGATCAGGTATTGGACTAAGCTTATCTAGACAAATCATGCAAATGCACAACGGTACCATGACAGCCGACTCCATCCCTGGAGTGAAGACAGTGTTTACATTGAGGTTTTAATTCTTTCTAATAAAAATGAAGTCACCCCCCTCGTCACCCGCGCCCTGAATCACAACATACTGTGGAATGGTGGAGGTGTTATTTTAGATTGGCTCATACATGCGCGTAAATAATTTAGCTGAGGATAGAAAGACATCTTCATTCTCCTACAACTCTTTAATTAAATACCTAACAAAAACACTTTCGTCTGGCACCTCGGTGAGATTGCCGCTGCATTCACCTTTTTGACTTACTTGTCAGTCGATGAGCTTATTGGATGGCGAAACAATATTAGCATGAATAGCACTCCAAATAATAGGTAAACTGCACCGGCCATCCAAAGTGCTTTTGGTAGTCCGTGATTAGACATCAGACTTTTAATAATGGATAGGCCCGCAACCAAAAAGTGAGTGAAATTCGCAACCGCAACCGGTCGATTATATATTCCGCCAATTAGACTTTCTTTTGTCATCCAGTTAAGCATGCTATACCCAAAATAGAGGCCACCACATACTTGTACCAAAAGGGCAGACATTGTGTTATCATCAATGTATAGATTCCGCAATACAATGTCGGGTCCGAATATCAGAATTACACCTGTAACCCCTAACACTATAGAGCTAATGGTCATTATAAGTTTTGTATTCATTAATAGTGTTTGATTAATCTATGAAACTAAATTGTCAGACTTGCGGGTAGCGTTTCTTATGCTGATAAAAATTATGAATTACATCAGGCTCTCTACCTATGCGATATGGAATGAATTTGGTGCACTACTTTCAAATGGCCTTACTATATCAAATACTCATCCCACTCATTGCCAAAACCACTATTGTCGCGAAGGAACAATGCATAAGATGGTTTATAGGGCTTGCGTTTTATCACCATGCCAATCTGCTCTGGCGTATAGTCTCCCTTCTTGGCATTGCATTTCTTACATGCGGTGACAAGGTTTTGCCATGTATGAGGGCCCCCTTTGGAACTCGGAACGACATGATCTAGTGTAAGGTCTTTATGTGTGCCGCAATACTGACACTCATTGTTATCTCTCCTGAAAATGTTCTGGCGCGTGAGGTTTACCCCTTTGTATGGAGCTCGAACGTATCTGTTAAGTCTGATCACAGAGGGCATAGCGAAGCTATGGGTAACCGTCCGCAACTTATGACCATTTGCAGGACGCACCATCTCACTCTTGTTGAGGTAGACCAGGATAAAGGCCCTCTGCACGGAACAAACCATCAAAGGTCGAAAATCCTGATTAAGCACAAGTACCCTATTATTCACAAGATGAAAGATAGCCTGAATCCCTGTTTTTAGCAAGAGGAACGAGGGCATTACCCCAAGCTTAATTTACTCTCCCTGTAGAATTCTTGTGATCTTGTACAATGTATGTGTAAAGATTTTCGTCTCCGTATTGATAATTCCATCCTCATGTAGGACATCAATTCGAACCTTACCAGAAGAATGAATAATCCTATTTTCCTCCAAAATAATTCCCACATGGCTAATGCTCCCATCCTTGTTCGTAAAAAAGGCAAGATCACCGGGCATGCTGCTCTCCCACCCGTCCACATTCACGCCAACAGTTGCCTGCTGGTAGGCATCGCGGGGAATGAAGTATCCACAAATTTTAAAGACCATCTGCGTGAACCCTGAGCAGTCGATCCCAAACGGATTCTTACCACCCCATTGGTAGGGCGAATTCAAATATTTAATCGCGATAGATCGTAGGTATTCAAAATCTCTTCGTTGGCCCAAACTCTTAGATTCTCCATTGAAGGCAAATTGCTCCTCCATCTTGAATAGCTCTGAGTTAGATATCGGGACAATGCTTCCCATCAAAATTGTGAGCGGGCTCTTTTTATAAAGAAGGCCGGAAGTAATGTCTGTCGTGATCTTGAAGTTTGCGTTGTTGATTTGTTCGAAATACTCACCCGAAATCGCATGATGCAATTTGGTATCTATCCACCCCTCATATTTGTCTGTAAATATCCGAATGTAAAGCCATGTTCCATCTCCCGATTGAGTAGTGACTTCGTAATGATCACCAAACAACAATTGAGAAATCTGTTCTGAACGGTCGCTTGCATCTTTTCTAACCGGAACAACAGCCAATCGGCAAACTCCGTAGTCTAGTACTTCCATCTAATACCTATCCTAATTTTATCCGGCTTAATTCCCTCTTGATGTCTTTCTCCTTTATGCTGTCCCTTTTGTCGTGCATCTTCTTACCCCTTGCCAATGCAATCTCCAATTTAGCATAACCTCTGTCATTTATAAAAAGTCGGAGTGGCAGAATGGTGAGCCCTTTCTCTTCTGACTTTGCCTCCAATTTTCTCAACTCCGCTCCCTTCAACAATAATTTTCGTTCCCTTGCAGCCTCGTGATTGTAGTGAGTGCCTTGTGCATACGGATTAATATTGATTCCCTTTGCGTAGAGTTCTCCATTGTTGAAGTAACAATGACCATCCTGAAGATTTACCTTACCCTCTCTGATGGACTTAATTTCAGTTCCCTTCAATACCATACCCGCCACATACTTATCCAACAATTCGTAGTTGTAGCCCGCCTGCCGATTCTTGATGTTGACCTGATTGGAAAATCGCTGCTTATTCATGTGATGTGCCTACCTTTCTCAAAATTTCCTCCAGCCTGGTTTTCGTTAACATTTTTTGACCCGTCTGCCCGGTTGCGATAAGTCTGTCACCAACTGTAACTTCAATATCACAAGTTAGTTCGTTTTTAACAAGTGAAACCATCGTTGCCTTGATGACCACCTGTTCTTGAAGAAAGGCCGGGCTATGGTGTTTGATATTTAGGAAGGTTCCCACCCCCTCTTCATGGTCTTCTTTCATGTCTATGAAAAACAACCTCGAAGTCCACTCCATATCTCTACCCAAGGCAAAAGTTGAATATACTTTGTGTAACGTCTCTCCCTGAAAATCTACCAAATCGGAATCATCAATCACCTTCCGGTAAATCTTGATGTCACCTATTTTAGCAATGTTCTTCATGATCCTATTGGCATTCTGGCGAGTGGCGAGACAGACATTTCGGAAAACTCCCGTGCAAGATACTTATAGTGCGCGGCAATAGCGATCATTGCTGCGTTGTCTGTACAGTATTGAAAATCGGGAATGTACGTGGACCATCCCAAACTGCGCTCTCGCATTTGAATGGCCTCTCTCAATCCGCTGTTAGCAGCTACACCACCAGCAATTGCAATCTGGTTTATGCCCGTTAGGGAGGCAGCTAATTCGAGCTTATCTATCAACATGTCGATAAGGTGCTTTTGCAAGCTTGCGCAGATGTCCGCTTTCCTCTTTTCAATAAATTGCTCATCCCTGCTGGTTTCATCTCGAATGAAGTACAAGAAAGCAGTTTTGATCCCGCTAAAGGAAAAGTCGAGGTTGGGCATTGAAGTCTTAGAAAACTGAAAGGCATTTGGATTTCCCTGACTAGACAGTCTATCTATGAGGGGACCCCCGGGATAAGGTAGGCCTAAAATTTTTGCTGACTTATCAAATGCCTCCCCTACGGCATCGTCTTGAGTTTCGCCCAAAAGCTCAACATCAAGGTGGTCCCGCACTTTAAGGATTTGCGTGTGTCCCCCACTTACAGTGAGGCATAGGAATGGGAATTCAGGCTTTGGATCACCTATAAAATGTGACAGGACATGACCTTGCATGTGATTGACTTCTATTAAGGGTATTTGCAAGGCAAGTGCCATTGCCTTTGCAAAGGATACACCTACCAATAGGGAACCCAAAAGTCCAGGTCCCTTCGTGAAGGCAATAGCATCTAATTCATTCAGCTTTATACCTGAATCTGTGAGTGATTCGTTAACCACGTACATGATGTTCTTCTGATGTGCACGCGAAGCAAGCTCCGGTACAACTCCCCCATATTTTTCATGGACCGATTGCGAGGCAATTACATTATTAAGTACCTTGCCGTTGCTTATCACGGAGGCGGAGGTCTCATCACAAGATGATTCTATGGCAAGGATTTTAGGACTCATTTGCAATTGAATGAACCTGCAAGTTATCAAAAATCGAATTCTTTACGGGGTAAAGAAATTTATCTTATATACCTTGTACATGATACTATTCTTTTTCCTGGTCGGATTTGGAATAGTCCAAATTCCTGCAGTTCAAAAGCCAATCCTAAAGCACTTTACAGATCAATTTTCTACTCTTTCAGGATTCGACATTTCCTTTAAATCAGTCGAGCTCATTTGGTACGATCGATTCCAAATCAGAGGACTTGAGATCAGGGACCCTGAAAATAATCTTATGGTGCAATCTGAGCTGACCTCGATCAATTATCGGATCACAAGCATTCTAAACAATAACCAAATCAATTTGGACGCTGCTGTACTAAATAAGACACAAGTTAATCTTATCAAGATTGCAGAAACAGATAGCACTAGAAATCTCAATATTAATGTTTTGATTAATCGTCTTTCAAAGCCCAGGAGCGGGAAGTCTGGCCAAAGCACAAAAGTTAATATCGGAGAGATAATTTTAGATCAATCCCAATTTAGTCTCATCGATCCTGAAAAAGATTCATTGGTCAATCAATTTGATTACAATCACTTCTCCCTGGATATTGAAAATGGTCAGTTTCAAAATTTCAAAGTCATCGGTGATACCATTCAATTCAACGTGAATTCACTTGCCGTCACCGATCAAAAATCAAATTTCAAGGTAAAGCAATTGAGTACCTTCTTTAGAATTTCTCAAAGTTCAATGGAGTTCTTGAATGTCAAACTTGACGCTGGCAACAGTCACATTGAGGATACGGTAATTTTCACTTACAAAAGTCAACTCGATTTGAATGACTTTAACAATCGAGTTACCATAAAGGCCAAACTTAAGAATACTACCATCGACCCTGCAGACTTGGCGCGCTTCATACCCGCACTGCAATACCTCAAGGAGAATATAACCGTAGCGGGAACTATGACCGGTAAACTAAGTAATTTCAATTTCAGTGAGATGGAGCTAGGAATGGGCAGCTCAAAATTATTTGGCCAAGTGGCTATGGATGGACTTCCCTATATCAATGAAACTTTCATTAACCTAAAGCTCAATTCCTCAACTGTGGATATTAATGACCTGAAGTTTGCACTACCCGGAGAAAGTTTCAAAAGACTCCAGCCCCTTGACAAGTTCCTACTAAGGGGAAACTTTACTGGTTTCATAAATGACTTTGTCGCTGACGGATACTTCAAAGGGAATTTTGGTGAGATCGATTCAGATCTCAATTTAAAGATCGATGAGTCGGACGTTACATTATCCAGGTATAAGGGCAACATCCAGCTGAAATCATTTCGTCTAGGACAATACCTTAATGACACCCTAAGTTTTCAAAATGTCTCGATGAAAGGCAAAATCGATGGCAGCGGCTTCACCACAGAGACGGCAGATTTTAATCTAAACGGCACCATCTCAAAACTAGGCTTGAGGAATTATGAGTATCAAAACATCATCACAAATGCTCAATTCAAGGCTGAATTCTTTAACGGAACACTAGTTATTGATGATCCTAATCTAAAATTAAATGCCGAGGGCTCAATCGATTTCAGGAAAGATCACGAGTTAGTGAAAATCAAAGCCAAGCTTGACACCCTCTTCCTGGATAAATTGGGCATTGTCGAAAAGAACTTCTTCCTTCGATCTGAACTAGAGATCGATTCGAAGGGACTTCAAGTGGATAGCGTACTTGGAAATGCGCGGTTTAATAACACCCTCATCAACTACCAAAGCGACTCCCTGGAAATTGACTCAATTAGGGTAATTTCATCAAGACAAGAAGACGTGAGAAATCTATACTTGCGTAGTTCGCTCATGGATGTAGACCTATCTGGTGACTACTACTACTCCACGCTTTTCAAAGACCTTCAAAGTCTTTTCACGGAGTTTTACTTGACTATTAAAAACGACAAGGAGGAACTAGATCAGTACTATCTTACCAAGGCACGAGGGGATCAAGAATACGATGCAAAGTTTGACATCAAGTTGCATGACATCAATCCGCTTATCAAAGTAGCTGGACTCGACTTGATCGTATCAAAAGAGGTAACAGTTAAAGGTAGATTTTCAAATGGTTTTACCTCAATCGTTAATGCTTACTCACAAATAGATAGCATCACCTATGGCGGAAAGTTATTTACACAGAATGAACTTGACTTCAATGGATCTAAAATTAGAGATAGTACTAACATTCTCGCCATGCTATCGATCTATTCCAACGAGCAGTTTATTTCTAAAAATTTCAAAAGTAAAGATTTGATTGTTGATGCAATCTGGGACAGAACTCACATTGAGGTTGGCCTTGATTTTGATCAGGTGGGATTTGAAAATGCTGTGCGGCTAAAATCTGCTGTTGATTTTATGAATGATAGTACGAGAGTAAAGTTGCTTCCTTCCGAAATTAAAATACTAAATGAGTCATGGTCTGTGAACAATCAAAACTATATTATCTATCATGACAATGTGTGGGATATTCACAACCTGGACTTTACAAATGTAGATCAATCGGTGCGGCTTCATGGCGAGATTTCACCAGACCCATCAAAGCTTCTGCAGCTTAATATCAATCGACTTGAGCTGGATATCTTGAATAGTATAAGTGAAGACCAATTCGCAGGAATTCTCAACGGTTCTCTCCAGGCAAAGGGAATCTATGACAGTCTATATATTCAAAACGACATTGAGATCAAGGATCTGACAATAAACGAATTTCTTGTTGGAGACATACTGGGCGTGAACAAGTGGAATCAGGAAGAAAAGAGATTTGACATTAACTTCACAGTCGACAGGCTTAACTTCCGAACAGTAAGCCTTACAGGCCACTACGAACCAGGCCACATCAATCCATTAGCTATAAAAGCAAGGTTTGACAAGGCAAACCTTAAAACTGCGGAGCCTATTCTGAAAGACCTCTTTTCCGAGCTTGGAGGAACGCTCACAGGAGAGTATGACATCACGGGCTCGTTTGCTCAACCCCGCATAGCTGGCAATGGACTTATCGAAAACGGGCAAATCATGATCAACTATCTTAAAACCAAGTATAACTTTACCGGTAATCTTGGCTTACAACCCAACCAAATTGATTTCCAAAACTTCCGATTGACCGATATCTTTAACAACACTGGCTCACTGGAAGGATTCATAGCGCATCGCAACTTTAGGGAATTCCGAATAAACCTTGACGGTTCGTTTACCAATTTCCAATTACTTAACACTACAGCCAAGGACAATTCTCTCTTTTATGGACAAGGATATGCAACAGGAAACGTGAACATCCTGGGGCCATCCTCCAGATTAAAAATTTCAGCAACTGCCCGATCAGAAAAGAATACGAGAGTTTACATTCCCATGTCTGCCTCGGGGGATGTCGAACGCAAAGACTTTGTCAACTTTGTTCATTTTACTGACACGGCACAAATCAATCAAAATCCTGATGTAAACCAAACAAAAAAGAGGACCGAAGCATCAGGAATAGCAATGGATCTAAATCTCGATATCACACCAGACGCCTACGCTGAGATTATCTTTGACATTAAGTCTGGAGACATCATTCGCGGAAGAGGAAATGGAGACATCAAGTTGCAAATTGATACTAAAGGCGAATTCTCAATGTTTGGTTCTGTTGAGTTCACGCAAGGTGCGTACAACTTTACATTGTATGATATCATTAACAAAGAGTTTGACATTCAGCCCGGAAGCAGGATTTCATGGTATGGTAATCCGTACGAGGGTGTAATGGACATTACGGCCGTCTATAATCAAATGGCATCTTTAGCACCTATACTATCCGATCAAACCATTGCTAACGATCCGCAGATTAGAAGGAAGTACCCTACTGAGGTTCAACTAAACCTCGATGGTCAAATGCTTTCACCCCAAATAAATTTTGACATTGAAGCTAATGAGCTGCCAGATAATATTGTGGTAGAAGGCAGACCTGCGGTACGGTTGGACTTCGAGTTTCAAGCATTCAAGTCCAAACTGGATGAACAGGAGCTGAAGCGGCAAGTATTCAGTTTGATCATTCTTAGAAGGTTCTCGCCACCCGATGCTTTTAGTACCAGTGGAACACTCTACAACAGCGTAAGTGAGTTGTTGTCTAATCAACTAAGCTATTGGTTAACCCAAGTTGATCAAAACCTTGAAATTGATCTTGACTTGGGAACTTTGGATCAAGAGGCATTCAATACCTTTCAGCTACGACTATCCTATTCATTCCTCAATGGCAGGCTTAGGGTGACAAGAGATGGAGCCATCTCAAACCAATACAATACAGCGGATAACATATCTTCCATTGCTGGTGACTGGACCGTTGATTATCTCCTCACGCAAGACGGAAAATTCAAAGTAAAGATGTACAGTCGCTCTAATTTCAATCAACTTTCGAGTACGCTTACAAATGGTAACGCAGTCACAACTGGCGTGAGTCTGCTGCATACCCAAAACTTTAATGAACTCAAAGATTTACTAAAGTTTGCAAAAGACGAGGCTAAGAATGAAAAACCCGAGAAGCCAGACCCCGAGGAAGAGGCCATAAAGGAAGATGAAGATGATGGCTAAATCATCCAAGCAAATACTTAGGATCCTGTCTGCTGCAATTCTTGTGTTCCTTTTGATCCCTGGATCAGTTGTGCAAGCTCAAGTTGATAGCTCCTCTCATGTTAACAAGAAGAGATTAAATACCCTTATTATCGGCACCTCAGCAGCCTATGTCGGCACTATGATTGGGCTTAACGAAATATGGTACAGTGACTTTGAGCGACAGTCTTTTACTTTCTTTAACGATAATAATGAGTGGAAGCAAATGGATAAGTGGGGACACTTCTACAGTGCGTTTCAGCTCAGTAACATTGGCTCGAGGGGATTACGGTGGAGTGGCGTCCAACCTACAAAGGCTGATAAGATCGCAGCCCTCACAAGTTTTTTGATGATATCTTCGATCGAAGTCTTTGACGGTTTTTCCAGCGGCTATGGCGCCTCAGTTGGCGACCTGCTGGCAAATGCTCTTGGATCCGGATTCTATCTTGGACAACAAATGCTTTGGAAGGAGACGCGCTTACATCCGAAGTTCTCTTTCCATCGAACGGATTATGCCGACCTGCGGCCTGATGTGCTTGGCTCCAGCCTAATTGAGCAAGTTATCAAAGACTACAATGGGCAAACCTATTGGGTTTCTGTGGATGCCGACAAGTTCTTACATTTTCCTAAATGGCTAAACCTGGGAATTGGGTATGGTGCAAATGGTATGGTTTACGCCACAGACGAAGTCAATGAGGCTAACGGTTATAGCGCCTATAGACAATACTTCCTAAGCCTCGATTTTGATGTAACCGCCATCAAGACTAATTCTAAAGCGGTGAGAACACTGCTCTTCTTCCTCAATATGATCAAAATTCCCGGCCCTACTTTGGAATTCTCTAATGGTGAGGTCAAAGCCTACGCTTTCTATTTCTAAGCTGTAAAAGATATCATTTTGATTTTGTACCTTAATCCTTCTAAACGCAGACAGTCATGGATCTAATGTCATTTATGAAGCAATATGCTGATGAAATAGAAGGTCAGTATAGCACCTACGATGGAAGTCATTCAATTATCGTAATCCCCCTGTCAGGCGGGCGCTTCCAGTCAGTCATTGGTGCTGTCAAGGAAAACCAGCTTTATGGTCGCAGTATGGCCACCTTTTCATCAAAGGTATGCGCCTATGACCCAGCCCTCAATCTTAAGGCATTATTGGAGCAAACCGCCCTATTCAACTATGGCCGATTTATTATTTCAGATAATTTCTTGCAAATAGAAGCTGCAGCGTCTGTGGATGGCACATCAGAAAGTGAGCTTAAGGAAATGATTCAAGAAGTCGCCAACCTGGCCGACCAGTATGAATTCAAGCTCACTGGCGCAGATATTTACTAGCCGTTCCCACATAGTCTATAATTGTAGTTAAATTTGCTGTAAAGCAAGCCGTCTTATCGTTCGCCAAATTTGGCGGAAGGAAAGTCCGGGCAACATAGAGCATCGTACTTCCTAACAGGAAGGTCTCCCGATAGCTATCGGGGGAACAGATAGTGCCACAGAAAACAAACTACTTCAACCTGACTTGTCAGAATGGAGCAAAGGTGAAAAGGTGAGGTAAGAGCTCACCGCTTTAATGGTGACATTGAAGGCATGGCAAACCTTACGAGTTGAAAGACCAAATAGATTCCGAATTAGATTGGCTCTGATCTATCTACCTCGGTGGATGTCGGAATGGGTAGGTTGATTGATCCCGATTGTGAAGTCGGGACTAGATAAATGATAGGATGCTGACTGAAAAGTCAGTAACAGAACCCGGCTTACAGGCTTGCTTTTTCTATCTTACATGATATTCCTGAATATAATAGTCAAAACTTAATGCCAAACGTATTATTAATCGAAGATGAAGCCAGCATTCGTGCCGTGCTTAAGGACATTCTTCTCGATCAAAAAGAATTGAAACTCAAAGTCGAAGAGGCAAGTGACGGCAAAGAAGGACTTGAGAAGTTAGAAAACGGAAATTTCGATATAGTTTTTTGCGACATTAAAATGCCAAAGATGGATGGTATGGAGGTGCTGCAAAGCGCCAGAGAAAAAGGTATCAGTTCCACATTCATAATGATTTCAGCTCATGGTTCCACTGAGATGGCTGTAGACGCCACCAAGATGGGTGCCTACGACTTCCTTCAGAAGCCACCAGATCTCAATAGACTTTTAATCACGCTTAGAAACGCACTTGATAAGACATCTCTTGTTAAGGAAACTAAAACATTAAGAAAAAAAGTAGCGCATAAATTGGAGATGATTGGTGAATCACCTTCAATGCTGGAAGTAAAGTCTATGATTGAAAAGGTAGGCCCTACTGATGCACGCGTCCTGATCACCGGTCCCAATGGGTCGGGCAAAGAATTAGTGGCCCAATGGATTCATGAAAAGAGTAATCGCTCCACTGGTCCTTTTGTAGAGGTAAACTGTGCAGCAATTCCCTCGGAGTTGATAGAAAGCGAATTGTTTGGTCATGAGAAAGGTTCGTTCACGTCAGCAGTAAAGCAAAGAATTGGAAAATTTGAACAAGCAGATAATGGTACACTATTTCTGGACGAGATTGGTGACATGAGCTTATCGGCACAAGCCAAAGTTTTGAGGGCGCTACAAGAAAACAAAATCAGTCGAGTCGGAGGTGACAAGGATATTTTGGTGAATGTGAGGGTACTTGCTGCCACCAACAAAGACCTTAAGGTCGAAATTGCGGAGACTAGATTTAGAGAAGACCTTTATCACCGACTTGGCGTAATTCTAATAAGGGTTCCTTCCCTCAATGAGCGAAGAGATGACATTCCTTTGCTTGTCGACAAATTTCTTGGCGATATCGCAAGTGAGCATGGAACAAAGCCGAAAGAGATAGATGGAAAAGGAATGAAGGAATTGCAGGCCTACGACTGGACAGGGAACATTAGAGAACTGAGAAACGTGGTGGAACGCCTGGTGATAATGAGCGGAGAGAAGATTGGTATAGCAGAGGTCAAAAAATACCTCTAATTGATGCCTATATATGATTCTCAGTGCTCTGTTGCCTCACTTCCTTCTTGCTATAAGTAGGGCAAGTGTACTGGCTGCAGGCACTCAAAAAGGCTACTAAGGCAACAAAAGCTAGAATTTTCTTCATTTTCATAGTTTTAGCAATCATCAAAATTATCAATCTTTTCATTTTCAACAAATTTAAACCGCAAAATCTGTTGATTTAACGCCGGTTAGGGCCGCTAAACCAGCAAGTTGCAGCCTCTGATATCCGAATTGTCAATGCGTCCAAGTACCTCAAAACTACCATCTTGATAGACCCTCCCTAAATCTTGGGTTTCAATAAATGCACAAGTGTAAATATTTGCCAAATCTATAACGTTTATTCCACCACTTTTGTCTGATTTTGATAGACTAAACGGATCATTGATATCCCGTACCAGTGTTTTCATCCAGGGAGGGCAAACAAAGTAACCCTCTGGTGAGGTATATGCCTGCGACATTAGTTCTGTCATGCCATACTCCGATTGAACATTTTGCACGTTAAAATTTCGCGTTAGTAAGCTATGAAGTTCTTCTCTGGTTAGTTCCCTTCTCCTGCCCTTCATTCCACCCGTCTCCATGATCACCACATTTCTTAAGTCCCTTGGTCCCCGCTCGGCCAGATCAAGCAAGGCAAAAGAGACTCCCCACAGCAATATTTTCCTGCCTTCCGAGTCTGAACATAATCTGTCCATGATCACCTGAAGGGAATCCAGCTCGTTCAAATAGAAGGAAGAATACTTTGACCCGGTTAGTTTAATGAAGTTATCGATCATACTAACCAGCGAGGAGCCTTCTCTTTCAAGATAAGAAGGAAGCAGTGCCAAAATGTGGTAATTATTCAGGTTTCCATAACGCAGTTCAAAAGACCTACGCGCCACCTCCAAATAGAGATTTATGTCCTTGACAAAATGCCTGCTGGGGCTCGATGCTGTCGTACCGCTACTCTCAAAGACCATCTCTTCCGCCCAGTTGCCACTCACTATCTTTCGGTTTTTGAAAAACGAAATGGGCAGAAATGGGATCTCATGTATCGCCCCTACTTTAGCAACATTTACCCCTAAGTTGGTGATATAGTCCTTGTAAGTTCTATTTTCCTTTGCCTGGAGCTTGAATAATTGCAATGCAATATCTTCGAAATTACTTTCGTTTATTGAATACAATTCTTTCTCAAAACTTTTAAATGTGTCCAAGCGTTGATTATTTTACCAAAGGTTAAAAGTAGGAAATGAAGTCCATTTGGGGATTGTTTATAGCTGTTGGGTTTGCACTAGCGATGGGTTCATGTTTTGACCCGCCAGAATACCCTAATGAACCTCAAATCGAGTTCAATAATTTGATTTTCAAAGAAGTTGGAGGGGTAGCTGAGGCAGATTCACTAATTCTATTTATTGACTTCAGAGACGGGGACGGAGACCTTGGCCTAAATCCCAATGAAACGGGCTGTCAGATAATCGGGGAAGACACGGTTTGCTACAACAATCGGTTCTATTTCATAAACCGGGAAGGCAACTCTTTCCTGAGCTACGAAGATAAGAGGAACAATCCCGAGTTGAACCTTCCAGATTTTGTTCCGCCATTTAGTTGCACCAATTGGGATGTGATACGTGAAAACAATATCGTGCAAGACACCCTGTATTTTGAGTTGAATCAAAATCACTACAATATCTTCGTAGACTTCTATGTGAAGCAGCCAGATGGATCATTCAAATTCTTTAATTTTTTCGAGGAATTTCAATATCCCAACTGCCCCACCACATTTGATGGCCGCTTTCCGATTTTGTCAAAAAATTTAAGTCAGCCTGGACCGCTGGAAGGCACGCTACGATACGCGATGGTGAGCTCTCTGTTTAAGCTGCAGTTTAGCATCAAAACAGTCAAACTCAAGATTCAAATTCAGGACAGACGAACAAACCTTAGTAATGAGATTGAGACGCCTGAATTTAGATTCGAATAGTTATTCGTTGTAGAGTGATGGATAACGCGAGGGATCTACCTCACTCATCATCCCGTATACTCTTTCAATAATTTCTTCCGGATTTGGTTTCGAAAAATAGTCCCCATCCGAACCATAGGCAGGGCGATGTTCTTTGGCGGTAATGGTGAGCGGCTTCGAGTCCAGGTATTGATAACCGTCAAATTCTTCAAGCACCTTTTGCATCATAAATGCTGTTGCTCCACCGGGCACATCTTCATCTGCAAAGACAACTCTATTTGTCTTTTTGATCGACTCGAGGACCCTTTGATCCAGGTCAAAAGGTAAAAGTGATTGTACATCAATGACCTCGCAGGAAACTCCCATTTGTTCCAGTTCATGTGCAGCCTCCATTACAATCCGACACATGGAGCCGTATGTTACCACGGATACATCGGTTCCTTCTCTCAGTACCTCTGGCACTCCAAGAGGTATAGTATATTCACCTACATTATCAGGCAATTTTTCCTTCAGTCTGTATCCATTCAAGCATTCTATTATTACAGCAGGGTCATCAGACTGAAGCATGGTGTTATAAAATCCTGCAGCCCTAATCATATCTCGGGGTACAAGCAGGTAAATCCCGCGAAGACTGCCAAGGATCATGCCCATTGGAGAACCAGAATGCCACACTCCTTCGAGGCGATGGCCACGGGTCCTAATGATGAGCGGAGCTTTCTGCCCTCCCTTAGTCCGATATTGCAACGTTGCCAAATCATCACTCAATATCTGCAACGCATACAGGAAGTAGTCAAGGTATTGAATCTCTGCAATCGGTCTCAGCCCTCTTAGCGCAGCACCTATGCCTTGCCCAATGATCGTAGCTTCTCTGATTCCAGTATCCGTAACCCTTAGCTCTCCATATTTTTTTTGCAAGCCTGCGAAGGCTTGATTTACATCACCTATCCTTCCTACATCTTCACCAATGGCAAAAACCTTTGGATCTCTTTTTAGCGCCTGATCAAAAAAAGAAAGCAGTATTTCCCGGCCATCCAGATAAGGGGAGCTATCGGAGAACTCCGGCTTTACCTCTTGCACTTTTAGTGCAGATTTTTCTGATTGACTATACAAATAAGAGCTAAAGCGATCGTAGTTCTCCTCATCGGTATTCTTTATCCAATCGATCAGCTCTGCCCTTGCTTCAGTATTTTCAAATCTCAAAAATCGCAAAGCCTTCTTTGCTGCCTTCATTGAGTCTAGTCTAATTGGGTTCATGGTCCTATCCAGGTCCATTTTAATCTCAGCAAGTTCGTGATAGGTATCTGACAGCTTCTGAAGAATATCAGCCAGTGCCCTTTGATCATTTTGAATATCTTCGTTAAAAGCCTTCCACGCATTAGTTTTTGCTTCCTTGGCTCTCACTTTGGCTTCCTTTTCAATCTCGTCAAGAGTATCGGGATTGCTCAGGTCCTCCAGCAGAATCCATTCGCGCATCTTCTTGATGCAATCGAACTCCGCCTCCCACTGTAGCCTCTCCTTACTCTTATATCGCTCATGCGAACCTGATGTACTGTGGCCTTGAGGTTGCGTCATCTCAATGACATGAACCAGCACCGGCACATGCTCTTCTCTGCATATCTTCTCAGCACGCTCATACGCAGAATGCAATGCCGCATAATCCCAACCTTTCACCTTGATAATCTCAAAGCCTTTCTCCTTCTCGGTGCGCTGAAAGCCAGCAAGTATTTTTGAGATGCTGCCTTTAGTGGTGTGATACTCCTTCGGAACGGAGATACCATACTCATCATCCCACACAGACATTAACATTGGAACCTGCAATACACCTGCTGCATTAATTGACTCAAAGAATAGACCTTCAGAAGTTGACGCATTTCCAATGGTGCCAAAGGCGATCTCGTTGCCTTTTTTTGAGTAGTCCGTAAGTGAGGCAAGTGCTTTGTTATTCCTGAATAGTTTTGACGCATATGCAAGTCCTACTAATCTGGGCATTTGACCTGCGGTGGGTGAAATATCTGAACTGCTATTTTTAATCTCCGCAAGCTTCTTAAACTCACCTTGCTCATCTAACATACGGGTAGCAAAGTGACCATTCATCAGTCGTCCAGCCGAAGCAGGGTCAGCACCAACCTCTGTATGTGCGTACAACTGCGCGAAGTATTCTTCAAGCGTTAGTTCGCCTATAGCCAGCATGAAAGTTTGATCTCGATAGTAACCCGACCTATGGTCGCCATTTCTGAAAATCTTGGCCATGGCGATCTGTGCAATCTCTTTACCATCTCCAAAAATGCCAAACTTGGCTTTACCCATGAACACTTCCTTTCGGCCCAATAAACTTGCCTCCCGACTTTCACAGGCAAGGCGGTAGTCTGCCAGTATAGATGGAATTCTATCAGGAGAAACTGATGTCTTAATTGTTTTGAGCTGTGTCAATCTAAATGGGTGGATTTAGGTCAAAAATAACGAAAATCAGCCAGCGGTTCAAAAGCTTTATAACGTCCTAATAATATACTTTAAACGGCATTATTTACCAAAGAATTCAACCCAATCGCCCCCTGGTACCTCCTGATTATTCTCTGCTTTTTGAAATGTATAGATCACCGCCCGATAACCTCCTACCTCTATTTCTTCTCTAATGTACCCCGCATCGAGCTCCAGTTTGTCGATCTCCATCCGCACTTTCCCATTCCTGATTCTGAACAGTTCAACTACAATCGATTCATCTTGATTGCGGGTTCTTACAGCAAAGGGGTAATCTTCTAAGGCATAAAGTTTGAAGCCCTCTAGATGCACAGTACGCACAAATTCGAGATGCCGTTCAAATTGCTTATGGTTGTACATTCCCGTTCGAAGGGAGCCATAAAAGGCAAATAAGGGGTACTCCTCCATCAAAATGCAAAAAGCTAAATTTTTTCAAGTCTCTTGTAAGCGAATACTATATTTACGTGAATTTAATATGAACATAATCTTAAGGCGATGATAATCGGAGTTCCAAAAGAAATTAAAAACAACGAAAACCGTGTAGCACTGACCCCAGCGGGAACACAGGAGCTTACGAAAAGAGGTCATACTGTGTATATACAATCCTCGGCAGGGGAAGGAAGTGGATTTCCGGATCAGGAGTACGTTGGCGCGGGCGGAAAACTACTTTCCACTCCCAAGGAAATCTTCGACATCGCAGAAATGATCATGAAGGTGAAAGAGCCGATTGAGTCTGAGTATAAGCTCATCAGAAAGGATCAGCTTGTGTTCACCTATTTTCACTTTGCTTCCTACGAGCCCTTAACTAAGGCCATGATTGAAACCGGATCTATCTGTCTGGCCTACGAGACTGTAGAAAAGGACGGAGGCTTACCCCTACTGGTTCCCATGTCGGAGGTAGCTGGTAGGATGTCCATTCAGGAAGGTGCTAAATACTTAGAAAAGCCATTGAAAGGTCGTGGTATCCTATTGGGAGGTGTCCCCGGAGTAATGCCCGCCAAGGTTTTGATTTTGGGTGGTGGAGTGGTAGGCACCAACGCGGCAAAGATGGCAGCAGGTATGGGTGCTGACGTAATCATCACCGATGTCAACCTGAACCGCCTTAGGTACCTCGATGATGTGATGCCGAAGAACGTGAATACCATGGTATCCAACGAATACGTACTTCGTGAACTTGTGAAGACACACGACCTCATTGTTGGTGCCGTACTAATTCCAGGTGCCAAAGCGCCAAAGCTGGTCACCAAAGACATGCTGAAAACTATGCGCCCAGGAACTGTACTTGTGGACGTGGCGGTAGATCAAGGTGGCTGCATCGAGACTTGCAAACCCACCACTCACGAAGATCCTACTTTCATTATTGATGACGTAGTCCATTACTGTGTGGCGAACATGCCGGGCGCTGTGCCCTACACTTCTACCCTTGCGCTTACAAATGCCACATTGCCATACGCAATCAAACTTGCTGGCAAAGGATGGAAGCAGGCGTGTAAAGAAAGTGAAGATTTGAAAAAAGGACTAAATGTAATCAGTGGCAAGGTGGTTTATCAGGCTGTTGCCGATGCCTTTAACCTTCCCTATACTGATGTTGAAACGTTCTTGAAATAGCGAGTAAGGCGAGAGCTAATGAAAGGGACTGCACATCCAGGGTGGTCCCTTTTTATTTCTTTAGAAGTCAGGAAACTCACTTAGAAACTTTATTTCCTCTCCCTCAACAGGTGCCTTCCAGCAGTAGTGCACCATTCCGTTAGTGACCGCGAGAAACTTTGCACCTACAGTCATGTTATACACGGCAATCTGATTAAACGCCTTCTGCGTTAATTTTATAGAAGAGGATTTACATTCTATCAACATCCAGGGATTACCAATCCGATCATGAATCTGAATGTCTGATCGTTTTTGCAACTTGTTGTATGCTAGGCTTCCTTCGATCCTGAAGAGCGACCTTGGATAGCCTAGATTGTGAATGAGGTGGTGAATAAAATGTTGTCGGACCCATTCCTCCGGTGTTAGAACAATGTACTTCTTCCGGATTGTGTCAAAAATCCATACTTTACCTTGGTCTTTCTTAAGCTTGGGCGAAATTGAAGGGAGATTAAGTTTATCCACGAATGCAAAGTATAAATTATCTGGTATGAAATGAGCATGATTATTAAACAAGAACGATGGATCAATATTGATTCATGCAAATTCCAAGCCTGCGTGCCGAAATGCACTGCTGCATGCAGGCATGTGACCATTTAAAATTAATTATATACACATGAAAACGAAACTTGAAATTGTTGAAAACTGGCTTCCTCGCTACACTGGTTTGCCATTGACGTCATTCGGGCAATACATCCTGTTAACCAATTTTGATAATTATGTGAGAAAGTTTGCAGCTTGGAAAAAGGTGCCGGTGCAGGGTGAAGATAAGGCCATGCTAAGCGCCACACACGATGGCATAACTATTATCAATTTCGGTATGGGCAGCCCGAATGCAGCAACCATCGTTGACTGTCTGACTGCGATAAAGCCGGAGGCAGTTCTATTTCTCGGAAAGTGTGGTGGACTGAAAAAGAAAAATGACATTGGAGATTTCATCCTTCCCATCGCTGCGATTCGTGGTGAAGGAACATCCAATGATTACTTCCCTCCCGAAGTACCTGCCTTACCCGCTTTTGCGCTTCAAAAGGCGATATCCACTACGATAAGGGACTATAACCAGGATTACTGGAGTGGCACGGTTTACACCACCAATCGAAGAGTATGGGAGTGGGATGAACCATTCAAGGAATATCTGCGAAAGATCAGAGCTATGGCGATCGATATGGAAACTGCTACCATTTTCTCCACCGCCTTCTTCAATGAAATTTCTGCCGGGGCACTGTTGCTCGTTTCTGACCAGCCCATGATCGCTGAAGGAGTCAAGACGGAGTCAAGTGATGAGGCAGTGACGAGCGATTATGTGGACCTTCACCTAAAAATTGGTATTGACAGCTTAATGCAATTGATTAATAAGGGCATTACCGTAAAGCACTTGCTGTACTAATCGGCCTTTCGATCTTTTTAGAATTGACTAGAAACAGCAGGATCATGCCAAGCACAAAAAACACGGTGAGCCCCAGTGCACTATTGCGCATGCTACCAGTAAGTTGATTGATAAGGCCAAAGGAGAAAGTGCCACACACAATGGAGAGGTTGTAGGTCACATCAAAAAAGCTAAAGTAGGAGGCGTGGTCAATCGCGTCCTGAGGAATGAGCTTTGCGTAAGTTGCGCGAGCCAAGGACTGAATGCCGCCCATGATCATTCCCACCACAAAAGCCAATGCATAGAATTGCATCTCACTTACAATGAGGTAAGCACTTATACAGACTACTATCCAAATGGCAATCATGGCAATCAATGTTGCCTTGTTTCCATATACTGCCGATGACCTTGCCGAAATCCAGGCACCGACCGAAGCTACAAGTTGTATTATCAATATGGTTAAAATGAGTTTTGAACTGTCCAGTTGAAGCACATCGGTTCCAAACAAGGTGGCCAGGTACATGACGGTTTGTACCCCCATATTGAAGAAAAAGAAAGCGGCCAGGTATTTTTTTAGATCGGGAGTTGCATTCAGGTTATGCCAAACCTTAAGCACTTCCCTATATCCATTGGTCCATATATTCCCAACTGGCTTTCTGCCATACGGATTCTCGGGCACATACTTAAAAGTAATCATCGAAAATCCCATCCACCATACACCCACAATTAGGAAGGTAAATCGCACCGCATCTCCCTCTGTCGCAAAGCCGAACTGAGAATAATAGGTGATCATGGACAGGCAGGCTACGAGAAGTATTACGCTACCATAGTAGCCCATGGAATAGCCCCTGGCACTGGTGACGTCATATCTATCCACGGTTACGATCTCTGGCAGGAAAGCATCATAAAATACGAGGCTACCGGAGTAGCCAATGCTGGCCAAAATGGAACAAAATATACCCCACTCCAACGTCTCAATTCCTCTAAAAAAATAGAGTCCAATGCATGCCACGCTTCCCAGCAATACAAAGAGTTTCATAAAAGTCTTCTTCTTCCCAGTGTAATCAGCCACCCCGGAAAGCAGGGGTAGAATCAGCGCTACGATCAAGAATGAAAAAGAGAGGGCATAGCTGTAGAGTACGGAGTTCACGACAGAAAAACCCATGAATTGTATTATATCACCATCAGCGCCTACCGCGACAGATTTATAGTAGATGGGGAATATCGATGAAGTAATTACAAGGGAATAGACAGAGTTTGCCCAATCATACATACACCAAGCCCTTACGACCTTATTGTTATTAAGCTGTAACGTTTGAGCTATTGCCATAAAATGAAAGCCCCGTCCTGGTAGAACCGAACGGGGCTTTATCTATTACTTATGAAAAAACAATTATCTATTATTATCTGCTTTCTGAAGTGTGCTGTAAAGGATCTTACGCGCATTTCCCTTCCTCAATTCTGTCTCCACATCGGCTATAATTCCTCTCTTTGCTTCGCTATCCACCTTTAGGGCTACTGTCAGCTGCTCTCTTTCATTTTCAGGAAGTTTATCTTTCTCACCACTCACCCATAGAATGATGTCATTTGGTTCAATAAAGACATCATTAGCTTGAATCTTAGGTTCATCACCAAACTCATCAGTCTTTTTTGGCTCACCAATGTATAGGTTAGTAACCAGCGATTTTCTCTGAAGCTTCCTGAGTTGGGTAGCCTGTGGAATTCTTTGCTGCACATCAATCGCAGTTTTTCTCAATTCAGTAGTTACCATGAAAAAGAAAAGCAACATAAACACAACATCAGGCATTGATGAGGTGGGTATATCCTGCTTAACCTTGGTCTTCTTCTTAAATTTTGACATAGTTCAGTTTTATCAATTTCCAACCTTAGATGGCTCAGCAATCGAGATAGCCATCGGTATTCCCTCGCGTCCTTTGTTGTAAATACGCTGGTTCTCGGGGTTATTCAAATCAGAAGCTATCTTCCTAAACTCCTCATTGGTTACCCCTGCTTGATCAGCATAGATATCATAATAGGCTGCCTGAGCAATATCCAGAATTTCCACAAAGCGCTTATGAGTGGTTCCCCGGTCTGTCTTGAAGGACACAATAGCCTTATCCGGGCTATCTGAGCTCTTGGGATCGGCACCATTATTAAGCACGAACTTCTTGATCATCTCTTTCAAGCCACTCACATCGCTCATAGGCTCCCCTTCAACAAGGAGCGCATCGTTCGAGTTGACCTGAATTTTGAACATATTCCGCTCCTGAATTTTCACATCCTCAGGTTGTGTTTCAGGAGGCGGAGGAAGTTGCATACTCAATCCTTTGTCATTGGGCATAGTGGTTGTAACCAAAAAGAAGGTCAGCAACAAAAATGCAATGTCCGCCATTGAGGCATTCGGAATTTCTGGAAGGGCTTTTGCCATTACTTAAGAGCTTTGTTGATTTCTGAAACTACTATTCCTAATAGTGCAGAGAAGAACACGATGTAAAACATGGTTAGTCCTGCCCCTATTAACTTCGAGCTACCCTCGCCTATACCTTGCGCAGTATATTTTGCCGTAACTTCTGATCCTGCCAGTCCATAAGAAATCAGGAATAGCACCAGAAGCACACCCACACCAATCATCGCACTCACCAAATCCTTTGGGGACTTAAGCGCATTGATCAATGGTAAAATTACCGCTGCGGCAAGGCCTAGGAGAAATAGCGTATAGCCAAAATACAATCCTATGTCTACCATTATTTAACGATTTTATGCTTTACCAATAAGTCTACCAATGTGATGGAAGCATCTTCCATGTCATTTACAAGGTTGTCGATTTTAGACACCAAGTAGTTGTAGAACACCTGTAGGATCATACCTACAATAAGACCTCCTACTGTTGTTAAAAGGGCAGTTTTCATACCACCAGCAACAACTTGCGGAGAGATATCACCGGCAGCTTCGATCGCATCAAATGCACCCACCATACCAATTACAGTTCCGAAGAAACCAAGCATTGGACCTAGTGAAATAAACAATGAAATCCAGATCAAACCTTTTTCAAGACGACCCATTTCAACGCCACCATAAGAAACGATTGACTTCTCTACCATTTCCATTCCCTCCGAAGAGCGCATCAGTCCTTGTGTAAAGATAGAAGCTACAGGGCCTTTTGTATTTTTTGTTACATCCTTTGCAGCCTCGATACCACCCTTGGAAAGGGCTTCTTCGATTTGTGCCAAAAGTTTCTTTGTATTGGTTGTCGCCAAGTTCAAGGTGATGATCCTTTCAATTGAAACAGACAATCCAAATATAAGACAGATGAGGATCGGCCACATAAATGTTGCACCACCCTCAATAAATTTTTCTTTGATTCTTTGGTGAAAGCTAGCTGATTCATCGGCAGCCATTTCAGTTGCCATATCATCCATTGACGAATCATCTGTCATCACTTCTTCTGAAGTTACAGCCTCAGCCTGCTCAGTATCAGTAGAAGTTGAATCTCCCTCCTGTGCAAATGCAAGGGTAAAGGATCCAAAAGCTAGAACCCCGAATAGAGCAAGAGTAGCAAGTTGTTTTTTCATGGTTTAAGGTTTAGATAAATACTTGAAGTGGCCAAAATTAAAGGTTTTGTTCATTTCTAAGCAAAGTTTCTAAAAAAAATTACAAAATTCTCTTCGGTATTTTTCGGATCTACCATAGAATGCCTTTGGGCTCCGCTAGTCACACAAAATGTTATACCTAATTTAAATTTTATTGAGCGATTAAAAGTGAGTTCTTGGTGAAAGGGTATATAATCTATTTCTTTGTGCTCCTTTTCGGAGAGGTGGCAGAGTGGCCGAACGCGCACGCTTGGAAAGCGTGTTTACGGAAACGTAACGAGGGTTCGAATCCCTCTCTCTCCGCAATTTATGGCCTAAGCCAAGTAAGAAAGATCGTTAAGTCTACCCTACTATACGTTAGTAAGGTCAAGCCTCCGACAGTTCTCCTGCTAAGGACTTCTTGATTAGGTGCCTGGCTTGGCTGACCCCAAACTGGCCCAATAGCAGCATTAGCTTTGTGGTAGCTGCCTCAGTGGTCATGTCGGCCCCGCTAATCACACCAATGGAGTCCAGGGTCTTGCTTGTTTCATAACGTCCTTGCATGACCATGCCTCCCGGACATTGTGAGATATTTACTACTATAATTCCTTTTTCGATTGCCTTCCCCAGTGCCCCGACAAACCAAGGTGCAGTAGGTGCGTTTCCCGCTCCATACGTCTCGAGAATCAATCCTTTCAAACCCGGGGCCTCAACCACTGCTTGCACTACGGTTGCCCCTATTCCAGGGAATAGCTTCAACACGACCACATTGGTATCGAACATGTCAAGTAATTCAAGGGAGGATGAAGATGAGCTTCCTATTGCATCGAAATCATAGTCGATCTTCACACCTGCTTTAGCTAAAGCGGGATAGTTTTCCGATTGGAAGGCATCGAAATGCATGCTTTCAACTTTCTTCGCACGGCAGCCGCGTATCAGTTCGTAGTCGAAATAAACACATACCTCAGGCACGATAGACTTGCCATCCCTAAGCGTTGATGCTATTTCCAGTGCCGTAATCATATTCTCCCTGGCGTCAGAGCGAGGTTCACTAATGGGAAGTTGGGCCCCGGTGAATATGACCGCCTTTGAAAGATTCCTTAACATGAAACTTAGTGCCGAGGCAGTGTATGCCATCGTATCGGTTCCATGCAACACCACAAAACCATCTTGTTCATGATAGTTCTCAAAAATTATCTTACCAATCGTCTGCCAATGAATGGGCTCAATATTTGAGGAGTCAACCGGCACTTCAAAGGATATCACCGTCAAGTCCAGCTGCAGGCTTCGCAATGTGGGTAAGTGTTCCAAGATATGATTGAAATCAAAAGGAATTAGCACGCCTTCCTTATCGAGGGCCATACCTAAAGTTCCACCCGTATAGATAATCATGACCTTCGCGCGAGGACTTGAAGGTGAAGCAGTGTTGATATTTATTTTTTTGTAATTCATTACTTGTTCAATTTCTAGATTCCAAACAACCTTGATGCATTTTTAGAAGTGGCCTCTTGCAGTTCAGCGATTTGAATTTGCAAAAGAGATGCTACTTTGTCCGCAATCAGAGGAATGTAAGACGGTTCGTTGCGCTTACCCCTGTGAGGTACCGGACTCAAATATGGGCTGTCGGTTTCCAGTAGAATTTTATCAAGCTCAAGTTGAGGAATTACCTTGTCCAACCCTGAGTTTTTAAAAGTACTTACTCCTCCTAAACCTAAATAGAAATCAAGTTTAGAAATTCGGTCGGCCTGCTCCCTTGTTCCCGTAAAGCAATGAAAAACTCCACGCAATTTTTCGTCATGCAGGCTTTCTACCAAATCAATAGTCTCGTCAATAGAATCACGACTGTGAATCACGATTGGCAGGTCATACTTTTTTGCCCAACCTACTTGAATGGAAAAGGCCTCTTTCTGCTGCTCCCAAAATGTCTTGTCCCAGTACAAGTCAGTGCCCATTTCACCAATGGCAATAAACTTTCTCTTTGAGAGCCACTCTTCGACCAAGTAAAGTTCTTTTTCAAAATCTCCCTTCACGGAGCAGGGATGAAGCCCCATCATTGCAAAGCAGTTCTTTGGGTTTCGGTGCTCTAATTCCAACATGCGGTCAACCGAGGTGTGATCAATATTGGGCAAGCATATTTTTCCTACTGCAGCGTCAGCAGCACGCTCCAACACCGATGAAATGTCTGCATCGTAGTCTTTCAAGTAAATATGTGCATGACTGTCAATCCAGATACTCATTTCAACAGATCTCCTATAGCTTTGTCAAGCAAGTTAGAATCGTTGGTCCATCCAACAAAACCTGAATAACTTTCAATGTCATCCAAGCCCCTTTTTAGATCCAGATCTTCCTGACGTTGAAAAGGGGCAACTCTATTTTCAAACAGCAGCTTGGCAAGATACTCTTGTTCTGTTTGTCCCGGAGTGGGCACAAATAAAACTTTATCCTTTTGAACAAAAGCCAAGTCCATAATTGAGCTATAGCCCGACCGACAAACTATGACCTTGGACTCTTGAATAATCTCTTCCAACTCTGTTGAATTACAATGGCTAATGAAAGTAATTCCTGTAGCCGCAGGTTTTGGTCTACTGTGTTCATCGAACACACCTCTGACAATTAAGGCCTCGAGCTTGGAGGTGGATGCACCTTTCATAATAAGCTCTTCCAATTGGGTTCGTTGCGGTTCTGGACCGGAAAGCACAGCTACAAAATCATAATTACTTATTCCCGCTTGTCTGTGACTTCCAAACCTGGAAAGGGCACCAACAAACCGAGAGTTGTTCGGTGCCGGGTAGGTGAGCTTTGCTGTGAGCTTGTGCTTGTCATCAGGAATCCAAACTTCATCAAATCGACTAATCCATCTATTTAGTTTCCTCTTCACCAATGGTTCGAGCCATCGAAGTGGCATAGGCATTATTAAATTCACCTGATGAGTAATAAAGACAGACCGAACCCCCTTAGCCCAACAACCGTATCGGTTGTCAGAGATTATTATATCGACCTTGTTTTCTCTCGCCAGGTTCTTCACCTCAAGATGCTCTTTCCTCATCGCACTCAAGAGTTTGGGCACTTGAACAAGAAGTTTTAGCATCAAAGGAATGGACTTCGAATATTGAGCATTGTAAGATGAAAGTTCAAAAAAAAGATAATCAGGAAACTCAGACTTTAGTAGTTTCAGCGCATCTCCGCTCGAGGCAATCATCACATCGCACTGCAATTCATTTAGTTTTCTAATTACTGGAATCGAACGTGTGGCATGACCCAGTCCCCAATCCAAAACTGCGAAGAGTACTCGTTTGCGTAACGACTCTTTATTTGAACTCATCTGGCAGCGATTCAAACCGATATCCTAACTCACTAAAGTGTTTCAAAAATCTAGGAAGCATGAATCGCACGTTAACTTCTGCCTTCAGGCTATCGTGAAAGACCACAATGGAGCCTGGGCGAGTTGCGCGAATGACACCCGATAAGGTCTGCTCTTGCGAGGAGAGCTTTGCATAGTCATAAGTTAAGACGTCCCACATGACGATGTCGTAACTTTCTAAAGATCTTATTTGACTCCTTTTGATTCTTCCGTAGGGAGGTCTGAAGAGTTTTGACTGCTTCATCAATGTTTGACATTCGTCTACATCCTGCTTGTATGAGGACACCGAAGTAGACCATCCTTTCAAGTGTTTATAAGTATGATTACCAACTTTGTGATGTTGTCCCACGACCTTATCAAAAATTGAAGGGTGCTTCGCTATGTTATTCCCTATGCAAAAAAAAGTCGCGTGTGCATCAAACTCATTCAAGGCATCAAGCACAAATTCCGTTACACCTGGAGAGGGACCGTCATCAAATGTCAGGTAAACTACTTTTTCATCAGTTCTGACTCTCCATTTAAGACCTGGGTAAAGTGCAGGGAGAAGAGAAGGAGTTCTGAAAAAACGCACGGGATTACATTAACACGCGACACGAGAGCATCGTAATATCATCTTTGTAACTATTACGGCCCTTGAAGCCGTCCAATTGCACGATGATGTCATGATGCATGGTCTTAAGATCTTTGTCTTTATTTGCATCCAAGTATTTGATCAACAATTCTGGCCCAAATTCTTCGTCCATTTCATTGGTCGTTTCTGTCAATCCATCAGTATACGCAAAAAGTAAAAACTCGTCAAGATCAGTAATGAAACCTTCATTCATAAATGGCAATGGATGCATGGCTCCAATCACTGTCGACCCCTCCTCTAACAGCTGCATCCCGTTTTTTCTGGTGTAAAGGATCGGAGGATTGTGGCCCGCATTTACATAGACCATTGTTTTCAAGCTAAGATCATAAATCGCTCCAAAGAAAGTGATAAACTTTTCACCCTTTGTATTCTCAAGTACCTGATAGTTTAGCGCCTCCAAAATTTCTATAAGGTTGGGCGTCTGCCTAAGCAGCGTACGAAGAGACGCTTGAAAGTTGGACATCATCAGTGCCGCAGGTATACCTTTTCCACTCACATCCGCCACACAAATCAAAAACTGATTTTTGTTGATTGGAATGTAGTCATAGTAGTCGCCCCCCACCAAATCGTGAGGCAGATAACTTGCTTCAATCTTTAGCCGATCGGTGTTGGGAAGTTTTTCCGGAAAAAGAAATTGTTGCACATCACTGGCAATCTCGAGCTCCTTTCTGAATGCCTCTTGCTGTAACTGCCTGCGGGCCAACTTCTTGTTCTCAATAGCTACGATAATAATGTTACTAAGTGCTTGAATAAACTTTATCCCTTCGTCCCTATCATGGTTGGTCTGTTGATTCTCGCCTCCTCCAACAAACACCAGTGCCAGCGTACTGGATTTATGCGCAACTGGGATTACAAGGTCAAATTCATGGAAATCACATTTTTCAAATTCACTCATTTGATGAACCTTCCGAATCATTTTAAAGTGGTCATCAAGCTTCACATCCTGAAAGTTTTTCTTTGTACCAAAGTTCACCTTGCAATTCCACACCTCATCAAGTACAAATAAGGCCAGCTTGTTGATGTGCAAATTTGACCGAAGGGTGAAGTTGAAGATTTTGTAAAGGGATTCTTCCGGCACATTGCTGTTAATGGCCTGCGTGATTTCCAACAGGGCATTAAGCTCCAGTTCCTTCTTCTCAATTTGTTTCTTAAGTAGTTTTTCAGGCATACCGTAATAGGTCATCAAAAATATAAAATCTCTTCACGGCCTTTGCCTTTTATGAGACAAAGTTCTTCCCTTCCACTCATACGTTCCTGATTGCGCAAGAATACCGACTACAATAACGTAAAATGGATAACTAAATTGTAGAAACAAGAACGCAGGCCAACTCCACAAGGCATTCAGAAAATTTGAAACCTTAAGTAGGAAAAACGATTCAAGTAGCATTTTGCATCCCATCAACGCAATTCCAAACCATAAATTGAACCGTCCTACGATCATACCTGCAAGCAAGAGGACAAAACAACACTGACTTAACAATATGAAAACGGCCAATCCGCGTGAAGCGAAATTATTATTGTGCTTCCACTTTCCAGCCCACCTTAATCGCTGATTGAGAAACTGACTCCACGTGGGCTGAAATTTTGTTGACACCACAGCGCCTGCACTATTGAGAAACCTAACGCCATTAGGGTATTTGTTCAAAACTTTTCTGGCCAGGAATTCATCGTCACCGGAGGGTATCTCCATATTTCCTTCGTAGCCGTTTACTTGTAAAAAGATTTCGCGGTGGAACGACAGATTTGCCCCATTGCACATGGTAAAAAATCCCAAAGCGTTGGTGGAGGCAGCCGAGCCAATTAGACTGACAAACTCAACCGCCTGGAGGTGAGAGAAGAAGCTCTTATTTGGAGTAAGTTTTACCCCTCCAAAAGCGAGCTTAGTTTTACTATCATTGAACGAATCGTTAATGGCATTGAGCCAGGCAGGGGGAAGTATGCAATCTGCATCCGTTGTAGCTACTATATCTGCATGAGTTGTCTGAACACCCAACGTCAATGCATTCTTCTTTCCAGTGACGCCATCCGGAAGGCTCAGCAACGAGAAGCTGGCTTGCCCATCTATACCTTTTTGAACCATATTTGGTGACTGATCTGTGGAATGGTCGTTCACAAAAATTACCTGAAACCTGTCCTTTGGATAAGAAATGCCTTTCAGGCTTTCAATTAATGATTCTAAAGAAGCTTCCTCATTGCGAAACGGGATGACAACGCATATCGACTTGCTTTGCCCATCAGTAGCAGGTGTTGTGCGACTCAATACTTTCTGCCAACCAAGTATGAGGGTCCCTAGGATGAACAAATAAATGATCAGCAGTAAGCTAATGAGGATTGTCATTCCAGCATTGTCATTAAACCCAAATTATGCAAGAGTTAATAGCAGTGTCCTTTCATGACGAATCCTGCCTTCACAGTCAGGATTGTCAGGGTTTAACCTTGACAATGAAAATCGCAAGCCTAGTTTCTCAAGAAAAGTGGAAACTAGCTTGATTTTCATTTGTCAAATTATGCAATTGAATTTCAATTGCATAATTACGGTTAAATTGCAATGCAAAGCAAAATGGAAAAAAAAGCGGTTAAAGAAAAAATAATTCTTGGACTGGACCCAGGCACCAGCGTAATGGGTTACGGTGTAATCCTGGTGAAGGGTTCGAAAATTAAGTTGTTGCAATTCGGAGTGATTCACCTGGATAAATTTGATAGTCATGAGTTAAGGTTAAAAAAGATATTTGACCGCGTTTTGTCAATACTGGATGAGTTCAGTCCAGACGAGGTCGCGTTAGAAGCACCCTTCTATGGCAAGAACGTGCAATCCATGCTAAAGCTGGGCCGCGCGCAGGGAGTAGCTATGGCCGCAGCGCTCTTCAGGCAAATTCCAATCGTTGAGTATGCACCCAAAAAAGTGAAACAATCCGTTACTGGAAATGGTAACGCTAGTAAAGAACAAGTCGCTAAAATGCTGATGACGCTACTTGCAATAAAAGAAGCACCAAAACTAATGGATGCCACAGACGCGCTCGCGGTAGCACTTTGCCACCATTACCAAAACGGAGCGGATGGCGTTAAGAAGAAGAGCTGGAAGACCTTCGTAAAAGACAATCCCAAGCGCGTGAAGTGATTACTTAAGTGTGGAAAGGACCTTCACAATCCTAGGAGCTGTTTTACCATCCCACAAAGGAGGTATCACAACTTCTTCCCACTTTCCGCCATCAAGTCGCTTTCTATTGATGAATAAAGCTTCAATAGTGTCTCCACCGTACAATTCCAATTCCAATGATTAACCACTGCCTGATATCCTAATTCCCCCATCTTTACTCTTTCATTTGAATTGCTATAGAGGTAAAAAATTTTTTCAGCCAGATCAGATGGGGCATCCGCCTCATGAACAAGTCCACACCCTGTTCGCTTCACCAACTCTGCTTGCGATTTTGCGTCACTTACAACTAGCGCCTTCTTGCAAGTCATATATTGGAATATCTTGTTGGCATAGGTCGTATCGTGATGTCTATTTCTCTTAAGGGGTGAAATAGCCACATGCGTATTCTCAAGGTAGGCTGGAAGCCTGTCCATGGGTTGCCATCCCTCTAGAGCAACAAAAGATTCTAATTTTAGCTCAGTAATCATACTCCTTAAGGTGGGATCCGCAGAGCTCTTGCCAATTATCCACAAGCGAAGTGAAGGAATCCTATCTCTGAGGTAATTTGCTGCCATTATCGCTGTGTCTGTTCCTCGCCTCAGCGATGTATCGCCAAAATACAGCACATTAAAAGTCCCTTCCATCTTCTCGGATATACACTTGTCTGAAGGACTAACTGCGTAATCAGATATCTTTGAAGTATTTGGAACTACAACTATTCCATCAATCTCAATTTGAGTTTTCTTCGCAATATCCTCTGCTGCAGCTTTAGTAACTACTACTACCTTATCGGCTTTCGCAGCCAATTTGAAATACCATCCCTTCCACCTTTTTAAGCTTATAAGATATCTGCCAGGAAAACCCAAAACATGAAGGTAGGACCTCATGATTTCAGGCCTGTTTTCATGAAAATCAATTACTACAGGTAGCTTATAGGATCGATTTACCCAGAACACGGCTCTAGCAATAACCATATCATGAATGTGAAGCACTTCAATTCCTGTTCTTTCAACAAAATTCCGAAGTCTTCTTTTGAGCAGGCAATGATAGAAAGGTAGATCGTAGGCGAGTGCTGATAGCTTGTAGGTCAGCCTTGATGCTAAATACCGCGATACCTTTATGCCATCAATCTCCTCGTAGGCTGGAGACTCATCATTAAATTGAAGTGAGAACAGATGGACTTCATGACCCTGCTCAATCAGACTCTTCGCCTCGTTACTAACTCTGGGGTCAGGAGGGAAATAATTGTCAAGTATCATTCCTATCTTCATGCCCTCATTGACTTAGTATGAATACTTTTTCTCTCCATGTAGCTGCGGTCAAAGTTGCACAAGATTTTCGATTCGTCAAGAAGAATTTTTTCTCATCAAAAGACAACCTATTTCAGTACGGCAGATATCGGGTCTTAAGACCCTATCTCAAGATGTACAATCAATTTCTGATGAGAAAATACAAGGATGCTCCTTGGCTGAGCCCTGCTTCAGTCGCAATCCTAAATTCCATTCTCTCACCTGGTATGGTTGGCTTTGAATTTGGGAGTGGAAGAAGTACAATTTGGATTGCAAAAAAAATAAAGACCTTGGTGAGTATTGAACACAATAAGGATTGGTTCAATAAGATCAGCGGCATCATTGATTCAGAGCAGATTCAGAACATCACCTACAGATTAATTGAACCAGACCCGCAAAAAAAAACAGAAAGAAACTTCCCAAAAAACAGTTATGAAAATATTTTGATGAAACACGCGCCAGCTTCCTGCTACCAGAAATATTACGACTCACTCACCAGCTTTCCAGCCGAGCATTTTGATTTTATTATCGTTGACGGACGTGCACGGACTGAGTGCTGTTTAATTGCGATGAGCAAAATAAAAAATAGTGGCTTTTTGGTGCTTGACAACTCTGAGAGAGAACGGTACAGACCCGCGAAAGAAGCCTTATCAAAGTGGCCGAGTGTTCAAACCACAACCGGGCTTACCGACACTACCATTTGGTTTAAGCCATGACTTTTAAATGAACCGTAAATTATTGATTAACTACATAATTATTGAAGTTACACAAAGCTTGCATTAACCAAAGAGCGTACAGCGTAAAAATACAGCACAGAGATGCATTGAGGTCCTTTTTTCTATGTTCTCTGTGTCAATTCATCCGTGTAATCTCAGTGGTTAAAACCTCCTGCGTGACATCAGTTAATATTTGAAGTTATACACTCACGATATTCGCAGTGATTTTTGCCTGGTGATCCTTCGTGATTTTGTGCCTTTGTGGCTAAATTCTGCTTTAATTTGCACGCCACTAAGCCACCAAGACACCATAGCTCAACTGAATGCGTAACATCAGTTAATTAGTTCACATATTTATCTCCATGGGCCTTGTCATCCGTCAAAGCGTTACTACAACAATAATTTCCTACCTCGGAGTTGCTATCGGCTACATAAACCTCTTGTATCTGTATCCTAAATTTCTTCAGCCTGATCAGATTGGATTATTGAGGACCATCCAGGATGCCGCTATTCTGTTTACTCCTTTTGCTCAATTCGGATTGGCGCAAAGCATAGTGAGATACTACCCAAGAATGGTGAGCAACCAGAAATCCTCAGGGGCATTCATTAGGTTAATGCTGCTGTTGGCGCTAGCGGGATTTTCTATCTTTTTCCTTATCTTCAAGGTCTTTGAATCTCCAATCCTCTCCTACTTTCAAGCAAATGCCTCTGAGATTATAGGATACTCCTCCCTGGTGCTGTGGCTCACCCTGATTTTGCTGATGATGGCAATTTTGGAGGCCTACTCTCGCTCGCTGCTTAAGACAATCGTACCTAATCTGCTGAGGGAAATAGTAGCGAGGTTACTTTTAGCTGTTCTTGTTTCGCTTTACTTTGTTGGTATACTTGATTTCAACCAGTTTATCATAAGCACTGCGCTGGCGTACTTACTTTGTTTAGCCGTGCTCTTTGTGTATTTGTCGGTGCAGGGTGAACTGCAACTAACCCAAGCCATGAAGGAGATAGAAACACATGAAATACCTGGGCTTCTAAAGTATAGCCTGCTGAGTTTTGCAGGAATGGCCGGCCTCATCATCATCGGCAAGGTAGACAGCATCATGGTGACAGGACTAGTGGGACTCACCGCCAATGCAATCTACACCACTTCATTTTACATGGCTACCGTAATTGAGATCCCTAAGAGAGCTCTCATGCAAATCACAATGCCTCTGATCTCTCGCGCATTCGAAAAGAATGACCTTGCTGACATTAGCACCATGTACAAGAAAACCTCGATTAATCAGTTCATTGTGGGCAGTCTCTTTCTAATTGGTGTATGGGCCAATCTTGATAGTATATTTTTGCTTATGCCAAAGGGAGAGGTGTATGCAGCAGGTAAGTACGTGGTGATCATCATAGGCCTGGGAAAACTTTTGGATATGATGTTTGGACCCAGTAGCGAGATCATTGTGTTGTCTAAGTACTATGCCTTCAATATCGTTCTGATTTCCCTTCTTGCCACTTCCATTGTAGTTGCCAATAATATATTAATACCCGAATATGGAATCAACGGAGCTGCAATTGGGTCTGCGCTGGCCCTCGTCTTCTTCAACGTGCTTAAATTTATTTTTGTCTACGTAAAACTTGAGATGCAGCCTTTCAGCATGGCCACTCTGAAAGTCCTCGGAATCTGCGCGTTTGTTGTGGTGATAAACACTTACATACCTAAAATTAATATCATCATAATTGACATCGCAGTACGTTCATCTGCAATCACAGCCACCTTTGGCTTTCTTATCTACCTTGTCAAGGCCTCGCCAGACGGCAATGAATTAATTTTCAAATTGCTTGGGCTAAAGAGAAAGGATGTGTCATAGCAATTCAATGAGCTGCTTGGCAATCGCCTCGCGGCTATATTTGCTTACGTCACCAACTTCATGTCCGTGCCCACTCTCCCACCTTCGATAGAAATCCAGAATTGCTTCTTCTATTCCAACGCTGTCAGCGTGTTCAAAAATTCTGCCCGAATTAGTCTCCTTCAACACTTTAGCCGCGTCCCCATCTGTGGGACCTATAGCCAAAATGGGATTTCCGGAAGCCATGTACTCAAAGAATTTACCTGGCAAATTGCCTGGAGCTATAGCCGTGTGTGCCAACACCAGTAATTGCAGGTCTGTCGTACCATAAACTTCTAATAGTCTATCATGAGGCATGTGATCTCTGAAAGAAGTAATTACTACCAGTGCGCTGTGTTGTGCTACATAATCTTTGAAATTCGAATTGACGCTCCCAATAAATTCAATCCGAATTTTATCAATCAAGTCCGGCTGGTCGATACAGATTTTTTTTATCACCTCCATCACTGGACGTGGGTCTCTCAATTCATCCACTACACCTATGTGCCTGATTGTAAATTGCTCGTTTTGTTTATGCACAACCGAAACAAAATCCTCGTGATCAAATCCATTGGTAATTAAGTCTACCGCTCGGCCTCCCAAATTCTTAAGTCGATCCACATGGTAGGGTGCAATAGTTACTACACGGTCCGCATCCACGAGCACCTCTTTCTCCAACTTCCGGTGATGCGCCCTCGCCCAGGAAGTCAAGGACAAGGTATCCAGCAAATCCCATTCGCTCCAGGGATCTCTAAAATCTGCCACCCAGTGAATAACAGGGTGCAATTGCTTTAGCCGCATTCCAATCAAATGCATGCTGTGTGGTGGTCCGGTAGTCACTACCCTCGTTATCTCATTTGACTTTATGAAATCATCTAGAAACTTCACTGAAGGCTTTACCCAAAAAATTCTGGCATCAGGAATGAATAGGTTTCCTCTTAACCAGCTACTGATTCTTTGAAACAGACTTTTCTTTCCTGTGCTGATAAAATCAGCTGCCGCTGCATTCTTTTTTCCGAAGATTTTTTGCAGTCTAAAGAAAAGGTCATAGGGCTCCCAAATAGGCAATTTGATCACCTCCATCGAATCTGGTACGTCATTTAGCAAAGAACTATCATTGACGGTGCTCAGCGGATTCTCTGGCGTGAACACAATGGGCTCCCACCCTAGCCTGGTAAGGTACTTTACAAACTTTAACCACCGCTGCACACCACTTCCTCCCCCAGGAGGCCAATAGTAAGTAACGATGAGCACCTTTTTATTCTCCATTTATATATTTAATGATCTTTCTAAATTCTCCGGGACTAAACCACTGAATGTCCGCTTCTTTGCCAAACCAAGTCATCTGTCTTTTTGCATATCTCCTCGTATTTCTTTTTAGCAACCGAACCGCTTCCTCAAAATCATACGCACCGTCAAAATGTCCAAATAATTCCTGGTAACCAACGGTTTGAAGCGCGTTGAGCGACTTGCGAGGATAAAGACCTTTTGCCTCCTCCACTAAGCCAACTTCAATCATTCTATCAACCCGCCTATTTATTCGATCGTAGAGTTCTTCCCTCGGCAGGTCAAGTCCAACTTTCACCACCTTATAGTGACGTACTTGCACTTCGTTTTTCCGAAGCCCGCTTGACTTTTGTCCTGTAGCTCTCATGATCTCAAGCGCCCTCATCAAGCGCTGCGGATTGCTTTTATCCACTTTAGCGAAATATTCAGGATCGCCACTTAGGACCTGCTGCTGCAGCCATTTCAAACCATGCTGCTCATAGTCCTTGATCACCTCGTTCCGCACCTTCTCCGTCACCTCGGGCATGTCATCGAATCCTTCCAGAATGGCTCGGATATACAAGCCAGATCCACCGCAAAGCACCACATGATCAAAACTTTCAAATAATCGATCAATGAGTACATTTGCATCTCTCCCATACTGCCCAGCGCTATAATTCATTTCCAGCGGCACTTCAGAAATATAATGATGCTTCACCTCTTGCAGTTCGGAAACATTGGGTTTGGCAGTGCCAATATCTATTTCCTTGTACAGCTGTCGGGAGTCAGCTGATACAATTTCGGTTTTCAGGTGCTTGGCAAGCTCAATTGCCACCGCGGTCTTACCCACCGCAGTCGGCCCCATCACCACAACCAGCACTTTTTGACGAGCAGCACACATGGACGCCAAATTACAATCTTTCCTTTTCTAATTTCCCTATCTACCAATTTCAAATTACCTTGCGACCGGAAAACCACTACCACTACGAGCCGATGATTAAGTACACCAACCAATTCCTCACCAAACTGGAAGATCTAATTGCAGAATCAGATTACATTCTCAGGTACGAGAAAGGAAATTTTAAATCGGGGTATTGCCTTCTGAGAGAGCAAAAAATAATGATCATCAATAAGTTTTATACCACTGAGGGAAAGATAAATGCGCTTTTGGACATCCTTAAAATAATCACGCTAGATACCACAAGGTTTACAGACAAAAGCAAAAAGCTCTACGAAGAGCTGTCGCAAATTCAAATAGACATTTGAAAGTCACTTTTTTAGGCACCGGCACTTCTCAAGGTGTACCTGTGATTGGGTGCGACTGCGAAGTATGCCAATCAATGGACTATAGGGACAAGAGGCTTCGCACGTCCGTTCACATTGAATTAGACGGCCGAAGTTTCGTGATAGATACTGGTCCAGACTTCAGACAGCAAATGCTGCGAGAAAGGATTCAAAGGTTGGATGCGGTGATCTTCACACACAGCCACAAAGATCACACTGCAGGATTGGACGATGTGAGGGCATTTAACTTTAAGCAGCAGATGGACATGCCGCTGTTTGGTACGGCACCAGTATTGAAGCAGCTGAAGAGCGAATACTACTATGCATTTCAAGTGAAGAAGTACCCAGGCACTCCTCAGTTAGAGCTACACGAAATTGACGAGGAGCCATTTCACATTGATAACATTGCCTTTACTCCACTGCCGGTAATGCACCTGCATATGCCCGTACTCGGATTCAGAGTGGGAGACTTCAGCTATATCACGGACGCAAATCACATCCCGGACGTGACGATGGCAAGATTGAGGGGAACCAAAATTCTTGTGCTCAATGCCTTGCAGAAAGAAAAGCACATTTCACATTTTAATCTGGAGGAAGCGATAAGCATGGCGAAGCTTATTGGAGCGGAGCAAACTTACTTTACGCACATCAGCCATCGATTGGGGTTGCATAAGAAAATAAGTGAAAAGTTATCAACGGGCATCCAGCTTGCGTACGATGGTCTTTCAATTACCTTCTAAATTGTGCACAACAACTTTTACTTTCTACGCCAACTAAGCGCAGCGCTGCACCACAGGATCAAAGGATACAGCCTCGTTTCATGCTTCAGCCAAAATAAAGATGAACTAATCATCGAATTCAACAACGGTGAAGATTCTTTCTTTTTAAAGGCATTGGCGCAAGGGTCTTTTTCGTGTCTTAGCTTTCCCTCTGAATTTAACAGGGCCTCAAGAAATAGTGTCGACCTTTTTCCGTTGGCTATCTTACGAAAAGTTACTTCCGTCACTCAATTTGAAAATGAAAGAAGCTTAGCGATTCATCTTGACAATGCTCACTCGCTTGTTCTTAAAATGCATTCCAATAGAGCCAACATCCTACTCACTAAGGCAGATGAGGTTATCGAGATCTTTCGAAATCAATTTCGAGCTGATCTCGATCTTAAACCAAGCGAACTCAATCGACCAATTGACTTTGGCGAAAAAGCCTTTGTTGAGTCTCATGACATGCTACCTAAACTATACTTGACATTTGGCAAAGAGGTATGGAGGTATCTTATTGACAACGGCTTTGAAGAGATCAGCATTAAAGAACAATGGCAGCTTTTGAATGAAACTTTAGCCTATCTCGCAAAGCCTCAATACTTCATTTCGAAACAGCAGGATAAAATCAAATTTTCGCTTTTCAAAAATGAACCTACACTAAAATCTTTCACCGATCCGATTGAGGCGATTAATGAATTTTTTCACCTCTATGTTTCTAATCTTGGTTTAGATAGAGAAAAGTCCGTTGCCCTTCGAAAGCTCAAAACCCTTGTTGTGGCCTGCGACAATTACCTTCAAAAAAATTGCGACAAGCTCAAAGAAATTAAACATGACACGCATTACAAACTTTGGGCAGACTTGCTCATGGCTAATTTGGGCAAAGTGGAGCGTGGCGCTGCTCACATCAGCCTCCCAGACTTTACCGGCACCGAGCAAATTAAAATCAAATTGAAACCGGAGCTGAGTGCGCAGAAAAATGCTGAAATATTCTACAGGAAAAGCAAGAACAAGGAAATAGAAATCACAAAACTTCAAAATTCAATAACTCAAAAGCGGGAAGAAAGAGAATCAACGTTGCGATTGATTGATAAGGTCGAAGAGGCCGCGTCATTAAAAGAGCTTAGGAGCGTCTATAAATCAAGCATCGCTAAGGACAAGCAGATTCCAGTGGAAAAATTGCCATATCATAAGTTTGAGCATGGTGGTTTTCAGATCTGGGTAGGCAAAAATGCTGTGGCAAATGATCAGCTCACCCTCAAACACTCACATAAAGATGACCTTTGGCTACACGCCAAGGACGTCTCCGGTTCTCACGTGATCGTAAAGCAAAAATCAGGAACCAAATTTCCAAAGGAAGTAATTGAACGAGCCGCGGAGCTCGCTGCCTACAATTCTAAAAGGAAAAACGAATCACTTTGCCCAGTGGCCTTTACACTGAAAAAATTTGTAAGGAAAAGGAAGGGTGATCCAGCTGGAATGGTGGTCGTTGAACGAGAAGAAGTTATTATGGTGAAGCCTAAATTATAGACACTACTCTACCACATTTATCTTCATCATATTGGTCCTGTTCCGCTCGTGAATTGGCATACTGGCCAAGCTGATAAAAATATCCCCCTTTTGCACATGTCCATCCGCTTTCAATATCTCCCCAACATCCTTGATCGTGTCATCCGTAGTGGTCTGCTTGTCGTAGAAGTAAGCCCGAGTGCCCCAAACCAAATTCATCGTGTTTAGAATGGACTTATTACCCGTGAAAACAAAAATATTGGTGTTGGGCCGATGAGAGGAACTTTGCAGCGCAGTATAACCAGAAGTAGTCATTCCCACTATTGCTTTTGCTCCCACGTCTTGCGCAAGCTTGCAGGCCGCCAATATCAAACTATCATGGATAAACAGGGGCGATTCCGGATCCATGTCTCTAAACTTGAAGTAGATATTTGGTTGATTTTCAATAGCAGTGATTGTTCGCACCATGCTTCGAATCACTTCGATCGGATATTTGCCAGTGGCTGTCTCTGCAGATAACATCAAAGCATCAGCCCCATCCATCACCGCATTGGCCACATCATTCGTTTCAGCACGAGTAGGTCTGGGGTTTTCAATCATGCTCTCCATCATTTGGGTAGCCACTATCACCGGCTTTGACGCCTTATTACATTTCTCAATTAACTTTTTCTGAATCAATGGCACCTCCTCCATCCAAATCTCTACTCCAAGGTCTCCACGCGCCACCATTATCGCATCGGTCGCTTCAATTATATCATCAATGCATTCCAGGGCTTCTGGTTTTTCAATTTTTGCAACAATGCGTGCCTCAGAATCATGCTTGGTCAAGATGGCACGAAGCTCATCGATATCTTTTTGCTTTCGCACGAACGAAAGCGCTACCCAGTTCACTTTATTTTTGATGCCGAATTCAAGATCCTTAAGATCTTTCTCCGTCAAGGAGGGTGCTGATACTTTGGTGTCAGGAAGGTTGATCCCCTTTCTTGACAATAGTGGGCCTCCGTAAATCACCTCTGTCACAATATCTATATCTCTGACCTCCTTAATCTTAAGTTCAATCTTACCATCATCAATTAAGATGCGTTCTCCAAATTTTACATCCTTTGGTAAGTCTTTGTACGAGGTACTTACGATCTCATTGTTTCCTTCCAACTCCCTGGTGGTGATTATCAACTCCTGACCCGGCCTCAACTCGACATTTTCCAATACCTTATTCACGCGTATCTTCGGACCCTGCAGATCGATTAGCAAAGCCAAGTGGGTACCCATTTCATCGTTAATTTCCCGAACGCGATCGATCACTTTCTGATGATCATCATGTGTGCCGTGCGAAAAATTTAATCTGAAGACATCCACTCCTTCTTTGGCCAGCGCACGTAACATCTCTCTTGAGTTTGAGGCTGGGCCGATTGTGGCCACGATTTTGGTTTTATTGTAAGCAACTCTTTCCATCTATAAACATTAAAAAATAAAGTAGTCCTTTGATTTTAAGGAGTCCAAAGGTATGAAAGCAACCAACTCAATGGAAGAAATGCTTCTCAACTGTTCTTGAAGAACATTTATTGGCAGTGCGTCCGCCCCTTGAGACATTATGATATAATCAAAATGAGGGTGCTCCTGAACTAGCAAATTCTTCGCAGCCTCCATTTCATTGGCCCGGTTTCTGAATAGTCTTACAAGATTTAACGGGCTATCATGTGAAAAGTAGGTGTAGGTCCCAGTTATGTTATTGTTAAATTGAATTTTAAGATCGGGCTGCTTGATTAATCTGATCCCAAACTTGGTATTTATGTCCCAGGCGAGCTTAAAGCTTTTGGCAGAAGAAATTACTCCCAACAACTCAAAATCATAGCTATAATCAATTTCTAGCCGTCTTTTCTTCATCTTCATGAGCTAACTAACCGTGTGTGAGAGGGTTAAAAAAGTTTGACAATATTGCACTAAATCTCTTTCTTTGCACAGATTTTTGAATACTCTAAACTTATAAAACATGTCTGAAATCGCACAAAAAGTAAAACAGATCATTATTGACAAGCTAGGTGTGGAAGAATCTGAGGTTACCCCAGAGGCTTCTTTTACGAACGACCTCGGTGCAGACTCTTTGGATACCGTAGAGCTAATCATGGAATTTGAAAAGGAATTCAATATTTCCATTCCAGATGATCAAGCAGAGAATATTGCCACTGTTGGACAGGCGATTTCTTATCTTGAGGAGAATGTGAAGAAATAAGCAGTAGAATTCTCTCCAATTAACTTTTAATCTTAGATGACTTTTAAAAGAGTAGTTATCACCGGTGTAGGTGCGCTCACCCCCATTGGCAATACCAAGGATGAATATTGGGATGGCCTGAAAAATGGGAAAAGTGGTGCAGCTCCTATTACCAGGTTTGATGCTTCTCTCTTTAAGACTCAATTTGCATGTGAACTAAAAGGTTTTGACGTAGGTAACTTCATGGATAGAAAGGAAGCCCGTAGAATGGATCCTTTTGCACAATATGCCATGGTAGTCGCTGATGAAGCCATAAAAGATTCGAATCTTCCCTTGACCGACCTTGACCCGGACAGAGTTGGGGTCATTTGGGGGTCAGGAATTGGAGGACTACTTACATTTCAAGAAGAGGTTAAGTCGTTTGCAAGGGGCGATGGAAACCCTCGATTTAATCCCTTCTTCATTCCTAAAATGATTGCTGACCTTAGCGCAGGTCACATTTCAATTAAGTATGGCTTTCGCGGCCCTAATTTCACAACCGTTTCTGCCTGTGCTTCTTCTACTAACTCTATCTACGATGCCTATACCTACATCAAGCTAGGCAAGTCTGATATTATAGTCACTGGCGGTTCGGAAATGGCAGTTTGCGAAGCTGGCGTGGGCGGATTCAACGCCATGAAAGCACTCTCCGAACGCAATGATTCGCCAGAAACAGCTTCCCGGCCTTACGATAAGGACAGGGACGGATTTGTACTTGGTGAAGGTGCTGGCGCGCTAATATTGGAAGAATATGAGCATGCCAAGAAGAGAGGCGCTAAGATCTATGCAGAAGTCGTGGGCGGAGGTATGTCTGCAGATGCCTATCACATTACAGCACCCCATCCTGAAGGTGCCGGTATCGTAAAGGTAATGCAACATGCCCTTGACGAGGCTGGTATCAGTCCAAAAGATGTCGACTACATCAACACACATGGAACCTCTACTCCTTTGGGCGACCTTGGGGAGATTAAGGCCATCCAGGGTGTATTTGGAGAGCATGCCTACGACCTAAATATAAGTTCGACTAAGTCGATGACTGGACACCTGCTTGGTGCTGCCGGTGCAATCGAGTCCATCGCATGTCTGATGGCGATCAACGAAGGTATTATCCCACCTACCATCAATCACTTTGCTGACGATGAGGGACTAGACCCAAAACTTAACCTCACTTTTAATAAAGCACAAAAGAGGGAAGTGAAATTTGCGCTGAGCAATACATTTGGTTTTGGTGGTCATAATTTCTCCATAATCCTTAAGAAAGCCGAGTAAGATACCCGCTTGTGTGGAACTTACTTAAATCATCAAAATCAAGTCAGAAGGAAAATCAGAAGCTAATTTCGGCCATCAAGAACATTGCTGGATTCTCTCCGTCCAACTTGGAACTCTACCGACTTGCTACAATTCACAGTTCCAAAGCTCAGGACATTGACGGCTTCAGGGAGTCAAATGAAAGGCTTGAATACCTGGGAGACGCTATCTTAGGCGCGGCTGTCGCAGACTATCTGTTTAAGAAATACCCTTTAAAGGACGAGGGGTTTCTTACCGAAATCCGCTCTCGCATTGTAAATCGCGATTCTCTGAATAACCTGGCTCGAAAAATTGGGATTAATGTAATCGTTCAATCAGACAGAAAGAATACGCAGCTTGAAAAGGTGATACTCGGAAACACACTCGAAGCAATTGTAGGGGCAGTCTATCTGGATAAGGGCTATTTACGTTGCAAGAAATTTGTGATTGACAAGCTCATCAAACCCTACTATGACCTCGATACCGTGGTAAGCTCCAATACCAACTTCAAGAGCATGATTATAGAATGGTCGCAACGACATAACCGAGAAGTCAGGTTTGAGGTGACCGCCACCAGTAAAGGCAAGCGTGGAAAAGAATTTATTGCGCAGGTCTTTCTATCAGATCTTCCTTATGGGCAGGGCTATGGATTTACAAAGAAGAAAGCTGAACAAGATGCTGCGCAAAAATCCTGCGTCATGCTGAATATTGAAACCTCCACTTAGCTTTACAAAATGAAACAATTGAAGCTTGGCGGGGCCACAGTAAATCAAACACCCTTAGATTGGCAGTCAAACACTACCAATATTATCAATGCGATAGAGGCTGCGAAAAAAGAAAATATAGACATCCTTTGTTTTCCGGAGCTTGCAATTACCAGCTATAGTTGCGAAGACTTGTTTCTTAGCGAATGGCTGTCAGAAAGTGCATGGCGAGAATTGCTCAAGATTCGCGAGGCGGTGACCGGACTTACCGTATGCGTTGGAATTCCAATCAGAATTGACGGCTGGACCTACAATGGTGTGTGTGTCATTTCGGATAAAAAAATATTGGGTATAACACTTAAACAAAACTTGGCAAGAGACGGGGTTCATTATGAGCCACGTTGGTTTGAACCATGGCCCCCAGGTGTTATAAAGAAAATCATTATTGGTGATGAAGCAGTTTCTGTCGGAGATCTATTATACAATCATAATGATGTCACTTTTGGGTTTGAGATTTGCGAAGATGCATGGCGTAAAGTGAGACCCGCCTCAGTGCTTGTTCAGCGAGGTGTTGATTTGATTTTTAATCCAAGTGCAAGTCATTTTGCTATGGAAAAAAGCCCCTCCCGTGAAAATCTTGTAACGAGCAGCTCCAGCGTTTACAATTGTGTCTACGGATATGTCAATGCACTTGGCAATGAAGCCGGCCGAATGATATACGATGGAGATATTATGTTTGCTCAAGGTGGAAAATTGATTCTACGCGCCCGAAGACTGTCGTTGAAGGCTTATGAATTGCGCTCCTGTACCGTAGACTTCCAGCAACCGCCAGCAAAGGAAAATATATTGGAAGAAGACCTTGAAAGCAAGAATGAAGAGTTTACTCAAGCAACATCTTTGGCCCTTTTTGATTACTTGCGCAAAAGTAAGGCAAGAGGATTTGTACTAAGCCTGAGTGGTGGTGCCGACTCATCGTGCTGCGCGGTGTTAGTAGCAGAAATGATCCGAAGAGCAGGCAAGCAATTAGGCTGGAAAGAATTCTGTGCTGCATTTAATATCGATGCCAAACACGAACTAGATGCCACTGAGAAGCTATTGACCTGCGCCTATCAAAGTACCGAAAATTCAACTGAAGTGACTCTCAATGCTGCTAAAGGCTTGGCAAAATCACTGGGTGCTACTTTCTATAACTGGAGTGTGGACGAGGAATTTCACTCGTACTCCAAAAAAATCGAAAAGGCAATTGGGAGGCCATTGAGTTGGGAAAAGGATGATATTGCATTACAGAACATTCAGGCAAGGTCAAGGTCTCCGATCATTTGGATGCTTGCCAACATCAAACAAAGCCTGTTACTCACCACATCAAATCGGAGCGAAGGAGACGTGGGTTATACCACAATGGACGGAGACACGAGCGGAAGTTTAGCACCTGTGGCGGGAGTAGACAAACCTTTCATCCTTCAATGGCTTAAATGGGCAGAAGTTAATCTTGGTTATGCAGGGCTAAGCATGGTCAATAAGCTACAGCCCACTGCCGAACTGAGGCCAGCTGGCGAGAGCCAAACAGATGAAAAGGATCTCATGCCCTACGACCTCCTTGTCAGGATAGAAAAATTGGCTATCCGAGATCGCAAGTCTCCTGTTGAGATCTTTAATATCTTGTCGGAAGACTATGATGCCCAGCGCCTGAAGGGGTATATTCAAAAATTCTTCAGACTTTGGTCTCAGAATCAGTGGAAACGTGAACGCCTTGCCCCCTCCTTTCACCTTGACGATATCAATGTGGATCCCCGTAGTTGGTGTAGATTCCCTATCCTGTCTGCAAATTTTGCTCAGGAACTAGCTGCCTTAGATCGCTCATAACCTTTGCCCTTTAGGTGTAAGCTAATATCTTTGCGCAACTCTAAATTTAGGGGAAATGTGCGTTTAGCTCCTTTTTTAACAAGATTCGATGATTAGTTACATTATTTGGAATGCCAATCCAGAAATACTCAATATTGGCTCTTTTTCTCTCCGCTGGTACGGTGTGCTCTTCGCTTTAGGTTTTTTGCTTAGCCAGCAAATCCTGTATTACATCTACAAGAAAGAAGGCAAAGACCCCAAAGACATTGACACTCTTACGATCTACATGGTAATCGCTACCATTGTAGGTGCGCGCCTCGGCCATATTATTTTCTATCAGCCCGAAATCATCTGGGAGAATCCCTTGGGCATATTCCTGCCGTTTGAATTTTCCCCTGAATTTCGGTTCACTGGCTTGCAAGGCCTTGCTAGTCATGGAGCTGCAATAGGAATCTTGTTCGCACTTTGGCTCTATAGTAGAAAAAAACTACCGGGCCAAAACTACATGCAAGTGCTGGATCGCATTGTGATTGTAGTCGCACTCACAGGTTGCCTCATCAGGTTTGGAAATTTTTTCAACTCGGAAATTATCGGTAAGCCTACCAATGGCCCTGCCGGGGTTGTCTTTATTAGCAGACCCGCACAAGCGATAACAAGTGATCAATTTGGGCCAAGTCTCGTTGAGTCATTGACTATTGCTAAAAATGATTCTCTTCCAAAAGGAGTAAACGGCCGCGTACCGATCAATCTCTATATTTTCTTCAAACCTGAGGTTCAGGAAATGGGAGCCAAACAATTCCTTAGGTCAGGAGTGAAGTATTATTTATCCAGACTTGGAGAGTACGTCTATGAACCTACCACCCATGAACTGAAATACGAGCTATACCAGGAAAAATCAGGAAGCTTAGTTGCCAAGGTCAGCACTTTCGGCATAGCCCGTCATCCAGCACAGTTGTATGAGTCAATTTCTTGCCTCCTGCTCTTTGCTTTGCTCTTTTGGATATGGTCGATCAAAAAAGAAAAAACGCAAACAGGCATCATTTTTGGAATCTTCATGATCGTGCTTTGGTCATTAAGATTCTTCTACGAGTTCTTGAAGGAAAATCAGGTAGCCTTTGAAGATGACCTGGCGCTTAATATGGGTCAAATACTAAGTATCCCACTTGTAATTGTAGGTATCTTAATTATTGTTTGGGCGAAGCGTAATCCCTCAGTATTGGAAAAGTAAAATAATACTAAAGAGCATATTTGGTATGCAGGTGCGGTTGGTGATTATAGTCTTTACTATCTCGTTTGGGTTCTCCACTTACCTCCTCGCTCAAAACTCCAATGATCGAAAAGCAAAAAGCAATACGCTCCTCTCCTACACGGACACTACACAGTCAAAGCTGGTGGACGTCAACCGAATTCTTATCGTTGGCAACAAGAAGACACTAGACCGGATTATACTGCGAGAACTCACGCTTAAACCGGGAGATACCGTACGAACACAATTGCTGCCCACCATCTTGTCACAGGACGAAAACAAAATCTACAACTTAAGGCTCTTTAATACCGTAGAGGTCCGCTCAATTGCCATCTCCGACTCACAAATTGATTTACTGGTGGAAGTAACTGAGCGCTGGTATTTGTTTCCAGTGCCTATTTTCGAATTGTCAGATCGAAACTTTAACGAATGGTGGCAAACTTACAACCACGATCTCAGAAGAGTCAACTATGGAGTGAGGCTCTACAAATATAATTTTAGAGGTCGCAACGAAACGCTTCGACTGACTGCTCAGTTCGGATTTTCCAGACGATTTGACCTGGCCTATTCAATTCCTAATCTCGACAAGAAGCAAAAACAAGGTCTTTCATTCTTATTCTCCTACGCACAACCCAAAAACCTATCCTACTTTACAAATGATCACAGTCTTGAATTTCTAAAGTCACAAAGTGTGCTCCGCACTTCGAGAGTATTTGGCATTACATACACTTACAGGAAATCATTCTACGACAGACACAGCATAGGAATTGAATATCGGAACTCAGATGTAGCCGATACTGTAGCTTTTTTAAATCCAAATTACTATTCAGGGGGGCAAACCCATCAGGAATTTGAAGCGCTCACCTACTCTTTCAATTCTGAGCACCGCGATGTGGTCGCTTATCCCCTAAAGGGGCAATACTCAAATATCTACCTTAAAAAGATTGGATTGGGTATCAGCAGTGACGTGGACCAATTTGAAATCAACCTCATTCACGCCAGGTACCTCGATCTCAATCATGGGTACTACTTCTCCAATTTCACCTCACTGTACCTTAGCACTCCTGAGTCGCAGCCGTACTCATTGTACAACGCACTGGGATATCGAAGACAATTCTTGAGAGGCTATGAAGTATCCCTGATTGAGGGCTCTCGATTCTTCCTCAATAAATCTACAATCAAAAAGAAAATATTTAGTAAGGGTTGGCATTTTTCAAGTCCGCTGGGTGAACAGTTCAGTTATTTTCCTCTCGCCATTTACCTCAAAGGATATGCTGATGTCGGATATGTCGAGAACTTTCCCCTCTACGAAGAAATGGCAATTAACAACAGACTCTCTAATCGTTTTCTCATTGGCGTAGGTGGGGGAATTGATGTAGTAACCTGGTACGATACTGTACTTCGATTTGAGTACAGCTTCACTCGCGAAGGAAACAGAGGATTCTTTTTCAACATTAAGAAGGAATTTTGACCTCAATACTTTTTGTAGATCTTCTCTTTACCTCTCACGTACTTATACCAGGTCCCAACTGGTTTTCCCTCATCATAACTTCCTTTAAATTGCAATTCTCCTGAATCAGAAAAAAACATCCACTCGCCTGCTTCCTTACCACTGTTATAAGCCCCACGTTGAATAAGGGTACCGTTCTCGTTGTAGACCAGGGTTGTGCCATGAGGTATTCCATTGTGATAGGAAATCACTCTTTCAAGCACGCCACTCTCAAAGTGGTGAAGCCATTGCCCCTCATAGCTGCTCTGCTTGAACAGACCCTTCTTGTCAATGACACCATTCTGATGATAGTAAAATGCAGAATCTTCCATCACTCCACTACGCCAGTTTTCTACAGCCTGTAGTTTACCTGACGGATAAAAGTATTTCACTTCGCCATCAAGGACGCCATTATTGTAAGGCTCAATAGCGTTTCGTTCACCATCGGGATAGTAAAATGTCCAAATGTCCTGCCGCTTGCCGTTAAGATAAGTTCCCCTGGCCTTCACATCTCCTGAGGAATAATAGGTGATTGAATCAGTAGGCTGACCATTTAGCATCAATGCGCCACCAAATAGGACTAACGTAGTAAGAGTAGTATGCCACCTCATACCTCAAATCATCTAAGTAATAACCAGGAATAAAGATTCAAAAAACCTTAAAATTAGCGTCAAATCAAAGATTATCTAAGGCTTTTCCTATAGTTGAAAAAATTGATTTTCCTCAGTTCGATAAATTAGAATTGCTGACTGCCCCGACCTTATGGCTTTAAGATCTCTCCTGGCATTCGTTTCGATTTCAGTAGTATCTCACGTACTCCTGGCACAAAGTGGCTCTGCGTTGATGAGTGCGGAAGGTGCTGGTGTAGGTTACAGTACCGCAGCACTCACTAAAGAATGGTCACTGTTTAACAATATTGGCGGTCTGAGCGAAGCTACTGCCTTCACCTCGATCTTCGCCTATGAAGTCAATCCAAATCTTCAAGGGGCAAATCGTGCTGCAGCAGGCATAGTTATGCCATTCAAATTTGTGACAACAGGATTGGGTCTATTTAGGTTTGGGGACGATCTTTACAATGAGCAAATGTTGTCTCTTGGCCTCAGTAATCGTTTCGGTCTTGGCTCACTGGGTATCAAGATAAACTATATTCAGTACAGCGCGGAAGGCTTCGGCACTCATTCTGCGGTTGGGATTGACCTTGGCGGTATAGCAGAGTTAAGTAAAAACTTCTCGATTGGAGCGTACATAATCAATCTCAACCAGCCCAAGTTAAAGACTGTAGATGAAGAAAAACTACCTGTCAAATTAACGGTTGGATTCCGTTTTCGTCCATCCGAGAAGACAAGCATTTCTTCCGAGGTACAAAAAGATATTGTACATAAACCTACCATCAGGGCCGGTGTCGAATTTAGTATTTACAAAAAAATTCAATTCAGAGCAGGAGCCAATCTCAATCCTACCAGGTTCTTCTCTGGCATTGGTTACAGTGGCAGCAGGCTAAAGATTGACTATGCATTGCAATTCAACCCAGATATGAATGTGAGTCATCAAGCCTCAGTAGGATACTTAATCAAACCTCGGAAATGAAACTCAGCTGGATCATAGTGGCGTTCTGTCTCGTTATGATTAAAACTTTTGGTCAAGAAATTCAGAAGGAAAATATTGACCTGGAGAAATTGGCCGATGATCTCTTCCCAGCACAAGACCTTGACCTAAACTACAGCGAACTTTATGAAAATCTGGCGCAGATCCTTTCAAATCCCTTTGATCTAAACTCCGTGTCAGAGGAGCAGCTCAGGCAAATATATATTCTTAATGAAAGCCAATTGAGTGAGTTCTTTGAGTACCGAGAAGCACAAGGTAAGTTCATTTCAATTTTGGAACTACAAGTTATTCCTGGATTTGATCAGCCAACTATAAAAAAACTATCTCCATTTGTTACTGTAGGAGAAGATAACAAATCCAACACCCCACTCCTCGAAAGAATTATTACAGAAGACAACAATTACTTAATTATGCGTCATGCGAGAACTATTGAGCAAAAAGCGGGGCATCGAAATGATGCCTCAGCCTCATCAGGATATGCGGGATCGCCTGACAACCTCTACACCAGGTTTCGCATCGCACGAACCAACGATTTCAGCTTGGGCTTCACATTAGAGAAAGATGCCGGGGAACGATTTGATTGGACGGCTACCCAACTCGGCTTCGATTATACCTCTGCACACGCTCAATTCCTCAACAAGGGGAGGCTAAAGAATATCATTGTGGGAGACTATCAAATTCAATTTGGTCAAGGCCTGGTACTCGGTGGAGGCTTCGGGGTGGGCAAAAGCGCTGAACCAATCACCACGATTAGACGGAGCAATATTGGTTTTATTCCATACACGTCTCTAAGTGAGCTCGGCTTTTTTAGAGGAGCTAGTGCCTCACTTGAGATAACAAAGGCCTTGTCAATCAGCAGTTTTGCTTCGCGGGTATCAAAGGATGGCAACACATTACAAGACAGCACCGGAACAACTTTGAGTTCTATAGCCTCCAGTGGACTGCATCGCACCGCGTCCGAATTGATAAACAGGAAGTCGCTTGCCGAATATAATGCGGGTCTTGTGATTTCGTATCAGAAAAGATCATTTGATGCCGGAGTAATATTACATCACACGCAATTCAATATTCCGGTGAAGCCAAGAACCCGGCCGTACAATCAATTTGCATTCAACGGTTCCAATAACACAAATGCCAGCATGTTCATTAATTACTCTTGGCAAAACCATACATTCTTCACCGAACTAGCCAAAACCATTGGGCACGGCAATGCTGCAACAATTGGAATGTTGACAAGCTTGACTTCCCAATTCGACCTCTCACTAATGTATAGAAGATTCGACCCGGATTTCTATTCATTTTATAGCAATGCAGTGGCAGAAAACAGTACACCTCAAAACGAGCATGGCTACTACATGGGTTGGAAATACAAATTCACACCTAAATACGAGTTGGCTGGCTACTTGGATATCTTCAGATTTCCTTGGCTAAGGTTTAGAGGCTACGCTCCATCACATGGTTCTGAATGGTTAGTGCGATTCGCCATTACACCCAATAAACAACTGACACTCTTCCTTCAAGCAAGAGAAGAAACGAAAATCAGAAACTATTCCACCACAACGCTTTTTGAAAACGGTCCTGGAATAAAAAGAAATTTTTGGCTCAATGCAGACTACGAAGTCCTTCCTGAGCTAAGTTTCAAATCAAGAATTCAATATAGTACCTATGCATTGAACGGATCTAGCTCTTCCGGATTTGCAATTATTCAAGATGTAAACTTCCAGATAAAAAAGCTCAGTATCTCCACAAGGTACGCGCTATTCGATACGGATGATTACGACAACAGGCAATACGTATATGAAAGGGATGTTTGGCTTGCCTACTCTTTTCCATTTTACAGCGGAGTTGGAATCCGAAGTTACATCTTAGTTCAGTACCCAATTTCAAGACACCTTGATGTATGGCTACGATGGGCAAGAACCCAATACTCCGACAGGAACGTAATAGGTTCGGGCAGTGAAGCTATCCTAGGGGATACCAGAAATGATGTTAAACTCCAATTTAGACTAAAGCTTTAGGGCCGTTGTCGAACTAATCTACTATATTGGAATTGCATGTAAGATTAAAGCCTGAAAATAGGTTTACTTTATAACCCACTGAAATGAGAAGAATACCCTTACTAATCCTTGCACTATTTACAATTCACTTTTGCACAGCGCAAACCATATTAAATAGAATAGAAAAATCTGGTGAACTGCGCGTAGGGACAAGTGGCACACAGCCACCCTTTTCTATGGAGTCAACAACAGGTGAACTCATGGGTTATGAAATTGAGATTGCTACAAGACTTGCGCAGGAAATGGGTGTAAAATTAACAACTGTACGGATACCTTTTGCGGAGCTTCTACCTGCTCTTGAGAAGGGAAAAGTGGATATCGTTTTCTCTAACGTGACTATTACGACTGACAGGAATATGAAAATTGCCTTTAAGGGGCCCCACATGATTTCAGGTAAATCGATACTTACCAAGGAAATCACGCTAAGGACAGTAACCAATCCCCAAGAAATCAACAATTCGGCCATCAAGATAGCCGTGCTTCAAAATTCAACCAGCGAGATCTATGCGCGAGAAAAGACACCAGTTGCGAAGATTACTCCCGTTGCCAACTATGATCTCGCTCTTGAAATGATCAAAACGGGAGAAGTGGATCTACTTCTAGCGGACTATGCCATCTGTGCCTACTCTGTGCTTCTCAACCCAAACGAAGGCTTTTACACTCTTGGCTCCCCTCTCTCGATCGAGCCGGTTGGTGTAGCGATGCCAGCCGGAGATCCCCTATTTCTAAACCTGGTTGAGAACTATATCATGAACTTAGAGCTAAGTGGCTACCTCAAACAGCTGCAAGACAAGTGGTTCACAAGTGGCGATTGGTTGGATCAAGTCAAGAAGTAAGATTTGTATGCACGCGGTTGACCTTATCACACCACAAGTACTCATAGCCCTGGGCGTGGGCCTTCTTCTCTTCGTGCTTATTTATCGTGCAATGTTTAAGAACAAGAAGTAGCAGCCAACTATTACTTAACTCCAATAAAGTATTTCTATCGAGGCTCCCGCACCTTCACCGGTAGTATCCGACCCTTTGTTGTCAATTCATCGTTATTTGCCTAAAATCTACACCACTACCGTTATGCAATTTACCAGAATAGCCAGTATGATGATTGGCGTACTAATTTTTAGCCAGAGTTACGCACAAGTCGTAAAAAAAACCTTTGACTTACCTGAATTCAAGGGCGTGTATGCAAATGCAAAGTATGAGGTATATATCAAGCAGTCCAATAAACAAGAAGTAAGAGCAGAAGCACTAAAAGATATTCTCGATATTACGAAAATCACAGTGGAAGATGGGATTCTGATGATCAACATCGAAAGGAAGAATGACCCGGCAAGCAAGAGCATTTGGTCGAAGATTGACGATATCAAAGTGAATCCCACTCTAAAAATTTACGTGAGCATGAAGGAAGTAAATGTTCTACAGGTAAACGGTGGTGGTAAAATCATCTCAGAGAACTCCATTGCATCTGACGACCTGGACCTGCGGGTAACCGGAAGTGGAGGTATGGACATAGACATAAAGGGTAAGCGGGTCAACGCGGAGCTCAGCGGATCTGGCAATATGCTGTTGAAGGGCTATGCCACTACGGCCAGGGCATCACTGAGTGGTAGCGGTAGTCTCAATGCCTTCAATTTTGAATTGGAAAGTTGCGAGGTTGTGGTGAGTGGAAATGGAAATGCAGAACTAAATGTACGCGAAGACCTTAACTCAAAGATCATGGGCAGCGGCTGGGTAAAACATAAAGGCAATACAAAAAACCTTACCAGCAAAGTATATGGTAGTGGAGACATTGAACGGGCGTACTGACACACTGTAATCAATACATAGATTCCACTTTCACATGTCGATTGCACTGACTATCTTGATTACAAATAGTCCGTGATGTCTAAATTTAGTGCTGCTGTTGTTCAAGCCTCACCTGTGATCTTTGATAAGATGGCTACAATTGAAAAAATTAGTAGCCTTGTAAAGCAAGCCTCCAAAACAGGAGCAAGACTTGTTCTATTTCCTGAGGTCTTCATACCCGGATATCCAAGAGGACTTTCGTTTGGTACAGTGGTGGGGAGTCGCACCAATGAAGGAAGAGAGCTTTTTCTAAAGTATTGGGAAAATTCCATTGAAATTCCCGGCCCCGAAACTGTGCAGCTGGCAAAGTTGGCAAAGGAGACAAAAACGTTTCTTGTAATAGGCGTCACTGAAAAAGACAAAGTCAGCGACACCCTCTATTGTTCTCTAATTTACTTTTCTCCTGAAGGAGAACTAATTGGAAAACACAGGAAAATAAAACCGACAGCCGCAGAACGCATCATATGGGGGGAAGGTGATGGATCTGATCTCAAAGTGTATCAGACGTCAATTGGAAAGATGGGAGGGCTCGTTTGCTGGGAAAACTATATGCCCCTTGCAAGGATGGCCCTTTATGAGCAAGGAATTGAAATATATCTTGCCCCCACTGCCGATTGCCGTCAAAGTTGGCAAGCCACTCTTACTCATATTGCCTGCGAGGCGCGCTGCTTCGTGCTGGGATGCAATCAATATGTAACTAAAGATCAATACCCACGAGAAATGCAGAAAGAGTTGGAAAACCAGCCATCATTAATGTGCTCGGGAGGCAGCGTCATCATCTCTCCATTAGGACAAGTGTTAGCAGGTCCCGTATTCGACAAGGAAGAAGTTTTGTATGCGGAAATTGACCATGACGAGATCATCAAATCAAAAATGGATTTTGACGTAATCGGTCACTATGCACGGCCAGATATATTTGATTTTAATGTAAAGAATAAGAAGTGAGCAGCGAGGAAAAACTTGTCGACACCTTTTACCAGGCTTTCAAACGAAAGGACTGGCAAGCAATGCAGGGTTGCTACCATCCAGACATTAGTTTCAGCGATCCTGCCTTTCCGGATTTGAAGGGCAAAGCAGCAAAAGCGATGTGGCACATGCTCGTTGAAGCATCTACCGATCTCAATGTTTCGCATCACAATCTTTTTGCTGAAAGTAGTGAAATAGTAAAATGTCAATGGGAGGCTATCTATTCCTTTTCACGTACAGGCAGAAAAGTGCATAACGTAATAAATGCGCTCTTCAGCTTTCAAGAGAATTTGATTATTACCCACCGGGACAGTTTTGATTTGTGGAAGTGGAGCCGAATGGCGCTGGGCGCACCAGGACTTTTACTGGGATGGACACCCTTTATGAAGCGGAAGATTCAAAATATGGCCAACAATAGTTTAACAAGATTTATTGAAAAACATCCAGCGTACCAGTAAGAATATCCGAATTTCATCAAAATCGTACATTTTGGGACACTCACAGAATTCACGAAAATTATTATACCTTTGTTTAGCTAACCACGCCAAATGCATAACAAGGATTATACTTGCCTTATGGTAGCCGAAGTTGGTTTTTTATTATTGTAACTTAATTTCTCAAACACAATGAACATTTATGTAGCCAACATTCCCTGGAAGGCATCTGAAGAAGAACTTAGGGGGCTTTTCGAACAGTACGGAGAAGTCGATTCAGCTAAAATCATCGTAGACAAATTCACGCAGCGCAGCCGCGGTTTTGGTTTTGTCGAGATGAACGATGATGCATCTGCCAAAAAGGCAATAGAAGAACTTAACGGTTTTGACTTTATGGGTAAGAATCTAGCAGTAAACGAGGCACGTCCCCGTGAAGACCGAGGCGATAGCCGCGGTGGTGGCGGAAGGTACTGATGCTTCTTGCGCGATTAAGAAAAGCCAGGCTCACGAGTCTGGCTTTTTTGTTTATTCGCTGCGCAATGATTGAACCGGGTTCTTTACAGCTGCTTTGATTGACTGAAAGCTCACGGTGATCCATGCAACTAAGAACGCAGCCCCACCCGCAATAAAGATCGTCCAGATACTGATCTCAATTCGGTAGGCAAAATTCTGCAGCCACCAATTCTCCATCGCGTACCACGCAATGGGTACTGCCAGTAGAAAAGAGATCAAAACCATCTTGGTAAAATCTGAAGCTAGCAAGACAAGCACCTTACCCACGCTCGCACCTAAAACTTTTCTAATACCAATTTCCTTTGTTCTTAAGCTTGCAGTGTATGATGAAAGTGCAAATAGACCGATGCAAGCAACAAAAATTGCCAGGCCAGAAAAAACTGCAAATAGTTTTCCTGTCCTTTGATCAGCCTCGTACTGTGCATAAATATCCTGATCCAAAAATGTATACTTAAATGGCTGATCGGGAAATAACTCTTTCCATTTATTCTCGGCAAATTCGATTGCTTTGGGGATTTCCCCCGGCCTCACTTTTGCCATAGCGTATCCTATTGCACCTCCAAAATTTTCATTGCTTTGTAAAACAAGGGGAGTGATTTCATCGCGCAGGGATTGAAAATTGAAATCTTTGGCAATGCCTATGATGGTAAAGGTTGTTGTTACATTTCCATTGGGAGTTTGCTGGACTGCGGTCAACATTCGTCCTATCGGATCCTCTACACTCATAAGCTTAGCAGCAGATTCATTAAGAATGACAGATAAAGAGTCGTTCGTCACCTCTGAAAACCATTTTCCCTCCAGTAATTCCAAACCCAACATTTCGGCCAATCCATCCCCAAGCACCATGGCCTTTGTCGTCACGATCTCCGATGATCCTTCGGGCTGAAATTGGAACCCAGGAAAATCAGATTGCCTGCCTGGCACGGCAAAGCTGCCAGCCGCTTCAACAATCTCAGAGGAGCGCTTCAACTCATCAATGTAAGTCCCTGCAAGTTGAGGATTAAGGTTAAAGCCTCGCTCTACGATGAGGGTTTGCTCCTTATCAAATCCCATCGACTTTTCCCGCATAAACTTCATTTGTTGTTCAATTACCAATGTACCAATGATCAGCACTATAGATATCCAAAATTGAAAGATGACAAGGCCATTCCTGATCCATTTACCTTTTTGGTGGCCGGTAAAGTTTCCTTTTAAGACCACTACCGGGTTAAAAGATGACAAAATGAGCGATGGATACGCACCTGCCATTAAACCCACCATCGCTGTGATACCAAACAGAACTAGCGTGTTCAACGGACTAAATACCAATTCTAAGTCTTTACCAGTAAAATTGTTAAAGTATGGTAACATCATTTGAATGAATACCAAAGCCAAAGAGACCCCTAGCAGACTTAACACAAAAGACTCTGTAAGAAATTGGAATATTAGCTGCTGTCTAAAAGACCCCATTGTCTTGCGCACGCCCACTTCCTTGGCACGTTCAGAAGATCGTGCTGTCGCCAAATTAGTAAAATTGATGCACGCAATAAACAATATTAAGATCGCCACCGAAATCAAGACATAAACTGAAGTCCTATTTCCTCCAGGCAAAATCTGTCCTTCCAAATTTTTTGGATCAAGATGGATGGCTTCAATGGGTTGCAAGGAATATCGATACCCATTTCCCTCCCGCTTGTAATCTGCCCACGACTTTCCTAGATCACGTTCAATTTGCGCGGCAGCGTATCTATCTACCATTTCGGGAAATTTTTCTTCTAGGTCATTCAAATTGATTCCCTGCTGTAGTTTATAGTAGCAGTATGCCGAGAAACCGGTGAAGTTGTCTGCCTTGAAGAAGGGAAAGGTTTCAGCAGACACAAGCATATCAAACTTGAGATGCGAATTACCTGGAACATCTTCACAAACGCCCGTAATTTTAAATTCCCCAAAAGGTGTTGTCATTACTTTGCCAATTGGATCCTCGGAGCCGAAGTATCGTTGTGAGGTGCTTTCGGTAATCACCAAATCGTTAGCACTAGCCAACAAAGTGCCCCGATCGCCCTTTAGGATTTTGAAGCTAAACAGTGAAAAGAAGTTGCTATCGGTAGCAAATACAAAATTCTCTTCAAACTCTATCTTCTCGTCTCTTTCATTCTTATAAGAAATCAGAGGATTACCGAATGGCCCAACCAGTACTGTTGATTCTAGTACCTCTGGATAATCGGCCACTGCAACATTGGCAAAAGAGTGTGGGACAAGCGCGTAGTTCGTAGAATGATCTGGATACTTTCTTTCCAGAACCATTCTATGTAGCTGTTCAGAATCCTTAAAGAAATTGTCATACGAAAATTCATTCTGAACAAACAGGGCAATTAACAAACAACTAGCTACACCAACACCCAATCCTGCGATGTTAATAATGGCATAGGTCTTTTGCTTGAGTAAGGCGCGGAAGGCAATTTTCAGGTTATTCTTGAACATAGAAGGAATGATTTTGAATCATCACTATTCAATAAACTTGCCATGAAAATAAGCCAATTTGGTTGACTAATTCGAATGCCGGCTTTTCAAAACATCCGATATTGAGAATTGCTGTCCACCAGCGCACAAAAACTAATTGAATCTATTGGCATCAAAAGCTGAACATTCCACAGATTTTGGGCCACCATCCAAAATTTCAGATACTAATTTTCCCGTTCCGGGAGCAAGGCTAAGGCCCAACATGGCATGGCCAGTGGCTACAATGAGATTTTTTATGTTCGGCACCCTACCAATGTAGGGCAAGCCATCGGGTGTACAAGGCCTCAATCCGTGCCAAACTTTATCCTTCGAAGGCAACTGCACTTTCATATCGGGATAGTATGATGGAATCGAATCTACGATGCCCTTAACCCTATTCATGTTGATTGTATGGTCTACTCCCACTATCTCCATCGTACCTCCAAATCGAAGCGCATTGCCCATGGGCGTAATTGCCACCCTGGCTTCAATAAAAATGGATGGGATTCTAATGTTCTTATCAACTTGCTCGAGGGTAAAACTGTAACCCTTTCCCGCCTGCATGGGCAGGACAAGTGATAACTTTTTCCCAACCTTTCCAGACCACGACCCAGTGGCTAGTATGATCTCATCAAATGAGTAGTGGCCGCTGGTAGTGTGGACCGATTGAATCAAATCATTATCGAGATCAAAATCAACGACCTCAGTGTTGGTAACAACATTTACACCCAGCTCCAATAAGTGTTTTTTCAGATTGTACAACAGCAATTGTGGAACAAGGTGCGCATCTCCAGGAAAGAAGACGGCCCCGCGCGCGTTTACCCGTACATCAGGTTCGAGCTTTTGAATCTCGTCAGAATGCAAGATATGCGCATCAATGCCGTGCTTGGCGGCAAGGTGTGCCGTCTCCCTTTCTTCCTCCTCGGCCTCCTCTGTCTTGTACAGCATCATCAAGCCTCGCTCTTGATATCCAAAATCGAATGGTAACTCCTTGGACAACTCCTGATAGCAAGATCGGCTAAATAGGCTCAACTCCTTAAGTGCTGGTATCGCCTTTTCTACTTTTTCAGCGGTAGCGCTCTTATAAAATAGGTAGCCCCACCTTAGCAGATCAGCACTTAGCCTTGGTCTCACATAGAAAGGACTCTTCGAATTGAACATCCACTTCACTCCTTTGGCAATCATCCCTGGTGCAGCCAGTGGAATAAAATGGCTGGGCACTATCATACCGGCATTTCCAAAAGAGCATCCTTCATCCATCGAGCCTTTGTCGAGAATGGTGACTTTGTGTCCTGCTTTTGTTAGATAGTATGCTGTAGTGAGGCCAATGATTCCGCCTCCGACAATTCCGATACTTTTTCCCATCAGATTACTTGAAAACCATGTGCATATGGATCATCATCATCAATGATGATCGTATTGTAACCTGTCACCATTGCCCAACCTTCTATACTAGGTATTATGGCAGGCTTTCCATTCAATTCGGTCACCTCTTCTATTTTTCCAATAAACTTTGAGCCTATTATACTCTCGTGGATAAATGGCTCACCTTGCCTCAGCTTGCCTTTGGCATACCACTGTGCCAATCTTGCAGAGGTACCCGTTCCACATGGGGATCGATCTATTGCCTTATCTCCATAAAAGACAGCATTACGTGCAGTAGAAGTCGATTCAAGCGGTTCCCCCGTCCACAAGATGTGGCTGCATCTGTTGATCGTTGGGTTTTCAGGATGCACAAACTCATACTTTTTGTTGATGTCGTCACGCAAGGCCCTACTCCAGCTGATCAGTTGGTCAGCTGTATAACTGTCGATGCCTTTGAAATTCTTTTGCTGATCTACGATGGCATAGAAATTACCTCCGTATGAAACATCCAGCATCAACTCTCCCAAATCCGGGCATACAGCAGATATATTCTCTGCGGCCAGATAAGCCTTGACATTTCTGAGCTTTACAGATTTTACTTTTTTGCCCTCCTGCTTGTATTCGATTTGAACAATACCAGCCGGTGTTTCCAGGTTCAACCTTCCAGGTACTTTTGGAATAACAAGTCCTTGCTCAATGGCAATGGTAACGGTTCCAATGGTACCATGACCACACATGGGAAGGCAACCACTTGTCTCGATAAAAAGTACCCCAATATCATTTGCTGGGTCTGAGGGCGGGTAGAGAATACTTCCACTCATCATGTCATGCCCTCTAGGCTCAAACATTAGCCCTTTCCTGATCCAGTCAAACTCACGCAAGAAGTGCTGCCTCTTCTCACTCATATTGGCTCCCGTTAATAGGGGTCCGCCACCTGCTACTAGTCGTACAGGATTGCCACACGTGTGGGCATCGATGCAAAAAAAAGTCTTAGTCATAAGATTAATGGCAAAGGGATTGACCTTCGCGACATAGCGCCTTTGCAATAAACAACTACTTCTTCCACTCGTTATTGTACAATCTCCAAATATCCAGTGGGTTCGCATCCTGAAGCTCTGCGGGAAGTAATGCATCCGGAAAATTCTGGAAAGCAACAGGTCTCACAAATCGCTTGATTGCGTCCGTTCCCACTGCTGTAAACCTTGAGTCAGTAGTAGCAGGAAAAGGGCCACCATGGTTTTGTGAAGGACAAACTTCTACACCGGTAGGGACACCATTAACGATGAGTCTTCCGGCCTTTTCAGTAAGAACATTTGTGAGGCTTGAATATTTTTTTACTTCTTGTTCATCACCGATGATGCTGGCTGTAAGCTGGCCATGCAAGTGGCTTACCACAGCATTCAACTCATTCATATCTTTGCATCTGATTATTAAAGAGAAGGGCCCAAATACTTCCTCTGCCAAAGAGGGGTTGTTTAGGAATTCCGAAGCTTGAGTAGAAGCAACCGTAGGTCGCCCACTATTCGCATCTCCCTTTTTCGACTCTGCTTCAGCTTGCATCTCTAACTTCACTCCCTTTTGCGCTAGTGATTTAGCCATCTGCTTCACATAATTCGCAGAAATCCCATCATGCAGCATCTCCGCGGGCAATGACTTGTTGATATGACTCGAGAGATGTTTTATAAAGTTATTTAGTGCATCATTGTCAACCGCTAGTATCAAACCTGGATTCGTACAAAACTGTCCTACCCCAAGTGTGATTGAACCTGCCAGCATTGCAGCGGTTGACTCAAAGCTCTTTTGTAGTGTCTCCGGCAATAGAATGACTGGGTTTATGCTGCTCATTTCAGCAAAGACAGGTATTGGCACGGCACGCTGATTGGCTATATCAAATAACGCCTTGCCACCAACAAATGACCCTGTGAAACCAACCGCTTTAACATGAGGATTCTTCACCAGTGCCTGTCCCACCTCAAAACTCGCACCGTGCAGGTGTTGAAATACCCCTTTTGCAATACCACATGAAGCCATCGCCTTATTTATTGCTTTGGCAACAAGTTCAGAAGTATTGGCGTGGGCTGGGTGCGCCTTTACGATCACTGGGCACCCTGCAGCTAGGGCAGAAGCTGTATCGCCACCAGCGGTGGAGTAAGCAAGTGGAAAATTGGCAGCACCAAAAACCACCACTGGTCCAAGCGGAACCATTTTTTTCCTAATGTCTGGCTTCGGAGCAGGTGCACGATCCGGAATTGCAGTATCGATTCGCGCTTCCACCCAGGAGCCCTCCTCCACCAGGTCGGCAAACATCCTGCAATGACCAGTTGTCCTACCTCTTTCACCAATGATGCGGGCTTCTGGTAAGGCTGTTTCACTCATTGCGGTCTTCACAAGCTCGTCACCGAGTGCCTCAATCTCATCTGCAATCGCACGAAGAAATTGTGCTCTCTTTTTTCCCGGAAGGTTCTTATAGGATAAAAAAGCTACGTGAGCCTCTTGAACAGCAGATTCAACTTCCTTTATTGTAGCATCTTTAAATGACATGACTGTGGTGTTTAAATTCAAAATTTCTCAACGCAAGTTAGGGCGTGATTTAATACCTTCTCGAATAATTTTTAGTATTCTTTCTCTCTCCTCCCCTACAAGTGTCAATCGTGGTGCGCGCACATATTCAGAACCGATACCTTCTTCTGCTTCAGCTAACTTGATATACTGAACCAACTTTGGATGAATGTCTAATTCCAACAAAGGTAGAAACCATCTATAAATCTTTAGTGCCTCCTGGTACTTACCTTCTTTGACCAACTTGAAAATAGCTACCGTTTCTCTTGGAAAGGCACAAACCAATCCCGCAACCCAACCATCTGCTCCCAATACCAATTCCTCCATGGCAAGCGTATCAACACCACATAATATCTTAAATCGATCCCCGAATTTATTAACCATCCTGGTTACGTTGGAGACGTCCCTTGTAGACTCTTTTACCGCCTGAATATTTTGCTTCTCGGCAAGTTCCGCAAACATGTCCAAGGTCACTTCAATTTTGTAATCGACAGGATTATTATAAACCATTATTGGAAGTGGCGTAGAATCGGCAACCGCATGATAAAAAGCTACCGTTTCTCTGTGGTCTGACTTGTAACGCATAGGTGGCAGCATCATCAAACCTTTTGCCCCGCATTTCTCAGCTTCAGCTGCCAACTTCACCGCCTCTCTGGTGCTGCCTTCTGCGATATTCATGACTACCGGAACCTTCCCGTCTACCTTATCAACCGTAAACTTTACGAGGTCAAACTTCTCTTCATTATTCAAAACGCTGGACTCACCTAGGGTACCGCCTAAAATCACACCATCTACCTCTGCGCTCAGCTGTGCCTTTAGGTTCTTTTCAAAGAGGTCAAAATCAAGTTTATCATCACTGGTAAATTTTGTAGTGAGTGCAGGAAACACTCCTTTCCATTGTACGCTCATTTTTCTTTCTTTTTTAAGTATTACCCCAAAAGTACAATAACCTCTAGCAGCCCATATTGTCTAAAATAATCAATAATAATACTATATTGACAACTTTAAGCATTTAATCGAAGTATCAGCTATCAATATAGTCTACAAATTGAAAGTAGTTCCATTTCAAGTTCCTCAAACCAAGAGAGAAGCCTTTAGAGTGCAAGATGATGTGGTTGATCACTTTTACGACAAGCTGCATCAACACCATGAGGCGCAAATCATGTGGATTGTGCAGGGTGAGGGTACCCTAATTGTAGGAGACTATGTAGGTCGCTTTCAGCCAGGCGAGCTATATATAATCGGAAGTAACCAGGCCCACGTATTCAGAAATGATGAGGTTTATTACCACGCAAATGCGTCAACTAAGGCAATAGCGAAGTCAGTATTCTTCGATGAAAAATACCTTGGCGAAGATTTTTGGCAATTAGATGAGCTTAGTGAGCTGCGGGCTTTCATGGATCTTGCAAAGCTTGGCCTCCGGGTGGAAGGCACCACCAAAGACACTGTGATAAATCTGATGTCAACCTTAGATGTTGTCGGTGGACTTGATAAGATTCTTGCCTTCTTTGAAATTCTTAATTCACTCACCAAGTCCAATGAGGTCCGCAAGTTGGGAGTCTCATCACCACTTGCCTTTTCTAACTCCGAAGGGAAGCGAATGAATGACATCCTTCAATTCACATTCAATGAAAGCCACCGAAAAATATACATTGATGAGGTAGCCAAAGTCGCGAATCTTTCTACCGAAGCATTCTGTAGGTATTTTAAACTTCGAACTAGAAAAACTTACACCAATTTTTTGAATGAAGTACGTGTGAGCAATGCCTGTAGATTACTAATTGGCAAAGAGCGAAGTATGCAGGAAGTATGTTTCCGAGTCGGTTTCTCCAACACTTCAAATTTTAACAGAATATTTAAGAAGTTTACAGGAAAGACACCCTCCTCCTACATTCAGAAAGTCGACTAAGCACGCTTCAACTGGATGACAGTCAATTCGGGAGGAATACCAACCCGACCTGGGTAACCAAGAAAACCAAAGCCTCTGTTGACGTAGAGATGTTGGTTGTTTTCAGAATACAATCCCGCCCACTGCTTATAGATGTACTGTGAAGGGCTCCACTTAAAACCTCCTATCTCTACACCAAATTGAAACCCATGCGTGTGCCCAGCGAACATCAGGTCAATATCAGGAAATTCCTTGCGTACTTGTGCATCCCAATGGCTAGGGTCGTGACTCAATAGTAATTTGGTTGCTGCATCTTCTGTACCCCTATAGGCGATATCTAATTTTCCATATTTAGAGAAGCGCCCGGCTCCCCAATTTTCATTTCCAATAATTGCTAACTTATCTCCACCCTGTTCAAGTATTCTATTCTCATTCATCAGGAGATCAAAACCCAACTCCCTATGAGCCCTGATTAGATCCTCAAAGTTGCGTGACTTTGCAGCAGCACTCTCCCAACTATGATAGTCGCCATAGTCATGATTGCCGGTCACGGAGTACACGCCATAGGGTGCCCTCAACTTTTCAAATACATCAAAATATTCCGATACTTCCGAAGCTTTATTATTAACGAGATCTCCGGTAAAGAGTATCAGGTCAGGCTTCTCGCTAAGCATCATTTCCACACCTCCCTTGACTGCAGTCTTATTGAAAAAACTCCCAGTATGGATATCTGAAATATGACCTATTCGAATTCCATCAAAGGACTTGGGCAGATTGGGCAAGTTTACTGTGAGTCGCTTGACCCTGTAATCATGTGCCCCTGAAATAATTCCGTACGTAAAAGCGCCAAAAGGTATGGCAGCAGATGCCATGGCTACTTTTGCAAGAAATTCAGATCGAGGGATGGCTTGACCAACATTTGACGGCTCTGGATTTTGAAATAAAGACACAATCCATTGTCCTGCCCTCACTAAATCACCAGATAGCAGGAGTAAAACAGAAAATAGTTTTGAAAAATAGTTAATAAAAATTCCGGTGAAGATCATATTTCTGGATGTGCCCTGCATCCAGTATGGATTCCCAAAATTGTAAATTAAGATTATGCTAAAAGTGATAGTTGTTATTCCCCAGTAAGAATACCTTACGATAGACTGCGTCAGTGTGGAAGCATTCTTCAATGCCAGCGTAGCGCCCTGATAAACATACCAATCGATTGCCAACAACAAACCCAAGAAAATCAATATCACAAATACTTTGTTCATGGTAAAGATTAGAATGATTGCTAAACTTTGAGCCCAGCAATCATTCTACATTAATAAAGTTAGGCACGCTATATTGCAGGCTCCATCACCACACTCGTGCTAGCACTAGATGAAGTCTTCCGTGCATAAAACCAGTATTTGATTCTATACACAATTGTAAATAGTACTGGCACAATAATCAATGTAAGGAATGTAGCAACGATTAAACCGAAGATCACCGTCCATGCCAATGGCCCCCAAAATATTACATTGTCCCCACCAATGTAGATTTTAGGATCGAATTCGGTGAATAGTGAAAAGAAATCCACGTTTAGGCCTATGGCCAAAGGAATCAACCCGAGTACAGTTGTTATAGCTGTAAGCAACACTGGACGCAACCTTGCTTTACCGCCTTTCACGATCAAGTCCCTTACTTCTTCCTTGGTCAACATTTCCCCTTTCGACATCCCTTTATCTTGTTTCTTCCTGTCAATGAGAAGTTGTGTATAATCCAACAATACCACGCCATTGTTTACCACAATTCCAGCCAATGAGATAATACCCATCATCGTCATCATGATTACAAATGACCAGCCAGTGAGCATCAATCCACCAAATACACCTATGAAGCTGAGGAAGATTGCCAACATGATGATGGAAGGCTTGGAAATACTCCCAAACTGAAATACCAAAATCAACATGATCAATCCCAATCCTGAAAAGAATGCACCAATCAAAAACGCCATTTGTTTATTTTGCTCTTCTATCTGTCCGGTATAATCTATCCTTACTCCACTTGGCAAATCTTTGAATTCTTCCATCTCATTACGGATGTCCGCAACGATTGCACCAGCATCGGTAAAGCCCGGCTGCAAACCTGAGTAGACAGTAACTACCCTGCGAGTATCCCTATGCTTAATCGCACTAAAGCCTGAAGTATTTTTCTGCGAGGCTACTGCCGAAACAGGTATCTCCTTAATCTTACCAGATGATTGATCTCTAAATGTGATGTTTTGATTAAATAGTGCGCTAGTATTATACCTGATGTCCTCATCGAAACGTACGTTGATATCGTAATCTTCTCCATTCTCTTTATAAATCCCAGCTTTTTCTCCAAACAGTGATCGTCTTAATTGACTACCCACTTGGCCAACCGCGACTCCCAACTCCCCTGCCTTCTTGCGATCAACTACAACCTGCATGGAAGGTTTACTTTTGTTCACGTCAATTTTCAGCTCCTCAATTCCGGGAATATTCTTTGTGTTGATAAAGTTTCTCATGTTCTCTGCAGTCGCGATTAGTTGATCATAATCGTCTCCCTCAATTTCTATATTGATCGGATATCCTGCAGGGGGACCTGCTGCATCCTTTTCTACAGAAATAGCTACACCGGGATAAATCCCCTTCAAGGCCTCTTGCACTTTTTTTCTCAGTGCCTCAGAATCCTTACCCCTCCTATATTTGTATTCTCGCATAGATGCAGTGATCTTGCCCCGGTGTGGCATTTCAGCCGCAGATCCACCGTCCGTCTGAGGATTACCAGCCCCTTCTCCAACTTGGGAAACTGAAGATTCTACTAAGAAATTCCTGTCTCCATCCATATACTCTGGATCATTGAGCACTGCATACACACGTTGTTCTATTTCTGTCGTAATCTTGTTTGTTTTCTCTATAGCAGTTCCTTGTGGATACTCTATGTAAACAATAATCTGATTTGGTGTATTATCAGGAAAGAATTCAATCTTCGTTCTTCCTGCTCCCACCGACATTCCAAAGAATATGAAAGCAGCGAATAACATTAGTACCGTTAAGCCAAAGTACCAATACACGTTACTCTTTCGCAATGCATGTACAATTCTGCGCTCGTACATGTTTTCAAACTTGACCAACGTGCTTCTCTGAAATCGATTAGCCAATTTCTTAATTCCATACTTATACACCCATAATAGAATTGAGGTGAGAATCATCAGGGTTCCTAATCCTCTCACTGCGCCACCAAAAAATAGAATGAATGCGCCAAAGCCAACAAAAATTATCGTCACGCGAACCAGCTGCTTCACCGTCAATTCCTTGTCTCCAATCTCCATAAACTTTGAGACAAGCATGGAGTTCATAAAAATGGCGACAAAAAGAGAAGAGCCTAAGACAACCGACAGCGTAATCGGAAAATAGATCATGAACTGACCAAATATCCCTGGCCACAAACCTAGTGGCACGAAAGCCGCTACTGTAGTTACGGTAGAAATGATGATCGGGTATGCTATTTCACCAATTCCTTTTTTGGCTGCCTCTATTCTTGACATTCCCTCCGTTTCCATCAGGCGATAAACGTTCTCCACCACCACAATACCATTGTCCACAAGCATACCAAGACCCATAATCAACCCGAAGAGGATCATCGTATTGAGGGTGTATCCAAGTGTCGAAAGGATCATAAACGACATGAACATTGACATTGGTATCGCAAAACCTACAAATAGTGCGTTTCTAAATCCTAAGAAAAACATGAGCACGGTCACTACCAGAAGAATACCAAAAATGATATTGTTTACAAGATCATCTACTTGATTGAGTGTTCTTGAAGATGAATCGTTTGATATAGTGATACTGAGGTCTTGTGGAAAATAATCCGCCTGTGCATCAGCAATAATTCCCCTTATCTTATTCGCAGCCTCTATCATGTTTTTGCCTGCGCGCTTTTTCACATCAAGCATGACTACGCTATGTCCAAATTCTCTGGCAAAGGTGCTCCTGTCCTCTTCTTTGAAAGTTACTTTCGCAATATCCTTTAGGTAAACAGGGGAATTATTTTCGGTCTTCACCACGAAGTCATTAAGATCATTGGGCTCTTCAATCTCTCCCAAGACCCTAATTGTCCTTCGCTGCCCACTCGTCTTAAGGTTGCCCGCAGACATGGTCATGTTGCCATTACCAATGGTCTTCAGTACATCATCGAAGCTCACCTTGGCTGCCATCATTTTGTAAACATCAACCGCTACTTCAACTTCTTTTTCCTGTGCTCCCCTAATGTTGACTTCTTTTATCTCAGATAGATCCTCAATCTCATCCTCCAGGTACTCACCAAACTCTTTAAGTTTATCCACGGGATAATCTCCCGCAATGTTGATATTCATGATGGGTATCTCCTCAGAGAGATTCAAGTCAAAAACATTAGGCTCAACCTTGGCACCATTGAATAATGGCCAATCCTCTCCGGCTTTCTTAACATCCACCTCATCTTTTACCTTCTGCTTGGCAGCCTCTACAGTAATGTCTTCATCAAATTCGACTGTGATAATAGAATAATCCTCTTGAGACGTAGAAGTGATTTCAACCACATTGCTTACGTTCTTTATCTGGTCCTCGATAGGATCCGTAATAAGTCGCTCGATATCCTCTGCTGTATTGCCAGGGTATGGTGTGCTGATATAGATTTTTGTTTCCTTAATTTCAGGAAAGTCTTCTCTCGGCATAGCGAAATAAGACGATAGTCCTATGAAGAAGAACAAACCGATCATCACATAGATAACTGATGGGTTATCTATTGCCCAAGAGGCTAACTTAAACTCCTTGTCTACTTTGTTATCTTGATTACTCATAGATTACTTTGTTAGAATTTTTATCTCCTGCCCGTCCTTCACACTGCGAGCCCCTTCGCGAATTACATCTGCCCCATCCTCAATACCAGACAGCACTTCAATAAAATCACCTTGGGTCCGCCCAGTTTGTATGATATTTTTTACTGCCACCCCTACGTTGTCCCCATTGATTTTAGTAGCCACATAAGTGTATTGCTCTCCCTCTGCATTTTCAGAAATAATACTTTGCGGTATTAAGATTGCTTTTTCGTTTCGATAGTCATTGATCTGCACCTTTGCCGTCAAGTTTGGCTTGATCATGCCATCAATATTGGGTACAGGAATCTCCACCGAAAAAGACCTATTGTTAGGGTTAATGTAGTTGCCTGTTTGACGAACTTTGGATTCAATTGTTCTATTCAAGATGGGGAAGTATACCTTCACCTTCTTGTCAGGTGTTACCGATCCTAAGTAAGCCTCCGGAACAGAGACCTCAATGTACATTTCGGACAAATTCACTATTCTAAAAACCTCCGACCCCGGACCTGGCGAAACAATAGTACCCTGATCTTTTATCACATCATCAATAATTCCTGAGAAGGGCGCTCTGATGCTAAACTTATCGAGTTGACTTTCCATCTGGGCCACTGCATTTTCTTGTGCTTCATAATTGGCCTTCGCTTGCAAGTATTGAATCTCTGAACCAACCTTTTGCGCCCAAAGCTTTTCCTGCTTCTCAAAGGTAGTCTTTGCCAAAGCCAATTGGGTTTTCATTTGTTCAAGCTGGTTATTCAACCCTCCATTATCAATAGTTGCCAGCAGCTGTCCCTTATTGACCTGTTGGCCTTCCTTCACACGCACAGACTGAAGCAAACCTGCTACCTCGGGGTAAATCAATACATTTTGCTTTGTAGTCACATCGCCTTGCAACTCCACATAGTGGTCAAAGTTTTCCACCTTCGCTCGAAAAGTAGTTACCAATGGAAGCTTTTTATTGTCATCTTTTGCACTTATTGCAGAGTCAAGTGTCTTAATTCTAGATTCCAAAGATTTCTGCATTTCTGTGAGTTCGGATCTCTTTGCCCTAATGCTCTCGATGTTTCCACTTGCAATCAGTGTTTCAATTGATTCCTCATTTTTTGCTCCGCAGGCCATTAGGAACACTGACAGTGCAACACTTGTAATTGATGATAGATATATATTTTTCATTTGAAAATAGTTTCAGGTACTTATTTAAAATCTAGTAACTTGCCGTAAGCTTTTTCTAAGTCAACTTTAGCGACCAGAGCCGCATATAAAGCATTATAATAATTTGTTTGGGCCTCCGTAAACGAGGCATCAGCAGTTACCACCTCTATATTTGATCCCACCCCGGCATCATACTTTATTCTGGCAACCCGAAAAACATTTTCCGCTAATTCCATATTGGCTCGTTGCGCACGAATGTTGTCCGCACTCTCACGCAGGTTAGTTTGCGCTTGTTGAATTTCTACGTCAATATTCTTTTGAAGGAGGTCTCTGCTGTTTTCGATCTGCCTGATCTGCAGTCTCTTTTGCTGTATCTGTCGAGATTTTCGCAGCCCATCAAAAATCGGCACATTGAATCGCAGTCCTACCACACCCAACCCAAACCAGTTATTTCCAAAATTTACCAGATCGTCAAAATTGGCCCCGCCAGTGCTTGCCCCGTACGTGCCGTAAAGGTCGATGGTCGGAAGATATCTAACCTGCGTGTTTTTGATGTCAAGGTTAACCAACTCCGTGTTGGTGTCTAACTGCGAAAACTCGATGCGATCCACATACTCAAAATCATCGCCAAATCCCTCCTGGAGTACTTCAAGGCTCACATCCGAAATCCGTTCTTTTAGCTGGAAGGGAGTCTTCACATCCATGCCCATTTGAAATTTGAGAAGCGCATAGCTTAGTTGAAGTCTTTTCTCGGAATGATCACGCGTCACCTTGGCATTGTTGAACTGCACTGCGATACGATCTGCGTCAATCTGTTCTGCAAACCCTGCCTGCACCTGCGCCCGCGTATCTCTAAGAAGCGAATCCAATCGCCCATACGTTTTGTTGATCAGGTCGATTCCCTCCAAGTTCACCATGGCCAGGTAGTAAGCTTTTGAGACCGCCTCTACTACATCTATCTCAGATTTGACTTTGTCCTTCCGAGCCAGGTCAGTATACGTACGAGAGGCTTTCAGTCCCACGAAGTAAGAGCCATCAAATACCATTTGATTCAAACTAATTCCAGCATTTCCATTGTAGGCCGGAGAGAATTGAACTGGTGCAAACGTGCCAGGCTCTCCACCAAAAAATTCGGCCGGAATGAAAGAGGTGGGTACCGTGAAGTTGTAGCCCAAATCTGCAGAGGCATTTATCTGCGGCAAACCGTCCGCTAAGATCTCGCCAACGCGGTATCCTGATATATCAAGCTCTAGCTGTGCATTCTTGATATATTGGTTATTCGTCAATGCAAAGTCGATACACTCTTGAAGTGTCATCTGCACAGGTTCATTTTGTGCATAGCTGTCCAATCCAAGCAGTGCGACCAATGTAAATAGGTAGACTAACTTCATAGTTTTATTGTTGATTGCTCTTTTGTAATCATCTTAAGCTTGTACTTCTCATATAGCTTTCGCCCTTTGTCCGTAAAGAGTCCATATATAAAATGCTCGAAGCCTTGCATTTGTACGGTAGTCAGATCGAATTGATCGGTGGGAAATACCGAAGGATCGAACGCTAGCTGAATAGTTTCTAACCTCATCCTGGCTAATATCTCTGTGTTGAGGTCCGCTCGAAAGTATCCTTCCTCTTTTCCCTGGTTGAGCGATCTTACAATCTGATTTTTGATATGCTGGCTCTTGTATTCGATCCACAGGGCCCATGCCTTATGGTGGTACTTTTGTAAATCAAAAAGAAGAGACGGATTCATTTCTCTGAAATTTTCCCTTAAGCAATGGGTAAGGTTGACCAGTTCTTCCACCGCATTTTTGGAATTCTCTGCTATCCAGTCCAATTCAGTTTTGTCCTTCTGAATATGATTAGCTGTCACAGAATTAACCATTTCATCTTTGTCCTTGAAATACTGATAGATCGTTTTCTTGGAGACTCCAAGGTGATTGGCAATGTTATCCATCGACACACTTCTGATTCCGTATCGAAGAAAAAGCTCTGTAGCTCCCTGTAGAATCTTTGCTTTACTATCGTTTTCGACCATAATGGGTACAAAACTATGGAAACTTTAATTTTATCCAAAGTTTCCAGGGTTTTCAGTAGTTTCTAACGAGGGTGAGGCCTTAAGGGTTCTATGAAACGTGTTAAAAAATAGTGAAGCATTCCAACTTTGCTACTGAGTAGGGTTTTTGTCGAAACCTGCAGGCCGTCCCCAGCCGCACTTTTCCTTCATCTTTTGCCTATAGACGGCTTTTTCTTCCTCGGTCATTGAATTCCACTTCTCCTTCCAGTACGGTTTCCAGGATCGATGACCGCCACCGCCTCGCTTTCCAAAGCTCCAGAACAGAATCTTGGAAAGAAGCAAAAGACCCAGGGCCTGCCAATAAGAAATCGCGGGCAAACTGAACAACTCCGGCATTAACCAATTCCATAACGTTTTAGTCACAAGTCCCACTGCCGCGATGACCACTATGCCAAAGGCCACCATTTTCAAAATCCAACTTCCTCTTTTCATGTGTTAATAATTTGATGTTCAACGTCACATGGAATGCCATGCCAATTATCATGCTTGTTAATATGCTTTGTTGATGAGCATTTCATAATGTGTTAATTTAATTTCTTCATTTAGTCCCTTAAAAAATCGTCATAAAATTGCTGCAGCCGTTTTCTCAGCGCGAGTATGGCGTAGCGCTTGCGAGAAAGCAAAGTGTTGATCGATAGCCCGGTTTGCGCTGCCAACTCTCTAAAACTCTTTTCTTCAATTTCATTCTGAACAAAGATTTCTCTTTGCTCAATGGGTAGCTCACTCAAGGCTTCAGTGATCTCATCCCAAATCGCCTCCTTCAGCAACATTGATTCGGGTGAGTTATCCAGATCTGGTAATATTTCTTGAAGCGTCAGCGGCACCTCGTCATCCAGGCCCATGGCATGCTCCAAATCCGTTCGCTTTGGCCTGCTTGCATCCCTTCTATACCCGTCAATAATCTTGTTTCTAGCCACCGCGTACAACCAGGACGTCACACGATCTAAAGAGTCTATGGTTTCATAGCCTATCGCAAATTGGTAAAACACATCCTGAAGGATATCCTCCGCCTCCTCCAACGTTGACACTCTTCCACGGATGAAGCCAAGAAGCTTGTCCTTCTCCTTCAGGAATGTGTTCTGTTTTATTTGTTGCATCGTAAATTCCATCGCGTCAACCTCTAATGCATGAGCATCACTGGTGTAGTCGCAGCATGGTTAAAAATATTGTGGCTTGAGGTTACAATTTTACGGTTAAGCGTTGAAATGAGCATCTTTGTAAAGCATGTCTGGAGATTATCATCTATTAAAGTCCAAAAAGGGCATTTTAGGCTATAAGAAAGTCGGGCATGGCAATCAAGTGCTTCTGGCATTTCACGGCTTTGGTCAAGATCACACCGCCTTTGACCCGATAGTCAGAGAACTTGAAAAGAGGTTCATCATATATTCGTTTGATCTCTTCTTCCATGGTGGAAGTGAATGGCATGGCAATGAACCAATCAGCAAGCAGGAGTGGGCAACAATTATTAGTCAATTCGTAAATCAGGAGAACCTCTCAAAGTTCAGTCTCCTTGGTTTCAGCCTCGGAGCTAAGTTTGCCCTTGTCATATTGGAGGCCTTTGAGGGTGCTGTTGAATCAATTTACTTTATTTCTCCGGACGGGATCAAGAGAAACATTTGGTACAATTTAGCCACCAGATTTCCAGGCCGATGGTTTTTCAAATCTTTAATAAAAAGACCAAAGCGGTTTCATGGCATTCTATCGCTGGCTCAACAATTAAAACTCGTGGACGACAGTGTAATTCGATTTGCAAGAAGTCAAATGGAAACAGAGCGGCAAAGAGGAAAGGTCTATAATTCCTGGGTGATGTTTAGTAAACTTCAAGTCAGTCTACCTCATATTGCTTCCATTATGAAAAACCAATCCATCCAGACAGTCTTGATTGTTGGTACACGTGATAAGCTTATTACTGCCAAGGACATGAAAAAATTGATCGCGATGAACAACCAAATAAAGTTGGAAGTGGTAGAAGCTGGCCACACCAATGTGATCGCAAAGAGTGCAGAGGTGGTAAAGAAAATAAAGTAAAAAAAACCTCATAATAAGTGGAATCATAGTACTTTTGGGCTTCCAATACCAACCGCCAAATGATCCTATTTTTCAGAAGTCGCTCCGCATCCATATTTGCGGTAAGGGCTGCGCATCCACTTCCTCAAGACGATATTCAAAAACTCACGTGGCTCTTTAGTGGAGCCATTTTTGATAGTTCAAATTCCATCCAAGGCAATTTTGTGGGACCAAGACAGGAGATGATAAGCCCATGGAGCACCAACGCGGTAGAGATCACTCAGACCATGGGGATAGCGGGGATCGAGCGGATTGAAGAATTTGCAGTTGCAGAAGAAGGACATAAGCACGACCCCATGTTGCAGCGTATTTATAATGAGCTAAATCAAAACCTTTTTACAATCGCACTCGACCCTGCACCCATCGTTGAAATTGAAGACGTTGCTACTTACAGCAACCAGGAAGGGCTGGCCTTGAGCGAGGAAGAAATTGATTACCTCAACGAGGTGAGTCAAAAGCTAGGAAGAAAACTTACTGACAGTGAAGTATTTGGGTTCTCTCAAGTTAATTCCGAGCACTGCCGCCATAAGATCTTTAATGGCACCTTTATTATTGATGGTGAGGAGAAGAAGGAAACATTGTTTCAGTTGATCAAGAAGACCTCAAAGCAGAATCCCAATTATATCGTATCTGCATACAAAGACAATGTGGCATTCATCAAGGGACCACGCATCGAACAATTTGCACCTGCACGACAGGATCAGGCAGATTTTTTTGAAATCAGTGACATCGACTCAGTGATTTCAATCAAAGCTGAAACTCATAATTTTCCAACTACAGTGGAGCCTTTCAATGGAGCTGCGACTGGTTCTGGTGGAGAGATTCGTGATCGACTGGCTGGTGGCAAAGGCTCCATTCCTCTGGCCGGCACAGCAGTGTACATCACCTCGTATCCAAGGCTTAACGGAGGGCGAGAGTGGGAGAACAAATTTGAGGAGCGCCCCTGGTTATATCAAACTCCTGCCGAAATTCTCATCAAAGCTTCTGATGGGGCAAGTGATTTCGGAAACAAGTTTGGTCAACCATTGATCTGTGGAAGCCTTCTCACATTTGAGCACTTTGAGCCGCACAAGAAATATGGTTTTGACAAAGTGATCATGCTGGCCGGTGGTATCGGTTTTGGAAAAGAGAAAGAAAGTCAAAAAGAAAAATTGAAGGCCGGTGACAAAATTGTGATGATGGGTGGCGACAACTATCGAATAGGGATGGGTGGTGGAGCCGTCTCCTCAGTAGCCACGGGAGAGTTTGCCAATGCGATCGAACTAAACGCAATTCAGCGGTCAAACCCTGAGATGCAAAAGCGAACGATGAATGCCATCCGGGCAATGGTAGAGCTAAAGGACAATCCCATTGTCTCCATCCACGATCATGGAGCCGGTGGACATCTTAATTGCTTCTCGGAACTTTTGGAGGATACGGGGGGAACTATCGAAATAGATAAGTTGCCGGTTGGAGACCCTACCCTATCCGACAAGGAAGTAATTAGCAATGAATCGCAGGAGCGTATGGGAATTGCGATTCGGGAAAAAGACGTACCGCTACTTGAAAAAATTGCTGCACGTGAGAGGGCACCGATGTATGTAGTAGGTACGGCCACGGGTGATCACCGATTACAATTTGTGAATACCGAGAAGGGCACCAAGCCATTTGACCTGATGGTAGACCATTTATTTGGGTCTTCGCCCAAAACTATTTTGACTGACCAATCAGTTCCTCATGCTTCGCAGCCATTAGAGTATGAAGCTTCAAGATTGAACCACTATCTGGAGCTTGTGCTTCAACTGGAAAGTGTAGCCTGCAAAGACTGGCTCACCAACAAGGTAGATCGCTGCGTCACTGGCAAAGTGGCCACACAACAAACCTGTGGTGAAGTGCAGCTTCCGCTAAACAATGTGTCCGTCATGGCACTAGACTTTCTAAGCAATAAGGGAGTAGCTACCGCACTAGGCCACGCTCCTGGTGCATCAATTTTGAATGCAGGGGCAGGAAGCAGATTAGCAATTGCAGAAGCACTCACAAATATTGTGTGGGCCCCTTTATCGTACGGACTTAAGGGAGTTTCATTAAGTGCCAACTGGATGTGGCCAGCAAAAAATAAAGGCGAAGACGCCAGATTATATGAGGCTGTCACAGCCGTCAGCGAATTTGCCTTAGCTCTTGGAATCAACATTCCGACAGGAAAGGACTCTCTATCGATGACTCAGAAATATCCCAACGGTGATGTTGTTTACTCGCCCGGTACGGTCATCATCACGGCTGCCGGTGAAGTTGCCGATCTTACCAAAACTGTGACCCCTAACCTAAAATCAGAAATTGGCTCACAAATTATCTACATCAATTTATCACAAAGCGAGTTAGCACTTGGAGGTAGTAGCTTAGGGCAGATTATCAATCAACTGGGTGATGCCGTGCCATCCATTTCTAATCCGGCCTACTTTGCAAAAACTTTCAATACCGTCCAGCAACTGATTGTCGAAAATCAAATACTAGCCGGCCATGATGTTTCGGCAGGTGGGCTGGTAACCGCACTTTTGGAAATGTGCTTTCCCACTCCCGAAATTGGGATGAGTCTTGATCTCAGTGCGCTCGGAAAGGATCCCATCAAAGTACTGTTCAGCGAAAATCCATCTTTGATAATTCAGGTCAATGAAAAATCAAATGTGCCGCAAAAACTTGATAGAGAAGGGATTCAGTTTGTTAGACTAGGCACTATAACAAAAAAGAGGGCAATAGACCTTGAAATATCTGGCACCAAAAATTCGCTCGATATTGATGCGCTAAGAAATACCTGGTTCCACACTTCTTTCCTCTTCGATCAAATCCAGAGACCAAAAGGACACGCTGAAAAGAGGCGAGACAATTTTGTGCAGCAACCATTGCAGTACGCGTTTCAAAAAAGATTTGATGGAAAATTTGAAACCTACAACATCGACCCAAAGAGAAGAAGGCCCTCGGGAATCAAGGCGGCTATCATAAGAGAAAAAGGCGTCAATGGAGACAGAGAGATGGCCTACTCGCTTTACCTAGCCGGTTTTGATGTTAAAGATGTACACATGACAGATCTGGTGTCTGGCAGAGAAGATCTTTCTGATGTAAACATGATCGCATTTGTAGGAGGTTTTTCTAACTCCGATGTACTTGGTTCAGCAAAAGGTTGGGCCGGTGGATTTTTGTATAATCCGAAAGCAAAAAAGGCACTTGACAACTTCTACGCGCGGGCCGATACCTTGAGCCTTGGTGTTTGCAATGGATGCCAACTCATGATGGAACTGGGCCTGCTTTACCCAGAATGGAAAGAACACCCTAAGATGACACACAATGGATCTGGAAAGTTTGAGTCTTCCTTCGTCAATATCTCGATTGGAAAATCCAATTCCATTATGCTAAAATCATTGGAAGGATCTCGGCTTGGTGTTTGGTTAGCACACGGGGAGGGCCGCTTCACGCTGCCTGAAGACAAGGATAACTTTGCGATCGCAGCTAACTATAGTTACGAGGCTTATCCCGGAAATCCCAATGATTCTTCGTTTAGCACTGCGGCACTTACTTCAAAAGACGGCAGACATTTGGCAATAATGCCTCACATTGAAAGGTCACTTTTTCCATGGAATTGGAGTTACTATCCCAGTGAGCGAAAAATGGATAAAATTTCGCCTTGGATAGAGGCTTTTACCAATGCCTTTGACTGGGTAAAAAGTGTAAAGTAGACAACAGTCCGCCAATGAAGCAGCTTGAGCCCTTGCTCAGTAGACCGAATTGTGTTAAATTTCATTTTGAATGTATAACCACTGCGGCCGATGAAGCGATTTTACTATCTGATCATTTTTGTGGTGTTTTTGTCCTCCTGCTTGGGGTATAAAGAACTGCCCGTTGAGTACGATTACAGCTACGCAGGTACTTTTAAGAAGTATCGCACATTTGATTTAATGAGAGCGGTGGGTCAGGAAGATTCGACCATGACCAATCAGATGATCGAAAAGTCCATCACATCTCGAATGAAATTTCTTGGGTACCGGCAAACCGAACGCAGGCCCCATTTGATCGTAGGATATAAGATGTTTACCGATAGCCTCAATTTTAATGGCTATGATCAGCCTGATATTGAGGAGTGGGTCAAGGGTCAGGATACCAATTTGGATTATGATCCGCTCAAATACAATATGAAATCCGGTACCCTACTTATCCAGCTTTTTGATAGAAGACAGAACAGATCAATCTGGCAAGGTTATGCCACCACCCTTTATGGCGGAATTGACTTCCAGAACCAAAGGCACTTAAAGAATGCGGTGGTGTCCATTTTGGACAAATACAGGTTTTGGGCAGACGGATTTGTTGAAGGAAGATCCTCCAATGCCGACAGCGACCTGGACTAACAATTCATCAAAACTTCGAGATAATTCTGCTTTCTAGGCCCAAAATGGCCAGAAGTTCATTTTACTCTTTTAAAAAAAATCCTACCTTTGCCCACCCAAAAACTTGGGGAATATTAATGCCCGATGGTGTAACTGGCAACACGCCTGATTTTGATTCAGGAAAGTCTAGGTTCGAGCCCTAGTCGGGCAACAAAATCCCGGTCCAGATGGGTCGGGATTAGCTTTTATTGAGGATTCATTTATGGCTGTAAAAATCTTTTCCGGGCGCGCAACCACCTATCTGGCTGAGAAAATCGCGCATGCCTACGGGGAGCCCCTCGGAGAGGTAAAGTACCAGCAGTTTAGCGATGGGGAAATGTCTCCCTTTATCATGGAATCCGTACGGGGGCATGATGTCTTCATCGTACAATCCACTTTTGCCCCTTCTGACAATTTCATGGAGTTGCTGTTGATGATTGACGCAGCAAAAAGGGCAAGTGCGGAAAATGTGAATGTAATAATACCCTACTTCGGCTACGCCAGACAGGATAGAAAGGATAAACCCCGGGTTTCTATTGCCGCCAAATTGATCGCAAACTTGCTTTCCGCGGCCGGAGCTAGCAGGGTAATGACATGCGACTTGCATGCAGATCAAATTCAAGGTTTCTTCGATATTCCTGTGGACCACCTGGACGGAAACTACATTTTCGTGCCTTATCTTAAATCACTTGGGTTAGACAATATAATGTTTGCTTCGCCTGATGTAGGTGGGATCAAAAGAGCCCGAAGTTTCGCTAAGTTTTTTGATGCGGAACTTGCAGTCTGTGACAAGTATCGCAAGGAGGCCAATAAAGTTGAGTCGATGAGATTGATTGGTGAGGTAGAGGGCAAGGACGTAGTACTCATTGACGACCTGGTTGATACGGCAGGCACCATTTGTAAAGCTGCAGGCCTTCTAAAAGAACGTGGAGCAAAATCGGTTAGGGCTGTTTGTACCCATCCCGTACTTTCAGGAGGAGCATATGAGAACATTGAAAACTCTGTACTTGAGGAACTGGTCGTAACCGATACCATTCCGCTCAAAAAGAATTCAAAAAAGATTAAAGTACTTTCGGTTTCTGACCTGTTCGCCAAAGCAATAAGGAAGATACATGATCACGAATCCGTTAGTTCTTTATTCATTCGATTATAAACAATAAACTAAAACCAATAAACAATTATGAAAACCATCGAGATTATAGGGTATAAAAGAGCAAATCTCGGCAAAGTTGATGCACAACGCGCTCGCGAAGAAGGTAAGGTACCATGTGTACTTTACGGAGGAGGCGAACAAGTACATTTTACGGCACCGATGATTCTATTTCGCGAACTTGTTTACACCAATGATGCGCACTTTGTTCATCTCAATATTGAAGGAGAAGAATCTAAAGCAATCCTGCAGGATGTTCAGTTTCATCCGGTAAGTGAAATTATTCTGCATGCAGACTTTCTCAAGATGTCTGAGAGTAGAAAAATAAAAATGACTATTCCTATACGTTTAGTGGGGCAGGCAGCCGGAGTTTCCAAAGGTGGTGCCTTAGTACAAAAGAGGACAGCCCTGAAGGTTTACGGATTCCCAAAAGATATGCCGGAGCACATTGACGTAGATGTGACAGACCTGGATTTCCATCACGCTATTAAGGTAATGGATATGAAAGTTGATAACCTCACTTTTCTCGATCCTATGCGTGCCTCTGTGGCGGTGGTTGAAGTACCGCGTGCTGCTAAGATGGCTGCAGAAGATGAAGCTGCTGCAAAAGCTGCCGCTGAACGTGCTACTCCTGCCGAGGGTGCCTCAGCTCCTGAAGAAGAGGACAAAAAAGAAGAAGGTAAGAAATAGTATTCTTAGACACCTTGAGACTAATCCTGCCTGGCCTACCCAAGCGGGATTTTTTATTTTACTATTTTCATGTGTTAATACTACTTTTAATGGTCACATGCCTGCATGCAGCAGTGCATTTCGGCACGCAGGCATGGAATTCACATATAAAGACTCAACCCACAAAACAGGTTTTAGAATTAACATTGTTGCGTATAGTTTCCTTTATGCTCATTTCATGTGTTAATACCATTCTCCTTTCTCACTCCCCTGTGGATGCAGTCAAGGGTTTGGCTATTTCATAAATTGATTTTCAGTACGTAAAAAGATGAAGTATTTAATCGCTGGTCTCGGAAATATTGGTCCTGAGTATGAACTCACCAGACACAATATCGGATTTTTGGTGCTTGATCGATTGGCTGATAAGCATAACCTCAACTTTGAAACTGCTCGTCTGGCAGACAAAGCAGAATTCAAGTTCAAGGGAAGGCAGCTCCACCTTATTAAACCCAGCACTTACATGAACCTGAGTGGCAAAGCGATCGCTTATTGGCTGCAAGAGCTCAAGATTCCAAAAGAAAATCTTTTGGTGATAGTAGACGACCTCGCTTTGCCTTTTGGAAGTCTTCGACTAAGGGGAAAAGGCAGTGCGGCAGGGCACAATGGCCTGATAAACATTGAGCAAATGACTGGAGGACAAGACTATTCTAGATTGAGGTTTGGTATTGGTAGCGATTTCCCAAAGGGACGGCAGGTTGAGTACGTACTCAGCAATTTTAGTCAAGCTGAAATTGATAAACTCCCCGAGTTAATGGACCGAGCCTGCGAAATGATAACCTCGTTTAGCACGATAGGTCTGGCGCACACCATGACGCAATTTAACGATTAACTAATTACAGCACCAGGACTCGTCTCTTCCCCTGTGTGAATGAGTTTCAGTGCCCCGTCTTTATCTTCTGCCATCAAAATCATTCCCTGCGACTCAAAGCCCATGATCTTGCGTGGCGCCAAGTTTACCAAAATAGTCACTTGCTTACCTAACATCTCTTCTGGAGAGTAATGGCCAGCTATTCCGCTTAGTACAGTACGCTTATCAATACCAGTATCTACTAGGAGCTTGAGCAGTTTTTTAGATTTAGGAACACTCTCGGCTTCTATGACCTTTCCTATTCGAATGTCCATTTTGGAGAATTCGTCAAAACTAATCTCCTCCTTTGCAGGCATTACCGGCTTGGCTTGTTCTTCCATTTTTCTCTTGTTTTCTAGCAGGCGATTGATCTGCTGCTCAATTACTTCGTCTTCAATTTTTTCATACAATAGTGTCGTCTCACCCAGTGTGTGCCCTACCTCCAGCAGATCAATTCTACCGGTCGCATCCCAAGGTTTCAAATCGACATTTAGCATTGTTTTAAGTTTGCTTGCACTAAACGGCAAGAAAGGCTCAGCAAGTACGGACAGGTTAGCGGCAATCTGAAGTGCTAGATTGAGGATGGTACCTACTCGCCCTGCATCGTTCTTAATCAACTTCCATGGTTCCGTATCGGCCAGGTACTTATTACCAAGCCTGGCCAGATCCATCAGACCTGAAGTGGCCTCTCTAAATTTGTAAGCCTCAATAGAGTTTGCAATCCTTTCTGGAAATTGCGCAAGCGCATCAACGACTGCCCGATCCGGTTCAGTCAATGCACCTAGGGGCGGAACTCGGCCTTCAAAATTCTTTTTTGTCAGAACCATCGCTCGATTAATAAAATTACCGAAGATGGCCACGAGTTCATTATTATTCTTTGCTTGATAGTCCTTCCAGGTAAATTCGCTATCCTTCGTCTCTGGGAGATTGGTAAGCAGTGCGTACCGTAGCACGTCCGGTTTATCAGGAAAATCTTCAATATACTCGTGCATCTCAATTGACCATCCTCTACTGGTCGACATCTTGTCCCCTTCAAGGTTCATAAATTCGTTGGCCGGCACATTATCTGGCAAAATGAATTGATCTGAAGTGTGCAGCATGACTGGAAAGATGATACAATGAAATACAATATTATCCTTGCCAATGAAATGCACGAGCTTGGTATCCTCGTCCTGCCAATACTTCTTCCAGTCGTCTGCGGTTACACTACCAAAGTGGCGTTGGGGTGTAGCGTATACTTGCCTGCCTTTCTCAAGTTCCTCAAATAGTGCACGTGTAGCAGAAATATAACCGATGGGAGCATCGAACCAAACATAGAGCACCTTACCCTCCGCATCGGGTAGCGGCACTTTTATTCCCCAATCCAAATCGCGCGTCATGGCGCGTGGCTGAAGACCAGCATCAATCCAAGACTTGCACTGGCCATACACGTTGGTCTTCCAGTCTTGCTTATGATCAGCAAGTATCCACTGTCTTAGCCACTCCTCATATTTCTCCAATGGCAAATACCAATGCTTGGTAGGTTTAAGCGTTGGCTTATTCCCCGTTAGCGTGGATTTCGGATTTATGAGTTCGCTGGGACTCAATGATGAACCGCATTTTTCACATTGATCACCATAAGCGTTCTCGTGGCCGCATTTTGGGCAGGTTCCTATAATGTACCGATCTGCCAGAAAGGTCTTTGCTTCTTCGTCAAAATATTGTTCTGACGTTTCTTCCATCAGCAAGTTCTTTTCATACAAGTTCATGAAGAATTCCTGGGAGGTCTTGTGATGAAGTGAATCGCTCGTGCGATGATATACGTCAAAAGAAATGCCTAGTTGATAGAGACAGTCACGGATCAGTTCGTGATACTTATCAATTATGGCTTGCGATGTAGTATGCTCCTTCAGTGCCTGATTGGGAATGGCTGTGCCATGCTCGTCACTTCCGCAAACAAAAATGACATCTCTATTCTTCAACCGTAGATACCTGGCATACACATCAGAGGGAATATAGGCACCGGCCAGATGGCCGATATGTTTAGGGCCGTTGGCATAGGGCAATGCTGCCGTGACGGTATATCTTTTAAAAGCTTGAGCTTTTGACATAGTTCATAAAAATAAAGCAACTGCAAAGATGGGAATTGACAGCGAATTTAGATGATCTTTGAGTGATTTTGTTGGGCTAGCCTTTAATGTCAGATCTATTCGAATCGTCCAGCACTTTCAAACTTAAGATCTTTGGGTAAGCGCACCGTAAACTCTGTAAATCCTTCTGCGGTAGAAAGAAAATCTATGGTGCCACCCAATTTGGTAACCGCCAACTTTGAAAGGTACAATCCAATGCCCCCACTTTCGGACCTTTCAGAGGCACGAATGAAAAGTTCAAAAATATGCTCACGGCTCCTTTCATCAATTCCAATTCCATTGTCTATCACTTTTATCACCACAAAGTCTTGCTCCTCGGTTGCGAGAATTTTCACAAACGGCTGTACGCGATCTGATTTATTGTAAAACTTAATAGCATTTTCAATGAGATTCTCCAAAACTATTTCTACAAGGGCGCGATCAGAATTAAATGCAACGCCTTCGCTCACTTCATAAGTAATCTCCATTCTTTCTGGCACCCCATTCTTGTGCATTCTTGAGAGGGTACCTTCGATCTTAGCAATTAAATCTATGGGTTCCGAGGTAAGCGCAGATTGGTTGATCTGATTGATAATCAACAACCTGCTTAGCGTATTATTGAGCTTGATAGATGAAACATCCAACTTGTGAAAGTAGTCCAAAGCCACCGGATCCTTTACGTCCATCAAGGCTACGTTGCAAATTCCTTTTAGGCTTGCGAGGGGTCCTCTGATATCATGAGATGTCTTATAAATAAAATTATCCATCTCCTCATTCGCTCTTCGCAACGACTCATTTGAGGAATGTAGCTCTTGCGTTCGTTGGATTACCTTCTCCTCCAGCGCGTGATTCGCATCCTGCAATAGTGCATTTTGTCTTTCAATAGTGGCCTTCGCTTCGGCCAGTGCCGCGTTTGCCTTGCGTTGCTTTCGATTGGACCAATAGAGTACCAATGCCAGACCTACTATCAACGCAGTTATAGTGATAATAAAAAAATATTGCGATCGCTGCCGCGCAATGATTTCCTCCTGAAGCAATAGCACCTGATCCTTTGCGGCTATTGTCTTAAGATTTTCACGCTCACTATAGTCGGATGTTATCCTGGAGATCTTTTGAATAAGCTCACCACTAAAGATTTCTCTATTTAGTTCAATATATTTTTGTTGGTAAGAGGATGACTTCTGATAGTCACCCAGAGCTGAGTATATCTTTGAGAACACTAGAGTATTTTCAAGGAGTTCGATTTTAAGATCCGTGCTTTCCGCAATACGTTGGGCACTATCCAGGAATTGCAGTGCCAATTCTGGGATCCCCTGCTCTAATTTAATTTCCGATATAGCCCTAAATCCTATGGTCTCATCCCTGGGAGCGCCAATTTCTCTAGCAAGCATTATTGCTTTTTGATGACAGCCAATCGCATCTTCCAGGTTACCTGTCTTGTGATAGCCATTTCCCAGGGCATTGTGAACCACAACCAACATTGATTTTCGACATGTTTGCCCGCAAATCTCAAAAGCTTCTTGAAATGCTCCGATTGCCTTCTCATACTGCCCAAGTCCGCTGTAACAATATCCCATATTGGTTATCCGAATTACGACATCATCAAGATTGCCGGTCTCCAACTGCATATCGTAAGATCGCTTAAAGTATTCTAGGGCATTCTCATAGTCACTCATTTCCAAGTATACAAGACCAATATTATTGAGAGATATACTAATCGATGCAAGGTCACCCTCCTCCTCCCTAATTCTTAGTGATTCAAAATTGTAGTCCAAAGCAACGTCATAGTTGCCCACTCTGGTGTTGGCCAGTGCCAGGCTATTGAGAATGAACTTGGTTCTATCTCTAAAACCATTTCTCTTGGCAATCCCCAATCCTATTTCCATTTCGTTGATCCCCTCTCGCAGCCGTCCTGCATTTGCCTTGGTGGTACCAATGGCATGAAATGATTTTGCCATCTTAGCGCTATCAGCAAGGGCAAAAGCAGTCTTCAGGGACAGGTCTGAAAAATAAACTGCGCTATCTGTGTTGGATCTTGCATATTGAATAAAAAGTTCAAACAATGCGTCATAGCGCAGCGAATCGCTCCCGGTGGTCAACACATTTCTCAAACTATCTACCTTTCGATGATCCTGAGCAAGAATCTGAAGAGAAAAAAAGCAGGCAAATAATGCACTAACTACATATTTCATTTGTGCATTTGAAGTTACGTTACACACGTTGCTTAGTAAATATTATTAACCGAACTAACTGAAAACTAGCGATTTACTTTGCATCAACTTTGACAGTTAGCTCTTGAAGCCCAACTAAGTATTTTAAACAAATAAACTAACCAATTATCATTATGAAAAAGATTATCTACGTATTTCTATTTGCCCTCATCACCTCTGTTTCAGTTTCATCTTGCACCGAGGAAAATATCACTCCGAGGGATGGTGGTGAAGGCGTTGAAGATCCATGGAAATAAAAGACAACAAATATGAAGTTACTTCTAATAATAGGTGCTACATCAATATTCTCGGTTTTACTAGCAGTAGAAAATAGCCATGAAACCAAAATGGATAGTAAAACTACTCAATCAGCTACGAATAAACCCTTGAAGGGTATCGAGGCCATTGATAAAGATGCTTTCTAATTAGGCACATTCCAATAGCAACCCCGACTGTCCCAGTCGGGGTTTTTTATTTTTAAGAATACTACACCTTAACCCCACATACGTAACCAAATCATAGGTTTAGAAAAATTCGAGTAAGTGTAAGTCAGAAGGAAAATCATTTGTTTCAACTTGTTGTATTTCCAAAGCCTATTGTTCGGCAAAAGCAGACAAAACCTTTAGGAAACCCCCAAGACCCTTTATGTCTCCTCGCAAGTGCCATGCAATAAAGTATTTGATTTATGTCACAAAATTTCAGAATGTGACAAATACGCCTCATTTCTTACATGATTCTTAGGCAAGGCACCCAATAAGAGGAGTTATCTACAGCACTCAGCTCACGGCCATGAGCGGATTATCTGCGGCCCTGGCCTCATCCAGATGTGTGCTAATCACAAGCTTGAAGATCGTGGGATCGGAAGAACGGGCCAGAACAATTCTTCCCCCTAATCGTTGTGCTGCCATTTGGGCCAGAAAGAGACCTAACCCGGAGCCGTGCACATCACTGGCTACGTAGAAGAGTTGAAATATTTTTTCCTTTGCCTGGCTGTCTATTCCACTTCCGTTATCTTCTACCATTATCGTAGTGTTGTGCTCATCCTGCGACCAGGAAACCTTGATGTACTTCTCTAACTTATTCACCGAGAAATAGCGGAAGGCATTGTCTAACAATTTAGTCAGCACAAAGTTGATAAGGTTCTTATCCGAACGCAGAGGCTTCTTCCAATCGCCTTTCTCAGTTCGCAAGGAGATTAGAGGAAAATGGTTAAGATTTTTGAATGATCCATATATTGTCTCCACCAGCGAATCAAGAGTGACTTCCTCTACCACAATCGGAAAATTCCTGATGCGGTTGGTTTCCATCAGCTGGCTCAATGTTTGGTTTAAACCATTTGCAGTTGACTCAATTTTCGACAAATAGTCCCTGACCCTAAGCGGTTCTTTTGTGTCCTGCTTCGCGATGTTGGTGAGTCCCATTAGGGTAGCCAGTGGCCCACGAATATCATGCGATGCTCGATATACCAACTGATCATACTCATGCGTCATTTTGGTTAACTCCTGGTTACTTTTTACGAGCTCTCCCGTCCTGCTTTCCACTTCTTTTTCCAGCACCAGCTTCATCCTGTGGCTAGCCCTATAATTTCGGTAGATGAGAAAGGATAGTACAATCATCAGCAGCGCGATCACTCCCACAAGACCCGTAATCAGGCGCACCCTTTTGATCTCCACATCTTTTTGCTGAATGATCACCTCAGACTGTTTTCTTTGGGCATCAAGCTGAATTTCCTTCAAATTATTGGCCATTTGCTCGTTAAATATGCTGTCTTTGATGGCCATGTACTTGTTTTGGTACTCAATGACCTTATCAAGATCTCCTTGTACGTTGTAAAGGTTTTGGAATGTAGAATACAATTCTCTCTTTAAGCGCTTAAGCTTCAACTCCTCGGCAATCTGAAGAGCTTCCTTGAGTTGATCTTCAGCCAGAAGATAATCACCTTTCGTCATGCTAAATAATCCAAAATGATGTAGGGAATTTGCCACAGCACGTCTATTCCCTGACGCTCTCCCATTTTGAATAGCCTTCTGATAATAAATCAAGGAAACATCAATATTATTTGTATTGTAGTGGGCATAAGCAATATCATCGTATAGGTCACTGAGCTGGAAGTCATCAAATTCCCCAGTGTACTTCTGCTCAACCTCCGTGAGCAATGTAAGGGCCTCTTCAAATCTTCCCTGATCATTGTAGACTAAAGCAATATTTTTAAGTACAATTCCCTTTCCACCAAGGTCATTATTCTTTCTGATAGACAATGCGCCCTCAAGGTTTTCTAAGGCTTCATTAAAGTTGTTCAAATAATAAAAAACCAATCCCATATTATTAAGTGCAAATGCCATATCCTCTTTCATATCCAACCGAGTGGCATGCTCCAGTGAGACATGGTAATACTTCAAAGCACTATCATACATATCCAGATTTTGATAATGCCTTCCGAGGTCGTTTGTTGTGTATACCAAAAGATCAGTGAGATCATTAATGCTACTAATTTCAATTCCTTGATTATAGTAGTATCTAGCTGAGTCAAAATCTTCTAATCTATTATTTAACATACCAAGTGCCCGTGATGATTTAGCATGCAAGTAGGAATGTCCAAATCTCCGGCTCAGTTTGTGAGACTTCATGGCGTACTGTTTCGCAGTTAACAAATCTCCATTACTATAGAGGGTAGATCGAAATAACTCGTAGTATAAGCTGTCATGAGAACTCAATTTGGAACGCTCAAGCTCATTCATCAATTCCCTGCTGCTTACCTGCGCGCAGCTAGATAACACAGCCAAAAAGAGTGTAAATGACGTTAAAATATGACGCATGTAAACATTCCCAAACATATACAAGCCTTAAAACTAACCCATCCCCTACATTTGACCAAAACTCCAAAAAGCGAGTCTGCTAGGATTGCAGAGGAGTCAATAATTTGAATTTACAAAAATTAATTAAACTGAAATCAGAAACGAAAACTTCAAAACCATGAAAAAATTTATCTACGTTACTTTGTTCGTTATCATCACAGGCCTTGCCTCATCTTGTACTGAGGAGGAAATTCGACCTCAGGGCGGAACAGGTGGAACTGATACTGGTCAGAAATATTAATTCTCACACATAATTTTTCTAACATGAAGAAAATTAGCATCCTACTGTTTGCCATTGTAGCTCTCGCAACATTTGGCTTTGTCTCTTCAAATTCCAGCAAGACAATTGATTCAGAAATCAATCAGAACGAATTGACTGTCCTAAGAGGCGCTGAAAAGACCGGATTGACACAGTCCAACCAGAATTGGTAAGCAGTTACTAATATTAGTCCAAGGCAACTCCATTTCAGGGTTGCCTTTTTTTGTGCATCCTAAATTTCTTACCTCAACTCAAACTCAAAGGGAAGTCTCGCCTGCGCCCCTTCGTATTTTTTGATTTTCTCCCATTGCACAAACCAGGGATAGAGCGTCCCCAATTTTTCTTTGGTTGCGTCAGCCCTCACATCTTCCTGCCAGCCACCGGTAATTTGATCCAGCAAACTTTTGGGCTGTGGATAGTATTTTAGCGCATAATCACTACCCACACCTGATCGCTGCGTGGCGATTTCCACGGCATCCATATATCCGCCAAGCACATCAACTAAGCCGTTGTCTTTCGCCTGCACGCCTGTCCACACCCTTCCAGAGGCCATCTTCTTGATGTCTTCCTGGCTCATGCCTCTCCCCTCTGCAGCCTTTTTGGTAAAGGTCTCGTATATCTCATCAGTCTGCGTTTGCCAAATCTCCTTTTCCATTTCACTCATGGGCCTGGTAAAACTGAGCCCCCCAACTTTTCCAGTCTTCACTTCTTCACTAGTCACCCCAATCTTGTTGCTTAGAAATTGACTCATATCAAATATTACACTGAATACCCCTATAGAACCGGTGATCGTTGTAGGCTGAGCCACAATGGTGTCGCAGGCCATTGCAAGGTAATAACCGCCCGAAGCAGCATAATCGGACATAGAAGCGATCACAGGCTTCTGCTGCTTTGCCAGCCAGATCTCTCTCCACATCTCATCTGCTGCTTGAGCTACTCCCCCTGGGCTATTTATCCTTACGATGATTGCCTTCACCTCGTCATTGTTGCGCGCCCTCCTTATTTCTTTGACAATGGTTGATGAACCAACCACACCATTGTCGGCACGACCAGGCATAATGTCTCCATCTGCCACAATCACTGCGATCTCATTCGAAGAGGTGTTCAAACTGATACTGTTTTTTTTATACTCAGCATATCTGATAAAGTCGATCTTTTCCTCCTCATCCAAACCAAGCAATGCACGAAGTTCTCCCCGGGCCTGATCATCGTAGAGCAGCTCATCAACCAGCTTTAACTCCAGTGCATCATCGGCCAGGCGCACAAGCACTTCGTCTGAAATTTCTTTAAGTTTTGCTTTTGGAATTTGTCTCGCCTCAGAAATTTCGCTGAGCATCTCATCATGTATACTGTTAAGCATTGCATTAAGCTGCAATTTGTTCTCCTCGCTGAGATCTTCCCTAATAAATGGCTCAACGGCACTCTTAAACTCACCCACACGAAATACTTGTGGGCGAATTTCTAACTTGTCAAACATCTTCTTAAAAAATGCGATCTCAGCAGAAAGACCGTTGAACTCAAGCTGCCCCTCGGGATTAAGATAAATCTTATCTGCCACGCTTGCCAGATAGTAGGCTCCCTCTGAATAGCCATCGCTATAAGCAATCACCCATTTCCCCGAAGATTTAAAATCAATAAGTGATTTTCTAATCTCATCAACGGTGGAGATACCGGCCATGATATAATTTACGTTGAGATAGATTCCTTCAATCTTGGAGTCTGTCTTAGCATGATTGATAACTTCCTTTAATTGCAGCAAGCCTATAGGTTGGCTTTCTCCTGGGAAAAACTCTGCGAAGGGATCCTCAATAGCTTGTTCCGCAATAGGCGCATCCAAGTTCAGGTATAATACAGAATTACTGGCGACACTCACACTGCTATCGGCAGCCACCATCACAGAAAGTATTGCGCCACCAATAAAGAGTAGGGCAATCACCCCGACAATTGTACCTAAACAGGAAGCAAAGAAGCTTTTAATAAATCCCATAATTTTGATTTTGAGCGGCAAAGTTACTCATTACGATAACTAATTCCGCTATCTTTCAACGCAGTGCTATGGCGAAGGTTTACTTTCTTTTGGGTTCAAACATGGGAGACAGAAAATTAAACCTGTCTCGCGCAAGGGAGAAAATCGAATCTCAATTTAGCGCGGATTTGCAGGCATCCAGCATTTTTGAATCTAAAGCCTGGGGCATAACAGATCAACCTTCTTTCCTAAACCAAGTAATCGCCTTGGATAGCACCGAAGCACCAGCGTGGGTACTTGAGGTAATTCTTGCGATCGAAAAGGAGATGGGTAGAAAGAGACACGTGAAATGGGGCGAGCGACTTATTGACATTGACGTCTTGTTTTACGGAAGCGAGGTAATCAGCAAACCCAACCTGGTTATCCCGCATCCTGCTATTCCTGAAAGAAGATTTACCCTTGTGCCTTTAGCTGAATTGGCAGCTGAGCTCATACATCCAGTGCTTAAAAAATCAGTGAGCCAACTACTGGAGGAATGTGTGGACCCACTGTGGGTTCGTCCTTTCGATTAGAGACTTCTGGCCTCCACTTCGGGAGCAATCTTCTTAACCAAACCTTGTAGCACCTTGCCAGGCCCACATTCGATGAAGGCATTTGCTCCATCCTTTACCATATTTTGTACGGATTGCGTCCACCTAACTGGTGCTGTGAGCTGTGCAATTAGGTTTTGTTTGATTACCGACACCTCGCTTGACGGCATGGCATTCACATTCTGATAAATTGGGCAAAGCGGGTCAGCAAAAGTGGTCGCTTCAATAGCTGCGGCCAATTCCTGTCGCGCTGGTTCCATTAAGGGCGAATGAAAGGCCCCACCCACCTGCAATGGAAGCGCCCTTTTGGCGCCCGCTGCTTTCAGTTTTTCGCAAGCAACTTCAATCCCCTTCATTGAGCCAGAAATTACCAACTGCCCGGGGCAGTTGTAATTTGCCGCAACAACCACCTCGTCAATTGCCGCGCAAATTTCCTCCACCTTATTGTCGTCAAGTCCAAGAATCGCAGCCATCGTACTCGGATTAATTTCACAAGCCTTTTGCATTGCTTTGGCACGTTGTGAGACAAGTTTCAATGCATCCTCGAAAGAAAGTGTCTGGTTCGCTACTAAAGCAGAAAATTCACCCAGCGAATGGCCTGCGACCATGTCGGGCTTAAAATTGGTTGCCGATTTGGCCAGGGCCGTTGAGTGAAGAAAAATGGCAGGCTGAGTAACGTTGGTTTGCTTTAGCTCATCCGCAGTACCTTCAAACATGATCTTGGTGAGATCAAATCCTAAAATTTCATTTGCTTGCTCAAAGAGGGCCTTTGCTGCTGCACTACTTTCATAAACATCTTTGCCCATGCCTACAAACTGCGCTCCCTGTCCCGGAAATATATATGCTGTCATCGTGAAAACTTTTTCTAAAAATAGAAAAATGAAGGAGTGTTAATCAACAAAGCGTGACTTTAATTCCGGTGAAGGAATCATGCACTGGTCTTGTCGGCCAAACATGCGATACCTATTGGAAGAAATGATGTTGTACAACCAATCTCTAATGAATCCCGGAACAATAATAAACGCATAAAATAGTGGCCATAATCCGTCAAGCTTTTTCGCGATCTCCAGAGCCGCCCTGCTTCGTTGAAATACCCTACCGTGATCAACTAGTAATATGCTATTGAACTCACCTGTGGGGAGATGAAATTTACTGAGTAGCCCTTGACCATAAGGGGATTGCAAGGCAGCAAAACTAAAGTAAGACGCTTTATCTCTCTTGATAATGAATTGTACGGAAGTGTTGCAAAGGTTGCAAACACCGTCAAAAAGGATTACCGCACCTATCTTATCAGGTGAACCCATCCCTTTATCACTTGCGATTTTTTTGAAGGGTCTACTACATCAAAGATGACATCTGCCGAATAATAATAGACACCTCCTGGTACAATCTCGCCCGCGTTGTCAAGGCCGTTCCAATCCACATAAATCGAGCGCTCTCCACCAGACTGGTAGGTATATAGAACCTTTCCCCATCGATCGAACACAGTAAAGTCCACCCTTTCCACAAATCTGGCGCATTGGGTTCGTAAGGCCAGCTCATCTATTGGACCGCAGGGTCCATTTCCGTTCTCATCAATCGCTGTGCGCCCACTATAAGCACTAAACAACTCATTGCAGTCATCACCGTTGGGTGTAAAAACATTGGGCAGCTCATAGTATGGACAATTGTCAAAACAATATTGCTCGCTCAGCTCACTTTCATTGCCGGATCGATCTACTGATGCTACCTTATAACATCTTGCAAATGATGGCAAGTTGCTATCGATGAAGAAAGTATCTCGCACATTAGTTGCATACGGAACATCTCCGAACGGGTCCCCGATACGATTGGCGACATAAATATTGTAGCTCTGAATATCGGCTCTGCACACGGGGTCTTCAGGCCGTCTCCAGATCAATGTATTTGAGAAAGTGTTCGCACCGCAAGAACTGGCCGCAGCGTACTCTTCACAAGGCGTAGCTTCGATTGCAAACTCTGGTTTACAAGGAGGAATGCTGTCGTTCGGTTGGGCACAAACGATCTGTGAAAAATTAATAAGAGGCTCATCAATCTTTGGATTTCCGTATGCGCCTCTCGTCATCACTCGGTAACAATACACTTTGGTATCTTCAAGCGGAATACTCATAAATTGACCGGAGTCGATATAGGTGAACATCTTTTCGTTGACATTCACGCTATCAATAAGGACAAACTGATTTTCCGTGGCACCCTCATCTCCCCTAAAAATAAGGTGTCTCGGAAAATTCTGCGTTTGATTGCTCCAAGGCACATCCGCAGCCCATGAAAGAGATATCCGTTCAAATTCCGAACCCGCCTCCAAGCGCACTGTGGAAGCTGAAGATGCAGTATCTAATTTCTTTAGGTCGGCATCAAAGGCCACAATCTTGTAATTGTATATTTTTTCCTCTGTGTTGAGGTCGGTATCCACAAAAGTTGTGTCTGTCAGTCTTCCAGGATGTGGTTTCACGATATTAATGTTTCCAGAAAAACCTTCTGAACGGTAAACCTCATACTGATAGGGAGGCGGAAACTGCACTGGATCTGCATCAAAAGGTGGTGTCCACCTTACCATCACCTGCCCGCCTGTGGTGCTCGTAAGGTCGACCGTCACATTTGTAATTACGGGCTCATCAGCAAGAATTGGCGGAAGACAAATATCCTGTGATACATAACTCTCCCCACCTCCAGGTGCAGGAAACACGGCCACTAATCGATAGCAATATTCCGCTCCGGAGGCCAATCCTTTTCCTCCGTTAGTGTCAACCAGCGTTGTGGTACCAATTGGCACTTCTGCAATCTTGGTAAATCCCAGGAAGGCCGGCATACCTGTTACGCATTCGGGTGGCGTAAAATCAAATCTATCTACGCGCCTCCATACCTGCATGGTCTGGGCATTGGCACAAACGTATGGATCCCATTGCAATGAGGCGGAGCGGGTGGCCAAATCGACTTGTGCATCCACCCAGATTGGAGGCGGACCGACCACTGTTACATTCCATGTCTTGAATGAAACAAGATTTGGTCCGTCAGGCGGATCATCGGTGATTTTAAATGTGATTTGATACGGCTGGCTCTGGATATGTTCGCATTGCGTCTGCCAGGTAAAGGTTTGCTTGGCTTGATTCGGAGGCACCGTGCTTTGAAATGCCGGGGGTGTGGGAGTAAATGTAGCAGGCGAGGGCGTAATACTGAACACTTGTGAAAACGCCTCAATTTTCACTTTGTCAAAGTCAGGATCCGATCCGAATATTTCTTCCGTAATTAATGTACCCGCCTCCACACAAATATCCTGGGGCACTTGCAGCTCTGGTCTCCGGTTGTCACAGTCTTCAATAATGATCTGCATATCGCGGGTTACATATCCAAGCTGTATCCAAGCACCCGAAATTCTTCTCCACTCCTTTATTAAGAAGGCGATATTGTACTCACCAGGTGCACCTGGGGCATCCCACGTCAGTGTGCCCGTTTGGGAATCGATAGAGAAAGTAGGTGGTCCATTTCCGTTTTCGTTTGAAGACCCATAGTCTAGACCGATGCCGGTATAAAACTCTTGCTCATTAGGGTCTCTATAATTGTTGACAAATTGATCCTCTTCCTTTTTTGGAATGGCCAACTCATAGGACAAACTGTCTCCGTCCGGATCAAAGGCTCCCGGGTTATGTAACCAAGCCGCACCAGTGCAACCTTTGTCAATTGGCGGGACCAAGAGTAAGGGAGAATTATTGCAACCAAGGAATGGATCAATATTAATTACGGTCTCGATATAAAATCGCGTCTCAACTGAATTGAACATATTTAGAATTCCCGCATTCCTATTCGGCTCTAAATAGCTAATCACATACTGACCGGGTCCACCGTAAATATGCGTTTGCGAGTAAGTAACTATGGCTACATTAGGTCCCAGGTCAGGGCGATTGGAGTTCTCCACGGTAGGCGTAACCAAGGTGGCTCCATCTCCAAAATCCAAAACTCCCTCACCAAAACGAATATCTGATCCCGTGTTGGTGTACACGGTAATCGTTATCACAAACTCTAAACTTGTGCAGCTCACACGCCTCACGGTTATTTCACCAGCTCTTAGGTGCGTTGCACTAGCTTCGAATGTAAGAAATGATAGACCTACTAGAAAAAGTAGTGAGTATAAAACGTTCCTTCTTGTATCAGCCCTCATGCGTCATTATCACATCAAATTTACTAAAATAAAGCTGTAGATTTGGACATCAGAAATGCAAAATACCGCAACTTGTCCCCCCAACTTTGGCCAATCACCTTGATTTGTGCAGTCTGAATGGCGAGTTGGGATTCTGATCATCAGCTATTTTAGTTCTTGTTCATAAACACGTGATCTCCCTTTTGGTTAAACGCCAAGGCGCACATCAAATTATATATAAATATGAGAGTTATAGGATCTATACCGCATGAAAAATGTGCCATCACATTTTTCCATTGGAACAACCGCTATTTGATCAAAATTGAGGCAGGTCCATTTGAGCAGACTTACAAAATTAATGAGTACGATTTGGCATCTGAAGAAGAGCTGAAGGAGATTGTAAATGAGGATTTCATTAAGCAATGCCTACACCGTTTTCAAGAAATGGCTAATTCTCTGGCTACTGCGCTTGAAAAACTGTAGCCAATCTCGTTGCGCTTCTGCCTTTAATCAAAGCCAATGGCTATTTTAGCATCCTTCAATTAGTCAAATGCGTAATCTGGCTTATCTTTGAGGTTCACCTGCCCTAAAACTGTTGATGGAGACCGTTGAAAAGAAGAATAAGAACATTGGGTACGAGCCCATTCTGGACGGAATTCCAAGCTGGCCTGTATATCTTCTGAGTAAGAATAGAAAGGAGTTTCTCGAAGAGGTCACCCAGAAATCTATCGACAGAATAAAAGAACTTAGGCCTACCAGAAAGCAACTGATCGATGAACTGGAAGCCACTGTCTATCGGGAGCAAAATCGCATGAAACGCAACCGCTGGCGAGTGGACCCGCTGGACGAGCAGGAGTTCTGGGCAAATATCAAGAACGACCTGTTAGAGTTGAGCAATAAGGGCGAGAACGGTATTACCAGGAAAGAAGAGGATATACTTAGGGCGATCACCCTTCGATATGCGCACGAAATAGCTGGCAATTTTAAGCCTAGCTCCTACAAATTTGCCAGGGAAGCAATCAAGTTTTTCTTCAGAAGATTACTCAATGGGGCCAAAGTCAAGAAGTTTGGCGGAATTTTCAGAAGCAAGTACGCACTCAGAGACAAGATACATATTGTTGGAAAAGTCAAAAACCTTCGCAGTCTTGCAAAACGTGGTACCGTAGTTATGGTGCCCACCCATTTTAGCAATCTGGACTCTGTATTAATAGGTTGGGTCATTCACTCCCTTGGATTGCCCGCATTTCTCTATGGCGCTGGTCTCAACTTGTTTAATATAAAGATTATTGCCTACTTCATGAACAGCTTGGGTGCTTACAAAGTAGACAGAAGGAAGAAAAATCTTCCTTATTTGGAAACCCTAAAGATGTACTCCAATCTCGCACTACAAAAAGGCGCTCACAGTTTGTTTTTCCCAGGAGGAACGCGTTCTAGATCTGGTGCCATTGAGTCTCGATTAAGACTCGGGCTATTGAGTACATCTATTGAAGCCCAGCGAAATCTTTACCTTGAAAATCCGGAGCCGGGAGTTGAAGTTAGGAAGATTTTTGTGGTTCCGGTCACACTTAACTACAACTTTGTATTGGAGGCACCAGACCTCATCGAAGAATACCTTCATGTGAAGGGGCAAGACCGGTATTTCCCCGAGCAGGACAAGTACAGCAGTATGCAACTCCTGAAATTTCTATTTAAGTTCTTCACGAAGGGATCAAATATTTCAGTTTCCATTGGGCAGGGGCTTGACGTAATGGGCAACTACGTAGACAACGAAGGGAATAGCCTGGACGGTCAGGGTAGAATCATTGACACCCGCGACTATTTTGTATCCAATGGGGTTGTGTCGGCAGATTTGCAGCGAGAAGATGAGTACACCCGCATGCTGGGGCACAAGATTGTGAAGGAGTACCATCGCATTAACAGGGTTTTTTCCAGTCATCTGGTAGCTTTCGTTGCCTTTGAGATGTGGCAAAAAAAGTTTCCTAAACTAGATCTTTTTAGCTTGTTGAGGCTACCGGAAGAAGATCTCGAAATCGACTATCAAGAATTTCGGCAAACATTTAAACGGGTGAGGAAGGAAATCTATAAACTGAAAGACGAAGGTATGGTGAACTATGCCACGCACTTCAAAGGAAATGCTGATGAGGTCATCAAGCATGGTCTCAGTAACGTAGGAACCTTCCATCTCAAGAGGCCTCTTCTTCAGAATAAGAAAGGGAACATCGTCACCCACGATCTCACCGTACTATACTACTACCACAACCGGATGACCGGATACGACCTTGAAAAATATATCTGACAAGCCCGTTGGCGTGGTGGGCGCGGGAAACTTCGGGTCAGCCATCGCATCTATTCTCTCCACGAAATCAAAGGTACTTCTTTACGCTCGTGACGAGAAGGTAGTCCAGAGGATCAATGAGACGCATGAAAATAGAGGTCACGTCTTCACTGAGAACGTTATCGCAACAAATGACTTGTCTTATTTAGCGAGTCAGTGTGATGTATTGTTTCCCATCGTTCCATCGGCACACTTTAGGACGATGATGAAAAACCTCTCCCCTCACCTCCACCCCTACCACATTTTGATTCACGGCACAAAGGGGTTTGACCTTAAATTGCCTGAAGGAGAAACCCTTGAAACCATGGAGACCCTATCACGAGACCATGTCAAGACCATGAGCGAGGTCATTAAAGAAGAAAGCGTAGTGGTGAGAGTGGGATGTCTTGCAGGACCGAACTTGTCGAAAGAATTGGCACAAAAGCAACCAAGTGCAACCGTCATTGCCAGTCACTTTTCTGAAGTAATACAGACAGGCAAGAAACTACTTCGCAATGAGCGGTTTCAAGTATATGAGAATAATGATCTGGTTGGTGTAGAAATAGCCGGGGTACTGAAAAATATAATTGCAATTGCTTCCGGGGCCTTGAATGGTTTAGGCTATGGCGAAAACGCAAAGGGCTTATTAATTAGCAGAGGGGCCGTAGAAATGATCTATATGGGCCGTGCCCTGGGCGGCAACTTAAAGGCCTTCCTTGGTGTGGCGGGCATTGGTGATCTGGTTACCACCTGCAATAGCCCAATGAGTCGCAATTTTACAGTGGGTTACCGCCTGGCAAAGGGCGAAACATTAACACAAATTCTTTCAGGCATGGAAGAGGTAGCTGAAGGTATTAACACCATTAGAATTGTAAAAAAATGTGCCGACCATTACAAAGTGCGAGCGCTAATTACTGATCGGTTGTACAAAGTCTTATTCGAAGGCATGACAGTGGAAGATGCACTCGAATTCCTGATGCGCTATCCGCTGAACGTTGACATAGATTTCCTTCCAGACTAGCAAGTCCGCAGCCTGCTGATCACTTCTCCATCGAGTGTAGTGTAACTACCCATGGATTCTGCCATGAGACAAGAATGAACTGGCAGGACAGCGAGCAAATCTCCCGGTTTGATATTTTCTATGTCATCGACCGGAGCAGCAATGATGCCGTGCTCCTGTGAAAGGGACTTCACATACATGTTGGTTTCTGGTAATTGCCAACCTTTGTCATTCAACTTTACCACGCTGCCATAGCTTATTTGGCCACCCTCAATTTGAATAGCATCTTTTGAAAAATGTACACCCCCACCGTATATCACTACTTCTCCTCTTTCGGGATAGGTGGCCACCACTGGGCAAACAAGCGCCACTGCAATATCCTCCACCCCACAGGATCCAATCTTACGTTGAGTAAGGTCGTAAAAAACCAAGTTGCCGGCTCTGACTTCGTCTATATCCTCAAACTCATCCAGCACGCTGGCAGTCGGAGTATCGCCAATTGATAGCACCAATTCCGGATAACGCGATATATAGCGCTGCTTGAGAAGATTTAACTTATTTACCTCATCGAAATGTATTTTAGCAATTTCTGCAATTGACTCGGTCTTATACGTATGACCTGCATGACTAAGAAACCCTGCGAATAAGAATTTATTGCTTAAATCAACCTCTTTGAGAATTTCATCTATCGTTTCAATTGCATCGGGCTTCACACCTGTGCGATGATATCCTGTATCTACCTCAATAAATATATTTACTCGATTTTGAATGAGGCTACTAAGCTTCGTGATTGTGCCGGGCACACAAACAGTAAGGTTCAACTTCACCGAAGCCGCGAGCTGATCAATCAGTTTGTACTCCAGGAAATTTAGGGGAAAGGCTACCGTGATATCCCTCCAACCGCCTTCAGCAAAATATTTTGCCATTTGCAGAGATGAGACGGTGCATTTTTCAATTCCAAACTCTCGAAACCATTGGCCAATCTGGTGGGATTGATGCGTCTTAAAGTGCGGCCGATAGGCAACCTTACTCTTTTTGGCCTTATCAACTATACGCTTAATGTTGGTGAGGCACTTATTCTTATCCAGGAGTAAAGTAGGTCGCGTAATGGGCAGCATTACCTGCTAATTGCGATTAGCAATTTTGGACGCCAACGCTGATAGCTCCTCTTGCGAAGGCTTTAGTTTTGGTCTGGTGAAGTTTATATCGTCCATGTTATTCATTGGCACCAAGTGAATATGAGTATGTGGCACCTCAAGTCCAATCACCGCGATACCAATGCGCTTGCAGTGAACCACATCTTTGATTTGCTTAGCAACGCCTTTGGCAAAGGGCATCATCTTAGAAAGGGTATCGTCATCATGGTCGAAGATGTAGTCTACTTCTCGCTTCGGAACGACAAGCGTGTGCCCCATCACCAATGGTTGCACGTCAAGAAAGGCAATGAAATTTTCATCCTCATCAATTATGTGCCCCGGAATCTCCCGGTTAATTATTCTGGTGAAGATTGTCGGCATTACAATTCAATTTTTTGAATTTCAAATTCGATCTCTCCTGCTGGAGTTTTGATCTTGGCAATTTCTCCCTGTTTCTTGCCGAGCAGACCTTTGCCTATTGGCGACTCTGTGGAGATTTTTGCCTTCTTCAAGTCGGCCTCCTCTTCAGAAACCAGTGTATAGGTAAATGAGGCACCATTCTTCTTATTCTTAATCGTGACTTTCGAGAGAATGGAAACACTTGAAGTATCCAGCATACTCTCATCAATCAGGCGCGCATTACCAACCGACTCTTCAAGCTTTGCAATCCTTGCTTCCAAATGCCCTTGCGCATCCTTGGCCGCATCGTATTCCGCATTTTCACTCAAGTCGCCTTTATCCCTGGCTTCGGAAATTTGCTTGGCGATATCACTACGGCCGGTGGTCTTCAGGTGATTGAGTTCACTCTTCAGTTTATCTAAACCTTCTTGGGTATAATAGGAAATCTTTTTACTCATAAATTCTTCGCTTCTATTCTTGGTGCAGGTGTAAAAAAGAAAAACGGCTTCATCTCCTGAAACCGTTAAAGTCCTTAATTCAAAAATACTTCTTTATTCTACTAAATCAAATAGTTTCGATTGCATCAGCTCCCAACCAGCTCAGGAATATTCATTTTCACCTGATCGAATAGTTCATCATCAAATTTTGCAAGGTATAGGGTTTTCGCCTTTGCCAATTGATCAAGGGTAAGACCTTTGACTCCCCGCAAATCTGCCTTATAAAGGCTGGCGTTTTCAAAATCTGCTCCCATTAGATAGCTGCCCTTCAGGTTTGCCTCCATCAAAAATGCGTTCCTAAAGCTGGCTTTGATTAAGAAAGCGCCCTCAAGCCGCGCTTTGATCAAGAATGCATCATCAAAGTTGGAGCCGCTGGCATAAGCTGCGCAAAGATTCACTTGATTGAGGTTAGCATTCTCAAGATTGGTTTGATTAAGTCTTGTATTTTCGAGATTGGATTCAATTAATGATGAATTCGAAAGATTTGCTGAATTAAGGTTCGAGCCTTTCAAATTCACATAGTTAAGATTGGTACGCGCCAAATAACAATTGACCAGATTGATCTCATAAATACCATGTCGATTGAGGCGCTTTAGATTTCCGACTGTTCTAAAAGCAGCCTCGTCAGATTCCCACAACCTAAAGTCGTCAATTTCATCTTTGTAGGTTCTGATACGCTGACGCGTTTCTCCATTTTGATTAAGCCAGAAAAGCAGAATACCGATTACGGCAATGTCAAAAATCATTCCGTGAGCCTCTGCCAGGATTTGTGGCCAAAAAGCATCGAAATCATCGAGGTAATACTTGAAACTCAATGAAAAAACCAGCAAGAAGATAAGAATTAAAACGATTGAGGATGTCAGTAGCGGCTTCTCAACAATTTCATTGAACTTGGCTTGGATCTTGATTTTTATTTTTTCTACCTCAGACATCACAACTGTTAATTACCAAAAGCGTTTTCAAAGGTAGATTAATTCCCTATTGGTCACTGTACAATATTGCCCACAAACTTACATGACATTTCGACCCTCCGGCAACCCTACAGAATAAGGTGAATGGTAAGAAAATATATACCCAAGCCCAGCAAGTCATTCGTTGTGGTAATAAATGGACCTGACGCAAGAGCGGGATTGAAACCGAATCGATTCAATATCAGCGGAGTGATCGTGCCTATCAGGGACGCTACAAGCACCACGGTGAATAGCGCAATTGAGACCACCACAGAAAGTCTTTGATCGCCTGTGCTGATTAGCAAATTGGCCGCCAGCACAATTAAAGAGAGTAGCAACCCATTAAGAAGGGCCACAACAAATACTTTGGTAAGTCTCCGCCACAAACCGTCCTCTACAAATCCTGGGTTCGCCAAACTTTGTACCACGATTGACGATGACTGTATACCCACATTCCCTCCCGTTGCCTGAATTAAAGGAATGAAAAAAGCAATAGCCGTCACTCTTAATAAATCGGTTTCAAAAATTCCAATGAATTGCACACTTATCAATCCTCCGACAATCCCGATAATCAGCCAGGGCAGGCGGGCTCTGGTGAGTCTCCAAATGCTGTCATCTTCCTCCACATCCTCACTGATACCTGACATCAATTGACGCTCCTCTTCAGCTTGTTCCGTAATCACATCCACCACATCATCAATTGTAATTCTTCCTACAAGTTGCCCTTGAAAATTGACTACAGGGACCGACTCCAAATCATATTTCCGCATGATGGCAGCCACTTCGGTGTCCTCCAGGTAGGTTTCCACCGAGATCAGGTCCGGGTCGTAAATATCTTTCACCAAGGTAGAAGAGTCGGTGAGGATTAGCTGCTGCAGTTGCACGCGACCAAGTAGCTTCTCCTGTTCATCAACCACATAGACCGCATAGAACTTTGAGACATTTTCAACCTGCTTCCTGATTTCCTCTATGCACTGCACCACCGTCCAACTCACTTTGGCTTTTATTAGCTCCTTTGCCATTAGACCTCCCGCTACATTTTCTTCGTAACGCAAGAGATCGATCACCTGGGACCTCAGCACTTTGTCTAGACCGGAAAGGACCTCTTCTCTGGTCTTGATCGCCAGTTCATTCAGTATATCAGCTGCGTCATCGGAGTCTAGTTGATTAATTAGTTCCGTCAGCTCAGCCGGCTCATATACCTTCAGAAATTTGGCGCGTTCATCACTGTCTAAGTCGGTGATAATCTCCGCCCTGACCTCCAGGTCCAGGAGATCCAGCACGTACTTAGATTCCTCGCTGTCAAATTCATAAAGCAGTTCTGTAATGTCTGCTGCATTTACACCGGAGAGACTCTCCACAACGAATTTCTTATCGCGATCATTCAGTGCCTCCTGAAAACGATCGCGAAATTCTGCTGTCAATCCAAATTTAACAGTCTCAACCATTTGCCTGGGTTATTTGCTGTGTTAGGGAAACAAAATCATCCACCGAAAGTTGTTCCGCTCTCTTGTCGAGCATCGGTAGTGAGGTAATTGAAGCTGGCAAATTTAGCCTTTTCAGTGCGTTGCGCAATGTTTTACGTCTGTTTTGAAAACCTTGTTTCACAAGAACTTTGAACAATACTTCATCACAATCCAGTTTTTCAATTTTGTTTCTCTTTAATCGGATTACAGCAGACATCACTTTGGGAGGTGGGAAGAAAACACCAGGTGGTACCTTGAATAATAATTCGATTTCGTAGTAAGCCTGCAGCAATACACTCAGTATCCCATATACTTTGTTGCCCTTCGGAGAGGCTATTCGCTCTGCCACCTCCTTTTGTAACATGCACACCACCTGTTCCACCTTATCCCGGTGCTCCAATACTTTGAAAAAGATCTGAGAAGAAATATTGTAAGGGAAGTTACCAATCACCGCGTACTGCTCCTCTCCTAGTTGGTCCCAATCCATCTTAAGCACATCCGCCTCAATTATGTCTTTGGCCAAGTCGGGATAGGTAGTTTTGAGGTAGGGAACGGATTCCCTATCGAGTTCCACCGCCTTCAAACGAATTTCCTTATTCTCCATCAGATATTTGGTAAGCACTCCTGTGCCGGGTCCTATTTCTACCACGTGATTTATACCCTCCTTTAACTCCAAGGAAGAAACAATCTTCTGGGCAATTTGCTCGTCCTTTAGAAAGTGCTGCCCGAGAAATTTTTTTGGCCTTACCATTTACGATCTTAACTAACTTCACGTAATTCTACAGCTTTCAATTCAAATCCGGAGTTGATACGCACATCAAATTATGTAAGAGAAAAACTTCAATTGCATAATAACGGTTAAATTGCGGATATACTTCGGAGCAGAAGCACTCAGGCATGGATAAAAAACAAGAGAAACCCAGAATAGGTATTACGATAGGAGATCTAAATGGAATCGGACCGGAGGTGGTGATCAAGGCACTGTCTGACAATCGATTATTGCGCATGATCACACCCATAGTTTACGGGTCAACCAGAGTACTTTCTTACTATAGAAAACTTATGGGGATGGAGGATTTCAACTATTCGCAAGTGAAAAGTGACGGACAATTTCATCCCAAATCAATAAATGTGATGAATTGTTGGGAAGAATTGATAGAAATAAACCCTGGTGTGCCTTCAAAAGAGACTGCCAATGCTGCCTTGCTTTCACTGAGAAAGGCTGTAGAAGACGTTAAGGCAGGGGTAATCGATGCATTCGTGACTGGTCCGATAGACAAAAACACGATTCATACTGAGGACTTCCCATATAGAGGACATACAGAATACCTCACGAATGAGTTTGACGCCACAGAAACACTGATGCTCTTGGTAGGTGATGACTTGCGCGTGGGGTTAGTAACAGAGCATAACCCCATTAGTGAAATCCCTTCGTTGATGACAAAAGAGCGGATAGAGCTAAAAATCAGACTGCTTGAGCTTTCCCTAAAAGATGATTTCAGCATTAGCAAGCCAAAAATTGCCGTGCTAGGGCTAAACCCTCATGCAGGTGACGAAGGCTTGATTGGCTCGGAAGAAAATGAAATCATCAGACCGGTAATTAGCAATCTGAAGAATCAAGGCAAACTCATTTTTGGCCCATTTCCGGCCGATGGCTTCTTTGCGGCAGCTCAGCACAAGCGATACGATGCGGTGTTGGCAATGTATCATGACCAGGGCTTGGTGGCCTTCAAGACACTCGCTTTTGAAAATGGCGTGAACTACACCGCTGGCCTGCCTGTGGTCAGGACATCGCCCGACCATGGTACGGCCTACAATATCGCGGGAAAAAATCTTGCCGATGAGAATTCCATGCGACAAGCAATCTACCTTGCCTGCGACATAGCCAGCCACAGAAAAGCGCAATTGGTTGAAAAGTGAGAAAGTACGTCTCATGTAAGATTGCGAAGGAGCTTAGATCCTTGAAATCGCCTTATTTACTTAGCTTTGAACTTAATGGACATTGTCACTAAAAAGCAGCTAAATATCCTTATTCAACTTGCTGAGGCAGATAAGCACTTCGCGAAAGTGGAGCGGGAAATGATTCTGAAAATAGCAAGGGAGCGAAATTTTCCGGAAGAAGCAGTAAACGAGCTTATTCTCAACCCGGAGCCAATCGGCTCGTTGGGTGCCTTGTCAAACGACCAGAAGTTTCAATACCTCTATGGATGTGTCGAGCTCATTTTTGCCGATCAAAAACTCTTCGAAAGCGAGCTCATCTTCTGTAGAGGAATCGCCATCAAATTGGGCTTTAAGAAGACAGTGGTGGACTATTTAGTGACTTCTATCAACGAAATACCAAAGGATCAGCTAAAAACTAAGGTTTTTTCGGAATATGGCCTCTAGGGCCTGTTATACAGAAAGTCAAGAAAATCGCACTCAGTGCAGGAAAATCCAGTAAATCCTGATAAATTTGCCCGCTAATTTTAATCCCCCCAGGGATGAAAGCACTGACAATAAACATCGTAGGGCTAAGCTTAAAAGTTCATCACTTTGAATTCAGCATAGATAACGGGTTTTGGAAGGCGTTTGACAGCGATTTTATCAAAGGGGGAGAATTCAGCGTTCATGTGACGTTGGATAAGCACGAAACGTTCATTGAAGCTGATTTTAGCATTGAAGGCAATGCATCATTGATTTGCGATCGCTCTTTAGAGGAGTTTGCTCATCCCATTAAACTTCAGAAGAGAATTCTTTTCAAGTATGGTGAGGTAGATGAAGAGCTAAGCGATGAGATCGTAATGATCAGCAGAGACAGAGTAAGCTTGGACATCGGACAGTTTGTTTTTGAATTTATTGGATTAGCCATTCCGATAAAAAAATTACATCCGAGGTTTCAAGAAGATGAAAATGAAGAACTGGAAGGAAAACTAGTCTACTCCTCCTCAACTAAGCAGGAAGAGGGAGAAGGTACAAATCCAGTTTGGGAGAAATTAAAGAAATTAAAGTAAAAACAATTTAGGTATGCCACATCCAAAACGAAAAATCTCGAGAACCAGAAGAGATAAGAGAAGAACGCATTACAAAGCGGAACCAAAGCAATTTACAGTTTGCCCAACTACAGGAGAACATCATCTTCCACATCGTGCCTTTTGGCACGAAGGAAAACTATATTACAAGGGTAATGTAGTGATGGAGAAAGAGGTGTTGGCCTAATGTAGGGAATGATTTGGGATAGTCTCAATCAAAAACATTGCACACTTTACTTGCTCCACAAGGAAAAGTTTAAGAAATAATGCTCAACTTCAATGCTCGGTTCAATGAACTGAGCATTTTCTTTTAGTGAACAAAAATTAATCTATCATCTCAACCATTCTTATGAGCAAAATAAGGGCAGCAATTACAGGAGTCGGAGGATATGTGCCTGACTACATCCTTACTAACAAGGAATTGGAGACGATGGTAGATACTAATGATGAGTGGATAACGACCCGCACTGGCATCAAGGAGAGAAGAATACTAAAGGGAGAAAATTTAGGTGTCTCTTATATGGGCGCCAAGGCAGTGAACGAGATGTTGAAGAAGACAAACACTGATCCTAAAGAAATTGATCTCATCATTTTTGCGACAATAACTCCGGATATGCCATTTCCTGCTGCCGCTAATCTTGTAGCAGCAGAGGTTGGTGCCACCAACGCATTTAGCTTTGATATGGGTGCCGCCTGCTCAGGTTTCATCTACGCCCTGACAACGGGCGCAAGGTATATAGAGTCCGGCATGTACAAACGTGTGGTGGTAATTGGTGGCGACAAAATGTCAAGCATCCTCGACTATCAGGACAGGACCACTTGTATTATTTTTGGTGATGGCGCAGGTTGCGTGATGCTAGAACCCACTTCAGAGGAAGTGGGGGTGATGGACTCCATTCATAAGAGCGATGGCACTGGCGCGCAATACCTTCACATCAAAGCAGGGGGAAGTAAACACCCAGCCACGCATGAGTCTGTGGACGCAAGACAACATTATGTCTATCAGGAAGGATCAGCAGTATTTAAGTTTGCAGTGACCAATATGGCTGACATTTCGGCCAAAATAATGGAAAGGAATAATCTGAAGTCAGAAGATGTCGCTTGGCTTGTGCCTCATCAGGCAAATAAAAGAATCATTGATGCTACCGCTAGCAGAATGGGTGTTTCCGAAGACAAAGTAATGATGAATATTGAACTTTATGGAAATACAACCGCAGGCACCATCCCACTACTACTGTGGGATTATGAGAAGAAATTGCGCAAAGGTGACAACTTAATCATTGCAGCCTTTGGCGGTGGATTTACATGGGGATCGATCTATGTAAAATGGGCTTACGACTCCAACTAGTCAACTTGATATTAAATTTTTCATTAGTAAATTAAGGCTGATTAATATGGCAACAGTTTCTGATTTAAGTAAAGGTAATTTCGTTCGATACAACGGGGAAATTGTGAAGGTTGAAGACCTTGAGCATCGTACGCCCGGCAACTTGCGCGCATTCTATCAGGTTAAGATGAGAAGCATCCGCACGGGAAAAATTATAGAAAATAGATTTCGACCCAGTGATGCCGTAGAGCAACTTCGAGTTGAAACCAAAGAATACCAGTATTTGTATGAAGATGGCGTAAGTTTGGTTTGCATGGACAACCAGACCTTTGAGCAAATCTACCTGGATAAAGAATTATTGGGCGATTCGTTAAAGTATCTGAAAGAAGGAGTTACGCTTATCATCGCATTCGAAAACGGTACCGACCCCATTACAGCCGAACCTCCTGCAAATGTGGTTTTAGATATCACCTATACAGAGCCGGGTCTCTCCGGAGACACCGCAACACGCACCCTGAAGCCTGCTACTGTTGAAACTGGTGCAGAAGTGAAGGTTCCACTTTTCATTAACACTGGTGACAGTGTAAAGATCAACACCAGCACCGGAGAATATGTAGAACGGGTTAAGTAAAAATTTATGGCAAAGTCAATTAAAAAAGCTACGGCAAAAAGTACAAAGTCAGTACGCACTTCATCACAAAACTCAGGAGAAATGAAAACAACAGAAATAAGAGACTTGATCGATTTTATCGCCCAGTCTGGCCTAAACGAAGTTGACATTGAGACAAAAGAACTCAAGCTGCATGTGAAGCGTGAGCCGGATCAGAAGGTCATGAAGGCATCAGCCGCTCCAATGGTGGCCGCAGCTCCCGTGCAAGCTGCACCAGCCGCGGTTGCAAGTGCCCCGGCAGCAGCCCCATCTGCTGAAGCCGCTAAACCTGCCAAGTCTGGTAGCACAGTAGAAATAAAATCTCCGATGATTGGCACATTCTACAGGTCGGCAAATCCGGACAGTCCTCCCCTGGTTTCAGTTGGAGATAAGGTTAGCAAGGGTCAGACGGTATGCATCATCGAAGCCATGAAGTTATTTAATGAAATTGAATCAGAAGTTTCAGGAACGATAGTAAAAGTACTTCCAGAAAATGCAACTCCGGTTGAGTACGAGCAAGCACTATTCGTAGTTGAACCTGACTAAATCTTTATTAAGACATTTTGAACTTCTCATTTAATTAGAGATACCGTGTTTAAAAAAATATTAATTGCCAATCGGGGAGAAATTGCTTTACGAGTCATCCGCACCTGCAAGGAAATGGACATCAAGACTGTGGCTGTTTACTCTACAGCTGACCGCGAGAGTTTGCATGTCCGTTTTGCTGACGAGGCAGTTTGTATTGGTGATGCACCAAGCAAAAATTCTTATCTAAGCATTCCAAGAATAATATCCGCTGCTGAAATTACAAATGCAGATGCAATTCATCCTGGCTATGGTTTTCTCTCTGAGAACGAAGAGTTCTCTTCGGTTTGCCATGAGTATGGAATAAAATTCATCGGTCCGACTCCAGAGATGATTCGCCTGATGGGAGACAAGGCCACAGCAAAAGATACGATGAAAAAGGCCGGTGTACCCACCATCCCAGGTTCAGACGGTGTAGTCGACTCAATGGAGGAAGCGATGAAGATCGCCAAGAAGATCAAATATCCTGTGATTGTGAAGGCAACTGCCGGTGGTGGTGGAAAAGGAATGCGCATCATCAAAAGTGAAGCCGACTTCAAAAAGGGATGGGATGATGCCAAGCGCGAGTCGGGAGCAGCTTTTGGAAATGACGGCCTATACCTTGAGAAATTTGTAGAAGAACCGCGCCACATTGAAATCCAGGTTGTGGGAGATCAGTATGGCAAAGTGTGCCACCTCTCGGAGAGAGATTGCTCGGTGCAGAGAAGACATCAGAAGCTATTGGAGGAGACACCCTCACCTGTAGTTACTCAGGAATTGAGAGAGAAAATGGGTGAAGCAGCGATCAAAGGAGCTCAGGCCATTAAATATGAAGGTGCCGGCACCATTGAATTCTTGGTTGACAAGCATGGCGATTTCTATTTCATGGAAATGAATACCAGAATTCAGGTAGAACACCCTATCACAGAAGAGGTTACGGATTATGATTTGATCAAGGAGCAAATCAAAGTGGCAGCAGGTGTACCCATCTCAGGCACCAATTATTATCCTAATCTTTTTGCCATGGAATGCAGGATCAATGCTGAAGATCCCGCCAATGGATTTAGACCATCGCCAGGAAAAATTATCAACCTGCACATGCCGGGTGGACATGGCGTAAGGGTGGATAGCCATGTGTATGCGGGCTACACCATTCCTCCTAATTACGATTCGATGATTGCAAAGCTAATCGTTAGTGGGCAGTCTCGAGAGGAGGTGATCACGAGAATGAAAAGGGCACTTAGTGAATTTGTAATCGATGGCATAAAAACCACAATTCCATTTCACTTAAAACTGATGGACAATGCAGTTTTCAGGTCTGGCAAGTTCACCACCAGCTTCCTTGAAACATCATTTGACTTCTCAGAGCTAAAATAAAATTTGAAAAAACTGTCTTCAAAAGAAAAGGCTGTCATTAGACAGCCTTTTCTTTTTTGCTACAAACTATGAGTTTATACGTATTGATTTAGCATCACTGGCATCACCAGCATCAATATGTCTTCCTCCTTGTCTTTTTCAACAGGCAAAATCACGCCTGCCTTGTTGGACGCGGACATGTTCAATTTGATTTGATCTGTATCGAGGTTGGCAAGCATCTCAATCAAGAATTTGGCATTAAAACCAATTTCAATGTCTTCGCCTTCGTGATCACACGACAATCTTTCATTCGCCTCATTTGAAAAATCCAGGTCTTCGGCAGAAACCTGAAGTTCGCTCCCTGTAATCTTCAGCCTTACCTGATGTGTGGTCTTATTCGCATAAATTGCAATTCGCTTTAAGGAGCTAAGCAAGTCGTGGCGATTGATCGTCATCTTAATGGGATTCTGAGCGGGTATTACATTTTCGTAATCCGGGAATCGCTCATCAATCAAACGGCAAATCATCCTGATGGTGCCAAATTTGAAGAAGGCATTGGACATATTGAAGTCAATACTCACCTCTGTATTTTCAGCCGGCAACGTGGCCTTCAACAAGTTGAGCGCCTTGCGAGGAATGATGATGGCATTTCCATTATCAGACTTAATGTCTGTTCTTCTGTAGCGAACCAAACGATGGCCATCTGTGGCTACGAAAGTTGTGTTTTTGTCCGCAAGGTTCACATAAACCCCTGTCATTGCAGGCCTCAACTCATCGCTACTGGTTGCGAATATGGTATTGTTCACGGCCCTCGCTAATATATCGGAGGAAATTGCAGCCGAGAAGTCGTTAGATACTGATGGTACCTTGGGGAAGTCTGTGGCATTTTCACCACTTAACTTATAACGACCATTGTCGGAACTAATTTCTATACTATAGGTTGACTCATCAATCGAGAATGTTACCGGTTGATCTGGCAGGTTCTTTAAGGTGTCCAGAAGTATCTTGGCCGGAACCGCAATATTGCCCTTTTCTTTAGACTCCACCGATACCTCGGTGATCATGGAAGTTTGTAAATCAGAGGCCGTCACAGTCAATGTATTCTTCTCTATCTCAAAAAGGAAGTTCTCTAATATGGGGACTACAGGGTTAGTGGTGATCACTCCATTAATATGGGATAGCTGCTTCAGTAAATAGCTGGAATTGACAATAAACTTCATCGTAGGTCAGTGGTTTGTTGTTGGATTGGCGGTAAAGTTAGGAAGAAAAACCAATTCTGGAAATGCAACTATCAGGGGTGTGAATCAGCCCTGCTAAGGCTTTGGCACACGAAAGTAAGACCGATTCTTAAGAACCGGAGACACCTGCTGCCTGGTGAAAATTGACAGGACACCATCTTCCATTTTGGATACCACATTTGGATCGCCAGGCAATGGCTCGTAAAGGTCCAGACTGTACTCATTGTTGCCTACATCAAATACTTTGATCGACACGGAGGGTGGTAATTTTGTCAGAGAGTCGTACAGGGCATTTGTCCCCGGAGCCAGGAGTTGGTTGGCAGTGAGCAATGAAACTGCGTCCAGATAGTCGTTCAGCTTCGTAGTATCTGTCTTGAAAGTTGCATCAATGATATCAAATCCATTTTCCGACATCCCTATCTCAAAGCTCTCCTCGGTGTTTTTAGAAAGCGTGCATTCGAGACTTTTGAAATTGCGCCAGCTAAAATTAAATATTCGTTTGTCACGCCAACCTACTGCATCCACTTCAAATACACCAGCTGCATAAACTCTATACCCTGGAATCGCCATCACATACGGACCGTTCTCAGCATCCATAATGTAGGCTTCAGTTTTGGAAGCGTTGCCACCAACCTTGAAATCCCTTACCAGCTTCTCCTCTACAAATAACCTTACCTCCACACCTTGGCTTTCAATACGACTACTTACTGACTCCGCTATTTTTTGAGCCACAGGTCTTTTCACCTCCGCCTGATCTAATGTGGCAAACAGCACAGTGATTAATCTATCATCTGCATCGTTCTTAGCATCTACAATCCACCTGGTCCCGTCAAATGTCAAAGTGACCTTTTGTTCTTTACTGAGGAGCTCAACCTTATCCACGCTAGCCAGCTCGGTTATTTTGAACAAGGACCGGTTAACACTATTTTCTTGGCTCCCGCCAAAAAGAAATAAGAACATAGCTACCCCTATCAGGAGCACAAGCGAAATCAATAAGCGTAGGTTCTTTTTCTCTTGCATCAAAACTTTGTGTATCTACGTTTCCTCAGCTGATTCTTGACCAAGCCAATACCTGCTAGCAAGACCAGTGGCAGAACTATATTGAGCAATTGCCAAAACGTTCGCTCTGCCGAAACCTTTTCTTTATCAAGCGGCCTGATCTTTACCTCCTTATTTCTTGCGATGATTAGCCCCTCCTCCTCTGTCAAGTAGGCCAGCATGTTCAAGATTAGTCCCTCATTGGCAAAGGTGTAATTTGATATGGGGTCCAGACCAAGTTGCTGCGGCTGCCCTGTTCTCCCGTTCACATTATTTCGCGCAAGGTCGCCATCTGAAACTACGATGATCTTGGTGTCTTCACTCTCTTCTACTACTTTTTCTGCGGCAATGCCTTCCGGCACAAATCGGTTCTTATAAAGCGAGGAGAACCTGCCCTCAAGCAAGTAGGCTACAGGAATTGGTCCCTGCGACAACAGTGCAGGATCTAAACTCCTCAAGCTATTCGCGCTTACGTTCACTGGCGTACCAATAGCTCTCGATGCAGGTGAAGTACTTGCCAGCAATTGCTTGCGAACACCCACAGCCTTTACGGTGTCAATACTGCTTGCAAACTTTAAAAAGGAGGCGTCCAAATTTCGGGTAATGGAATGATCGGCATAAGAATTCACCAGTGGGAAGAACGGCCAATCCATTTGGACAATTTGGGGCTGCCCTCCTATCTGTCCCGTTACGATCGGATATCGAGCCGCCACCCGATCCTGAATGAGGTCAGGGTTGATACGCACTCCATAACGAAACAGTAGGTCATCCAGGTTAAGATTGTAGGGAAAAGCAAAATAGTCTTCCCTGGAAGCACTATCCATAGCAGCGTCCATCTTATCTATCATGAGCAACAATTTTCCTCCGCGCATGACATATTGATCCAACTTAAATTTATCTCGCTCTGAAAATGTAAATCTCGGTTTTGCTACAATTATGGCATCATAGCCTTCAATGGTCTCTCTCCTGGTGATATCGACCTTGCGCACTTCGTATTGATCAAGCAACGCGTTGTTAAGACTTGCTATTTCCAGACTATCTAATTCACCATGACCCGTTAATAAGCCAATCTTCTTACGATTCGTATTGGTTAGTTTATAAATCGCGCTGGCAAACTCGTACTCGAGACCTTCTATGGATTGATTTAGAACCTGATCCGCTCCCCTCGTTCTATCCCCCTTCAAAAGCATGACACTAGTTTCAAACCCATCCGCTTCTATGATGGCTCCCGGAAAAATGATTTTCTCAATGCGCTCCCCACCTTTTGTGTCAATTACAGAGAGAGGGCTCACTCCTCTCTCGGCCAGGTCCTGCATAAACTCGCTTTGGGCCTGCTTGCCCAAAGCCATTTCTGGGTTTGTGAAGGTGAATTGAATTCTATTGTTTGACGTAATTCTAAACTCCTCTAATAACTCTCTGACACTTCTTTGCAGTCTTTGAAATCCTGCGTTAAGATCTCCCTCGAGATACACCTCTATAAATACATCGTCTGTTAATTCACTAAGCAATTGGCGCGTGGGTTCCTTAATGGTGTAGCGCTGTTCCTCCGTCAGATCAATTCGAAAGAAGTACAGTGATGCCAACATATTCAGCACCACAACCAATGCAATGCCGTTGGCTAGCAGTAAAAGATCTCCAGTTTTTTTGCTTTTCAAATTCACCACTGTCTGCTTCCCAAAAGCGTTTTAGTGGCCAATAGCATGAGGCCAACTACAGAAATAAAATAAACCAGGTTGCGGCTATCTATCAGTCCCTTACTCAAGGCTTCATAGTGGTATAAGACACCCAACTGTTTAACGCCAAGTGCGAGGTGGCCCGCAGAAATTAGAGAAGCGATGGAATCAAATCCTGCATAAATCAGCATGCAAAGAAAACCCGCCACTACAAATGAAACAATCTGGTTAGCAGTGAGCGCTGAAGAAAAAACTCCAACTGAAGAGAAAACACCTGCTAAGAGTACAAGCCCAAAATAGGAGCCAATGATGCCGGGTGTATCCAAATTACCAACGGGGCTGCCAAGTGCACGCAATGAAAAATAATATATCAGGGTGGGTGCAACGGCAATACATGCCAGTAGAAAGCAAGCTAAATATTTTCCAATAACGATCTCCCAATCTGTCAGTGGCTTGGTAAGTAGCACCTCTAATGTTCCCATTTTCTTTTCTTCCGCAAAACTCTTCATGGTGATCGCTGGAATCAAGAATATAAACACGTAAGGGCCGAGGGAAAATAGTGTATCCATATCTGCATAACCATAATCCAATACGGACGTTTCAGGAAACACCCACATCAGCAAACCTATGCCAACCAAAAACACAGATATCACTACGTAGGCAATGAGGGAGTGCAGATATCCATTGAACTCTTTCTTTATAACCTCTCTCATTACTTTCCCTCCTCCATGGTCAATTCTTTGAAAATATTTTCCATTGTGGTTTCTTCAGCCTTAAGTTCTATTAGTGAAAGCTTGTTTGCTGCAATAAACTGAAACACTTCGTTTCGAAGATCAACCCCAGCGTCAGAGATTATTCTAATTCTAGTTCCTGAAAGAGGTTCCACCATTTCAACACCTGGAATGGCACGAACCAACTCCAAAGGTATTTCCTCCTTCCACTCTACAACCAGTGCGTTTCCTTGCGATCTTTGACGCAATAGCGTGTCAAGGGAATCATCAGCTACAATACGACCTTTGTTAATTACAATCACCCGATGACATAACGCCTGCACTTCCTGCATGATGTGCGTGGAGAAAAGCACAGTTTTATTCTTGCTTATTTCCTTAATGACGTTTCTTATCTCAATTATTTGATTTGGGTCGAGGCCGGTTGTCGGCTCATCTAAGATAAGTACAGCCGGATCGTGGATCAATGCCTGTGCGAGCCCTACACGCTGACGATAGCCCTTAGACAGCGACTCTAATTTTTTGTTTTGCTCTCTCGCCAGCCCACAAAGTGCAATCGTCTCTCGAATGCGGCCTCTGAGGTCGGCACCTCTGAGCTCGTATGTCTTTCCCACAAACTCCAAATATTCATGCACGTAGAGATCAAGATATAATGGGTTGTGTTCTGGCAAATAACCAATGTTTTGCTTCACTCGAATGGGATTCTGAGTTACATCTACACCACCCACGAGCACGGTGCCAGCTGTCGGGGGTAGATACCCCGTAATAATTTTCATGGTGGTAGATTTTCCCGCCCCATTGGGGCCAAGAAATCCCACTATCTCACCTTCTTTCACTGAAAAAGATACATCATCCACGGCCTTCTGTTGGCCATACGTTTTAGTGAGTTGATGGATATCTAGCGACATGAACTACAAAAGGCCAAATGTAGTTTAAACTGAAGTGTTAATCTACATTAAATATGAAGTAGGAATCTAAAATTTGGTCACCAATTTATAACTTGGCCCATTAATTGCCGTTAAGAAGTTGTTGAATTCTGAATCAGAAATAGTAAGTTATTTTATGCGTTTCATTCCTCTCACTCTTTCTCTCCTATTATCTGTCAGCACCTTTGCTCAAGACGGGTACAAAATCGACTTCAGAGTAAAAGGTCTGGGAGACACAACGGCTTATCTGGCTTATTATTATGGAGAAAGCACCTACCTGAAAGACACTGCACAGGCCAAAATGGGTTCGTTCACTTTTACGGGTCCAGAGACGTTGGGACAAGGGGTTTATTTACTCGTGCTTAACAAAACCAGGGTGCTCGAGTTCGTGGTCGGTCATGATCAAAAATTCTTACTGGAAACCAGTGCCAGCGACTATGTAAAAAACATGAAAGTAACTGGTGACGAAGACAACACGCTCTTCTTCCAGAATTTGTATTTCAACATGGATCGGCACAAGGAAGCGGAGCCATTTCTAAAAATAATTCGCGACAGCACCCTGTCTGAAGATAAGAAGGAAGCAGCCAGAAATTCTTTTTCCCTTATCAACAATAAGGTAATAGCTCATCAGGAGGATTTAATTGCAAATCACCCTTCTACGATGACTGCGAGGTTACTCAAAGCATCTCAGCAAATACAAGTGCCAAAGCCTCCTCGAAATGCTGACGGTACCATTGACTCCACCTTTCAATACAAATACTACCGCACTCATTTCTTCGATAATTTCGATTTGGCCGATGATGCAATGATACGACTACCTAATCCTATGTATTCGCAAAAGCTGACTGAATACTTAGAAAAGCTGTTCGTACCCCACCCGGACACCATCGTTCGGGCGATCGATAATCTCGTTGCGAAAGTCAAGCACAACCAGGAGACCTATAAGTATCTCGTCTGGAATTCCGTAATCCTCTATCAGAATCCAAAAATCATGGGACTGGATGAAGTATACGTGCGCTTGTATGACAAGTATTTTGCTTCAGGGGAAATGGACTTCTGGGTGAGCGAACAGATCAAGAAGAACATGAAGGAATATGCAGACAAGTTGAGGCTAAGTCTGGTAGGCCAAACTGCCAAAAACATGATCATGCAAGACCAAAACCTGACCTTGCGATCTTTGTATGATATTAACAAAAAATATACGATCATATTCTTCTTTGACCCTGACTGCGGTCACTGCAAAGTTGAAACTCCCAAGCTGGTCGACTTCTACAAAAGCAATAAAGAAAGGTTTGACCTGGAAGTATATGCGGTAAGTGCCGATACCTCCATGCAAAAGATGAAAGAATACATATCTGAAATGAAAATGCCGTGGATCACGGTTAATGGCCCACGTAGCACCACCGGATCGTATCAAAAGTTATACGATGCGTTCTCCACACCCACCATCTATATTCTTGACCGAAAGAAGAAGATTATCGCTAAAAAACCTCCGGTGGAAAGGCTCGGTGAATTTTTAGAAAACTACGAGCGTATGGAAAAACAGCGCAATGGCCTCGGTGGTGATCATTAAGATTGCCGAAAATAATACGTCCCAAGGCAGTAATTACCCGATTCAATCAAAAAAAGTAGCGTCACATGCAACCATTTACCCAATTGGGAGTATCTAATTAGGTAAATAAACCCAACCCACGTATGGCATTATTAGACTCACTGTTCGGCAAGAAGAAGAAAGCATTCAAAGCATCGTGCCTAATCACGAAAGAACCGCTGGAAAAGGGTTTTGGGTACTTGTTGACTACTTCGGATGTCGTCAAATCAAAAAAATATTGGGATATGATAATGACGGAGCCCGAAACCATGTCATATACCGTATCCCACTTCAACAATGAATCAATGGGCACTCAAATGCGTGCGATGATTTTTGAAAAATATGCTACCATTGACAAGCCGTGGATCGTCTCTGATTCTATCATTGGCTACTTTGATGTAGACCGCAGCAGGTCTCGCGAACACGCACAACAATGGTGGGAAAAAGAGGGTAACTTCGAACCTTCCAAAACCGGACCCGCACTGGACAACATGGAGCAAAATGATTTTGACAGGTACAAAGAGTACGCAATCAAGGAAGCGGGCAAAGACAAGGTACAATAACGAACTGCTAATTCTTTCTGTCAATAGTAAATTGTACTAATTGCTCCAGAGAATCTCTATGTGTTGAGGTTGGAAATTGATTCAGCACGCTCATTGCCTTCTCATGATATCCTTGCATTGCTTTTTTTGCATACTCAATCCCACCTGAAGTCTTCACGTAGTCAATCACTTCCTTAACCTTCTTGGGCTTGTTGCTCTCATTGCGAACAATACCCACTATCCTCCTTTTCTCCAGCCAGGATGATTTTGAAAGTGCATAGATGAGAGGCAAAGTCATTTTCTTCTCCTTAATGTCAATTCCTAAAGGCTTACCAATCTCTTCATCTCCGTAATCAAATAAATCATCCTTGATTTGAAATGCCATTCCTACATACTCTCCAAACTGTTTCATTTGAGCAACTGTCTCAGAGGAAGCTCCCGAGGAGCTGGCACCTACTGCGCAACAAGAAGCAATAAGCGAAGCTGTCTTTTGACGAATGATTTCGTAATAAACATCCTCCGTGATGTCCAGCCTTCGGGCTTTCTCAATCTGGAGCAACTCTCCCTCGCTCAAATCCTTCACAGCCTGCGACACAATTCTCAGCAGCTCAAATTCACTATTATCAACGGACAAGAGTAAGCCCCTGGACAACAAAAAATCTCCCACAATAACTGCCACTTTATTTTTCCACAAGGCATTGACCGAGAAGAAGCCTCTTCTATAATTAGAACTATCAATGACATCGTCATGTATAAGGCTAGCTGTATGCAGTAGTTCAATCAGGGAGGCGCCACGATAAGTGGATTCGGAAATAGTGCCACATGTGCCAGCACTAAGAAACACGAACATGGGGCGCATCTGCTTCCCCTTTCGCTTCACAATGTAGGTCATGATCTTATCGAGCAGGAACACATTGGTTTTCATCGAAGCTCGAAATTTCAATTCAAACTCGTCCATCTCCTTAGCTATTGGAGCTTTAATCCCTTCCAGCGATAAATTCATGCACTGCAATAATACAATTGAAAGCGAAGATTGTTAGGTCAGCAGCGCAGAAATTCAACGTCTATGGTGCAGAAAAGGCAGTATTGATGGTGCGGCGTTTGGATGGTTCAAGCAGGCTCTAAACCTCCCTACCGTGCTGTTTGCTGAAATCAGGATATTCTTCATATTCAGCCTTTTATATCTAAAAAATGAACTTAAATTTATAACTTATCCCAGTCTATGCTTCTGGAATTTGTCCTGTTAATTGTTGGCTTTGTTATCCTTATCAAAGGAGCAGATTTGCTCGTTGGTGGGGCTTCCTCTATTGCCAAAAAATTTAAGATTTCGAACTTGGCGATTGGACTTACCGTTGTTTCTTTTGGCACCTCAGCGCCAGAGCTGCTGGTCAATATGATGTCGGCTACGAAAGGATATTCAGATGCAGCGTTTGGCAACGTGCTGGGAAGCAATAATTTCAATTTACTTCTGATTCTCGGAGTTGCTGGCATAATATTTCCACTTGTGGTTCAACGAAACACCGTGCAGTTCGAAGTACCCATTTCCATTATTGCCACCATCATACTTTTTGTTTTGGTAAATGACACTATGCTTTGGGGATTCGCCTCAAATGACCTTAGCCGCTTTGATGCTTTTGTATTGTTATTGGTTTTCGGTGCTTTCATGTACTACGTCTATCGAACCATGAAAACCACCGCAAATTTTGACGAAGGAACTCCCATTCGTGAGTATCGGACATCACTTTCCTGGGGAATGGTGTTGCTTGGAATAGCCATGCTCTTGGGTGGCGGCAATCTTGCAGTGGAAAATGCAGTACTTATCGCAGAGCAATTTGGAATCAGTCACCGAATCATTGGGCTCACCATACTGGCAGCTGGCACGAGTCTACCAGAACTTGCAACCTCTGCCGTGGCCGCCTTCAGGAGAAACACTGACATCGCAATTGGCAATGTGATTGGATCTAATATTTTCAATATTTGCTTGATTCTCGGAGCGACTGGCATGTTTCATCCTATGCCGTTCAACAACGAACTCAATTTTGATATTTATGTGGTACTGGGAGCAAGTGCCGCGCTACTAATATTTATGTTCACCTTGAGCCAGCGAAAACTTGATCGCTGGGAGGCTATCATATTATTTATCGGGTACATTGTCTATACCTTGCTGGTGATTAACCTGGAAGGGGGCGGGATGCAATCAGCTCCCTGATCAATTCACTTTTTCTTCCAACTCTGCAATCTTCGCCTGGGCTTTATTGTTACCTAGACTTTGGGCTTTTTTATACATTTCCAGAGCTTCAAGATAAGTCTCCTTCTTTTTACGTGGAGCAAGTTTGGTACGATTAGCCGCCTCCTCAATGGCCTCCCCTCGGGCAAAGTAGGAATCTGCTTCACTCATCTTACCTTGAATCATCATCTCCTGAATGCGGGCCTCTATCAATGCAAGCTCCTGCTCTTTAGCCAAGATCTTCATTTCTTTATCGCTCAGTTCTGCTTCCTGCAGTGACACCGTCTGTACGAGGTTCTGATTTTCATTTCTGTACTTATCAACCTGCTCTTGCAATGCGAGTATTTCGCTGTTTTTGGTTTCAAGATCTGCCTTCAGTTTCTTGATCGCAGCAGCGAACGCATTACTACTCTTTTTTGATTTCTTCAGCGCATTCTCTAAATCAGAAATCTTTTTCTGACTATCCTTCACATATTCATTGATATCCTTCATCCTTGAGGTATAGTCATCATAAGTAGTGCCTTCTACCATATTAATCTTTAGCAATTGTCTGTTGGCATCTATCGAATCCATCAGCACCCCTACGTCCTGTAGCGTATTGGCAAGCTGATTGCTCACCTCTAACTCAGTACGGAGGCTGTCAAGCTCCGCTTGAAGTCGTTCCTTTTCGGCACCACCGCATGAAACAAACAATCCCCCTATAGCAAGCACAAAAGCGAGTCGATATATCATATTCCTAATATTTATGGCACAAAAATACCCTGATTCTTACGGATAAGTAATCGGCTCCCAAAATTATTTTTCATAAATGCCCTAAATCATGCGGGTTGATGTAACTTCGCAGCCGATTTTAAGAAAAGGACTTCTTTGAACCCTGATTTAATCACACCTCGAACCAGAATTGCAGATCTGGGAATACCAAGAATAATCGTAATCGGAGGCGGTTTTGGGGGCTTGGAGCTAGTGAAGGGACTTAGACATCTCAAAGCGCAGGTGGTTCTCTTTGACAAATACAATCACCATACTTTTCAACCGCTTCTCTATCAGGTTGCAACGTCAGGTCTGGAAACCAATTCGATCGTTTTTCCCTTTCGGAAGCGTTTTGCCAAACAAGCAGAATTCTTCTTCAGACTTGGTGAAGTCACCCAAATTAAGCCCGAAGAGAATTATATCGAAACATCGATTGGAGGTATTAAATACGATTACCTCATCATTGCGACTGGCGCCACTACCAACTTCTATGGAAATCAGGAGTTGGAGAATAAGTCTATGGCCATGAAAACTATCACTGATGCAATTAAGATGCGCAATCGCATCATTAGGAACCTTGAGTATGCGCTACTGACTGATGACAATCAAGTAATGAACAGCTTGATGGACTACGTGATTGTGGGTGGTGGACCAACCGGAGTTGAACTCGCAGGTGCGCTATCGGAACTAAAGCATCATGTTTTCCCTAATGATTACAAGGAATTGGATCTTAATCACATGGACATCCACCTGGTAGAAGCCGGCCCACGTCTTCTCAATGGCATGAGCAGTAAGGCATCCGAAAAAGCCTTGGAATACCTACAAAATATGGGAGTTAAGGTCCACTTAAACCTTGCGGTGAAGTCTTATGATGGCTACGAGGTGGTTTTTGACAACGATGAAAAATTAATAGCGCGGACACTGGTTTGGGCCGCGGGTGTGAAAGGTAATCCCATAGCAGGATTAAGTGATAGTTCGCAAGGCAAAGGCAATCGGCTGAAAGTGGATCACTTTAATAGGGTAAAGGGTTACGACAATATTTTTGCGATCGGAGATGTAGCTCAAATGGAAGGAGATTCCGAGTTTCCTAATGGTCACCCCATGATGGCGCCACCCGCGATGCAGCAAGGCAGCTTGCTCGCAAAAAACTTAAAACAACTTATTGCGAACAAGCCCACGTCCCCATTCCGATATAAGGATCAAGGCAGCATGGCGACTGTTGGACGAAACAAGGCCGTTGTAGACACTAAATTGATCAAAACCCAGGGGTTCATGGCATGGTATATCTGGATGTTTGTTCATTTAATCTCTATTATTGGCTTTAGAAACAAAGTCTTTACTTTCTTCAGCTGGGTTTGGAGTTACTTTAGTTACGACAGAAGCAACCGACTTATTATTGGCCGGCCCAAGGAAGACATATAAGAATGGATTCACTTGATCCTATAAAGCAAAAATTATCCACCGCAGGCATCCTCGTCTCGTTAGGTATCATATATGGTGACATTGGCACTTCGCCACTGTATGTATTCAAAGCCATTGTGGGAACAAGCACAATTTCCGAAGAGTTAGTACTTGGGGGAGTATCATGTGTATTCTGGACCCTCACACTCATCACTTCAATTAAGTATGTGTACTTGGCTCTTAATGCCGATAATAAAGGGGAAGGTGGAATATTTGCACTCTATGCTTTGGTGCGCAAGTACAGAGCAAAGTGGGTAGTTTACCTGGCCATCATTGGCTGTGCCACATTGATCTCGGATGGATTCATCACTCCTGCCATCAGTATATCCTCAGCCATTGAGGGGTTAACTATTAATAATCCGGATTTTCCCACCGTACCGATCGTCATCATTATACTTATCCTGCTATTCTTCTTTCAACAATTTGGAACCAGCGTGGTTGGTAAGACCTTCGGCCCTATCATGCTCGTATGGTTTATGACATTGGGAATTTTTGGGATGATTCATCTTTCTGAAAATCCTTCCGTACTTAAAGCGATTAACCCCATATATGCCTTCAATCTATTGGCTCACTACCCGGGAGGTTTTTGGTTGCTTGGAGCGGTCTTCTTGTGTACCACAGGTGCCGAAGCACTTTACTCAGACTTAGGGCATTGCGGCAAGCACAACATTCGATTTGGATGGGGATTTGTAAAAATTTGTTTACTGATCAATTACTTTGGTCAGGCTGCTTGGTTGCTTTCTCTTGATGGATCTCAACTCGATGGGCAAATACCATTTTACGCTATGGTTCCTGAAGGCTTTCTCACCTTCTCAATCATCATAGCCACCATGGCGGCAATCATTGCAAGCCAGGCCCTTATCTCTGGAACATTTACGTTGGTCAATGAGGCAATGAAGCTGAAACTTTGGCCAAGCACCAGAGTGAGATACCCATCCCAAATCAAAGGTCAAATCTACCTGCCCGCCATCAATTGGATATTGCTTGCTGGTACGATCATGGTCGTTTTGATTTTCAGGGAATCATCAGCCATGGAAGGAGCATATGGCTTAGCCATCACATTTGATATGTTAATGACCACCACCCTGTTGGTTTATTTCTTTGCTACCTCCAAGAAATCTCGATTGCGCTCGACTGTAATGGCCATAGCTTTTTTCTCCCTTGAAGGAATGTTTCTTGTATCTAACCTGAGTAAGTTCCAACATGGCGGATGGTTTACTTTCACTATCGCTTTCTTCTTCTTTATGCTCATGTTCATCTTAGTAAAGGCAAGAGGGCTTCGCGACAGACACACTGAATTTGTAGACCTAAAGCATTATGTGTCGCTAATTCAAGACCTGCAGGCAGATACTACGGTTCCGAAGGAAGCTACGAATTTAGTATACATGGCTGTGGCCGATAGCAAGCGATCCATTGACTCCAATATCATTTATTCCATTTTCAAAAAGAGACCAAAGCGCGCAGATGTGTATTGGTTCTTGCATGTGGACACAGTAGACAGTCCGTTTACCAGTAAGTACTCAGTGGACACCATTATACCAAAGAAATGCTTCTTTGTGCGAATTAAATTAGGATTCAAATCCGACCATCGTGTCAATCTTTTGTTTAACAAAATACTGCATGACATGGCTGAGAATGCAGAGATCGACATGGTGAGTCATTACGACTCGCTGCAGAAGCATAGTATGCCAGCCGACTTTAAGTTCATTATACTCCACAGCCTGGCTTCTATTGACAGCGAAATTTCTACTTTCGATAATCTGGTGATTCAAGGATACCGCTTGGTGAAGCGCATTAGTTTGTCTACTGAAGAAATGTACGGGCTCGAGTTGGCCAATGTGGAAGTTGAGCGTGTACCCATCATGGTTGGTCCTACCGCCAAAGTTCGCATCAAGCGCGAAAAGGAAGATCTCGAACGCGAAAAGGAAATTCGATATCACAATCAGGGACTCTGATCGAATCTGAACACTCCCGTGTTCACAAATGCCCCATCGCATGCAACAAATTGCAGTCAAAATAGTCTATAGGCTGATTGTAACCATTGGCACGTTAATAGGTATACCCATAAAGTAATTCGCCACCTGTTAAGCCAAATTCTTTAAAAGCCGAATAACATTACTATGCTAAAGAGCTATCTAAAAATTGCCATGCGGAGCTTAAGGAAGAACTCCGTGTATTCTTTCATTAATATTTTTGGACTGTCCGTGGGAATCGCCTGTAGTGTGCTCATTCTTCTGTGGGTTGCCGATGAAACATCCTATGACAGGTTCCATCCAAAAGTAGATCGACTGTATCAGGTGTGGACCAACGCTCACTTTGATGGCAAGATCAACTCATGGATTTCCGTACCCCAGCCCCTGAAAAATACATTAAACGAGGAAATAAGTGACATCAAGACTGCGGCTATCTCCGATTGGGGCGGCACCCACTTGCTGACAGTAGGTGACTCGAAGTTTAATAAGCGAGGCTACTTCGTCAGCTATGAGTTCCTGGAGATGTTTCAATTTCCACTGACGAAGGGCAATGCCGAATCGGTCCTTGATGACACCTATTCAATCGTGCTGACAGAAACGACTGCCAAAAATCTATTTGGTGAAGAAGATCCGATCAACAAGCTGATTAAGCTTGACAACAATTCTGATGTGAAAGTGACCGGAGTGTTAAAAGATATCCCTTCCAACTCCTCCTTTGAATTTGATTATCTCGTACCGTTCAGTCTGATGCTGGCCACACAATCCTGGGCAAAAGATGCAGAGGACAACTGGGGAAATAGCTCATTTCAAGTCTATGCAGAACTTCCGGAGGGGACCAGCAAAGAACAGGTGGACGATAAGATCAGAAATATCCTGATGGAGAAAGAAGACGAAGAGGATCAGTTTACTAAGGAATTATTCCTTCATCCGATGACCGATTGGCGGCTCCGGTCCACATTTGAAAACGGAGAAGTTGTAGGAGGTATGATAGACTACGTCAATTTATTCTCAATCATCGCCATCTTCATCTTGATCATTGCCTGTATAAATTTTATGAATCTGGCCACAGCCAGATCTGAGAAGAGAGCAAGAGAAGTTGGAATCAGGAAATCGGTGGGATCAAAGCGGCAGGAGCTTATTATTCAATTCTTGGGTGAATCCATTCTCATTACCGCAATTGCCTTTGCCATCGCCATCCTCTTAGTGGAGGGTGTGCTTCCTTTTTACAACGATCTTGTAGAGAAGCAACTTTTTATTCCATATCTAACTTTGAAATTCTGGGTTTTCGCTGTAGGCTTGATCCTGTTCACGGGACTACTTTCCGGAAGCTATCCCGCACTATACCTCTCGTCATTTAATGTTGTAAAAGTACTCAAAGGCAAAATTCAGACTGGGAAAAAGACCAGTATTCCCAGGCAAGTGCTGGTTGTGCTTCAATTCGGATTCTCTATCATTCTGATTGTGGGAACTATCGTGGTGTATTTTCAGATACAGCATGTAAAAAATAGAGATCTGGGATATGATCAGAATAATCTCATCACCATTCAGTACAATAGTGAACTGCGAGAGAACTACGACATCATCAAACAAGAGTTGCTGAGGACAGGAGCCGTGGAGGCTGTAACAAAATCAAACAGTCCCATTACAGACATTTGGTCGAATAATTTTCTGGGCTGGCCTGGTAAGCCTGAGGATCTACGGGTTATCTTTTCAACAGTATCGGCTGAATATGACTACACCAAGACAATGGGAATCAAAGTGCTCATGGGGCGCGACTTCTCAGAGGATTTCAAAAGCGACTCGAATGCCATCATCATTAACAAAGCAGGGTTAGACTTAATGAATCTCGAAAACCCAATCGGCACCAAGCTTGATTTATGGGGTAGTGAGAGAGAGTTAATCGGAGTAGTTGACAACACGCTTATGGGTTCCCCTTTTCGTGCAGTATCACCTTTGTTTATGATCAAAGACCCCGATTGGATTAGTGCCGTGACCATCAGGCTTAGCGCAAGCAATGACTTGGCCGGCAGTCTGGCAAAGGTCGAGGAAGTGTTTAAGCAGCTAAACCCTGCTTATCCTTTTGAGTATGATTTTGTTGACGTAGAGTTCAAGCAAAAGTTTACTACCATTGATTTGATTGGAAAGCTCTCCAACTTATTTGCTTTTCTTGCTTTGCTAATTACCGGTTTAGGACTATTTGGATTGGCTGCTTTCACTGCAGAGCAAAGAACAAAAGAGATTGGCATCCGAAAGGTGCTTGGCGCGACCGTCACCACACTCATTGTGATGATCTCCAGAGATTTCACGAAGCTCGTGCTCGTTGCATTCCTGATTGCAGCACCCATCGCCTGGTATTTGTTGGACAACTTTCTGGAGAGATATCCGATTAGAATAGACATACCCTGGTGGACATTCCCCATCGCGGGCGCATTTGCCTTGGGACTAGCTGTTACAATTGTCAGCCTTCAGGCTTTCAAGGCAGCGGTGGACAATCCAATAAAAGCTTTGAGGACAGAATAAATCCAACCATGCAACCTTTGCCTTATATTGGGCATCTATAGAGCAAAACAGATCATTATGAGAATACTTACTTTGCTAACCTTCCTATTTTCGGCCGGAGCTGCTTGCGCACAAGACGCGAATCAGACCCTGTCGTCTTTCAATAAGATTGTGGCCTCCCAGCATGTTCACCTGGTGCTAATCGAGGGCGACACAGAATCCATTCGATTCGACTACAATGATATGGAACCAGAGTTGGTCAACTACAGGGTCAACCATGGTAAGCTTAGAATTTATCTGGAAAATGCGCGTGTATTTGAGAGAAAAAACAAACTAAAGGTGAATGGCCAGGATTATAGCACCAATTTCTACCACGGTAAATCTGTCACCGCCTACGTTACTTATAAAGAGCTGAAAGGCGTTGAGATCAGAGGTGAAGAAAGCCTGACTTGCAACAATAGTATCAATTCAGAGAAATTTAAGCTCAAGGTATTGGGCGAAGTAGATGTGGAATTAGCGGGCATCAATGCCGATAAGAAGTTCAAGACGTCTGTATATGGTGAGAATACCATAAGAATCCAGTCAGGTACTGCAGGGCATCAAGTCTATCGCTTGTTTGGTGAAAATAAAATTGATACGCGCAATTTGGTTAGCCAAACTGCTACTTCGAGAATGTATGGTGTGGGGCAACTTCGTATTAATGCTGAAAATGAATTGAAGATTACAGCGCTCGGGGAACCACAAGTACTCTTGTCGGGTGGCGCTCGCATACACAAAGGGCTCGTGCTGGGAGAACCCGATATCAGGGTGAGGAGAACAGAGGAAAAGTAAACTAGGAGAAGTTGGACGTGGGTTAGAGACATCAGATAGCGCTTCTGATGTCTTTTTGATTTATGATAAGGTCATCACGCTACACGGGGGATAGCCATACACGTTTTCACGAACAATCAGGAAGTACTTCACGTTTGTCGTATAATATTTCCTAAATTTAATTCTCACCATAACCATGCATGATCACAAGCTTTGTCAAGTCCCATTTCCAAAAGTTTCTGGGTATTCTCTTTTTAATACTCGCCAGCTCATGTAGCGATGAAGAGGTAGCTCCGGTCAAGGAAGACAATGTGCTTGTCAGTTCAGAACTGGTCTCAACAAGGACTATTGCAGGACTACAAATTCTACTCGCCTTGGGCCAAGTGGGGCTAGAACCAGATATCATTCAGTACGATGTGGATATCTACAAAGTCACTTATCTCACTGAATACAAAAATGAAATGATTCTTGCCTCGGGATTGGTGATCCTGCCGAAAACTACTGATGAAGTAAGCATGCTAAGTTTTCAGCATGGCACCATTACCGACAACGAAGATGCTCCCACTATGATTAGTGCGGGTGACCCTCTATCTTTTCTATATGCAGCTTTGGCTTCACCCGGCTTCATCGGTGTTGTTCCCGACTACATTGGATTCGGGAGCTCCTCCAATCTTATGCACCCCTACTATGTGGAAGACTTGACAGCATCAAGTGTTGTTGACAACATCAAGGCGGCAGGCGAGCTGGCAAACGAGAAGGGTTTAAATTTTGATGGTGATCTTTTCCTGGCTGGTTATTCAGAAGGCGGATACGCGACTATGGCCACACATAAATACCTTGAGCAAAATGAGGTGGTCAATTTCAATCTGGTGGCTTCATTTCCAGCGGCCGGAGGCTATGATGTGAAATCGATGCAGGAATACTTCTTTGCTCTGGAGACCTACGAAAACCCCTTTTACATTGCCTATGTGGCACAGGCTTACAAGACGGTCTTTGATTTTTCTCAGCCGCTAACTGACTTCTTCCAGGAGCCATTTGCCACTCGCATTCCCAATCTCTTCAACGGGACTTTGACCAGCGGAGAGATCAACGGACAACTTACCAGCAGTATTACTGATCTGATCGCACCAGACTTGCGAACCAACATTGACACCAACCCTGATTATGCCTATCTCCGCAATGCATTCATTGAAAATAGCCTAATAGATTGGGCTCCTACCACTACAATGTATTTGTATCACGGTGATGAAGACTTGACTGTTCCATTCGAGAATACGGAGATTACTTATAATCAACTTATACAAAACGGAGCATCCACTGAGACGCTCAAGTTCCTGGTTATTGAAGGAGCCGACCATTCTACGGGCGTACTTCCCTATGTAGCCGACATTATTCCGAAGATGCTCTCTCTGAATTAGGATAACCACTTCCGTGACCAACTGCGTTTACCTACTGATGAAAAACACTTGATTTCACAATCAGGCCACTTCTCACTTCCAGCATTTCTCCTACAAATAAATCCTCTTCATTTTCCACATGACGGATGTATTCCATGAAGACTCGATCATCATGCGGAGTGAGTCGAACCACTTCATACTTTAAAGTGGGTAACCGATCAAAGCTATCTTGCCACCAACTGCGCATGGCTGATTTACCCTTTATGAGACCCTTCGTTTCGGGAAGGCGAACTTTAAGTTTTGGGCTAAAATGCTCTGCATTGTCATCATAGAGCGACAGCAATTTCTCAAGGTCATGGGCATTAAACGCAGCAAACCATTGTGCAGCAATGTCATTTAGGTGAATTGATTCCATAATTTAACTCACCGTCTCTTCAAATTTTCAGTCTTATTTACCAAATGGCCTCCTAATTTTTCTTCTCTAAATCTATTTTTCTATTGTTGTCGGGCAGCTTGTTATTTAGTTGAGGCACTTGCTTCTCCAATAATGTGCTGTACTCTTTTTGCACACGAACCAGTCTGTCGTTCAGCACGCCATACACCTCGCCCTGTTGATTAGTCGGCCTAAAGTCAACACCATTGGCAGTAATGTCACTAGCCAGGGCGCTTAGTCTTCCGTAGAGTTTCATAGGTGATCTAAACGCATCCTCTCTTGCACCGGTGAGGTGGATGTCATATAGTTTGCCTGCAATTCCTTCTGCATTATTCTGAATTGCGATCAATTCGCTTTTCAGCTTTGCATTCTTGGTAGTCGCGATAAGTTCCTCGACCTCTTTCCTTATCCACTCGATCCTGTCGATCATTTCAACTACCGTATTCATTGCATCTCTAAGTTCCAGAGAGAATTTTACCTGTTCCTCTATTTCCGCCTGAGTGCCTGTGGTGTTAGGATCCTTAAGCACCGTGAGAGGTTTGACGATCACCTTATCGTTCGCTTTAATGCGAACGGAATACTGACCGGGAGCCACGCGGGGACCCAATTGGCCTTTCCACAGGTCCAGATCCCAGGTCACCAATGGCCTCCACCCTTCCCCATTCATTTCCACCCAAGGACGACCCGGAGGTTTTGTCCTCAACTTGGGCGAATAAGTAGATTCATAGCGTAAATTCCACCACACCCTGTTCACCCCCTTTTTGTTCGTTCCCGTAAGAGTTCTGATCACGTCATTGTTTGCATTTAGAATTTCGATTGTTGGAGGGGTGCTTATGGTATCCCTTAGGAAATAATTTGCGGCAACGCCATAAGGAGGATTTTGCCCTGAATTCAAACTTGGCCCATCAGTTTTGATCGCTTCTTTTTCCTGAAAGCGATATGCCTGGCGCAAGTCGAATACGTGAAAATCACTTCTTTGAACGTCAGCACTAAATTGCCGAATTGGATTGATGTCGTCCATGATGTAAACTCCACGGCCATAAGTACCGATTACCAAATCATCAAAAGTCTCTTGTATCGTAAGCCAGTACACTGGAGCAGGAGGTAAATTATTTTGCAACCTCATCCATTGGCCTCCGTCATTAGGAGACACATATACACCATTATCCGTTCCGGCATATAGCAGTCCTTTTTGTTTGGGATCTTCCTTTACCACGTGCACAAAGCTCAAAATGGATTTTGGTATGCCATCGCTAATCTTTTTCCACGTCTTACCGAAGTCCGAAGTTTTGAAAATGTAGGGATCAAAGTCCGCCATTTGGTGCATGTCTACGGAAATGTAAGCAGTGCCGGCATCATAGCGGGACGGCTCCACATTGGCAATCGTTCCCCAGGCAGGCATCTCAATGTTTTTGGAAACATTAGTCCACGTCTTGCCGCCATCCTGGGTGATGTTCACCTGGCCATCGTTGGAACCTGTCCAAATGAGTCCCTTTTGAATTCTCGATTCCTCGATGGCAAAAAGCGTAGATCCATCGAAGGTCATAAGGTTATCTATTGCCACACCACCTGAGTTTTGCTGATGCGACTTATCGTTTGTGGTAAGGTCCGGACTAATCACTTGCCAGCTTTGCCCCCCATCATCAGATTGATGCACCACCTGGCTGCCTACATACACACGATGCTGGACATGCGGAGAAAAGCTCAAGGGGAAATTCCAATGCCATCGATATTTCAGATCGGCTGGTTTCCATCCGTATCCGGCCTCAGGCCACACCCTCACTTCTCGGGAGTGCCCGGTCCGAAGATCATGGGTCTGCAATCCGCCATCATAGCATCCCGACCAAATGATATTGTTGTCGAATGGATCTGGACGTGCAAATCCACTTTCGCATCCACCTACACCGTGCCACAAGCCCAATGGTATATACCCCTGCAAACTATTGCTCGGTCCACGATACGACCATCCATCTTGTCGATTGCCATAAACATAATAAGGTACCCTATCGTCTACCGATACATGATACATCTGCGCGATAGGTAGCACTACCCTTTGGAATGTCTGTCCCCTATTTAATGATATGCTGGCACAACCATCGTGAGCGACCATCATACGGTCGGCATTAAGCGGATCAATCCACATATCGTGATTATCACCCCCTCCCCTTGGAGGATTCTTTTCTAACGTTTTCCCTCCATCAAGTGACTGACTAAAGCGCACGCTCATGAAATAGAGCTCATCCGGGTTGTCGGACGATACCGCCATCCTCGTGTAGTAAGGCGCTCGCTCAGCCATATCGTGATTGTTGCTCATCAAGGTCCAGCTTTCTCCTCCATCGTCCGTACGATATAAGGCCGGGCTTTTGTCTTCGAAGAGCGCATATACGCGGTTGGGATTGCTTGGTGCCAACGCAACCGCAGTTTTACCCACAGGATGATCCTTACCTCCCGGCAGCCCTTTCGTTTTCATGGCCTCCCATGTATCACCTCCATCCTTCGATCGGTAAATACCGCCCCCAGCACCACCACTTGTCAGACCCCAGGTATTAATATGAATTGACCACATGGCTGCGTAAATGATGTTTGGATTTTTAGGGTCGATGGTGAGATCAGCAGCTCCGGTGTTTTCGTCTACGAAGAGAATCTTCTTCCACGTCTTCCCGCCATCTTTTGTCCGAAAAACACCTCGGTCCTGCTGCGGGCCGTAGGTATGCCCAAGTGCTGCCACGTAAACCGTGTTCGCATCGGTAGGATGGACAATTACTCTTCCTATTCTACCCGTTTTCTCCAATCCCATATTCTTCCAGCTCTTTCCGGCATCGGTGGAGAGGTAGATGCCATTGCCAACAGAATGTGCAGGCCTGATCACAAAAGTCTCACCGGTTCCCACCCAAACATTCTCTGTCTTGGTTGGGGCGATCGCCAAGGCAGCCACAGAACTCACATCCTGGTCATCAAAAATTGACTTCCATGTTACTCCCCCATCGGTTGTCTTGAACAGGCCACCGGAGGCAGCTCCTATGTAGTTGATCATGGGGTCGCCTGGGACCCCGGCAATTGCGATGGCTCGATTTCCCTCCGGCCCTATAAATCTGTACTTCAGTTCTTTAAAAACAGCTGGATCCCACGATTGTGCACTCATTGATATCGCAGTTAATAGCAATACTGCGGTTAAGGGCTGTACTTTTCGGAGAATAAAATTTATCATTGCAACTTGATTTTAGTTAAATGGGATTATCGAAAGTAATTCTACTAAATTCTCTACTAGCAAAGAATATTTATTGTTTGATCGGCCAATTGCCACTACGTTCATGAAGCACACTAATAAAACACTTGTAATGTCAAAAATCATTCTTCCCGTCACGATCCTATCTTTATTTTTAGTCACATCCTGTGACAAAAATAAAATAGAAGAAGGTGTATCACAGGAGTTGGCGGAGCAGCGAAAAGAAAATCTGCTGGAAGTAACTTACGGATTACACTTCGATATTCCAGAATCTAGCGAAGAGGATATTACCGCTCAAAATGTAATCTACATTCATTATAAAAAAACACAAGCCCGGTTCCTCTACCTTGACTTTAATGAAAATCGCGAAAAACTTAAACGTATTGAAGTAAACAAAAAGCCAATTGATATTCTTTTTGAGAACGGTCATATTGCCATACCAAGTGATTTATTAATAGATGGCGGCAATGAAATTATTATTGACTTCATCGCGGGTGACCTTTCTTTAAACAGAAACTCAGATTACCTCTATACTCTTTTTGTTCCGGATCGAGCTTCAACCTGCTTTCCTTCTTTTGACCAACCAGATATAAAGGCATCCTATTTTCTGGAACTTGGCCTTCCACTCGATTGGGAAGGGGTGTCAAACACCAGGGCCTTTCAGGTTGACACCACGGACAATCGAAAATTACTTCGCTTTAGCTTAAGCAAGCCTATTAGTACATATCATTTTGCTTTTGCAGCGGGTAAGTTCAAGAAAGCACATGATGATCAATCAGGAATGACCATGTATTTTCGAGAGACTGATTCTATGAAGGTTGCAAATAATCTCCCCAAAATCTTTGAGCTTCATCGGCAATCCATTGCATGGATGGAAGAATACACGGACTACAAATACCCTTTTCTCAAGCTTGATTTTGTTTTGATTCCCTCCTTTCAATATGGAGGTATGGAGCACCCAGGTAACATTTTCTACCGAGAAAGCAGCCTCCTGCTGGAAGCCACTCCATCGGTAAACCAAGAGTTAAGGAGGGCCAGTCTTATTGCACACGAAACTGCCCACATGTGGTTTGGGAATCTCGTAACCATGAAGTGGTTTAACGATGTTTGGCTTAAAGAAGTCTTTGCCAATTTCATGGCATCAAAAATTGTAAACCCGCAATTTCCTGAAGTTGACCATGACCTGCGTTTTCTTATGACACACTATCCCAGTGCCTACGAGGTTGATCGAAGCGCAGGAAGCCATCCTGTGCAGCAAAAATTGGACAATCTAAAAAATGCCGGGACCCTCTATGGTTCCATTATCTATCAAAAGGCACCCATCATGCTGCGTAATCTTGAGGAACGAGTAGGGCCGCAGGCCTTTCAAACTGGCGTCAAAGACTATCTTTCTACCTACAACTATACAAACGCCTCTTGGGATGACTTACTTGCCTCCATTGAAGATCATACTTCAGTGCACCTGGGGGTCTGGAATAAAGCCTGGATAAAAAGCAGCGGCATGCCTGAAATTGAATATAATAAGAGTGACAATAATTGTACGGTCAAGATTTCCAATGACACAGCAAATATCTATTGGCCGCAAAAATTCCAATATCAATTGACAAACGGGCAAGACAATCAAATTGTAGATGTTGAGATTGTTGATGAGTATCCCGCAACTTTTTCTTTAGATGGCAATATGGATCTGGTTTTACCTAACTACAAGGGAACTGGTTATGGCTACTTTAAAGCAGATAAAGCCAGTCGGGATTATATGCTAAGCAATGTAGATTCCTACACCGATCCTGAAGTGCGAGCGGGTGTCTGGTTGAACATGTGGGAATACGTGCTGAATGCTGAGATGAATCCTCAACAAGTACTGCGGGCCTTACTTACCTCTATTGAGAGGGAAAAAAACCCCTTAATACTCGAATATTTGACCTCCAGGTTGCAAATCCTTTTTTGGCAGTTCCTAACTCCCGCAGATCGTCATTTAATTAGTGACGAAATGGACAGTCTTTTGTTCGACCTGATGGCGCTTGAAAAAGACTTGTCCTTGCGCAGGACACTCTACAATTGCTATGTAGGTATTGCCATGAGTGAGGGAGGTGTTGCTAACCTAAAAAAGTTTTGGAACGATGAGATTTCTCTCGCCCTGGATATCTCGGAGCAAGATCATATCAAACTTGCCTATGAGTTGGCTGTAAGAGATGCTGACGGCCATGAGCAAATTTTGGCCGCACAACTAGAAAAAATAAAAAACCCGGATAGGCTGGCGCAAATGAAATTTGTAATGGAGGCAGTGTCAAATGATGCCTCTAAAAGAGATGCATTTTTTGAAAGCTTAAAGAAAGCGGATAATAGAGCACATGAACCTTGGGTTCTACAAGCATTGAGCTACCTGCATCACCCACTGCGTACAAGTGAGTCCCTAAAATACCTAAGGCCAAGCTTGGAGATGATTGAAGAAATTCAAATCACAGGAGACATCTTCTTTCCGAAAGGCTGGTTGGGTAACACGCTTGAATATCATAACTCCAAAGAGGCAGTGCAAATCGTAACAGATTTCTTAAGTGATCGTCCTGACCTTTCTTCCAATCTAAGAAATAAGCTATTGCAATCAGCAGATATGATGTTCCGGGCAGAACGGGTTCTATCTACAAAGCAATCGCAGAATTTGTAACTTGAATTCTCACCAACAAGTAGCATGATGATAAGATCCATTTGCGCAATAATGGCAGCGTTCCTTCTTGCCTGCAATCCCACACCTCCGATCAGTGAGACCTCAAATGATCCGGAACAGAAATGGACCTGGACAACCGAACGTTTTGAAAAAGCCGTAAACCAGGTAAGAGCAGGAAAGGACATGACGCCAAAAGCCTGGCCAAACGGGGCAAAAGTTGCAGTACTCCTTTCCTTCGATGTTGATAATGAAACCATCGCCTGGTGGGACGGAGAGCCTACTATTTCTGATCTGTCAAGGGGAGAATACGGATCGCGAGTGGCTCTCAAGAGAATCATTGACCTATTGGAACAGAATGATATTCCCGCTTCTTTTTTTATCCCTGCTTTGAGCTTGCATCTGGCCCCGCAAATGGCGGAGGAAATTAAGCGGCTACCAAGGCATGAGTTTGCCGTGCACGGCTGGATTCATGAACGAAATACCAGAGTACCTCCAGAAGAAGAGAGAAATATGGTGAGGAAGGCGAAGCAGATGCTGATTGATATCACTGGTGAAACTCCGGTTGGTTACAGGGCACCTTCCTGGAATTTCAGCAAAGCCACTCCTCAAATCGTAAAAGAGATGGGATTCACTTATGAAAGTTCGATGATGTCAGATGATCGACCTTACGAGTTGGTGATCAATGGTGAACCTTCTGGAATAGTCGAACTACCGGTGGAGTGGATTCTTGATGACGCCCCGCTATTGAATCCTCGTGGCAATAGCTACACCAATCCTAGAGAACTTCTGCAGGTTTTCAAAGACGAGTTTGATGTGGCTTATGAAGAAGGCACGATGTTTCTTTTGACCATGCACCCTCACTACAGTGGACATCGATCTAGAATTGTTGCGCTGGAGGAGTTGATCAAATACATGAAATCAAAAGGCGATGTATGGTTTGCCACTCATCAAGAGGCTGCTGAATATGTGATCGAAACTGTCGGTTTTGAAAAGAAATAGGCGACATATCTGACAATAGAGCTTCGTTTTCTATTTCCAAGTTCTCCTACTGAAAATCCCGATGGAAAAAATCTAAAACTCCTAATAACCAGCGAACTTAACTCTTACTTCCTCCAGGCTTTTAGGAGATCCGACCAAGGTCACGATATCCTTCAACCGCAATCTGGTGTAACCATGAGAGATTATTACCTGTCCCCTTCTCTTCACGGAGAGAATGATCACATCTGTAGGAAAGCGAAGGTCTCGCAATGTCATGCCATGGATATCTTTATTGGAGATCTCAATATCAAGTGTATCCTGAGACTTATCCATTCCAAGAAGCAGTGAAGTGGCTCCGGGCGATCGCACGAAGTGATCAAGCAACCCTACCATAGCAGTGGATGGATCTATAATTAAAGCTCCTAATTCGTGAAATCGCTGCATGTTACCGCGTTCATTAAGCCGGACAATAATTTCCCTTGTTCCTACTTGCTCATATATCATCTCAGCAATAGCATAATTCTCTTCATCAGATAACATGCAGACAATAGCATCTGCACTTTCTATTTTAAGCTTACTAATCTGATCGAAGGTCAAACTTGGAACAAATACGATATCAAGTTCCGGATCCTTCATAAGGTCGTCAACGGGCTCCAGCGTAATTATCTTGGATTGCCAATTGTTCTTTTTCAATTGCCTGGCTAACGCCAGTGACTGGTTTTCTAAACCAAATATATAAGCATCCTTTACCCCATCGAAGGCGGGAGTAGGATGTCGAAGATGGCTTTCACCCAAATAGTTAACTGCCCACTTGAATAATGGAGGTCCGATCAATTGATTGATTACTATGATTGAAATAATAATTGTTTCAAACTGAACGCCCCATTCTGGGAAAGCGTTGGAAATAATGGTGGTAAGCCCTAACGCGACTCCTGCTTGCGTCACATAGGGCATCCAAGAAATTAATCGAAATTCTTTTTTGTCCCTGGCCAACACAGCTCCCAGGAATCCTCCAAAAAATAAAGTAACGATTCTAATTAGAAAAAAAATCAATGCCACATCCAGGACGGTGACAAATACCTGAAGCGAGAGCGAAGCGCCAGCCAAAGTAAAAAATACAATAAAAATAGCAGGGCTTATCTTATTGAGTACATCAATGAACTCAATTCTGTGCTTGGTGTGATTCGTAAGTATGAAACTGCCAACAATACAAATCAAAAGAGGCTCTAGCGAAAACTGATGACCAATCCAATAAGTAGATTCCTGCTTGACGTACGCACAAAAAGAATAGACACCAAATCCTATTAAGATTACTAATGTTCTCTTGACGTACTTGGAAAACCCAAATGAAAATGGAAATAATAGTAGTTTGCCAAGCAGCAATCCGGACACGAATGAAAAGAATAATTCAAAAATAAGTACAAGGACAAAAGTAAAGTTGATCGGTTCTCCATTTATAATGGTTCCAGAGAAAGTTATACATAGCGTAAAGAGTATAATAACTAAGACATCTTTTACAACGGTAACGCCGATTGTAGTTTTAGTAAACGGTCCGCTTGCCCGCAATTCATTTATGATTGCAATAGCGGAAGAGGGTGAGCGTGCTACGAAAATAGTTCCAAACAATGAAGCCACCGCCCATCGCACTGTGGTACTCATATCCCTCATGAATGGAATTAAGTCTGATAGGAAGAATACACTTACAGCCCCAAGCACGAAAGTCACCACCAGTTGACTTGCCGTCATCCATTTGATACTTTCAAATCGACTGCGAAGCTCCTTCAGGTAAAGCTCTGAACCTGCAGAGAAGGCAATAATAGCTAAAGCAATGTCATTCAAAAATTGGAGTTGATGTAGACTTTCCCTCGGAATAAAGTCCAATAGAGAGGAACCGGCAACAATGCCAGTAACTATCAAGCCAGTAATGAGTGGTAACTTAAACCGCTGAAGGTAGCCTGCAACTTGAAAACTTGCGATGGCTACGATTCCGAACCCGATGATATCCACAAGTAATTCTGACGTCATTGTATAGACAAATACCAACTCTCAAAATACAGAAAGAAATTAACTTTAATCCAAAATTGCATTCTCCCGCCAAAGTATATGAGTATTAGTCAGATAAATTGTTAAACATTGTATTTAAAACTACCCTGGTTCTAAGTCGATTCGCGTGAGTAAATTTATCAGAGCTATCAGGAAAGGAGATCTTGTATTGCTGATGATCAATACGATCATCGGTGCAGGCATCTTTGGTTTACCATCAAAAGTTTTTCAACTTTCCGGGACCTACAGCATACTCGCATTTGTCGTTTGTGCCCTGGTCATTTTCAATATCATTATTTGTTTTGCCGAGGTGGGCAGCAGGTTTGATAAGACCGGAGGTCCCTATATTTATATTCTAGAATCATTCGGACGATTTCCTGCCTTTGTCATGGGCTGGCTTCTTCTGTGGTCTCGCATTGTTTCGTATGCAGCACTAGTTAATCTACTTGTCACTTACAGTGGCTACTATAACCCGATACTAAATTCTTTTCTACCAAGACTTACCATAATTCTAGGTCTTACACTGGTGCTCACAACCATTAACTATGTTGGTGTCAAGAGGACCACCAGCGTCAATAATTTTCTGACAATAGGAAAAGTGATTCCACTTCTGATCTTTGTCTTGGTAGGTTTTTTCTTCCTACAACCAGGATCACTTCACCTGGGCGAAATGCCGAAATTTAATGACTTCTCCTCCTCTGTGCTACTTCTCGTTTTTGCTTTTGGAGGATTTGAAGTTGTTGTGATCAACTCGGGAGAAATGAAAAACCCCAATAAGATCGTTCCCTATGCGCTTATCATCTCTGCAATAATCATAATGATTTTGTACGGGTCAATACAAATTGTTTCCGTGGGTACCCTACCCTCGCTCGCCACTTCGGAAAAGCCCCTGGCGGATGCTGCACAAAATTTTATGGGAAGCTTTGGCGGACATCTCATTACATTGGGTGCTATAATCTCCATCATGGGTGCGTTAAACGCAATCTTGCTCATGGGATCGAGGCTCCTTTTTGCATTAGGTGATGAGCAGCAGCTTCCCAAGGTCTTGACCACCATACACCCGCATTTTCGAACACCAACTATTGCGCTCTTTGTCTTCACTACTGTATCTGCGATTATCGCAATTACAGGATCCTTTATTTATGCGATCACCATCACCGCAATTATTCGCACATTAATGTACGCAATGGTTTGTGGAGCACTCATCAAAATGAGAAAACAAGAACGCAAGCAGCCCCCTTTCAAGATCCCTTTCGGAAATCTTTTTGCTACAACGGGTATACTTTTTTCCGCCTGGCTTTTTTCAAGCTCGAACTGGATCGAAATGAGAGACGTCATGATTTGCGTATTGCTGGGATGCGTGGTGTATTGGATATACAAAAAAAGCACAGGTAAGAGCAATACCAATGGTCCGCCAACGAACACTTTCGATCACTGACGGACAATTATATTTGTAAAATACTGGTATTTCGCAACGCATTGAGCATTCTTGATTTTGGAGTGATTTTGGATTACACCGTGTGAATAATCAATATCTATGCTTTATTTCAAACTTGCTTACCGTCATCTTCTAAAGAACAGTACGTTCTCCACCATCAACATCCTTGGGCTAACCTTAGGGTTTCTCTCCTTCATTTTGATCGCGCTTTACATTCATGATGAATTAAACTTTGATCAAATGCACTCGGATGGAAAAGAGATCTATAGGGTGCTTCAGCATGAAACGATGGAAAACGGTGACGTTCGAAACGTAGCCATGGTTAGTGGAGAAATTGCAGTAGAGGCGCGACAGCAATATCCCGAAGTGTATGATGCCACAAGACTCACGGAATTTGGAAGGGTCACCATGGGAAATGATCCTCAAAATCGTGGATATGAGCACCTGATCGTAGCGGACTCCAATTTCTTCAGCTTCTTCGATTTCAAACTCTTGAAAGGCAATCCATCCACGGTTCTGACGCAACCCGAAGGAATCGTAATCACTGAAAAGCTTGCTCAAAAATACTTTGGAACTACAGATGCGATGGGTAAGGTCGTCTGGATGCAAGACAAGGATATGTTTGTAGCAGGCATCATGGAAGACTTTCCTACCAACTCTCACATCCAATTTGACCTCATTGTCCCAAGAGAAGCTGTAAGAACCATATATCCGCAATTCACCAGGTTCTATGAGCCAAATTGGGCTTCCAATTCATATGCTACCTACCTCAAGCTCAAACTTCAAAGTAGGGAAAGTTTTGAGCGTAGCCTTACTGCGCTCGTGGAAGACAACTATCCTTCGGACAAAGATTTTAGGAGTGTCTTTACTGTGCAAGCACTGGATGACATTCATTTGCATTCGGCAGAAATTCAGGACTATCAGATCAATGTAAGCGGGTTTACTCCCTTTTATATGTACATGTTTTCAGCAGTGGCATTTCTCATTTTACTAATTGCGTCACTAAACTACATGAACCTCTCTACTGCGGCAGCCTTTAAGCGAACTCGAGAGATAGGCACACGAAAGACACTTGGTGCCAGGAAGGGTTCCTTAATTGGTCAGTTTCTCGGTGAGGCCATTTTACTTTGCCTCATTTCGCTCGCCCTGGCAGTGGCATTGGCCCAAATCATACTGCCAGTTGTCAATGATTTCACACTTAAAACCTTATCGTTGGCTAGCCTATCGGTTAGTTGGGCTACCATTATCGGACTGACACTGATTGGATGCGGGGTAATTGCCTCTTTGTATCCAGCTTTTATCGTTTCGAAAGTTTCACCGGTAGATGCGATCAAGAGGGAAATAAAGCTCGCGAACAGAAGCATCCCCATCAGAAAAATTCTGGTCATAGCACAGTTCGCAGTTTCGATAATCATGATCTCCTCCACCTTGATCATCTATCGTCAGCTCAATTTCGTCCGCGAGAAAGAGTTGGGCTTTGACGAAGAAAATCTGGTGACTGTGGATATCAATAGCGGCATACTCAGAAGACAATTTGAAACCATAAAGAATGAATTCTTAAAAATTCCAGAGGTTGAAGCAGTGACAGTTTCTTCACGCGTGCCGGGAGAATGGAAACAATTTCCGATTGCATCGGTGAATCGCAGCAGCGAGTCTATTGGGGAGAACATGATTTTCATTCAAATGGATGAGGACTTTCTGGATACCTACAAACTTAAACTGTTGGAAGGGCGTAACTTCTCGAACAATGGAGCGGACTCTACCAAAGTCTTGCTAACAAGACTTGCGGTAGAGCAGTTAGGGTTAGACAATCCAATCGGACAGGTGGTGGAGATACCACAGGTAATGTTTGGGGGTCGAATAAGGCAGTCTGAATCACCTCTAAGATTGGAGGTAATTGGCGTGGTTGAAGACTTCTATTTTGAATCATTGAGAAAAAAGATGATGCCATTAGTCTTCGGTTACCACAACAATCCTATTCATGTGATCGACTATTATACGCTAAAAGTGAGAACGCGCGATTGGAACCAAACCCTCGATGCCATTAAAAATGTCAATGCCAAGTTTGACCCTAACAATCCCGTAGAGTATAATTTCTTGGATAGTAAGATTGGGGAATTTTACCAAAGTGACGCGAGGCGCGGTTTTATTTTTCTTGTCTTCTCAATGGTAATTATTTTAATCGCTTGCATGGGCTTGTTTGCACTCGTTTCTTTTTCAGTTGAAAATAGAAAGAAAGAAATTGGCGTCCGAAAAGTATTGGGCGCCTCAGCACAAAGCATCGTGAGTCTGCTATCTAGAGAGTTCATGAAGTTAGTGCTTGTTGCATTTGTGATCGCCACGCCACTCGTTATACTTACCATGAACAGCTGGCTTTCGGAATTTGCCTATCATGTGAACATCAATGTAGGCACTTTTGCAATATCAGGAGTAGTGTCGCTTTTTATTGCATTCGCTACCGTAAGTTTTAGATCTATAAGGGCCGCTATGGCAAATCCTGTGGACTCACTAAGGTCTGACTAATATTTACGTTTGAAGTGTAACCATTTCGCTAATTTGGAGTGTTAGGTTAAACTCCTAATACGCATGATTGCCAATTACCTCAAAATTGCACTTCGCAACCTGCTGAAGCACAGAAATCACTCCATTATTTCCATGAGTGGCCTGGCCCTTGGTCTTGCCTGTTGCCTTTCAATTCTACTCTTTATTCAAGATGAATTCAGCTATGACCGGTATCATGCGAATAGTGATCGGATTTTTAGACTTGCTACTGAGGTTGATGGCGCTTCCTTTGATGGCATCGCCAAAGTAAATGGCCCTTGGGGTACTACTGCTGCATTAGAAATACCGGAAGTTGAAGCAATGGCAAGGTTTGTAATCAACGGGCAGACCTTGTTTACAAAAGATGAAAAGAGGTTTTACGAGGAGGATGGTTTCTATGCAGACAGCACCGTCTTTGATATTTTCAGCTTTGAGGTGCTAAGCGGTAACCTTGGTAGTGCGTTGGTAAATCCAAATTCCATCGTCCTCACCGAATCGCTGGCAAAAAAGTATTTTGAGAATCAGGATGCTATCGGGCAAAGCCTGATTCTTGAGGGGGGCAAAATCGTAGTAGTAACTGCAGTTATCAAAGATGTGCCTGATAACTCACATTTTACCTTTGCCTATCTCCTTTCAATGGAGGGTTACGACAATCCCCGTCACAATCACTGGACGCAATGGAATCAGTACTACACCTATCTACTAGTAGCCCATGATGCGGACCCTAAATTAGTAGCCTCGAAATTCGAACAAATACTTCCAACCTACATTGGTGTCGAGGAAGCATCATCGTATCATCCCATTTTGCAGCCCCTCACAGACATTCACCTTCGTTCACATTTATTTAGAGAAATAAATCCAAACTCAGATTTATCCCTCATTTATATATTTGGCGCCATTGGCATCCTCATTCTGATCATCTCCTCTATCAACTTCATAAACCTTTCCACAGCGCGCGCCATGTTGCGATCAAAGGAAGTAGGGATCAGAAAAAGCAACGGTGCCTCAAAGGGTCAATTGATCACACAGTACCTGGGCGAATCTCTCCTTCTGTGCATGATGGCATTGCTATTTGCCGGAGTGCTTCTCTTTTTGCTCCTGCCCTATTTTAATCAGCTTGTAGACAAGCGATTGCATTTAAGTATTGAAAATGTACCTTTTATAGGTACGGCATTTCTTATTGCCATTCTGATGGGATTGGTTTCCGGAGCCTATCCTGCACTGTTCCTTGCCAAATTAAAACCAACCGCCATTCTAAAAGGCAAAGTACATGCCGGTCGGTCGAAACTTAGAGAGGCCCTGGTCGTCTTTCAATTCGCAATCTCAGCATTTCTTATCATCGCAGTCTCAATCGTATACAGGCAACTTTCGTTTATTCAGAGTAAGTCGTTAGGTTTTGATCCCACCGCACTGATCACAATGACCATTCAGGATAACGCACTACTTGAAAAAGCATCAGTGTTTAAAGAAACCCTGCTTCGGCAATCATCGGTAGTGAATGTTACCATATCGGGGAATCAGCCGGGCGGGGGCGATTGGGGGATACCCTATGTGGCGGAAAATGTAGATCCCGAAGTCGCGCCTCCGATGCGAATTCTGGCGGTGGATGAGACATTTATAAAAACCTTTGGTATAGAGCTGGCGGCAGGTCGGGATTTTTCAGAGGTAATTCCTTCAGATTCCACTTCCTATATTATTAATGAAGAGGCTGCAAAACAGCTAGGTTGGGATAATCCGCTTGACCATCGCATGAGCATGACTGCTATCGGGCGGTCACCAGGAAATGTAATTGGAGTAGTAAAAGACTTTCACTTTAGATCCCTCAAGGAAAAGATTGGTCCCATAATGCTCTTTATGCCACCTGCTAGCTGGAAACCCATTGTCAATGTGCGCATTCAAACAAAAAATATCGAACCTGCACTTGCTGAAATTGAGGAAGCTTGGTCAAATTTCGATCCGACACATCCATTTGACTACTCCTTCTTTGATCAAACTTATGGAAAGTTGTACGAGGCAGAAAAAAGGCTAGGCAAACTAATCAGTCTATTTACAGGTATTGGAATATTCATCGCCTGCATGGGGTTATTCAGTCTGGCTGCGTTCATGATTGACCAGCGAACCAAAGAAATCGGTGTCCGCAAAATTTTAGGAGCATCGCTTCAATCGATTTCCATTCTTCTCTCTAGAGATTTGGTCACATTGGTACTGATAGGCTTTGTGATCGCTATACCGGCTGGATATTATGTGATGCAGGAGTGGTTGGGCGATTTCGCATACCGCACTTCCATTTCACCATTAATCTTTGTGATTACGGGAATTAGTGTGCTGGCGGTTTCCTGGATCACAATTAGTTTCAAAGTTATCAAAGCGGGGCTAAGCAATCCAATCAATTCACTGAGGGAAGAGTGAAAATGGTCAATTCCAAAGCTGAGCTACTTCTGCACAAGTAATTTGACCACGGCATGCAACTTAAACAGCCTAGAGTGGTCTTTCAGAAAGAGTTCCGAATCTTATAAATAGATATTCCAGTATGATTAGTAACTACCTGAAAGTCGCGTTCAGAAGCATCTTTAGAAACAAGTTAACTTCGTTTATTAACATTGCAGGTCTTGCCTTAGCTATGGCATGCGCAATGCTTATTTATCTCTTCATTTTCGATGAAGTAAGTTACGATAAGTACAATAGCAAATCAGACAGGATATACAGGATAACGAGGGATTTCAAATCGCAAGAGGGTGCGGTTACCTTACATTTAGGAAATGTTGCTCCGCCTATTGGTCCTCTACTCAAAAATGATTTTGGAGAAATAGAATCACTTGCCAGAACCATAAACTATGGCTTAGTGGTGGGGCAGGAAGCGAAAGGTGAGCTGATTAAGAACTTCATGGAAGAGCGATTGTTTCTTGCTGAACCTGACATCTTCAAGATCTTTGATTTTGATATTATATCCGGAGATGAGAACCTGGCGCTTAGTCGACCATTTACTATGATGCTTTCAAGGAGTGCTTCGCAACGATATTTCGGTGACGAGACTGATATTGTGGGAAGGAGGCTACGGGTCAATAATGCGTTTGATGTAGAAGTAACAGGGATGTATGAAGACCTCCCCGCGCAAGCACATTGGCATCCAGAAATACTGGTATCCTTTAACACGTTGGAGAACGATAATATATACGGCAAAGAGGCACTGGAAACAAACTGGGGTAACAATGCCTTCGGCACTTATGTTCTGCTAGCTGAAGGAACCACGCCTCAAAAATTAGAAAGCCAGCTTCCCTCCTTTCTCGACAAACACTTCGGGGCATTTGCAATTGCAAATTTTGGCGTTGGTGAAGATTTTGTCGCATCTGAAAGAACCACCCTCTACGTACAAAAAGTGACAGACATTCATTTACGATCTCACCTTGATGATGAGATCGAAGTGAATGGTAACATCAACAATGTTTACATGATGGGCGTTATAGGAATATTCATTATGCTCATTGCCTGTTTTAATTTCGTAAATCTTTCCACTGCTCGAGCTACCAAAAGGTCTAAGGAGGTTGGGTTGCGAAAAGTGGTTGGAGCCGAAAGAGGACAATTGGTATTTCAATACCTCAGCGAGTCCATGATGATAGCTCTAATCGCGATGATTCTCTCTATCGGGTTAGGGTTCCTGGGTTTGGATTGGTTAAATCAATTCACTCAAAAGAACCTCTCCCTTAACTTTTTCTCGGAGCCGCAACTTTTAACGGGGCTCGTTGCAGCATCTATCTTCATTGGCCTACTCGCAGGCATCTACCCCGCATTTGTGATTTCTGGATTTAGACCTGCTCTAACGCTGAAAGGCCAGAAAGGATCTAGCGGTGGCAAGGCGGGAATAAGACAGGCACTTGTAGTGACCCAATTCTCAATCTCCGTAGTTTTAATAATTGCAACCACCATCACTATCCAACAACTAAACTTTCTAAACCAGAGAGATCTGGGCTTCAATAAGGATCAGGTCATCACGATGGAGTACTTTGAAGACGACCTGGCCAATTCTTACGATGCTTTCTATAATGAGATGACAAGAGCTTCTGCAGTTATGCAGGCGTCCAGATCATCTCGTGTTCCCACTGGACGTTTGCTAGATAGCAGTGGAGCACCTTCGATCGCCCTTGGTGATAGTCTTGTTCAAACTGGCGTTAATACCAAAAGTATTCGGGCTGATCATCATTTCATTAACACCTTCGACATTGAAGTGGTAGCGGGCCGCGATTTTAGTAAATCCGTAGTGACCGATGATTCCCTTGCATTTATTATTAATGAGGCAGCCGCCAAGGCTTACGGTCTGAGCTCTCCACAAGAAGGTATCAACAAAGATTTTAATTATGGTCGAGTAAATGGAAAGATCGTTGGAGTCATTAAAGATTTCCACTTTGAATCGCTTCATCAAGACATCATTCCAATTGTAATTCAGATTGACGAAAGCAGTTATAACTACGTATCAATCAAACTTGACGGAAAGCAGACCAAGGAGGGGCTTGCTCACGTGGAGGAAGTCTGGAAGACGTTTTTGCCTAACCGTCCATTCGAATTCCAATTTTTGGATGAACGTTACCGTCAGCTGTATGACTCAGAGAGAAAAGAAAGCCAACTCTTCACCATATTTTCGGGTTTGGCGATATTCATTGCTTGTCTTGGTCTTTTTGGGTTGACCACATTTAATACGCTGCAACGGGTAAAAGAGATAGGTATCCGTAAAGTGTTGGGAGCCTCAGTGCCCACTATCTTGGCGCTCTTATCTAAGGAAATCGTGATGCTCATTATTGTGGCCAACGTGATTGCATGGCCAATCGCTTGGGTGTTTATGAGTAAGTGGCTCGATTCATTTGCTTATCATATCGATATGAGCCTGTTCGTTTACATTCTAGCAGCCATAGCCGCGGTGATCATAGCTTTGATTACCGTTAGCAGCCAAACCATAAAGGCTGCCATGACCAATCCCTCGAGTACGCTACGGTATGAATAATCTTTCTGATCAGTGTGAGGCAATTTAGCACTTGACCATTATGGCCTGGGAGGACTTACAAAGAAATAAACCTTTTCAGCTAAGTGCAGTCTAACCGGTACCTAATACCCGTTAGTTAAAGTTTTACGCAAACGGGTTGGATTATTGAAATTAATACTGTTTATCTTTGTGACTCAGATTGCTACACATAGAGAATTGAAAAAGACATCCACATTCGCCTGGCAGATTAACCCTGAAAATGGTCTGACCATGGTTTCAGGCTTGCTGAGCACAATCCTCTTTACCTCCCCATCACTCGCCATAAGGCGCATTCGAAGGCAGATTCGCATTTGATATAGTCCTAATCATAGGAACTACCGGGAAATGTGAATCGCATTTCTCTCTCACGCATTGTGGCGTGATTTTCAATTTCATTCATTTTTAATACGCATCAAATTGAACGATCAAAACATCATCGTTCGTCTCGCTACAAGGGACGACATACATTTTGCCGAAACCATCACCGATGAAATGGCAGTCTCTGCGCAAGCAAGAGGCACGGGCATCGCAAGAAGAACGCCCGATTATGTAACCAAAAAAATGGAGGAAGGGAAGGCAATCATTGCCACCACCAAAGAAGGTAAATGGGTAGGTTTCTGCTACATTGAAGTGTGGGATCATGAGAAATTTGTAGCCAACTCAGGCCTTATTGTTTCGCCAGATTTTAGGCAAACAGGCGTGGCAAGAGAAATCAAGAGTAAGATCTTTGATCTGTCCCGAAAGAAGTATCCTCATTCGAAAATTTTTGGCCTCACTACAAGTCTTGCAGTCATGAAGATCAACTCCAGCGTAGGTTACAAGCCAGTGACCTATTCTGAACTGACTACAGACGAAGGATTTTGGAAGGGCTGTCAAAGTTGTGTGAACTACGAGATTCTGACCATAAAGCAGCGCAAGAACTGTATATGCACCGCCATGATGTTTGATCCCTCAAAGGACCAGATTCAAAGTGAACTACCAAAAATCAGAACGGTGGTAACTCCAGACGGAAACATTCGCAAAAAGAAAAGACGTGAGTTTAAAGGTAATTTCAAATTGTTTGAGCGCTGGGTGAAGCTAAAAAAATACATCCTGCTTAGAGATAAGAAGAAATCAGATGGAAGCAAGTCCGGCAATTTTCTGTACAAAATATTCTTTTAGTCATGACAAAGAAGATAGTATTAGCCTTTAGTGGCGGACTTGACACCTCCTATTGCGCCAAGCATCTTGCGGTTGACCTCGGTTATGAGGTACACACATTGACGGTGAATACGGGAGGATTTGACAAGGCTGAACTCAAAGAAATTGAGGAGCGCGCATTGAAGCTGGGTGTCACCTCGCACAAAGCGGTGGATGAAACCTACAATTACTACGACAGCGTAGTCCGATACCTCGTGTATGGTAATATTCTGAAAAATGCCACCTACCCTTTGAGTGTCAGTGCAGAGCGTATGTCTCAGGCATTGGCCGTGGCCAGGTATGCCAATGAGATAAAGGCTTCGGCCATCGCACACGGGAGCACCGGTGCAGGCAATGATCAAGTACGATTTGATATGGTATTCCATATTCTGGCACCAGGCCTTGAAATCATTACGCCCATTCGCGACAATAAGCTTAGCAGGGAGCAGGAAATTAAATACCTGGTTGATAATGGCGTGGCATTCAACTTTGAGAAAGCTAAGTATTCAATTAACAAAGGATTGTGGGGAACATCCGTGGGCGGTAAGGAGACGCTAAATTCCATGGGTATGCTGCCTGAGGATGCCTGGCCAACACAAGTGGAAAGAGAAGGCCAAGAAGAAGTGACGCTGCACTTTGAAAAAGGTGAGCTCAAGAAAATTAATGAGAAGGTTTTCCAGCATCCAGTGGAAGCCATTCACTATCTGCAAAATATCGCGGGAGCTTTCGGCATTGGCAGAGATATACATGTGGGAGATACAATTATTGGAATCAAAGGGCGCGTAGGATTTGAGGCTGCAGCACCTATTCTAATTATTAAAGCACACCAAGCTCTTGAAAAACATGTGCTCACCAAGTGGCAGATTAGTTGGAAAGATCAGTTGAGTCAATTCTATGGCAATTGGCTACACGAAGGACAATACCTCGATCCAGTGATGCGCGACATTGAGGCCTTCTTCACTAATGCGCAACAAAACGTGACCGGCACTGTGTCCCTTACCCTTTATCCGTATCGCTATCAGGTCAATGGCATTTCCTCTCCTTACGATTTGATGTCTTCCAAATTTGGAAAATACGGGGAGATGAATTTGGGTTGGACGGGCCAGGACGTAAGAGGCTTTTCAAAGATTTTCGGAAATCAGACCATGATTTATCATCAGGTAAGAGAAGATGCAAAGCATGGATAAGAAAATTAATATAGGGATCATTGGAGGTGCAGGCTATACCGGTGGAGAAACGATAAGGTTACTTGTTCATCATCCTCATGCAGACATTCGCTTCGTACAGAGCAGAAGTCAGGCTGGAAAAAAAGTGTGTGATGTACACAAAGATCTTCTTGGGGAATGCGATTTACAATTTACTTCCACCATCTCAGAAGAAGTGGAGGTGCTTTTCCTATGTCTTGGTCATGGTGAAAGTATGGCCTTCATGACTGAAACCACCTTGCCCTCGTCAACAAGGGTGATAGACCTCAGTCAGGATTTTAGGCTAGGTCAATCCTTGGGAGACCGTGAATTCGTATATGGCCTACCCGAGTTGCAAAAGAAAAAGATAGAAGCTGCCAAAAATATTGCAAACCCGGGCTGTTTTGCCACTGCTATACAGCTGGGTCTTTTGCCACTCGCAAACGCGGGGCTTCTTTCAGAAGTACACACCACGGGAATCACCGGCTCCACTGGTGCAGGTCAAAAGTTACAAGACACTTCCCACTTTAGCTGGCGCAATAATAATGTGTCCGCCTACAAAACTCTGACACATCAACACCTCAATGAAATCAATCAAACTTTGAAGGCGCTTCAACCCAACTACAACAGTGAACTCTACTTCATCCCATGGCGTGGAGATTTTACTAGAGGCATTTTTGTGAGCAGTGTGGTTAAATCTCAACTCTCTTTAGATGCCAGTATCGCGTTGTTCGAAAAATACTATTCATCTGCACCCTTTGTCCATTTGTCCCCTACTATGATTGATCTAAAACAGGTGGTCAATACCAACAAATGTTTGATCCACATCGAAAAGGAAGGGAACAACCTTGTTGTGCATACTGCCATCGATAACCTGATCAAGGGAGCAAGCGGGCAGGCAATTCAAAATATGAACCTCATGTTCGGAGTTGCCGAAACAGCAGGGCTTCAACTAAAAGCAAGTGTATACTAATGAAGCATTTCCTATCACTAGATGACGTTCAGGATTTGCCATCTCTTGTAAAGAAGGCATTGTCATATAAGCAAAAGCCTTATGCGGATAAGAGTATTGGTGAAAACAAAACAATGGGACTTGTCTTCCTTAATCCCAGTATGCGCACTAGAATCAGCACGCAACGTGCGGCCAGAAACTTAGGAATGGATGTGATTGTCTTCAACCTGGACAAGGAAGGATGGCAATTGGAATTTGAAGATGGTGTGGTAATGAATGGCTGCAAAGCAGAGCACGTGAAGGAAGCCGCTGCAGTGATGGGGCAATATTTTGACATCATAGGCATTCGGACATTTCCCAATCTATCGAACAGAGAAGAAGACTACAGTGAGCATTACATCAATCAGTTTGTAAGGTATGCCGGTGTTCCCGTGGTAAGCCTGGAAAGCGCCACGCTCCATCCATTACAGAGTTTGGCAGATGCAGTTACCATTCAAGAATTCAAGAAGCAAGACAAGCCTAAAGTTGTGCTTTCCTGGGCTCCGCACATCAAGCCGCTACCCCAGGCAGTGCCGAATTCATTTTCACAGTGGATGTCTCGATGGGATGAAGTAGATTTTGTAATCACTCATCCCGAAGGATACGAGCTGGACAAGAAGTTCACAGGAAAAACATCCATCGAATATGATCAGAATGCCGCACTGGCAGGTGCAGACTTTGTGTATGTAAAAAACTGGTCCTCTTATGAACAGTATGGCAAGTTGCTCAATACTGATTCCGGTTGGATGATGACCAACGACAAGCTCATGGGGACAAACTACGCAAAGGTGATGCACTGCCTTCCCGTAAGAAGGAATCTTGTAATTGCCGATGAGGTTTTAGATGGTCCTAATTCGATTGTCACAGCTCAGGCGGGCAATCGACTATGGGCGGCACAGGCCGTACTTTCAGAAATTTTAAATCACTCGTAGATGCAGAAACTATTCATTGTAAAAATTGGGGGGAATGTAATAGATGAACCCGCGGCCCTTAAGCAATTCCTGGTTGATTTCTCAAAGATTCAATATCCCAAAATATTAGTTCATGGTGGCGGCACCATTGCCACAAAAATTGGAAAGCGGCTCGGAATTGAATCAAAGTATGTCAATGGAAGGAGAATAACAGACGAGCCTACCAGAGATTTAGTCACCATGGTGTACGGAGGACTCCTCAACAAACAAATCGTTACGCAACTTCAGACGCTTCATACAAACGCCATTGGACTTACAGGGGCGGACGGAAACATGATTAAAGCAAAGAAAAGACCAGTGAAGGAAATTGACTATGGATACGTGGGCGACATTGAAACCAAAGATATCAACACCTCTTTTCTATATTTTCTACTAAAGCAAAACCTAATACCCATCGTGGCTCCGCTTACCCATGCGGAAGGCATTATGTTGAATACAAACGCAGACACTATCGCTTCGGCCATGGCCATTGCGCTAAGCAAACACTTTCGAATTCGACTGATCTACTGTTTTGAAAAGAAAGGCGTGCTCATGAAGATAGAGGATGATCAAAGCGTGATTCCTAAAATGGATAAAACGCAGTACCTCGAGCTTCGCAAAAACAAAAAAGTGGTGGATGGCATGATTCCCAAGCTTGACAACGCATTTGATGCGCTCCAGGGCGGAGTGCACGAGATACTTGTGGGTAGTGCTGAGGATATTTTAAGCAATGTCGGAGAGATGGCAGCCGGAACACTAATTACAGCATAATGGACTCCATCAATCGCACGGCCATAGCGTTACTAAAAGAACTTATTGCCATTCCTTCTTATAGCAAGACGGAGGACAATACTGCCGATGCCATTTTTAATTTCTTTGTTGATCGAGGACTAAGCCCGCAACGACTTGGAAATAATATTTGGATCACCAGTAGATCATTTAATAAAGAGAAGCCAACCTTATTGCTCAACTCTCATCACGACACTGTTAAGCCTAATGATGGTTATACCAGAAACCCATTTGCCGCAGATGAACAGGATGGTAAATTGTTTGGCCTCGGCAGTAATGATGCGGGCGCATCACTGGTTTCACTCATAGCTGCATTCTTACAGCTTGAATCTCGTGAGGACTTGTCCTTCAATTTAGTCTTTGCTGCCACTGCGGAAGAAGAGATTTCAGGAGAAGGAGGAATTTCCAGCATTTGGTCAGACCTTCCCAAAATCGATTGTGCCATTGTAGGCGAACCTACGGGAATGGAAATCGCCATTGCTGAAAAAGGGCTGCTGGTACTAGACTGCGTGAGTCATGGTGTGGCAGGACATGCGGCCAGGTATGAAGGCGAAAATGCGATCTACAAATCTTTAAAAGATATTGAATGGTTCAGAACATATGAATTTCCAAGAGTTTCCCCCACGCTCGGCAAGGTAAAAATGTCGGTCACTACCATTGCTGCCGGACAGGCACACAATCAGGTGCCTGATACTTGTAAGTTCACCGTAGATTGCCGGGTGACAGATGCATATCAACTTGAAGAAATTGTCGAAGTAATCAAAAAGCATGTGTCGTGTGAGGTATCTCCGCGCAGCGTTCGGCTAAGGCCTTCCGGGATTGAGCGGAGCCACCCTTTGGTTGTCGCGGGTGAAAAACAAGGAAGGAAGCTGTATGGGTCGCCCACTACATCTGACCAGGCACTAATTCCCGTTCCTTCCATTAAGATGGGCCCTGGTGATTCTGCACGTTCTCATATGGCCGATGAGTATGTTTACCTTGCTGAGATTCGAGACGGAATCATAGGCTATATTGATCTAATTAATAAACTGGATATTAGTTAGCGCTGATCGGGTAATTTGGTAAATTGATATCTGACCTAGAGGTCGTACAAGATATTTAGAACCGAAGCTATGCAGCGACTAATATTCGTGCTTTCATTTTTAATAATGAATTTGACATGCGTTTGGGCGCAAAAAACATCAACTCAAAAAGGAGACGAGAAAATGAAACTCTGGCAAAAGGACAAAGACTCACTGAAGGAAGTAAGCGAATTTACTATTGGCAACGATAATGAACTAGATCTTTATCTGGCACCCTATGATGTACTGGGGTCGATTGCCCATATTCGAATGCTTGAGTCAATCGGTCTGCTTGAGAAAAAAGAACTCAATGAACTTAACAAAGAACTTTCCAGCATCTACCATGAAATTGAAGAAGGCAATTTCAGGATTGAAGATGGTGTGGAGGATATCCATTCGCAAATTGAACTGCTACTCACTAGGAGATTAGGTGACGTAGGAAAGAAAATTCACAGTGGCAGATCCAGAAATGATCAGGTGCTGGTCGATATCAAACTATTTCTAAGAGATGAAATTCAATCTTTGGTTAGTGAATCAAAAGAGCTGTTCGATCTTTTGACAAATCTGAGTGAGGAGCATAAAGAAGATTTATTACCTGGCTATACACATCTGCAACTAGCAATGCCCTCTTCATTTGGGCTTTGGTTTGGCGCCTACGCTGAAAGCCTTGTGGATGACGTAGTGACGTTACAAAGTGCTTACCACATCACCAACAAGAATCCCCTTGGATCTGCTGCAGGATATGGCTCATCCTTTCCACTGAACCGCAAGAAGACGACTGAACTTCTGGGTTTCGCTGATTTGAACTATAATGTGGTGTACGCTCAAATGGGGCGTGGCAAGACAGAAAAGGTAGTTGCCTCTGCAATCAGCAACATGGCCTCTACGATGGCCAAGCTCTCGATGGATGCCTCCCTTTATCTCAATCAAAACTTTGGCTTCGTAAGTTTCCCAGAAGAACTCACCACGGGATCAAGCATCATGCCACACAAGAAGAATCCGGATGTATTTGAGCTGATTCGAGGTCGATGCAATGCCATACAGGCACTACCAACCGAAATGACCTTACTTACAACAAATCTTCCATCCGGTTATCACCGCGATTTACAAATCTTAAAGGAGCACCTTTTCCCTGCATTTTCTACGCTAAAAGACTGCATGAGAATGACCAAACTAATGCTTGCCAATATGGAAGTCAAAAAGGATATTTTAACTGATGAAAAGTACAAGTACTTATTTAGTGTGGAAGAAGTAAACAAACTTGTATTGGCTGGGGTACCATTTCGGGACGCATACTTGCAGGTAGGACAAGCTATTGCTGATGGTAAATTCAAATACTCCACTAATTTGGAACACACACATGAGGGTAGCATTGGCAATTTGCAAAATGATGAAGTCAGACGAATGATGAATGAAGCAATTGCAGAATTTGATTTCGAGGCGGCAAATGGCGCATTGAGAAAGTTGGTTACTGAAGAGTTTTAACAGAAAATTCTACTACATGAACAAGGTATTTTTTGCATTCATCCTTTTACTAGCCTACGCATGTTCACCCAAACATGAACATGCAACCGCGACAATTGAACCAAGCTCCGCAGAGGCGATTTCATTCAGCGGCAAACCACTATTTGCTCCTTCAGTTGACCCGGAAGTATTGGCAAAAACCGACAGCATCATTGCGAGTCTCAAAGCTACGAGTGACCTCACGGAGGAAGACTACATCCAAATTGGACTGCAATTGATCGGCAGTAGCCGATACAACGCTGCCATTGAAAACTATACAGAAGGTTTGCAAAAATTTCCTTCCTCCTTCAAATTATTGAGGCATAGAGGCCACCGATATATTTCCATTCGCCAATTAGAAAAGGCGATATCTGATCTAAACCAGGCGGAAGAACTTATACGAGACCAACCAGATGTCCTTGAATATGATGCAGCTGGAAAAACAACAGGCACCTATCAACACTGGATTTGGTACCACATCGGACTGTACTACTTCTTAAATCAAGCCTATCTACAGGCTGCACCCGCATACGAAAAGTGCCTGGAGGCTTCGCGCAGCGATAAGAACATTGTTGGGGCCAGTGACTGGCTATATAATACCTACATGCGACTTGGCAAGGTATCAGAGGCGCAAAAACTTTTAGAACCCATCACGCCTGATTTTGATACAGATCGTGAGCACCCCTACTTCAGAAGGGTGATGTTATACAAAGGAGTGATCACTCCGGAAGAACTTGTGGACGTCAATCAAGACCCGGCCAGTACTTCCGTTGGTGACGTTACTAAAATGTATGGATTAGCCAATTGGTACGCATACCAGGGGGACCAAGAGAAAGCCATGACACTATACAAGAAAATCGTGCAATCAGAAAGTGGTTGGCCCGGATTCGCGTTTGCTGCCGCTGAAAAGGAATTGGCAAATGCAGCATCTGCGCAGTGAATAAAATTCCCTAGCGATTTAGAGCAAAATATTGGACTTTTGCAGCCATTATGAGCTCCTCCACAATTCTATACGTCATCCTGTGCATCGCTGCCATCAGCTATATTTTTGATCAGATACTGGACTACCTGAATCTCCGGGCTCAAAAGAAGGAAATTCCCGAAACAGTAGCTGCATTCTATGACCACGACAAGTATGTCAAGTCACTTGACTACCACCGAGATCAAGCGAAATTTTCATTTCTCACCTCGGCTTTCAGCTTTGCCTTATCATTTGGCATGTTACTGTTTGGTGGTTTTGGATGGTTAGATGCATTACTTCGACCCCTCATTGAAAATGAGATATTACTGGCACTGGCGTTCTTTGGATTGATCATGATCGCCTCTGACATAATCTCCATACCCTTCCAATGGTTTAGCACTTTTGTTATTGAAGAGAAATACGGATTTAACAAAACGACCGTCAAGACATTTGTTGCCGATAAACTAAAAGGCTACCTACTAGCAGCCGTCATTGGGGGTTCGCTGTTGGCGCTTTTGATATTTTCAGTAAATCAGATTGGGCCAAACTTCTGGATCTGGTTTGGGGCTTTCGCCAGTTTGTTCATCTTATTTTTGAACGTGTTCTACACCTCCCTGTTCCTTCCTCTATTCAATAAGCTCACTCCACTGGAAGATGGTGAACTTAGAAATGCGATTGAAGCATTTGCAAAAAAAGTCGACTTTCCACTAGATAATATATTTGTCATGGACGGCTCAAAGCGTTCAAAAAAGGCCAACGCATTTTTCTCAGGAATTGGCAGACAGAAGAAAATCGTATTGTTTGACACACTCATTGACAATCACTCTACAGAGGAATTGGTGGCGGTGCTGGCTCATGAAGTCGGTCACTTCAAAAAAAAGCACATCATTTGGGGATATATTTTATCTGTAGTGCAGATCGTTTTTACACTGTTCGTGCTCTCGCTCATGATCTTTAATGAAAATCTATCAATCGCACTGGGTGGTCAAGTACAGGCCATTCACCTCAATTTGATTGCCTTTGTGATTTTGTTCTCACCCATATCTGGTATCACGGGGCTATTCAGCAGCATGTACAGTCGCAAAAATGAGTTTGAAGCAGACGCCTACGCCAAAGAAACCTATAGTGGCAAAGCCTTATCCGATGCGCTAAAGAAATTATCAGTCGACTCCCTCAGCAATTTACATCCGCATCCCTTGTATGTCTTCTTCCATTATTCACATCCTCCCCTTTTGAAGCGGCTTAAAGCAATTGGTAGTTAAATCACTGCAGGAAATTTATGTGAAGTAAAAGGAGATGAGTTACTAATTTAGGGAGCCTACATTTCCTACTTTATTCCTCCTCCAGTACTCGCATCTGTTCCAAATCATAGACATCCCCAGCCTTCAACAAGTAGAATTCCCTGCTGCCCGCTGGCAATTGGTAAACAGTGTCTCTTTCTGCTGACCATCTGGTACCATCATAAATGACCACATAGCTATCTCCCACTACCTCGAATCTATTTTTTGTTACTACAATTCCCGTGTTTTCATCCAGCCCAATACCAAGTAGCTCAGGCTTCTTGTCGAGGATTTCGAACATATCAAACTGTCTGTTCCTTGCCAGTAAGTGCTGATCGATGGCGACATTGGTCATGAAGGCCAACCCCACCTCATGATCACCCATCATGATTGTATTTTCTTTTGTATCGCCACGCGCAAGGTACGAGCCCAAAATAGTGGCTCCTGCCGAAGATCCTCCTATCACACCCCCACGATTGAGCAGCGCTTTAAAAGCCTCGTGCGTTTTGGTGTCCAAATAGGAGTCCGCATGACGCCACTGTCTCCCTCCCCAAAACCATACCCCAACTGCCTGGTGAACAGGCGCAACAAATGCTTCTGAATTAGCAACCTCACGATCCCTGGTATGGAGCACGGTCACGTCATTAAATCCCTTTTGCATGAAATCATTTTTGAACGCATCCAGAAATTCCTGATCAAGCGTATCGCTCGAGAATGAAGTTGGGATAACAATGACTGGCGCATCAGGGCCTCCGCATAGCTCCATGAATTTTCTGTAGAGGTTTTCTTTCGCAGCCCCACCCACTATCAGAAGGGTGCCGTTGTCAGGGCCCTTCACTTCACCTTTTACCGCTGCGCTTGGCAGTTCCTTTATCTCATTCTTGCTGTCGTTCCCGCAGCCAAAAATGAGAAACAAAAAAAGTAACTTGGCTATATTGCTCATATCTTATGATCGATGGTAGGCTAACTTATTATATTCTTGACTCAAATTCAAAACTCCATGTAAGGGTATGACGCTGGTGTTGATTTACGTATGTTCACAAAAAATAATTCTATGAAGAATTCAGCACTACTTCTCAGTTCCATAATTGCAATTCTTACCTTTTCCTGCGGTACTGAAGAAAAATCAGCTCCGACTCCAAAGGGGATGGTAAGTTCCGCTCATCCTTTAGCTACGCAGGCAGGACTTGACGTATTAGAAGCCGGGGGAAATGCCTTTGATGCTTTCATCGCTGTTGCATCCACCCTTAATGTAACCGAACCAATGATGTCCGGTTTGGGGGGATATGGCACCATTCTAATTTATGATGCAAAAGAGAAGCAGGTGCGATACCTAAACTCTTCCGGTCGTATCCCGATCAATACCAACTCTGATTTGATGCGGCCTCCTACGGCTGATTATTTAGAAAATCGTACTGGAGCTAAGGCTGTATCTACTCCGTCAAACCTCCATGCCTGGGAAGCAATGCATCAGCAATATGGAACGCAACAATGGTCTGCGCTTTTCAAGAAGGCAATCCAATTGGCAGAGGAAGGCTTCGTAATAAGTCCGCAACTTTCAGAATTCATTGCGATGTCAGCATCAGATTTTTCTGCCTATACAAACTCTTTCTACACTAAAGATGGTGTACCATTAATGACGGGCGATACGCTTGTGCAGCGGGATCTGGGAGAATCGTTCAGGCGAATTGCCAGTGAGGGGGCAAGCGCATTTTATGACGGTAAAATTGCCGATGCCATCGAACAGGTGATGGTTGAAAGGGAAGGGTTCTTGCGAAAGGTAGATTTACAACAAGACACTGCAGAATGGTGGGAACCAATTGTGTATGACTACAAAGGTTACCAGGTCTACACCGCTTCGGTGCCCTCCAATGCTTTCGCAGCATTTACCTTCCTCGGCTTGATGGAACAATTTAAGGACCAAGCATTCGAACACAACAGTGAAGATTATCTTCACCTGCTGGCCGAGATTGCCAAGCAGTCTTACTCCAGCAGGTTGCTTTACTCCGTAGATCCAGAACTCGATCCGTTTCCGGGAGACAAAATATTTTCAGCCGATCATTTACAAGCGATCGTCAAAAGTATAGACCTGGCCTCCGCATCCATCTATGAACTCCCCTTTGTTGTACCCGGAAGTAATAACACCACACACTTCGTTGTGGCAGATGGAGCCGGTAATATTGTGAGCGCAACACAGACGCTGGGAAATCTCTTTGGGAGTCGCATTATGCCGGAAGGAACCGGTATCTGGCTTAATAATTCGCTTGCCTATTGTACTTATGAACCCAAGGGAAATCCTATGGATGCCAAGCCTGGTCATCACAAACTGTCGGGCGATTGCCCGGTGATCATTATTAAAGACGGCTTACCGTGGGCTGCACTGGGGTCACCTGGCGGCCACACCATTACACAAAACGTCCCACAAATCATTTTTAATCTTATCGACTTCGAGATGACGATGGAACAAGCGATCACTTCGCCAAAGATTTCCTTTGCTGAACCCAATTCACTTATCGTTGAATCTACTGTGCCTCAGGAAATACAGAATGCACTGAAAGAACGCGGTCATAGCATCACCAATCGCAATATTGGAAATGCGCACGGCATAAGAATATTCAGAAATCAACAAGGTGAGATCGATCGATTTGAAGGATCGGCTGATCTGCGGGGGGAAGGAACAGCTAAATCTTTATCGCAGAAGAAGAGTAACTGATCAATTAGAAACTTTTAGTCTCCCTCAACTTGGTCTCTATCTGGCGCTTATCCAAAAAGTTTCCATTAAAGGATATTCCTTGGAGATGGTAAAGAGCCTCCAAGTTTTCAAGTGGGTTATTCTCCAGAAGTAAAAAATCAGCGCTCCTGCCCACGGCTACCATACCCAACGAATCGCTAAGACCTAAATACTTGACAGGGTTCAATGTGGCTGATTGTAATACTCTTAATCGGGGTACCCCTGCCCTTTCCAGTTCTCTCATTTCATTTACCACTCCGATACCCGGCCAACACAAAGGATTAGCTCCAGTGTCTGTACCCGCCAGCAGAGGGATGTCATTTTCATCAAGTGTTCGAACGATGTAGAGGTAATGAGCGTAGAGTCTTTTCTTGGTACTTTTGAATTCCTCATCATCTCTATTTTTCAGGTGATCGTTCTCTTGTTCCGTCCAATAAGACTTTAGATATGGTGGAAGATAGGTCCACAAACTATCATCTCGTATGCGTTCCGATTCAAACCAGGCATTCTTATGCCACATGCTCAAGGTAGGACAATGCCGGGTGTTAGTGGACTTATGAACTCTGATCAACTCCATAAATCGAGTCGTGTCAAAATTGGATAGCATAAAATTGTTCATCGCTACATATCGCTCAGCTCCTCTATATTTTGTTGGATCAAACGCGCCCCTAGCGACAGCCTCATCGTAGTCACTGCACTCCCTCAGAATTTCCAAAAGATGCTCCTGACTTTTCATTCCGGTTCGGGCAGCCTCAGAAGTTGTGACCGTGTAGGGCACATGCCCCGCAAAAGGTATTTTTTTTGAATTCGCATAATTAGCGACAGCAAAATATGTTTCACGGGGAAGCAATGAATATATTTTCAAAAAGTCCACACCCTCAGCAATCAATGAATCGATTATTTGAGGAGCCTTGGCTGGAGAATCTATGCCTACAGAACCATCCCACATGGGGTTGGGGCCATCAAGAAGCGGTCCCCCTGCAACAATACCGGGCACGAGCAACTGTCCAGACTCCCCCAATTCCCTCCAGCGATTGATCGTCTCTAAGCTTCCACCCATATCCCTTATTCCCAGAACCCCGCGAAGCACAAACTGAGGCATCAATTTATCTCGCGACAAGTCATCAGGTTTCATCCGCCACACCTCCGGGTCGTCAGGATGAGCGTGCATATCCCATAAACCGGGAATTACAAAAGCTCCGTTACCGCGAGTCGCACCATTTGGCACTGACAGAGAATCATATACGCTTATCTTAAAGATTATCTTATCCGAGATGAAGATATCCACTGGAGGTCCAATAGTTCCATCTTCAACATTAATTATGCGGACGTTTGAAATGATCGCATTTTTATCGGACGAGCCACATCGACAAACAAGAAAAAATAAGAAAGCAATTCCCAAAAGCGGAAGTATGCGGTGAAATACCATGGGCATAAAACTAGCAACTTCAACTAACTAAAATAAATACCTATTCGAAATTGAAGGTACTTTCTAAAAAAAAGAGGTGCTTAAAACAAGCACCTCAACTTTCCAGAAATTTCCGGAAATCACTTTTTGCGAATCAATATATCTCCATTGTAATTTTTCATAGTAAACTCCGGGCCTCCGCCATTGATGTTACCGGTCACCCACTCATCAATTGTTACTCTATAAGTGCCAGACTTGGTTTCCTTTTTTTGAATAGGCCCTGTCTTGGATAGATTTACTTCAAAATCAGTAAAGATTTCACCGCGCTCAGTTTTCATTTTAAGCGTGGCTTTCAAGGCAGCGGGAAAAGTAAGATCTATGTCACCGTTGTAGGTGGAGTAGGACATCGGAGTCTCAGGTGTGAGCTTAGCAAAGCCGACTTTAATATCTCCGTTGTAGCTGGACGCCACCACTGAACCAGAAATTTCTGTAGCGGAAATTCCACCATTATAATTCGTAATCTCAACCTGCCCCTGAACATTTGAGATCACTATTTCGCCATCATTGTATGCTTGTACTTTCATATCAAAGCCGGAGGGGACCTCGATAACTAAATCCACCGTATTGCTCCATGAATCAGACCCCACTTTTACTTGATTGTTGCTCTCTGATACTTCAAGGTCCATCGTCCCGGAGCTAATTCGTTTCATCCCGTTTTTACTTTCTGAATCTTTCTGATGCACGCGGTCACTTTCCACCTGCTTGTACTTTATGAGCACATCTTTTCGCGCTGATCCCGTTACGGTAATCGAACCTGTATTCAATTGCGCGCGCAACATTCCTCTCTTACCCGGATCAGATAAAGGAACGGAGAATTCGCCTTCCTTTTGTGCATTACCTTGAAGTGATGACCAAACCATCAATCCAACCAAGAGCACATATTTCATTTCTACAATCTTCTTCATAATTCTTAATTCAAATTTCCTTCAGGTATACATTGCCATTGAAGGTTTCAAAGTCTAGTCTTACTCCTCCCTGGCCCACCTTATACCTATTACCATTGATTTTATATTTAGTCCCTTCCTTTCTCGTTTCCTTTTCCAATTGGACTGGAAGCGACTCCAGTGTATTTACATTGGTGAAAAAATCCCCATTGAAACTCTCGAAGCTGACGCTGGCACCCAACCCCTTCGGAAAAAATGCATTGATATCACCATTGAGCGAATAAAACCTGCAATTACTTTTGGGGTTTACCTCATAATCAAGATCTAAATCCCCATTTATAGTGGATGCGCTTGTGGCCCCTGCGATCTTTGTTAGCTTGATGCTGCCGTTGATATTGTCAGCGTACACTTGGGCCTTCACACCACTTACTTCTATATCTCCATCATTTATTGTGCTCAATTGCACGTTGACAGAGGAAGGCACCATTATCTTAAAATTCAATTTAAAGTTGTAGTCCTCTATACAGTTATCCCGATGACCTGACCAACTATAATTCCAGCCTTTACCCTCTCTCTCATTCCGATGATATTTTTGATTTCCCCGACCATACGATGTGCAAGGTCCCTTTACAAATAAGATCAGTGTATCTGCCAGGTCAATTATTCCAAGCTGTACTTCCCGCTTTCCCTTCTCCAGACGTTGGTCTGTTTTAGCTGCTATCTGCTTTTCTACCTCTACCAGAATCTCAGGGCCATCATGCGCCACTACTGTCACGTTGCCATTAATATTTGCTACGATGAGCGCATTGTTTTCCGATCGCTTTTCAAACTGCAGTGATTCCTTTATTACCTCACTGAACTTTTGCGCATGAGTTACCAGTACAAAAGCAATCAATATTATTATTGTCAATAAATTTTTCATTTATACTATCAAATTAATACTTCAATACTCTGTTCAATTCTTTGCTTGATCTCCTCTGGCGTATTTTCTTCCTGAAGCAACTTTCTCAGTTCCTCCACCGATTTCTTTTCCTGGAGCGCAACCATCAGCTCAGCCAATGCTACCTGTACGAGAGGCGATTGCTGATTGGAAATAGAGCGAATCAGGGATGCTCTTACCTTATCATCCTTGGCATAAGGGTGAAGTGCCTCCAATGCCGCCAACCTCACGTTCACATTTCCATCTTGATTTAAGGTCTTAATCAAGGCTTCAGTAACTTGCCGGCTCGCCTTATCCATGTCGTTGGTGAGACTCACTGCCTTCAGCCTGTCGGTAGCTGATTCCTTTTCAAGAAGTGAAAGCATCACCATTTCTTTCAGGTCACTAACTTCTCTGGTCAATGCGCTGACATTCGAATCCGCTGATGGTCTGTTGAAATAGTAGCCGCCAGAAAATCCCGCCACAATCAAGACCATTGCAAATGCTAAACGAGGCAGTAAAAAGCTTAAATTATTCCAATCAAAGTTGAAGATCGACTTGTGTAAGGACTTCTCCTCATTCCTAATCATTGCAGTGATTCTTTCGTCAAGATCCATGGATGGTGCCTTGTCGCCCAGCTTTAGAATACTTTGCTCTAGATTGGACAAATCTTTCAACTCAAGCAAAGAGACTTTGCCATCCTCAATCAGTCGCTCCAACTCTTGAATTTCGTGTGGCTCACAAAGCCCCTGATTGTACTTGTCTACCAATTTCGTTTCCATATCACATCCTCCTTTCTAGTTGCTGATATATATTCTTTAAATCTTGCAACGCCCTAAACACTTTCACTTTCACTGCACCTTCTGAACATCCCAATATCTCTCCTATGTCTTTGTACTTCCTTTCCTCGTACTTACTCAACAATAGAACCTCTCGTTTTTCAGCGGGAAGCATTTCCATGGCCATGGAAAGCAATTGCTGCGTTTCTTCTTGCTCAAATAGCTCACTCCTATTCTCACTGTGACCCAACTTGTTGTCCCAATTCTCAATCGAATCCCGATCCTTTATTTTAGCCTTTTTAAAGTGGTCAATTCTCACATTTCGCGCGATGTGAAACATCCAGGTTTTGAATTCGCCATCTCCCCTGAAAAGATGACGGTACTTCATTATCCTGAAAAAGGTATTTTGGATCAGATCTTCACTCAAATCTTGATCTTTGTTCATGCCAAAAAAGAAGCCAAACAAGGGCTTTTTGTAGCGTTCGTACAGAAGTCCCAATTTCTCGAGATCGCCTTCACGAACCTTGATCATCAATACGTTATCCGAAAGCGCTTCCAAGTCAGGGTTCTAAATTCATAGGGGTAAACTAACCAATATGAGAATGGTTACAGAACAATTAAAAATAGCACTTAATTATAACCCGACAGTTACGGTTAGGCCAGTAGCCCCACTATTGTTATAAAAAAAAGGCCACAATTACGTGGCCTCAGGTCTGCGCGAAAATTTGAGCAGTCAAGCGCTTTTCATCTCCGACATTTTATTGCGCTCATTTTGAAGCTCCCGTGACAGCTTCATTTGCTTCTCCAGCGCCTTTCTTTTGTAATTTTCAAACTCCGAGCTAATCAGGTTCTCTACTTCAATTTTTTCCTTCAATGAGTAGTACATCATCTTCAATCGGCCAGATATTAGACCAAGCAGTAATAAAAGCCCAGCGACAACGATGCCTACAAAACCTATGAAAAACTTTTTGCTCATGTCAATTCCCAACACATTGATGTGTGTGCTTGCAAAGACAATTTCCTCCATACTCTCTTCCTTATGCTTAACCTCGGCAAGCGCAGCAGAAAGCTGGTTTTGCAATTGTGACACTTCATATCGCGTTTCTGTGATTTCAGCATGGAGCTGCGAAATTGAGTCTAATGTCATTTTCCACATGGCGTCTAAAATGGTCTCTTTGATCACTTTGTAGTCATTGTAGGTCTGAGATTTCTCCTTCATCACTGAAAATCTCTCTTTTAAAGTTTTACTGTCCTTTTCAAGAGCAGCTTCTGCTGCGTGCTGCGCTGGGGCAGTGAGGACTGTTGCGAGGAGGACGATAAAAAAGATAAATCTCATAAGGCTCGTTATTTTTATGAAGTCCGCCTGAATGATGAGATCAGGCAGGGAGGTCAAACGTAAATTCTTGTCTGTTAAATTCATAGCTGAACTATTCCAAGCAGCAAATATGTCGGTCAAATTAAAGAATCAATCGACAAAAAGTCTTAAAATTAGTTGGCACTAAAGTATTTACGTAATGAAATTGGTCTTTATGCTGTTTTTTGGTCTCACCGTATCGATGGTGGGGACCGCCCAGGATACGGAGATCACCACTGATTTCATCAAAAAAGAGATATCCAAGGGTCGATCGTATGTTGTTGCATTCTTGAAGGAAGGTCCTAATCGAGCAGACCTTGACAGTGCTACGGTACACACCAATCAGGAAGCGCACTTGAATCACCTATTTGGACTCAAAAATCAAGGCAAGCTGGCTATTTTCGGCCCATTCTTTGCCCATGACACCCTAAAGGGATTTTGCATTTTCGACACACAGGATGTTGCAGAAGTAAAGAGCCTGCTGGACGCGGATCCGCACGTACAGTCGGGTTACTTAGCCTATGAAATCCTTACCTGGTTTGGTCTACCCGGAGATCAACTTCCAGAATAGTTTTCGCTATTCACTTGATTATCAGCGCTTTTTTTGATAAACTTTGTATGTACCAACTTCCTAGTAATATGAATTTAGTTACTAAAATTGAGGTTTGGGGAAATGCTCACCGCCCTGGTTGGCTAGATATTTTTCGCATAATTTTAGGATTATTCATCACCTTCAAAGGTTTTGAATTCATGTTCAACATCGAAACACTCAAGCTGACAACCTCTGGCATGGGTGAGATGTTTAGCGGAGCAGCCCTGGCTCACTATGTAATATTTGCACATGCACTGGGTGGCCCAATGCTGGTCTTTGGAATCTACACACGTATTGTGAGTGCAGCACAACTACCAGTTTTAATTGGCGCCATCATCTTTGTCAATTATCCAAAGGGATTCTTATCAATCGGCAATCACATGGAGCTAGAGATTTCAATTATCGCCCTGATCGGCTTAATAGTCTTCATGGTCTTTGGTGCCGGCAAATTCTCTGTAGATGAAAAGAGAAGAAAAGATGATGCAGCGCATGCCGCTGACTTGAATCCGTAGCTACTTAGCCAAAACGTACTGATCAAATATTGAGTCGGCTGGTTCCGAGGGCTTGTTAATTGCTTAATTTTAGCCACGGTCCAAAATCAACCCTATGAGACTCTTTAGCAAGTACAGCCTTTGTTTTTTGAGCATCCTGCTTTCCTCTCTCAACAGCAACGCACAACTCCATACCCGCGAAGAAATCGAAACAGCCACTCAGGCAGAATTTCCCAAAGCGATTTCCTCTTTCAGAGAATATCTGACGATGCCCAATGACGGGCATTTCCCCGATCAGATCGATCAAAACCTAAAATGGATGACCACGGCATTTAGCAAGAGAGGCTTTGACGTGCAAACACTGAAAACAGATAACGCGCCACTCCTCTTTGCAGAGAAGCAGTTCAACAAAAAGGGTAAGACAGTTTTGTTTTACATGCAGATCGATGGCCAGCCCGTTGATAGTTCTGCCTGGTTTCAAGAAAGCCCATACCTCGCAGCGCTTAAGGAGCAACAGCCTGATGGTAGCTGGAAGGAGATTGGATGGGAAGACTTCACTGGAGACCTCAATCCAGACTGGAAAATATTTGCGCGTTCCGCGTCTGACTCGAAGGGGCCAGGCATGTGCTTCATGACAGCACTTGACATTATCGCCAAAAAGAAAGTGAAGCCAAACTTCAATATTAAGGTGATCATGGACTTTCAGGAAGAGATGGGATCGCCAACGCTACCTGCCGCGGTTACACGATACAAAGAATTGCTGAAGTCCGATATGGTGTTGATCATGGATGGCACGCGTCACGTGTCAAACTTGCCTTCACTCACTTTTGGTGCGCGAGGAATCGCCACTGTCACGCTTAAGGTTTTTGGCCCCAGAGTAGCCCTTCACAGCGGTCAGTATGGAAACTATGCGCCAAATCCGGTTTTCGCACTCTCCAAGATCCTTGCAAGTTTAAAAGATGATGAAGGACGCGTAACCTTACCGGGGTTTTATGAAGGAGTGGAACTCTCAGAAAGTGATCGGAAAATTTTGGCAGCTGTGCCGAACGATCCGGAGGCATTGATAGAGAGGCTGGGTGTAGCCAAACCAGATCAGGTTGGCTCGAGCTATGAAGAAGCGCTACAATATCCAAGTCTGAATGTGCGTGGATTGCGTGCAGCCTGGGTGGGAGATGAAGTCCGTACCATTATCCCTGCCGATGCCATCGCTGAAATTGATATGCGACTTGTTCCTGAAACTCCGGGTGCTAAACTCGTAGCCATGCTTAGAACTCATATTGAGCAGCAAGGGTTTCACATTATTGAGGGCGAACCAACCGATGAAGAACGAAGCAAGTACTCCAAACTCATTTCCTTCACCTACAGACTGGGGTCAGAGCCGTTTAGAACTGACCTTGACACAGACCTGGGCATGTGGCTATCTCGTGCACACGAACGAATCTTCGGAGATCAGTATGTAAAGATGAGGACAACCGGAGGCTCGCAACCTATTGCCCCATTCATCAAGACGCTTGGAATACCGGCAGTATCGGTTCGAATTCCCAATCCGGACAACAGCATTCATAGTCCCAACGAAAATATCAGGGTGGGAAATTTCTTTGAAGGCATTGAGACGATGGTGGCGATACTGACAGAGAAACTGTAGGTCATTGAAAATCGGACTCCTATCAGATACCCATAGCTTCCTCGACCCAAAAGTATTTGAGCACTTTGAGGACGTAGATGAAATATGGCATGCGGGAGACATTGGTGATCCGGATGTCCTTAAGAAGCTACAAGATTTCAAAACGGTGCGAGCAGTGTATGGAAACATTGACGATGCCGAAATCTCAAATTCATACCCTGAAGATTTACATTTTACCTGCGATGGACTACAAGTCTGGATGACGCACATCGGAGGTTCTCCTCCGCGATATAATTCGCGTGTCAAGAAGCTACTAAGCGCAAGCCATCCTGACATCTTTGTGTGTGGTCATTCCCATATTTTAAAAATCCAGTCAGACCCACAATTTGAAAACATGCTTTATATCAATCCAGGCGCAGCGGGCAACCACGGATTTCACCACATGAAGACCATCGTGCGTTTTGCAATAAACAATGCCAAGGTCGAGCATGTGCAAGTGATCGAATTGGGAAAACGAGGCGCGCTAAAATAAAAAAGGTCACCCATTGGATGACCTTTTTTGCACTTAGGTTTAGGTATTATATCTTATTTCTTGGACTTGAATTCGTCCTTGATTTTCTCAACGTCAACAGACCTCATTACAGGCTTGAAATTCTGATTTTTTAGGTCTGTCCTTCTCCTGGCGGCTTTCGCCCTATCCTTACGTACCTTTCTTTTCAAACGTGTAACTGACATGATCTCTTGATTTAAACCGGCCTGCCACCTGGCAGACGGGCCCACCTTGCGGCAAGCAGGCGCAAAAATAACAGAATCATTGATTCATAAAAAATAATTTTCCCCTAATCAATCTTATAAACCATGTAAATAAGCCCAATCATGGTTAGTTTTGGCTCATAACCATGGAAAAACCATCAATCCCAAAGGGAACCCGCGATTTTGGCCCAGCCGTAATGGCCAAGCGCCAATACATTACAGATACCATCAAAGGGGTGTTCAAGAAATACGGATACCAGCAAATTGAGACGCCTGCCATGGAGAACCTCTCCACACTCACCGGGAAATATGGAGATGAGGGCGATCAACTGCTCTTCAAAATTCTCAACTCTGGCGATTTTCTCAAAGGAGCCAGCACTCAGGCGCTTACCACCAAAGATTCTAAGACGCTTGCACCAGAAATCGCAGAAAAGGGTCTTAAGTATGACCTTACCGTTCCCTTCGCCCGGTACGTAGTGATGAACAAGCATGAGGTCACTTCACCCTTTAAACGTTTTCAAATTCAGCCGGTATGGCGAGCCGACAGACCACAAAAAGGCCGCTATCGCGAGTTTGTTCAGTGCGATGCCGATGTAGTGGGCACCAACTCGTTGATTTGCGAAGTAGAAATTATCCTGATGATCACTGAAGCCTTCAAGCGCTTTGGCATTAAGGACTACGACATCAAAGTAAACCATCGCGGCATTCTGTCGGGCATGGCAGAGACCATCGGAGCTGCCGAAAATGAGAATGCGTTGTTTGTGGCCATTGACAAACTCGACAAGATTGGCGAAGGGAAAGTGAAGGAAGAACTTGAAAGTAAAGGCTTCAGTCAAAAAGCCAACGAGCAACTTTTTCAAATCCTAAACTTCGAGGGCAACAACCTCGAGAAGTTGGAATTTCTGTCAGACAAGTTGAAGCTTACTGACAAGGGTAAAAAAGGAGTGGCAGACATTGGTGAGATAATCTCAAAACTTTCTTCTTTTGGGCTTTCGCCCGATGCTTTCGACTTTGACTTTACCTTAGCGCGAGGACTTAGCTACTACACGGGTTGCATCTTTGAAGTGAAAGTGAACAACGTGCAAATAGGAAGTGTGAGCGGTGGCGGCCGATATGATAACCTCACCGCTTCGTTTGGCGACAAAGACAACCTGTCGGGTGTCGGAATTTCATTTGGTGTAGATCGCATCTTCGATGTGATGGAAGAGCTGCATTGCTTTCCGGCAAACACGGAAGTCTCCTCACAAGTATTGGTTGCGCATTTTGATGAAGCGAGTATGCGCTTTGGACTTGGAATTCTCCACCAGTTGCGACAGGCAGACATCTCTTCAGAAATTTATCCTGATCAAGTAAAGATTAAGAAGCAGTTGGACTATGCAAACAAGAAAAGTATTCCGTACGTGATTGTCATCGGATCTGATGAAATGTCAAGCGGAGAACTAACATTCAAAAACATGGCTACCGGAGAACAAGAAAAACTGAAAGTAGAAACTATTGTCAATAAACTCCGCCCTCATTGAAAGCCACGCATAAAATCTCCTCCAAAGAACTTTCGCTAAGCGATATTTCACGCCTGTTAAATCCTGGCTGCACCGTACTGCTGTCAGAAGAGGCCGAAGAAAATATCAACAAATGCAGGGAGTACCTGGATGCGAAAATTACTTCGTCCTCCAACCCGATATATGGTATCAACACCGGGTTTGGTTCTTTATACAGCAAGAACATTGCCTTGGCAGACTTAGGCAAGCTTCAGGAAAACCTGGTGATGTCGCATGCCTGCGGTACTGGAGCTACCGTACCTGATGAAATCGTTCATCTCATGTTGTTTCTCAAAATTCAATCGCTATCCTATGGCTATTCCGGAGTTCAGTTAGAAACTGTAAAGCACCTCACTGAGTTTTACAATAGAAGGGCATTGCCCGTGGTGTATGAAATGGGCTCACTCGGTGCTTCCGGAGATCTTGCTCCCCTAGCACATCTGTGTCTCCCGTTGCTGGGAAAAGGCCAGGTCCACCTGGACAACAAATACCAATCGGGAAGTGAGGCGTTGAAATCGCTGGGCCTCGCGCCCATTACGCTTAAAGCGAAAGAAGGGCTGGCACTGCTCAATGGCACACAGTTCATGAGCGCCTACGGAGTGTGGTGTACACTTCATGCTCAGAGACTATTAAGTTTGGCCAATCGCATCGGAGCGCTTTCTTTAGATAGCTTCGATGGAAGAAGAGAGCCCTTTGATGAATTAGTGCATCAAATTAGACCGCACAAAGGACAAGAGCGTATTGCATCGGAAATAGATGAGTTACTGGATGGCAGCGAGATTATTTCACAGCCCAAAAAGCATGTGCAGGATCCGTACTCTTTTAGGTGTATCCCGCAAGTGCACGGAGCAACATCAGATGTGATTGACTTTGTGAGTCAAACTTTTCTTACTGAGATTAATAGTGTCACCGATAACCCCAATTGCTTCCCTGACGAAGACAAGATTATTTCTGCGGGCAACTTTCACGGGCAACCGCTGGCACTCGCCTTGGATTTTTTGGCGATAGGGCTCGCAGAGCTGGGCAGCATTTCGGAACGAAGAACATACCAGCTAATTTCTGGGGCAAGAGACTTGCCCAATTACCTGGTTGCCAATCCCGGTATAAACTCTGGATTGATGATGCCTCAATACACAGCCGCCTCTTTGGTGAGTCAAAATAAGCAGCTATGCTCCCCAGCATCTATTGACTCTATTGTCTCGTCCAATGGGCAGGAAGATCACGTGAGTATGGGAGCCAATGCCGCCACAAAACTCTATCGTGTGGTCAATAATCTATATTCAATTCTGGCGATTGAACTTATCACCGCTGCGCAGGCATTGGAGTTTAGAAGGCCATTGCGCTCCTCAACCGTTTTGGAGGATTTTGTGAATACTTTTAGAGGTCAGGTTCCGTTTATAGAAACAGATCGTTTACTTCACGATGACATAGGGAAAGCTGAGCGTTTCCTGAAAGAAATAAATCTCTAGTATTTGTGAGTAAGAAGTTTGTCATATGTATTGGATTTCTCTTTTGCGCCTTCATTGTACAGGCACAATATGTGAGTCGATTGGGCAGATTTCAGGTAGATGAGATAAAGGGTTGCGCACCATTTACTGTCAACCTCACAAATTTGTTAGCTGGCGAATGTACCCCTGGGAAGCCGTGTCAAATGAATTATGAAGGAAGTGGAGAGGTGCAAAATCTATTCAGTTTCACTTACACTACACCCGGAGTATATACGCTCTCCGTGCTTTATCAAAGCATTGGAGCAGATGATATCACAGTCACCGTTGACGAAAATATTGTTCCGGATTTTGAAATCTACTCCTGCGCCAATGCCGATGTTACCATTAATGTTACCAACAAGGACTATGATCAGTTCGTAATTGACTTTACAAACGATGGCATTCCTGAAACAATTATCCCAAGCGGCAACAATGCCACCGCTTTTCATAACTATGCCACAACTGGAGGGAAAGTGATCAACGTACGTGGGCGAAATCTTAATTCTGCGGATAATTGCGACTCCAATGTTCAAAATTTTACAGCGCTTAATATATTACCAGCCCCCACTATTGACATGTTGACCACTGTAGATGCGACCACCATTGCGCTAGAATTGAGTTTACAGGAGCACATTCAATATCGTTTGGAAATCGCGGTAAACAATTCATCAACCTTTCAACTATTTAAAACGATTTACGATGAACCAACAGTAACCGTGCCTAACCTCAAGACGAATGACAACTACTATTGCTTTAGATTGAGCGCATTTGATTTTTGTAATAACACCAACAACTATTCCCCCATTGTCTGTAGCCAGAAGTTTACCTTGAGTGTGGCGAGCGGTGTTAATAATCTATCTTGGCAGACCTCATATCAAAATGTCCAAAGCGTGGAAGTAAAACGTGACGAAACAACAACAAACATTTTTCAGAACAGCCCTTTCCCTTTCAACTTTCCAGATCAGGATATCACTTGCAAGGTGACTTATTGCTATCAGCTAATAAGCAACTACCCCGGTGGAGCAAAAAGTATCTCGCTCCAAAAATGTGGTACGGCATTCCGCACGAGCACACCGCCAGCCATTTCGAATGCTGCTGCCGTTGTTGGCAGTCCTGGTGTTACCTTGGAGTGGATTCAAGAACCTCCTGCAATGCCAACCTCCTATTCCATCCTTCGGTCTGTAGACGGGCAAACTTTTCGGGCGATCAACAGTACTAACACCGCCTCTTTTGAAGACCCTGAGTACGATACAGATACCGACTTTTATTATAGAATAGACTATATCGATGAATGCGATAACCTAAGCCCCGCAGGAAAGGTTATACATCCAATCAAACTTGCAGGCTCTCTCAATGACAACAATGCAATTGCCCTGTCATGGAATGAGTATAAAGGCTTTGAAGCAGGCGTGGATCGCTACGTGGTTGAAAAATTTAATCAAAGTGGCACGCGCATTCAAACTAATAATGTCGGGAATAGCTTAAGTTTTGTTGACGATGAGCCCGATCCAAACAACCAGGTTGTAACTTATGTGGTCACCGCAATCGCCACACAGAATGGCCTACCCGTTTCCATCTCCAATGAGATCACATTAACAAAAGACATCAACCTATTTTTTCCTACTGCGTTCAGTCCAAATGGTGATAACCTAAATGATGTGTTTATTGTGAAAGGGCAATTTATTGTAGAGATGGAATTCTCAATATTCAATCGTTGGGGAGAACTCATTTACAACAATAATACGGGAGAGCCCTGGAATGGTACGATCGGTGGTAAGCCGGTGCACGAAGATGCTTACATCTGGTCTGCACAAATTACTGACCTGGCGGGGCGCACCTTCAAGCAGTCGGGTACCGTAGCTGTGGTAAGGCCAGCAAAATAGACTCGATCAAAATCCCTAAATTTGTGCGTTTAGTATTAGACTCAATCAAAAAAAGAGAAACAATATGTTTGACATGGCGAAGATGATGGGTAAGATGAAAGAGGTTCAGGCCCGCATGAAAGAAGCTCAAGAGAATTTAATCAATATAAAGGCGGTAGGTGAAGCTGGAGGTGGCATGGTCAAAGCAACGGTCAACGGCAAAAAGCAAGTGATTGGCTTAGATATCGATCCCACCATTTTGAAAGAGGATGACAAAGTTTTGATTCAAGACCTGACCATCGCGGCCATCAATAAAGCGCTCGAAGAGGTAGAGGTACTTGCAAAAGAAGAACTGAAGAAGAGTACGGAAGGAATGTTGCCGAATATTCCCGGAATGGACCTAAGCAACCTTATGGGATGAAGCTCACAGCCGTTGTCATTCTCAATTACAATGGCCAGGAGCTTTTACGAAAGTTTTTACCGAGCGTAGTACAACACAGCGCGGATGCCGAAATATTCGTTGCCGATAACTGCTCCACAGATAATTCACGCGAAATACTAGCGGTCGAATTTCCACAGGTGAAGTTGATTGAAATCCCTTCCAACCTTGGGTTTTGCGGTGGATACAATTATGCGCTCTCAAAGGTAGAGGCCAAGTACTATGTACTTCTCAATTCCGATGTAGAGGTAACCAAAGCATGGCTTCCACCGATGATCGGCCTGCTTGAAGGTGACGCAAATGTGGCGGCCGTCCAACCAAAAATACTTTCCCATAGAAATAAAGGAAAGTTTGAATATGCCGGTGCGGGAGGTGGCTTCATTGACAAATTTGGCTACCCATTTTGCCGAGGTCGCCTCTTCAACAGCCTCGAAGATGACGTACATCAATTTGACGATACGATTCCGGTATTTTGGGCATCTGGGGCCTGCATGGCAATAAGGGCCGAGCTTTATCATAACTTGGGAGGATTTGATGAGTCCTTCTTTGCTCATATGGAAGAGATCGATCTCTGTTGGCGGCTCAATCGAATGCAGAAAAGGGTGATGTACTGTGGTGAGAGCACAATCTACCACATCGGAGGAGCAACATTAGCAGCGAGCAACCCTCGAAAAACCTATTACAATTTTCGCAATGGTCTCATGCTCTTGATAAAGAACTACAAACCGAAACATCTCATGACTCGCCTACCTGTAAGGATTGCGCTGGACTGGATCGCAAGTTTCAAATTCCTCCTCTCTGGTCAGGCGAGTGATAGCTGGGCAGTGGTCAAGGCGCACTTGTACGTCCTGATTCAGATCAGGAGAATTTGGGAAAGAAGAAAGCGCTCAAGAAGTGAAGTTAAATCCTACTCAGTTAGTAGGGTATACGAACATTCAATTGTGGTTGACTACTTTATGAAAGGGAAGGAAAGATTTGAAGATTTGGAATTCTAGTAATCCCAGATTGTGCTTCTCCTACGCAAGTGCCTGCGCATATTCATAACAAAGGCGAGGGCTAAGTAGATAATCACGGGCGACCCCAACGTCAAAAAGGAGGCATAAATAAAGAAAAGTCTGATGCTGGAAGTAGCAATTCCCAACTTTTCGGCCAGATGTGTGCAAACACCAAATGCATACTTCTCAAAAAAATGCTGAATCCTTCGTATGAAACTATCCATTTGGAGTCCAAATTTTAGTGAAAAAATCCATTTACCCGGGTAAATGTCCCTTTAACGAGTTTAAAATCACCTTGCAAATATAAGCGGTCAATGGGCTAACACGTAGGGCCAAAATCTTATTTTTTTAACTATAATTGCAAAAAAATGCTGATAAGGCTACCTTTGCAACTCGCTTGAAAACTATTAACCAAAAATCCATGAGAAAATTTGTTTACGCATTTGTAATCATAGGCACTTTCACCCTGGCGGGGTGTTCGCTTCCTAGCATGATTAAGATGTCTAAGGACCAGAATCTGACAGTTACACCCAATCCTTTAGAGGTTCACAAGGACACAGTTGCCTATGAAATGGCCGCTAACCTACCTGTGAAGATGCTAAAGAAAGGAACAGTTTATACCGTAAATTCCTACTATAAGCACGGTGATAACGAATTGGCCATGGATCCAATTCCATTTAAGGCAGAAGACTACCCTAACAGCAGCGTAGAACAGCCTAAGGTGACAAAGTCTTTTTCTTTCCCTTACCAACCAGCATATCAGACTGGAACATTGGAAGTTGAAGGTGTTGCCTCAAAGGGCACAAAGTCCAAGGCTTCGCCTCGCATGGCCGTGGCTACCGGTGTAATCACTACTTCGAAGCTTGTGCAGAACTCATACTATGCCGCCTATGCAAACCATGGTTATAACAACCAGGAGGAAATTATTCCAGTAATTATTCCAGATTTCATCTTCCAGCAAGGAAGATCTGTGCTTCGCACCTCTGAGACCAGAAGCGACAAAGGAAAGCAACTTGACGCTTTTATCGCTTCCAAGAACGTAACCAGAACGGTAACCATTACCGGTACTCACTCTCCTGAGGGAGCTGAGAGAATCAACACCAGACTATCTTCTGATCGTGCCGCAGCTATCGAAAAGTACTACCGCGCACAGATGAAGAAGTACGATTATGCAGGTATGGCTGACTCTATCAATTTCATTCTTAAGCCTATTGTAGAAGATTGGGCAGAGTTCAAAGCGGCCCTTGCCGCCTATGACGGCATCACTTCTGATCAAAAATCGGAGTACCTAAACATCGTGAACAATGGAAGTAACTTCGTTGAGCAAGAAAGAGCACTTAGAAAACTATCTACTTACAGACAAGTATTCAGGGACATCTATCCTGGCTTAAGAACAGCTAAGACTGAGATTCTTACCATTAAGGATAAGAAGACAGATGCGGAGATTTCCGTACTGGCTAAGCAAATCACACAAGGTACCATGAAGGCTGACACGCTTTCCTTCGAGGAGATGATGTATGCTGCTTCTTTGACTCCGTCTTTGGAGGAGAAAGAGGCTATTTATACAGCTGCTACCAAGAAAGGTACTAACTGGAATGCACACAACAACTTGGGCGCTGTATACATCGCTATGGCGATTGCTAATCCTTCAAGCATGAACGATATGGCCTCCAAGGCTGCATCTCAACTTGAGATTGCCGCTCGCTTAAGAGAAACGCCTGAAGTACATGCTAACCTGGCTTCTGTGGCACTAATGATGGGCAACCCTTACAAGGCAGCAAGCCACACTTCAAAGGCGCTTAACGGTGCCAGCGGTGACTTGACTCGCGGAGTTAATGGCGTGAAAGGCGCATGTGAGATCTACATGGCCAAGTATGACGCTGCGGTTCGTTCTGAGTCTTCGGCTTTAGATACTGACGTGAACCTCTTCAATAAGGGCCTTGCTCAAGTACTAAACAAAGACTATGCAAATGCTTCTACGTCTTTCGCAGAGGCTACTCGCAAGAACAGCAACTATGCAATTGCTTACTATGGCGCAGCAGTTGCTGCAGCCAGATCAGGCAATGCGGATGGCGTTGTAAACAACTTGACTAGTGCAGTGAAGATCGATCCAAGCTTGAAGGAAAAAGCACTTACCGATCTTGAATTTGCGCAATGGGCAACTTCAGACAGCTTTAGAAATGCGTTGAAGTAATTCAACCCTAACACATAAAAAAACCCTCGCTGCATAAAGTGAGGGTTTTTTTATGCCCTGAAACTGCCTTCCGCCATCTATAAGAAAAGTAGCCTTTCCTTTCGTCTGGTTCGCTTGTATGACTATTTTTACGAACTTTCCTAACTAACATTATTAAGGACATGAGAGAAATCCAGTTTAGAGAAGCACTTCGTGAAGCGATGAATGAAGAGATGCGCAGAGACAAGAATGTGTTTCTCATGGGAGAAGAAGTGGCAGAATACAACGGAGCTTACAAAGTAAGCCAAGGTATGCTGGACGAGTTCGGAGAGGAAAGGGTAATCGATACACCCATCGCGGAGCTGGGTTTCGCTGGCGTTGGTGTGGGTGCAGCGATGAATGGCACCAGGCCCATCATTGAATTTATGACCTTCAACTTCTCGCTGGTAGCAATTGATCAGGTGATAAACGCTGCAGCAAAGATGATGTCAATGTCTGGTGGCCAATTCAATATTCCCATCGTTTTTAGAGGACCGACCGGAAATGCAGGAATGCTAAGCTCTCAGCATTCACAAAATTTTGAGAGCTGGTACGCCAACTGCCCAGGACTTAAAGTGGTCGTACCCTCGAACCCCTACGATGCAAAAGGACTCTTGAAGACTGCCATTCGAGATGACGATCCGGTTATCTTCATGGAATCGGAGTTGATGTATGGGGACAAGGGGGAAGTGCCGGAGGAAGAGTATCTCATACCAATAGGTTCTGCCAAAGTGGTGAGAGAGGGTAGTGATGTGACTATCGTATCCTTTGGAAAGTTTATGAAAGTGGCAATTAGTACAGCCGAAGAATTGCAAAAAGAGGACATCTCCGCAGAAGTTATTGACCTGAGATCGGTAAGGCCGATCGACTACGAAACCGTGGTGGAATCCGTAAAGAAGACCAACAGGCTGGTGATCATTGAAGAGGCCTGGCCATTAGCAGCCATTTCTTCTGAGATCACTTATCACATACAAAAACACGCGTTTGATTATTTGGATGCACCGATTCACCGCATCAATAGCCTGGATGTACCTCTACCCTACGCACCCACTTTGATTGACGCCATCTTGCCAAACGTGGAGCGAAGTGTGAAGGCCGTGAAAGCGGTGCTGTATAGGGACTAGTCCTGCCTGTGAAAACCAAGTAGAAGTTTCCATGCCTCTTGCGTTTTGCCTTCAGAGAGTAGTCTTTGAGCTGCAAGGTGAACCTCCTTTTCAGATTGATTAAGAATCCCTGCTGGCTTTTTTTGTTTGATGAACGAGTCAACCGATGCAGCAGACGGGAGTTCCTCCACATTTCCCAACAAGCCCAAATCATTGCCGGTTAATATCTTACTTTGGCGAACTCCATCAGGGATTTGATCAACACCGATTCCCATGGTGGCCAACGGTTTTGGTACCTTAAAAATCGAATCTCCCTGAGCACGGCAATAGAAGTCGCCACCCATTCGGGCTACGGCATCTAACTTAAAAGGATCTACCCTGCCACCTTCATCCAAAATTTCCTCCTTGATATGAGCCAATAGTACCTCACAAATCACCAGGTTGCCTGCTCCACCACCATTACCCAGTTCAATGACCTGATTAACCTTACACTCAAATGAAGCCGGAGACTCGCTCACACGCGGAGGTCTTACTCGAATAGAGGCCACTTCTGTTAACCCAGCCTTGACAAATTCGTTGACACTTTTGTCATACTCCGTGCTCGCCAATGACATCTGCTGCACCATATCGTAATTCACTATATTAATCACGACCTCTGGAATCTCTTTCACATTCTCGTAGGTGTGCTTTGTGGTGTTGTCTCGGCCTCTTCTGGCTGGAGAAAAAATCATGATGGGAGGATTAGCGCTGAACACGTTGAAGAAACTAAAGGGACTCAAGTTGACATTTCCTTTGCTATCGACTGTACTAGCAAAAGCTATGGGCCTTGGTGCAACTGCTCCCAGCAGGTAGCCATGCATCGCAGCAACCGAAATCTCTTTTGGGTCTATTGTAAGTGAGTTCATTGTTTGGCAGGTAATATCTGCCCTGTGCATTCTCCAAACCCAATTCTTACACCATCCTTTTCACACTTCCCACGGATGATAACAGTATCATAGTCCTCCACAAACCTACGTTCCAAACCTTCAGCGAGCTTCATCGGGTTCTTGCCACTCTTTGTGATTTCCAACATCGAACCATACTCGCCTTGTTGAGGTCCACTGATGGTGCCTGAGGCGTACATGTCCCCTACTTGCACGTTGCATCCATTGACGGTGTGATGTGCCAGCTGCTGGCTCATGTTCCAATACAAGTACTTAAAATTTGAGTTTGCAACGGGATACTCATTGTCATTCACTTTTAACGCTACCTCAAGTGCAACGTCAAAGCTTTTCTTTCCTTTAGATTGAAGGTAGGCAAGTACTTCCGGCTCTTGTTTTGGTGAATCGACACGAAATGTTTCCAATGCGTCCATCGTTACAATCCACGGGGAGATTGTAGATCCAAAATTTTTACCTAAGAAGGGTCCTAATGGAACGTACTCCCATTGCTGAATATCCCTTGCAGACCAATCGTTAAATAATACTAGGCCAAAAATATTCTCTTCGGCATCCCCCACAGGTATGGAAGTACCCATCTCTGTATTTGTGCAGGTGATGAATGCCATCTCTAATTCAAAATCCAACTTCTGCGAAGGGGTGAATTTGGGCACTTCTGCATCTGGCGGCTTTACCTGGCCCCTCGGTCGGTGTATGGGTGTGCCGGATACCACAATAGATGAAGCGCGGCCATGATATCCAACCGGAAGATGCTTCCAATTCGGAAACAAGGCATTGTCCGGATCACGAAAAAGCGAGCCCACATTTCTTGCGTGATCCTCGCTACTGTAAAAGTCAGTGTAGTTGGGCACTTGAATGGGCATAAGCATCTCCACTTCACTCATTGATATCAAAGCCATCTCTCTTGCCGCAATATTGTTTTGGAGATCCTTGTTGTCGTGTTGTAATAGTTCAGAGATCCTCTCCCTCACCGCGCCAGTTTTTACCCTGCCTAATGCGATGAAGGAATTCAGGTACCGCTGATTAAAAATTCCCTGCGGAAGATCCAGGCTATCAAAAAATCCATTTTCATGCAATGAAACCAGATCAAGCACGTAATTCCCTATTGCCGCTCCCGCGACAGCAGAAAGGTATCGTGTCTTAAAGATTCCAAAAGGAATATTCTGAATTGGGAAGTCTGAATCAGGTGGAATCTCCAGCCAACTTTTAAGATTCGGATTATTAGCCTTGCTCATCTACATCATTTCTTTACATCAAAACTAACAATAATATAACGAAGGAGCATCTGTGAATGATCCCTAGTTTTACCAGCGTATCACTCCTGATCAGTAGGCCTTGCCCAAATACCCCATACTTTTTATACTTTTAAAAAGTGGAAGAAGAAATATCCGTTCCGGAAAGTTTTATTGAGCTAATCAAGCCGGTCGTTGGGACTGAGCTCGATCTTTTTATAAAAGAACTTCACACAGAACCGACAGCGAGCATCAGAATTAATCCCAAAAAGCAATTCGCCCGAGATCTAGCCGACCCTGTCCCCTGGGCAGCAGAGGGTAGATACTTATCAGAGCGCCCCTCATTCACCCTAGATCCAAGTCTTCATGCGGGAGCATACTACGTGCAGGAGTCAAGCTCCATGTTTTTGGAGCAGGCAGTCAGGTCTTCTGTCGACCTGAGCAAACCACTGCGCGTCCTCGATCTGTGTGCGGCACCTGGCGGCAAGTCCACGCACCTATTGAGCCTCCTTACTTCAGAGGCACTGCTCGTATCCAACGAAGTGATTAAATCAAGAGCATCAATACTTTCAGAAAATTTACAGAAGTGGGGATATCCCAACCTAGTAGTCACCCAAAATGATCCTTCAGATTTTTCCAAACTCACAGGATTCTTTGACCTCATCGTAGTTGACGCACCTTGTTCAGGCGAGGGCCTATTTAGGAAAGATAGAGAAGCGCTTAAGCATTGGTCCAAAGAGAATGTCGAGCTCTGCGCGCTGCGTCAGCAACGGATCCTTTTTGATGTGTGGCCTTCATTAAAAACTGGTGGGACGCTGGTTTACTCCACATGCACTTATAATCAAAAGGAGGACGAGAACGTGTTGAATGAGTTTCAGCGTAAGCATAATATCGAATTCCAGAGGATTACCCATGAGGACGGGTGGGGCATTGAAGAATATGATGACCAAGGTGTGATCGGCTATCGACTACTTCCGCACAAGGTGCGAGGCGAAGGATTCTTCATTTCGTCATTCAAAAAATTAGAAGATCAGGATTCAGTCAATTTGAAGACTAAGCAAACATTCGAGTATGCTTCTTCAGGTACAATTTCAAAAATCTCTAATTGGCTCAGTGACCCCGGCCGTTATTCGTTTATTTCCCTAAACGACCTGATTATTGCAGTCAGGCACAGCCATCTGCGCGAAATCGAATTCCTAAATTCAAACCTGAGGTTGCTCAACAAAGGTACCGCCCTCGCTCGCGATAAGCACGGCAAGCTTGTACCCGAGCATGCCGCAGCACTCTCAACCATTATTGATCAAAGTCAATTTCAGGCTATTGAACTCACCAGAGAAGACGCCATCAAATACCTCCAAAAGGAACCTTTCCAAATGGACAGTGCGCAAAAGGGTTTTGTGCTGATGACCTACAATCAAAATGGAATTGGATGGATCAATCAACTTGAAAAACGATTTAATAATCTGTACCCCGCCAACTGGAGGATTAGAATGAGATAGCATGGCCGAATAAGTCGAAATCATTCCCTCTCTACTACCCAATTTCCTATTTTTGCAGCTTAGATTAATTGCAAAGCAGACTAAATGGCACTCTCCACAAAGTACAATCCAGCTGAGGTAGAAGATAAATGGTACGCCTATTGGCTTAAACACAAATATTTTCATGCGGAAGCCAACAGCCAAAAAGAGCCATACTGCATTGTAATCCCGCCACCAAACGTCACTGGTGTGCTACACATGGGCCATATGCTGAACAACACCATTCAGGACGTACTCATCCGCAAAGCACGCATGGAGGGTAAAGCAGCGTGCTGGGTGCCTGGTACAGATCACGCCTCCATTGCAACTGAAGCCAGAGTGGTAGCAATGCTTCGAGAAAAGGGCATAAAAAAATCGGATCTCACACGCGATGAGTTTCTAAAATATGCCTGGGAGTGGAAGGAAAAATATGGTGGTATCATTCTGGAGCAGCTGAAAAAGCTTGGTGCATCATGCGATTGGGATCGGACAGCCTTCACCATGGATCCAAATTATCACAAGGCTGTGATCCGTGTGTTTGTTGACCTGTACAACAAAGGCTATATCTATCGAGGGCTTCGCATGATCAATTGGGATGTGGAAGCAAAGACAGCTTTATCCAATGAAGAGGTGATATATGCGGAAGATGGTGAAAAGTCGATACTATACTCGGTGAGATATAAGATAAAGGATAGTGAAGATGACTATGTAGTGATAGCCACACAACGGCCCGAGACCATCATGGGCGATGTAGCTATTGCCGTTAATCCCAATGATGAGCGTTACAAAAAGATCATTGGCAAGCATGTGCTTGTTCCGTTCATTAACAGAGAGATACCTGTAATTGCTGATGATTACGTAGACAAAGAATTCGGCACAGGCTGCCTAAAAGTAACTCCTGCGCACGATGTAAATGACTACGAAATCGGGCTTCGACACAACTTGCCTGTAATTGACACTATCAACGATGACGGCACGCTCAATGAGAAGTGCGAAATACCAAAATACGTTGGGAAAGATAGATTTGCAGTCAGAAAAGAAATCATAAAGGACTTAGGGAACGAAGATTTCCTGGTCAAAGAAGAAGAATTCATTACACGCATCGGTCGGTCCGAACGCACCAACACGGTGGTGGAACCAAAGCTTTCATTGCAATGGTTCGTGAAAATGAAAGAGATCTCCCGAACCGCAGCAAAGGCTGTGGAGGAAGATGAGATCAAGCTCCATCCTTCAAAGTTTAAGAACACCTATAAGCATTGGATGGACAATGTGCGTGATTGGTGCGTATCAAGGCAACTTTGGTGGGGCCAGCGGATACCCGCCTATTTTTATGGCACAGGTGATGATGATTTTGTGGTGGCGGAGACGCAGGAGGAAGCCCTCACTCTGGCCAACAAGAAGGCAGGCCGAGAGATTAAGGCGGCAGACTTGCGACAAGACGATGATGTACTGGATACGTGGGCTTCATCGTGGCTTTGGCCCATAGAAGTTTTTGAAGGATTTAGGGACAAAGGATTTGATAAGAAGTCTGGAAAAGTATTAAAGGAGGGAAATGCCGATTTATCCTTCTTCTATCCCACTCAAGTGCTAGTTACAGCTCCGGAAATTCTATTCTTCTGGGTAGCCAGGATGATCATTGCTGGATACGAGTACCTCGATGAGAAGCCCTTTGAGGATGTCTACCTCACAGGTATTGTACGCGACAAGCAGGGTCGTAAGATGTCTAAGTCGCTGGGAAACTCGCCAGATCCTTTAGAGTTAATCAACAAGCACGGAGCAGATGGGGTGCGCACAGGAATGCTGTTCAGTTCACCAGCAGGCAACGACCTTCTCTTTGATGAAAAATTGTGCGAGCAAGGAAGAAATTTTTCGAATAAAATATGGAATGCCTTCCGCCTGTTGAAGGGATGGGAAGTAGTGGACAAAACTACACCAGTAGAAAATAGCACAGCCATAGCATGGTTTCAATCCAGGCTGGACCAGTCAATGGTGGAGTTGGATGAACACTACAGCAAATTCCGAATATCAGATGCGCTACTTAGCGTGTATAAATTAGTCTGGAACGACTTCTGTTCCTGGTATCTTGAAATAATAAAACCTCCTTATGGAGAGCCCATCGATCAAAAGACCTATGATGAATCAGTAGCCTTTCTGGAAAGTGCGCTAAAGCTATTACATCCTTTCATGCCATTCATCACAGAGGAACTTTGGCATGAGTTGAATAGCCGGGACGAAAACGACTGTATCATTGTGGCTTCCTACCCAGCAGCAAAACCCTTTGACAAGAATCACATTACCCAGGGAGACCTTGCATTTGAGATCATCACACAAATTAGAAACGTTCGAAACACCAAAGGCATTTCACCGAAGGAGCCCGTTACTCTGATGTTAAGTGAGTTGGCAAAAGAAAAGCTAGGAAATTTCGACACCATCATTAAGAAATTGGGGAATGTGAGTACCCTTACCTATGAGAAGCCCAACTCGGCAAATGGCGCATCGTTTGTAGTTCAGACTGTAGAGTGCTTCATCCCTCTCGAAGGCAGAATCAACGTAGCGGAGGAAAAAGTAAACCTCATGAAAGAACTTGAGTACACCCGTGGTTTCCTTAACTCGGTGATGAAGAAACTCAACAATGAAAAATTTGTGAAGGGCGCTCCACCGCAGGTATTAGATGCAGAGCGCAAAAAGAAAATGGATGCGGAATCAAAAATAAGCAGTCTCGAAAAGACGTTGGAAGCGCTAAAGTAATTAAACCCTGGCGGCCACGAAGAGCTCGATGCTTGAAGAGTTGTATTGTAGGAAAGTTCCCGTATACCAAGCGTTTCAATAAGGTCGCCATGAAATTCCCTTTAAATAAAACATAAAACCTACATTTTCCTTACACTGAGAGTGCGAATAAGGAATTTATTCGCAATATTTCTCTACTATTCATAGGCAACGTTTAAATTTTCACTTGTTGGCGCATAGGAATTTTGAAGGTACTTCTCAGTTACACAATAGTCATAATCACATCCGTAATGGCTTACGGCCAGCATCCAGAAGCAGTGGAGGCTCCTTTTGGCATTTTTACCATGGCCGGGGTCAGTGCAGGAATTGATCGTAACTTAAATTCACCTGTAAACAACCAGGTGACAGAATTTCGCCATGGATATGTCTCAACTGGATTCTACAAGTTCATTAAGATTAAGAAGGATTCTGTTCATGGCTATTTTCGATATTTGAAAGTTGACCTTGCATTCTTTGCTTTTAAGTCCGGCACGTTCGATATCGGAAATGGAGATCTTGCACGTCTCGGTGCAGCCTCAGCTGACATTTCGATACAATTGCCCCTTTCCTTCAAAGTAGCCTCTGAGATTGAAGGTTATGTAGCATTTGGTACATTTCTAAGCTATAGATATGAAAGAACCGTAACTCCCCTTCAAACTATTCCCTCGGTGAATACGGGACCCGCGCTTCGTCCAGGCTTTGTCATTGAGTTTGGGTTTAAGACTCTGAACGGGTTCTGCTTTTGGAACCCGTACAATGGTTGAATTTTCGAGTAACGATTACCCCATTGCCTCCTCAGGTATCTTCTTTGCGTTCGTTCCTACTACTAAAACAAGAACTAAGTAGAAGTTGTAATAGCAAAGTGAGGCCACAGAGGTAACGCTAATGGATAGCTTTTTGGATGCAGCGGCTATATGAACTCTGATCTATGTCCAGTTGAATTCAAGGTATCACTCCAACTTTTATGTAAAGCAAAAAATAGTTCCTTTGCGGAATCTAGTTCCCTTCCAAATTTTCATTGGCTTTAATATCCTAAGTGCAGAATCTAAAATAAGTAGTCTCGAAAAGACATTGGAGGCGCTAAAGTAGTTATACCCTGGCGGCCACAAAGAGCTCGATACTCTTGTACTTGAGCTTAAATTTTCTCGCAATAGACTCGCTTGTAAGGTTGCCTTTGTAGGTATAGATACCTCTTAAGAACCAGCGGTGTCCGAGAATCATTTCTTCCACTCCACCCTCCTCAGCGGCCCGCAAAATAGTTGGTGTAAAAATATTACTTAATGCAGTAGTGGCAGTGTGAGCGACTCTGGAGGCCACATTAGGCACACAGTAGTGAATCACATCGTACTTCTTAAAGACCGGCTTAGAATGAGTGGTCATTTCGGAGGTGGCCACACAGCCACCCTGGTCCGCACTCAGGTCTATGATCAGAGAATCCGGCTTCATCTGTTGCACCATCTCCTCGGATATCACATGCCTTACCCTACCCTTCTCCGCTCTGAGAGCGCCCACTACTACATCCGCTGTCTTCAAACTTTCGCTGAGTGTGACGGTATCAATTGTAGAAGTATAAAATTGCTGACCGAGGGTGTGCTTAATCCTTCGCAGCTTATACAGATGATTGTCGAATACCTGAATTTCTGCACCTAGGCTCAGCGCTGCCCTTCCGCAATACTCAGCCACCGTCCCCGCACCAATGATCACCATCTTAGTAGGTGGCACTCCGGTGATTCCACCGAGTATAATTCCTTTACCCTTATTGTTAGAGCTGAGGTACTCCGCAGCAATCAGCACGACAGCACTGCCTGCAATTTCGCTCATGGCCCTCACGATGGGAATCCCACCCACCTTATCTTCAATATACTCCCAGGCCAAGGCAGTCACTCTCTTTTTGAGTAGCGCTTGGACGTAGTCCTTTTGTAAGTGCCCAAGCTGTAACGCAGAAATCAACACCTGTCCCGGCCTGAAGTATTCGATTTCCTCTAACGTTGGTGGCTCAATCTTTAGGATGACATCTGCCTTGTATATCTCCTCTGGAGAATAAACAATTTGAGCACCCGCTTCGCTATATTCTTTATCTGAAAACTTTGACCCGTCTCCAGCTTTGCGTTCCACGATAACTTCGTGACCGTTATTGACCAGAAGCGCAACCGCATCCGGAGTAAGACTTATTCTATTTTCCTGTAGGGAGATTTCCCTCGGCAAGCCAATACAAAATGTATTGTTCTTTTTCTTCACCTTCATCAACTGCTCCTGTGGAGCAAGGCTGGATTTTGCCAGCGTGGCAAATCCAGATTTCTTTTTCTCAGTCATGACAGCTTGTATTCAATGAGCCTGTGGGTTTTCGACTCCTCCTTTATTCTTATCATAAAATACTCCAGGGGATAGTGAGACGGGATCCGCTCCGGCCATTCCACAAAGCAATAATTGCCCGATTCAAAATACTCTTCCACTCCAATATCAAATGCCTCCAACTCACTCTTTATCCTATAAAAATCAAAATGATAGACACTGGCACCCGCTGCAGTCTTATATTCATTAATAATCGAAAAAGTAGGACTTCCTGTCAAATCAACCACACCTAATTCACTACAAATGGCTTTAATCAAAGTTGTTTTTCCTGCCCCCATTTCACCAAAAAATAGCCAAACGCTTCTTCCATTGCTCGCCCCTAGTAGTTCTTTCGAGACATTCCTCAAATCGTCAATTGAAGCAGGACTGGCCTCAAGAGCTCCAATCCAATTTTCAGCCATTTTTCGAAGTTAAGAAAATTAAAGGAATGATCATCTCCTCCAAGCTCACACCTCCATGCTGAAACGTATCCTTATAAAAATTGACGTAATAGTTATAATTGTTAGGATAAGCAAAGAACTGTTCTTCCATAGCAAACACATAGGAGGTAGAAACATTCGACTTCGGCAGAAAGAATCGCTCAGGTTTTGCGCAAGCAAAAACCTTATTCCCATCGTAGTTTAAATTCTTACCTTGCTTATATCTCAGGTTTGTGTTTACATTCCTGTCACCCACAATTTTAATAGCGCGCTTCACTCTGATCGTGCCATGGTCCGTAGTGATGATTAGCTTTGCTTTCTTTTCAGAAATCTTCTTTAAGATATCAAGCAAAGGAGAATGCATAAACCAGGACTTCGTAAGTGACCGATATGCAGACTCATCAGGCGCCAGCTCTTTGATCATGGCCATATCTGTTCGCGCATGAGAGAGCATGTCAACAAAATTGTAAACGATCACGTTCAGTTGATTTGTGAATAGATTATTTACTGTATCCACGAGATCCCGCCCTTCCTCGGTCTTTTTTATTTTATTATAAGAAAATTTAATAGCAAGATTATTTCTCCTGAGTTGTCTGTCAATAAACTCATCTTCGTAATTATTCTTGGCATCGTCTTCATCATCACCTACCCATATATCTGGGTGGATTTTTGCCATATCAGATGGAAGCATGCCGGAAAAAATCGAGTTTCGACAATATGCGGTTGTGGTGGGGAGAATAGAAAAGTAAGACTCTTCCCTATCCACATTGTAAAACTCCTCGATGATGGGCTTAAGTATCTTCCACTGATCCAGTCGCAGGTTATCAATAACAAACAGAAAAGTGGGTGTCTCCTGACTAATTTCAGGGAGCACTTTTTTCTTCATTACCTGATGTGACAATAACGGTTTCGAAGCATTAGGGTCATTTAACCAACTTTCGTAATTGCGCTTTACATACCTGCAAAAATTGGTATTTGCCTCCACCTTCTGCATCTCCAATACTTCAGCCATATCTTTATTGCTGGCCTGGTCCAACTGCAGCTCCCAAAAGACTAACTTCTTGTAAATATCTGACCATTTCTCGTGATCCAAATCATCAAGAAACGCCATGCTAATATTTCTAAACTCCTGCTGATAATTCAAATTGGTTTTCTCAATAACAAGTCTCTTGTTGTCCAGGATCTTCTTCACAGAAAGTAGGATCTGACTTGGATTAAGAGGTTTGATCAGGTAGTCGTCTATTTTTGCTCCTATTGCCTCCTCCATGATCTGTTCTTCCTCATTTTTGGTGATCATGACGATCGGCAAGGTGGGCTTTGCATTCTTAATTTGGCTCAACGCTTCTAGACCTGACATGCCCGGCATGTTCTCATCTAGAAATACAACATCAAAGTGACGCGACTCGCATTGCTCCACCGCATCCGAGCCATTGTTTACTGGCGTAATGTCATAACCTCGCTGCTGAAGAAATAAGATATGCGGTTTCAAAAGATCGATCTCATCATCAGCCCACAAAATATTATACCTTTGCATATCCTCTTTTAAAATTCAGTTAACCTACAAGTTACAATTAATCTTGGGACACTTTATCAATAAAAAGAAAATCATTAACGACCCTGTCTATGGGTTTATATCAATTCCAAGCGATTTAATTTTCGACCTTATTGAGCATCCCTACTTTCAAAGACTGAGGCACATTAAGCAATTAGGACTTACCGACCTTATCTACCCAGGTGCCTTGCACACAAGGTTTCATCACGCCATTGGCGCACTGCACCTTATGGGAAGAACCCTTGATAATTTGAGACTTAAAGGTGTTGATATCTCTGATCAGGAATATGAAGCAGCGCAAATAGCCATTCTGCTGCACGACATCGGCCACGGGCCCTTTTCGCATGCACTTGAAGAAACGCTGCTTAGCAAAGTGAAACATGAAAGTCTTTCCTATCTGTTCATGAAGCAATTGAACGAGGAACTTGGAGGAAGGCTGTCCATCTCTGTTCAAATATTTCAAAACACCTATCGCAAGAAATTCTTTCATCAGCTGGTTTCGAGCCAGTTGGACATTGATAGACTGGATTACCTTACTCGAGATAGTTTTTTTACCGGGGTCAGCGAAGGCTCAATTGGAGTACAAAGAATTATCTCCATGATGGATGTCCATAATGACCAACTTGTAATCGTAGAAAAGGGCATCTATAGCATTGAGCATTTTTTAAATGCACGAAGGTTAATGTATTGGCAAGTATATCTGCATAAAACAGCCGTTAGCGCAGAGCGGATGCTGGTCAACTTGATAAAACGGGCACAGTACCTTACGCAGGCTGGGGAAAAACTAAATTGCTCAGAGGCACTTGGCTTTTTCATAGATAAAGCATTGACCATCGAGGACTTTAATCAAAGGAAAGCGCTAAACTTATACGGTAAACTGGATGATAGTGACATCTGGGGCGCTGTAAAACTATGGCAAAGCCATAAGGACAGAATTTTGGCAACCCTCTGCCAGATGCTGCTAAAGCGCAACCTTTTTCAAATTGACCTTACTATTCAGCCTATTCAGAAGGAAAAGATTGAGCTTGTAAGATCAGGAATCGCCAAAACCTTTAATTTGCTAGGCAAGGATACGGTTTATCTATTTTCTCATGGCACAGTCTCAAACGAGGCTTATGTGAGCGAAGGGTCAGGAATAAATATTATTTTGAAGAATGGTGAGGTAAAAGACATTGCCAGTGCCTCGGATCTTCCGAATATAAAGGCTTTGAGCAAAATCGTTAAAAAAAGCTACCTATGCTGGCCAAAAAATGTATTTTTGAATACATTGTAATTTCGATAGTCCCACTTATGCTGCACCTTCAAGCCCTCAACATCATATAATCAAGCATGGAATTTACCCTAAAGCAAATTGCTGAAATGCTAGGTGGTGAAGTCAAAGGGGATAAGGCCGTCAAAATTAACATGCTTGCCAAGATTCAGGATGCAAAATCAGGGCAAATAGCATTCCTCTCCAATCCAAAGTATGAACACTTTATATATGACACGAAAGCAAGTGCTGTCATTGTAAAGAAAGACTTCGTACCCAAAAAAGAGATCAAGGCAAGCTTGGTAATTGTAGAAGACCCTTATTCAAGTTTTACAGTACTGCTTGAGGAATATCACAAGTTATTGTCTTTTCAAAAAGTTGGAGTAGAAGAGCCTTCTTTCATTGGCAATAATTCAAAGGTAGGCACATCAGTGTACCGCGGTGCGTTCTCCTACATTGGAAGCAACGTCAAGATTGGTGACAATGTGAAAATCTACCCACACACCTACATAGGTGATAATGTATCAATTGGTGACAATACTATACTCCACCCTAATGTAAAGCTGTATGCTTCCACCTTGATTGGTAGCAACTGTGTTGTCCATTCTGGTAGCGTGGTGGGCAGTGACGGGTTTGGATTTGCGCCACAGGGCGATGGCACATACAAAACCATTCCTCAACTAGGCAATGTGATCATAAAAGATAACGTCACTATAGGTGCCAACACGGTGATTGATTGCGCTACTCTTTTTGGCGACTCCACGATCGTCAATTCAGGTGTTAAACTTGACAATCTTATTCAGATTGCCCATAATGTCGAAATTGGTAAGAACACAGTAATCGCTGCACAAACCGGAATTTCGGGATCTACTAAGGTTGGCGAAAACTGTATCCTTGCCGGCCAGGTAGGCATAGCAGGACACCTTGTAATTGCCAACAATACTAGCGTGGGTGCTCAGGCTGGGATTTCAAAATCTGTTAAGGAGGAAGGCCAACGTCTGCTGGGCTATCCTGTTTTCGATGTGAAAGAGTACTTTAAGTCCTATGCTGTTTTCAAGCAACTTCCGGGAATCAGCCAACGGTTGAAGCAATTGGAGGATAAAATGAGCGTCAATAGCTCCACCTAAAGGCAAATTCAGCCACATCCATACCACTATTTTGCTTTTTCACCGTAATTGCCCACAATTCTGATGGGTGCATTTATTTTTTTAGAAAATACGGGTAATAGACGTTAAATTTGCACCCTTTGTCAAAAGAATGCTAAATCACAAGCAGCATACCATAAAGAAGTCCGTGACACTTTCGGGTGTTGGGCTCCATACCGGAGTCACTACCAATATGACTTTCTTGCCCGCCAAGGCCAACCATGGCATAAAATTCCAAAGAATCGACTTGCCGGGATCTCCTATTATTGACGCAGATTGCGATAATGTGGTTGATGTCTCAAGAGGCACAACAATTGAACAAAGTGGAGCGCGAATAAGTACGATTGAGCATACGCTTGCCGCACTTACCGGCCTTGAAATAGATAATGTGCTCATCCAGGTAGATGGACCTGAGGCACCTATCATGGATGGAAGCTCCATTCAGTTTGTAAACGTCTTAAACGAGGCAGGTAAGGAGGAACAGAATGCACTCCGAGATTTCTTTGAAGTACAAGACGGCATTTTCTACAGAGAGGTAGATCGCAATGTGGAAATCGCAGCCTTGCCCTTGGATGATTATCGTGTAACGGTGATGATCGACTACAACTCGCCCGTTTTGGGCAGTCAACATGCCTCCATCACCAATATCAGGCAGTTTGAAAAAGAGATCGCTTCATGCCGAACCTTCTGCTTTTTGCATGAATTGGAAATGTTGTACAAGAACAACCTTATCAAAGGAGGCGACCTTAACAATGCCATCGTTATTGTTGACCGCGTGGTGCAAGCCCACGAATTGGATAACATCGCTCAAATGCTCAACAAACCGAAAGTGGAGGTGAAAAAAGAGGGCATTCTGAACAATGTGGAGTTGAGATACAACAATGAACCGGCCCGCCACAAGCTGCTCGACATCATAGGCGATCTGGCCTTGGCAGGCAGACCACTAAAGGCACAGATATTAGCTGCACGCCCCGGCCACGCGGCCAATGTTGCATTTGCCAAGAAACTCAAAAAGGCCATGCATGAGGCGGACAAGAAGGGTATGCCTAGGTATAACCCCAGCCTGCCTCCTGTAATGGATATCAATCAGATATCAACCATCTTACGCCATCGATACCCTTTCCTATTAATTGATAAGATCATTCACTTAGACAATGAAAGTGTAGCCGGTATCAAAAACGTGACAATGAATGAGCCATTCTTCCAAGGTCACTTCCCAGGTAATCCAGTAATGCCAGGCGTGCTCCAAGTAGAAGCCATGGCGCAGATTGGAGGTATCCTAGTACTTAATACTGTCCCCGATCCAGAGAACTATTGGACATACTTTTTGGGCATTGAATCATTCCGATTCAGAAAAATGGTGTTACCAGGGGATACACTGGTGATACAGTGCAACCTTCTAGTGCCAATCAAGAGAGGTATTGCAAAAATGTATGGTCGCGCGTATGTAGGCAGCACATTGGTGTGCGAAGGTACCATGACCGCCAGTATTGTCAGAAAAGATTCATGAGCCACAACCCCTTAGCTAGCGTACATCCAGACGCCAAGATCGGAGAGAACGTAATTATCGAACCGTTTTCCACCATTCACAAAGACACCGTTATAGGTGACGGTACCTGGATCGCTTCAAACGTAACGATAATGGAGGGAGCACGAATTGGGAAAAACTGCAAAATATTTCCTGGCGCTGTGATATCCGCTATTCCTCAAGATTTGAAGTTCAAAGGTGAAATAACGACCGCAGAGCTCGGTGACAACGTCACTGTGCGCGAATGCGTAACCATCAACAGAGGTACAGTAGATAGATATAAGACTACAATAGGTTCTAATTGCCTACTAATGGCATATGTACATATTGGCCACGATTGTGAAATTGGAAACAACTGCATTCTTGGCAACCTTGTGCAAATGGCCGGACACGTACAAATAGATGATTTTGTAATTTTTGGAGGTTCATGTGCAGTTCAGCAATTCTCCAAAGTTGGATCTCATGCCTACATAGGAGGAGGATCTTTAGTGCGAAAAGATGTGCCTCCCTATACAAAGGCCGCAAGAGAGCCGTTGGCCTACGCTGGCATCAACGCGGTAGGACTTAAGAGGAGAGGTTTCTCCACCGAAAAGATAAATGAGATTCAAGAAATCTACAGAATCATATTCTTAAGGGGTCTCAACAATTCGAAGGCGCTCGATAGTGTGGAGAAGGAAATCCCGGCCAGCACAGAACGAGACTACATCATGGACTTTATACGAAGTTCAGATAGGGGAATAATGAAGGGCTTCACTGCCAGTTCAGAGTCTTTTGAATGAAAATAGTAGCCAAAGGCCTTGGCAAGCGATTCAATCGCGAATGGATCTTTAAGAAGTTCGATTTTACCTTTTCCTCAGATCAGACCTTTGCCATTGTGGGGCCCAACGGGTCTGGAAAATCTACCCTCCTCCAAATCCTATGGGGGCAACTACCGCCAAGCAGCGGAGCGCTTCAGTATGATTTAGATGGCAATTCTATTGACATCGAAGACCTCTATAAGTATATCTCTATCGCTGCGCCCTACATGGAGGTTATTGAGGAGTTCACTTTATTAGAGATGCTACAATTTCACTACAAATTCAAAAACACAATTCAATCAAAGTCTATTGAAGAAGTGATGGAGATGATGGAACTTGATCACGCGCGGAATAAGGTGATTTCAAATTTCTCTTCTGGCATGAAGCAGAGGCTTAAACTTGGTCTCGCATTCTTTTCTGATACTTCATTTCTATTTCTTGACGAACCCACCACTAACCTTGACAAGAAAGCAACCACATGGTATCAAGAACAGTTGGGCCTTTGCACGTCAAAGCGGCTTGTAATCATCGCGTCTAATCAGGAACATGAATATCCAGAAACCGCGCTGAAAGTAGACCTGAGCCTGCTGAAGTAGGTTACTTATTTGCAAAAAGCGCCATTAATTCTCGCTTTGCATTTAGAAAACCCCGAGGGGGGAGCTCCAAAAATCATTGTTTTAGGGGTTATTTTTCTTCCCTAAATGCAGTTTTTGATAAAAAATGGCCGGATGAGCATCTTAGAGGGTTCAAAGCACTTATATTTGATTAATGAATAAATCGACCGTATGAAATATCTTTGGAGAGCGTCAGTTTTTGGAATACTAGTGGGCTTTTTGGCATTGCAAAGTTGCAAAAAAGATGATGGGCCTGGCCAGTCAATTGAGGACATTCAGCTTGGAAAGCTACAGAAGACATGGACTACCTCATCGGTGACGCTGGATGGCACCGTTCAAGATGCCACAAATAATGCTGACTACAGCAATTTTACACTCACAATGTCAGGTACTGCTGGGGCAACTTCTTTTGGTTATAGCACCGCGGGCAGACCTGCACTGAGTCCTTGGCCGTCAAGTGGCAATTGGTCTTTCGGAGCCTCCCCAGAAACTCAAATAATTCGTGACCCAGGTACAGGCGATGAACTTGCTATTACCTATTCCGTAACCGATACACAATTGCAAATTACTTTTACCTTTTCCGGTGCTGGATACCCAGCGAGAACGTCAAATGTCAAGGGCCAATGGGTCTTCACTTTTGCAGGATAATAGGCTAACAGTTAAAATAGAAAAAGCCTCTCTGAGGCTTTTTCTATTTTAAGACCACTTGTGTTATTCCCGCACCCCCTCGCTCTACATGTTCATCTTGAAAGGTAGCTACTGCGGTATTGAATTTCAATTGTTCCCTCACCACCTTCCTTAAAACTCCCTCACCCTTACCGTGCAAAATTTTTAGCTCGCCATGGCCTAGCAACACCGCATCGTCAATGAAATAATTCACAAGAGACATTACTTCCTCTGCCCTCTTTCCCCTTACGTCCAGTGTAGTACTAAATTGAGATTGCCTCGACACCAGATCAATACCCATAGCCCTTAGCTTGCTCTTCGCCTCCTTCACATCCGACCTGCCTGCCTTTACAAGCTTGGAAAGTGGCACCGTGGAACGCATTTCACCAAACTCAACTGTAGCTACTTTTCCGGAAGTGGAAATAAGAGTGCCAACCACCTCTTGCCCGGCTAGACGCACTTTGTTTCCAACTACCAATTCTTCCTTTTCCAATGTGGCAGATGATTGAGGCTTGATTTTTTGCTCTAGCGCTTGGAGACTTTGCCTAATTTTTCGAGTCTCCTTCTTCTCCGCTCGATTCTCCTTTATGTGCCGGATCGTTTTTTCAATCTCCTTATTGGTCTGTTTTAGCAAAAGTGACGCTTCTGACTTCGCTTTATTTAGAATATCCTTCTTCTCAGCCTCAAGCTGCGCGCTAAGGCTTTCATACTTAGTTAGTAGCGCTTGATATTTCTTTTCATTCTGCTGTAGCTTCTCCTCTCTTTGCTTCAATGCCTGCTTTTCATCTGCCACTTTTTTAATGAGAGATTCTAGACCCGTCAGGTCCTTACCAATTATTTGCTCGGCTTCGGTTATGATAGACTTCGGCAGTCCAATCTTTTTTGCGATCTCCAGCGCAAAGGAGCTGCCCGGCTTGCCTATTTCCAGGCTAAACATCGGTTCAAGCTTTTTGCTGTCAAATTGCATAGCCGCATTTCTGATTCCTTCCTGCTCTTCGGCAAAAAGTTTTAAGTTGTAGTAGTGCGTGGTGGCCACACCCCAAACCTTTCGTCCAACAAGATCTTTCAGTATCGCCTGCGCAATCCCACCCCCAAAGTTTGGGTCAGTGCCAGCTCCAAGCTCGTCCATGAGTACTAGCGAGCGATCCGTTGCCTTCTTGACGAAGTTTCGCATGTTCCGCAAATGTGAACTATAGGTACTAAGGTCATTTTCTATTGATTGCTGATCACCTATGTCCAAAAATATTTGATCAAAAATTCCAGCTTTCGAATGTTCTTCTAATGGAACAAGGATGCCTGACTGTAACATATACTGAATAAGCCCAACAGTTTTTAAACAAACCGATTTACCCCCGGCATTTGGTCCGGAAACGAGAATAAACCTCTCTCGCTCTATTAAGTCAATTGTTAGTGGTATTACTGGAGCTTTATCCTTATGACTTATAATCAACAGAGGGTGCCTTGCATTATGCCATTCCAAAATGGGCTTGTTTACCAGCAACGGCATCCCTGCATCAAGCTCCAATGCGAGCTTTGATTTTGCATTTATAAAATCAAGACGACCAATAAAAGAAAATGCCTCTTTGATGGATGGGAGGTTGTGGCGCAACTCCTGCGTTAGCGCCCTCAAAATTTTTACACATACCTTTCGTTCCTCCAATTCAAGTTCGCGAATATCATTATTTGCCTCAATGGCTTCCGAAGGTTCCATGAATACAGTTTGACCGGTGCCGGACTCCCCCATTACTACCCCTCTCAATTTTCGTTTGAACTCAGGTAATATAGGTATCACCACCCTTCCCTCTCTCATCACTGGTAACATCCCCTCAGGAACATATCCCTTCGAAGCCGCCTCGCGAAAAAGTTGATCGATTAGTTTACGTGCCTTGGTTTCCAGGTCTTTTAGCTTCTTGCGAATCTTTAACAACTCCGGGCTCGCGGAGTCTTTTATTGCACCCGCGTCATCAATTTTAGTGTTGATTACATCTATCAATCCAAAATCAACGGAAACGTCTCGTGCCAGCACAAACAAGCTGGGAAGTGCATCCTTTGATTTTGTGATATACTTGACACAATTCTTTATCGTGTCGACAGACAAAGCAATTTCATGAAGGGCCTCTGCCTCCACAAAGGCCCCTTCAATACTGATAATGGGGTACAGATCAGAAGGATCAAAAACATTGATGAGTGGCAAGTGCTCGCCTTTTTCAAGTATGCTCTTTGCCTCCGAACACTCTAATAAAAGTAGTTTGACTCGATCAAAGTCTGAAGAAAAATTTATTTCCTCAACATTCTTAACGCCCAATGCACTAAGACAGTAGGACTCAATTCGTTTCTTCAGCTGATCGAATCCTAACCTTTGTTCAAAGTCAAAAGGATAAATCATTGCGATCAATTAGCAGGATCAATCAACCGCTGTTCCCTAAGGCTCAATGTGTCAATGACGGCATCCATCAATTGCTCCAGTTCCTTCGGTCTCTCCATATAGTAGGCATAATTTGCCTTCAAGGTAGAATCACTGATTCCCCTTTTTTCCAGGACGGATTTTTCGTAGGGCCTGAATAGTTTATTGGCAGAGTCTCTCGATATTCGTGATGTGGCGATTTTTGCCTCGGCTAAATACATTTCAACCATAAGGCTTGTCATCTCAGTTTGACTCAACAGACCTTTCGGCTTGGTCTCCTTTTGGCAACTCAGGCCTAGAAAAATCGCACAGATGAGTAGATAACCTTTCCATCCCATCATTTCCATATCACCTTTTGTAAAATTTATCGTTGATACTCTTAAAGCGGCCTCCAAAATACTCATAATTCAGCTATTTTTGGGCCTTTAAAAAGATCCTGGTTTGAAAGAACTCTTAAAAAAGCTTCGCAGGTACGAGATTCAGATTAGAAAGGCTATCAACAGCCAGATGCAGGGTGATTTCCATTCCATCTTCAAAGGAACAGGATTAGAATTTGACGATGTCAGGCCCTACCAATACGGTGATGACATTAGAACAATTGACTGGAATGTATCTGCTAAAGGGCACGGTACTTTTGTGAAAACTTTCAAGGAGGAAAAAGAACAGACGATCTATTTTATTGTAGACGTCAGTGCCTCACAAGAAATTGGCAGTCCCGGAAAAACTAAATTTGATATAGGAAAGGAAATTTGTGGTGTGCTTGCCCTGTCTGGCGCCAAGGAGTCAAGCCAAATAGGACTCATCTGCTACTCGGACGAACGCGAAAAGTACATTAAGCCAAAAAAGGGCATATCCCAGGCCTATGAAATCATCTATAACCTGGACCGACTGAAGCCAATTTCCTCTAAAACAAATCTCAATAAGGCTATCGCGTTTGCTTTGAACTCAATAAAGCGAAGAAGTGTTATAATCATGATTTCCGATTTCATTGACGAGAACTACTACACAAATTTGAGGTCGCTGGCACGGAGGCACGATTTGGTCCTCATTCAGATTCATGACAACAGGGAAACCAATCTACCTAAACTTGGAATCATTCCGGTTCAGGACAAAGAGAGCAAGAAAACCATTTGGGTTAATACATCATTCGGAGATTTCAGAAGTCGAATTACCAAACATCATGAAAGCAGAAAACAAGAACTTGCACATTTCAGTCGCAAGCATCAAATCAATTATTTAGGGATTAACACCAACGAGGACTTCGTGCCAAAGTTGCTTAAGCTATTCAAGGCGAGGAATAAATCAAAGAAGAGTGCTTAGACTTTTTGTGGGGTGGTTTCTTTGTTTGAGCTTTCACGCTGGTTTGTCGCAGGACATTTCGGTGCGTGGAAATTTCCAGACGGACAGCATAAAGATCGGCATAGTAGTGCCCTACGCCCTGACTGCCCGATATCCAAAAGAGTACAACGTTGTATTTCCTGATTCAACTTTTGACTTCACCCCTTTTGAATTTAGTCGCAAGAAATTCACTCCTACAAAAACCGCACAAGGAATTAGCTACGACAGTGTCACCTATTACCTTACTACTTTTGAAATTGATAGCGTTCAAAAACTAGCACTCCCCATATTTATTGTGCAGCGCAATGACAGTACACAGGTATTACCTGCAGAGGACTCCATATTTTTACAACAACTGATCGCACATGTTCCTGACACCGTATCTGCTCAGGAATTGCCACTCAAGATTAACACCTCCTACCTTGATGTCAACTGGTTATTGAACTATCCCCTGCTACTAATTGCCGGTGGTCTCACTATTGTGGTTTGTGTCATTGTTTGGGCTCTATTTGGTAAAAGGATCAGAAAATTCATCAAACTCAGAAAGTTGAACAAGCAGCACAGTCAATTCATCCTAAGCTTTGAAGCTGCAGTTCAAGAAATAGAAACGCAAGCGAACGCTCCAAATACAGAGCGCGCGCTTGTCTTATGGAAAAACTACATGGAGAAATTACTCTCAAGTCCGTTTTCAAAGTATACGACCAAGGAGATTTTCCAGATGTTTCAAAATGAATCACTCGCCCGAGCTCTTAAATCCATTGACAGAATAATCTATAGTAACAACGCTGACTTTAAGAATGGATCATTTGAGCAGCTGCGTCAATTTACAGAAGACTGCTTCCGACAAAAAGTTGAAGAATTAAGGCATGGATAAGTTTACAGACCCTTGGTATTCTCTAAGCTGGTTCTATCCCTCTTCCTGGAGCGGATTCTCCTGGGCAAACCCGTTGTTCTTGTGGTTGATGGTCATTGTGCCGCTACTATTTATCATCCGGTGGGTGTGGCGCTACTATTTCAATCAGAAACTTCCCGTTGCGCTGGTAAAGAGCGATCTAAAAGGATCTCCACTCACACTGATCAGATTGCTGCCTGACTTCGTGTTGGGCCTCACCATGATTTTGATAATGGTGGCACTAGCCCGACCACAAAGAACTAATGAAAAGGTGGAGCAATGGACCGAAGGTATTGACATCATACTTGCAATCGATATATCGCAATCGATGCAAATCGAGGATTTCACGCCCAATCGACTGGAGGCAGCTAAGAATGTAGCCAGAGATTTTATTAGCGGAAGGATACAGGATCGAATAGGAATAATTGTTTTCTCAGGCGATGCGTTTTCACTGGCTCCTCTCACCACTGATTACGACTTGTTAAATGCCTACCTAGACGAAATCAGTTTCGAAATGATCGAAAACAGAGGGACGGCAATTGGCAGTGCCATGGCGGTGGTGACCAATCGAATGAGAGAGTCAGAATCAAAATCAAAAGTCTGCATTCTTCTAAGTGATGGTGACAATACAGCTGGAAATATTGACCCAATCACTGCGGCTGAGCTTGCAGCAGCATATAATATCAAGACCTACACCATTGTAGTGGGTAAAGAAGGATTGGTTCCGTTTGGAAAAGACTATTTTGGACGCCCACATATGGTGGAAAACACTGTGGATGAAACTACAATGAGAAAGATCGCTCAAATTGGATCTGGAGAATTCTTTAGGGTCACCGACAACGAGGCATTAAAAAGAGTTTTCGCAAAGATTGATGAGTATGAGAAGGCGGAGATTAAAGAGACGAGATTTAAAGACACCGCAGACTTCTACTTCATTTATCTTAGATGGGCTACCGTGCTCTTTTTGCTGTGGATGCTACTCAAGTCCACATTTATGAGTAATGTGCTACAAGACTAATTGGTCATAAAACGTTTGTGCAATCACGATAAGCCGGACTCCAAAGCCAATTAGTGCCACACCCAAAATCACATTGATAATGGTCAACGATCTTGATGTAATCATTGCCCTTAGTTTATCTGCCAGGTAAGCCTTTGTCACGTCCGTGAGTAGAACGGTAAGAAGAATAGAAGCAAGAAACACAAAGTATTGCATTCCAGTGTGGTAATTAAATTCCAGAGATGCAATACTGATAAGACCTATCCAAAAGACAATGACCATTGGGCTTAGCCCATTGATCACAAAACCCTTTAGGACATACTTAAAAATACCTGCGTCACCATTTGACAGCGCAGAAGTACCTAGCCGTCTCCTACTCTTAATGATCACATGGTAAAGTCCAAAGAAGATAAGAATTGCACCTCCACCATAGGCCATATATACTCTGAACTGACCGTTTTCAAGGAATTGTGCCAACCCAAAATACACGATGATTACATAAAGGAGATCACTCAGCGAAACGCCAATGGCCACACAAACCCCATTCCAAAAGCCCCGTTCAATGCTCGTCTGGATAATGGTAAAAAATACCGGTCCGATCAGCAGGGCTAGCAGTATCCCAAACTTTATTCCATTAAGTACGATCATTAACTACTGCTTTCCTCCAAAAAAGTAATCCACTCGGTAAGTTGAGATTGCTTCAGTACGCGAGGGAATTTATTCTGACCACCTGACTTCCCTTTAGACTCCATCCAATCATAGAATACTTTGATCGGGTAGGTCTGTACAAATATCTCCTTTAGTGCGGCACCACGCTCTACCGCATAATCATCATTGAGTTGTTTTAAATGAAAATCCAGTCGCACCTTTAACTTCTCAGCATCTATCGAATCATTGGTGCCAATGAACCACCTGTGCGCAAATAAACTTTCATAAGGGACACCTGCCACGGTAAACTCCTTGATATCTACATTCAGCTCGTCTGAAACCAACTCGATTGCCTTATTCATGTTATCTACTGAAAGGTGCTCCCCACACAAACTCAAAAAGTGTTTCGTCCTCCCTGTAATCACAATCTCCGATTCTTCGCGAGAAACAAACTTTATTACATCCCCTATCAAATAGCGCCATGCCCCTGCACAGGTCGAAAGAAGCACCGCATATTCTTTACCCTCCACCACTTCGTCAATCATGAGGGCCCTTGCTTCAGGTTTTACTTCACCACCTGCCGTAAAGTTCGCATCATCAAATGGAATGAACTCGTAAAAAATGCCATTGTTAAGCACCAACTTCATGGTCTTTCTGTTGGGGAAAGCCTGATAGGCTATAAAACCTTCGGATGCCAAATAGGTTTCAATGTAGTGAATAGGTTTTCCCAATAATCTTTCAAAACCTTTTCTATAAGGATCGAATGAAACCCCTCCATGCACGTATACCATAAGGTTAGGCCAGAGGTCATGAATGTGATTTAGTTTGTGATAGCTGATAATTCTTTCCAATAAGATTTGGATCCAAGCAGGCACACCCACCACTATGCCGATGTCCCACTCTGGTGCAGTTCTTACGATGTCATCAAGTTTTGCATCCCAGCTCCTTGTTTTTGCGATCTTCTTCCCAGGCTTGTAAAAATGCTGAAACCAGAAAGGCAAACGCGCGGCCTGAATGCCGCTAAGATCACCTTCAAAATAACTCCCCTTTCTGTTGAGGTGGGTACTCCCTCCAATCATCAAAATGCCAGCTGTAAAGAATTCGCTTGGCAATTCGTACTTTGAAAGCGTGAGTATTTGACGCACGCTGGTTCTTTGAATTGCCTTTGTCATCTCCTTGGTGACGGGGATATGCTTGGAAGCTGACTCTGAAGTTCCTGAGCTTAGGGCAAAATATTTAACGCGCCCGGGCCAGCATATATTTCGCGCACCCTTTAATGCGAGCTGCCACCAATCCTTGTAAATCTTGCTGTAGTCGTGAAGAGGGATCTGAGAAGAAAACGCCTCATAAAAGGAGCGATCTTCGCTGCGAAAATAATTGAGTATACTCCTGAAGTTGTAATACTTACCGAACTCAGTCTGATTTGCGGCAATGAGCAGATCCTTCAATTCCTGCTTCTGCAACTCCAATGGGCTTGAAAACTCCTGCTGCAAATTTTCGCGAAGTTTTATGCCTTTTTTTAGCAAGGTGCCCAATATCGCCATATTATTGCATTCAGAATGAGATCATCAATAATCGTAGAGGCTGGCAAAGGTATAAAATGAGTGTTAAAAATAACATAGACCTATTGCAACAGGAGCTTTCCAGTCATGAGTGCAAATTGATTGCCGTAAGCAAAACGCAGCCAGACCAAATAATACTAGAAGCCTACGAGGCAGGCCAGCGAGCTTTTGGCGAGAATAAAGTCAAGGAGATGGAGCGCAAGTGGACAGCCTTGCCAAAGGATATTGAGTGGCACATGGTTGGGCATTTGCAGACTAATAAGGTTAAATATATCGCGCCATTTGTACACCTGATCCATTCGGTCGACAGCGCAAAGTTGCTATCAGAGATTAATAAGCAAGGAAACAAACTTAATCGTGTAATACCTTGTCTGCTGCAGGTGCACATCGCAGAGGAAGAGTCGAAATTTGGTCTTAGTGAAGAAGAGCTAAAGCAATTAATCGATACGGTGAACGACTTTCCATTTGTAAAAGTGAGAGGGCTAATGGGTATGGCAACCTTCACAGACAATCAAGAACAGATTAAGAAAGAATTTGGTCGACTTAAAAAGATCTTCGATGAGCTCAAGAGCAAAAAATTCAGCAAGAACATTGAGATCAAGGAACTGTCGATGGGCATGAGTGCTGACTATAAAATTGCCGTAGAGCTAGGGAGCACAATGGTACGTGTGGGCACCACCGTTTTTGGGGAAAGAAAAAAGTAATCGTGACTAACCAGGAAAAGATTGTCATCACTGGGGTAGTTTTTGGTGGATTGGGGGTAGCCATTGGCGCATTTGGAGCCCACGCCCTAAAGCCAATCCTTATTGAGAATGCCCGGGCAGACACTTTTGAGCTTGGTGTGCGATATCAATTTTATCACGCCTTGGCACTGATTGCGATTGGTGCTTTACTTCCAAAGTTTGAATCAAAGAAATTACGGTACGGTGCCACCTGCATCTCGCTTGGCGTAATTATCTTTAGTGGAAGTCTTTATATACTCTCACTGAGCAACATCGCCATCTTGGGGGCAATTACTCCAATCGGTGGAGTGTTTTTGATTATTGGCTGGATTCTTTTCCTTTTCTCAATTCTCGAAAATAAGAAGCTTAGTTAGGATTTTCCTTCGGCAGCACATTTGCTGTAAATGAGAACTGGTTTTGGCCGCCAGTCGCATTAGAAATTACTTTCACTACCTTATTTTGTCTGCCGTATTTTCCTGCACTATTGAATGCTACCGTGATTTCGCCCTTTGCCCCTGCAGCAATCGGATCTCTAGGCCAACCTTTGGGGGTTGTGCATCCGCAAGTCACCTCTACATTGGTTATAATCAAAGGTGAGTTGCCACTATTCACAAACTTAAAAGTGTGTTCCACCTTGTCGCCTTGCTTCAAATCACCAAAATCAAAGGTAGGCTCCTCCCAACTAATGCTTGCACCAGAAATGTTACCATTTGAATCCTGACCAAAAGACAGAGAAGCGCAAGCAAAGAAAAAGCTGATCAAAAATAAGTACTTCATAGCTGTGATTTATTTAACTTTTGTGGATTGAATAGGTATTCAAATTTACGCTTAGCTAATCCAAAAACGTACCAATGACGCCTTCAGTTCAAAAAATCTATGGAAATAGGGTGAGAGTGCGAGCATGTGGGCTGTGTGCGGATGAAACTGGACTTCTCATGGTCAACCATGCTGGTTTGAAGGCAGGTGAGTTTTGGGCTCCCCCAGGTGGAGGAATTGAGTTTAATGAATCCGCGACCGATTGTCTTGTAAGGGAGTTCGCTGAGGAAACGGGCATCGAAGTAAAGGTTGGGAACCTCCTGTTTGTTTGCGAGTACCGAAATCACCCGCTGCATGCCATCGAGCTTTTCTTTGAAGTATTTGCAAAGGGTGGCACCCTTCGGACAGGGTTTGATCCTGAAATGAGGAAAGAAGATCAAATTATAAGAAAAGCAAAATACCTAAACTGGGAGTATCTCAAACAAATGGACCAAGACACCTTGCACGGAGCGTTCAAATATGCTGCTGAACCAAGTAAAATCATTGATTTAAGGGGTTATTTTAAATTATAATTGGTTGTGTTAAAAGCCCTAAAATATTTATTATTGCATGCTTAAACCTATACGAAATGAAGCTTACTAAGATCCTAACCTACGTTCTTTTCGCTGCGAGTGCCTTTATGGCCTACTATCTCTACAGTGGGGTTCAAAAAACCATTAATGACCGAGAAATGGTTGCTGTCAAGGAGGCTGCTGTAATTGAGAAATTGATGCTGATTCGCGAAGCGGAGATTGTATTTCAGGAGGTAAATGGAAGATATACCGCCAATTGGGACTCTTTGATCAATTTCATTGAAAACGGTCAGGTTGCCATCATACAGAGAAGAGAAGAAATCACTCAACTTGAGTACGGGGGAGAAAAAGTGGATATTTTCATTGATACGTTGGGATTTGTGCCAGCGAAGGAGAGAATCTTCAAAGAAACCTTTAACGTGAATGCAGCGGATAATGGAATATTCATGGGCTTTAAGGTAAAGATTGGCGACAGAGCAGTAAAAAATCAGAGAGGTTACACGTTAAAGGTAGGTGAAAAACTCACCGAACCGCCTTTTATTGAAGAAGGATTCATCAACTCTTTAACTAATATCAAAGTTGGAGATCCTGTAAAGAAGGGACAAATTTTGATGAGCTTTTGGGACTATAAATTCAAGCCAGATGTTGATCTTAAGAGACTTGCATATAAACCAGGCACTGACATTAAGTTTGATATTTATGCGGGCGTTGTAGATAAAAGTGGCATCAATGTAGATGTGATAGAGGTCAAAGACCCTTCACCCGACAATCCGCTACGTTCTGAAAGCAATGAAGCTAAGAATCGCAAGCCTTTGCGCTTTGGCTCAAGAACTGATGTCTCTACTTCAGGTAACTGGGAATAACCTATAGCCTTGGCTTCTGCCTCATTGAGCTATAAGCTAATTAAGAAAATCAAAGACGAAAAATTTGATGTAGATCGTATTCAACAATACGATCTACTTCTACATTTAGGTGTTCGCGATTTTCAAATAGGAATTGTAGACACTGAGTCGGATAAGCTTGTCTTCTTTGAAGATTACATTTTTGGTAATCTAAGCTCAACCGAAGATCAAAAAAAATTGCTTCAAGAGTTATTTGAATCACACCATTTGCTCGGTGCAGGATTCTGGAAGAAGGTCAAATTCTCAATCAAGAATAGCAAGTTCGTTCAGGTGCCAGAGGCATTGTTTGTGAAAGAGGCTGCGCCAGACTACCTGAAATTCAATGCGAAAGTTGACGAAGCTGAAGACAAGATTTTGTGGTGCGCAAGCAAGAATGGAGCCGTTACCGTATTCGCAATTCCCTCTATTCTGCATCATTGGATTGTCAGCCACTACAAGAATACAACTGTACATTTTCTGCATCAGTCTGCAGGATTGATTGAAGGTGTCCTGAAAGCAGCTAAGGATCACTCTGAAGAACCACTTTACATCTACATTGATCGATTTAAGCTTCACATCATATCGGTAAGCAAGGGGAAGTTGAAGTACTATAACCAATTCTCCATAAAGCATTTTGCAGACTACGTCAAGTACATTATGCTTGTGCTCAATGCCATGGGTATGAATCAGCAAACCAGCAAGATTCTATTGTGGGGCTATATTGGGAAAAACTCACCACATTCTATTGAGTTCTCAAAGTATATCAAGAATGTGTCCTTTGGCTCACGGCCGAACTATCTAAAATTTGGTTACCTGTTCGATGAAATACAAGATCACCATTTTCTAGATTTATACTCACTCCATTTGCTGGCTACCGCATGAAAAGAATAGCTCTTTTTCCTGGTTCGTTCGACCCTTTTACTAAAGGGCACGAGGACATTGTGCTACGGGGGCTCACGCTATTTGACGAGGTCATCGTGGCTATTGGCTACAATAGCGCAAAGAGCAACCGATATTTTGCAATTGACCTAATGGTGAGCAAGATCAGTGAAACCTTTTCTGATCATGCCAATATCCGGGTCATTACATTTGCAGAGTTAACCGCTGAATTCGCCAAGAAGAATGGTGCAAACTACTTGCTTCGTGGATTAAGAAACACCACCGACTTTGAGTATGAGAACAGCATTTCGCAAGTTAATCGTCACCTGAACCCTGACCTGGAGTCAGTGTTTCTTATCACCTCCCCTCAATTTGCCTCGATAAGCTCTTCCATTATTCGAGAAGTTCATCGCTACAAAGGCGATGTAAGCGAATTTCTACCTTACTCCCTCTGATCAGAATTAAGCGCTTCTGTCTTTCGGTAGTATTCAGAAAAGACGAACTTGATGGATTTATAGGAATTTTCAAGTGCGTGATACACTTCCTTTTGGGTCATCCAGCGCACTTCCTCTATGTCCTCAGCAATTTCCGGCTTCATCTTGCTGTCATCTAAAAGGGTCATTCCGTACCACTTCGTCCTTTTGAGCATGCTCTTCTTATTCATGGTATAAGTGTGCCAAGTAGTGCAAATCTTCTTCCCAAGTTTGACTTTGATATTACACTCTTCCTCTACCTCTCGAAGGGCTGTACCCGAATACTCCTCCCCAATCTCCTTTTTGCCTTTCGGCAAATCCCATTTCTTAAACCTGTAGATCATCAGTATTTTCTCCTTCTTTCTCACAATGCCGCCACCGGCCTTGACTACCTTAAACTGAGATTTGATAAAATCCTTTACTTTGTCATACTCTGAGGTTGTAATATCTAATGAGAGCAGGTTGATCGGAATCTTTGAATTTAAGAGACTGAGGATACCCTCAACATCTCCTGCCTTCACTCCCTTAATCCACACGTGATGAATAAGCTTGGCCTTGGTGATATCTTCTTTTCGTGCATCAATGATAATATTGAAACTCCCTTCATCTGGAGCAAAGCCCGGCTTGTGCAGCTGGACTGGGATGTCATTAACAAAAAGATTCATGCCGGGATATCAATGCTACCATCGATGCAAAAAGACAAATTATTCTCAATGAGTCAATAAACAAGCTATTAATAATCAATTTATTTTAGGTTTCTCGCATTAATTTTTAGTACTCCTTTTTTGGAGTAGGTGGCCATAGCTTCTAAATTGCCACGCATTGTCAAACCAGTCGCACAATTAGGTATTTGGCAAAGAGAACAGCACTTACAACAACTAGCACCGAAACGAGAATAGCAAGTAACCCAGAAGACACTACAATGAACTACGTATCGATACACGAGCCTGCAGCGACATCTATTGCAGAAAAGTTGTTATCTATAGAGGCCATAAAACTTAACTATGCCCAGCCATTTACCTGGAGTTCAGGTTGGAAGAGCCCCATCTATTGCGACAATCGACTGTCCCTTTCCTATCCCTCTATACGGTCTTATATAAAGGCAGCATTGTCCGAGGTTGTGAGGCATAACTTTCCTGAGGCGGAATACATTGCCGGAGTAGCAACCGCAGGGATCGCTCAGGGTGCCCTCGTAGCCGATGAATTAGATCTCCCCTACATCTACGTGAGGCCGAAACCGAAGGAGCACGGCATGGGTAACCAAATTGAAGGACGAGTAGATAAGGGGAAAAAAGTAGTCCTCATTGAGGATCTGGTGTCTACCGGGGGAAGTTCGCTTAAAGCAGCTGCAGCGCTTAAGGCCGAAGGTTTCGAGGTAATCGGAATGGCAGCAATATTTACCTATGGCTTTGATCATGCTGCAAAAAACTTCGAGGAGGCAAAAACTCCTCTTATCTGCCTCAGTGATTTTCACCACCTCTTGGAGATTGCCACAAAAAATGCCACCATCGATGAATCCCAGCTTGTGCACCTCAAATCGTGGAGGTTAGACCCTGCCAACTGGAAGGTTTAGTATTTCTCTTCCACTCCCAGGCCGAAAAGCGCGAAGTCATATTTTACAGGATCATCTTGATCGAATAGTCGAAGATTAGCTGTCAGCTCAAGAGCGGCATTCCAATCGAGCTGTTTTCTTATGATCAACCGCAGTTTCCTGGCCACACGCTCCACGTGCAGATCACAAGGGCAAATAAGCTGAGCGGGGGATATTCTTTCCCAAATTCCAAAATCCACTCCTTTACTGTCAGTCCGGACCATCCATCTCAAAAACATATTCAATCTCTTGCAAGCAGAATTCCTTGCTGGAGTGGCGATGTGTTTCTTCGTGCGCTTTGGAAAATCTTCCTCGCTAAAAAATAATTGATGAAACCGCACGAGCCCGGATTCGATGTGTGCCGCATTCTCATCTGGAAGGAAAAGGTCTTCCAACGATCTCCCACTTCGATATAGCTTACTTAACACATGAATGAAGTACAGGCAATCTGTGTTATTAAATGTCCGATGGGTAAAGAAATCAAATCGATTGAGGTCAACATCGTTATGATTGACCATAAATTCAAATGGAGCATCGTCCATCAGGGTCATCAACTGCTTGCTCTTATTAATAATGGTAGCACGCTGACCCCAAGCCAGCACCGCTGTGAAAAAGCCAGCTATTTCAATGTCTTCTCTTCTTGAAAATTGGTGAGGAATCTGAATTGGATCATTTTCAATGAAATCAGGGCGATTAAACTGATCTACCTTTTCATCTAAAAATGATTTGAGATCACTTTGTCTCACTTATCATTTATAGTAAGTTAACTCAACCCTAAATTTAGCATCTACTCCGCCCAACCGATCGAATGCTGACTTGGAAATTTTGATAATGATGTTGTTGTTGACCCCGGTGTTAGGAAGTGATCCTACTACCCTCACAAAGACCTCCCGGTTATTGAGTTCATTTCGAACCTTTAGAATTGTGCCCGTCTTGGCAGTACGGTGAAGAGCTAGGTACTTACGATTGCCCTCCGTACCATCGATTAATTCCGCAAGGCCGCTTTCTCTAATTTCATCGGTACCGGTAACCTTTTCTGATATTTTGATTACATTCTCCGGCATTGCACTCTTGGTGGCAGTATCTGGTTTTGCAATTGGCTCTGCTACCACAGTGGTGGTTAGATCGCCAGGCTTACTCACTTTGAGTAACTGACCAATATCGAGATTACTTCCCGTAAGGTTATTCCATTCCTTTAGTTCCTGTACAGAAATGCCATAGTCTCTTGAAATAGAAAACAACGTTTCTTTGGCTGCCACTGTGTGGTATCCTACTGCCGAATTGGACTGCACAGGTGTACTTATAGTGGGACTAGTTTTCTTTACTTTCAGTTGCTGTCCAATGGATATTGCGTTCTCACCCAAACCATTTATCTCTTTCAGCTCCTCCACCGAGAGACCATATGCTCTGGAAATCGAAAATAAGGTCTCTCCTGCAGCCACCACATGCAAACCTTGCCCTTTTTCCTGAACCTTCGGCTTAGGGGTATATGGAATCCTTAGAATTTGACCTACATCCAATCCCGCATCTGCCTCCTTATTATACTCAAGGATCTGTGGAATAGGTGTGCCATACCTCCTTGAAATTCCATATAAGGTCTCCTGTTCATCCACCTGATGGATGACAAAACTCTTTCCGTTGATCGTTTCCAATCGAAGCGAATCCAGTGGCGTACCGTGGGCAAAAAATGGTGTAGCACTGGCAAACAAAAACAGAAGTTTTAACATATAAAGCGAAGTTAAAAAAATGTGAATCTCACGTTATCTTTGTTTTAGTACCAGAATTAGGCCAGAAAAATGATCCTTCAAATCACTTCTCAGATTCCTTTTTCTTGACAATTAGACAATATCTACAAAAGTACCACAGGTTAATGGTAACTTTACTGCAAGTTAACTAGGTTAGTTGCGATGAGAAAATTTATAGTTGTCTTTTCCTTTATCTGCCTGATGTTGCCCACTCTGGTGGTGGCCCAGGACAAAGCGAAGGTCATGGTAATGGAAATTAAAGCCGAAATCGATCCACGCATGTCCAGATATGTGAAGCTGGCCCTTGAGCATGCCGAAGCCATTGAAGCCGACTATGTGGTGATTGAAATGGACACCTACGGAGGTGTTTTAACAGACGCCAAGGAAATTGTAGACCAAATACTCGACCTTAAAGTACCCATCTGGGTATTTATAAATAAAGACGCAGCCTCAGCGGGTGCCTTGATCTCCATTGCCTGTGACAGCATCTATATGGCTCCAGGAGCCACCATAGGAGCTGCTACCGTGGTGGAAGGTGGCTCGGGTGCTGCCGCACCAGACAAATATCAATCGTATATGAGGTCTATCATGAGGTCTACAGCGGAAGAAAGTGGCAGGGACCCAAGGATTGCAGAAGGCATGGTAGATGAACGGGTAGTAGTGGACAGCATAAAACAGGCAGGCAAGGTGATCACATTCACAACCTCAGAAGCTATCGAATACGGATACTGCGAGGCACGAATGACCTCCATTGAAGAAATTCTGGAGCGAAATAAGGTGACCAATTATGAGCTAGTTAAATTTGACATTGGCACCACGGAACGCATCATTGCTTTTTTTCTTAATCCCTTTATAAGTGGAATTCTGATCCTCGTCATTTTAGGTGGTCTCTATTTCGAATTGCAATCTCCTGGTGTTGGTTTTCCTATTCTTGCAGCGGTGACCGCGCTGGTGCTATACCTGGTACCCTACTATCTGAATGGGCTTGCAGAGAATTGGGAAATCATTGCACTTTTTGTTGGTATACTGCTCATCATGGCTGAAGTTTTTGTGATTCCAGGATTTGGTGTTGCAGGGGTTGCTGGTATTGCCCTCACAATTGGAGCCATGATTCTAATTATGGTAAACAACGACTTTTTCAATTTTGAAATGGTACCGGCTGGTGATATCATGGTATCGTCCCTCGCTATTTTTGGTGGTATCTCTGGTGGCATCTTGCTTCTTTTCTTTGCAGGAGCACGCTTAAGCAATACTAATTTCTTTAAGAGGATCTCTCTAACCGAAACTCAGGCCCAGTCCGAAGGATATACATCCAATTTTAATACTTCAGACATGGTTGGGAGGCAAGGCATCGCTCACACGGTCCTGCGCCCTAGCGGAAAGGTCATAATTGACGATCAATTATATGACGCCTTCTCTCGTGGTGACTATATAGAAAAGGGTGATCAAGTAGTAGTGACAGAAGTTGAAAGCTCTACCCTTAAAGTAAAAAAAGTATCGTGAAGATTGTTGGAATCATTCCGGCAAGATATGCTTCCACTCGATTTCCTGCGAAAGCGCTGGCGGATATCAATGGCAAGTCAATGGTTCAGCGCGTGCACGAACAATCATGCAAAGCCAAACTACTCGACAATGTGGTGATCGCCACTGACAACAAAGAGATATATGATCACTGTCGTTCTTTCGGAGCTGAAGTCTGTATGACTTCCGAGTCACACAACAGTGGTACAGATCGCTGCATGGAAGCGCTATCGCTTCTCAAGCCTGCATATGATTACGTGATTAATATTCAGGGCGATGAGCCATTTGTGCAACCAGACCAGATTGACTTAGTGGCTGCAGCATTGGATGGGTCAGTACAACTGGCCACACTTATCAAGAAAATTGATAACTCGTCACTGCTTGAAAATAAGAATGTAGTGAAAGTGATCAAAAATAAATTGGGACAGGCCATCTACTTTAGCAGGACGCCCATTCCGTATCTCAGAAATTTACCCTCGTCTGATTGGCCATTACATTTTGACTACTTCAAGCACATCGGCATGTATGCCTATCGCGCGGACGTGCTAAAAGAAGTTGCCCAGCTTGCACCTTCAAGGCTTGAGCAAGCTGAATCGCTAGAGCAATTGCGTTGGATCGAAAACGGTTATTCCATCAATGTCGTAGAAACTGACATCGAAACCATTGGAATAGATACGCCAGAGGATTTGGAGCGGGCGTTGAGTAGTAAGCCGTCCGACCGCTGATTACTGACGTAAGCATCGGTCGGATGGCTAGTTCTTACCTGGTCGGTTTCATCCCAAGCTTATCCTCCGCAAATTGATTCACTGCACTTTCAACGGACTCGAGGTCTTTGGAAACCAGGTGAGAACCGACTACGTGTGCACCGGCATTAGGGATAGCTACAAGCTGCTTCATTCCTTCAGGTGTAGCCAGTTGCTCATTCATTCTTAACATGGCACTCACCTTCACCGTGGTGTCCTGATTTTGCTCGTCTTTGTAATAGTATACCGTCAATGAAGGAGCAGAAACTTTCTGAAAAGTTTCTTTGGTCATTTTCGTTTCTACGAGCTCCTGCAATTGAGTCAAAGCTTCAATTCTATATTTATCATTCCAATAAAGTTTCCTTGCTTCACTCATTTGGCTTATCTGATACTCGCTACCCAGAACCCGGTGGGCAATTTGCAAGCCCCAGGGATTATTAAGAAGGAAGGCTGTTGGGTTATTGATTTCAATATTTGGCGACATATTGATGAGCGCATGCACGGACTCCGGATATTCAGCGGCAAGCATTAATGCCACCGTTCCTCCTGTTGATGTGCTCATTAAAATTACTTTCTCACCAAGTGCTTTTCCGATCGCAAGTGCTTCTTTAGTAGACTCCCATAGCCGGTCTGGAGTAAAGTAAAGCAGCTGTTCCGTGGTATCTACCCCATGGTCAGCCAAACGCGCCAGGTAAAGGTTAGCTCCATATCTCTTTGCAAAATCCGTATGAACAGGGTCTCCCTCCTCCTGACTGGCCGAAAATCCATGCAGGTAGACTACACTATATTCGGTCTTGGTACGTGTACTGTCATTCCAAATAATCCGAGCCTCATTATCTGGTTTGATTTTATGCTTGGATTCTATTTCTAATATATAGCTTTCCAACCCATCGGCATCTTGTGGCACGACAGGCATCGAAAGATCATATTGGGGAGTACTTGGAGAAGGGCCCAGAAAATAAGCACCAAGTATCAGCAAAATGGGGAAGGAAATGTAGATGGAACGCTTAGACATGTTGAAAATTTAGCTTTCAATATAGCCAAAAAAAGCCGCCCCTTTTCAGAGGCGGCTTCCAGTTAAAAAAATTGGGTTACTACAGTTAAAAAAATATGGTATCCCGACACCGGCTAAAAATATTTACCACCAACAACCACTACGAATGGAGTAAAGACCAGTCATGCCGGGAGTACCATTTCTTCCGCCCCGACCATTTTCGATCAGGACTAATGCTTCATTATTTAAACACAAATAAATCGTCATGCAGAATCAGATTCAATTAGTCTACATTGTCATGTAAGAACTTATTGTTGCCCAGCAAGCTGTTGTCATCATTTAAGTTGTATCGAGAAATGTAAGGCTCAGAAGAGTGAGGCACGTTTGCCATCTTTACGCCTCGTCTCAAGTATGCCGGCAATGACCACTTCTCATTAAATTCCTCTTTGGTCATCTCTTGCTTCTTTCCCCTTTTCATTTTCTCTCTGCGCTCTTTCGCTTGTTGCTCCAAGCGCTCTTTTGTTTTGCGATACTCCATCATGCCTTCTTCATTTATGATTTGATCAGATGACACTTCTTTACCCAATTCAAACTCATCTTCATCTTTTGAAAATAGGTCGTCTTCTCCTTCCTCGTCTTCATCTTCCTCATCCTCTATTGAATTTTCAATAAGAGGCGCCTTCTCCTTTTCGAATAAAGTGAAGGTATAAGCACGCTCCTCTTTCTCCTCCTCAACCTCCTCTTCTATTTCATCTTCCATGTCGACAGGAGACTCTTCCACTTCTTTCTTGAGAACCGGTTTAACTTCCGACTTTTCATTTTTCACTGGGAAGTCAAATCGTGAGGTAGTTTTCAGTTCTACGTCCTCATTTCTATCGTTCACAGAATTGTCCATCTGATCGAATAGAGAAGGTTGAGGTTTCTCAAGGTCATGTACCTTCTTTTCTTCAATCGCTGCCTGGACAGTCTTACGCTCCGCAGCGAAATCAGTGGCAATTACAGTTACTCTGATCCTGTCGCCAATGGTCGGATCAATACCGTGACCGAAGATTACCTCTGCATCATCGCCAGCCTGCTCCTGAATGATCTCCGTGATTTGAGTTAATTCATCCATTTGCAATTCCGCCTCCTCACCGGAGATGATAGAAAGCAGAATACGCTTGGCTCCCATAATGTCCCTGTTATCCAGTAGTGGAGAAGCCAACGCCTGCTCAGCCGCCTGACTAGCTCTGTTCTCCCCTCTCGTCTCCGCAGACCCCATCACCGCTGCCCCAGCATTGTGCATGACCGTACGCACATCCTGAAAATCTACATTGACATAACCTGCCAAAGTGATGATCTCAGCTATGCCTTTAGAAGCAGTGGTGAGGACATTATCTGCCTGTGCAAAAGCCTGTCCTATTGACAAGTTGCCGTAGATCTCTCTCAATTGATCGTTAAGAATTACCAGCATGGTATCGCAGCTAGCACGTAGTGCCTCAACCCCTGCCTGGGCCTGGGCCAATTTTTTCTTTCCCTCAAACATGAATGGCACAGTGACAATACCTACAGTGAGTATGTCCATGTCTTTGGCAATTTTTGCCAGGACTGGTGCCGCACCCGTTCCGGTGCCACCTCCCATTCCCGCAGTAACAAAGACCATTTTAGTGCCCGCGAGCATCTCTCTAATTTGATCTTTACTTTCCAGTGCTGCTGCCCTTCCTACTTCAGGGTTGGCACCGCAGCCCAACCCCTCGGTGAGGTTAGTGCCGATTTGCAATTTGTAAGGCACAGGGCTGCTATTGAGCGCCTGTAGATCGGTGTTGCACACGACAAACTCGACATCTTTGATGCCCTGTCGAAACATGTGATTCACCGCATTGCTTCCTCCGCCTCCCACACCAATGACCTTGATGATCGATTGGTGATGTTTTGGAAGCTCGAACTTGTAAGCTATTCCAGATTCAGACATGACGATTATTGTTTAGTGGTTAATTTGATTTCAGTATTCATTCTTACCATCGAGGTCGTCAATCAACAACCCCTTTGTTTTGTTCAAGATATTTGTAAAGAAGTCTCCCGACACAATGCGCTTTGACTTCAAGTACTTGGGCGATTCCTTTGCCTCCCTGTATCGCTCCTCGCGCTCGTCCAGGGATCTAAATCCTGACAGCACCAATCCTACAGCCGTAGCATACATTGGACTTTTCACGACCTCCATTTTACTCTTGCCAAGATGTTCGTTTGGATAACCAATGCGCGCATCCATTCCGGTCATGTATTCCACAAGTTGCTTTAGGCAGCTTAGCTGAGAACCTCCTCCGGTGATTACAATTCCTCCAGCTAACCTGTTTTCAAAGCCTGAACTAATAATCTCCGTATGCGCCATTTCGATGATCTCCTCCATCCTCGCCTGGATAATGTTAGAAAGATTCTTAACCGAGATTTCTTTGGCAGTTCTGTTGCGGATACCCGGTATTGAAACGATCTCATTTGGGCTTGCTTCCTCCGCGATGGCCTTACCAAAAGAAGTCTTCAATTGCTCGGCCTGCTTGGCCATCACCATCAATCCATGTTGGATGTCAGTGGTGAGTATGTTTCCACCAAATGGAATCACGGCAGTGTGACGGATGATATTATCATAAAAGATTGCTACATCTGTAGTTCCTCCTCCAATATCAATCAAACAAACGCCAGCTTCCTTCTCCTCTTCGCTTAGCACCGCCAGGCTTGACGCCAAAGGTTCAAGAATTAAGTCTTCAATCTCAAGCCCTGCCCTGCGCACGCACTTGTTGATATTATTGATGGCGCTGGTTTGTGCAGTGATGATATGGAAATCAGCTTCCAGCTTCACACCTGACATTCCAACGGGGTCTTTGATGCCCTCCTCGTAGTCAACCATGTAGTCTTGGGGCATCACATGAATGATCTCACTTCCGGGCGGAATGACGATGCGGTACATGTCTTCAGTCAGCCTATTGACATCCTCGATGCTCACCTCGTCATCTTTCGTATTCCGGGTAATGCTACCATGATGTATAGAGCTACGAATATGCTGACCGGCAATACCCACGTTTACAATTCCCACATCAATGCCGGACATATCACTCGCTTCCTTGATAGCTTTTTCGATGGCGAAGACCGTCTTGTCAATATTGGTCACAATACCCTTGATCACGCCTTCTGACTCGGCCTTGCCCATGCCAAGCACCTCGAGTTTTCCAAAACTATTCTTGCGACCCACAATAGCACAGATTTTGGTGGTGCCTATGTCGAGTCCTACTACTATTTTTTCCTGTTCCATGGTTGTAATCGTTTATTGGTGGTTGTTATATTTTTATCTTAAAAAGTATCATTCTGCAATTACTTGTCCTTCAAATTCTACATTCACCCGGTCATATTTAGTCCATCCCCTCTGCGGTAGAATTTCCTTATAGAAAATCAACAGTTTTTTGAACTTCACCTCGATATCTTCCAGTCTTCCAAACTCTACCAACTGACCTGTCATCTGTGGGTATATTTCTGCTTTACCCTTGGAATCAAAATCGACTTGAGCAATTTGGGCTTTCCAAAATTCATCCTCGTTGATAAAATGAATCATCTCCATAAGTTTAATTCCATCCTCTGTAGCGTATAAGTCACCCGCCTCAATGAGGGGTTTTACAATCGCACCGGTGATCAACAAGACTCTGGAAGAGAATTTATCTGACATGGACATTACCACTCCGTCTTCAGCGATATAAGCGTCAGGTCCATCATTCCTTACCAATCGGGCGATAGGTCTTCTGAGGTCCACATTGACCATCAGGTTTCCCTTCACATCCCCATATAACTCTGCATCAAGAATATGTTTGTCACTCTTCAGCTGAGACTCAAGGATATTTAGATTCAGCCTGTCAATAGAAGTGCCAATGATAGACTGACCACTGTTCTCCAAAATGTTCAACACATCTGCCTCATCGATGAAATGATTCTCATGGGCATTTTCCAGTTCAATGACAATATTGCTGCACACAATTCCATTCTGCTTTCTTTCTCCAAAAGCGATCAATAACGACACACCTACAAGTGCGACCACTATTTTTACTTCTGTTCGAATTTTCAAACTCCACTTCATGATACTTTCTCGCTTAGGTATTCCTTTATCGGGTTTACGAATGTGTCAATATCTCCTGCCCCCACCGTGGCCAGCACCTCAAAATCCATTTTCCCAAGCTTGCTCATTAGATCCACTTTGTTGCAGCGCATTTTCACTTTACTGCTGATAGATTTAAATAGCATATCCGAATCTACTCCTGGAATTGGCTCTTCTCTAGCCGGATAGATATCCATCAACAAGACCTCATCCGCAAGACTTAGACTCTTAGAGAAGCCCTCAGCAAAGTCCCGTGTACGCGTGTACAAATGAGGCTGGAAGATTACAGTGATTTTTCTACCCTTATACATAGAGCGCAGCGACTTAAGCAAGGCTTCAATTTCTGTGGGGTGATGTGCATAGTCGTCAATGTACACCAAGTCTTCTCGTCTTATGATAAACTCAAATCTCCGCTTCACGCCCTTGAAGGAGCCCAGCGCCTCTTTAATCGTGTCAGCATCAACACCAAGTTCGTGCGCTACAATAGCTGCGGCTATTGCATTTTCCATATTATGAAAACCAGGGACACCGAGCGATATTCTTTCAATCTTCAAGTTTTCACTCACAAGATCGAATTCAAAAAATCCACCTTCGGTAGTAATTTGATCGGCAAAAAATTGCCCCTGGCTCATGCCATAAGTACTAACCTTTAATTTGGTTAGCTGCGTTGCGACTGATTCAATTGACTCATGAATCACAAGATTTCCTCCTGATTTAATCTGGCCTAAAAAATCCTTAAATGACTGAACCAATGATTCATGCGCACCATATATATCCAAGTGATCCGCATCCATGGACGTAATGACCGCCATCGATGGGAACAACCTTAAAAATGATCTATCAAACTCATCTGCCTCTGCTACTACGATTGTTTTGCTCCCTGGCTCACCCTCTATTACCAGGTTAGATGCATAGTTGGTAGTAACGCCCCCTAAAAAAGCAACCATATTCATCTTTGCTGTCTTTAGCACATGCGCGATCAGTGAAGAAGTGGTAGTTTTGCCATGTGTACCTGCCACCGCAATAGTTTTGTACTCCTTGGTGATTAACCCAAGCACTTCTGATCGTTTGAGAATGATGTACTCATTGTTCTTGAGGTAATTAAATTCCTTGTGATCTTTAGGGATAGCCGGAGTATACACTACCAATGTCTTTTCTTTATTCAACTTTGCCGGTATCATGTCAATACGATCCTCAAAGTGAATATCAATTCCCTCCTTATGGAGTTGTTGTGTCAACGGAGTTACGGTACGGTCGTATCCAGCCACTCGATAGTCCAAATACTTAAACCATCTTGCCAACGCACTCATGCCGATGCCCCCAATTCCTAAAAAATAGACCGTATCGTATTTATTTAATTGCACTCAATCAATTTTTCAATTTCCATCACTATCTCATTGGCCGCACTGGGTCTTCCCAACCTTTCTGCGTTGCCACTTAGTACATCTCTCTCTGCTTTGTCACACAATAACTTCATGGCCTCATTGACAAGAGACTGCCTCGCATCTGTATCTTTTACCAGCACTGCTGCATTTTCTTCCACCAGCGCAGTCGCGTTTTTTGTTTGATGATCTTCGGCCACATTGGGAGAAGGAACCAGTATGGCTGGCTTTCCAGCCACACATATTTCGGAGACCGCCAGGGCACCAGATCTGGAAATCACCACATCACCAATTGCGTAGGCCAAATCCATTGGTTTGATGAAGTCGTACACCCTCACCTTTCGAAGGTTCTTATCAGCAAGTTTTTGCTTTATGTCATCATAGTAAACTTTGCCGGTCTGCCACACCACCTGCACTTGCGCATCAATCAACTTATCTAGACCTGAAAGAATACTTTCATTGATGGTGCGCGCGCCAAGACTGCCGCCAAGAATCAATAGTGTTTGATCTTGCGCATTCAACTCAAAATGATTTCCAGCTGCCGTGCGTTTATTGGCCAAATCAATCAGGTCGTTACGCACAGGATTACCCGTAAAAGCTATTTTTTCTGCAGGAAAGTACTTCTCCATTCCGGGGTAAGCCACACAAATTCTCATCGCCTTCTTTGCCAATTTCTTGTTTGTCAATCCGGCATAAGAATTCTGCTCTTGAATTAAGGAAGGTATTCCCATTCTATTTGCTGCCAGCATGATAGGTCCACTCGCATATCCACCGGTGCCGACTACCACATGAGGCGCAAATTCCTTCACGATGCTTCTAGCCTTGAAATAGCTTGTGATGAGCTTCAGGGGAAACAATAGGTTTTTCAAAGTCACCCTTCTTTGAAGTCCGCTTATCCAGAGTCCTACGATCTTAAATCCTGCTTCCGGCACCTTACTCATTTCCATCTTGCCAAGTGCGCCTACAAATAATATCTCCGCCTCAGGATGGCGCGATTTGAATGCAGAAGCGATAGCAATAGCGGGAAACACATGGCCTCCTGTGCCACCACCACTTATGATCATTCGATATGGTTTTTGGGCTGTCAAGCTGCTTTGGCTACTTGTTTAGACTCTACATTCATATCTTGCTGCCACTGTTCATCTCTCTCTCCACGACTCACACTCAAAATGATTCCCACGGACAGTCCGGTAAATATCATTGCTGTACCTCCCATACTAATTAGTGGAAGCGGTTGCCCGGTAATTGGTCCAAGGCCTACGACCACTCCCATATTCACCATCGCCTGGCAAACCAAGTCAAAACTCAGTCCGGCAGATAGCAAACCACCAAAGGCTCTTTCACTATTGTAGGCAGCTTTCATTCCTCTGTGCAAAAGCAATAGGTAGAGGACGAGTACGATGACGCCTCCTATCAAGCCATACTCTTCGATTACGATGGCATAGATAAAATCCGAATAGGGATGTGGCAAAATATTGCGTTGATCACTATTGCCCGGGCCTTTGCCGGCAATTCCGCCTGTGGCCACCGCTATGCGTGCATGCTTCGCCTGAAACGGAAGTTCCGTGCCATTGACAAAGCTTAAGATTCTATTCTTTGCAGTTTCGCCTCGCACTCCAAATTTATATGCTACACCGCCCGCCAACGCTCCTACTAGCAAAAGCATCGCCAGGTACTTGATGGGTACTCGGCCGATGAACATCACAAGCATACATGTGGCAAAAAGTAAGGCCGCAGTAGAGAGGTTAGTGAGCGCAATGAGCCCGCAAATCACACCACACCATATGAGCATAGGGATAAGTGACTCTTTGATATCATCTATGTTTTGTTGTTTTTTAGACAACATACTAGCCAGGTTGATAATCAAAGCCAGGCTGGCAAAATCAGAAGGTTGGAACGAAGTATTGATGATTGGCAACGTAATCCAGCGCGCTGCATCGTTGATCGTGGTTCCATTTGTGAACGTGTAGATCAATAGCGGCACGCTGATCCAAAGCGCAAATCTTGAGAGCTTCGAGTAATAGCGGTAGTCAATCTTATGCGCTACCCACATCGCGCCTAGCCCCAGGAATACCATGAAGGTATGTTTCACCAGGTACAGTTCCGGAATTACAGTTCGCTTGTAGGCTAGTGTGCCAATAGAGCTATAAACTACCAGTATGCTCACTAGGGATAGAGCAAACACTACCGCCCAAATCACTGGATCACCCTGTAAGTTTTTATCTACCCATTCCTTTACCTTGTTCATAATGCCAATGAATTCTCGTTTTCTTGTTTCAACTCAAGCACTGCCTCACGAAATTGATCGCCCCTATCCATGTAGTTCTTAAATAAGTCAAAGCTGGCACAGGCGGGAGAAAGTAGAACGACATCTCCTTCTGCTGCATTCTTCAATGCCATTCGCACCAACTCCCTCACACTCTGAGTTTCACTTACAGAAGGAAGCAAAGGCTCAAAGTATTTCTTCAATTTTTCATTCTCTTTACCAAGGCAAATGAGTGACTTTACTTTTTCCACCACTTGATCCTTTAATAGATTGTAATCGTTCCCTTTGTCTACTCCCCCGGCAATCCAGATTAGTGGGCTGTCAAAACTCCCCAACGCGTAAATTACTGCATCAACGTTGGTGGCCTTGGAATCATTGATGAACTCAACACCCCTTATCTTTGCAATAGACTCCAAACGATGTGGAGCATTCTTGAAATTTTTAAGCCCTTCTTTTATATACTTAAATGAAACGCCAGATAGGTGAGCGGCAGTAACCGCAGCCATCGTATTGATTAAGTTATGAGGCCCCTTTAGCGAGGTATCCTTTTGGTCGATCTCAATTTTTACATCTCCCATCTTGAAGTGCATGATTGACCCAATTGCATATGCGGAGGCACTTGCGTCTCTAAGTGATACCTCTAGTTGTTTGGCCTTGATATTTCTCTTACGCACTTCCGACATGACCACAGTATCATCGGCATGGTAAATGAAATAGTCATCAAGAGTTGTATTCTTAAGTAGACTGAACTTTGAATTCACATAATTTTGGAATTGGTATTCGTACCTGTCCAAATGATCAGGTGTGATATTTAACAAAATGGCGACATCAGGTCTGAAGGTAATGGTACCATCGATCTGATAGCTGCTTATTTCTATCACAAACCAATCAAAAACATTCGCAATCACTTTTCTCGCAAGGCTCTCTCCCACATTGCCTGCTAAGGCTACACTTAGACCTGCCGATTTCATCAGATGGTAGGTTAGCAATGTAGTGGTGGTCTTTCCGTTGGTCCCTGTAATCGCGATAATTCTTCCGTTGAGAAACCTGAATGCGAATTCTATCTCATCAATGATTTCAATGTTTCGCTCTCTTGCTTTTTGAACGACTTCTGCTTTGTCAGGAATTCCGGGGCTCTTGACGACTAGTTTTGCTTGTAAGAGTTTATCCAGGGAATGCTTACCCTCCTCAAATTGAATTTGATTCTCTAGTAGCTCAGCTTTGTAATTGCTCTTAATGGCTCCACTATCAGATACGAAAACTTCGTAACCCTTGGCTTTCGCCAGCAGTGCTGCTCCCGTTCCGCTTTCCCCTGCGCCTACTATGGTCACCTTCTTGCTCATCTTAATTTCAATGTGGCTAGGCTGAAAATGGCAAGCAGTATTCCGACAATCCAAAATCGAGTTACGATCTTAGATTCGTGAATGCCCACCTTTTGATAATGATGGTGAATAGGGGACATTAAAAAGATCCTTCTTCCTTCACCGAATTTTTTCCTGCTATACTTGAAGTAGGATACCTGAAGAATCACCGAAAGTAGTTCAACGAGGAAAATCCCACACAAAACAGGAATCATCAACTCCTTTCTTACAGCAAGTGCAAGCACTGCAATAATTCCCCCCAGAGATAAGCTCCCGGTATCGCCCATAAAAACCTGTGCAGGAAATGCATTGTACCAGAGAAAGCCAAGGCATGCTCCCACAAAAGCAGCACAAAATATTACTAACTCACTTAAGTTGGGGATATAAAGAATATTGAGATAACTACTAAAGTCTACACGACCAGACAAGTAAGCAAAAATCGCTAGCGTCAATCCGATGATTGCAGAAGTACCAGCCGCAAGTCCATCAATGCCATCCGTGATGTTTGCGCCATTAGATACTGCTGTAATCACAAAAATTACCAAAAGGGCGTACACTATCCATGTCCAATCCTTTAGGAAAACTGGAACCAAAGTACTATAGTCAAACTCATTATTTTTCAAGAATGGCACCGTTGTCTTCGTGGATTTCACATCTTGATACTCCCTGGTATCCGCTGACTCCACAACTGATACGCTACTTCCATTTGGTATGGCCTCTCTAACCACCACCTGCTCATTGAAGTACAAAGTAAGCCCCACCACAAGTCCTAAACTTACCTGGCCTATAATTTTGAATTTGCCAGCCAATCCCTCCTTGTCCTTCTTAAATACTTTTATGTAATCGTCAAGCAAACCCACTAGGCCCAACCACACGGTGGTGATGAGCAACAGAATCACGTAAACATTGTCAACGCGAGCAAATAGTAAAGTGGGAATTAGTATAGCTGCAATGATAATAAGTCCACCCATGGTTGGCGTGCCTTTCTTTTGAAGTTGACCTTCCAAGCCGAGGTCTCGCACATCCTCACCGATCTGCTTTCTTCTCAAGTAATTAATAAGACCCTTACCAAAAGTAATAGTGACTATCAATGAAAGCACAGCCGCTGCACCCGCACGAAAGGAGATGTATTGGAATACACCTGCTCCCATCAGGTCGAAGTTCTTATCTAAATATTCAAATAGATAATACAGCATCAGTTATCAGTTTGCGAACATTTTTAACATCCTTTCCAATACCTCTCTATCATCGAAGGGGTTTTTGATACCCTTTATTTCCTGGTAGGTCTCGTGTCCTTTTCCAGCTACCAAAATGATATCTCTTTCTTTGGCCATCATACAAGCGGTCTTGATCGCTTCCTCGCGATCTACAATCACCAAAGTCTTCTTCGCATCCGTTGGGCCTACCCCCTTCATCATATCTTGTATGATCTCCACCGGATCTTCGCTTCGAGGATTATCGGAAGTAAAGATTGCTTTGTCGCTGTACTTGCAGGCGATTGCCGCCATAAGCGGACGCTTCATCTTGTCGCGGTCTCCGCCACAGCCAACAATAGAGATCACCTGTTCTTGTCCTGATCGGAATTGCGAAATAGTTTCCAATACATTTTTAAGCGCATCAGGTGTATGAGAATAGTCGACAATAGCTGTAAACTTTGATCCTGGCAGTACCAATTCAAATCGACCCGCTGCTCCAGTAAGCGCTGAAAGCTTTAGAAGCACTTCCTCCGCATCTGTTCCCAGTAGAATCGCTGTCGCATAAACCGAAAGGAGATTGTAAGCATTGAAGTCCCCAATGAGCTTGAACCATACTGTGCGATTATCTAACTCCATCTCCAGGCCTTCTAGGGAATTAGTAATAACCTTAGCTTTGAAATCAGCCATTTTCTTTATCGCATAGGTATGCTTTTTGGCTTTGGTATTCTGCAACATTACCGCGCCCCTCTTATCGTCAGCGTTTACCAAGGCAAAGGCATCAGAAGTCAAACCGTCAAAGAAACCTTTCTTCGCCTTGATGTAATTTTCAAAGGTGCGATGGTAGTCAAGGTGATCGTGAGATATATTTGTAAAGATGGCGCCTACAAATTGTAGACCTTCAATTCTACCTTGGTCGACCGCGTGAGAACTCACCTCCATGAAGCAGTAGTGGCAACCTGCATCCACCATCTTGACCAAGAGTTCGTTGATCTGAATAGGGTCTGGCGTGGTGTGGGTGGCTTCAATGGTTTGATCTCCTATTTTATTATGCACGGTGGAAATCAACCCAGCGCTAAAACCAAGCGATGTGTACAATTTGTATAGCAGCGTTACCAAAGTTGTTTTTCCATTCGTGCCCGTAACGCCTACTAGCTTTAGCTTCGATGAAGGGTTGTGATGAAAATTTGAAGCAATTACACCAAGTGCCTTTGCACTGCTCTTCACCGTTACATACGTGACAGAAGGTAGTAGATTGTCAGGAAGCCTCTCAGCCACTACAGTAGTAGCACCATTACTTATTGCCTTTTGAATAAAAGCATGCCCATCCGATTGCGTACCCTTGATGGCAACAAACAGAAAACCCTTCCTGACTTGGCGCGAGTCGAAGGCAATTCCAGCTACCTCCACACTCATGTCACCAGAGGAAGACGTGATCTTTACTTTATACAATATGTCTTTCAACTCCATCATCAGCCCAATCGGATGTATATTTTGCCACCCCCACTCACCTTTGTTCCCGGGGGAAGTGATTGCTCTTTCACGCGCCCTTTGCCAGTGTGCTCAACCCGTAAGCCACTCTTCTCTAATAAATAGATGGCATCCCTAAATGACATACCCTTCACGTTGGGTACAAGGTTTCTTGCTACCTCATTTTTGTTCCATAGCACCGAATTACCATTTCTTGCCGCACGCACCCAATCCTCTTCACTCCTGGAGTGGTTTGATACTCCCAGTTCATTTGATAGCATGGTCAACTCAGGCTGATATCCTGCCTGAATCACAGGGAAAACTCCTGGCTCCAAGACTTTCTTCTTCTCCATTGCCAAATGAAGATTGATATCGCGCGCATATATATTATCTGCAATTTCTTTGAAAACCGGTCCAGCCACATTGTTACCGTATTGCTGCCAACCCTTCGGGTTTTTTACCAATACGATGGCGGTATACTTAGGATCGTGCGCTGGGAAGTATCCTACGAAAGAGGTGATGTACTTCTTGGTGTATTTTCCGTTTTCCAGAATCTGAGCTGTTCCAGTTTTTCCTGCAATCTTGTAGTGTGCATTTTTGAGGTTTGATGCTGTGCCCCTTTCTACCACGCCTTCCAGTAGCAACTTCAGTTTATTTAAAGTGCTATTAGAACATATTTTGTCATTGAGCACTTCTGTTGAATACCTCTTCTCCACATTGTCCGCCTTGGAAACAGACGTTACAAAAATGGGTTTGATCATTTTACCGTCATTCGCAATTCCATTGAACAGTGCCAAAGTATGCAGAGGAGTCATCTCAAAACCATATCCATAGGCCATCCATGGCAAGGTGATTCCACTCCAGCTTTTATCTCCTGGTCGCGAAATTTTAGGGTAGCCTTCACCTGCAATTTGCAAGCCCATCGGTTTAGCAAGTTTTAGATCATCTACATATTTCAAAAACTTCGATGGCTTCAAACCAAAATTGTGATCTAGCAACTTTGCCATGGCTACGTTGGATGAAACTTCAAAAGCTTCACTTACCGTAATTTTTCCATAGCCTCCTTCGTGATGATCTCTAACCACGCTCTTATAAAAAGTGGTCTGTCCGTTCCCTGTATCAATGCTATCCGAAAGTTTAATACTTGTTTCCTCCAACAGGGCCATCATGGTGACCAGTTTGAAGGTGGAGCCAGGTTCAAAGAGCCCACCAACGGCATGGTTAAACTTCTCATAGTACGTATTTCCTTCCCTACTAAGGTTGGAAATTGCTTTGATATGACCGGTCTTTACTTCCATCACCACGACTGTGCCTGCGTCAGCCTTGTGCTGCTCCATGGCACGATGCAAGGAGGTCTCCGCAACATCCTGCAGATTCACATCAATCGTTGTTTGAATATCCAGTCCATCAATTGACTTAATGTTGTTGGCATCGAACACCGGCTTCCAGGTACTTCCTGCGATTTTTTGGAATAGCGCTTCTCCATCCTGCCCCCCGAGCGCTTCATTGAAGCTGAACTCAAGTCCGGCTCCCTTCCCGTTTTCATTGACAAATCCAATGGTCCTTCGGCTTAAGTTTGAGAACGGCCTGTAGCGCACATCAATTTTTTCAAAAATCACACCGCCACGGTATCTCCCCTCACGGAAGATGGGCCAGTCTGACATCATTTTCTTTGTCTGGTAATTGATTTGCTTTCGGTTCAGTATGATATACTGTTTATGCGTTCCCCTTGCATCCAGAATTATTCTCTTGTAATCCGTTGCGGACTTATCCTTGTAGTACTTTGATAAGAGTAGTGCCAGCGAGTCAATCCCGTTGTTAAATACCTCGTTCTTGGCAGCACGTGGATCAAAAGCCACCTTATAGAATGGAAGGGAGGTAGCCAACAAACTACCATTGTCCGAGTAAATGTTGCCACGTGTAGCTTTAACTTTCTTGTAGTCAAAACTGATCTGATCGCCAATCTTCCTCCACTCTTCTCCTTCCACAAACTGTATGTGAGATACCTTGGCCACTACTGCAATGCCAAACAAGAGCACGAATAAAAATGCTACACGGACTCGAATTAATATGGATCTCTTAATATTCACTTTCGTTCACAACAATTTTAAAAGGCGGATTAATGCTTTCTTTAAGTCCTAATGCTTTTACTCTTCTGGCCACCTCTGATTGCTTACTGGCAAACATCAGATCAGCTTTTAATGTCGTATAGTCCGCTCTCAGATCCTCCACCTCGGTTTGCAACCGGTTGATTTTTCGTATTCCTTTTTCTGCATAGTGTGTATTACTGATGTAGAATAAGACCAACGCAAGAACAAAAAGTATTTTGGGCAGGTACTTCACAGGAAAACCCTCCTCAAAATATGTCTCAATCTTCAGGCGTTTCTCCAATCCTGAAAACATACCTGAAGAAGATCCAGCTTCTTTATTGCTCCGGTTGCTCCCTATTCTAAATTTATTCTGCGTCATTTTCGCCTATCTAAATCCTCTCAGCAATTCTCAATTTTGCACTGCGTGCTCTTTTATTTTGTTCAAGCTCTCTTGCATCAGCAGTGATCGGTTTTCTGGTAATCGTCTTAAACGGTCTAATGGGATTACCGTAGAAGTCCTTCTCCAAGTCTCCGTACACTTTACCGGTATTCATGTAGTTCTTCACCATCCTATCCTCCAATGAATGATAGGACATGACCACCAGTCTCCCTCCGGGAGCAACTACCTCTGCGCATTGGTTCAAGAAATCTTCCAGTGCTTCCATCTCCTTATTCACCTCTATCCGTAAAGCTTGAAACACCTGCGCATAGTATTTAAACTCCTTACCCCTTGGAGCAAGTGACTTAAGAACCTCCAGCAGTTGACTTATTTTCTGAAACGGTTTTACAGACCGTCCCTGCACTACTGCATGAGCAAGCGTTTTAGCATTCCTCACCTCACCATACATCCCAAAAATCCTGTGCAAATCATTTTCTGAATATTGATTCAGCAAGTGCTCTGCGGTAAGGTTGGACTTCACATCCATCCGCATATCTAGTGGACCATCGAAGCGTGTGGAGAATCCCCTCTCCGCAGAGTCGATTTGATGGGATGAAATTCCCAAATCCGCTAGAATACCATCAACCTTTGTTATGCGATTCAACTTCAGGTACTTCTTCAAGTATTTGAAGTTGGCTTGACAAAATGTAAAAGAACGATGCGCGATTTTACTCGCTTCCTGCCTGGCATCTTCATCTTGATCAAAGGCTATCAGTTTTCCACCTTTTATCAATTCAAGTATTGCCAAACTATGTCCTCCACCTCCAAAGGTTACGTCTACGTAGACACCTTCGGGTTTTATGTTTAATGCATCAATACAATGGGTAAGCATGACCGGCTCATGATAGCGCGAAGTCATGTCATTACTCATCAAGATATTTCTGCGCTAACTTTGACAACTCTCCTGGATCGCTAATCATATGCTTCTCATACTGAGTAGGATTCCATATCTCAACCTTATTACCCATACCTACCAATGTCGCTTCTTTATCGATCTGACAATACGCAAGCATGTTTCTTGGAATGAGAAAACGGCCATTACCATCAAGTTCAACGGTGGCTGTGCCTGAGAAGAAGTTGCGTTGCAGCTTTCTATACTCTTCGTTGAATTCGCTTAAGCCTGAAATCTTTGAGAAGACTTTTTTGAACTCCACCATGGGATAAAGTATAAGGCAAGGCTCAAATCCTCTGCGAATCACAAGCTCATTGCCGGAACTCTCAGGCAATTGGCTTTTGATCCGGGCTGGTAATACCAGCCTTCCTTTGGAATCAAGTTTACTTTCATACTCACTGGTGAAGAAAGTCATGACGGTAGTGGTTGTCTCTCTTTCTGCTTTTATACAGGTTCTCTAAGCAAACTTAAATAGAAAAACCACATTTTCAACCACTTTGCCCCACTTTATACCACTTTATAGGCTCACCTAAACAAAAAGGGCCTAAAAAGGCCCCAAAGAAGGTTATTTGACTACGTTGGAATCAGTAAATTATGCGCTTTCTTCTTAATTCGGTTAGCGTATTTGGGTCAAAAGAGAGTTTTTCACTCAAAATTTGATCAGTGTGCTGACCAAATGTGGGTGGTGGGAGAATGTGGGGTAACCCTTGCAAAGCACCGTTACTAGTGCTAACGACATTTCTAACCCCTAGAAGGTCATCTGACCTTAAGACGATCTGTTGTGCCTCATCCAGCTCAAAGACCTCCTTTATGTTTTGGATGATTCCTGCAGGAATTTTAAGTTCATTACACTTTTTCATGAGCTCAGTGGCCTTCAATGTAGAAATTGCGTCTGCCAGTTTCTCATTTAATGAGCCTCGATTCTTGACTCTATTCGGATTGGTTCTAAAACGGTCTTCATTTGGCAAATCACTAATAGACAGTACGTTACATAATCGCTCAAATTGCCTGTCACTACCAATAGCAAGAAGGACCCGCTTGCCATCAGCCGTCAAGAAATTATCTCCGTATGGAGCGATATTTGGGTGTTCGGAACCTTGGCGGCCAGGTAAATTGTTGGCAACCAACCAATTAGTAGCTTGATTGGCCAGAGACGCGATGCCGGCCTGAATTAACGACACCGCCACGTGCTGGCCCTCACCTGTCTGCTGCCTTCTCAACAATGCCAATAATAGACCCTCCTTTAAGTGGTGGGCAGCCAACACATCAATCAGCGCCACAGGCATTTTCAGAGGATTACCTCCTTTTTCGCCATTGATACTCATAAAACCAGACTCCGCCTGTACTACCGCATCATAACCAACCCTATCATTATCAGATCCATACCCAGTCACTTCCCCATAGATCAGCTTTCCATTCTTTTTTTTCAATGTGAGATAGTCCACACCGAGTTTTTTGGCATCTCCAGGCTTGTAGCTGGCAATCACAAGGTCCGCACTGGCGCAGAGACTGGATACAATTTCCTTTCCTTCCGCGGTCGATAAGTCGATCGCAATGGACTGCTTTCCCCAGTTGACGGAGGAGAAATAAGCCGAGATTTTGCCCGGCACTTCACCTTTGCCTAGCCAGGTCCTGGTCACATCCCCACCTGTCTTCAGGTTCTCAACTTTCAATACCTCAGCCCCCAACTCGGCAAAGAACTGACCCGCACTGGGGCCCGCAAGCACGGAGGCAAGCTCCACGACCTTTAGACCAGCAAACATTTCCCTATTTTGCATCGTTGATAACTATTCATTACTCAAACGCGAAATTATGAGGTTAATCGTACTTCTGCTGTCCACCATTGTCCTTTTTTCATGTGAACCAAAGCCAGAGCTGCAAACAGGTGCTTGGCGCGGTCTTGTGGATGTGCAGGGTCAAATGCTCCCTATGAACTTTCAGGTTCTGAAGAACGATCAGTCGTATCAAGTGCTGCTAAAAAACATTGATGAAGAGATCTTGCTTGACGAGGTGGAGATCAGAGGTGACTCCGTCATCATGTTTATGCACATTTTTGACACGGAGATACATGCAAAAGTTGATGGACAAACGCTGACAGGCTATTATGTCAAGAACTATGAAAAAGATTTTAAGCTTCCTTTTCAAGCTCAACTTGGTGAGACGCATCGATTCGTAGAGACGAGCAACGAGTATACTGAAGATTTTGCAGGAACCTATGCAGTCACATTCATACATGAAGGTGATACCACGATCAGTGTGGGAATATTCACACAGGAAGGCAATCAGCTAGCGGGCACATTCCTTACACCTATTGGAGATTACAGATACCTTGAAGGTAATGTGGTGGGTAATGAAATGATGCTCAGTACGTTTGACGGCAATCACTCTTTTGTATTCAAAGCGACCAAGCAAGGTGATGGTACATTGAAAGGAGACTTCTGGAATGGTAAGGATTGGCATGAGACCTGGACCGGAATTCCAGATAAAGATGCGGCTCTCCCAGACCCTGAATCCCTTACGTTCTTAAAGGAAGGCTATAAAACTATTGAATTTAGTTTTCCTGATTTAGAGGAAAACAAGGTCTCTCCATCCGATGATAGATTTGAAAACAAGGTTTTAGTGCTACAAATATTTGGTACCTGGTGTCCCAACTGCATGGATGAGACTAAGTTTCTTTCTCAGTGGTATCGCAATAATGCTGAAAAAGGTGTGGAGATTCTTGGCTTAGCCTATGAGGCAAAAAATGATTTTGAGTATGCAAGTGGCCGGGTAAAGAAAATGAAGTCAAAGCTAAACGTACCCTATGACTGTGTAATCGCTGGAAATAAGGACAAAGAGGAGGCAGCGAAAACACTGCCCATGCTCAATCATGTACTGTCGTTCCCCACCACCATCTTCATCGGAAAAGACGGAAATGTGAAGCGCATCCACACCGGTTTCGCTGGGCCCGGTACAGGGATACACTACGAGCAGTTTGTACAGCGATTTAATGAAACTATAGAGGAACTATTGGGCGAGAATTTAGCTTCATCAGAGTAGATTATTGAATTTGTAATGAAGAAAAGAGTTGTTGTTGGTCTTTCCGGTGGTGTGGACTCCAGCGTAGCCGCTTACCTTCTCAAAGAACAGGGTTATGATGTGATTGGCATGTTCATGAAAAACTGGCATGACGACTCAGTAACAATAAGTAAAGAGTGCCCTTGGCTGGATGATAGCAATGATGCGATGATTATCGCACAAGACCTTGGTATTCCATTTCAAACGATCGACCTAAGCAAAGAATACAAGGCGCGGATAGTGGATTACATGTTCGCGGAGTATCAGCGTGGACGCACACCCAACCCAGATGTGTTATGCAATCGGGAAATAAAATTCGACATTTTTCTTGACGCTGCGCTAAAGCTAGGTGCTGATTTTGTAGCCACCGGTCATTATTGTCGAAAGGGGGAAACTGAAATTGACGGACAAAAAGTGTTTCAGCTTCTGGCTGGTAAAGATGGTAATAAGGATCAAAGCTATTTCTTGTGTCAGCTCACGCAAAATCAATTAGCAAAGGCTTTGTTCCCCATTGGAGAGCTAACAAAACCAGAAGTGCGTACCCTTGCAAAAAAAGCAGGCCTCACTACTGCCGACAAAAAAGATTCTCAGGGGCTCTGCTTTATTGGAAAAGTTCATTTGCCAGAGTTCTTGCAACAGCAATTAGAAATCAAGAAGGGAAAAGTCATCGAGGTGCCCGAGGGCTCAGATGCCTTCCAGAATGGATGGCAGGATGGCGACATTTCATCTCTTACAAAACCATACGAATTACATCCAGACATCGGAGTAACAATTGGTGAGCACAATGGCGCTCACTACTATACAATAGGTCAACGCAAAGGGTTAAACATTGGCGGTAAGCCAGAGCCTCTGTTTGTTATTGGAACTGATACCAAAGAAAACATTATTTACATGGGGCAGGGAGAAAATCATCCTGGATTGTATCGCAAGGGTTTAAAAATTGAAGGCAGTGAAGAACATTGGGTGCGCGAAGACCTAAAATTGAAAGTTGGGGAATCAAAAAACTATCAGGTGAGGATCAGGTATCGCCAACCTCTTGAATCTGGCGAATTAACCAAAAGGGAAGATGGTCTTTATATTGTATTCAAAAATCCTCAGCGGGGAGTTGCACCTGGGCAGTTTGCCGCTTGGTATCAAGGTGATGAATTGATTGGTTCGGGTGTAATTAGTTAATATAAAAAAAGCCGGTTTTTTAGACCGACTCTTTTTCTTCCTCACCCACTATTTTTTAGTTATCTGCACTCTCCTGACTAGCCAGACGTCTTCTTTCTTTCTTCGCATTAAACCATCTTCGTCTGTTTGCCTTATCATCCTCAGCGGCATCCAGGCGAGCCGCTTTGATACGGGCATTCTTAATCCTTTGCTGCTTCAATCGCGCATGCTTAATCCGAGCATTCTTTACTCTTGCGTGTTTTATACGTGCCTGTCTAATTCGAGCCTGCTCAATCCTTTGCTGTGTTAAGTCCGGCTGATTCAACCGTGCCTGTTTGATGCGCGCTTGTTGCAATCTTGCCAACTCTACACGATCCACTCGCTGCACACGAGCAACTTCATTCGAAGGCCTTTCCTGACCAAATGTGGCTACAGTAATTCCCATCAAACCACTGAGCAACAACACTAATACCTTTTTCATAACCATCCATTTTTGTTAAACAAACTATTTGGAGGTTAGACAAAAGGAATTGTCTTAGGTTTAATGCCATCTTAAAAATGGCGCTGGCGAGCCCTCAGAGGCTGATTATTAAACTATTCTCTGCTCATTGATCTCTTCTTTGAATCCAGAAACGCCACCTGAAACAATAAACTTCATCGCCAGCGATGCCGGAATATCAAGGGGTTTCACGCTCTCTTTGGGTACAAAATAATGAAAACCCGAAATTGCGTAAGAATGAGGAAAGTATACCGTCACCATGTCTGGAAGACCTAGCTTTGTGAGGTCGCCTTGCGTAACAAAACCAATTTGATGCAGATTGTTGTCTCTATTGATCGTTACCAAGACAGGTTTGTCAAATTTCTTCTTCTCTCCAACAAAGGCTCCAAGCAAATCCTTTAGTGAAGAATATATTAGTTTGACAAGTGGAATGCGGTTGATCCCCTGTTCAAAAAGATCGATCACCGTTTGAAAAGCAAAGGTGGACGTGAAGTATCCAAAGATGGTGATAGCCCCGACAATTATGGCAAAGCCAATGCCGGGGATTTGAAAACTCAGCAGGTTATCAAGCCATTGAAAGCTTACAAAAATCAAATAGGCCGTTGCCAGCAATGGCACGACAAATAGCGTTCCACTCAAAAAGTAGCGCAGGAATTTCCGCAATGTATTGGGCATAATTTTAATTGTTAAATAAAAAAGGCCTCTGCTTTCACAGGGGCCTTTCAAAATCTTTATCTATATAGTTTATAACGCAATTCCTATGAAAGATTTGAAAGCAATACCCATCAGTCCTGTGATAATCATGGTAAGGCCAAGACCACGTAACCCATTTGGAACATTTGAGTATTTCAGTTTTTCACGAATAGCAGCAAGCGCTACAATCGCCAACATCCAACCTATCCCTGACGAAACGCCAAACACAGAAGCTTCTGCGAAGGTATAATCTCTTTGAACCATAAATAGCGCGCCACCAAGTATAGCGCAATTCACAGCTATCAGGGGAAGAAAAATTCCAAGTGTGCCATACAATGCAGGAGAAATTTTTTCAATAACCATCTCAACCAATTGAACCATTGAGGCAATGATGGCAATAAACATGATAAACTGAAGGAATTCTAAATTCATCCCCTCAAACTGAGGACTGATCCAGGTAAGCGCACTCTCTTTCAGAATGTACTCTTGTACCAACCAGTTCGCAGGCACCACAATTCCCAGTACAAAGACAACCGCAAAACCCAATCCTACGGCAGTAGACACTTTTTTGGATACGGCAAGAAATGAACACATGCCTAAGAAGTAGGCAAAGATCATGTTGTCTATGAAAATCGACTTTATTCCAAGATTTAATAGTTCCATAATTTCAGTCGTCTACAGATTAATGTTCTACGTAACCGGTCTTCGTACGCTGCACCCATATAATAATGGCCAAGATCATAAATGCTCCGATGGAATCAACCATCAATCCATTATTTACATAAGGTATTCCTACTGCCTCAAAAACTTTGAAATTAAGCACAGACCCAGAACCAAAGAGTTCTCGGCAAAATGCCACTGCTAAAATGATCCAGGAGTATCCCAATCCACTACCAAAACCATCTAGTATGGAGTCGTAAGGTTTGTTTCCCATCGCAAAGGCCTCTAGCCTTCCCATGATAATACAGTTTGTAATAATCAGACCCACGAAGGCACCGAGCACCTTGTACATCGGGTAATTAAATGCTTTCAAGAACTCGCTAACCAGCGTCACAAAAAGGGCTACCACCGCAAGCTGAACGATGATACGAATCCGATTTGGAACCAGGTTCCTGATAAGCGATATCAAAAGATTGGAAAACACCAGTGTGAAAATCACCGCCAAACTCATGATTATGGTTGGCTCCATCTTAATAGTAATCGCCAGGGCAGAGCAAATACCCAATACCTGAATAGTAATAGGGTTGTCCTCATTCAACGGATCGCTTATAAGCTTCTTTCGCCTTTTGGACATTAAGTCCTCCGAACTCTTTTCAACTACTTTTTCTTCTACTTCAGCAACATCTGTACTCATACGCTATTAATTTTAAAGCCCAGCAACTTGCTGTGACTTCACTTTGTCAAAATAAGATTCGTAACACTCAAGATAACTCTTAAGCATTTGGTTTACACCATTACCTGTCATCGTAGCCCCTGACATTCCATCCACGTGATGTTCATCCAAAGGATCACCCTTCTCGCCCTTCACCATCGACACGGAAACGATGTTACCCTGATCATCTAAAATCTTCTTTCCCTTGTAACGCTCACTAATCACGGGGTCATCGGAAATCCTGGCCCCTAGTCCGGGAGTCTCAGCTTTATGGCCAAAGGAGATTCCTTCTATCACGGCCAGGTTATTGTCAAGCGCAATAAAACCCCAGATTCTATCCCAAAGACCATTGCCATATAGTGGCAATATGTAGGCGTCAATTTGTGTAGAGTCATTTTCATTCATAAACTTAAACACTGGAAGAAGCCTTTCCTCTGGAGCCAATTTAAAATTCTTTGCCACATTCACTTTTTCTGCAACGATGGGCTGGCCCTTCTCATCCGTGGTCACCTCCTTGCCTTCACTATCTACCACAAGGCTCTTTATTCTTTTGTCATAAATTCCAAGCACGTCATCCGTTTCCTTAAGTTCCATTACTGCCAACAGAATTTGTGACTTCGTGTCGTACTCTATTGACAAGGCCTGCCGAGGGCCGAGTAGGATTGATGTAACTGCCAAGGTACCCCCTACAAAGAATGTAGTAATTAGGGTAAAGATGATAATGTAAGTATTAGACTGTCGCACGTTGTAACCTTCTTTTTTTGTTTGCCTGAACTACATAATAATCAATGAGCGGAGCGAACACATTCATCAATAGAATGGCGAGCATCACGCCTTCGGGATAAGCCGGATTAAACACGCGGATAATCACGGTAAGTACCCCAATCAAAAAGCCGTAGATCCACTTTCCAGTCTCCGTCTGAGATGCAGTTACTGGATCGGTTGCCATAAACACTGCGCCAAAAGCCAATCCACCAATAATAAGATGATAAGCAGCTGGCATTAACATAAACTCATTAACACCAATTAAGTTCAGGCCAAAAGCCATCACATATGTACCTGCAAAGACGCTCACAATAACTTTCCAACTTCCCACGCCTGTCACAATTAAAATAAAGGCACCGATCAAACACATAAGCGTAGATGTTTCACCAATCGAACCTGGCATGGCACCAAGAAATAGATTCCAGAATGAAAAAATACCATCAGCCCAACCCGCTCCAAAATTATTAAATGAATTGACCACATTCTCACCAGAGGTAACCGCGGCTGCCCCTATAGATAAAGGAGTGGCTCCAGAGAACCCTGCAACTGGTGTAGCGTCTCCCAGGTAAGTCCACACATCTCCTGAAATATCTGTCGGATAAGCAAAGTACAAGAAAGCCCTGGCCGTCAAAGCAATATTCAACACGTTCATTCCCGTTCCACCAAATGCTTCCTTTCCAATAATCACAGCAAATATTGTTGCCAGCGCCACCTGCCACAGAGGGATATCTGGTGGCATCACTAATGGGATTAACATGCCGGTAACCAAATAACCTTCGTTTACTGGATGCCTTCTTATCATTGAAAAAATAAATTCAACACCTAACCCCACCGCGTACGAAACCACCACAATCGGAAGGACCTGAATGGCGCCAATTAAAATCTTGTCTCCAAGACTTGCTGTTTCTCCAATAGCTAAGAAGTGTTGATGTCCCACATTCCATATACCAAACAACAAGCAGGGAACCATGGCGATGATCACGGTCATCATTAAACGCTTCATGTCTACCGCATCGCGAATCTGCGTACCCTTTTCCCCACTCACCGAGTTGGGAACGAAAGCAAAGGTTTCAAAAGCTTCGAAAGCATAATAATACTTTTCCCACTTTCCGCCTTTCTCAAAATGAGGCTTTACATTGTCGAACTGCTTGCGTATAAACTTCATGCGTTGAACTAGCTATTCCTTAATAAATCAATTCCTTCCCTTATGATCTGTTGCACCTTGTGCTTGGAGACATCCACAAACTCGCACAGCGCCAAGTCTTCTTCTATTACTTCATAAATTCCCAGCTCCTCCATCTCATCAATGTCTTCGGCAAGAATGGATTTAATCAAATAGGTAGGCAGCACATCCATAGGGGTCACTCTTTCAAATACACCTGTCTGCACAAAGGCACGCTCCTCACCGTTGGTGTTGGTATCCAGCGCAAACTCTTTACCAGGTGATAAAAAAGATAGTAACCCAAAAGCCCTGTGAAAACTTAGCTTCTTCGTGGAAGGTGCAATCCAACCCAAGAACTCATGATGATCTCCCTCTGGAAGAACCGAAACTACGTTATCAAAGAATCCAATATATCCCTCCTTGCCAATGCTGGTACCTGTAAGCGGGTTACCAGAAATGCAACGCACATGATCCGATTTAAGATTACCCTCAATCATTTTTTTGATCGAGGCACCAGTATAGGTCTTATAATATTGTGGTTTGGTAACTTCAGAGCCGGCCAAGGCGACCACTCGGGAGGCGTCATGCACACCATTGACGAAAAGCTTTCCGATTTGAATCACGCCAAAAGGATTGACGGTCCAGACCACATCTCCTTTATTAATAGGGTCAAGATGATGAATCTGAACACCCACGCATCCGGCAGGGTGCGGCCCGGCAAATTTATTGAGTTCCACTCCCTTTGCCTGCGAAAAAGTAGAGGCGATCTCGCTGGTTGAATGCACATTGACGTGCACCAGACCCATTGTGAATTTTTTAAGAATGTCTAATCCAACCTGAAAGAATTGCTCTTGCCCTTTGAACAGAATGCTAAACTCCGGAGCTAATGGATGTGAATCAAACGCGGAGATGTGAATCGCCTTGGGTTTTGCGTCAGGGTCAGCCACGATCCCAAATGGACGCTGCACAATATTAGGCCAAACACCGGCCTTCAACATGAGCGCTTTGGCTTCCTCAGCACCTAAACTGCTTATTTCAGAAACGGAATATTTCTTAAATGACTCATGCTCGACTTGTTTGTCGGCTAATATTCTAATCTCTAACAGTTTGCGCTTAGCTCCTCTTTTTACCTCAGCTATCTCCCCACTCACCGGAGCCACATGCATTACCTTCTCCTGACGTTTATCATAAAAAAGCGGTGTACCAGCCTTCACAGTGTCACCCTCTTTCACCAGCACTTTTGGGAGGTATATTCCTGCAAAATCAGGAGGTTTGATAGCGAACGTATCCGCTTGATCGACTTGTGCTATTTGAGGAGCTGCCTTGCCTGCTAGGTTGATATTGAAACCCTTCTTAATTCGAATGAATTTGCCCATGTATAGGTGGCAATTTAGTTAGTTTAGATCGAGGCAAAATTAGTAATTTAATCCATTGGGCAAAGCCAAAAAGATTTAAAGAATGTAACAGTTTTACGTACGGAAAGTGCCCTAAGGCAATGGTTAGAAATTCACCATGCGGGTAGTGGCGAGCCTCACGACTTCATCAACTTGCTCCTCAATTGTGATGTGTGTGGTATCGATCTCTATGGCATCTGCTGCCTTCACGAGCGGGCTCACTTTTCGTTTGCTGTCATACTCATCTCGCTGCTTCAAATTTGCGATTACTCCATCCAAATCTACCAGCTCATCTCGCTCAAGCAACTCCTTCTGACGTCTGAAGGCACGCACAAGCAAGTCCGCGTTTAAGAACAACTTCAATTCTGCTTCAGGAAATACAACAGTACCAATATCACGACCATCCATTACAATGCCTTTCGCCTTTCCAAGCTTGCGTTGCAAGTCAACCATAGCTTGTCGCACTTCCTTTACCGCACTCACCTCGCTCACTTTTTCAGACACCGCCATCTTTCTGATTTTGCGCTCCACATTCAAACCATTCAAGTACGTTTCCGTGTTACCCTTCGGGTTGATTTTAAAACTTACTTGAATTTGATTCAATGCTCGTACGATCTCTTTGGAGTTTGTTAAGGCAACGTGATGTTCCAGGAAGTAAACCGTGACTGCCCGATACATCGCACCAGAGTCTATATACAGGTATCCAAGTATCATTGCTACCTCGCGTGCAGTGGTGCTCTTGCCACATGCCGAGAATCCATCTATGGCAATAATAATCTTACGCATAAGCTTAGCAGTCCTTGAGTGGACAAGGAATAGGTTTGCCTCTTTTGAGTTTCTTATGCTTGTGAGTCCCGTGCGAGGAAGCGCATGAGGCAACCAAGGCAAGTAATAACACAAATACTATGAACTTAATGTGTTTCAAAGCTTATTCGTTTGTAACCAAAAATATGCAGATCACCACGCACTCACAAGCAAAACAAGGTCTTATCCTTGATTATTATCCTCGTATTTCATGCGGAAACCAATTTTTTGACCAGCGCCTAATTCAAGGGTTTTTTCCATTTTCTGATGCAGCGTAATAAACCTGACCTTTGGAAATGGCGGTGCCATTAAATCGTTTTCGATGGCAATGGTAAGGGCATTTTCCACGAGCACCTTCAGATCACCTGGTTGCAAGGCACCTGCTGATATTGTATTGTAGATCTGCCCCAATGTTCCCTCCCCCTCCACCAGGAAACGGTTCTCATGATTTAATAGTATCCTAGCCAGTAAATATCCTGGATCATTCACGCGATGGTATCTTATGGAGTCTGACATAAAATTATAGATCATGATCTGACCAAAGTACCTGTTAATGTCATTCTCCTTGCAATAGGGCAATTGCATAGCCGGATGCGACTCTTCAAAAGTGACAATATTTGTATGCAGCACAAAAACCAAAAGATCTCCGGCTAGCTTAACCTGGAATTCATGCTCATTGACATGCTGAAAATCTACAATCACATCTTCATCACTTAGTTTGATCTGATTTCTCAGTTCCTCAACCACATGTTCAGATTCTTCAGCAAGTGTGCCAAAGGCAGCAAGCAAATTCTTGTAAGTCACCTGCTTGGCAATCGACTTATTCTCCAGCAATTGTTTGATGTGTGCCAGTGAATTTCTTGTTTCGCTCATGCTAATTTTGATTATGTTTATAACAGATTTTTGGCACGGATTATTGAGTATTAATATAAACATTAGATGATGAAAAAGAATGAAGGCAATGCAGAAAAGTTCTTCAAGGACTTTGGTAAGAAGATTGACCAATTTGTGGTTGAACTAAACGATGCAAACGACAGGCTTCGAAAAGACTTTAGCGGCAAATTTGAAGACCTCAAAAAATCAGGCGATAACCTTAAGAAAGAGGTTAAGAACAAGGAGCGTTGGAAGGAAGTAGAAAAATCGCTTAAGAAGGCCAGCCAGGAATTAGAAAATGCTTTTCAAGCCGCATTCAAAAAGAAGGCTTCAAAGAAAGCTAAGACTAAGTCCAAAACGGGAACTAAAACTAAGACCAAAAGCAAAGGCGCGAAGAAGTGATAAGCAGGAGGGACGAGGTGAGAGATAGGAGTTCGTACCTCGTACCTCCCACCTCTTCCCTCTTTAGATCTTAACAGACTTCCACTTCCCTTTCTTGAAAATAATTATTCCGGCAATTGTCAATGCCGATTCGGAGATAGGTATAGCGGCAAACACCCCAAGTGGTCCCATGCCCAACTGTATCGCCAACAAGTAAGCCAGGGGTATCTGAAAGAACCAAAAGGCAAACAGATTGAGAATAGTAGGTGTTCTGGTGTCTCCCGCCCCGTTAAACGATTGGGCAATGACCATTCCATAGCCGTAAAAAATGTAGCCCAGAGCAACTATCTGCAGGCATCGCATACCGTAGTAGATCACTTCCTTGTCTTCCGTGAAAACGGAGAGAATCGCACCCGAGAAGAACAAAAAGATCAGCATGATTACTGCAAGAAAAATCATATTGTAAAATCCTGTCTTCCAAACAGAGGTTTCTGCACGTTCAGGTTGATCCGCCCCCAAATTTTGACCTACTAAAGTGGCGGATGCATTAGACATTCCCCAGGAGGGCAGGATGGTAAACATGATTACCCTGATGGCGATGGTATAACCAGCCAATGCCGCACTACCGAAACTCGCCATGATCTTTACCAGGAAAATCCAACTTGCAGAAGCAATCAGAAATTGACCTGTCCCACCAGCTGAAACCTTCAGCAGTCGTCCAATGATATTCCAATTAATATTTAATGGTGCCTGATGAATCTTTAATATGCCTTTACCTCGGATGAGGTACACCACTTGGTAAATCACACCGCAAGTGCGCCCAATGTTTGTAGCAATTGCTGCTCCCTCCACACCAAACGCTGGAATAAATCCAAAGCCAAAGATGAACACTGGATCTATGATGATATTGAGAATATTGGCAAACCATAACGAGCGCATGGCCACTGCAGCATTACCAGCTCCCCTGAACACTGCGTTGATGAGGAAAAGCAGCATCACACTGAAATTACCCACAAACATCCAACGTGTATAACCAGATCCCGTGGCGATGATCTCAGATGACGCACCCATCGCGATGAGTACATCTTTGTAATAGAAAAACCCAAGCGCTCCGATTACAAAGGCGATGGCGAACCCCACATAGATGGATTGCAGAGCTGCCTCGGCTGCCCCCTTGGTGTTCTTTTCTCCGACCCTGCGGGCCACCATGGCCGTGGCTCCCATGCTGAGGCCAATAGCTATAGAGTAAACGATGGTAAGCACCGATTCCGTTAAGCCTACCACAGCAACCGCGTTGCTATCATTGAGCCTACTTACATAGAATATGTCCACCACTGCAAAGAGTGACTCCATGGCCATCTCCAATATCATTGGAATAGACAGCATGAATATGGCTTTGTTAATACTTCCCTCCGTGAAGTTCTGTTCGTCCCCCCGAATGGCTTGTTTGAATAATTGAAATATAGAAGCTGCTTTAGCTAAAACGCGCATGACTAAGAATTAAGATGTAAATAATAGGTAATAAGCCTGATAAGGCTCTTAAAGTGTGGCTCTGTGAGCCCGCGAAAGTCCGGCTAGCCCGGTAGGCAGCCGGAGAGAAATACCAGCTTCATAATTCGTAAGTGTTTTAGCGTGCGCAAATATGAAGAAAAGTTTCTGAATACACCAAAAGATTAAACAAAATGATGGGTAGAAGCTTTGGTAGGATTCATTGAATTTTTTCCTAAGTCGATAGTCATTGGTCAATAGTCAATAGCTTGTTTACTATGGACTATAAGCCGTGGACTATCGACTAATTAATATTGACTATTCTTCCACGCATTATATTCTCTTACAACTTTGAGTAAGTCATTCTACCTTTTCACAAACCTAATCAGCCTCTTCTCGTCAGAAGAGGGTTGGTGTTTTAGCCCCAGCGATCTTTAGTACTGTCAGAATTGTTGCACATTTGTGTCACAACACACACAAGTTTCAGCGCAAGATTAGGAGAACCCAATCAGATACTCCGGAGGTATGGCTATTCCAACCATTCGTCCAACAATTACAACTGATAGGATTGCACCAATAATAATGATAACTGTCGCCTGCACGGTTGCCATCCGTAAGGTGACGTGGCGCTGCATTTTTTGCTGATGAACACACGAAAGGTGGGTGAAGAACGCCAGTATGGCCAATCCATAATGAAATACAAAAAAGTATTGTATAGGGCTAATGTTAAGCACGGCTGCTCCAAAGTAAAGGTTAGTGTCCAGATTAAGGACGTAGCGACCATACAGAACCGCTGCAGGATGTACAATGAGAAAGTAGACAAAGTATCCACCTGAAATCAATTGAATCCTTGCCCATCGCGACTTCCCCGTCCTCCACTTTTTCAACAACATAGTACCTCCAGAAACGACCTGAATGAGGATAGCACAAAACAACACCCCCTCCAGTAGAGGCAAACGGTACACTTTTCGATAGTATTGCATGAAGGCCAGATGCGTATCTTCTGAAATAAGAATGGTGGCATGATTCAAAATATGAACGGAGATAAAGGCGATGAGAATCAGGCCTGAGAAATAGTGAATTCTTTTGATCATAGGTGTTTGAACCATTTAGATACCTTTTCCGATCGGGGCCAATTATCCTCCACGAAATTCATTTCGTGTCATACATAGTGGCAAAGCCATAATCACTAAAGCCACCAGACTAAAGCCACCAGATTGATCAATACGATATTGTGAATCGCACCATAATAGAAAGAGATCGCGCTGTCGATTACGAACCACGAAAGCAAACCTCCGAGCAATGCCTGAAACGCCCACTTCTCCTTTTTCCTAAATGCATTTTCTGAAATCATGATCATCAGCAAATGAAATCCCACGATAGTGCCTCCAATGATTCCGAAAAGCCAATTATTAAATTTCAGGACATCATCTAAAAAGGGGTGGCCTTCAAAAAACACTTCGCGAGTGAATTGATTGTGTCAATCAAAAAATATCGAATTGCCGGCAAACGCCACCAACAGACCCACACAAAGGGTGAGGATATTTGCATAGGTTAACCACTTTTGCCAGAAGTTGAATTGCCCGGTTTTCATGCGCAAGATGGTAATAGAAAAAGAATCCTCTGCTGTCAAATATACTAGAAGGGAGCGTGAAATTTAAAGAAGACTGACCAGCAAATCCTTTCACTCCACGGAACCACAATTTACTGGTTTTTTGACCTTTCTTTTCTACCTTAAATTACCAAACTTCATTTTCATGAATAGATTATTGCTCCCGGCAATTGGCCTTCTCCAATTGATTAACATCGTTGCGCTTGCTCAACGCCAACCTGTGCTTAATCAAATCGATGTCCCGCACGATTATTATTTTCGTGAGATGTACCTGCCGCAACTTACCACTGGCCCAAGTTCGGTGGCCTGGTCTCCCGATGGGGAAGAGGTAGTATATAGTATGGCAGGATCCCTGTGGAGACAACATTTACGCGATGGCATTGCCAAACAAATCACGAATGGCCCAGGATATGACTACCAACCCGACTGGTCAGCTGACGGCAGTCAAATTGTATTTGCACGCTACACAGGAAATGCGGTGGAGCTTCAACTTCTCAACCTATCGACATCCAAAGTTTCTGCGCTCTCGTCAAACGGTGACGTGAATCTGGAACCCAGGTTTTCGCCCGATGGTAATCGAATCGTCTACGTCTCCACCAAAAATACAGGGCACTTTAGGATTTGGATAGGAGACATAAAGAACAACCAGCTGACCGCTGCTCCACTCTCCCCAGAAAGGGAAACAAAAATTCCCCGCTATTATTATAGTCAGTGGGATCATCAAATTAGTCCCTCTTGGTCACCTGATGGAAAAAGGCTTGTATTCCTAACCAACCCTGACCATATCTATGGTACAGGCTCCATTTATACCGCCTCCATCGACCAACCCTCAAAGCTGACCTTAGTACAGAAGGAAGAAACCGCGTGGCGCACTAAACCAGACTGGTCTCCAGATGGAAAACGGATCGTTTACTCATCCTACTTGGGTCGGCAGTGGCACCAGTTGTGGATCACCACCTCTGCGGGAAATGGCGACCCCTACCCCATGACCTACGGAGAATTTGATGCCACTAATGCGCGCTGGTCTCCGGATGCCAATCGCATTGCATATATATCCAATGAGAATGGTAATACATCGCTTTGGATTCAAGAAGTGCTGGGGGGCAAGACCTACGAATTGAAACACCACACTAAAGCATATTTGCATCCTACCTCCACGCTAACTATTAATGTTGAGGACACTGATGGACGTCCTGTTCCTGCTCGACTAACCGTGACAGGTTTGGACGGAAGAAGTTATGCTCCTGATGACACATGGATGCACGCGGATGATGCTTTTGACAGATCTAAACAAAACTTCGAAAACCATTATTTTCATTCGAATGGTAGCTCAACACTGCAATTGCCAACAGGTGAAACCACCGTCACCGTTTACAGAGGACTTGAGCATAGAATTCAAACCCAATCAATTGACTTAGGTGAGCAACCGGCCACACTCAAGCTCACTATTCAATCACTGGACCTCCCCGAATCATGGCAAAAGAACCACGTGAGCGGAGATGTGCACGTGCATATGAACTATGGTGGCCATTATAGAAATACCCCTGAGCGCATGGTAGCTCAAGCGAAGGCAGAAGACCTTGATATTGTTTTCAATACGATTGTAAACAAGGAGCAACGTATTCCTGACATAGACTACTTTAGCACCAAACCAGATCCTGCGACTGATAATGAAGTATTGCTCATGCATTCACAAGAGCATCATACCAGCTACTGGGGCCACCTTGGACTATTGGGCCTATCTGACCATTACCTGATTCCCGGCTACGCTGCCTATCCCAACACAGCGATTCAGAGTGCGCATCCTTCCAACAGTGTCATTGCGGATTTGGCGCATGAACAAAATGCGCTTGTTGGCTACGTTCATCCATTCTACGATGCACCTGACCCTTTTAAGGATGACATTCACAACGCGTTACCTATTGATGTAGCACTGGGTAATGTTGATTACTATGAGGCCGTGGGATTCAGTTGGCACAAACCCAGTAGCGAGGTGTGGCACCGACTCCTCAACTGCGGCTTCAGGGTAAGTGCCGCAGGGGGTACTGATGCGATGGCCAACTATGCGTCCTTGCGTGGGCCAGTGGGCATCAACAGAACCTATGTAAAAATGGAAGAAGTCCCGACTGACCCCGCACGGCTTCAGAGCGCATGGCTTCGGGGTTTGAAAGAAGGCCGCACACTAGCCACCAACAGTGCTCTATTAGAACTTGAAATCAACCAAACAGGTGTAGGATCCGAAATACCTTGGCAGGGTAAGAAATTGAAAATAACCTACAAAGGCTTTATGCGATCAATAATACCAATGGACCACTTGGAAATTATCGTAAATGGAAAAGTAGCCAAGAGCATAGACCTTTCTAGCGACCGTACCAGAGCTGACCTTGAGGGCACGCTCACCATTGAAAAAAGTAGTTGGGTTTTGTTAAGAGCCTGGAATGAGGAGGCCCACCCTCAGATTCAAGACTATTATCCATATGCCACCACCGGGCCGATCTATTTAATCGGTAATAACCAGCCTATTCGTTCATTTGAAGACGCAACCTACTTCATTCAGTGGATCGACAAGGTTTATAAATCCGCAGAAAACCAACCTTACTTAACGAGTTCAGAGAAAGACTTGACATTACACAATATAGCAGAGGCCAAAAAAGTATTTGAATTGCGTAAGTAATCGCTGAGTAACTCCGTCACCTTATGGTTACCCCTGCGCCAAAAATAATATTGAGATCTGGTGAATCTTATACGTTGTTTTAACGTATTAGAAGTGTGTACTGAAGATGTGAGTTAGATTTTTCTTATTTTTGTATTGGCTCTAAAAGAGATAAAGGAATTAAATTTTGTTTGGAGAGGTTGGGTCAGAACTTTAAGAGTTCTTTCGGCCCTTGGACGGAAGAATAATTGGCGGAATAAACAAATGGACTGGATTACACTATATATATCAGGTAAACCGGGCTTCAAACAGGAAGTTGGGAAGAAACTGGAGCATTCAAAGCTTAAATTGATGCCGGGCTACATAGGAAATAGCGCCAGCGGTAGCAATTATGACATGTATTGGGTGGAGAAGCAGACCAGCCTTCGGGCCTTCAAATTGGCAGTTGGTGCAAAGACCATCTGGAAGTATAGGATAAAGTTCTATACCAGTCTTGAAGAATTTATTCAGTCGCAGGAGGGCGAGAGTAATCCACAGTTCACCGAGGGCGACAAAGCACTTATCAAAGAAATGCGAAAGAGCGCCTGATTCCTGTCAAAGTCGTATAAGCCACGACATAGTGACTCTTAGTTTGCTGATTTCATAATATTTAAGCTATAGGGGCCTATATTCCAACTATGGATTTAGGTTCTTCAGTAAGCATCATCATTCCTACCTGGAATGAAGCCGCTAATATTGGCGAGCTACTAGCGCTGATCCACAAACTGCCGGGGCAAAATTCTCTTAAAGAAGTAATCGTATGCGATGGATCAAGTACGGATAACACGGTCCTTCTTGCAAAGGCAAATGGAGCTGTCGTGATACACAGTCCCCAAAGACAAAGAGCCTACCAGATGAATCTTGGCGCAAAACATGCGACAGGCGATATTTTATATTTTTTACATGCAGACTCAACTCCGCCTGCCCAAACACTCCTATGCATTGTGGAAAAGTCCAAAAATGGCTTTGCAAGCGGCTGCTTCAGATTGAAATTTGATGTTTCTAATTGGTTCCTTAGAACGCAGACATGGTTTACCAAATTTCCGCAAACCGTGTTTCGTTTTGGAGACCAAAGCCTATTTGTGAGCCGCGAACTCTTTCAAAACATTGGAGGATACAATGAAAACCTATTTCTGATGGAAGATCAGGAAATCATTTACCGGATCAAGAAAAGAGGAAAGTTTCTGGTAATGAAGCATGTCATCATTACTTCATCAAGAAAATATCAGATCAATGGCTTCTTGCGGCTTCAACTTATCTTCTACACAATATACTTTTTATACCATCTTGGGCTCTCTCAAAAGCAGCTTAAGTTGCTATATCAAAAATGGATAACAACTTAGCTTACTGCTGCACGGTGTAAACAGAAATTGTTCCATCTCCCTTGATTGTGATGTATCCTAAGTAAATAAGGATGATTCCCATCAATTCTGTTACATATAGCACTTCCGTATAGCCAAATTTTGTAAACGATCCACCTATTCCTGGAAGTAATCCCCCAAAAGCAATAAACAGATTTCCTAAAAAACGGTTTCTGTATACCCTATCCTGACTATATATATAAGCTGAGTAGAAAGCCCCTCCAACCAGAAAAATGAATGCATAGATATTTACGAAAGGAGTTACCAAACGGACTTTACTCCAACCCAACACCGAACCCGTCAATCGAGTGGGCTCGACCAACTCGTAGTTGATCGGAGATAATATTATCAAAACCGATGCAACAAGAATTACAGCAACTACCACCCCACCCATGATGTCAGCCGTGCTTTTGCGAAACATCAAATAGACCGATCCTTGCGCGAGAGGAAAACCACCCAACAGCGCACCTAAAATATACCAGGACTTAAATACCGCCTCGCTCCAGCCGAATATCGCCACCAAAGATTCTGTGAGTGTGCCCAAGCCATAGAACAAAACACCTAATGTCCACCAAAGAAGGTAAGAGGGTCTTTCTTTACTATTCCAATGATTAAAGAGTATATAAAAAAATACTGCTGAAAGGACGGTGGTAATCACCGGAATCCTATGAATGATGTTTATTACGTCCATTAGAGCAGCAAGTATAGGCGCTACCAACGGGGAAAGGTGCCCGATACAGTACAAAAAATAACGGCAGCACCTTTCGATACTGCCGTCAGTGAGTTATTAAATGATCCGAATTATTCTGACGGAACCAGGACCTGGTCGATCACGTAGATAATTCCATTGGAGCAGGGAACAGTGCCGATAATATTGGCGCCATTGACTGTAATCTTATCCCCATTTTTACCCAATACCACATTTTTCATATTGGCTTGGTTCAACTTTAAGCCGTCTCTCATCATGTTCTCCCGAATCACGCCAATGTATACGTGATTCTCAAGAATATCTCTAAGTTGAGCCTGATTCTCTGGCTTAACCAAAGTCTCAACTGTTCCCTCCGGTAGTTTGCCAAAGGCTTCGTTGGTAGGAGCAAAAACAGTAAAGGGTCCTGCATTGGCTAGCGCATCTACGTACTCAGCCGCCTGCAGCGCTGCAACCAAAGTAGTATGGTCAGCAGAACCGACCGCAACCTGGACAATATTTTGCTGAGATACGTCATCTTGCACAGCCGATTGGCCTGCACCATCTTCAACCACAGCAGCAGCGCTTTCCGACTGATTTTGACTGCCAGAGCTACAGCTCAATAGCGCGGCAGCCACAAGCATTGTTAATAATTTTACGTAATTCATAGGGGATTTGGGTTAATATTCTAATTCAATATTCGCATCCATTTGTTCTTCTAGCAATGACGCGCGTCATACTGTGCTATAGTACGAATCATGTCAAATTAATAATCAAACTCAGTATCGTATTATGACTGAAATCATAATTTGCCATTGACCATCAAATATCCTTTTTCAAAAATTTCCTTAGTGAGAGTATGAGCGGCACAACCGCCCAAACCAGTAGCAATAGAAAAGAGTAAATAATTCCAAAGCTGCTTCCAAAGAACTCCTTGTAAAAGGCTCCAGTGTAACCCATTAGTGCCGAGATGTCCAATTTTAATAGAATTATGATTCTAGCTAAATCAACAGGATTTAATGACACTAGGGCCAGCGTAACTTTCTCCATCGGGTAATCGCTGAACGAATAGATCACATAGAGAATCAACCCATCATAAATAAGGGTGAAATAAAACCAAAACAGCAGTGCCACCCCAATACCTTTGGCCTTGTCTCGAGTAATGACTGAAGCACTAAAGGCCAAAGACACAAAAACTAAAGTCAATAACACTCCGGAGGTAATAAGGAATGTAGAAGCTCCCCCACTAAAAATCGTAACGGGAATACCTACACCAATGATATAGGCCAAGCTTAGTGCAAGAGAGATCGCAGCAAACTCGCTCAGAAATATAGACCTCCTATTGATGGGCTGAGACAATAGGAGCTCAATAAATTCATAAGAATTAAAAAAATGTATTGTGGTAAAAATAATGCTTACTAACGGCACCACCATCAAAATGATATTGAGCAAACTCAAAATTGCCTTGTCAGAGTTGCCATCCAAACTGAACATGGACAATGTCACAACAAACAAAAACAGGGTGTACAACAGTACAAACCTGTTTCTGATAATATCCAGCAAGGCGTACTTAGCTATCTTGATCATACCACCACCCCTTTTTGATTTCTTTTCATAATGGTTGCAATAGCCTTACCCAACTTCACCTCGCCCGTCTCTTCTTTGAGCAATGAAATTGAATCATTGTAAATCATAGTGCCATTGTCAAGATATAGCGCGTGAGACGACAACTCATCTAAGTCGCTTAAGATATGAGAAGAAATAATGAGCAACTTGTTGTTGTCCATCTCACGAAGAATTTTCTCTTTGATAATTTCGACAGCAATCGGATCGAGGCCGGCAGTGGGCTCATCAAGAATCAGTACTGCGGGGTCAAATAGAAAGGCCAGCGCAGCACTCACTTTTTGCCTCGTTCCTCCTGACAGCGTATGCATGCGTTTCTCCATCATCTGATTCAATCCAAAATCCTCAATCAACTCTTCGTCAACGCGCTTACTGTCCGAACGCAGATCCTTGATCATATCAAACAACTGCCCAATCTGCATGTTGTCTGGATACCTTCCAATCTGTGGCATGTAGCCAATTTTCTCGCGATAAGACCACTGACCCTGCACAGATTCTCCATCAACCTCTATTTTGCCACTATCTGGCACCACCATACCCAAAATGCACTTTATGAGAGTAGTCTTTCCTGAGCCATTGGGTCCTATCAGCGCGTATGATCTCCCTAATTCAAAGTCGGAATTAATAGACTTCAATACCTGTAGTGATCCAAATCGCTTATTTAGATTATGTATTGATATCATAGGATTTCATCATCGGTTCATCATCTTTCAAATTCTCAGGAGTGACCACCGGAATAACTTTTTCCGCTCTATCCAACAGATGGACCAGGAAACTTCTCCACAGCATAACTGAGGTAGGCATCTTTTCTACAATCATAGAATATAAACTTACGGGATGGAAAGGAACATCTCCAACCCCATCCCGATCTAAATCATATCCTCCATATTTATCCCAATAGTTGCTACTTATCTTATTTAGTGTCATACTGCCATTGGTTCCCATGTCAAAAGAGTTGGCAATGAAGTTGTTCTTTTCAAAAACGTTGTCATCGCAACTTGCCTGTAACTTCAGACCCCAGCCATTCTCCCGAAATTCATTGTGTTTAAAAACACTGCGACTGCACGCTTCCATGTAGATGGCTACTGTATTTCTCAAAAAAAGATTGTGTTCAATGGTACTTTCGCTTATTTCCTTGAGCAACAAACCAAACACGGAGGCTCCCCAGTTTTCCTCAAAGCGATTGTATCTCATTTTCACACCATGAGAGTACATTACTGCAATACCAGCGCCATTGGATTTAAACAGATTATGGTTGTATTCATTGTCATGAGAAAACATAAAGTGAAGCCCGTATCGCAGATTCTGTTGACTTGTGTTCTTTTCGATAACTGAATTGGTCACAAACTCAAAATACAAGCCATCCCTATGGCCATCCACTGAATTATTTCTAACTATGATTCCATCACTCTTCCACATGTGAATTCCGTTTCCGGTGGTCTGTTCCACATCGGCAGTAGTCTTCAATGTATTCCCTTCAATCAAACTATTTTTACAGTTCGCAAAGTGGATACCAAAAAACGCATTTTCAATCTTGTTGAAGGCGATGTAAAGATTTTTGACATTTTCAGCTGCAATTGCTGATAGGTCGCGTAAACTAGCCACACCCACGTTGACAACATTAAAGCCTGTGATCGACACATTATTAGCGGTGATGGTAAACACTTCGTGTTTGCGTTCACCATCTACCACCGGATAATCGATACCTAATAGAGTGACTGCTTTGTTGACAATTATGTTACCTTCTTTGTAGAGTCCCTTGGTCACACGGATAGTGTCGCCCGGCTGGGCCTGCTCAATCGCCCTCTTTATAGACTTTAGCTTACCTGCTGGTGAAACCTCCCAAATCTGGGAAAAAGCAGAAATGGTAGTTAGTAGAAAAAATATTGCAGCTACGCTCTTCATTTAAATTGAGTCACCACTTCACCCCACGAAAGGTAAATTCCACCCCACTGACCCATTGTCTTCTTCATCTCCGCATAGTCTTCGAAAGCAGCCACCTGGCTTGCCATGGGACTTTTTATGGCCTCCGCCTTCAGGTAGTGCGAGTTACTGGCATCTACTAAAGTGCCAGGTCGCGAGAAATCAATAATTAATTTATGCGCATACTTGCCTTGCTCTTCTTCATGTGCATTGTAATAATTTAGCAAGCAATTAATGTCATCAAACTTATACACCTTCCCTTTGTTAGTGACAAGCTCTGCCCCAAATTTATTATCTACCAATTTCATTTTGCAAGAATGACAGGCATCCTTGCCAAATTCTAGTGGAACGGGCTCGGTAGAACAGGACGGCAGCAATCCGGCCAGCGGGAAAAGCAAGATTAAGGCTGCGCTCTTGTTAAATTTCACTTCATAAAATAGTATTACAAATAGGATCAATGCGACAATAATAAATACCCATCCACCAATATCTGGTCCCGAAAAGGCCGTGAAATTCAATAAGATCTTAGTGCCGATAAGCGGAGGTTGGTAAGCCATTCCCTCAATAATAATGGGCGCTTCCGGGTTCAAGTTGTGTCCGTAGTCGTAACCCCAAAGCCAAAAATCGACAAGTGCAGCTATCCCAGTAAGTATCAGCAAACCTACATAGCCTACCAGCATGATTCTTTTATTGACCAGTGCGGTAAGCAAGCCAGCGGCAATGATGAATCCTACAATGTAGATCATGTATCCAAACTCGGGAAACATCTCTACCTCAATATGTTTCATGCCGATGTAGTGATTTAGCGCGCTGATGGTTTTCACATCTCCAGATAGTGTGTCAATCCAAATTTTCATTTCCAATCCCTCTGGGTATTGAGGCGCCCACATCAATATTTGCCACAGTGGAATAAAATAAGCTGAGATCAGTGCCAACGAACACAACGCAACGGTAATTCTCGAAAATGGTCTTAATGATTTCATCTTGATAGGAATGGTTTAGAAAAAGGTGCCTCCCGATGATGGTCGGGAGGCTACCCGATCTAACCTGTAAACTATGAAAAAACAGGTTTACTCACGCGAAAAGTAAATTACTCTACTTCACCCGTTGAGAATTTTAGTGGCGTGTTGCTACCTGCAGGAGACACACGGATGTAGCCCGACATCTCCTGATGAAGCGCAGAACAAAAATCGGTACAATAGAATGGAACCACACCTGCTTCGAGAGGTATCCATTTCAATGTTTGCGTCTCTCCTGGCATCACCAGAATCTCTGCATTAACCGCTCCTCTTATCGCAAAACCGTGGGGTACATCCCAGTCTTGCTCCAGGTTGGTCATGTGAAAGTAAACTTCATCACCAACACGAACACCCTCAATATTATCAGGGGTAAGGTGCGACCTGATCGCTGTCATTGACACGTGCACCTCTTTGCCCTTGCGCTCTACTTTTGCTTGCCCTTCGCCTTTGGCGGCATAAGGGTGCTCATTCTCCTCGATCTTAAAAATCTTAACAGAATTTGGCGCCACAAGACTTGCAGGTATGGCTTCAGCATAGTGAGGCTCACCCACAGTAGGGAAATCCAACAACAACTGCATCTTATCTCCTGATATATCATACAGCTGTGCTGATTGATTGAGCTCAGGACCAGTTGGCAAGTAGCGATCTTTTGTGATCTTGTTGTAAGCGATCACATATTTACCATGAGGCTTTGCAGTGGGACCGCCTGGTACGCTCAAGTGGCCGATAGAGTAGTAAGTAGGTACACGATCTAAGACTTCAAGAGTTTTCACGTTCCATTTCACGATTTCAGAGGAAACAAACATCGAGGTGTAGGCATTTCCTTTATTATCAAATTCGGTATGCAATGGACCAAGTCCTGGCTTCTTTACTTCGCCATGTAGCGCAGCCTCATAACGCACAACAGGAATTCCCTGAAAGTCTCCTTCGAAATCCTTCTCTGCAATCGCCTTTTGAAGCTTAGTGAACGAAAACACTGGCATCATAGCTGCCAATTTGCCGCTACCTACAATATACTCGCCTGTAGGATCCACATCGCAACCGTGCGGAGATTTCGGACAAGGTATGAAGTACACGATATCAGGATATTTCATGATATCTAAAACCAAAACCTCATCCTTTATTGTCGATGTAGCCGTGTGCGTCTTCTCGTTCCACCTGTTGTGGGCGTATCTCGACTTCACGCGCTCCCCTGCGCCATTGGCAATGTACTCCTCTGCCTTCTTCCAATTCACCGCCATAATAAAGTCTTTGTCATTCTGAGAGGCGTTCACTTCCAACAAGGTGTGTGCTTGCTCCGTATTATAGCAAGAGAAGAAAAACCATCCATGAGAGGGGCCTTTTCCAGCACGACTAAGATCGTAGTTAAAGCCAGGAGTCCTTAGCTGAAAAGCAATATCCATCTCACCGGAGTTGGGATCCACACTTATAAAAGAAATTGAACCCTTAAAATTTTCTTTGTAAGAACTGATTGGCACGTCTTTGTTGGCGCCCATCGGCACGCTAAAGCGTGTACCTGCTACTACATACTCTGTATTTTCTGTGATAAACGGTGAAGAGTGATTACCACCGCTATTGGGAAGTTCTATTATTTCGTCTGTACGGAATGTTTTCAAACTGATCCGCGCCACGCGTGGTGTATTATTCGCATTTCCAAAAACCCAGCGGCCATCATGCTCGCCCTTGGTGGTAGACAACGCGGGATGGTGCAAGTCATCCCAAGGTACTTGGCCATGAGATGTGTTGAGCATGGGCTTGGTCTCCTCTGAATAACCCCAGCCCGTAGTCGGGTCAGCAGAAAAAGTAGGGATTACACGAAAGAGTCTTCCTGACGGAATTCCGTATACAGCCATCTGGCCGCTAAAGCCGCCTGACACGAAGTTGTAAAATTCATCATACTGCCCCGGGGGCACATAAGCTTTTATAGCTGAATTGCCAGTGAGCGCCTCTTGCGGGCCTTGTGGCTTGCAACTGAACTGCGACATTACCAAAGCGGCTACCGCAACAGTCATTAGGGATTTAAACATTCTATTCATTTGGTTATAGGTTTATTGTAAGAAGGCTAATTATTTTTCTCCGTCATTTTGACGCATAAATTCCAGGATGTCGCGGGCGTCACCGACAGACATGTTTTGGTTGGGCATTCGCATCAGACACAACTCCAACAACTTCTGCGCCTCAGGATCTTTTTCCAACATTATATCAATGTTGGTAATCATGTTCATGATCCATTCCGGTTTGCGGTTTTTGGTGATATCCTTCCACCCTGGGCCCACCACACGTTTGTCATCCAGCTTATGACATGACGAACATTTCATCTCATAAATAGCCAGTCCACGATCTACTCTATCCTGCTCCAGCGGAGTTTTCAGCGTCACGTTTTTCACAGCACCTATTCCTTTCGTAGGATCATTAATTACATCTTCTACAGCAGATTTGCCACTGCTTGCTGCGCCAGGATACTCCTCCAGGTTTTGTGGTTTGTCTGGTGCACAGGAGAAAAGCGCTACGGTAAGTAATGTGAGAATTAAGCGTTTCATAGTTTATACTTTGGTTTGATTTGCATGTCAAATTGATATTTTTCTTCCCACTAGGTTTAGCTTCCCCTTCTCCTGCATTTTCTTCACCGTCCTAATCACTGTCTCCACACGTAGCCCGCTCATATCCGCCAACTGTTGCCTGGTGTAAGGCACCACATATGGCTTTGAACTTCTTACCATATTTTGTTTTGTTGACTTAGTAGTATTACTGTTTTTTAAATAGCTCAGCAAATTGGTAATTCGCTGCTCAGGGTCGTAGAAGGAAATATCTGAAAGGATCATGGACTTGTACTTGAGTCGATTACATAATACCCGGTCGAACTTCAGATGAATTTCAAAGTTTTCCTTTAAGAGATGAAAGAATTTATCCTTAGGAAGCTTTATCACTTCAGAATCTTCAATGGCAATGGCAGTGCTGGGATACGGAAAGTCGCAAAACAATGGGGGTTCACCAAAACTATCCAATGGTCTGAAAATACCTTGAATGAATTCCTGACCATCCTCACTTGTTGTAATCATCTTAATGGAGCCCTGCAATAGTTGATGGTAGTAAAGAGCCTCGGAACCGGCACGAAAAAGAGTATCCCCCTTATTGATTTTAGCCCGCTTTCCCCCGTATTGCAATATCAATTTTAGGTCAATCATTGGACTTGGATTTATGAATTGTAAACCTAATAGACGATCTGACTGAAAAATATGACGCTTGTCATTTAAGCCTGTGATATTGGATAGAAAAGCTCCCTTCAGTGGATTCCACAGCGATGTATAATCCAGCATGAAAGAAGGCATACTCATCTTCTTCTTCATCATAATTTCTACCTTGATACAATATTGAGAAGGAAGATCAATTAAATTTATGATTCCGATCATAAGAACTGATTCGTAATATGACCAAGCACAATACCAACACTTTTGCCCCCTCTTCAAGGCGAATCGACCAACATCAGATTGGCCTGCCCAACGGCTCAAGTATAGCGGTAGTGGGAGCCGGAGCATTCGGGGGCTGGAGCGCATTACATCTTCAACGCAGGGGTTTCAAGGTGACCTTGATAGATGCTTGGGGGGCAGGAAACTCACGATCTAGTTCTGGTGACGAAACTAGAGTAATTAGATCTACCTATGGTGACAATGAGTTTTATTTTGATCTCAATGTGAGGGCCCTGCAGCTTTGGAAAGAAGAGCAAGAAAGGTGGAATAAGAAATTCTTCTTCAATACAGGAGTACTTTGGTTCTGCTACGATGAAACTTCATCCTTAGTTAACGATTCCATTCCCTTCGCCAAAAAACATGCGATGGAATATGAGAGACTAAGTACCACCGCGCTAAAGAGCAGATTCCCGATCGTAAATACAGACAACCTACACCATGGGTGGTATGATCAACATGGCGGATATCTCAAAGCTAGGGAAAGCAGTCTTGCCGTTCAAGAGGCCTTTGTGAGTGAGGGCGGCAACTTCATTCAGGCCTATGCGTTACCAGGCAAGTTTGCTTCTGGAGCGCTACATTCTATCCAACTTTCCAACAACAAATCATTGAGTGCAGACGCCTACTTATTCGCCTGTGGGTCTTGGATGGGACAAGTATTTCCCGAGGTATTGGCGGAGCGGATAACCTGCACCAAGCAAGAGGTCTTCTATTTTGGCGTTCCCAAAGAACATGCCGCACTTTACGACAACATGCCCGCCTGGGTGGATCTCGATGGCGAGGATTTTTATTATGGTATTCCCGGAAACGCCAACAGAGGATTCAAAATTGGCGTGGACAGGCGCGGAGAAAAATTCGATCCCACTTCGGGAGAGCGAATTTCCAACCCTCAAGTACTAGCAGACGCCAGAAAATTCATACAAATGAGATTTCCAGGCTTAAGAGGTGCGCCAGTTGTTGAATGCAGAGTTTGCCCCTACGAAAATTCTCCTGACGGCAATTTTATCTTTGAATCTCACCCTGACGCAGACAACCTTTGGTTCTTAGGTGGAGGATCTGGCCATGGCTTCAAGCATGGGCCTGCATTAGGTGAAATGGTTGCGAAGAGTTTTAAAGGCTAGAATTGTGCATTTCCAATTTTCAGTTCACTCCACCCCAAATCGATACAATGTCTTTTGTCGATACTCCTCCCCAGGTCGAAGTATTGTATTAGGGAAAATTGGTTCATTTGGCGAGTTGGGAAAGTGCTGTGCCTCCAAACAGAAAGCGGACCGAACGCCATATCGTTTACCACCTTTGCCCACATCTGATCCATCCAAAAAGTTGCCGCTATAAAACTGTAAACCGGGCTCGGTGGTCCAAACCTCCATAGTTCTACCTGAGGCAGGTTCCCTAACGAAGGCCGCCATTGAAAATAACAAACCTTCTTTGTTGATGACAAAATTGTGGTCGTATCCATTTCCATAGGCAAGCTGCTGATGCTCCTCTGCAATTCGTTCACCGATAGTATGGACCTCTCTAAAATCAAACGGTGTACCTGCCACAGGCTGTAGTTCGCCTGTGGGAATTAATGCCTCATCAACAGGTGTAAAATACTCCGCATTAATTCTTAGTTCGTGACCAAGAATTTCTCCAGTTCCCTCACCCGCCAAATTAAAGAATGAATGATGGGTCAAATTAATTGGCGTTGATTTAGAGGTGCTCGCTCGGTAGTCTATAATCAACTCATTACTTTCCGTAAGTGTATACCGGACCATTACTGAAACTTCGCCAGGATATCCCTCTTCTCCGTCCTCACTCACATAGCTTAGCTCAAGCGAGTTACCTTGCTCGCCCTCAAACTCCTTTGCATCCCATATCACATTGTGGAAGCCATTGGGGCCACCGTGTAGTGCGTGCTTATCGTTATTGGCAGCCAACTGATAATTTTCCCCATCTAAACCAAATTCGCTGTTAGCAATTCTATTGGCATAGCGCCCGATTAATGCTCCGAAGTAAGGATTGCCCGATACGTATTGAGTTACAGAATCATACCCCAAGACCACATCATCAAAATTTCCCTCTCTATCTGGCACAAATAAGGAAATAACTTTTCCTCCAAAATTGGTGAGGGTGACCTCCACACCCATCTTATTACTCAAAGTGTAGGTCTGGATTCTTGTCGGATCTACCATTGTGCTTGAAGTTCTATCCCTGGAGGTGCAGCCAAATACTAGCAAGGCACCGAATGCTATCATCAGCATCTTCATAGCCAAAAGATAATAAAAAATAATCCACTAGAAGTCTGTCAGTGGCTCGCTAAGATTATCTCCTTATCTAATTAAAGACCAATAGATAGGCATTCCCAAGGTGATGTTCACCGGAAAGGTAACTGCCAGTGCCATAGGAAGGAATATGCCCGGATTTGCTTGGGGCACTGCAATCTTCATCGCTGCCGGTACTGCAATATAGGATGCACTAGCGGCAAGTATGGAGAAGATAAATCTGTCCCCCGCATCTGGCGTCACCCAACCACTAAGGATTGCCACCGCACATCCATTGAATAGCGGGATCACAACCGCAAATAGTGCCGTAAACCATCCATTCTTTAGAAAGTCATTGAGCTTCCTGCCGCTCACAATGCCCATGTCCAAAAGGAAGATTGCCAGAAATCCCTTGAAGATATCCGTGGTAAAAGGCTTAATGCCCTCCGCTTGCTGATCGCTTGCCAGCATGCCGATCAACAAACTACCCACAATCAAAAACACGCTGCCATTCACAAATGAATGATTGACCACCTTACGAAGCCCATCCTTTTTTGCTTTGTCCTTGTTATACATGCGGATCAGCATCACCCCAATTACAATGGCGGGAGCCTCCATAAGGGCCATAACTGCTACCATATAGCCACTAAAATCTTGTTCCTGCAATTCCAAAAAAGTAACGGCTGTCACAAAAGTGACCGCGCTCACGGAGCCATACGCTGCCGCAATAGCACCCGAATCTTCCACGCTCAGTTTTCTCTTTAGAATAAAAAAAGTGTAACATGGAATAATACAGGCGATAGCCACACCAAACAGGATACCCCAAATTATTTGTATGGTAAATGGGCTATGCACCAGCTCCTGACCTCCTTTGAATCCGATGGAGAAAAGAAGATATAATGATATGAACTTCGAAGAATTGGGAGGAATTTCCAGGTCGCTCTTTAGCCTGACTGCGAGGACGCCAAGGACAAAAAAGAGAAGAGCGGGATTGGTTAAATTTTCAAGGAGCAGATCAATATTCATGGAACTATCGCGTCATCGTAATTTCGATCGTACCCGAAATCTGAAGATTCATTCCCAACTTCTCTGCTTCCTCAAAGGTCTTGTGCAAATCTTTACGCACTTGTTCCAATTCTACCACACGTTTACGGGCATGGTCTACATCTCCCACGTTTCGCTCCTGATTTGAGAAACTTTCCACGTTGTGAAAGTCGATTTTATGATTGATCATTTGAATAAGCACTTTACGTGCTCGCTCTGCTGTAAAATCACCTTCGATAAGTTTGAATTGATAGTCTTTTTTCATGACATTTTATTTCGTTTTTGCGCGGCAAAAGTGAGTCTAAAATTTCATATAATTTTATTTATAATTGTAATGATATACATAAACTCTTGTTATGCATTATACCCTTCACCAACTGCAGGTCTTTTTGAAAGTGACTCAAAACGAAAGCATCACCAAGGCCGCTGAGGAGCTTCACCTCACGCAACCGGCTGTCTCTATCCAACTCAAAAATTTTCAGGATCAGTTTGAGATTCCACTCACCGAAATAGTAGGTCGCAAGCTATTCGTAACTGAGTTTGGAAAAGAAATGGCCGTTGCAGCTGAAAAAATATTGAATGAAGTTCAAGCAATCAACAACAGAACATTGGCTTACAAAGGTGAGCTGAACGGCAAGCTGAAAATCTCAGTGGTATCGACCGGCAAATATGTGATGCCCTATTTTCTTTCCGACTTTTTAAATCTAAATCCGGGAGTAGAGCTGGTCATGGATGTTACTAACAAGGCTCAAGTCATTGAGAGCCTTGAAAAAAACGAAGTAGACTTTTCGTTGGTTTCGGTGCTTCCCAGTAAACTCAATGTGGAGAAAGTGGCGCTGATGCAGAACAAGTTGTTTCTGGTAGGGAACTCGGACAAGAAATATAAATCCAAAACCTATGATAAAGACATCCTAATGGATCTTCCCTTAATCTATCGTGAGCAAGGTTCAGCCACACGCCAGGTCATGGAGGCATTTTTGATGAAAAAGAAATGGACCACCTGGAAAAAGATGGAGCTTACGAGTAATGAAGCGGTGAAGCAAGCAGTGCTGGCTGGTCTGGGCTGCTCGATCATGCCACTGATTGGAATCAAAACTGAGCTGATTCAAGGTACGTTGCAAATCATCCCCGTGAAAGGCTTACCTATTCAGTCTACCTGGCAGCTAATCTGGCAAAAAGGAAAGAACTTTTCACCTGTGGCCAATGCCTTTTTGAATTACCTTAAACAAGAGAAAGAAAGAATCATCAAAGAACAATTTGATTGGTTTGAGAAGTATTAGTTAGGCAAACAAAAACCCTTCCCGAAACGGGAAGGGTTTTTAACTTTCTTGAGGTCTCGAGCGGATTCGAACCGCTGTAGGAGCTTTTGCAGAGCTCTGCCTAGCCACTCGGCCACGAGACCATTAATACACGAAATTAGGAAATTTGATCCTCATTCACATGCATAACAAAAAAGAAGGTGACCATAAGTCACCTTCTTCAAAGCCAATAGAAATCAATTATTCAGCTTTAGACTTTCCGGCATTCATCTTCTCCTTCAATGCACTCAATGCCTCAATATCTCCAAGGGTCGATTTCTCGGTATCCTTGTTGATCTTGTCGATGGCCATTCCCTTCGAAGCAGGTCTCTTCTTTGGAGCCGGTGCTTTCTCCTCTTCAGCTGACCACATTGCCTTATGACTAAGTACAATACGTTTGTCATCCTTAGAAAACTCAAGCACTTTGAACTCAAGGGTTTCTCCAGCCTCGATGTTGCTGCCATCTTCTCTCACAAGGTTTTTGGCAGAGCAGAAACCTTCAATCCCATACGGCAATTCCAGAATCGCACCCTTATCTGTTTTATTGATAATGGTGCTCTTATGAACTGAACCTATCTGGAAGACAGTCTCAAATGTATCCCAAGGATTCTCCTCAAGATGCTTGTGGCTCAAAGCCAATCTGCGGTTAGTGGCATCTAGTTCAAGTACGACTACTTCCAACATTTCTCCTACCTTGATGAACTCCGATGGATGTTTGATTTTACGTGTCCAGCTTAAGTCAGAAACGTGAACCAAACCATCAATACCTTCCTCAAGTTCAATGAACAATCCAAAGTTGGTCAAGTTGCGTACCACACCTTTGTGCTTGGTACCTATGGCATACTTGGTCAATACATCCTGGCGAGTCCAAGGATCTTCTGTCAGTTGCTTGATACCAAGAGACATCTTGCGCTCATCACGATCAATAGTCAATACCACTGCCTCCAACTCTTCTCCTACTTTAATGAAATCCTGAGGATTTCTTAGGTGCTGTGACCAGCTCATCTCACTTACGTGAATCAACCCTTCTACTCCAGATTGGATTTCCAGGAATGCCCCGTAATCTGCTACATTCACAATCTTACCTTTCACCTTAGAGCCGATATTGATATCAGCAGGTAGTGCATCCCAAGGGTGAGCAGTCAATTGCTTCATGCCCAATGAGATTCTCTTCTTGTCTTCATCAAAATCAAGGACAACCACTTTCACAACCTGATCAAGTTTTAACAACTCATCCGGGTGATTGATGCGTCCCCACGAGATATCAGTGATGTGCAACAATCCGTCAACACCTCCAAGGTCAATGAATACTCCGAAGTTGGTCATGTTCTTGATCACACCTTCAAGTACCTGCCCTTTCTCAAGGTTGTTGAGAATAACAGCTTTTTGTTGCTCAAGGTCTTTCTCAATAAGCACTTTATGAGAAACAACCACGTTGTCATTGAGGTAGTTGATCTTTACCACCTTCACCTCAATTGACTTATTTACATATATGTCAAAGTCACGGATTGGCTTCACATCGATTTGTGATCCAGGCAAGAAAGCTTCTATGCCGTGTACGTCTACGATAAGACCACCTTTAGTTCTGCGCTTCACAAATCCTTCGATCACCAGATCCTCATCCAGTGCCTTCTGCACATTTTCCCATCCTTTTACGAGCTTCGCCTTCCTGCGCGAAAGGATCAACTGACCCATCGCGTTTTCGCGCTCTTCGATAAACAAGTCCACCTTGTCACCGATCTTAAGGTTTGGCATATCTTTGAATTCAGCCAGCGGCACCAGTCCATCCGACTTAAATCCAATGTTTAAAATCACATCGCGATCATTGATACCTACTACGATACCTTGAACAACCTCACTCTCATTAACCGAGGTAACGGTACCAGAATACATGTTGGTAAGATCTTCGCGATCTTTCTTCGAATAACCTTCGCCAAATCCCTTTTTTTCAAAGGCATCCCAATCAAAGGAATCCAGTGATTGAGGTGACGCAGAAGCCGACCTGCGATCGGCTACGTTGTTGATAATACGAGCAAGGTTATCTTCACCAAGTTCTTCCTCTTTTCTTTTCTTTTTTAACTCAGCCAACTCGTCTTCCTCATCGAGATCTTCGATTTCTACAATCGGCTTTGCTGCTTTCTTCGCAACTGGTTTAAGTTGCTCCTCGTCCAATTCCGGCTTTGCTTTGGACTCTTCTTTCGGTTTTGTCATGCTGTTTACCCTGATTACTCGAAGCAGGCGGGCTACTGCTTCAATTTCGTTTAAATCACTCTTTTTCCTTCAAAAAGAGCCCATTCACCTTGAATGGGGGTGCAAAGATAATAATTTTAGGAGAAAATTGATCGTTGGGATACAAGAAAGCCGACCAACCCAAATGGCCTAGTTATTCGCCAAATCCTCTGGTTTGAGTGTTCCAATAGCGTACTCTAACAAGATCTTTTGGAAGAGCAGCCTGTATTCCGCCTGGGCCTTGTCCGTCTGCGACTGCACGTAGATACGATTTGCCTGGGTATAGTCTATCAAATTCGTGACACCCAGATTGTACCTTTCGGTCTCAAGATCAAAAGCTCTTTGGGCAGCAGTAAGCCGGCCCTGGGTTAACACATATCCTTGTCTAAAGAGCTCAAAATTGCGGTAGGACCGAAGTACTTCCGTCTTCACCTGCACCTCCAGGCCTTGCCTTGTAAGCTGCGCATTGCTATAAGCCACCTTCTGCTGCACCAGGTTTGTTCTGTTCTGAAGACTCTGCTGTCCTCCGATAATGGGAACAGAAAACTGAAGACCAAAGGCCTTTTGTAAGTTATCTTCTTTGATTTGCTGCTCGAACGGAGCCGCCCCCTCCTGTTTATTGTAAGCAGAAAAGATGGTACCAAACGCACTGAGCGTTGGTGTCATTGCACCTCTCGCTGCATTTACTCCGAACCTTGCCGCATCTTCTAGTTTTCTCGCCCGGATGTAGTCTCCCCTGCTATTTAAGGATACTTCATACAAATCATTGAGCTCGTACTGCTCTGCGGAGATTGTATTCACATCCCAATTAGGCTTAGCCAACTCGTAGTCGATAGTAGGATCAAGCACCAGGGACTGAATTAAAAGAGCCCTGTCGTTGGTGAGATCAAACTTCGCTTGCAAAGCCTGAATTTCAGCACCCTTCGTTTGTGAATCTTGATTGTACTCATCGACTGGTGACCTACTTCCAACTTGCACCATTTCCTGTATTTGCAACAGTTGCTGTTTCTGAGCTTCCAGGTTTTCTTCTGCAATTCTTAGAAGTTCCTGATCCAGCAGCACTTGCAGGTATTGAGCTGAAACTGTGTTGATAATATCCTGGGCATTTCTATTAACATTGTAGGTTTGTGCCTCCAACAAACTGTTGGATTGCCTCAGTTGATTCATCTGATTGAATCCATTGAAGATTGTGATATTGGCATCAAAGGAGCCACTGACTCTATCCAGTTCATTTACAACCTCTCCCGTATTGTTATTAAAAAAGTTTCCATTTACGCGAGTAGCTCTTGCATTAAAACCCAGGGTGGGTCCAAGGGCAGCCATGCTAGACAGCTTTTGCATCTGACTAAAATCCAAATTGTTGCGCTCCTGATTAAGCGTGATCCCATTCCTAAGTGCGAGCGATACCGCTTCTTCAAACGTAATTATCCTCCCCTGCCCCAACAATTGCAATGGAGCTATCAAGGCAAAGGATAAACTCAGTGCAACAATACTTCTCTTCATAAAACTTGAGATTTTCAATTTGATCTGTCTATAAAGTCAAGATTACTTGTTTATTAGTTCATCAGATTCAATCGCTCCATCTACCACCTTCACTATCCGCTTTCCTCTTTGGGCATTCTCTTCCGAGTGAGTCACCTGAATGATGGTCATTCCTTCATCGTTTAGCTGCTGAAAAATGTCCATGATCTGCTTGCCTTGCTCGGAGTGCAAATTCCCAGTCGGTTCATCGGCAAGGAGCAGCTTGGGCTGACCTACAATCGCGCGCGCCACACCTACTAACTGCTGCTGTCCTCCAGAGAGCTGCTCAGGAAATAAATCCTTCTTGGCCACCATATTAAATCGATCCAACAGTTCAGCAACCATACTCTTCCGCTGACTACCGCTCACGCCTTTGTAGAGAAGGGGTGTTTCAATATTTTCATATACCGTTAGTTCATCGATGAGATGATAAGCCTGGAAGATGAATCCGATATAGTTTTTATGCATATCAGATTTCTTGCGCTCCTTCATCTTGTGCACCGGCTCATCAAAAAAGTAGTACTCCCCTGCTGAGGGTTCATCAAGCATCCCGATGATATTCATGAGGGTCGATTTGCCTGCACCACTAGGGCCCATGATGGTCAAAAACTCACCTTGTTGAACCTTGAGGTCAATGCTTTTTACGATGAAAGTGCGCTGAAACCTTGAGTCGATATATTTATCGACATTCTTTAATTCTATCATATCACGTGGGAGGTTAGCCAAGAATAATGCCAAGGGGCAATTTATCCATTAGACGCAAAGAAATCCCTTTAGTTGCACATTAATCGTCCGCAAGTGAAAAAAGGTGTCCTATATCGGACGGGCAGGTTTTAGAATACAATGGGGTGCAAAATGACGTCAACGCGCCTGTTTAGCATTCTGCCATAATAGGAATCGTTGCGATACACCGCATTTTCATAGCTCCAATCCTTTACGTGGATGATGAACTCGGGAATGTTCTTCTGCAGCAAAATTTGATAGACCGATTCGCTCCGCATTTGGGACAGCCATTCATTAAAACGTTTTCCGCCATAGGGATCGGTGTGGCTTGTCAGCTGAATCTGATATTTCTCCAGCAGATTGGGGATTGAGTCCAGCCACCTGGAAAGTTCTTCTTCCTGAAATTCATCTACGTAGTAGCTTCCCCCTCCAAAGTAAATGCTTTTGCGAATCTCATCCTGCTGTGCATTCGCAGCAAAAACGCCAAAAACAAGCAGTATGGACAACACGCGTTGCATACCTGAATTTAACGAAGAAATTTGAAAAGAAGATTAAGAAACCGTGACTTTCAAACGATGGCGGTCATAAATCTCGATGATCGCATCGTCCTGTTTGATTCAAATGTGAACTCTTCTGGCTAATGATTCAACAAGGCCTTGCGCCAAATGATTTTATTGAGAAGGTGAATAGTCGGTGAAAGCTAGTTGGTCTCTGCGCCATAGGTCATCCGAGTCACTTTGGCATTACCTTTCTCGGCAATGGTCAGGAGCAACACATTATCATAATCAGCGTCATCAAAATTTTGAAAAGCTTCGTTCCCCAAAAAATAGTTTGCCACCCAGGGAGTGGTATTGGAGTGTCCACTCACTACGATGGTCCCCCCAAGATTACTAATTAATAAACTATCCATCGCTTCCGCTTTCATCGCCTCATATGTTTTAACTTCCAGTCCTTTTGCCTGTGCAAGCGGTAATACTGTATTGACAGTGCGCCTGAAAGGCGTACTATAAATAGCATCAACTTGTGTTTGCTTAAGTAGTGCCACCAGGTCCTGCGCTCGTTGAAGTCCGGCCTCAGTCAAATCGGGATCTTTAGATCCATCGTCTTGCTTTTCGGCATGGCGCACAAGAATAAAAGTTGTAAGAACTGTATTTTTTGTACTTGCCTCCTCTACCTTTTGGTCACATGCAATGAGCGAGATAAGTAGAAATGAAAGAATATATCTCATTTGAATCTGTTTTTGATTGCCTGAGGAACTTCGCAGTCTTCAACCTGCCGTGTGTCTGCAAGGTGAAAAATTTTCCACTCGGTTCCATCTTTAAAAAGATGAAAGGCATCTACGCCACAGTGGTGAAACTCCTTACCCAGGTAAAAAGCGTATTTTGCCCACACTTGTGCAAAGTTGCCATCAATCTCCATTTTCACATCCCAAATTGGCTCACTGTACACTTCTTCGTGTGGCGTACCCATGCCCTTTATAAACTTTCCCAAATCACCTCTTCTCATCACAGATTTTCCCTCCTTATCCTTCATCAAACTTACTAAAGTTGCATCCTTAGTGAAGGCGCTGCCAACCAGGATACTATCCATCTTATTCATTCCTTCAAATAGATTATTGATAGGTTTCATAATGGCGATTTGATCAGTAGGTTGAGCACCTACATGCATGGTCATCAAGAGGCAGAAAATAAAGATTGTAATTCTAGGGATTGTATTCATTGAATATGGTTAATTATTAAGATTGAGTGAAATTTATTACCGAGAAGGTGAAGCTCACATTTTAAATCTATCGAAACTTTTGTTCTTTCAAAATCAATTGATTCTACGGAATAGCGCGCGTGACAGTTGTTCCACAAGGTCATTTTCAGTGAAAGTGACCTATTTGGGTGTTATGGCTCTTGAGATAAAAAATCGTTGATTGGCGCCTGAAAATGAATAATTGGGATACCAATTAAATCTTTAAATTTAAGGTCACGATAACTATGATGCATATGAAGAGGCTTTGCCTAGGCGTGTTATTTTCTGTCTATTTATTGAATCCGCTATCTGCAAATAACATTGACAGTCTGGAGTCAGTGCTGGCTAAATCAGAAGGAGACTTAAAAGTAAAGACGCTCAATGAGCTATTTCGAGCCTACATCAACTCAGATCCTGTAAAAGCCATTGGCTACACAAGAGAGGCCCTTGCCCTGGCCACAGAAATAGATGACCAAAAGGGAATGGCTGCTTCTTACAATAACCTGGGGGTATCCTACCGAAGTCAGGGGGCGCTCGATAAATCATTGGAATACTACCTCGCCTCTTTGAGCATTTACACCACCCTGCAGAACAAAGAAGGTATCGCCACTTCGAAAAATAATATTGGCACGATATACTCTTTGAAAAAAGACTACGGCCAGGCGATGAAGTACTTTGAAGAGGCTTATCAGCTATTCGTAGAGCTTGATGACAAGCAGCGAATCCTGGGCACCATGAATAATCTTGGAAATCTTCATAGTGACTTGCAACTGTATGAGCAAGCGCTAAAGTATTACTCTCAGGCCTTTCAACTTGCGGAACAGAGTGGCACTGTCTATGCGGACCCATTGAGCAATATTGGAAATATCTATGTGCGGCAGGGTAATGTGCAGAGGGCAGTGGAGTTTTACGAAAGAGCGCTAACACTGGCCAGAGATCAAAACAATCAAATTGGCGTACTCAACATCATTGCTAATTTGGGAGAAGTGTATACGCAGGCCAAGCAGTCAACCATTGCGCAGCGATACCTAGATGACGCTTTGGCCCTAAGTAAGAGCCTGCAGGCCTTCATCTTCGAACCCCAAATTCTCAAGAGTCTTGCCGCAAACTATGCCAATCAAGGACGGATGAAAGAGGCTTACGAGGTGATGTTGCGCTATGACGTATCGCGGGAAAGAATATATGGTGAAGAAAGCAGCCGAAGAATTGCACAAATGGAAATTGCTTTGGATTTATCAGAAAAAGAAAAGGAAGTGGAGGCCTTGAGAAAAGATGATGAGATCAAAACACTGCAGCTCCGCAATACCCGAATGGTGATTACGATGATTGTGCTGGTGATCGTCATTGGCGTGGGTTTTGTAAATCTGTTCTTCATGAGGAAGAAACCTAAAAAGAAGGCAAATGGATAGAGCAGAGGCAAGAATCTTACTTGAATCCATGACGCAAAGCCAGAGCTTGCTAAGGCACATGCGCACCATTGAGCTTGTGATGGAGGCCTACGCAAAAAAACTTGGCGAGAACGAAAATGAGTGGGCAATTGCCGGCCTTCTCCATGACGCTGACTATGAAGCTTATCCAGAGCAGCACCCTTCTGTGATTGTGGAGAAGCTCAACAGCATGGGAGAAGACAAGATTGCACATGCCATCTCTGCCCATTACACCAAGTGGAATGTCCCGTACGAAAATATGCTCGACAAGGCGCTTTTGGCCTGCGATGAACTAACCGGTTTCATCGTAGCCTGCAGCCAGGTGAGGCCTGAAGGCGTAGCTACCCTGGAGCCAAAGTCTGTGATTAAGAAATTGAAAGACAAAAACTTTGCGGCAAAGGTGGAGCGGGATGAAGTGTACAAGGGAGTTGAATTAATGGGCGTGGATCTAAAGGAGCACATTGCCTTTATTATTCAGGTGCTTCGACAAAACAAGGAGGAATTGGGCATTTAGTGCGTTGCTTTCAAAAAGGAGATTTTTCTCCCGTTTAGCCAAACTTTAGGGTTCGGATGTTTCCCAGATTAAGCCATAAAACCTACATTTGCCTAGGTCAAAAAAATAAGAGATATGTTTGAGCAAGTAATAGGAGACGGTGCTAATATATTTATAACTATTGTGGCTGTGCTCATCGGGTTTGCAGCCGCGTTGGGTTACGTAGATTTTCAAAAGGTAAAGAAGGAAGACGAGGAAGGTTAATCCGGATGGGCCATTTGCCAACAAAAAAGGCGCTTCGAGTTTCGAAGCGCCTTTTTATTTTTCCTCTATCAGATTAATTTCCTCCTCCTACATAAGGAGACTTATACACCAACTGCCACTCATCCCATTTGGTCTTCTTGTAGTGATCTCCGCCAATGAACTGAATTATTTTATGAAACTCGGGAGCTTTTTGATAGCCAGCCAAAGGTTGGATCATTCTGAACTCCTCATCTAGAAACACGACAGTTGGGTAAGATAGCTGATTATTCAAAAGTGCGGCAGCTAATTGATGGTATCCATTTCTGCCAGACGGCACAAACTTGAAAGTGGTGCCGTTGAACACCACGTCTTCAGTCTGCTCTGCGTCAAACTTTACGGGGTAAAATTGTTCGTTTAGTATTTTCGCAATTTTTGGTTCACTGAAAGTATTCTTGTCCATCACCTTACACCATCCACACCAATCGGTGTATACGTCAATGAAAATCTTACGCTTTTCTACTTTCGATTTTTCAATCGCCTCTTCAAAACTCATCCAGTTAACAGGGCTATCTCCCTCGGCCGTATTCGCAACCAATTGCGCCTGACCGCGCGCCACCATAACTGTGGCCGATAGGAAAAGGACAACCAGAAGTGCTTTGTAAATACTCATTCCCTCAAATTTATTAGAAAACGCTACCAGATTCAATAAAAGTTCATTCAAATTCTCTAGTCCACTTCTGACTCATTAAACCTTAATGAGCGCAACCGGTCAAAGAGTAACCATACGGTAATCCGACAGTATGTATGTACGATTGGCCCCACCAATTGTTCAAATTTGAACGATTGGTAAAGTTGGAGGCACCAAATTGACGCAAATTGGAGGATTTTAACTGTGGCATCAGGTTTGGTACATTTATCATAGTGAAAATGCGAATCTCAAATAGGGACTTTTTACTTCTTTTTGGCGTGCTGATTGCAGTCATCATAACGCTAACTACCGTGGCTTATACGGATTGGTCCACTAAGGAGACAAGTCAAAATTCACTTACTCCGAAGACAGGCAGCCTGACTCCGACACGTATGATGAAAGACGTGATCGACAGGATCGAAATAATGTCATTGATGCGATAAGGAGCCTTCCATGGGTCTCTAATTTTTGTGATTTGACCCGATAGCAATTCATTTCTTAGCGCCTTACTTTGCAGAGAAGAAAGTAACTTTTCTTGTGTACTGAAAGAGTCCGTACCTATTCCTAAATGGTTACATCCAAATCCTCTCGATAACTGTAGTAATGCATTACCTCCTCAATGGCCTTTTTAATAGCCACATTAACGGGATAAAATTTCTGACACATGTCCCAATTGATAGCACACAATTGCATGTAATAATCTCTCATCAACGGCACTTGGCCTCCAGCGATAGTGCTTGCAGAGGCGGCAAGAAAAGCCTCAGGTTGCTCCGTCTTGATCACCTTGCAGCTTACAAGATCTCTTATGCTATGCTTGGTAATGCGAGAGGAGAATCCAAAAAGACGGCAGATAAGTCCACGGTGAACATAGGAGGAACATTGACCCACTCCTAATTGTGCCGTATCAAGAATAACACAAATTGAATCTCTTGTACTTAGTCGCTCAAGCCATTCAACTGCGATGCCTTGCTTGTGAAGGTGATAGGCAAAGGGAAGAAATTCTAGAATCGTAGCCTCTATATCCGGCTTTAGACAGCACTTACCGCAACCCGCCTTGCAATGCAGGCCGGACCATTGTTTGAAGCTGGATATCTCTTCGTCCAGTTTGAGGAAGACCTCTTCCACCTCCTGGACCAACTGCGGTATGTTCAATCAGTAGGTCAATAGCCGGCAAAGCTATGACAATGCAACATCAGTTTATCTAGAAGACTGGTAAATAACTTAGGTCAAGCGCTCCTTCTTCCGCTGTTCCTCTATAAATTTCTTATCAAAGGTTACCTTCTTGGCCAGCGAAGAGTTCCCATCCACGACCCTCCAAAATGGCGTAATCTTTTGAACAGGCTGTCCCGCCTCTAGAGCTTCATGCGCTGCCTCTGCGACAATTCTTAGAAATATACCCGTTGTCACAGGACATGTATACTCTGCCTGATATTCAACCGCCAGGTCTTTGCGCATAATTTGTAGGGTAGTGGCTGTTCCCTTTGGAATTTGCCTCACATAAGCATCAATGATCTTTGGTGAGGCAATAAGCATGGTACTGTTCGCGGGAATATCCGCAAACTTCTTGTCAATGGTTTTTACTTCAAATGGTTTTTTAGTTTCCATTCTATCTTTCCAAGCCTTTAGTTTTTTTGTGACCGGATCTGATTTCTTCCTTTTCTTCATACGATTTGATAATGCATTGATACCAATCCACTCTTATAGGGCTTTGTGTCAAGTAGCTTTAATGACACACGGCCAGCAAGATCAAACATGGGTTTACCACTTCCTAAAATCAACGGATGAACAGCCAGGAACAATTCATCTACAAGTTTATTCTCAACCAGTTGCTTGGTAAGATTCGTTCCACCGAACAGCCAGATGTCAGCTCCCTCCTTCTGCTTAATTTCTTGCACTGACTCCACCAATCGATCTGAAATCAAAGTATAGTTATCACTTCTTCCCAGCGTTTTGCTAAACACGTAACTGCGCTTGTCTTTGAATGGATTCTGTCCTTTGCCTTCTCTCATCAAGACCTCATAACTTTTTCTACCATAGAAAATAGCATCCACACGCTCCAGAAAAGGTGTCATACCGTAATCATCGTCCGTAAAACACCAATCAAATTCTCCACCTGGACCCTCGATTAATCCGTCCAGGCTCATAGCCACGTTAAGCAATACCTTTCTCATTTGTTTTGCTGATTTAAGATCCAACCAACGCAGGTGCTGAAAATTGGAATTTGTAAGTACCTAAGACCTATCGATTCAAAATAGAAGTCATATTCCATTGCAGCAAATGGAACAAGAATAAATACATCCAGCGCCCAATTGATGATTAACAAGAAAACTCCGAAGAGTAAGCCCCATTTCACAAATTCATTATTTACGGACTTAAAGAAGAGGTATAGTATATAACATCCAACTACAGAGGAAACTACGATCATTGAGGACTTAAATAAGTCATAACTGGTTTGCAAGTTGCCCTGCTGATCATAAAACCCAAAGGAGATAATAAAAGGTACAAGCCACGTAATGATTCCATAGCCTACCCATTTCGCAGTATTTTTCATGGTTTTAAGTAATTTTTTGAATGACAAAGGAATGAGTCTCTCTGACATCGTTATGTCAGTAGCCAAGAATGTTTTTTTGAAATTTATCGAATTACTGTGCGAGCGAGACCTGCTTGCTAAAATGGAGATACAGTTCTTCAGCTCGTTTAGCCATCAACGCCTTTAATGCTTCCGGTTCTTCAATTTCCACATTGGAACCAAAGTGCGTAAGCCATCTCACCGCATGCTCCAGGTTATCCATCAGGAATTCAACCTGAATTCGATCTCCTAAATCCCGTTCGTTAATGGCTCCGTAAAAAGGTCTTGATATTCGGTCTGTCTTACAAAATGAAAGCCGCACCTTGATCAAACCGGAATGCGCTGCTTCGAAGCTCTTAAAATACTCTTGCAATGAAAGCAAGTTAGAACCATCGAAGTGGCGTCCCGTGAGCTCCATTTCTTTGATTTGATCCGAACGAAAATCGCGATATCCTTCCCGCATTCGGCACCATCCGATGAGGTGCCACGCCCCCGCATAAAAGAATAGACCGATCGGTTCAACTTCTCGCGTGGTGGTTTCCTTCTTGGAACTGTAATAAACCAATTTGAGAACCTCCTTTGTGGTGACGGCCTTCTGAATGTCGGTAATGAAATGGTTGGGAAGCTCAGGCCTTCTTCGCCACTGGTTGTGGTGTACCTCCACCACCGCATTCAAACTTTCGAGATGATCTTTTTCACTTTCCTTGAGTACGGCAGTTATTTTATGCATGGCCGATTGAAAGGCACGCTTCACGGACTTATCGGTCATCTTTTCTACCAACTTGCCCGCAAGAAGCATCGCACCGGCTTCTTCCTGATTAAACATGACCGGAGGAAGGTGATACCCATCGACAATAAAATAACCTTTGCCCGCCTCCGATCCAATCGGTACGCCAGCCTCCATCAGAGCTTTCACATCGCGATAGACTGTGCGAAGTGAAATCTCAAACCGATCGGCAACTTCTTCCGCCTTCACCACTCTTTTGGTTTGTAGCTGAATTAGGATAGCGGTAAGTCTGTCTATTCGGTTCATTGTTGCAAATTAAGCCTTGTAATTTACAATTTTGACATGAGAAATTCTCAGGAAAGCAGGCGCACGCCATCACCAGGTTCCACGCAATAAAATTGCGGATCAACTTCGAATTGTTGTTGGTATTCTTCGGCAACGTGGGCTTGAAACGTGTGTGATTTGTCCTTATGAACAAGGTTTATGGTACATCCGCCAAAACCACCCCCCATCATGCGTGAGCCCAGCACATTATTATCTGCAGCCATGCGCACCAGGTAATCGAGCTCGGCACACGACACCTCATACTGCGCACTTAGGCCCTGATGCGATTGGTACATCAGTCGCCCAAAACCCGGAAGATCATTTGCCTTCAAAAGCGCTACACCAACTCTCACACGTTCCATTTCTTGCAGTACGTAAAGACAATTATTAAATACAGCTGAGGTCATCTTGTTTTCAATCGCACGAAGTTGTGATTCCTGCACATCGCGAAGTGAAGTAACATCTGGAAACAATTCTTTTACTTGACTGACGCCCCACTCACAGGCACTTCTTCTATCGTTGTAGGCGGACGAAGCCAATTCATGCTTCACCCTTGTGTCGATCAGTAGAATCTCCACATCATCCAACACAAATGGTACAAGCTCATGCGTCAACAACCGGCAATCCAACTGAAGTAGGAAATTCTGCTGTGAAAACAAATTGGCATATTGATCCATGATCCCGCACTTAACTCCTGCAAATTCGTGCTCGGCAAACTGGGCAATGAGAGCAATGTCTATGCGCTTCAACTTAAGCGAAAATATTTCATTTAGCGCAAATCCAATCCCGCAGCACAGTGCCGCGGATGATGAAAGTCCGGCACCATCAGGGATGTCACCACCAAAGACACAATTAAATCCACGATGAGGTCTTTCTACATTTCGAATCCCCTGTACCACTCCCATGAAATAGCTGATCCAGCCTTGATAAGGTTTGAGGTCATCTAGGCTAAAAGAAATTGTCTCACCGTAGTCTGCCGCTACAACAGTGCAATGATCTGAATCTACAGGACCGATTGCGAATGTTATATATTTATTAATTGCCGTGGGCAACACCACCCCACCATTGTAGTCCAGGTGTTCTCCCAATAAATTAATTCTTCCCGGAGATACGATGGTAGTAGGCTCTGTTTTGAATCTCTCCCGAAACTCTTTTTGAATTCTGTTTGTCAAGCGTTTGGATTATTCTTGATCGACCAACCGACACTTCCCATAAACAGCAACAGTAAGATCCAGGAGGATGCCATGGTCACTTTGTTTCCCATAGTGTAAGCCTTTGGCTCGAACCTAAATTCAATTTGATGGTTGCCCGCAGGTATCTCAAGCGCTCTCAGCACGTAATTGACTCTTAAGATATTTACCTCCTCCCCATCGATAAAAGCCTTCCACCCTTTGGGATAATATATTTCCGAAAAGACCGCCAAACCATTTACTGACGATAAAGACTCATACTTGGCATATTGTGGATTTATTTCTTTCAATTCAATTCTACTGGCGCTGTCGTACTGGATGTCCTGAACTTTGAACTTTGAATTGTCGATTACAGCAAGATCCCGGGTGTCTATTTCACAAACTTTCGAAAGTTCTTCTGTAGGTGAATTCACACCAACCACCTGCCGCACAAACCATGCATTGCCATTTGCAGAAGGATTTGGAATAATATTTTCCCTGTCGGGCCCAAACACGATGTATTTGGTATTTAGCATGTTAAGAACTCCATACTTATCAAAATCAAGTGCTCCCGATTGCGCGTCTGAGATCAACTCATTGGTTTCGTTGCCAAGACAAGAATCGTACAAATCCTGATACCTCCTCAGCTTGGCGCCATGATATCCACCCAGAGAATTATGATAGTACGCTGTGCGTGCCTCCTGACTAAACGATTCTTGCAAAGAATACACACGGTAGTGCCCCTTGTCTTTCAGAATTTCTTCATCTGCAGCAGTTGGCGTAAAACTGGCGGTACGCTTGCGCTGATAATTGTCGGTGGTGAAATATCTCCTATCCACCACGGACATATCCATAGCCATCATGAAAATTAAGAAGGCATAAAATCCAAATTCGGATATCCTCTTCGATACATCGAAGAAAAGAAGAATAAAAACGGCCACGATGAAACCAAAAGAGCGCAGCGCATCTCCACGCAATAATGCACTTCTGTCTTCTTTAAGCGCATTGAGAAACCACACAGGCAATTGCGACTCTCCCTCTTTCATGAAACTTGCCATCCCGGCAAACATCCAAATCAGTAAACACAATCCACCAGTCGCAGCAAAAGCAATGACCACCTTCTTCTTTACCTCTTTGTTCATGCCTGTTTGTAATAGCCGCTCCAGTCCCAAAAAGCCAAGCAAAGGCATAGAGAACAACAGGATAATAATGGCAAAGGTCACCGATCGGAATTTGTTGTATCCCGGCAGGTAGTCGAACATGAAATAGTTGAAACTCTCAAAGTTGCTACCCCAGCTTAGCATCATTCCTAATATGCCCGCAGAAACCAACCACCATACATATTTTCTTTCGGCAAATAGTATTCCAATGACAAACAGAAAACACGTAATGGCCCCACCATAATACGGTGCGGTCAGCGGCTGTGGACCCCAATACGCAGAAGTGTAGCGCGCTAGTTGATTGGCTGTATTGTTATCCCCACTTCGCACTAATGCCTGATATGTAGCGCTCTCTTCATCTTGCACTAGGTAGTTTGAACTCGCTCCGCCATAAAAATTTGGAATCATCACAGTAATAGACTCCAACATGCCACTGCTGTAGGCAAAGGCGTAGTCTTTATTTAATCCGCTACCTGTACTGGCTTCAGATGACAATTCAGATTTTCCTCGAATGGAGTAGGCACTGTATTCAGAAATAGCCCAGAATTGACCAAGAAAAGTACCCACCGCAAGCAGGGCCGCTGGGATGAGCACACCTAAATCTTTGAAAAATGGCAACACTCGTTTCTCTCTGATTGCATCAATCAGCTGAATTAATCCATAGACTAACACCACCAAGAGCAAGTAGTATGTCATTTGTAAATGATTCTCGCGAAGGTGCATTGCCAAACCCAGCGCAGTTACACCAAATCCTAAAACTCTTTTATTGGAAAATGCCAAATGAATGCCCGCCATCACAAGGGGCATAAAAGCGATTGACCCGATTCTCGCATTGTGACCTGCGGCAAGTCCAACAATCATATATGAAGACAAACCAAAGGCCAATGCTCCCGCAATTGCGAGCATGGGTCGTACCCGGAATGCCAAAAGCATGATATAATAACTTACAAATGCCCAAAAAATATTGATTACAGGATGCGGCAATCCCAAAGCCACAATCTGTTTTATGGCAACGATCGGGCCATTGCTCCATTCCAGATTTACCAGATAAGCTGGCATACCCCCAAACATGCTGCCCGCCCACAGCCCTTCATCTCCTGTAGCCTCTCTATAGTCCCTAAGTACTTTTGAGGAAGCCTCCCATTGCTGAATGTCATGCTGACTGATGGCCTTGTTGTCAAAGAAAACCGGATTGAAGAAGATGATCGTGACGCCAAAGAATACCAGTGCAGCAATAAGATGAGGAAGGACCTGAGTTTTAAAATTTATCTTCATTAGAATCCCATGCGATTTTACAATCGCAAATTAGGAAGGTTTCAGGCAATAGAAAATCTAAATCGCGAAAGCAAAGCCTTTCCCGATCGTTACTCCGGCATCTGCACTTTGATTTCGGCCCTGCGATTCAAAGAGTGCTCTTCATCTGAACAATCAGTGCCATTACTGCAGCGGTTTAAGAGAAGTTCTTCACCAAAACCAATGGCCACAATGCGCGACTTTGCAATTCCCTGGTTGATAAAATACTTCATCACCGATTGTGCTCTTCGATCTGAAAGCACCTGATTGTACTCATGTGTGCCAAAAGAATCCGCATGCGCGCCAATATGGAGGGTGGCCTCTTTATTTCTCTTAAGGGATCGTAAGATAGGTTCTAGTTGTGATGGCACTCCCTCCATCAAGTCATATCTATCAAATTCGAATTGGACAATCGCTTTCTCCACGAAAATCTCTTCCAATAAGATGTCGTTCACCAAGCTACCATTAAAAATATTTCTAGTATTCAGTTTGAAACCACTACTTAGGTGTCCGGTTTTGGAGGCGGTTACTTCGTACTCTTTGTTGGGTTCCAGATCAAAAGCATAGCCTGCCTGTCCATCCACTTCAACAGTACTCTTGAGATGGTCGGTAAGATTATTAATCTCAACTGCAGCGCCCATTAATCTGCTTTGCGTCTCGTTGCTATAAACTGTACCCTTCGCAACCAGATCCTGCTTCCACAGAGGAACAAGAACGCTGTCTCCACCCATAAACCTCGTGTAGGTAGAAATATTTAATGTGTCCACCCATGAGTAGTCTTGCTTAGCGGCCGAAAATTTGTACTCCGAATCAAAGTTCAGATCAAAATGCACAATCCCATTTGCATCGCTAGTTGCACTGTTGCGTATCTCGCCATTTTCATCCCATAAATGAACGGTAGCTCCTTCAATAGTAGCGCTAGAGTCCCCCCTGTCAATTACTTTGGCCGTCAGGAAAAAGGAGTTGACCGTAAATCTGTAGATATCATCATACCCAGAGCCTCCTTCCCGATTCGATGAAAATAACCCAGCCCTCCCGGACTTATCTAAGACCAAAGAGAAATCATCAGCTGAGGTGTTAAGGGGAAAACCCAAATTAACAGGCAGTTCCTCCTTATCCGAAATTGTGGCCACAAAAATATCGAGCCCTCCTAGTCCCCCATGGCCATTGGATGAGAAGTATAACAATGAATCGTTTTTCACATAGGGATAAAACTCGTCACCCATTGTATTAATTGCGGTACCCAAATTAGCAGGCGGCAACCATTTACCATTTTCAATGGTAGTTTTATACAAGTCAACTCCTCCTATTCCTCCGGGCATATCAGAAGCAAAGTAAAGTGTGCTGCCATCCTCCGAGACCCAAGGATGACCTACTGAATAATCATTGTCGTTGAAGGGAAATTCCTGAAGATGAGACATTTTATCATCTTCGTTTAACCTGGCAAAGTATAGTTTTAGGTTGACCCTACCATTCTTGCCTACATGCGGCTTTCCGTTCTTAATATTACTTCTGGTAAATGCAATTTGTTTTTGCTGGTCAAAGAATGTGATCGGGCCGTCATGAAGCGATGAATTCAGATCATCATGATAAAATGGCCTTACACCTTCCTCAGCAGTACTGTTGGATGAAACTGTATATACGTTTAAATGAGACTCCTCATCATTTATTGCAGACAAAGATTTTTTCTTAATAAATAGATCCCTGTCCCGTGCAGAAACAAAAACAATATTGTCTTTATGGTAATGAGCAGCAAAATCTGACTGGTCGCTGTTGTACGATTCATTCTCGATGGAGTAGAGCAAAGAATCCCTGTAGTAGTAACTGAGCGAATAAATGAAATCCAGCTTGTGCTGCGCTCTTACGTCACCTTGCTGCGACTTCGCATATTTCAAAAACCATTTCTCTGCATCTCCATACTTCCCCTGGATACTTAGTATCTGCGCATATTGATAGCTATAAATGGGGTCTGCACCTTCAATGCCCACTAAGTTGGCATATTCTCTTTCCGCTTTATCAATATTGCCAAGGCGAAAATAGCAATCTGCAATCCTTTGATGCGCCTTGTTGTTTTCGGGGTGTCGCTCAACTTCATGCAGGTATAGCTCCAAAGCATTGCGATACGCTAAGTGCTGGTACATGCGTTCGGCCTTTTCAAACGTACTCATGAACAGTGTCGAAACATTCGAGCTTTGTGCACAGAGCGTGAACGTGCAAAGGGAGATAAAAATAATCAAGCTAAACTTTCGCATTATCAAAAATACCTAGGGGTGACGACACCTTTCATATTGAACTTAAACCGGTAGTTAATCAAGACCTCATGTGATCCCATCTCAGCAGACCTGATTGGTCCGGTAGTGATTGAATATGCGTAACCAAATCGCAATTGATCAGTCAGCTGGATCTCAGTTAACATAGTCAACGCATTCGTGAATTTGTAAGAAACACCAAACCAGATTACCTCATCAAAAAGAAGGCTCGCATTCAAGTCTAATTCAACAGGCCTATCATCAACTACCTTGAAGAGAAAATTTGGCTTGAGTTTGAACATGTGGTTAATATAGAACACATATCCACCACTAAATATCAAAGGAGTGGATTGTCTAATCGTGCTTAGGTCAGAGCCTCTGGTAAACACATTATTCATCATGTGGGGCATGGAAACCCCAGCATACCATTTCTCATTGTGGTAATACAAGCCAGCCCCAAAGTTGGGTCTTGTCTGCCTCAAATCTTGCGCCAAAAGCAAATCTCCCTGGTCCATCAGATCAAGTTGCGAGTATCTTGCATTGTACATTCCCACCCCAGCTTGCAAGCCAAAAGACAAGTGTCCTCCCAAGCTGACAGGAATACGATAAGCGTAAATGGCATTAATACCCGTCTGGCCGATCACTCCTATCTTGTCATGCACCACCATGAATCCAACGGACATTCGCTGGTTTAGTAAGGGTGAGTGAGCCGAAAAGGTTTGGGTGTCTGGCGCACCATCTAAGCCTACATTTTGGAATCTGGTAAGAAAGCTGGCGCTCAGGGCTTCATGAGTACCTGCATAGGCCGGGTTGATGGCCAACCCATTGAACATATATTGTGCGTAAGTTGCCTGCTGCTGCCCCCTAGCTGAAATAGTGCAAATGATCAAGAGAATGATCAAACAAACTAAATTATTCCTTCTCATTTAGTTTGACTTTAAGAATACAAACCCACTAATGGGCGGGCTTCCATCACCCAAGTCGATATTATAGAAGTATGTACCCTCTGGCAAAATTCCAACATTCATTCCACGATTGGCCTCACCTCTCCAGATAATATTTTCATTATTGTACCCATCAATTTCAAAAACAAGGTTATTATATCGGTCAAATATCTGCACCTTGTTCTGGTCGTAGAAGTCGAGTCCATCAATTCGCCAGTAGTCATTATCACCATCTCCATTTGGCGTGACTCCCTGGTAGGCTCTCAGTGGAAGATCAGTCACATTAATAATTAATGTTCCTTCACTGCAAGCAGGGATAGCATTGTCATCACAAACTTGATAGATGAGTGAATCGATACCCCTGAACTTGCGATCAGACTCGTAGGTAAAGCTGCCGTCTTGGGATAGAAAAGCGGTCCCATTGGAGGGTGGCATAATTGGCTGACCTTCGATGCGAATCGCATCCCCATCAACATCAAAATCATTTTCCAGTACATTACCAGAGAAAACTACATTCCTTACCGCATTGACAGAATCTCGCACTGCAGTGGGCGGATCATTTACTGGAGTAACTTCAATTTCCAAAACTACCGTACCGCATAAGCTTGGTGTCTTGTCGTCACAGACCACCACTTCCCAACGGGATAGTCCCGTAAAGTCTTTTTCCGGGATAAACTCAAAACAGAATTCAATATTGTCAAATAGTGCTATTGACCCACCACCAGCAAGATTTGCAGTTGAAGTGAGCGTGACATCATCCCCATCTGGGTCAACTGACTCAAAGCACACCACAACAGGGGTATCCTCAGGTGTTGTTGCAGTGAGAAGACCTCCGGGCACTCCGTTGATTAAAGTGTTTGGCGGGTTATTGGGCGGAGCTACGACAGTGATTGGAATGATCGCACTGGAGCAGACAGTGGCATCATTGATGTCGCAAATGGTGATGTCAATATCATCCCCACCTCCAAAGCCTGGCGGTGGCGTATAATCAAAACACAAATCACCCAGAATAGAATCTTCCACGATTCCAACATTTGCGGAGCCTGATGAAATCGCTGCAGGGTCACCCTCCACGTCTGTTACCGAGATACAAATTTCACTAGTCTTACCACCATCAACACTTATCGCTCCCACTACAATCACAGGCGGATCATTTATAGGCAATACTGTAATTGTAACATTCACAATGTCACATAATCCAAGCTGGTCACACACTGAAATTTGCGCTGTCTCTGTACCGTTAAAATTTAGAGTTGGCGTGAAGGAAAAGCAGAGGTCATCAGTTTGCAGGTAAACACCATTGCCACTATTGGGATCAAAGGAACTAATTGCCACTGGATCTCCATCAGGATCAACTGCATTGATGCAGACACTGAGAATATTGTCCTCATCAATAGTGTAAAACAAATCATCGATTGGATTTCCGCTCCCATCCACGATTTGTGGGGGATTATTTACCCCCGGAAAATCAATAAAAATATTAAAGGCAATGCTATTGTCCACACCGTCATCCGCAACGAAGGAAACGGTCCGTGTGAGCCCTGACGCACCTACATTATTATTTTCAAACTCAATGCTTGACAAGGCTGTGGTATAGTTTGCTAACGTAGCATTACCTGTTAACGTGAGAATTCCAGAGGTGCTATTGAAGCTGCCTGAAATGCCATTTTGATTAACAAAGTTGAGTTGGTCATCAGAAGCAAGAAAATTATTCGAGATTGAGATGATAGCTCCTGTCAGCTGCACATTGTCCACGTCAGTAACTATCAAAGTATTGTCAATAATCACGATTCCGCCTGCAAAGGTCACAGGCGCACTGCGTCCGGTAATTACTGGTGGGTCATTTACTCCAATTACATTTAGCTGCCTCTCATAGGTGTTGCTGTTGTCCAGTCCATCATTAACTATAACCCTAATCGTTCGCACAAGGGTAGCAGGATCGTCACTTAAATTAGAATAACTCACCGTTTGGAGTAGAGCCTCATAGATGCCCAGCGGAGCGCTGCCCGTAATGGTCAGGATTCCGGAGCCAGCATTATAGGAGGAAGCGAGACCAGGAGGAAGCGGACCAATAGAAAGCACATCCTCTCCTGAAACAAAGTTGCTGGAGATCGAAACTGTAGCAGACTCTAATTTTATATCGTCTACATCTGCCACTATAAAGCTGTCGTCAATCTGCACAGGTGGTCCATTCTCTAAGTAATCAATTGGTGTTACTGGAGAGCCATTTACCTGTGGAGGTTGATTGAGAATCACAATAGCAAAAGAAGCTCCAGAGCTTATAGATCCCGATTGGCACTGACCAAAACCCTGGGCCCTGGCGGTAACTGAATCTCCAACTTGCAGCACATTGTTAAGCGTTGTGATCCAACTACCGTCAGCATTAACCACAGTGGTTTTTTGATCAATCAGTGTCTCAGTCGCGTCAAATACATCAACAAAAACATTTCCGGGTACAGACATGCCGCTTACAGTGAGCTCACCAGCCTTTAGGGGAGTATTTAAATTCGGTTTTGGAGTGACCCCAGATAGAAACCCTTCACACGTGGGACACAGATTAGAAAGTGAAGTTGGGCACTGGTTAGTTGTCAAATCCAAAAAAGCACATGAATTGCAACCCGCATAGTCATTATCGTCAACACCACCAATATCAGATATTTTACCACCTAATGCACAGGTTGCAGATACGTTAGTCAGCGCTGCAAAACGTAATTCCGTTAGCAGGGTCAGCCCATACGTGGCGGCCAGGTCAGCGAACGGCACGTAAAAATCGTAGAAGTAGTCTGGGTTACCACAACTTACAATATCTGCTACTGCAATTTGGAAGTGGCTATCGTAAGGATAAAATAAATCATCTCCTGGGCAGCTATCAATTCCATCAACATTATAGACATACACGCCCTTTGACTTGTTTTTGACTAAGGTTATGTCGATCTCAAATCCCGGATTCTCGGCATTCGCATTTGGGTCGTCTGGCCCAATTTTTCCATCCGTATCAATAAGAATGGTATATGCCTCTACGCTGGGTTTGTCATTGGCAATACGAAATCTGAATATCAGATCTCCATTTGTAGAGAGCACACCATAGGCCGTAAATCCCCTTGAATCAACCGTCAATTCTGTAGTTCCGCATGCCGCTCCGGCCTGAATGTCATTGAGTGCCTCTCCGTCTTCGAATATCGGAATCCCAAACATGGGGGTCTCAAATTCATCTACATAGTAGCCATCATTAGAAAACCCAGCAGTGGTTTGAGACACGTACCCATCTTGGTTTGGGTCCAGTACTGTTGTTCCAATAGTTGGCTTTGTAATTTTTCCCCTTTGCGCAGTTGCATGAAACGACAACCCAGCAAATAGTGCAAGAAGCGTTATAAACCTAATTTTCACAGCTTAAAGCTATTGAATTTAAATCTAAACTTTTAGTCAAAGTCGGCTCATAATTGATCAAAACTTAATGTCTTGTTCATCTTGGCGGAAGTGCAATTTGTAGAAAATTCGCCCTTTTGTCAGTTAACCCTACGTGCTAGCAAAGGCTAACTTGAGCGAAAATATTTACAAGTAGCCGGACCACCTATTCCGAATGAGAAAACTTCTGTACAATGGTGAACAAGCAGATTCACTTTTATCAAGCCTACCGAATGCGAATTGAGACAGTCGCAATTGGCAGATGAGGTCGTAATGGAGAAGAACATCAGTTGGTTAAAACACCAACATGGCGTATCCCTTCAATTGATAGGTGGTCATAGTGGTGAGCATTGAAGAGGCAATTTTCACCTGTGGCACCATCTTGTCTTTGTCGATATCGCGGGCAATCAACGACTGGCCACATACCACAATCTTTACGCCCGCCTCTTCAAGTGCTTTGTATAAGTCTAGGTTTGGATTGTCGGTCTTGTACTTTTTCTTGTACTCCTCATTGTTCATGACCGTAAACGCGGCTCCACCATGTATCGCGAGCACCACATGCAGTTTTTCTTTGGGTACACCTGCCATCGCGTGAAGATTTAACAATCGAGCTACATTATTCAAAGCCCAGTTGACTTCCTTCGGGCTTTCGCTAGCCCTGACTACTTCAATCGCTATTTTATAATCCAGCGTAGGGTCTATTTTTTCATCTGCATAGGGAATATCAAATATACCTCCATAGTCTTTGATTATTGGATTGATTCGCTCCTGTGCAAATGCCGCGACCGAGGAAAGTACAAATAGCAATGGTAGAACAGTTTTCATATAGTTGATTAAGTAATAGTATTTTCTCTAACCTCCAATGGTAGACATCGACTCCGCAGCGGGCAATCCGCTTTTTCGCCTTCGCTCAGCATCCCACCCGTCCTTCTCACGATTGCCGAAGGCTTTAAAAAGATGTGACATCACTTCTTTGTCAGAAATTTCAGATCTCATGAGATCCCGGATACTCAATACCCCATCATCGTAAAGGCAAGTTTTGAGTGTGCCCTGGGCTGTGAGTCTGATTCTATTGCAGGTACCACAGAAAGTACGGCTAAACGCAGCGATCACACCCACATCTCCTTGATGACCCTCAATCTTATAATTGTAAGAAGTGGAGTTTGCTTCATCCTGAATCTTAGTCATTGACGGAAAGTTATCTTTGATGTAACCAACAATTTTGTTGTAGGTCCAATCCAGCTTGGGATAGTGGCTGCCTTCCCCGTTGAATGGCATTTCTTCAATGAATCGCACAGCTACAGGATGCTTTTTTGTCAGTTCGACCAGCGGAATAATATCATCAATGTTTTTTCCCTCCATCACCACGGCATTAATCTTCACCGGAATATCATGCTCCAGCAGGAGATGAAAAGTTTCCATTACGTTATCAAATTCATCTCTCCTTGTTATCTCCCTGAATCGCTCTCTATCCAACGTGTCCAAACTAAGGTTTACTGACTTCACCCCGGCAGCTTTCAAGTCGCGCACATAGGGCGCGGTGAGCACACCATTCGTAGTGAGGTGAATTGCATTAATGCCCTCAATGTTTGATACTCCATGCACCAAATCCATAAAATCTTTGCGGACAAAAGGCTCACCACCTGTGAAGCGGATTTTTGAAATTCCTTCTTTTGCCAGCAAGGTTACAAGTCGAATTATTTCTTCGAACGTGAGTAGTTCTTTCTTGGGCAAGTACTTGATCCCCTCTTCGGGCATGCAGTAGAAGCAACGCAAGTTACACCGGTCTGTAACTGCCACCCTCAGGTAGTTTATGGGTCTTCCGTGATTGTCAACAATCATTTCAATTGCATTGCATAAAGTCTGCTCATTCCGCTACCTGGTACAGATTCCATTCGTTCAACTATCGGAACAAATTCAATGAATTAACGGTATTAAGTAGGAATAATGACACTAAAAATAAGAAATTAGACCCTGATTAGTAAATAAAATGCTGTACACACTTAAAACATTTGGCATCACCAGAGAAATTGTGGGTGAAAGAGAATTAAAATTTGAGATGAGCGGCAACCATGTAGCCGAATTAAAAAAAGAATTGATAATTCGTTATCCTGAAATGAAGGCACTCAACTCCATGATGGTCGCGGTGAATAACTCGTATGCACCTGATGAGCTTGAACTCAAAGAGGGAGATGAAATTGCTTTGATTCCCCCCGTGAGTGGTGGATAACGTCCAATCTTAATTATTAATAACCATGATCAGCATCACGGACAAACCTATAGATGTACAGAAGGTGATTGAAGCTTCCAATAGCCTTGAGGCCGGTGCAGTCAATGCCTTCATTGGTACCGTTAGAAACAACGCAAAAAGAAAGCGTGTGGTACGATTAGAATACGAAGCATACAATGCCATGGCAATTGCTGAGATACAAAAGGTGGTTGATGAAGCATGCGCTAAGTGGTCATTACTGGGGTGGTCAATCGCACACCGAGTGGGTATTCTTGAACCAGGCGAAGTAGCTGTTGTGGTTGCTATTTCCACAGCGCATCGAAAAGAATCTTTTGACGCTTGTCAGTTTATTATTGACAATGTGAAAGCCAAAGCCCCTATTTGGAAAAAGGAGGTGTTTGAAGATGGTGAAGAGTGGGTAGCTGCTCACCCATAAGGATTTAGGGTATCACAACTATCCCCACTCTCGCAGGTTGACTACTGCCCTGGTCAGATCTGGTTAATTACTACAATTCCCGCCAGTACGATGGCAATTGCAAGTACAAAACCGGTCACAAAGACAATAATCAAGTCTCTATCTATCGAGTTAAAATGATCTGAAGACTGATTTGAAATTCTCATTAATGCCAACTGTTTTGAATTACATAGTAAATATATCATGCGCGGATTTATGAATCTGTGAAAAATTCTTCCGCGCAACCTGATGTACTTTATCCTAAAAAGTTTAATGAAATTGGTCATATAAGGCAGCTCGAAATCGGACACCAATGACCACCAAAATTGATGCATTTATTAAATCCTATTGAGAGATAGGAAGTTAGAGACGGGCAATAAAAGTGATAGAAAAAGTGTTTACGGTGGGGCAATTTTGGAGGAAGTCAAAAAGCTTTACGCTGAGGCGATATTGCGCCCTGTAAGGTTTTTTGTGGAGGGTGAATTTTTGAGTTATTTCTTAATCATCTTCAAGGCTTCCATATAGGAGGCGCGGTCATTCACATTCATTAGCACTTTTCGATCGGGTGCAAGGAGCATCTTTGCTCCTACTTGTGTTAACAAATCTCTTGGGCTCCATTTACTAGCTTTTACCATCTCCAACATGGGCTCCAGACACTTTGGCTCCCAAATGGTGAGCATTGGCTCTGGTACAATTCCTGTGGAATCGTAGAAGCATGTGGCAAATCTGGTAGCATCGCGATTGCTCACTAAATATTTCAATGCCTCCGCATCAATAAGGGGCATATCAACAGCCACACTTAACCATGCCTTTTGTGAATGTGCCTCCATGGCACTGAGGATACCATTCAGCGGGCTATTAAAATCATACTTATCAACGATGGGGTTCTTATACTTTTTGCTATCTGCATCTTTGCTACAGGATGTGAACACTTTTGAACAGAATTCACTCAACAGATTAAGCATGTGCTCCCGCTGAGGTATGCCGTAATACGAAAGGTCACCTTTATCAGTGCCCATCCTAGAACCTTGTCCTCCAGCTAGCACTAAGCCATATAGATCATTTTCTTTTGAAGTCACTCTTACCTCCTGTTTTACTAATCAACTTCACCTCTTCTATTACGATGTCGTGAGACAGGGCCTTGCACATATCATAAATGGTCAATGCAGCTACACTCGCGGCAGTAAGCGCCTCCATCTCTACACCGGTCTTCGATTCAATCGTGGCGGTGGAGTCAATTACAACTTTGCCTTTCGCCACACTGATTTTAATCTGGCAATCCTCAAGTCCGATGGGATGGCACAGCGGGATCAATTCTGCTGTTTTTTTTGCACCCATCACTCCAGCAATGATAGCCGTTTGAAACACAGGGCCCTTCTTTGAGATTAGCTCATCATTCTTAATCAACTTCAAGATTTTCTCCCCTACGTTAACCACCGCCCTGGCCTTAGCAATTCGTTTGGTTATCTTTTTGTCAGAGACATCCACCATTGCAGGGTTTCCTTTGCGGTCTACATGTGATAGTTTAGCTTTCATCCCAATCAAACCTTAATTTTAACTTGTGCACTTCGTCAAAGTAAGTGGATTATTGATCATTATAGAATAGCAAAATTAAAATATTCATGGTTAGTGTAGCAGAAGCCGTCTCTATCATTCATTCGCATCACTTTAAGCCACACGCTGAGGAGGTGGAGATAACCAAGTGCATCGATCGGGTGCTGGATGAAGAAATACTTGCGGACCGAGACTTTCCACCATTTGATCGTGTCGCCATGGATGGGATTGCTATCCAGTTTGCTTCGTTTGAGAGTGGATGTGCAGAATTCAAAGTTGAAGGAATTGCTGCTGCCGGACAACCTCAATCCGCTTTAGCTGAGCAGACTAGTTGCATAGAGGTAATGACGGGAAGTTCACTACCTCTAAATACCGATACAGTCGTGAGATACGAGGATGTGGCTATCGAAAATGGCCATGCCGTCATCAAGTCCTCCAAACTGGTTAAGGGACAAAATATCCACGCACAAGCTTCGGACGCCAGGCAGTCGGATACATTGCTCACTCCCGGAACAGTGCTTTCCCCCATTGAAGTAGCACTCATTGCCACAATTGGAAAACCGCGAGTGAAAGTAAAATCCTTGCCAAGCTTCGCCATCATCTCCACAGGTGATGAACTCGTTGATATTCATGAAACTCCGCATAAGCATCAGATCAGAAGATCAAACAGTTACACCTTACAAGCCGCCCTACAAGCGCTGAACTGTAAATCCACACTGCATCACCTTCCGGATAACAAGGAAAAACTCTCCCAGGAATTACACAAAATTCTTGATGCTCACGATGTCATCATATTGTCAGGAGGTGTTTCAAAGGGAAAGTTTGATTATGTGCCAGAAGTGCTGGAGCAACTTGGTGTAGAAAAGCATTTTCACAAAGTGAAGCAAAAACCGGGAAAACCATTTTGGTTTGGAAGTACTCAGGACAAAACGGTTTTTGCTCTTCCGGGCAACCCCGTGTCAACCACGGTCTGTTTCTACAAGTACATCAGGCAATGGATATGGCAAAGCCTTGGCGTTAACGCAGACGTAGATGTTGCCACGCTTGGAGTTGATTTCAACTTCCCTGCTCCGCTTACCTACTTTCTTGAAGTGCAGGTGAAAAATGAAGGCGGAAGGCTGATTGCCTATCCAAAGCAAGGTGGTGGCTCGGGCGACTTTGCCAACCTAAAAGAAGTAAACGCATTCATGGAATTGCCGGAGGAAGTAACCTCTTTCAAAAAGGGCGAAACATATCCTATCTATCTTTTAAGATAAACTTTGAAGATCTTAATTGCACCAGATAAGTTCAAAGGATCGCTCACTGCTGCGCAGGTTTGCGATATACTCTCTTCGGAGCTGGCAAGGCTCGCACCCGATATGTTGATTGAGTCAGTGCCACTGGCAGACGGTGGAGAAGGGATTGACGACTTGCTCACTAAACAATCCTATGGCAGGCAGATAGACGCTGAAGTTTTTGATCCATTGATGCGTCCTATAGTTTCCCGCTTCGGAATCTCGAAAGACCAGAAGACTGCATTTATTGAGATGGCGAAAGCATCGGGCTTGCAATTGCTAGACGCTGATGAAAGAGATTGTACAGTCACCACCACTTATGGCACAGGGCAGCTTATTGCCAGGGCACTTGATCTTCATGTAAATCACATTGTGCTTGGCATCGGTGGTAGCGCCACTAATGACGCGGGATTGGGCATGGCCGAAGCACTAGGTTTTGATCTACTCGACAAGCAAGGAAATAACCTAAAGGGAATTGGCGCCAACCTGATAAACTTGGAAAAAATTAGTACAAAGAACAGGCATCCCCGCATCACCAGCACCAGGTTTACGGTGCTATGTGATGTGGACAATCCCCTGCACGGTCCCAACGGTGCGGCATACGTATTTGCAAAACAAAAGGGAGCGACTGTCAAGGATGTGGAGATGCTTGATCAAGGGTTACAAAACTTCGAAAGAGTGGCACGCGCAATGAATTTTAATTTAGACTTTAAGAGCGCGGGAGCGGCAGGAGGACTTGGCGCTGGGGCGAAATTGTTCCTCAATGCTAAAATCAGAAGAGGAATTGAATTCGTAATTGATTTTTGCAGGTTGGAGGATAAAATCAAAAATGCTGATTTGATTATCTCAGGTGAGGGAAGAATCGACACACAGACTCTTTCAGGAAAAGTCTTGCATGGTGTCGCTACACTCGCAAAAAAGCACGACAAAAAACTTATTGCTGTTTGCGGTCAGTGCGCACTCACTCAATCGCAACTTTCATCAATCGGTATCGCAAAGGTAATCTCAATCCGGACGGAAGGAATTTCAGAAATCGAAGCAATAAATAATGCGGGCTTCCTCCTTAAGCAACGGGCACTGCAAATTCTATAAGTCAGTGCCTGAATGAGGGTTCCCCTTTACTCTCAATTTCTGAAATAATGCTTTGTTTTTATAAATTTGCACTCCCAAAAGAAAATTAAGCGCAATGTTCGATAGTTTAAGCCTCAAGCTCGAAAAAGCCTTCCAAACCCTAAAGGGACAAGGCAGAATCACGGAAATCAATGTGGCCTCCACGGTCAAGGAGATCAGAAAAGCGCTGATCGATGCGGATGTAAACTACAAAGTAGCCAAGGAGGTCACAGACGACATCAAGGAAAAGGCAATGGGGATGGATGTACTCACAGCTGTCTCTCCAAGCCAGCTTTTAGTCAAGATCACCAATGATGAGCTCACTGCGCTTATGGGAGGTCAAAGCGAGGATATAAAGACTGATGGATCACCCGCTGTTATCCTTATTGCAGGTTTGCAGGGATCAGGAAAGACCACCTTCTCTGGAAAATTAGCTAACTATCTCAAGAAGCAGGGCAAACAAGTAATGCTGGCCGCTTGCGACATCTATCGTCCTGCCGCTATTGATCAATTGAAAGTGCTCGGGGAGCAGATTGGCGTAGAAGTTTATGCAGAACCGGAAAACAAGGATGCGGTAAAGATCGCCCAAGCAGCAATTAACCACGCCAAGAAGAATAGCGTCAAGGTTTTAATTGTCGACACGGCTGGTCGCCTTGCTGTGGATGAAGAAATGATGGATGAGATCGCTGCGCTAAAGAAGGCCCTTACCCCATCCGAGACGCTTTTTGTTGTCGATTCAATGACGGGTCAAGATGCGGTGAACACGGCAAGGGCATTCAATGAGCGTCTTGATTTTAATGGAGTGGTGCTAACGAAGTTAGATGGGGACACTCGTGGTGGTGCTGCGCTTTCAATTCGCAAAGTAGTTGACAAGCCAATTAAGTTCACCAGCTCGGGCGAGAAGATGGATGCAATTGAACGCTTCTATCCTGAGCGTATGGCTGGCCGAATACTTGGGATGGGTGACGTAGTCGGCCTGGTTGAGAAGGCCCAGCAAAATTTTGACGAAGAGGAAGCTAAACGCCTCAACAAAAAATTCAGAAAGAATCAATTCGACTTCAATGACTTCCTATCCCAGTTAGAGCAAATAAAGAAGATGGGGGATATGAAAAGCCTTTTGGGAATGATCCCCGGTATGAACAAGGCCATGAAAGGAGTGGACATCAATGACGACTCTTTCAAACCAATTGAAGCCATCATCAAATCCATGACAATTGAAGAGCGTGAAAACCCGGACAAGATAAACGCAAGCAGAAAAAATAGAATTGCAAAAGGAAGCGGACGCACTGTGCAACAAGTAAATCAATTGCTAAAGCAATTCGAAGACATGCGCAAGATGATGAAGACGATGAATAAGATGGGTGGGGGGAAGAGAGCACTATCAGCGATAAATCCCTTTGGAGGTTGAAAATCACCCATTTATAGTGATGATATACCTCCAACAAAACCTGCGATCTCTCCGTTACTTCAAAGGTTAATTTATTCAATATTTTTTGAGAATGCCCTGCCATGTCCGAGCAGGGCATTTTTGCATTAGGTCCGTCATTCCCCATGGGCTGACGCATTCAAAATTCAAAAAGAGGTCCTACTTTAAATTCAATACCACGTAGAAACATAGACCACATAGAAATCATCTAAAATTTATGTTTTCTATGTCAAAAATAAGATTCGTCAGCCCTGGTCATTTACCCGATGCGCTTTCAAATTCGAATTATTTCGGGTAGGTTTCGAGCCCATTTATGAAAATTCTAGGCCGATCTGATAGAGTGGATTTGCCAGGTTTGGGCCTGGTTGACATTCACGCAAAAATCGACACTGGTGCCTACACCAGCAGTCTTCATTGTTCCAGTGCGAAGGTCGTAGATGGTCGTTTGGAATTTGTGCTACTTGATGAGGAGCATCCAGAATTTACTGGAATGAAATTTACCTTTGACGAGTTTGATCAAAGAGAGATCAAGAGTTCTTCCGGTGAAGCAGAGCTACGCTATGTAATAAAGACCACCGTCCGGATACACGGCAAAACGTACAAGACTCAATTTTCTCTTAGTGACAGGGATAACATGAAATTTCCCATACTTTTGGGCAGAAGAGTATTAAAGAGGAGATTTTTGATTGATGTGGCACAAACAGACGTGTCTTTCAACGAGAAAGCTGCCCAAAAATCGAAAGAAGATTAGTTGTCTATTTAATTTCGCATAACCCATTGGGATAAAGATCCTGCCAAAAAGCCCTACCGTAATGAAAATTGCCATTCTATCAAGAAATACTAAACTATACTCGACTCGTAGACTTGTTGAAGCTGCAAATAAGAAAGGGCATGAGGCCATTGTGGTTGATCACCTCAAATGCATCATTGAGCTAGAGAAAAAGAATCCTAAGATTTTCTACAATGGTAACCACCTTGAAGATGTGGATGCGATCATCCCAAGAATTGGAGCTTCTGTCACATTTTATGGCACAGCGGTGGTGAGACAATTTGAGATGATGAAAATATTCACAGCAGTGGAATCGCAAGCGCTGGTGAGATCGAGAGACAAACTACGGAGCCTTCAAATCTTAGCAAGAGCGGGTGTTGGTCTTCCAAAAACTGTTTTCACTAATTACACAAAAGATATTGATCATGTGATAGATTCAGTGGGTGGAGCGCCACTGGTACTTAAATTGTTAGAGGGTACACAAGGATTAGGAGTGGTCCTTGCAGAAACACGGAACGCAGCGCATTCAGTTATCGAAGCCTTCAACGGGCTAAAGGCACGAGTAATCGCCCAGCAATTCATAAAAGAATCTGGTGGTGCCGACATCCGTGCTTTCGTGGTGGATGGTGTGGTTGTGGGTGCAATGAAACGTCAGGGTAAAGAAGGTGAGTTTAGGTCTAATCTTCACCGAGGAGGTACTGCATCCATAATTGAACTAACAGACGAGGAAGAGAATACCGCTTTGAAAGCTGCGAGAGCAATGGGTTTGGGTGTGGCGGGAGTAGATATGCTGCAATCCAGCACCGGGCCTTTGGTCCTTGAGGTTAACTCCTCCCCCGGTCTTGAGGGGATAGAGGGAGCTACCGGAAAAGATATTGCCAGGGAAATAATTCGATATGTAGAGCGGAATGTCTGAAAAACATCAGCTGCAACAAGGTAATTATACACTATGAAAGTTGTAAAGATTGCTGGTCAGGAAATCCGACCAGGAGAGTTCAAAGAGATTGACATTAAGATTGCCCGACTACCTTCCCACACTCAAATAGACACTCCTATATATATCAATCGTGCGCTGGAGGATGGCCCCATCCTTGCGTTAATGGCTGGGATGCATGGTGATGAAATCAATGGTGTAGAAATCGTGAGGCGAATTCTCGACAGCGAACTCAATAAGACAAAGCGTGGAACGGTAGTGTGCATGCCCATAGTCAATGTCTACGGATTCCTCAATTATTCAAGGGAGGTGCCGGATGGGAAAGATATCAATCGTTCTTTCCCCGGCAATCGGAGTGGCTCACTTGCCAGCAGAGTTGCCTATCACCTAATGAAGGAGGTTATTCCCTACATTGATTATGGTATAGACTTCCATACTGGTGGTGCAGCACGCACCAACTATCCGCAGGTACGGTGTGTGATGTCAAACGAAAAAAACACCGAGTTGGCAAACGCCTTTCATGCGCCCTTCACCATAGACTCACCATTCCGACCCAGGTCGCTACGCCAAACCGCCTTCAAGAAAGGTAAAAATATTATTGTCTACGAAGGCGGTGAGTCCCTTCGTTTTGATACCCATGCGATTGAAGCGGGACTTGCGGGAACACTTCGCCTTATGAAACATCTAAACATGATCGACTGGGCACCAGAGCCTACAGAGGAAAATAAAGTTATCTGGAGCTCTACCTGGGTGAGAGCTAGAACTGCCGGCCTATTTCAGGCAAGCGTGCGAAGCGGACAGATGGTAGAGAAAAACCAATGGTTAGGTACGATTACCGATCCATTTGGTGAATTCAAAGAGCAAATAAAGGCGCCAACGTCTGGATACATTGTAGGGCTAAACAACACTCCGGTGGTAAATGCTGGCGATGCTTTGATGCATATTGGCATCGATGACTCCTGCAAACTGCCGAGAGCGCATGATTAATGATTTCTAAAAGTCAGGACAAGGGATAATCAACTTATCCTTTGGAGGTTTGCGAGGATCTCTTGTGGACCAGGAGTAGACCAAGCTAAACTCGTGTGCACCTCCGCTGCCACCACCCAACTTGGAGATAGTGAAGTCATAGCTGTAGCCAATGTTCAAAATATCTTTTGCTCCCTTTTTTGTAAAGCCCACCAACATCACGACAGACTCGTTGTTTGGGAAGCCGTTGACACTTTTGAATGGCACACCTCTATACCAGGTTCCAATAATGATAGGCTCCAAGGTAAGGTAAGCGCCAATATCAAGTTGATCAAATTCTCCCTGATGTCTATACTGAATGGCTGGTGCAATGCTGCGCTCAGATGGCCTTGCATAAATACCCGAACCTACAACTCCCGGCCTAAAGTGAAATTTATATCCCGTATGTACAGAAAGCTTCATAGGCAGTTTATCATTCTCCCCCACAACAGACTGATTGGGTTGGGTAATATGATGCGCTGCCACACCAAGCCATGCTCGGGGGGTATAAAATAATCCACCAAAAGAAATATCTGGAAAAAACTTATTGCCACCTGAATTGAGCGCTTCAGCAGAGGTAGGACTGATTACATCACCCGTATTGGGATCAAACTGATCACCAAAAGTTAGCTTACTAAAGTTAACGGAGCGATTGTAAAGGGCCACTTGAACACCAGGTCTAAATGACAAGTTTTCAACTATGTTTATATTATATGAGTATTGCAAGGCAAGGCTAATAGACTGAAGTCCTAAAATACCTTCCCTGTCTCTTGTAATCATTGCCCCTATTCCACTGTTCTTATCCTCAATGTAAGTATCAAAGTAGGCTGATATCGTGGTGAAATTTGCATCGATCGCTGGCCATTGATTGCGATAGTTTATTCCAACTCTTGCTTGATTAGTAGAACCTGCGAAGGCGGGATTCAAATACAATGGGGCAGCATAGAATTGTGAGTACTGAGGATCTTGCGCAGTTACCGATTGGTGCATGAGTAGCATACATACTGAAAGAAGTAAGAGCTTATACAACAACTTGGGGGATTTGACATTCTCCATCAAAGCAAATTAAACCGTTTATCTACTATTATAAAAATGGTTGGTTCAAACAAATGGAAGCTTTAGGCTACTTAACGATTTTTTCAGTCAAAATGTATATTTTAGCAGGGTTTAGGCGTTTTAAATTTGAGTAAGTGAGAAGAAGGAGTTACGTTGTTGAGATATTGTGAAGCATGAAAATTAGATCCCTTAAAGTGTGGAAGAAAAGTCTGCTAATTATACTAATACTTGGCAGCAATTTATATACCTACGCACAAGACCTCACGCAACACAATTGGTACTTTGGAAATTCTAATCGGGGGATTCAATTTAACAGGGGAAATAATTCTGCCTCCTTTGTAACAGACCAGGCTACACCTTTTGGTACAGGAGGAACAGCCGTGGCTACGGACCGAATCAACGCAAATCTGCTCTTTTACTCTGACGGCAACATCGTGTACGATGCGTGTCATGGTCAAATGCCTGCGGGCACGGGACTAAATGCCAATGCAAGCGCTAACCAACCGGTGGCCATAAGCTCAGTGCCCGGCCAGCCTAATAAATACTTTGTGTTCACAAATTCCGCAAACTTCACCGCAGGAGGTTCGATTAGTAGAAGTGTGGTGGACCTGAACCTTTTTGGCAATGCAGTATTTCCTTCACCTGCCCTTGGAGATATGGAGTCCGTCAATACTCCAATTGGAGGATTGGTAAATCGCTCCGAAGCAATGATCGTTGTTCCGCACGCCAACAATATTGACTTTTGGTTGATTACACATGAAGTGAACTCGCAAAACTACGCTGCTACGCTAATCAATGCTGCATCTTACACAGGAACATTCAACACAACTGTGACCGCGGGAATAGGATTGCCACTTACGGCAGCTAATTTTTCTTACAACGCAGCACTTGGAAAAATTGCCGTTTCCCCTCAAAGCGCAAATGTGGACGCCCACATCTTCGACTTCGATAACAGCACCGGTACATTTACCTTTGACCGCTTCATCTTAAACACAGGATTTCCTACTGTTGCGAATCAAAGCATTTTCGATATAGAATGGAGTTACACAGGCCAGTACCTTTATCTGTCACGTCATGGTGAGGCTGGTATTAATGCAGATGTTTTGCAGTATGACTATACTGACACTTCCATTACCCTCACCTCCGTGCTTTCGGCTCCGGTGTTTAGGAGCTATGGGTTGCAAGTAGCACCTGATAGTGCCATCTACCATTTGTATCAAGCCACATCTGGTGGGCCATTCCTGGTGGGCAGACTAAATGATATTGATTCGGTGGCAAGTCTGGTTATGCACCATCCTACTCCATTCGGGAATGGAGATTTTGCAGGCACTCAGTTTTCATCTTTCCTACCACGTGAGGATATTACGCTGGCCGTGGGGTTCACTTTTGTGGGTACCTGCCAAAATGCGCCCACTACTTTTTTCTCCAACGTGACTCCTGCAGCAGATAGTTTAGTGTGGGACTTCGGTGATGGCAATGGAGCGAGAGGTGTAAGTCCAATTCATACGTACGCAGACGCGCAAACGTTCACGGTGCAGTTGAGTGCTTTCTTCAACAATCAAGTGCAAATTTCCACACAAGCTGTAACAATAAATCCTTTTCCCTTACAGATTACCCTTGTACAAGATACCACTGCCTGTCGCAGTGAATTCCCTCCTCCACGCGGGTCTTCCACACCAATGCAATTTGAAGTTACCGCACAAGTCTCAGGAGGGACGCCCGTCTCTGCCAACTGGTCAAATGGTGATGTTGGACTTACGCTAAGTCCTGATTCCGCTGGATATTATTATCTAGTTGTCACTGATGTATCTGGTTGTTCAGCTTATGCCGGTGTAAATGTGAGAGAGTACGAGTTGATGGACCAACGCGCCAACATCTGGTACTTTGGCAATCGTGCAGGTATTGATTTTAATCCCCTTCCCAATCCACCCATCCCGTTGGATGACAGTGCGATGGATGCTCCAGAGGGTACTTCCACTATTTCTGATCGCAACGGCAGAGTAATCTTCTACACCGATGGCGATAAAGTTTATGATCGAACACACACAGAAATCGCCACCGGAATTGGCGGTGATCCAGCTTCTAGCCAGTCTGCGCTCATTGTTCCGGTGCCAGGGGATGAAACACTCTATTACATTTTTACCACGGAGGCTATAGATGGCGCGTCAGGCAACCAGTTAAGCTACTCGCTTTTTGACCTGAAGCTAAACGGTGGGCTTGGTAGTGTAGTGCAACAAAACATTCCACTCTTTGCAAGAAGTACGGAGCGGGTGGTTGCCAACGGAAACTGGGTAATTGCTCATGAGTATGGTAATAATACATTTCGGGCCTATCCGATCGGTCCCAACGGAATTGGTGAACCTGTAATCTCCAGCATCGGCAGCAGTCACTCCTTCAAAAGTATTGGCGAAGGCGAAGGTTATATGAAACTTGGACCGAGAGGAAACCTGGCGGTGGCCCTTTCTAATCCTGGTACAAGCAATGAAATAGAGCTATTCACACTAGTGGACTCAAGTGGACTTATTACAAACTATCGCAACATCGATATGAGTGAACCAACTGGACAGGTCTATGGAATAGAATTTTCTCCAGGTGGCAACAAACTATTTGCAACTTTAAAGGGAGCACCTGCACCGTCTGCTGTCTACGAATATTTTCTGGATTCCTTAGAACAACCCTATTTACGAAACATCACTGCAGAGCCTGCGCAGGAATTAGGAGCGCTTCAATTGGGTCCCGATGGTCAAATCTATATGGCCATTAATGGAAGCAATGTGCTTGGCACAATTCAAGCCAACGAAGACACCACCCTGGTAAGCGCCATTAACTTTTCAGGTTTTGCATTGGCAGCGGGAACCAATAGCAGATTAGGTTTACCTAATTTCACTCAAATCATAACTGACGCCTTTGGCGGACCGGATTTTACATTTGATGGAATCTGTTTTGGTACACCTACAAGTTTTACGGGGATTCCGACCGATGCCATAGATGAGTTTTCCTGGTTCTTTGGTATTGGACAGGGTGGCTTACCACCTCCTGCTCCTGGCGACACCACCCACCTCTACACTGCACCCGGTACTTATAATGTAGTACTCACGGTGAACAACCGGTGCCTCGTGCAAGAAGGGAGATCTCCATTTACTGTAGAGAAGCCTGTCACCATCGTGGCACCTCCGCCACCGCCCACGATCCCAGGAGCCATAGCGCTATGCACTGGCTCTGTGACACTTGATGCAAACACCGGCAACCTCCCAGGATTAACTTATTTGTGGTCAACAGGGCAAACCACACAAATGGTGACATTCGACAATCCCTCTTTTGCTTCCGTCACCAACACAGATGCCAATGGCTGTACTTCCACAGCTGAGACCATTGTTGTTGACAATAGACCTCAAGTTGACTTTGGGCCAGACATCACTATCTGTGAAGACACCAATACACCGGCACTCAATGCTCAAAATCCTGGAGCTACCTATGCATGGACTATTAATGGTGTGCCTTCCAGCACTTCGCAAGTTCGTGCGGTGGACACTTCGTTGCCTGGCATATTTACTTATCAGGTAACTGTAACAGATCCAGTAACTACCTGCGAGGCGGTGGAAGACAAAGTGTACACTATAAATGTTTCTCCACAATTTGGTGTTTCCGGAAACGGGCCAACTAGCTGCGGTGGTACTGATGGAGATATCACTTTACAATTAAACGCCAGCGCGCCTGCTGGCGGGCCGTACTCCTATTTCATTACGGGGCCCGGAGGATTTAATCAGCAGGGAATTGACCAAACAGCACCAAGCACGGTGGGCCCAATTGCCGGGCAGCGGGCTGGCACTTTCTCATTTATTGTCGCTGACCAAATTTCTGGATGCACAATTTCACAGGCATTAGGCCTGAGTGATCCCGCTGCGTTTACAGCAGACTTCACAGCTACCGACTGCGATCCCACTGACATCAATGTGATAATTACTGGAGGTGCTCCAGTAGCGCCCATCTTGTATACTTATACAAATGGCACAACAGGTCAGGTAATCCCAGCGAGTCTAAATGCAAGCGCTCAGTTGACACCTGCAGCTGGAAACTATGTTGTCGAAGTACATGAGAACAATGGCACAGGCTGCCTTGTCACAATCAATAAAGCAGTAGCGGTAACTCCTAAGGTGATCACCTTTGCCGATGACCTATGTGTAGCCTCCCCTACCATCACGGCTGCGCTGCCTGGCGCGGTTTCTTATGCCTGGACCGGCCCGGGCATAGTAAGTGGTGGAGCTACTGATGTAGTGACTATCAATGCAAGTGGTACTTATCAAGTGACAGCCACAACGGCTGCAGGATGCGATGTCATTGACACTCGTGACGTAGTGGTAGATGCCAATGTTACACCTGACTTCTCCCAAAGCGATCCTTGCGCTGACAACGTAATACTTTCGGCCTCTCCCTCCGGGGCTTACACCTACAGGTGGTTTAGGAATGGTACCTTTCAAAATAACTTACTTGGTCAACAAGTTTCGCTGGGCACAGCCGACACCGGCAATAACTTCAATGTAGCACTCGTCAATACGTTGAACGGATGTGTTTATACTTCTCCGCAGAAGGTGGTAAACATTGTAGGGCCAGTGACTGCCTCGGTGACCTCCACTCCGGCATGTGATGATAACCAGCCCTTCACGCTTACAGCTTCCACCGGAGCGACAGGTGTAACTTACAATTGGTTCCTGGAAGGGACACCAATCGTAAATGCAGATGCCGCCACTCTTGATCAGACCACAGAAGGGAGGTATCGGGTGGAGATTTCGAAGGCAGTATGTACATCGAGTGCGGAAATACAAATTATTAAGTCTCCGGTTCCAGTGGGAAATCTTCCAAATCGGGTAGTTATTTGTGATGACCCGGAAAATAATGACCCGGCCACTTCTCAGGCGGACCTGGATCCGGGTATTTTCAGTCAATACAATTGGTTCAAGAACGAACTTACCCTAAACTATACGGACCAAGTCTTGACTGCCGACAGCAAGGGTATATACAAAGTAGAAATCACCAATACTTTTGGTTGTGTTGCGCCAGATGAGACTGAGGTGATCAATCAATGCATACCCAAACTCGAAGCGCCTAATGCCTTTAGACCCTCAAGTACCATAGATAGCAATAAGGAGTTTTCTGTATTTACATTCTTTATTACTGATGAATTTCAAATCTTTATTTACAACCGCTGGGGCGAACTAGTTTACCAGTCAAACGACAGGTTCTTTAAGTGGAATGGCACGTACAATAATGCGGGCCAGCCCCTACCAGGGGGCTCTTATGCATACGTGATCAAGTATGTAAGCTCTTTTAGACCAGAACTTGGTGTTCAAGAAAAGCATGGTGGTGTGGCGTTGCTACGATAAGTAGAAATCGCTGATCAACATTTTCGAATAGTACATTTTAGACTTTAATAGGTGAATCAAATCTTGTACCTTAGATGACTCAATCAATTAAACAAATGAAAAAACTACTATATCTTTCGCTCTTCCTTGTGGCAATCTCCTCGATTGATACGCAGGCGCAAATTCTAAACACTTCACTTACACTTACAGTTAGAGATGAACTTGGTAACACCGTAGAGGGCGCCACGGTACAAATATTTGACAACGAAGCAGATTATCTGGCTGAACAGAATATCTTGATGGAGGATGTCACCGACAAGAAAGGTGTGGTAAAGTTTAAGAAACTAGATGGTAAGGCCTACTATGTGCTAGCTCGCAAGGGCGACATCAATAATGCAGGTGGCGGTGAACTAATAGGCGAGTTGCAGGAAGGCAAGTTTAACAAGGCCACTGTCATTATCCAGTAATAAAAGTTGGATCGCAGCGAGTTACGCAACACACTAAATGTATACAGCTCCTCTTTTCCAGAGGAGCTTTTGTTTTTGAGCCGGTTCAAAAAACTACTTGCCCATCGCGATTGCTACATGCGAACGCACCTACCCGGACATTTGACCGGTTCCGCCTGGGTACTAAACCAAAACTTCACAAAGGTTCTTATGCTTCATCATGCTAAGCTTAACAAGTGGCTACAACCCGGTGGGCATGCGGACGGTGAGGAAAATCTTTGCAATATCGCCCTGAGGGAGCTGCAAGAGGAGACTGGACTCCGAGGCGCTCAACTGATCAGCGAATCAATCTTTGATCTTGACATTCATCCAATTCCCCAGCGAGGTAGTATGCCTGGGCATGATCATTATGATGTCAGATTTGCCTTTCTGGCATCTGATGAAGAACACCTCATTATAAACCACGAGTCCAACGACATGCAATGGGTAGCGCTTGACAGTTTGGAGGCATACAACGCGGAGCGATCAGTCCTTCGCATGAAGGACAAAACTGTCTCGTTATTTGGTGCTAATTAGCATAATGCCAAAGGCGATCACCACCATCCAAAATTTATAAAAGACAATCGCGGGAATAATAATGACATTTAACTCCATTAGGACGGCAAGTAAAACGATGATTACCGCCAACGCCTTAAGAACTGATCTGGTCTTGTTGCTCATAGGGCTAAATTATTAAAATCTGCCGTAAATTAATTTTAGCTTTATACAATTAATGGCAAAGATTGGACAGGACATTGATTATGCAGCCAGGCTACTTACCAAGGGCGGCCTTGTAGCTATTCCCACCGAGACGGTATACGGGTTGGCAGCAAATGCTCTGGACACAGACGCGGTGGTAAAAATATTCGCGGCCAAAAATCGACCGAGCTTCGATCCGCTAATAGTGCACGTAGACGCTGCTGAAAAGCTGGAGCGATATGTCGCATATGTACCCGAGGCAGCCAGCAAACTTGCGAACACTTTTTGGCCCGGGCCTTTAACCATGCTGTTAAAAAAGCGAGAAACAATTCCGGACGTTGTCACTTCAGGTTTAGACACGGTTGGCATACGTTGCCCCAATCATTCATTAACGCAAGATCTACTAGCAAAACTACCCTTTCCTCTTGCAGCACCAAGTGCAAACCCGTTTGGCTACATAAGTCCCACCACGGCACAACATGTCAACGATCAACTAGGTGATCAGGTAGAATACATCCTTGACGGAGGTCCGTGCCGTGTAGGCATCGAATCAACTATAGTAGGTTTTGACGATACCATGCCAATTATTTATAGAGCCGGTGGTATTAATCAGGCCGATATTGAAGCGATTGTTGGTCCTGTCGAGGAAAGGTTGAGCAACAATTCCAACCCACTTGCTCCGGGGCAACTGGACAGTCACTATGCACCTAAAAAGAAATTGCGAATTAGTTCTTTGAAAGACATTCGAGCTAAATCAAATGATCGCAATATTGGTATTCTGCTATTCAAAAGTAGTGATATTGACAGTGACACAGCTTTAGTACTGTCACCCAAGGGAGACCTCAATGAGGCTGCCGCCAACTTATTCTCCATGTTAAGGGAGCTAGATCAAATGGATGTAGACTTGATACTTGTCGAGCCTGCGCCCGATCATGGAATCGGAAAGGCAATTAACGATCGGCTTCATCGAGCAGCCGCAAAAGGTTAAATTGAAGATCAAAATTTCTCAAATATGTCAAAAGTATTAGTTCTGACTGGTGGTGGTGATTGCCCTGGGTTAAATGCGGTCATTCGTGGTATTGTAAAACGCGCAAAAAAAGAGAAGTGGGAAGTATATGGAAGCATCGAGGCCTTTAATGGTATACTCAATGATCCTCAGGAGTTGATCAAGCTAACAAGCAAGGTGACGGGTGGCATACATGTGAGAGGTGGGACAATTCTTAAAACGACCAACAAGTCCAATCCACTTAAGTATCCGAAAATCCTTCCCGATGGCACTGTAGCGTACGTAGATCGTACGGAAGAACTCGCGTCCAAACTTAAGGCAGCAGGTTTCAACGCGATTATTAACATTGGTGGTGATGGCTCTCAACGAATTTCAAAAGCACTCTTCGACAAAGGTGTACCTATTATCGGTGTCCCGAAAACGATTGACAACGACTTGTCAGCCACTGACATGACCTTTGGATTTCAAACCGCTGTGCAAACAGCCACGGACAGTTTTGACAAGTTAGTGAGCACGGCAGAGAGTCATCATCGTGTCATGATCATGGAGGTAATGGGGCGAGATGCAGGATGGATAGCATTACACACCGCCATTGCCGGAGGCGCTGAAGTTTGCCTCATTCCTGAAATCCCCTATCATATCGACAAAATCGTGGAGCGCATCGAGCAGCGTTATCAAGGTGGCCGAGGCTTTGCCAACATTGTCGTTGCCGAGGGCGCTAAGGCATCTGGAGGCACCGTAGTGTCTTCCAAAGCTGAAAAGGGATCTGAGCATGTGAAGCTCGGTGGAGTTGCCTTTCAACTCTCTCAAGAACTTAAGGCTGCTGGCTGCACGGCCGAGATACGAGAGACAGTCCTGGGTCATGTCCAGCGTGGCGGCACTCCTACCGCATTCGACCGGGTGCTCGCTTCACTTTTTGGCGTCAAGGCCTTTGAACTTGTGCTAGAAGGTAAGTTTGGACAAATGGTTAGTTTGAAAAACAATGGAGTGTCTCATGTTTCATTGGAAGAAGCCACAAAAGAATACAACTATGTTAAATCAGATTCTGATCTGGTAAATGCTGCTAAAGGATTAGGTATCAGTTTTGGTAATTGAGCTTCACGCCTGAATTCATATTTTACTATTTTCGCACAAATTCTAAAAACAGCCATCCATGTTCACCATAAGAGATATCAATTTCTCCAATAAGAAAGCATTGATTCGAGTCGATTTTAACGTGCCGCTAGACAAGGAATTCAATGTGACGGACGAAAACAGGATCAGGTCCACTGTACCCACCATCAAAAAGATTCTTGCGGATGGTGGCAGCTGCATTCTTATGTCGCATTTGGGAAGGCCAAAGAGTGGTCCAGAAGAAAAATATTCGCTTAAGCATACTATCAGCACCGCGGAGAGACTAATAGGAACTCCGGTTAAATTCGCTAGCGATTGTGTAGGAAAAGAAGCACAAGATTTGGCAAAAACCCTCAAATCGGGAGAAGTCCTACTTCTTGAAAATTTGCGATTCCACAAGGAAGAAGAAGCTGGTGATGAGGCATTTGCCAAAGAACTCTCTGAACTGGGAGACATCTATGTCAACGATGCTTTTGGGACTGCGCACCGGGCACATGCCTCTACTACCATTGTGGCAAAGTACTTTTCACAAAAATGTGCTGGGCTGGTAATGGCCGCTGAATTGGACAATGCCAAAAAAGTGTTAGAGAATGCCGAAAGGCCTTTTACAGCTATCATGGGAGGCGCCAAAATTTCGGACAAACTCCTGATTATTGAGCAGCTTCTGTCACGAGTCGACAACCTGATTATTGGTGGTGGAATGGCTTATACATTTTTCAAAGCAATGGGTGGCTCCATTGGTAATTCCCTGGTGGAGGATGACAAATTAGAACTTGCCAAAAATCTCATTCAGAAGGCAAAGGAGAAAGGTGTTGACTTGCACCTTCCAATTGATTCTGTCATAGCAGACAAATTTGATGCGAATGCAAATACAGAAGTAGCATTGAATCACAACATCAAGGATGGATGGATGGGGCTGGACATCGGGCCGCAGGCCAGCGAAGTATTCTCCAAAGTGATCGCTAACTCCAAAACCATTTTGTGGAATGGGCCAATGGGTGTTTTTGAAATGGAAAAATTTGAAAGAGGCACAAAAGCCGTAGCGGAGGCTACTGTGCAAGCGACCAGCAAGGGTGCGTTCTCTCTGATCGGTGGTGGAGACTCTGCAGCTGCCGTAGCTAAATTTGATCTTAGCGACAAAGTAAGCTACGTCTCAACAGGTGGAGGAGCCTTATTGGAGTACTTCGAAGGAAAAATCTTGCCCGGAGTGAAGGCACTGGACTAGTCGACTTTACGAAGAATCCAGTATTCATCAAAGACGATTTCATTGTCATCCAGCATTTCACGAAGTACATCTACAAACAACACGCTATCCTTTGGATTGACCCTTTTCTCCAATTCTTCAGAAGTCATAGGCCTTTCTATCAGGTAAGAGAGTATCTTCTTGCGAAAATCTGAGACGGAAGTCTGATTGGCTTTTTTCTTTTTTTCGATACAGACATCACACACTCCACAAGTTGAAAAAGTTTCTTCCCCAAAATAAGACTGAATCATTTGAGTTCGGCATTGATGTGATTGCGTAACGTAGTTGGTAATGGCTTTCAATTTTGAGAGCGCCAATTCTCTCCTTTCTTCAAGTTGTTTTACATCAATTTGCAGTCGGTTGGAGTCGAATCTCGGAGTCAGGAAAGTGAGCTGCGGAGCATCTGAAGCCTTCTCGTAGTATACAAATTGCATCTTTTGAAGTTGACCTAACGCAACCTTTACTTCCTCAGGCGTCCACTTTATCGATCTCCCAATTGCAGCTTCAGAAATTGTAACAAAACCAGAAAACAGCTCTGCGCCATAAAGTCTCATCAGCGACTTAACCAATGGATCAAAATGGACATTGGCTACCTGAAATTCGTAAAATCGTTTTTTGTCCACATTAAAATGCAACTTAGAAGGACGATAGAAACTTTCATTCATCACAATCAACCCCTGGCTCTCCAATTTTTTAATACACGAATAGGCCACAGCGGGTTTCATTTTGAAACGTTTGCCAAAGTCGACAATGTCAAAATCAAAACTTTCCCCCGACCCACTACCTTCAGCCAAATGAAAATAATTGGCTAGGGCTTGATAGGTATTCCTGAGATCTTCAAGAGACGGCTGTGCTTGATGTACCTTCTCTGTTAAGTTTGCAATATCTCTATCATCAAAGACTATCACTGCGTAAGCTCTATTACCATCCCGGCCCGCCCTTCCTGCTTCTTGATAAAACGCTTCCAGGTTTTCCGGCAAGTCCATATGAATAACTGAGCGCACGTCAGCTTTGTCGATGCCCATTCCAAAAGCATTGGTGGCCACGATAATCCTCACCTCTCCCCTGACCCATGCTTCCTGATAACGTTTTCGATCTTCATAGGATAAACCTGCATGATAGTAGGTAGCCGAAACTCCTGACCTCACCAACCACGAAGAGAAGTCTTTCGTGGATTTTCGTGATCGAAAATAAATTATTGCTGAGCCCTGTACTTTTCTAAGTATCTCAAGAACACTCTTCTCTTTGTTCTCCGACTTTCTTACCACAAAGGACAGGTTTTCTCTAGCAAAGCTTTTTCTGAAAACACAAGGATCCTCAAAACCTAACTTTTCAATAATATCTTTTTGCACTTCCGGAGTGGCGCTCGCAGTAAGTGCCACCATGGTCACCTCGGGCTTTAGTTCTCGTATCTGGACAATTTCCAGGTAAGGAGGTCGAAAATCATAACCCCACTGCGAAATACAGTGTGCCTCGTCTACCGCGATGAGGCATAGTTTAATCTTACCCAACCTTTCTCTAAAAATTTCAGTTTTCAACCTTTCGGGAGAGACATACAAAAACTTGATATTTCCATAAGCGCAGTTGTCCAAGCCAATATCAATTGCTCGTCTATTCATGCCGGAATGAATTGCGATTGCTTCAATACCTCGCTTTCTCAATTGAGCAACCTGATCTTCCATTAGCGCAATGAGTGGCGTGATAACCAGACAGAGGCCCTCCATCATAAGCGTGGGTACCTGAAAGCACACCGATTTGCCTCCACCTGTGGGAAGAATGCCGAGGACATCCCTGCCCTCCAAAATACTTTGAATGATTTCTCTTTGAGGGATTCTAAACTGATGGTGCCCCCAGTATTTCCTTAGGATATCTTCCGGTGCTTCCCGCATTACCTCACCAGCTGAACTTGTCTTTGTTTAGAAAGGCTGCTATTCCTTTTTTGCAATCCTCTGTGTCGCGGGCTTTCGCGTTCATTTCCACTGCAAAATCTAAACCCTCCTCCAAGGAAAGAGACTGAACAGACGCAATCATCTGTTTTGTCATCTGCATTGATTGAAGTGAATTTTGATTGATCAATTCGTTTGCAAATCCAAGAACTGCCTCTTCAAGTTCCTCTGCCTTGTGAACGAAGTTCAATAAACCTAAAGTATAGGCTTCACTCGCTTCAACTAATTTCCCACTCAAAAGAAGCTGCTTTGCGTTTCTCTCACCAATTCTTCGCAGCAAAAAGACCATGACTATAGCCGGAACAAAACCTATCCTTACTTCCGTGTATCCCATCTTGACCTGTGGTGTTGCAAAAATGAAATCGCAGACGGTTGCCAATCCGCAGCCACCCGCAATGGCATGACCTTGCAGCATGGCAATCACCACTTTCTTCATCGTATAGATTTGGAGCAGCAGCTCTTTGAGGTGGTTGGAATCACTTTTGTTTTCTTCGTACGAAAAAGCCTGCAGTTTCTGAAGGGACTCAAGGTCCGCACCCGCACTGAAAACATCACCATTTGCCCTTAACACGATCACTTTTACCTCTGACGATTGTTCTGCTTTGTCAAAAGCCTTCTTTAGCTCGGTGACCATTTCCGCGTTTAAAGCATTTCTTTTCTCTGGACGGTTCAGTGTTACGTACCCTACTCTGTCCTTTACTTCAAATAATACAATACCCATACTTTACAAGTTTATTTCAAATGCTCCCCTTTCTGCCACAGAATAGACGATTTCAGAAAGAGCAGGCTCTAGAAATTTTGAGGCTAGCCAGCTCTTATTACTACTATCTAGTATCATCACTTTAAAATTAATAAGGCTACTTGCCTCTTTGAAAGATTTGAATGCGTTATTTGAAACGATTAGATAATCAAGGGCCAACTCTTCAGGCCACGAAGTTACTGGAGCACTTACAATTCCAATAATATTACCTCTGTAATCCCAAACCTTCACGCCCTGCGACACGGTTTGGTCTGGTACCTTTATCTCCACCTTAGAAACTCCCCTGTGTAGTCGGTTTGGAGTAATGTGAAATCGAATACGCTCCGCATCAGAAATCAAACCAGCATCCGAAATAAATGTCGATGACCCATTTGACATCCATTCGATCACGGTGTGACCTGGTATGTTGTAAACTATTAACCTATCACCTTTTACCTCCGTATGAAAGTGCAACCATTGACTTAGGGAAAAGACCAGGGCCAACAATGCACAGCCAACGAGAGCTGCAAATTGCTTGAACTGCAAAAGCAGAATGATCGCAACCAATATCCCTATCAATAGCCAACACTGAAAAGTGGTGAGATAAATATGCTCTATTAGACTGAATGGCAATCCTTCTACTGCGAACACAATCTCATTAAGAATGTGGATAAAATATTGAAGCAATTTCCCAACTAATAAAGCCACAGGAGTAAACGCACTAACTGCAAGAAGTACCACACCGCCAATGAGGATAACTATTGCTCCCGGTATTACAAATAGATTAGAAACTAAAAAATACGTGGGAAACTGATGGAAGTAAAGTATCCCCAGTGAGAATGTCGCCAATTGCGCGGCAATCGAAACACAGCTAATATTCCAAACCCAATCTAAAATACGATGTCTTGGTTCTATTAACATGTAAAGCGGCCGGTGTATTGTGACTATTCCCAACACGGCCAGATATGATAGCTGGAAACCCACGGACATAATTAAGAAAGGGTTGATTATTAACAACAAGAAAGCCGAGCCCGCTAAAGTATTGTAAATGTTCGTTGCCCTGCCAAATGGCCTGGCGATGGCAATGAAAGAAAACATGGTAACCGCTCTCAATACAGATGGCGATAGTCCCGTTATGAACGCATAGATCCACAGCAGTATAATACTGGTAGCCGCAACAATCCACCTCGCTCCCGCTTTATGTTGTATCGGTTTAAATAGCAGTAGTATGAGTCCATAAATGATACCGACATGTAGTCCAGATACTGCCAGCACATGCATAGCGCCACTGGAAGCATATGCCCTTTGAAGCTCATTGTCGATACCATCCTTTACACCAAGTACGAGCGCCATAGCAATCGCTTGTTCCTTTATTCCCGGAATAAAGGTCAAAAGTTGATCCTTTGCCCAAAGCCTCGCCTTATATGAGTAAAATAGAATATCCCTCTTCGACTCTCGCTGCTGCAGCACCAGTTTCTTGGTGGAGTTGATGAAATGCTGATGGTAAATATTATTGAAGCTTAGAAACCTCTTGTAGTCGAATTCGAACGGATTTGCTGGAGAATATAGTTCTGAGGGAGCACCTTGCACGATCAGCACATCGCCATAAAAATAATCTGGGGCATTTGCATGCTTACCAACATAAAATAAGACTCTACCTTCGACCTCTTGCCAATTCTGGCCATCATATATTCTCAGTAACTGCAATTCGTATTTGATCGAGTTCTCCCGCTCTTCCGCAAGATCTGAAATCATGGCCTGGTAGGCGTGCACCTCGCCCATATGTGCTAAGAGGTGATCTGGTCTTCCTGAAGTCTTGAATAGTGAAACATGGATGAAGCCAGTCAAAAAGAGAGAAAGCAGACCAAGAATTCCTAAGGTAAGCTTTTCCTTTCTAACACTGTACACTATAAAATAAGCAGCGACAAGAATGAGAAGGAGGTAGCTGGCTGTTTTAGTGGAAATTGCATCAGGTTGGTACACGCCAAGCAATATGCCGACAGCAAAAAAGCCCACGACCCTGATCATTACATAGGGTATCCACCTTAGCATCTGGTGAATTTACCGAAAGAAAATACAATTAATTGGGTCGCTCAGAAGTATTCTGGTAGGCTAAAATGATATCTTTTACCAGTCGATGCCGAACCACATCTCTCTCATTGAGTTCGACAAATCCAATACCATCAGTTTGATTCAAAATCCTCACCGCATCTTTCAATCCAGACCTTTGGTTCGAAGGTAAATCAATCTGGGAAGTGTCTCCCGTTACAATCATCTTTGAGTTAGGACCCATTCTGGTAAGAAACATCTTCATCTGCATGGGGGTGGTATTCTGCGCTTCATCAAGAAGAATAAATGCGTTGTTAAGCGTTCGACCCCTCATGTACGCCAAGGGTGCAATTTCAATGATCTCGCGCTCCATGTAGAACCCAAGTTTTTCGAAGGGAATCATGTCGTGCAGCGCATCATAAATCGGACGTAAGTAAGGGTCGATCTTTTCTTTCAAATCACCAGGTAAGAATCCCAGGTTCTCCCCCGCCTCAACTGCCGGACGCGTAATTATTATCTTTTTAACCTGCTTGCTTTTTAAGGCTTTTACTGCCATCGCCACGGAAACATACGTCTTGCCAGTACCCGCGGGCCCCAAGGCAAACACCAGGTCATTTTCGTGTACTGCCTTCACGAGTTTCTGCTGATTGACGGTCTTTACTTTGATTGGAGTACCTCTGGTACCATACAGGAGAAGGCCTTCCTGTGCTGATTTTGGGATCCCCTCCTGCTTTTCTTGTGTCACATAGCCCTTGACATTTTCCTCAGTAATTTTTCCGAACTGGTGAAAATGATCAATCAAAGAGTTTAGAATATCGGTGATCTGAATGATTTCTTCTTCGTCTCCTCTTACCAAAATTTCATCCCCTCTAGAGACTATTTTACTCTTTGGAAACGCTGCTGATAGTTGGTCTATATTCTTGTTTTCGATACCAAGGAAATCGATCAGCGAAATATTTTCAAGACTAATGCTTTTTTCTATCAATGAAGTAATATGGTTGAAATCTCCTATTTTTGATCTGTAAAATTAGTAAATTAATACCTACCGTAGTACACGATCAGGTTGCTCTAGAGCTCGTTAAATGGCGTTTGTTACTTTACTTACCGACAGCGGAAAAACCGATCACTACGCCAGTGCGATCAAAGCTGCTATCCTTAAAGTAAACCCAGGAATTGGAGTAATCGACATAAGTCACGAGGTGGAGGCATGCGATGTGGCCCATGGTGCTTTCATACTGCGTGCTGTATTTAGAGATTTTCCTAAGGGTACTGTTCATCTTGTGGGCGTAGACGCTTTGGGAAACCCGGGCGATCCGTTCATAGCTATTCAACTAGAGGACCACTTCTTCGTAGGAGTAGACAATGGCCTATTTGGCCTGATTAGCTCAAAGGCGCATCAAACCCTGGTGCAGTTAAATACGATTAATGCGGTAGACTCCACCTTCCCTGAAAAGGACATTTTAGCTCCAGCTGCTGCCAAACTAGCCAGCGGTGTGGCAATTACCAGCCTGGGGAAGCCAATGACTACCTTTAAGAAGATGATCGACAGACATGTGAAGGCCACTCGAAGACAGATTGCCGGACATGTCATTAGAGTAGACCATTATGGAAACTTAATTACCAACGTTCCCAAAATTGACTTTGACAACCTTAGCAAAGGGAAAAACTACACGATTCAAATTGGCGGGGAAAAGTTCAGACGAATTCACTCCAACTTCAATCAGACTGAGCAGGGCGATTGTTTCCTGATATTTAATAGTCTTGGGCTCCTCGAAATCGGAATTTACAAGGGCAACGCAAGTGAACTACTTGGACTGGAATATGATAGTCCCATTAACATAACCTTTGAGGAATGATTATTCGTATTGTAAGAATGCATTTTATTGAATCAGGTGTTGATGAATTCCTGGAGATTTTCAATTCTAATAAGGGGGCCATTAGAAATTTTCCCGGCTGTTTACACCTTCAACTTCTGAAGGACGCCTCGGACCCGACTTGCTTCACTACATTAAGTCATTGGGAACATCCTGATAATTTAGAATCATATCGAAAATCTGAATTATTTGGCAAAGTTTGGGGTCGGGTGAAGACACTTTTCTCACAGCGCACCCAGGCCTTTTCATTACAGAAATATATTGAACTGTAGATTGCCTTAAACTTAAAGTTTAGGCATATTTGCATCCCCATGCCAAAGTGGCGGAATTGGTAGACGCGCACGACTCAAAATCGTGTTCCTTCGGGAGTGAGGGTTCGATTCCCTCCTTTGGTACGATCTGATAATCAATGACTTACCCCTATTTTCAAGTAGGGGTATTTTTTTATGAAAATTTCTAGATCTAGAATTTCTAAATACAAAACTATGAAGCTCTGCAAGCTTAAGTGTAGATCCACGCTCAAACAGAAGCCAATTAGAATCACCTCTTCCCCTGATAAATATCATAATAGCACCAGAGAAATTTCCTTAGTATTGTCTCCAGAAGAAAAGGAGCAAAGATATCTCCGAGATTACTCCCAACTAAATTAAGGATCATGCTAGGCAAAATGAATGACAATCAAATCATCAACGTGCTACAAAGTACGATGATAGGCAGGCTCGTAACGTACGCCAACAAAAAATTGTACTGCGTACCGATTACTTATGCTTATCAGGATGGGTACATCTACTGCAATTCCAAAGAAGGTCTCAAGGTGGAGCTTATGGGAGAAAATGCACAGGTTTGCTTTGAGGTAGATGATATCCAGCAGATGAATGACTGGCGTTGTGTGATTCTCTGGGGAGAATACGAATCACTTGAGGGCCCGGAGCATAGCAAAGCCATGAAAATCATTAATGATCGCATTGGGCCATATACCACAGGAGAAACTGTGGTTCCCTACATAAGGCAGGAAGTGCCTCATGCATTTAGAATCAAAATTAAAGAGCAATCTGGTCGCTACGAAAAACCTGGTCCGTAAAACCTTATTATCTATGATTGAAATTGAGCCCAAATACCAATCCATCCTTCTGGAAGCACTGGAAGATATGATGTATAAGATTTCCCTACAGCTTGATGAGCTAAAGGGCGAACCATTAGGAAAATGGCGCAAGGAACTTACCCAGAAGCAAAAGGAAATTGAAGCACTGCAGCACACCATTTCTACATACAAGCATTAAGAACAAGTTATTCGAGACTGCTTTTCCGCAAACACGCATAGCATTGCGGAGTGATTTTTTGTACCTTACATACGAATTGATCCAAGTACTCTAGCTTTTTCTGGCATCTAATCTACCTCAGATGAAAAGTTATCCAAGCATCTTCAATGACGCTATTGGGCCGGTTATGAGAGGTCCATCAAGTTCTCATTGTGCTGCCTCACTTCGAATTGGAAGAATCTGCAGAGATCTTATGGATGCGCAAATCGAAGAGGCATATATTGAATACGATCCAAATGGCTCGCTCGCTACTACCCACAAAGGTCAGGGATCGGATATGGGGCTCTACAGCGGATTCATGGGCTGGAGTGCCGATGATGAGAGGCTTCCAAACTATCTGCAAGGTCTGGAGGAAAATGGGATTAAAGTAAAGATCGATATTCATGATATAGGTGCTAAGCATCCAAATACCTACCAGATCACCCTGAAAAACAAGAAGGAAACAAGACAGGTAACTGCCCTCTCCGTTGGAGGTGGAATGATAGAAGTGATCGAGATTGATGGCGCAGCAGTGTCAATGAAGGGCGACTTCTGTGAAACCTTAATCTACTCCAAGTCGCCAGCCATAGTGGCTGATTTTATTGAGAGCACCTGTGAAGTAGATGATATCTTAATTCATAATGGCACACTTGCTTTTGTTGAGGTAAAATCTAATCAATTCCTTTCAAAGGATATTCTGGAAGAAATAAGTCGGCTGGAGGGAGCGCTGTTCATAAAACAAATTGAACCCGTTCTTCCCATCAAGTCAAGAAAGAACCTTAGTGTTCCGTTTATTACAGTTGAGGAGATGTTAGCCTACAACAAGGGAAAAAATCTAAAGCTTTGGGAATTGGCTATTGACTATGAAAGTCAAAGGGGAAGTATTTCTAAAGAGGAGGTAATTGAAAGGATGAACAATATTGTGGAGATAATGCACAATTCAATTCATCTCGGCCTTGCCGGAACCCATTACGAAGATCGAATTTTAGGAAGTCAATCGGTCAACTTCAAAAAAAAGCTGGAAGATAAATCGTTGGTGGAGGGGGATGCACTAAATACATCGGTGATGTATACCTCAGCGATGATGGAAGTCAAAAGTTCAATGGGTGTGATTGTTGCGGCACCGACTGCGGGTTCTTGTGGTGCCTTACCGGGCACGATTATTGGAACGTCAACCGTGCTTGAATGCTCGAAAGAAGAAATGGTCAAAGCCATGCTTGCCGCGGGATTAATTGGAGTCTTTATTGCCGCCCATGCAACCTTCGCTGCGGAGGTGGGTGGTTGTATGGCAGAATGTGGCTCTGCATCGGGGATGGCAGCAGCAGGAGTTGTGGTATTAAAAGATGGATCCTTGGAGCAATCACTCGCAGCTGCTTCTATGGCACTGCAAAGTTCCCTAGGCCTGATCTGCGATATGGTTGCTGATCGTGTAGAAGCTCCATGTCTCAACAGGAATGTGATGGCTACTTCTACAGCTATCTCTTGCGCAAATATGGCCATAGCCGATTACGACCAAGTGATTCCATTAGATGAGGTGATTGAAACTATGAAAAAGGTTGGGGATGCCATACCCAATACACTGAGATGCACTGGCTTAGGAGGCTTGGCTATTACTAAGGCCGCAAAAAAAATAGAAGCCATGCTGGAGGCAAATGAACAGGGACAGAAGAAAACCTTTTACAAGGTTTGTTAGAAACTACAAGCCTGTCCTTCGTATTTCATTTCGGGAAACCTGAATTAGCTTTCTACTCTCCATCTTTTTGAGTAATCTGGAAATCACTTCCCTGGAAGAACTTAGATCATTTGCGACTTCTTGGTGCGTTGTATTGATCGAATCTGTCTTTAGGATTTGAAACTGTCTCTTGAGATAGAATTCGAGTTTTTCATCCATGGAGTGGAATGCGATATCGTCTATCACCTGAAGAAGTTCCTCAAAACGCTCTCGGTAAGTCTCCAGCACAAAATAGTACCATGCCTTGTGATTCTTCATCAATGAATCCATATGCTGGATTGGAATCGCCAGGGCCCTCACTTGTTCCACCGCTTTCGCTTTAATCTGGCTTGCCTCATTTTTTGTAGCGCATATCATGGATAGTGCACAAGCGTTCCCTGGCTCCAGATAATACAAGAAAAACTCTTCCCCATCAGGGCCTTCCCTATACAATTTGACTCTTCCCTCTGTTATTATTAATGAGCTCTTGAAATATTGACCTGTTTGCATCAGCGAATCGCCAGCACTGAAGACAACTTCATTACCAATTTCCGCGAGAGCCTGCGCGAGTTCCGGTTCGAACTGAGGAAAGTAGGTTCTTATTTGGTCACTAGTCATAATAAAAGTTATGGCTTGAATTTATCACTCCTACAGGCATAAATAAAGAGGAGCAGAATAAAAAATACACTTTGATTTTGCTGTTCGCACACACCACAATATGAGTTAACAATCATGGGGAGCACTCTAATCTGAAATAAAAGTCTTTTTAGCGCGTGTTTTAAGCCTCATTTTTCTGACATGCCAATTTCATGGCTTAAAATTAAGAAGCCCTCCCTGACTAGGTCAGGGAGGGCTTCTTAATTTGAACCGCCCTTAGGCTATTCTTTGAAATAAATCAATCCTTACATTGCTGTGCCTGGAAGCAGTGCAGCTGATATGGCACTCACATTTCCGGTGGATCCCACGAATACTGCGTAGAAATCAAACGTGCCGGTAGCAGTAAATGCACTGAATACCGTGCCCGAACTTCCCGTGCCGGGAGCAGTTTCAGTAGTAGTAAGTTGACCCTGGCCCTGATTGGTCACGCCCGTGGCCAATGTCCAGATTGCATTTGCATCCTGGTCAAATTCCACCGCTGTCGGAGCTGCTGAACCTGCGGTAACTGCTACAAAGTAGACTGTACCCTCAACAGATCCTCCTGATCCTCCATCTCCCTGCGTAGCACTCCACTTGATCTGGGTGCCCTGGTCATAATCGCCTGCCAACGCTAAGCTCGGTGCGGGAGGTGTAGCCACATCCAGCAGGAGACCTCCCGAAGTGATTCCTCCGACAACTGCGTTTCCAGCCTCATCTGTTCCGCCTGTGTAGGTCAACGTCAATGGTCCATGTACTGCTGAACCTGCTGTTAACTCCTCTACCAGGAACACATAGCTCGCTGACAATCCATTGGCCGCAAGCGTCATGGTAGCAGGGAACGCGGAGTCTGTAATATCCTTGTCCTTGATGCTGTTGTTAGGATCATCTATCGTGATCTTGATCGCATCGGCTGACTTGGCGCTCATCTTCTCATTGAAGGTAAGCGTGATCGTAGCCAACTGACCTTTTCCTACACGCGTGCCTGTGGTGCTTGAAGCAACCTGAGGCGCGGTGTTATCCACAACGATGGTCTGCGTCTTACTGGCCTGAACCAGGGTAGGTCCATAAGTATCTGCCTCACCCAATGTGATGGTGGCAGTTACATTTCCGGTAAAACCTGCACCTGCCGTAACGATGTCATAAAACTTATCATCAGCTGTCTTTACAATTCCAGCACCTGTGATCGCTGCATTGCTGTATGCAATCGTTGGCGTGTTCAGCAAATCCTGATCGTAAGTGATAAACAAAGTGTCCTTTGCTCCTGACTTAAGTGCAATGCCTGAGGCCATCTTGGTAGTCGCCTTGGGCCTGAAGTCCGCAGTAACCTCTGCATAGTAGTTCAGGTTGCTGGCAGGGAAAAACGCTGAGGCTGAAAGCAAACCTGAGTTTACAATCGCTGCAGAAGGTACCGTAGTACCATCGGTCAACAACAGGTCTGAGGTAATCACCAGATCCGTACGACTCAACGTAGTGGCATCTGTAATTGACAAGGCCGAAAGTATAGCACTTAAAGCCACACTTACGGTACCCTGTTTAGCAAATCCTCCTGTAGGGATCGTCCAACCACTCGCATCGATCGTGGTCACTAGTGTACGGGTACTAGTTGGTGTCTTGGCATACACCTGCACACTCTGAAGCAGAGTCTGATCTTCTGAGATAAAGTCTGCTACATAGCTGAACGCGTCCGTGGTCTGCACATCATCCTTGAAGAAAAAGTTCTGGTCTGGATCCAATGTTCCTGCCGAGCCATCATTACCGCGAAGAGCCAGCAATGAACCCTTCTGAAGGTCTTTCAGGATAAAGGGATCCAATGACTCATCCGTACAGGCTAACACCAGCACGATCATCGTCAGGATGGTTAATCTATTAAATATTGTTTTCATGTCTGTATTTTTTAGTCTAAGACCTGACTGGTCGCCCTCACCTCATCGGCAAGGGCAACCAGCAAATCTTTACATTTAGCCTTACATTTAGTTTAGGTTGTCCGGATTACCATCCCAAAATACTTTACGCGTGGCCTTCCCTTCATTGGAAGCCGCGTTTGCATTTAAGTTGGCATAAACAGCCGGATACACAATAGAGCGCCAGAAAGGACCCTCGGTGCCCGGTACAGCTCGCATCGGCTGAAGATCCGTAGGTGTACTGGTCCTGCGATACAGGTTGTACGCCTCCAAACCATTGCCCCAAAGTGCCTTCCAGTACTCCTTGCCTATGATCGCCATTCTCTCCGCATCGCTGGCAGCTCCATCGTACAACGCACTCAAAGTGGCTGCATAAACTATTTGTGATGGCTCCAGTGAAGAAGACACGGTCTGAGCTTTCTCCACGCTAAACGCACGCACCCTGTTAATGGAC